>NZ_CAXUQR020000001.1:0-1902500 GCF_964253495.1 Pseudoxanthomonas sp. LjRoot127
CGCAGGGGATAAATGTGCGGGATATCGACTTAATCATTGCTCAGCTGCATCTTGCACATCCGGACATGTCGGCAGCGCAACTGGCCGTCTTACATCCTGGGGCTGACGACGATGGCTTGTGGCTCTTCCGCCATCCGACTACTGACATTGAGGTGCAAATTGAGTCTAGTACCGGTAACTGTCCGTTCTTGCTGGAAAGCTCAGGGTCGTCTGGTCAGCTCACCGCGAGCAGTGTTGAACAGGCCGTTGCATTGGTGGTCGCTGGGCTTGGCATTTCCGGGCCAGCGGCCTAACAATTCATTCAAGCCGAACCCGCTTCGCGGGTCGGCTTAATTCCGGTGTTAGCCATCATGTCAGACAGTCCTCCACAGCTAGTCGATGTAAGGCCACTCACAGCGGAGGAGCTCGACCTTCTTAGCACCATCAGCATGGTTGGCTTCGGGGTCAGTGTGCTGGCCTTTGTCTGTGTAGTGGCAGCAGCCTCATTCGTCGCCGCTAAGACACGATTACCTGGACGCTTTAGCGTTCTCGCCAGTACGTTTGTACTCCCAATCTGGTGGGTATTCGAGCAATACATGGGCGGCAGCTTAGAGATGACATTCGGCCCGGTTGCACTTCTGGCTACTCTTATCGTGTATGCAGTGTTCTCAGGACTTTTCTCTTTTGGATTCGTGCGCATGTGCATGCACTTTCTCAAGCAACCGCCAAGCATGATGGCTAACAGTTCATTCAAGCCGAACCCGCTTCGCGGGTCGGCTTAATTCAGGTGTTAGGCCGCTTAAAGCAATGTTTCGCTTCCTCACACTCCTTTGCATGGCGATCTTCTTGATCGACCTGGTTGCTCGCTCGCTTGAGACCCGTCGCGTATGGGTGGGTTGGGGCATCGTCTTGAAGCGCAGGAAAAATCCAGTCGGCTACTGGCTGATGACATCTGCTTGGTCGCTACTCGCTCTTGGCACATCCGCCGGCGTCGTATGGCTCTTGTGTGTAGCACTCATTGGCTCTGGGCCTTACGCTCAACACCCCTTCTTTTCTTTAGATCAGGCATGGCCGCTAGCAGTATCTTCCGCTGTTCTCGGCTGGCTGGCTGCAAAGATCGTCACTCGCAGGCTGCGGCTCTGGCGTCACCGGCGCGCGGCCTAACAATTCATTCAAGCCGAACCCGCTTCGCGGGTCGGCTTAATTCTGGTGTTAGGCCCCAATGGCGACAGCAACGCAAACTGCAGCAGAAATCCAACGGCTCGTTTGGCTGTTCCTCCCTCTTTGCAATGACCGCGAGACCTTACTGGCTCTCGATACGATGGCTGCCGAGCCAAGTCAGTGGTCTGAGGGACACGAGTTGTTTCAAAGGATTCGTTCCAAGACTTTGGCCGCGGAGCGGGCCGGCGACCGCCTGAGCAATATCCAGTACTGCTTTGAGGAGGTTTGTGCCAAGACCCTCTACAACCTCAGCGGGTTCCCCGCGCCCTTTGACAAGGATTCTCCGGATTGGATTCGTCCCAATGCGTTAGCATTGGCCAATGTCTTGAGCATCCCCGATCCTGATTCAGCGATCCGTCTTGGGGCCTAACAATTCATTCAAGCCGAACCCGCTTCGCGGGTCGGCTTAATTCCGGTGTTAGGCCGCTAATGACAGATTCTCAGCAACTCCAAGATATCGCCAAGCAGCTGCGCGAGCTCCAGCGCACTTCTCCGATTGACGCGGCTGATCTCGCTGGCTGGGACGCTTCAGCACGTAAGTTCTCTAGCGCGCTAGATGTACCACTCCCACCCCAGGTAATGCACTATCTGCACGATGCAGACATCCGGATCAAAGACCCGGAATACCGCGCGTCCCAAGATCAGATCATCGCCGGCATCATTTCCGACCTTGAGTCCGGTATCGTCCCTGCATCAACCAGCACGACCTTATCGTTCCACCCGCGCTGGCTTGGGGCAGCTGCTCTCGTTGTTCTCGCAATAGTCTACTTGGCCGTGTTCCGGTGACGCGGCCTAACAGATCATTCAAGCCGAACCCGCTTCGCGGGTCGGCTTAATTCAGGTGTTAGCCCCAATGAAAGTTATCGTCCTTCTGATGCTTGTCTGGGCGCCTATCGCGCCCTTGGCTGCAAAGTGTGGCGATAGATTCCTTGTCTTTTCTGGATCTGTCGCAGACAAGCAAGGCAATCCTGTCAAATCTGCACTAGTGGGCGTTGCTTGGTCGGAGAACTCCATGCCAAGTGGTCCCGCCATGTCGCTCACGGATTCAGCAGGCCGCTACTCCATTCCTATCAGCTTTAACACATACTCGGGCCATTCCGCTTTGCGAGGCGACAGCTGCAAAGGTGTTCTTAAGAGAGTGTCCGTATCCGCTTACACTGATTCGGAGCGATCATGGCCCCTGATTCTGGATATCGATTCCAAGTCACAGGTTGATGTTCCTTTGCTAGAGATCGTCTTTCCAATCCAGCGCGAGCCAACTTGGCCACATGAGGTTGGGGCTAACAATTCATTCAAGCCGAACCCGCTTCGCGGGTCGGCTTAATTCCGGTGTTAGGTGCCTTGGGGAGGGCACGGCAAATGGAAATTTCTGCACTGCTAGGCGCGCTCACCTCCGCGTTCGTCCTTATCGTTCAGTCCTCAATGCTTTGGCTTCAGGCTCGTGCACTCCGACGACACGGGCATCCGTCATTTCGCTGGCTGGCTGCTGGCAGCGCACTTGGAGTGCTTTACTGCGCTGCTTCCATTCCTCTCTATGTGCTGCAGCTCGGAGAGACGACGTACTGGGCGTTAGTTGGCGGTTCTACTTTGCTGGTTTCTTCGGGTGCCACGCTCGGCTTGACTGGTACGATTCTTCTGTTCCGGTCGTACGCCAAACTTGCGGAGCGTGCTGGTCCAGGTTCAGTAGCCGGCACCTAACAATTCATTCAAGCCGAACCCGCTTCGCGGGTCGGCTTAATTCCGGGGTTAGGGCCCTATGGAAGCATCACTAGAAGTTGGGGGCTCTCTAGAGCATGACGGGGATGAGCTTGTCCGGTACACCGTGCGACTCTCTAACGGAAACTTTGTCGCCAGCACTTCAGCGTGGGGCAACGTCGGCGACCACTTGCAGCTAGCTGAAGCACTGACGGGTTTTCCTGCGTCAGCAGACTCGACGGCCAGCTACGCCTTTGGCAGTCCCGGCACCGGCCACTGCCACCTTGAACTCTTCTGCACTGACCGCCTCGGGCATGTAGGTCTTTGGGCCACCTTCGAGTCGACCTACCCGGTCGGTCGCTCCGAGCAGCGTGAGACAGCCCGTCTTTTCATGCGTTGTGATCCAGCTTCCATTGATACTTTCATTGCCGAGCTGAGGGGGTTCGCGGCAGGCTCGCCAAATCGGGCCAGGCTTCTCGGCTTAGGGCCCTAACAATTCGTTCAAGCCGATGCCGCTTCGCGGCACGGCTTAACTCAGGCGTTAGGTGGGGAGGACAAGATGGCGGTAACTCTAGGCTTAGTTGCATTCCTGCTCACCACCACGGGCGATCCGGCTTGTGCCGTCACCTTGTTCAATTTCTCCGGGGTGGACGTATCTGTCCCTATGGAGGGTCGTGATCTTGTACTAGAGCCGCGCGATAGTGCGCCTGTCCCGGTCACTTCGCTGTCTTCACTCGATTTTGGCGCCGTCAACCACCGCTTCTTGGTTTCTCCAGCTATGCTCGTTCTTTGTCCGGCCTCACGCCCGGTTGAGGTTGAGGCTCGCTCAGACGGACAGCTCTGGATTAAAGGTGTGGACGAGCAACCTGAGGGCATGCCGCTTAAGCCAGCTCAGTTGCAAGACCTCACCGGCTCCCCACCTAACAATTCATTCAAGCCGAACCCGCTTCGCGGGTCGGCTTAATTCTGGTGTTAGTTGCCATGGAAAGCTCACAAAAAATTCCCACCAAGAGCATGGCTGTTCTCTGCAGCTTGGCAGAGCTTTCTGATAGCGGACTGAGGGTAATTCTTGAGGATGCATGTAAAGGACATGAGTCAGGCACATGGGCTTACCACAGCCTGTTTACTTTCAAGGATTACGCACCGGGAAGTCTTGAAGACCTAGCTGGGCTACCCGAGGCTGAGCTAGCCGATTTCGGTTTCAACGTGCTGGCGCGCTTGCTTGCAAGCAACGGGCTTGGCACCTAACAATTCATTCAAGCCGAACCCGCTTCGCGGGTCGGCTTAATTCCGGTGTTAGGCCGCATGAAGAGCATCTTGGCAAACTCATCTATAACCTTCGGCATAGCCGTTCTTGCCTACGCGCTGGCTTGGATCCTAGGTTTGCTTCCCGTTGATTTCATGCTCCCCTCCGATGGCCAGGCTCACTCTCAATATTGGCGTGCCGTTCCGAAGGTATCGCAAAGTTTGGGTTACCTGCCGTACGCTCTCGCTATTGTCGGGTTGGCGATCCTGGTTGCGGGACTAGCTCTTCGTCGTCGGCTGCGCAACACTGCGGCCTAACAATTCATTCAAGCCGAACCCGCTTCGCGGGTCGGCTTAATTCCGGTGTTAGGCCCCGGGGTAGACTTATGGCAACTTCAGACAGCGAGTACTTTCATCAACTACCGCCGCTCACCTCAGACATCGTTGCTGAGCTCCGCACTGGCCAAGAGATTCCGCTTCTTCTGCTTGAGCACGTCCCTTCCGGCGGCGGTGCAATCTTTTCGGTTCAGTACACGCATCGTGAGCTCATCTACCGTAGCCCTGGGCAGAAGGATGCTGTCGCGGTAGGCACCGCCAAGCTCCTCGATGACGGAGAGTATCGAGACGCTCGCATTCTGTTCTCCCGCCCGCACCAAACCGCAACACTTCGCGGGCTTGTGCTGGAGGGACAGGTCAAGGTTGGTGGGCCGGGGCCTAACAAGTCATTCAAGCCGAACCCGCTTCGCGGGTCGGCTTAATTCCGGTGTTAGCCCTCATGAAGAAGCTACTGCTGCTCTTCACTCTTTCTTTCGCCAGCCCACTTTTGGCGCAAGACGAGCCAGAGTTGGGCCCTGAGAATTGGCCCACGACTGTCCAGGCGATCGCCGCAGACATCTTGGGCTCACTGTCTGACGAGGATAAGGCCACTCTGCGCATGACTAAGAAGGATGACCTGATCATGTTCCATCACGGCTGGGGCATGGGCATCCGTAACCATTACGGCCTATGGCGGGGTAACGACAAACTGATCGAGTCGGCTTGCGGCAAGGGGTGCCATCCGGATGATGCGTCCATGGTAATCATTGAGGCAGTCTGGTCAGCCCTGCAGCATGAGGGCTAACAATTCATTCAAGCCGAACCCGCTTCGCGGGTCGGCTTAATTCTGGTGTTATCCACCACATGAAGACTCTTGCAACGTTGGCATCAGTTGCTCTCTTGTCCGGCTGCGTGACTTGCGCAGATGGCGCTGCTGGCGTCGAGCAACGCGATCGATACGCTGGTGGATTCTGTGAGGCGACGCTGCAAGTCTCTGGCGACTTTGGATTTGAGAGTGTCGGCCACTTCAACCACTGCTTCTACAAGTCTAGGGACTTCGGTCAGTGCCAAAGTATGTCCGTTGCTCCATCGGGTTCAATCGCACTCTGGCAAGAGAGTTCAACGGGCTCCGTCGTGGCCTATCGCCCTGCCTGGGCACGGCCTGTGGTGCTTCTCAAGAGTTTTCCCACTCCACGTGCATTGGAGTCCGCTGTATGGGATGAGGCTGCTGGCTCTGTCACCGTCAAGGCATGGGAGCATGCGGAGACTCATAGATTGGCCATCCCGGGTGGTGGCTAACAATTCATTCAAGCCGAACCCGCTTCGCGGGTCGGCTTAATTCTGGTGTTAGGCCTGCACAACAGCATCTTGGGATCGCAATGCCTCACAACTCAGTCGATCTGCATATGCCCGATAATTTCTGGGATACACGTCATCCGCATCGACTGTGGACTTGGCTCCGCGTGCACATGCCCGGCCCGATCTCCGACTTTTTTCCCAAGGCCACTGACTGCACGACGAGTGGCGGATGGCATCGCTGGTACAACAAAGATGAGTTACATTCCGTCTGCTATCACTGCAAGGTCATCATCGAGGGCCAGCTTTGGCGCCAGCAGCCGAGCCAGCCCGGAGTGCAGGCCTAACAATTCATTCAAGCCGAACCCGCTTCGCGGGTCGGCTTAATTCCGGTGTTAGGCCGCTTAGAGCAATGTTTCGCTTCCTCACACTCCTTTGCATGGCGATCTTCTTGATTGACCTGGTTGCTCGCTCGCTTGAGACCCGTCGCGTATGGGTGGGTTGGGGCATCGTCTTGAAGCGCAGGAAAAATCCAATCGGCTACTGGCTGATGACATCTGCTTGGTCGCTACTCGCTCTTGGCACATCCGCCGGCGTCGTATGGCTCTTGTGTGTAGCAATCATTGGCTCTGGGCCCTACGCTCAACACCCCTTCTTTTCTTTAGATCAGGCATGGCCGCTAGCAGTATCTTCCGCTGTTCTCGGCTGGCTGGCTGCAAAGATCGTCACTCGCAGGCTGCGGCTCTGGCGTCACGGGCGCGCGGCCTAACAATTCATTCAAGCCGAACCCGCTTCGCGGGTCGGCTTAATTCTGGTGTTAGGCCCCGAAAGAGACATCTAAGATGGTCGGAAAATTCTTGAAACGTGGCGCGATCATTGACGTGATCAAGAGCCAGGAGCGCACCAATGCCATCCAAAAGCGGGATGGGCTATCCAAGCACCCGGTTCGCTTTATTACTTGCGGCTGCCCTGATCCAGACTGTGGGGGCTGGCATACAATCGAAACTGATCGCACTCTTCCGACAGAGGCTGATTGCGCTGAAGCAATTCGCTCACACAACAAGGCTCGCAAATCCCGCAAACGGATCGGGGCCTAACAAATCATTCAAGCCGAACCCGCTTCGCGGGTCGGCTTAATTCTGGTGTTAGGCATCAGATGGACATTGCCTCAAAACCATCGCCGTATCGCTGGAGGACCGCCGCGCGGCGGCGCCTGCCATGGTTTCTTATTAAGCTCGGCATCGCGGACAAAGGGACAGATTGCGAGGCTGCTGGCGGTACGCATGCCTGGTACAACAGGGACGATAGGAGCAGCGGGTGCTATCACTGCAAGGTCATCCGGGCCGGCCGCTCGTGGGAGTCGGCTGATGCCTAACAATTCATTCAAGCCGAACCCGCTTCGCGGGTCGGCTTAATTCTGGTGTTAGGCCGCAATGAAAGATCACCTTGTTACCGAGATCCATCTTCTACGGATTGAGACCGGTAGTCGATCAACTCCGTTGGCATCTGGTGAGTGGCGCACCATTCTTGGCATCGGCAACGAGCACTGGTCTGCCCGCCTTACTTTTGCGGACAGTCCTGGACCCGGCGATACCTTTCATGCCACGGTGCAGCTACTAGTTCCAGATGCACTTAAGCACTTTCCTGTGGGTTCTAATTTCACAGTCTGGGAAAATGGCAACAAAGGGACAGGTCGCGTTTTGTCGGTTGCGGCCTAACAATTCGTTCAAGCCGAACCCGCTTCGCGGGTCGGCTTAATTCTGGTGTTAGGTGTGCCTTGGGGAGTAAGTGATGGCCATTGTCTTCATAGTCCTCGCGATCGGCCTCGCCTTTGCCGCCCACCGTACGACCGATAAGCTTGTCCGCGTCTCCTGCATGGTCCTCTGCTTAGCAAATCTTGCGGGTGCCGCAACTGCTATCTACAAGGATGATCCGTATGCTTTCAAGCTTCGTCCAAATGACGGTGAGTACGACCCAAACTACCGACGTGACAGCCGTCGTTAGCATCAAGGCCGGCACACCTAACAATTCATTCAAGCCGAACCCGCTTCGCGGGTCGGCTTAATTCTGGTGTTAGGTGGGGAGGCCAAAAGTGGCGGTAGCTCTAGGCTTAGTTGCATTCCTGCTCACCACCACGGGCGATCCGGCTTGTGCCGTCACCTTGTTCAATTCCTCCGGGGTGGACGTATCTGTCCCTATGGAGGGTCGTGATCTTGTACTAGAGCCGAGCGATAGTGCGGCTGTCCCGGTCACTTCGCTGTCTTCACTCGATTTTGGCGCCGTCAACCACCGCTTCTTGGTTTCTACAGCGATGCTCGTTCTTTGTTCGGCCTCACGCCCGGTTGAGGTTGAGGCTCGCTCAGACGGACAGCTCTGGATTAAAGCTGTGGAGGAGCAACCCGAGGGCATGCCGCTTAAGCCAGCTCAGTTGCAAGACCTCACCGGCTCCCCACCTAACGATTCATTCAAGCCGAACCCGCTTCGCGGGTCGGCTTAATTCTGGTGTTAGCGCTCATGGTCTCTCTCATTCGCGCACTGACCGTTCTTTCGCTAGCCCTGCTCTTGGCGGCTTTGCTCTTGCCATTTGAGCGCCCCATGGCTGTGAATATCCCGCTGGATCAGCCACCCCCAATGTGGCTCTTCGGCGCCGCTTTGTTGCTTGCCGGCTTTGTGATTGGAGCCGCGGCTTCAGTGGGCCTCATGCGACTCAAACGATGGGGCCGACTGCTCGCCACAGCTGCATCTGCTTTTGTCCTCTTAGCCGCGTGGCTTCTAGCGCAATCGCCGCTCGCAAGCCATGTGGGTGGCTTTAGTACAACGCTCTTCGCTTCTGGGGCTTTGGCCCGGTTGTGTGGCGTCGCTCTGTCATACCATCCGATTGTTGCGCCACGCTTCCAGGCATGAGCGCTAACAATTCATTCAAGCCGAACCCGCTTCGCGGGTCGGCTTAATTCTGGTGTTAGCGCTAGGGAGAGTTCACATTGAGACGAGTGCGGCCAGTTCAAACAATATCAGGCGCCTACTGGTGTCTTTGGGCCTGACAGCCTTCGCGTGCATGAGTGTAGGCAAGTTCCCTGGCGCCGCTGGTTGGATAGGCGGCGCCGGATGGCTCTTGCTTGGAGCGACATTTTTCGCGGCGTCCTCTACTGTCGTCACCGGTCCAGGACTTTCCAAACCAAACGGTGGCCTGACAGTTCTTTCGTTCGCGCTTTCGCTGGCCCTTATCGTTGGTAGCGTAGTCATCTGGGCAGGCACGCGCTAGCAATCCATTCAAACCGAACCCGTTTCGGGGGTCGGCTTGATTCTGGGATCAGGCCCCGCGTGAGCCATATGGGGAACTTGCAGTCAGCAGCATGAAAACTCGCGTGCATTGTTCCCCCGATACGTACTGCAAGACGGGTATCGCGCTGGTTACCATCGCAGCCCTCCTCTTCCTGGTGGGACTTGCCAAAGATCCCGCGCCCAGTGACGAAATGAGACGTTTTCTTGTCGCGGGCTTGAGCGTGGGTGGGGCGTTGCTGTACGTCGCCGGCAAGATCGTGTCAGCCAAGCGCAGGTAGCTCAGCGCCTTCGCAGCAGCCTCCCCCCGCGGCGCCTAACGGCCAGGATCCTCTCGAGCCGAGTACGGGGGTAAGATCCCCGCACGTTCTTGGAGCCTGCCATGTCGAAGATGCTTCGCAACATCGCTGCCGTCGTCGCCGGCCTCGTACTGGGCAGCCTCGCCAACATGACCGTCGTCATGCTCGGACCCGCGCTCTTCCCGCCCCCGCCGGGCGTGGACATGACGACGGCGGAGGGCCTGCGGCAGGCGATGCCGCTGTTGCAGCCGCGGCATTTCATCGCCCCGTTTGTTGCGCACGCACTGGGGACGCTGGTCGGTGCGCTTGCCGCGCATCGGATCGCCGGCAGCCGCAAGGCACTGGTCGCCTGGGTGATCGGCCTTCTGTTCCTGTGTGGAGGCATCGCCGCCAGCGTGATGATTCCCGCACCCATCTGGTTCAAGGTCTGCGACCTGTTGTTCGCCTACCTGCCGATGGCGTGGCTGGCGATCCGGATCGCGACGTATCGGAAGCGCGCGCCTGCCGCTTGATACAGGAGCGCGGCGCGCGGTCGCGCCGCCCCCGATCAGACGGCGTCGCGGGGCAGCTCGCGCAGCCTGCCTTCGTGAAGTTCCAGCACCCGGTCCAGCCGGCGCGCCAGGCGGCGATCATGGGTCACCAGTACTAGACTGGTCTTCTGCGCCCGGTTGAGGTCGAGCATCAGGTCGAACACGGTCGCCGCGGTCTTCTCGTCCAGATTGCCCGTGGGCTCATCGCCCAGCACGCAGGCCGGTTGGTTGACCAGGGCGCGCGCCACCGCGGCACGCTGCCGCTCGCCGCCCGACAATTCACCGGGTTTGTGCGCCAGGCGATGCCCCAGGCCGACCGACTCCAGCAAAGCCCTCGCCTTGCCTGACGCCGTTTCCGCGTTCGCGCCACCCAGCATCACCGGCATCATGACGTTTTCGAGCGCGGTGAACTCGGGCAGAAGGTGGTGGAACTGGTAGACGAACCCGAGCGAGCAGTTGCGCAGCTGGCCACGCGCCGCGTCGGACAGCGACGACATCTTCTGTCCGGCGACGTACACCTCGCCCGAGGTCGGCGTGTCCAGACCGCCGAGCAGGTGCAACAGCGTGCTCTTGCCCGCGCCGGACGCGCCCACGATCGCGACGGTCTCGCCGGGCTGCACGTTCAACTCCAGCCCGTCGAACACCGGCGTGCGCAGCTTGCCTTCGGCATAGGTCTTGCCCAGCGCTTCGGCGTGGACGACAGCGGAACGGATGGCGTCATTCATAGCGCAGCGCCTCCGCGGGCTGGGTGCGGGCGGCCCGCCATGCCGGGTAGAGCGTGGCGAGGAAGCTCATCGTCAAGGCCACGGCGGCGATCAGCACGACTTCGCTGCCGCTGAGTTCGTAGGGCAAGCCGGTGATGTAGTACACGTCCGGCGGCAGCAACGTCACCTTGAACACGGCTTCGATGGCGGCGAGGATGTACTCCAGGTTGATGGTCAGCAGGATGCCGCCGACCACGCCAAGGACCGTGCCCATCACGCCGATCAGCAGGCCCTGCACCATGAACACCTGCATCACGCCGCGCGGCGTCAGGCCCAGCGTGCGCAGGATGGCGATATCGGCCTGCTTGTCGGTCACCAGCATGACCTGGGAGTTCACCAGCGAGAACGCGCCCATCAGGATGATGAAGGACAACAGGATGCCCATCACCGTCTTCTCCATTTTCAGCGAGTGGTAGAGGTTGGCGTTCTCGCTGGTCCAGTCGCTGATCCGGTAAGGTCCCTGCAGACGCAGCGCGAGGTCGCGTGCCACCTCCCAGGACTGGTACATGTCGTGCAGTTTGAGACGCACGCCGGTGACGCCCTCGCCCATCCGCAACACACGCTGCAGGTCGCCCATGTGCACGAGCGCGAGGTTGCGGTCGACGTCGTTGTGACCGACCGAGAAAATGCCGCTGACGGTGAAGCGCTTGATCTTGGGCATCGCGCCCATCGGCGTGCCTTGGAAGTCGCCCGCGGTAACGACGACGCTGTCGCCTACGCCGACGCGGAGCCAGGCCGCCAGCTCCTGACCCAGCAGGATGTGGAATTCACCCGGCTTCAGCGAGTCCAGCGTGCCCGACTTCATCTTGTCGCCGATCACGGAAACCTTCGGTTCCTCGCCAGGCAGGATGCCGGTGACCAGCGCACCCTGAGGATCGGCATTGCCGGTCAGCATCGCCTGCACGTTGATGAAAGGAGCCGCGCCCGACACGCGCGGATCGCCCATCGCGATCTTCGTGGCATGCGGCCAGTCGTGCATGGCCTCGCCCGCGCCCATTACCGTCGCGTGCGCCGTGGCCTGGAGCAAGCGGTCGCGGATTTCGCGCTGGAAACCGCTCATCACCGACAGCGTGGTGATCAGGATCATCACGCCGAGCGCAATGCCCACGACCGAGGCCAGCGAGATGAAGGAGATGAAACCGTTGCGGCGCTTGGCGCGGAGATAGCGCAGGCCGATGGCGACGGGAATGGGTTTGAACATGCCCCTATGGTGCCCGATCCCTCCGGTGCCGCCCAGCATCCCCGCTGCCCGCAGCAAGCCGGAGTTCACGCCGCCGTGCAGCCGGCAGCGTATCCGGCCACCAGGCAGCATGACGCCAACGCCCGCCGGCACGCTCGCGCCAACGGAGAAACGCCAGCGGACCCCGCCACCGCAGGCAAACCGCGCACATCGGCACGCCGTCGACGCTGGGGGCCCGCTCGTTGCCGGGAAACCAGAAGACCAAGGCGGGCTTCCGCCCTTCCTTGCGCGACAGCCAGAGGCCATACCCGAGCGCAAAAGCACCGGCAGGCCAGGCGATCGGTCGCGGCATTTCGCTCGTCAGGATCGAGACGGCACCCAGCGCACCCAGCAGGATCAGCACCGCCTGCAGCAGGCGCGACGGCCGCCACTCAAGCCGGCAGTTGACGGATCCGTTCGACCAGCGCGGCGAGTTCCGCATCGGGACAGTGCTCGTAGCCCATGAACCAGCGCCAGAGCTTATCGTCCTCGCAATCGAGCAGCCGTAGGAAAACAACGCGCTGCGGTTCGGATTCGACCGCCCAGCAGCGGTCGAGATAACGTCCGAACAACTGGTCCAGTTCGCGCATGCCACGCCGGCAGCGCCAGCGGATGCGCTTGAGTTCGCGATCGTCGCTCATGCCGCGGCCAGCGCCAGCGCGAGGCGCACCCAGAACGCGATCAACACCAGCGTTGCCAGCGCATAGGCCACGAAGCGGGTCATGACATGGTTCCAGGTGCAGTGCACCAGGCTATGCGCGGTTCGCAACGCGACGAACGCCCATGCCAGCCCGAGCGACACCGCATCCGAGACGCCGAGCTGCGCCGCCAGCATCACGCCGGCATAGAACAGCACCGGCAGCTCGAAGAGATTGCGGAAGTTGTCCGACGCGCGGGTGTCACTCAACAGGCGCACCGAATCCGCGGCATTCGCCAGGGCCTGCGCGTGGATGCGCTTGCGGGCCATTTCCCCCAGGCGAAGCTGGTACAGCCTGACCCACACGAGGAAGGTCAGGCCGGCCATTGCCACGGCGGGCCAGAGGATTGCCGTGGCGGGTCCATCGCTCATGCGGTCAGGCGCGACGCGCCATCATCAGCTTCTTGATCTCGGCGATCGCCAGCGCCGGGTTCAGGCCCTTCGGGCAGGTCCGGGCGCAGTTCATGATGGTGTGGCAGCGGTACAGCTTGAACGGATCTTCCAGATCGTCCAGGCGCGCACCGGTGTCCTCGTCGCGCGAATCGATGATCCAGCGGTAGGCCTGCAGCAGGATCGCCGGGCCGAGGTAACGCTCGCCGTTCCACCAGTAGCTCGGGCAGCTCGTCGAGCAGCAGGCGCACAGGATGCACTCGTACAGGCCGTCCAGCTTCTTGCGGTCTTCCGGGGACTGCAGGCGCTCGCGATCCGGCGGGGCCGGCGTCTGCGTGCGGATCCAGGGCTTGATCGAGGCGTACTGCGCGTAGAAATGGGTCAGGTCGGGAACCAGATCCTTCACCACGTCCATGTGCGGCAGCGGATAGATCGGCACTTCCGCCTTGCCGCAATCGCCGATGGCCTTGGTGCAGGCCAGCGTGTTGGTACCATCGATGTTCATCGCGCACGAACCGCAGATGCCTTCGCGGCACGAGCGACGGAACGTCAGCGTGGGATCGATCTCGTTCTTGATCTTGATCAGCGCGTCCAGGACCATCGGGCCGCACTTGTCGAGATCGATCTCGTAGGTGTCGGTGCGCGGATTGGCGCCGTCGTCCGGGTTCCAGCGGTACACCTTGAAGGTGCGCACGTTCTTGGCGCCCTTCGCGGGGAAGTGCTTGCCCTTGGTGACGCGCGAGTTCTTCGGGAGCGAAAATTCGGCCATGTGTCAGGTCTCCCGGGCTCAGTAGACGCGCGGCTTGGGCGGCACCACATCCACGTCTTTGCTGAGCGTGTACATGTGCACGGGGCGGGAATCGAAGCTGCACTTGCCGTCGTCGGCGACGTTGACCAGCGTGTGCTTCTGCCAGTTGACGTCGTCGCGCTCCGGGAAATCCTCGTGCGCGTGCGCGCCGCGGCTCTCATGGCGCTGTTCGGCCGAATTGATCGTGGCCACCGCGCTGAGCAGCAGGTTGTGCAGTTCGTAGGTCTCGATCAGGTCCGAGTTCCAGATCAGCGAACGGTCGCTGACCTTGACGTCCTGGAAGCTGGAGAAGATGTCCGCCATCTTGTCGCAGCCTTCCTTCAGCGTCTTGCTGGTGCGGAACACGGCGGCGTCGGCCTGCATCGTGCGCTGCATGTTGTCGCGGATCACGGAGGTGGGCGTGTCGCCATTCGCGTTGCGCAGCTTGTCCAGGTGCGACAGCGCCTTGTCGCAGGCATCGCCGGCCAGCGGCTTGTGCGCAGAACCGCTCTTGATGGTCTCGGCGCAGCGGTTGGCGACCGCGCGACCGAACACGACCAGGTCGAGCAGCGAGTTGGAGCCCAGGCGGTTGGCGCCATGCACCGACACGCAGGCGGCTTCGCCGATGGCGTACAGACCGGGCACGACGGTATCCGGGTTGTCGCCGACCTTGCGCACCACTTCGCCGTGGTAGTTGGTCGGGATGCCGCCCATGTTGTAATGCACGGTCGGGATGACCGGGATCGGCTGCTTGGTCACGTCCACGCCGGCGAAGATGTGGGCGCTTTCGGCGATGCCGGGCAGCTTCTCGTTGATGACTTCCGGGCCCAAGTGGGTCAGGTCGAGCAGGATGTGGTCCTTGTGCTCGCCCACGCCGCGGCCTTCGCGGATCTCGATGGTCATCGAACGGCTGACCACGTCGCGCGAGGCCAGGTCCTTGTAGTGCGGTGCATAGCGCTCCATGAAGCGCTCGCCATTGCTGTTGCGCAGGATGCCGCCTTCGCCGCGCACGCCTTCGGTGATCAGGCAGCCCGCGCCGTAGATGCCGGTCGGATGGAACTGCACGAATTCCATGTCCTGCATCGGCAGGCCGGCGCGCATCACCATGCCGCCACCGTCGCCGGTGCAGGTATGCGCGGACGTCGCCGAGAAATACGCACGGCCGTAGCCGCCGGTGGCCAGCACCACGCCATGGGCGCGGAACAGGTGCAGCGTGCCAGTGGCCATGTCCAGGGCGAGCACACCACGACAGGCGCCTTCTTCGTCGAAGATCAGGTCCAGCGCGAAGTACTCGACCATGAAGCGCGCGTCGTGCGCCAGCGACTGCTGGTACAGCGTGTGCAGCATGGCGTGGCCGGTGCGATCCGCGGCGGCGCAGGTGCGCTGCGCCGGCGGGCCTTCACCGAACTTGGTGGTCATGCCGCCGAACGGACGCTGGTAGATCTTGCCGTCCTCGGTGCGGGAGAACGGCACGCCGTAGTGCTCCAGCTCGATGATGGCCGGAATGGCCTCGCGGCACATGTACTCGATGGCATCCTGGTCGCCCAGCCAGTCCGAGCCCTTGATGGTGTCGTAGAAGTGGTAGCGCCAGTCGTCCTCGCCCATGTTGCCCAGCGCGGCCGAGATGCCGCCCTGCGCCGCCACAGTATGCGAGCGGGTCGGGAAGACCTTGGTCAGGCAGACGGTCTGCAGGCCCTTGGCCGCCAGGCCGAACGTCGCGCGCAGGCCGGCGCCGCCGGCGCCCACCACGACCATGTCGTACTTGTGTTCGGTGATCTTGTAAGCGGACATTGACTCAATTCCCCAGCGCGATGCGGGCCACGGCGAAGACGCTCACGATGGCGCCCAGCACGGCGATGAACTTGACGGTGGTCTGCACCGCGAGGGCGAGCAGCGAGTTGTGGATGTAGTCCTCCAGGATGACCTGCAGGCCCAGTTGCGCATGCCAGAACATCGCGACCAGGAAGCCGACCAGCAGCATCGCATTCCAAGGCTTGGCGATGGCGGCCGTGGCGGCGACGTAGTCCGCGCCCGCCAGGCTCAGCACGAACACGAGGAACCAGATCGTCAGCGCGACCAGCGCGGTGGCGGTCAGGCGCTGGTGCACGAAATGCTCGGTGCCGGTCTTCGCCGAGCCCAGGCCGCGCGCGTTCTTGATGGGGGTACGGAAGTTGCTCATGCCCCACCTCCCACCAGTACGTACGCCCACACCAGGGCGGTGATGACCAGGCTGCCGATCACCGACAGCCAGCTGCTGCGCACGAACGTCGCGATCCGGTAGCCGATGGCGAAGTCCTGCACGATGTGGCGGATGCCGTTGCACAGGTGGTAGGCGAAGGCCCAGGTCCAGCCGAACAGGAACACCTGGCCGTACCAGGCGCCGGCGTGGCTGCTGAAGCAGTTCCAGGCCTCAGGACCCATCATCAGCGCGACCAGGCCGGCCGTGATCAGCAGGGCGCCCGCAGCGAGCACGACGCCGGTCGCACGATGCAGGATGGAGGTCACCATCTGGATCTGCCAACGGTAGACCTGGAGATGGGGGGAAAGCGGACGTTGTGGAGTCGCCATTCGTTGCGCTCGTTGTCTCGGCTGGGCAGTCAGGGACCGCGTTGGCTATACGTGCACTGCTCAGAAATCGATGCAGCGTCCGTTCTTTTCCCAATCCCCGTAACGCGTGGGCTCGGGCCCGTCGCGGCCACCGATCTCCTTCTGCACGACCGTATCCGTCGCCCCTTCGCCGGGTGTCGGCGTCGAGGTGGCGGATGGCTGTGTTCCGGGATCGGGTTCGGGAGTCGGGGGAGTTTGACCTATCATGGCGGTCTCGCAACGCACAAAATTTTAATCCCCGCCCCCTTGGCTGACAACCTTTCCCGTACCACCGCGCCGTCTTTCGCCCTGTCCGACCATGCCCTGGTGACGCTGGAAGGGCCTGATGCGGCGGCGTTTGCACAGGCCCAGTTCGCCAACGACGTGGCCGGCCTGCCGGTCGGGCAATGGCAGTGGAACGCGTGGCTGACGCCCAAGGGACGCGTGATGGCGGTGTTTGCGCTGGCGCGGCTGGCGGAGGATCGCGTCTGGCTCGTACTGCCGGACCACCCTGCCCCTGCGTTCGTCGAGTCCCTGCGACGTTTCGTGTTTAGACGAAAGTTGAAGATCGAACTCCACGTCGATACGACGATCAGCGGCGCTTTCGCCGTACCCCACGCTGCGCGCGGCGCGACCTTGGGGATGGACGGCGGAGTGCTGGAGCTGGACTGGAGCGGACAAGGCGGTCCGCGCACGCTGCGTGTCGGTGCACCGGGCGTCGATGACGTTGCGCAGCAGGCCTCGTGGCGTGCCGCCGACCTGCGTCATGGTCTTCCCCGCCTTCCCGATGCCCAGCGCGAACAATGGACGCCGCAGCAGCTGGCGCTGGACAGGCTGGCCGCCTACAGCGTCAAGAAGGGCTGCTACCCGGGGCAGGAAATCGTGGCGCGCACCCACTTCCTTGGCAAGGCCAAGCGCGCATTACAGGGCTTCCACGCGGCAGGCTCCGTCGCTCCGGGCGCCATCGTGCGCGACAGCGAGCGCGACATCGGGGAAGTCGTCAGCACGGTGGCCGACGGTCCGCAGACCCTGCTGCTGGCCGTGCTGCCGCTGGACCACACCGGCGAAGGCGTGTTGGCCGATACGCAGCCGCTGACGCGCATTCCCTTGCTGGACGGCCTGAGCCGCTGACGATCCTGCGTGGCGATTGATCCACGTCAATGACGTGGGCGACTGCGTGCCTAGACTGCCGTGAACCCAGGCACGAAGACACGCGCATGCACCACGACGTCATCATCATCGGCGCCGGCCCCGCGGGGTTGTGCCTGGCCAAGGCCTTGTGCGATCTCGACCTCAAGGTCGCGCTCGTGGAGCGGCAGTCGCGCGCCGCCATCGCAGAGCCCGCGTTCGACGGCCGCGAGATCGCGTTGACGCATGCCTCAATGCGCCTGCTGCGCGACCTCGGGATCTGGCAGCATCTGCCCGACGACGCCTGCTCGCCCCTGCGCGCCGCCCGCGTCATGGAAGGCGACTGCCTGCACGACATGCGCATCGACGCCGCGCTGGCCGGCAAGGAACAGCTCGGCATGCTGGTGCCGAACCAGCGGATCCGCGAAGCGGCATGGAAGGCCGTCAGCGACCTACCCGGGCTGGATTTCTTCGATGGCGCGCGGATCCATGCCGTCCGCACGACCGACGACCATGCCGGCATCACCCTCGGCGACGGACTCCGCCTGGAAGCACCGCTCCTGATCGCGGCAGACAGCCGCTTCTCCGAGACGCGCCGCGCGATGGGTATCGGGGCCGATCAGTACGATTTCGGCAAGAGCATGCTGGTCTGCCGCATGCATCACGAACAGCCGCATCAGGGCGTGGCGTGGGAATGGTTCGGCCACGGCCAGACACGCGCGCTGCTCCCGCTGAAGGAGCATGAATCCTCCGTCGTCATCACCCTGCCGGATGCCGCGGCACGACGTCTCGCCGCGCTGGACATCGACGCATTCGCCTGCGAGATGGAGCAGCGCTACGGGCATCGCCTGGGCCACATGACGCTGGAAAGCAGCCGGCATGTGTATCCGCTGGTGGGCGTCTATGCGCGCCGGTTCGTCGGGCGCCGGTTCGCGCTGGCCGGAGACGCGGCGGTCGGCATGCACCCGGTCACGGCGCATGGCTTCAATCTCGGGCTGGCCAGCGTCGAGCGGCTGGCGGCCATGGCGCGCGACGCGATGCAGCGCAAGGGAGACCTCGGGTGCGCGGAAGGGCTGGCGCGTTACGAGCGCCGCCATCGCCGCGGCACACGGCCGCTGTACCTGGCCACGCGCGCCATCGTGGAGCTCTACACCGACGACCGTGCGCCGGCACGCTTGCTGCGCGAGGGGGTGCTGCGAGCGGGTCGCCGACTGACCCCTTTCCGGCGTGCGCTCGCGGGCATGCTGGCCGACGAGAGCCCGAGCGACCGTCGCCCGCTGCAGCGCCTGCGCGACGGCCTGGCGCTGTTGCGCCCGGCCTGACGGTTCAGGCCACCCAAGCCTCGAAACGATCCAGGAACAGCTGCAGGCGCTTGCGCAGGCGCTCGTCGGCGATATCGCCCGTCGCATCGATCTGGCCTTCGCGATACTGGATGGCGATCTCGGGCTGCGGCAGCACCGCCACGTCGACCGCCGCCAGCACGTTGCGCAGGTGTTGCTGGGCCGACACCGTGCCATGCGCGCCCGGTGAGGTACCGATGATCGCCGCGCGCTTGCCGCCGAAGGAATTGCTGCCGCCGGGACGACTGCCCACGTCGATGGCGTTCTTAAGCACGCCAGGAATCGAGCGGTTGTACTCCGGCGTGATGAACAGCAGCGCATCGCAGGCTTCCACCTGCTGCTTGAACTGCCGGCCCGTCGCGGGGAAATCCGCATCGTCGTCCTGGTCGTACAACGGCAGCTCGCCGATGCCGATCTCCTCGAACGCGAAGCGATCACCGGCCAGCCGCTGTACCGCATGCGCGAGCTGCCGGTTGTAGGAGCCGGAGCGCAGGCTGCCGATGATGAGACCGATGCGGGACGTGGGCATGTGCGTTTCTCGATCAGGTTGTGGCCGCCATCATGCCAGCCGGTCGGCCGCCGCGACGATATCGTCATCGCCCGGGAGTACCAGGAAGGCTGCGCCGGCCAATGGGATGTACGTATCCGCGCCGACCACGCGCTGGAAGGGACGCGCGCTATAGCCGGCCTCGGCGATCGCGGTGATGACCCCCTCGCCCACGCCCGCCGCATGGCGGCCTTCGTCGACGATCAGGATCCGCTTCGCCGTCTTCGCCTGCGCCGCGATGAACGCGGCATTGAGCGGGACCAGCCAGCGCAGGTCGACCACACGCACCTTCCAGCCATGCTTGGCCTCGATGGCACGCGCGGCACGCAGGCTCATCGGTACGCCGTTGCCATAGGTGAAGATCACCAGATCGTCCGCGCCTTCACCGTATACGCGTCCCTCGCCCAGTGTCATCGCCTCGTCCTGCGGCGGATACGGGAACAGCCACTGCCCGTCGCCGGTCTCGTACAGGTCCTTGGTCATGTACAGCGCGATCGGCTCGAGGAACAGGGTGACGCGCCCGTCCACCTTCGCCAGCGCCGCCAGCGTGCGCAGCATGGTGGCCGCATCATCGCCACGCGAAGGGCACCCGACGACCAGCCCCGGGATGTCGCGCAGGGCCGTGATCGAATTGTCGTTGTGGAAATGTCCACCGAATCCCCGCTGGTACCCGAGGCCGGCGACGCGCACGACCATCGGGTTGCGGTACTGGTCGTTGCTGAAGAACTGCAGGCTGGCCGCCTCGCCGCGGATCTGGTCGCAGGCGTTGTGGAAGTACGCCAGGTACTGGATTTCCGGCAGCGGCAGCATGCCCATGTTGGCGTAACCCTGGGCCATGCCGAGGATCATCGTCTCGTCGAGCAGCGTATTGAACACGCGGCTGCCCTTGAACGCCTTTTGCAGGCCCTTGGTGACGGTATACACGCCGCCCTTCTGCGCCACGTCCTCGCCGAACAGCAGCGTCTCCGGATACTTGCAGAACAGGTCGTGCAACGCGTTGTTGATCTGGATGGCGAGATGCCGGGGCGGCGACTTCTCGGGCAGCCTGTCCTCGCTACCGAAGGCCGCGACGCGCCGTTCGTGCGGGGCTTCGCGCACGGCCTCCGCCGCCACCGCGCCGGGCGTATAGGGCGCGAGTGGCGCCATCACGTGATCGAGCGTGGTGATGCGCGGACGGCGGTCGGCATCTTCGGCGGCAGCGAAGCAACGCTTGCGCATCGCTTCGTATGTCGCGAGCAGAGCGTCCTTGGTGTACAGGCCCGACGCCAGCGCGATCGCGGCACTGCGCAGCAGCGGATCGGTCGCCTCGACGGCGCACAGTTCCTCCAGCGGACGCCATTCGATTTCGAAGTCGGTGCCGGCGTGGCCCATGATGCGGGTGGTGCGCAGGTGCAGGAAGGTCGGGCGGCGGGTGTGACGGCAATGCTCGACCGCCGCCTGCACTTGGCCATAGCCGCTCGCCAAGTCCAGGCCGTCGGCGTGGAAATAGTCCAGGTCCTTGCGGTCGCGGAAATTGCGGCCGATCCAGCCGTCCGGTGTCTTCACCGAAATGCCGATCCCGTTGTCCTCGCAGACGAAGAGCACCGGGGCGGGAAGTTTCTGGTATGCGGTCCATGCGGCGGCATTGAACGCGGTCTGTGCGGTGGCATGGTTCGAGGACGCATCGCCAAACGAACAGATCGCAATGCTGTCGTCGGGAATCGGCAGCGCATGGCCGATGCGGCGCGCCTGTTCGATCGCCACGGCGGTGCCCAGTGCCTTGGGCAGGTGCGAGGCGATCGTCGAGGTCTGCGGCAGCACCCACAACGGCTTGCTGCCCCACACCTTGTGGCGGCCGCCGGACGCGGGGTCTTCCGCACTGGCGGCAAAGCTCAGCGCTGAGTCCATCACGGGATCCATGCCGGGCAGCTTGCGGAAGCGTTCGGCCATGAAACCGCCGCTGCGGTAGTGCAGGAAGGCGGGATCGGTATGCCGCGTCAGCCGCGCCACCATCGCGTTGCCTTCGTGGCCGGAGCTGCCGATGGTGTAGAAGACCTTGTTCTGCACGCGCAGCACGCGCGCCATCAGGTCCAGATGGCGACTCACGAGCTGGGATTCGAGCAGCTCCACGAAGCCAGTCGCATCCAGCGCACTGCCTGGCAGCACGGGCTCGCCGTGGGCCGGCACGCTGCGCACCTGGCCGTCCCATTCCCTGACGAACTCGATGAAATTCTGGTCGCAGATCTCGGCCCGGTTCAGGCCCTTCATGCGTGCGGGAATTGCTTTGGCAGTCATGTGCTCGCTCGGATCAGGAGGACGCCAGGCGCGCGGCGACATCGTCGCTCACGCCGGGCATGGGAACGAAACCCGGCTGCGCGCGTACGCGGGCCAGCCAGTCGGTGATATGCGGGTATGCGGCGAGGTCGAAGCCGCCTTCATCGGCGCAATGGGTATAAGCAAACAGCGCGATGTCGGCCACGCCGTAGTCGTCACCGGTGAACCACGCCGCGCCTTGCAGGTGCTTTTCCATCACGACCAGCGCCTGGGCGCCGCGTTCCTGCAGACGAGGCAAGTCGTCACGACGCGGCGAATCCACGGGCGTCCATCCGCGGATGAAGCGCGCCACCGCGATGTAGGGCTCGTGGCTGTATTGTTCGAAGAACAGCCAGCTCAATGCCTGCGCACGCTGCCAGGTATCGGCCGGCAGGTAGGGACTGCCGTCTGCCAGCCAGCAGAGGATGGCGTTCGACTCCACCAGGATCGCGCCGTCCGCGCGCTCCAGCATCGGCACCTTGCCGTTCGGGTTTTTCGCCAGGTAGTCCGGTGTGCGGGTGCCGCCATTGGCGCTGTCGACCTCGACCCACGCGTAAGGCCGTGCGAGCTGTTCGAGCAACAGGCGCACCTTGTGGCAGTTGCCCGAGGTGGACATGCCATGGACGGTGACGGGATCAGGCGACATGCGGGTGCTCCGGCGATACGGGAATGCGGGCGGCCTTGGCGAGATCCTTCTCCCGACCGAACGCGAGCAGGATGCGGCGTTGCTCATCCAACGTCGGCACACGCACTTCATGGCCGGCGACGTCAAGGCGTAGATCGTCGTGCACCTGCACGGGCCGCCATCCCGTGGCCGTCATCAGTTCCAGTCCACCCATGACTTCCACCGGCATCGGCAGGTGCACGAAGCGGGCGAACGCGGAACGGAAACGGGTTTCGTCTGCAGGGCGGTAGGCCGCATCGACGTGATCGATCCAGGCCTCCCGCAATTGCAGCGCATCGCGACGGCTGCAGAGTACGTCGATGTCCTGCGGTGCGACATTCGGAATATCCGCCAGCACCATCGCGGCACTGCCGATGATCCACCAGGGATCGCGGAACGTCCGCATCAGCTCGGGCAAGGCATCGTGCAGGCCTGCGTACAGCGCGGACGTCGACGTCACGGTTGGGCGACTCTGCGTTCCTGCCACTGCGCGCGCGTCTGGCCCCAGACTTCGACCGGTTTCTCGTGGTGCGGTTCGGGAAGGCGATCCATCCGCAGGTAGGTCGAACCAAGTTTCGCGGCGACCGACTTGGAGTTGGCGTTCTCCGGATCGATGGTATGGATCACCTCTTCCCAGCCCAGGTGTTCGAACGCCCAGTCGATACTGGCCGTCGCTGCTTCCGGCGCGTAACCGCGGCCCCAAGACTCACGGGCGATGCTCCAGCCTACTTCGGTGCCCGGCCAGCCTTCTGGCTGCCACGGCCCTACCCGGCCGATCCAGCGGCCGGTCGCTTTCTCGATCACCGAGAACATCCCGAAACCCTGCAGATGCCAACTGCCCAGCGTGGCGGCGAGGCTGCGCCATGCCGGCGAACGGGCCTGCGTGCCGCCGATGTAACGCATGGTCTCTTCATCGGTGGCGAACGCGGCCCACGCTTCGTAGTCCTCCCGCCGCGGCAAGCGCAGCAGCAGGCGGGGCGTGTCGAGTTGGAGTTCGGAAAGGTCCATCGGTGCCACGTCATCCCAGAACGGAAGGCCATCCCACGCGCTGAACACCCGGTCCGCGCACGCCGTCGGACGTGCGCGTTGCGGGACCCGCTCAGAACGCGTTGATGCCCGTCAGCTCGCGGCCGATCACCAGCTGGTGCACGGTTTCCGTGCCCTCGTAGGTGATGACCGATTCCAGGTTCAGCGCGTGGCGGATGGCGGCGTGCTCGGTGGTGATGCCGGCGCCGCCCAGCAGGTCGCGGCATTCGCGGGCGATGTCGATGGCCATGCGGCAGTTGTTCCACTTCGCCAGCGACACCTGAGAAGGCGCCATGGTGCCGGCATCCTTCAGGCGACCCAGTTGCAGCGACAGCAACTGCGCCAGGGTGATCCGGCGGGCCATCTCTGCCATCTTGATCTGTGCACTCTGGGTGGCCGCCACCGGGCGGTCGAACAGGATGCGTTCCTTGGTGTAGGCCAGCACTTCGTCGAGGCAGGCGATGGCGGCACCGATCGGGCCCCAGGTGATGCCGTAGCGCGCCTGGGTCAGGCAGCCCAGCGGGCCCTTCAGGCCTTTGACGTTGGGCAGGCGGCTGCTGTCGGGCACGCGCACGTTGTCGAAGAACAGCGCGCTGGTCACCGATGCGCGCAGGCTCATCTTGTGCTTGATCTCCTGCGCGGTGAACCCGGCCATGCCCTTCTCGAGCAGGAAGCCCTGGATCCCGTCGTCGGTCTGCGCCCAGAGGATCGCGATGTCGGCCAGGTTGCCGTTGGTGATCCACATCTTCGAGCCATTGATGACCCAATCGTCGCCATCGCGGCGCGCGTGGGTCTTCATGTTGGCCGGGTCGGAGCCGCCGTGGGGCTCGGTCAGGCCGAAGCACCCGATCACCTTGCCGGCCGCCATGTCCGGCAGCCAGCGCTCACGCTGTTCTTCGCTGCCGTAGGCGTAGATGGGATACATGCACAGCGAGGACTGCACGCTGACGAAGCTGCGGATACCGCTGTCGCCGCGCTCGAGTTCCTGGCAGATCAGGCCGTAGCTGACCGCGTTGAGGCCGGCGCAACCGTACTTTTCCGGCAGCGAGGAACCCAGCAGGCCGAGCTCGGCGATCTCCGGCACCAGTTCCTTCGGAAACCGGCCCTGGTCGAAGGCATCGCCGATGATCGGGCGCACGCGCTCGTCGGTGAAGCGGGCGACGGCGTCCTGGACGGCGCGCTCCTCTTCGCTCAGCAGGGAACGGACATCGAACAGGTCGTACGGGTTCAGGGCCATCGCGCTTCAACCGGCATATGAGGTATCCGGTGATTGTATGCGTTGGCCATCGGGGGCGGTAAGCGCCAGTCCGCACAGCAAAGGCCGGCGAAATGCCGGCCTTTGCGGGGTGCCACGTTGAAATGCAGGCCCGGTCCGGGCCGGATCGTCAGCCCTTGTCCGGGGCATCCACGCTGGCCGTCTGGGTCACCACCTGGCCGTCGATCACCGGCAGGCGATCGCCCGGCTTCTGGTCCAGGCGGATCGTCTTGTCCTGACCATCGAAACGGTAGGTGACGTCGTAGCCGATCACCTTGTCGGTGGTGCCGAGCGCAATACGGTTGCCCGGCTTGCTGTCCATGCGCATGGTGCCGGTGGAGCCATCAGGATTGCGGTACGTCACGTTGTAACCCGTCACCCGCGACGACTCCGACGTCGCGTTCTCGGTGTGGCACTGGCGCTCGGTGCGATTCACGACCCGGCCACCCACGTGGCGCTTGTCCACCTGGTTGCCGATCGCACCGCCCGCGACGGCACCCACGACGGTGGCCGCCTTCTTGCCGTTGCCGCCGCCTACTTGGTTGCCCAGCAGGCCACCGATCACCGCACCGGCCACCGTACCCCCCGCGTTGCCATCGCGTTCGGGCAGGCGCTCCTGCACGACCACGTCTTCGCACACCTCGCGCGGCGAACTGGTCGTGGAGGTCTCGCGCACCGCCTCGGTGCCGATCACCGTCGCATACAGCTTCTCGGAACTGGTGACCGGCTCCGACTTCACCACGGTGGCGTACTGCAACGTGCCCGTGGGGATCTGGTTGTCGATCATGGCCGCGTCATCCGTGACCAGCGTGCCATCGGCCGACGTCACCAGGCCGTCCTGGCCGGTCGGGCTCTTGTCGCCGCCCTTGAGGAATGCCGCCGTGGCGACACCGCCCACCAGCAATGCGCCGACGGCAACCAGAATCGTTGTGGTATTGCTCTTCATCGCTGCCTCCAAGTCGGGCTGCCCCGATTCACATTGGCCATCATTGCACCACTGGGAACCTGAACAAAGTACCGGTGAAGGCCCACGAAAACGAACGAAAAATGAACGCTTCCGCGACGTTCGGATCATGCTAGCGTGGCGTCCGTTGCACTCCGGAACGAGTCTCCTCCATGCCGAACCCGCTACTGCTGCCGTTGCTCGACTGGGCCCGCAAGCTGCGCTATCCGACCTTGTTCAAGATCACGGCTGCGCTCTTCGTCGTCACGCTGTTCCTGCCCGATCCCTTCCCGTTCGTGGACGAAATCCTCTTCGGCCTGGGCACCCTGTTGCTGGCGAACTGGAAACGGCGCAAGGAACCACCGCCCGCCATCGAGCCCACCCAGCGCTGACAGATGCTGGTCGACAGCCACAGCCATTTCGACGCGCCCGAGTTCGATGGCGATCGCGCCGCGGCGCTCGCGCGTGCGCGCAGCGCCGGGGTGACGCGCCAGATCGTTCCGGCGGTTGCCGCGTCGACCTGGCCGGGACTTCGTGACGTCTGCCTGCAGGACTCCGGTCTGTTCCCCGCCTATGGCTTGCATCCGATGTACCTCGCCGAGCATCGCCCGGAGCATCTAGACGCACTGTGGCAGTGGATCCAGCGCGAGCATCCGGTGGCGGTCGGCGAGTGCGGGCTGGACTTCTTCGTGGACGGTCTGGATGCCGACGCACAGCAGCAGTATTTCGATGGCCAACTGCGGGTGGCGCGCGAATTCGGCCTGCCGGTGATCGTGCATGCACGACGCGCGGTGGACGCCGTGATCGCAGCGATCAGGCGCGTGGGTGGACTGACCGGCGTCGTCCACAGCTTCTCCGGCAGCCCGGAGCAGGCGCGCCAGTTGTGGCGGATGGGTTTCCTGATCGGCCTGGGCGGACCCGTCACTTACGAGCGTGCGAACCGCCTGCGCGCACTGGCACGCACGATGCCGCTCGACTACCTGCTGCTGGAGACCGATGCGCCGGACCAGCCGGACGCCGGCATCCGCGGGCAACGCAACGAGCCCGAACGCCTGTCCGTAGTGCGCGACGTGATTGCCAGCCTGCGCGACATAGCGCCGGAGGACGTCGCTGCCGCGACCACGCGCAACGCCGAGCGCCTTTTCAAGCTGCCGGTGGCCTGACCGCCGTCTTCGCGGGCTTGGCCAGCAGTTCGAGCGCCTTGCCCACCATCGCGAACGCAAACGCACCGGTGATATGGGTGGCGGCCCCCAGCCCCACACCGCAATCCAGTTTCAGCGCCGCATCCGCCCCCAGCTGCGGGCGCAGGCCGCAGACGCTGCCGTCGGCCTGCGGATACTTGACGTTTTCGAGCGAGTACACGGCCTGCACCCCGAAGTAGCGGTCGCTGTTCTTGGGGAAATTGAACTCCGCGCGCAACTTCTTGCGCACCAGCGCCAGCAGCGCGTCGTGTTCGGTACGCGAAAGATCACGCAGGCGGATCTGGGTGGGATCGGTGCGACCGCCGGCGGAGCCGGACACCACGATCGGCAGCTTGCGGCGGCGGCACCAGGCGATCATTTCCACCTTGACCCGGAAACTGTCGCACGCATCGAGCACCAGGTCGAAGCCGCGATCCAGCAGCTCGCCCATGTTGCCGGACGTGAGGAACTGCGGCACGGCATCGATATCGATCAGGGGGTTGATCGCGCGGCACCGCTCGGCCATCGCCTCGGCCTTGTTGCGCCCGTAGTGCCCTTCGAGGGCCGGCAATTGGCGGTTGGTGTTGGATACGCAGATGTCGTCGGCATCAATCAATGTGAGATGACCCACACCGGAGCGCGCCAGTGCCTCCACCACCCACGAGCCCACGCCGCCCATGCCCACCACGGCGACGCGCGCCTGCGCATGGCGTTCTACGGTTCCCACGCCATAGAGGCGGTCGATGCCGGCGAACCGGTCCCGGAGTTCTTTCTTCATGGCGCCAGTGTAAGCCGTGGCGCAAACCGTGATGGCCGTCGTACCATCGCGGCGTCATCCACAAGGAGCCCGCCGCATGGCCAGCCAACCCGACACCAAGAAGCCCTCCGCCGCGTCGCGCTACCTCTTCCTCTTCCTGATCGGCCTGGTGGTGGGTGCTGTCTGTACGGTCATGGCGATGCGCGCGTTGCAGGCGCGGCAGGATCCATTCCCCCACAGCGTGATGCACGTGATGGCCAGGCACTCGGCGCAATTGGCCGACACGGTGAAGCAGAACCGCTGCGCGGCCACCGACACCATCCCGCACGTACGCACACTGCGAGCGATGGCGAACGATCTGGACATGGCATTCCCAGGGATCGCGGACGACCAGCGGTTCAAAGCGCATACCAGCCAGTTCCGCGCGGACCTGGACGCGGCCCTGAGCGCGCCGCCCACCGACTGCGCGGCCGCAGGCGCCCTGGTCGAGAAGGTAGGGGCGGACTGCAAGGCATGCCATCAGGATTTCCGGGGATGACGATAGCCGCGGCATGAATCGCACCTGACATCCGGGCCGCGCAAGCGGCTCGATTGTCATGATGTTCACGCGGTCATGTGGAGCATGCGCCCCGACGGGACACGATCATCCTGACGGTCCTACCATCTACAGGAGGCATCCATGAACCTGCGTCTTCTCGCCATCGGCATGACGACGGCCATCGCCCTCGCCGGCTGTGCAAGCACGTCCCCGGGCTACGGCAGCAGCGGCTACGGCGGTGGCTACAACAATGCGCCGGCCAACCGCTACTGCGCGGACTGCGGCATCGTCGAACGCATCGACGTGGTGTCGTCCGGCCGCAGCGCTCCGTCCGCGACCGGCGCCGTGCTGGGCGGCATCGTCGGTGCGGTCGCCGGCCGCCAGATCTCGGACCGCACGGGCGGCAGCGAAGGCAACAAGAATGTCTCCACGGTTGCAGGCGCGGTGGCAGGTGCCGCCGCCGGCAATGCGATCCAGAACCGCACCACCGGTGACACCTACAACATCACGGTGCGCATGGACGATGGACGCCGCGTGACGATCAGCCAGCGCGACCTCGGCGGGGTCCGGGAGAACACCTACGTCCGCATCCAGAACGGTCGCGTGGTCATCCGCTGATCGCCCGCGCCACACCGCAGCAAAGAAAAAGCCCGGCATCCGCCGGGCTTTTTCCTGTGGAGCCCGCGCCTTCGCGCGGTCCTGCATTCTCCAGTTCAGACCGGCTGGACGGCATCCGCCTGGAGGCCCTTCTGGCCCTGCACGACGGTGAAGCTGACCTTCTGGCCTTCCTTCAGGCTCTTGAAGCCCTGGGTCTGGATGGCACGGAAATGCACGAACACGTCCTCACCATTCTCGCGGCTGATGAAGCCGAAGCCCTTGGCATCGTTGAACCATTTGACGGTTCCGGTTTCACGATCAGACATCTACTTGCTCCTTGAAACGGGTGGTGGATACGCCTGCTGGGCGGCTGGTTGCAAGGAGGAAGCGAGGTACAAGGATGCAGCGGATCATGGATCTACCCCATCAGGCCACGATTCACGGTGACCTTGGCAACGGCAGCGGCCGCACAGTAACCCGGCATTTGGCAAAATGCAAACACGTGAGCCGAAAAGTCAACCCCCAGACAACCCTTTGATTCCTCAGGAGATTTGATTGGACATCCAGATGCTTTATTACGCCTTGGCGGTGGTACTGATCCTGGTGGGCGTGGCCGGGGTGATCCTGCCTGCCCTGCCCGGCCTGCCGCTGGTGTTCGCGGGCATGCTGCTGGCCGCCTGGGCGGGTGACTTCCAGCAGATCGGCTGGGTGACGCTGGTGGTGCTGGGACTGCTAACAGCGCTCTCGTTCGCGGCCGACATTTTCTCCACCGCGGTCGGCGCGCAGCGTGTCGGCGCCAGCCGCAAGGCGCTCTGGGGCACGGTGATCGGCACCTTCGCCGGCCTGTTCTTCATGCCCATCGGCCTGCTGGCCGGCCCGTTCATCGGTGCGCTGCTCGGCGAGCTCTGGCATGGGCGCGAGTTGCGGCAGGCGACGAAGGTCGGGCTGGGGACCTGGCTGGGCATCGTGCTGGGCGTTGTCCTGAAGCTGGGGCTGACCTTCGCGATGCTGGGCCTGTACGTCTTCGCCTGGATCTTCTAGGCCATGTCGACGCGCCTTCGCGCCCATGGCTGGCAGAATACCGCTCCCCACCCGCCTTCCCTGATCGAGCCCCGCATGACGCACCGCGCCCGACTCCTGCCGCTCGCCATCGGCGTTTCCCTCTCGTTCGCTGCCCAGGCGCAGGACGCACCGGCCGTTCCCTCCGCCGAGGCCTGCTTCCTGCTCGAGAACGATGCCGCCCGCCTGGCCTGTTACGACCAGGCGCTGGGCAGGAGTGCCCGCGACACGCGGACCGCGGACGAACAGGCGCGCGCTGCGAAGGAAGCGGAGGCGCAGGCACGCGACCAGGCGCGTGCGTCGGCCCGCGCCGAGGCCGAGGCGGCCAAAGCGGCGGACCTGCCCATGGGCGAGCGCGCCCGGCGGCGCATGGGCGCCTGGTTCCGGGTCGACGACGAGGCGGACGCCGACCTGATCGCCAACGCCGGCCGCGGTTCGCTGCTCGACAGCCGCTGGGAGCTGGCCAAGGATTCGAAGCTGGGTGTCTTCCAGTTGCGCGCCTACAAGCCCATGTACCTGCTGCCAGCGTTCTGGACCAGCCAGGTCAACGAGACGCCCTCCTCGCCCAATCCCGACAACACGGTCACCGAGCCGCAGGCACTGCAGGACATCGAAGCGAAGTTCCAGCTGAGCTTCAAGACCAAGTTCGCCGAGAACCTGTTCGGCGACAACGGCGACATCTGGGGTGCATACACCCAGAGCTCGCGCTGGCAGGTCTATAACGGCGAGGAATCACGCCCGTTCCGCGAAACCAATTACGAACCCGAAGTGATGCTGGTGTTCCGCAACAACTACAGCCTGGCGGGCTGGAAGGGGCGGATGGCGGGCATCGGCATCAACCACCAGTCCAACGGCCGCAGCGATCCGCTGTCGCGCAGCTGGAACCGCGTCATCGCCACCATCGGCCTGGATCGCGAGAACTGGGCTTTCGTCGTGCGTCCGTGGTATCGCGTCCCGGACGGCAACGACGACGAGAACCCGGATATCGAGGACTACATCGGCCGCGGCGATGCGATGCTCACCTACGCGCGCGACGGCCATGTATTCACCGTACTGGGCCGGCACTCGCTGCGTGGCGGCGATCAGTCGCACGGCGCCCTGCAGCTGGACTACGGCTTCCCGATCAATCGCGCGTTCCGCGCCCACGTGCAGTTGTTCCATGGCTACGGCGAAAGCCTGATCGACTACAACCACAAGGCCACCTACGTCGGCCTGGGCATCTCGTTGCTGGACTGGTACTGATGGACGACGTGACGATCTACCACAACCCCGCGTGCGGCACCTCGCGGAACACGCTGGGACTGATCCGCAATGCGGGTATCGAGCCGCAGGTCATCGAATACCTGAAGACGCCGCCCGATCGCGCCACGCTGGTGTCGCTGATCGCGGCGATGGGCACGCCCGTGCGCGAGGTTGTCCGGACCAAGGAAGCGCTTTACCCGGAACTCGGCCTTGCCGATGCCGACGACGCGGCGCTCATCGACGCCATGCTGGACCATCCGGTGCTGATCAACCGTCCGATCGTGGTGACGACCCTCGGCACCCGGCTTTGCCGGCCCTCCGAACGGGTCCTGGATATCCTGCCGCAGGCGCAGCGTGGCGCTTTCAGCAAGGAAGATGGCGAGCCGGTCGTCGACGAGGCCGGAAACCGCCTCGCCTGACGTAAGATCCTGCGCAGGAATCGCACCGCCTGCCAGGATGCTCATGACACGCCCTCGCCGTTCGTTCTTCGCCTACGCTTCGGCCATGCTCGGGCTGCTGAGCCTGATGGCCGTCGCCTGTTTCCATTTCCCCGAACTGCTGACGAGCAGGGAATTCCGGGCCGCCTACAACGAGCAGTTCGCTCGCCACCTGCTGCTGGTCGGGTTGGCGGCCGCCTTCGCCATGGGCACCTGGGCCATCCTTCGCGACCGCAACAAGCGCATCGCGCTCATCGGTGTCGGTGGTGCCACGCTGGCGGTGCTGCTGGGCGGCACCAACGTGCAGTTCGACGCCATCGGCAAGACACCGTACTCGCTGGGCCTGGACTGGTTCGTGATCTCGCTTTTCTTCTCGGCGCTGGTGTTCGTGCCGCTGGAACACTACCTCGGCAAGCGCCGGATCTCGCCGCTGCGTCCCGGCTGGCGCACCGACGTGACGTACTTTTTCATGAGCCACATGCTGGTCCAGTTCATCCTGATCCTGGTGACGGCCTCCACCTCGACCATCGCCGGCCTGGCCGCGTTCCCCGCCTTGGAGGACGCCATCCAGTCGCTGCCGGTCTGGGCGCAGTTCCTGATCGCCGTGTTCGTCGCCGACCTCGCGCAAGCGCTGCTGCACCGCGCGTACCACAACATTCCGTGGCTCTGGCGCTTCCATGCCGTGCACCATTCCAGCCGCGAGATGGATTGGCTGGCCGGCTCGCGCACCCATATCGTCGAGATCGTGCTGACCCGCAGCGCGGTGCTGTTGCCGCTGCTGGTCCTCGGCTTCTCGACCCCGGCCGTGAATGCCTACGTGATCCTGGTAGGCCTGCAGGCCGTGCTGGCGCACGCCAACCTGGGCATCCGCTTCGGCTGGCTCGAGTACCTGCTGGTGCTGCCGCGCTACCACCACTGGCACCACGCACGGCACAAGGACTACCTGGACGTGAACTACGCCATCCACCTGCCGCTGGTGGACATGCTGATGGGCACGTTCAAGCTGCCGCCGAAGCAGGAAGACTGGCCCGACGAATACGGCGTGATGAAGCTGGAGACGGTGCCTCGCGGCATCATGCGCCAGCATCTGATGCCGTTCCAGGGCGGGAAGAAGTTCGAAGAGTACGTGGACTGAGCCAACGCGATGATCGCTGTGGGAGCGACGTAAGTCGCGAGCTTTTTTCCATCGGCCCGCATGGATTCAATCCCGGAGCTTCGCGACTTACGTCGCTCCCACAAGACGCCGTTTCGCTAGGTCCAGTCCGTCAATCCTTCGCGCGCATAGACTTCCCTGAAACTCGGCAGCGCCTTCATGCGCTGTGCGTAGATCTGCAGCGCCGGCCAGGCATCGGTGGGCTTGGGCATGTTGCGCGACCAGCGCATCAGCATCGTCAGCAGGAAGTCGGCCGCGGTGCGCTGCGTGCCCAGCAGGTAAGGCCCATGCGCTTCGAGATGCTCTGCGACGTGTCCCCACGCCTTTTCCAGCTTCGCCCGTGCGTGCTGCCGGGTGGCCTCGACATTGGCTTCGCCGGCGATCTCGTCGGAGTAGAACCACGCGCGGTATGCGGGCATCAGCGTGTTGGCGCAAAACAGCATCCAGCGGTAGTACTGCGCTCGCTGCGTGCTCGCCACTGCCGGCGCCAGCTCGGCACGCGGATGCGTATCGGCGAGATGCATCAGGATCGCGGCCGTCTCGGTGATCACCTGCCCGTCCATCACCAGCGTGGGCACAACACCGGCGGGGTTGAGCTTCAGGTATTCGTCGGATTTCTGGTCGCGCTTGTCGAAGTCCAGCTCGTGCAGCTCATGCGGGACGCCCAGCTCGATCAGCAGCCAGTGGACGACGAGGCTGGCGGTGCTGCGGGAGTAGTAGAGCTTTGTCGACATAGATGGGCCTCTGCGATTTGAGCCCCTCTCCCCATGGGAGAGGGGTTGGAGTGAGGAGCGCCAACCGTCAGCATGATTCAAGCAATCAGACTTCGCTCGCCCCTCATCCGCCTTCGGCACCTTCTCCCGCAGGGAGAAGGGAACAGCGTCAGGCCACCACCACCGGAATCTTCCCGATCCGCGCCTGCCACTCCTTCGGGCCGGTCTGGTGCACCGAGGTGCCTTGCGAGTCGACCGCGACGGTCACGGGCATGTCCTGCACGGTGAACTCGTAGATCGCTTCCATGCCCAGGTCGGCGAAACCGACGACCTTCGCCGCCTTGATCGCCTTGGAGACGAGGTACGCCGCGCCGCCGACCGCCATCAGGTAGGCCGACTGGTGCTTCTTGATGGCCTCGATCGCCGCCGGGCCGCGCTCGGCCTTGCCGACCATGCCCAGCAGGCCGGTCTGCGCCAGCACCTGTTCGGTGAACTTGTCCATGCGGGTGGCGGTGGTCGGGCCCGCCGGGCCGACGACTTCATCGCGCACGGGATCGACCGGCCCCACGTAGTAGATGAAGCGGCCCTTCAGATCGACCGGCAGCGCCTCGCCCTTGTTGAGCATGTCGACCATCCGCTTGTGCGCGGCATCGCGCCCGGTCAGCAACTTGCCGTTGAGCAGCAGGACTTCGCCCGGCTTCCAGTTGGCGACGTCTTCGCGGGTCAGCGTGTCGAGGTCCACGCGACGACCCTTCGATGCGTCGTAGGTCAGCTCCGGCCAGTCTTCCAGCGAGGGCGGATCCAGCATCACCGGGCCGCTACCGTCGAGGGTGAAGTGCGCATGGCGGGTGGCGGCGCAGTTCGGGATCATCGCCACCGGCAGGTTCGCCGCGTGGGTCGGGTAATCCTTGACCTTGATGTCGAGCACCGTGGTCAGGCCGCCCAGCCCCTGCGCGCCGATGCCGAGCGCGTTGACCTTCTCGTACAGCTCCAGGCGCAGTTCCTCGGCGCGATTGGACGCGCCGCGGGCCTGCAGGTCGGTGATGTCGATCGGCTCCATCAGCGATTCCTTCGCCAGCAGCATCGCCTTCTCGGCGGTGCCGCCGATGCCGATGCCGAGCATGCCCGGCGGGCACCAGCCGGCGCCCATCGTCGGCACGGTCTTCAGCACCCAGTCGACGATGGAATCGGACGGGTTGAGCATCGCGAACTTCGACTTCGCTTCGGAACCACCGCCCTTCGCGGCGACGATCACGTCGACGGTGTTGCCCGGCACGACCTTGACGTTGACCACGCCCGGCGTGTTGTCCTTCGTGTTGGTGCGCTTGCCGGCCGGGTCGGCCAGCACGCTGGCGCGCAGCTTGTTGTCGGGGTGGTTGTAGGCGCGGCGCACGCCCTCGTGGACCATGTCCTCCACGCCCATCGTGGCGTCGTCCCAGCGCACGTCCATGCCGATCTCGAGGAACACGGTGACGATGCCGGTATCTTGGCAGATCGGCCGATGGCCTTCGGCGCACATGCGCGAATTGATCAGGATCTGCGCGATGGCGTCCTTCGCGGCAGGCGATTCCTCGCGGTCATAGGCCGACGCGAGGCTCTTGATGTAGTCGACCGGGTGGTAGTAGCTGATGTACTGCAGGCCGTCGGCGATGGACTGAATGAGGTCTTCTTGCTTGATCGAGGTCATGGGACGTGAAGCCGGGGGCTGCCGGTGGGGTAGCGGGCGGAAGCGCCCATTTTAGGCCAAAGTGACTCCGTGCCCGGCTGTCACGCCACGTCGCCCTGCCCCGTCTTTGGTCGCATGAACGCCGAAAACACCTTCGAAACCCACCGCTCCCGTCTTTTCGGGCTCTCCTACCGGCTGCTGGGCAGCCGCAGCGACGCCGAGGATGTCGTCCAGGACACCTGGCTGCGCTGGCAGCAGACCGACAAGACCGGCATCCGCGACCCGGAGGCCTGGCTGGTCACCGCCGCCACCCGGCTGGGCATCGACCGCCTGCGCGCGGCGCGCGTGCAGCGCGAGCACTACACCGGTCCGTGGCTGCCCGCGCCCTCGGACATCGACGAGGCCCCCGGCCCGGAGCGCACCGCCGAAGTCTCGGAACAGGTCTCGCTAGCCTTCCTGGCCGTGCTGGAACGGCTGGGCCCGGAAGAGCGCGCCGCCTTCCTGCTGAAGGAAGCCTTCGACTACGACTACGCGCAGATCGCGCCCCTGCTCGGCCAGAGCGAAGCCAATTGCCGGCAGATGGTCCATCGCGCGCGCGAACGCGTGCAGGCCGGCCGTCCGCGCTTCGAAGTGCCGCCGGAGAACCACCGACGCCTGCTGGAGCGCTTCATGGACGCCGCGCGCCGCGGCGACCAGCCTGCGATCGCGGCCCTGCTTCGCGAGGACGCGCAATTGGTTTCCGATGGCGGCGGCAAGGGACAGGCGGTCATCCGTCCGTTGCTGGGCGCGATCCGGATCGCGCGCCTGTTCTGGGCCGCGTATCGCCGCCAGGACCCGGCCATCGCCTGGTGCATGGGCACGGCCAACGGCGAACCGGCGATCCTGCGCTACCGCGATGGCGTGCTGATCGCGGTGATGGTGGCGGTGAGCGACGGCGAGCGCATCAGCGAGCTCTTCACCATCGCCAATCCCGACAAGTTGGGTACGGCTGTCACGGCGAAGGACGGTGGCGCGTCCTGGTAGTGAAGGTGGCCGGTGTGGCCGCCATTGAGGCACTGCCATGAACATGAAATTCCATCGCGTCGACTATCCCAAGCATGTCCCCGAGGCCTTCCGCGGCCTCTACGCCACCAGCACGGCCGTCCACAACGGCGTGCTGGGAAAGGAGTTCCTCGAACTCATCTTCCTGCGCGTCTCGCAGATCAACGGCTGCGCCTACTGCATGGACATGCACAGCAGCGCACTGGTCAAGGCCGGGGTGGAGTCGCGCAAGCTGCACACGCTGGCCGGCTGGCGGGACAGCCGCTTCTTCGATGCCCGCGAAGGCGCGGCACTGGCCTGGGCGGAGCAGCTGACTACGTTGCCCTCCGGCGCACCGGCCGACAGCACCTATGAGGCGCTGAAGGCGCATTTCGACGAACACGGCATCGCCGAGCTGACCATGGCGGTGGCCATGATCAACGCCTGGAATCGCCTGGGCGTGGGGATGCAGCCGATCCTGGCCTGACGGAACAAGGCTCGCAGGCCCGCCACGCCGGCGGCACAATGCCGGCATGGATACCCTCTTCCCCATCCTCGACCTGATCGGCACGTTCGTGTTCGCGCTCAGCGGTGCCACGCTGGGCGTGCGCCGCCGCCTCGACATCTTCGGCGTCCTGGTGCTGTCGTTCATCGCGGCCACGGCTGGCGGCATCACCCGTGACCTGCTGATCGGCGCTACGCCACCGGCCGCGCTCAGCGATTGGCGCTATCCCGTGACGTCGCTGGCCGCTGGCATCGTGACGTTCTTCTGGGCGCCGCTGATCGAGAAGCTGCACCATCCGGTGCGTCTGTTCGATGCGATGGGGCTGGCGCTGTTCGCCGTGGCCGGCACGCAGAAGGCGCTGGAATACGGCATCTCGCCGCCGATGGCGGCCGCGATGGGCATGCTGACCGGCATTGGCGGTGGCATCGCGCGCGACGTGCTGCTGGCGCAGGTGCCGCTGGTGCTGCGGGCGGAGCTGTATGCGGTGGCCGCGCTGGCCGGCGCACTGGTGGTCGCGCTCGGTCACTGGCTGGCGCTGCCCGCGCTGCCCTGCGCCCTGGTCGGCGCAGGCCTCTGCTTCGGCCTGCGCATGATGGCGGTGACCTACGGCTGGCACCTGCCGGTGGCACTGCAATCGGGTGGCGATGGCGAGCCACCCGGCCCCTTGGGCTGATCCGGCGATCCTTGCGCCGAAGCGTGCGCGGCGGCCGATGAGCCGTGCGGCATGTCGCCGGGCATGGCATTAGCATGGCGGCACCTGCGTCTTCGCGAGCCCGCCATGGCCATTTCAACGGCCCACCCTCTAGATCTTCCCCGGCACCAGGCGTTCTGGAGCCTCCAGGCAGGCGGCTGGCTGGCGTACTTCGCGCTTGGTTCGCTGCAGGCAGTCGCCTACGGCAAGCCGGCAGGCTACTGGATCGTGCCGTTCACCGCCGCCTGTACCGGGTTCGTGGCCACGGCGGTCCTGCGCCAGCTGTTGCGCGCCTGCTGGCGGCTCAAACCCGCCCAACTGGCGGCCGCGATGGTCCTGCCGATGCTGGCAGCGTCCACGGTGATGAACCTGACCAGCCGCGCGGTGATGCTGCGCTTCTGCGAAGACTGCGCGCCCGCCAACCATCTGGAGTTCGTCGCGCATTCGCTCGGATACATCTATGTGGTGCTGGCCTGGGTGGGGCTGTACCTCGGCATCAAGTACTACCGCCAGTTCCAGGACGAAGCACGGCGCACGCTCGCCGCGCGCAGCATGGCGCACCAGGCCCAGCTGAAGATGCTGCGCTACCAGCTGAATCCGCACTTCCTGTTCAACACGCTCAACGCCATCTCCACCCTGATCCTGGACCGCGACAACGCCACTGCCAACCGCATGGTGCAGGGGCTTTCGTCGTTCCTGCGCCATTCGCTGGACAACGACCCGATGCAACGGGTGACGCTGCGGCAGGAACTGGATGCGCTGACGCTGTATCTGGACATCGAGAAGATCCGCTTCGCCGAACGCCTGCGCATCGAGACCGACATCGACGAGGACTGCTGGCGCGCGCTGCTCCCCAGCCTGCTGCTTCAGCCGTTGGTGGAGAACGCCATCAAGTACGCGGTCGCGCGCCAGGTTGCCGGCGGTCTGTTGCGGATCGAAGCCGAACACGATGCCGGCCAACTGGTGCTGCGGGTGATCGATGACGGCCCCGGCTGCAGCAGTCTTGAAGGCAACGCCCTGCCGCCGGGCAAGGGAGTGGGACTTCGCAACACGCGCGAACGCCTCAGCGTGCTGTACGGAGAGGCCGGCGGCTTTTCCGTGCGCAACCGCGAACGCGGCATCGAGGTGATCTTGCGCCTGCCGTTCGAAACCTCGCAGACCCTCGGTGACTGAGCATGGACAGCCACGCCCGCACGGAACCTGCCCCCCGCCTGCGCGCCGTGATCGTCGACGACGAACCGCTCGCGCGTCGCGGCCTTGAAATCCGCCTGAGCGCGCATCCCGACATCGAGATCGTAGGCCAGTACGGCGACGGCGCATCGGCCATCGCCGGCCTGCGCGAGCACCGCCCGGACCTGATGTTCCTCGATGTGCAGATGCCCGGCCTGGATGGTTTCCAGACACTGCGGGCGATCCCCGCCAGCGAGATGCCGCTGGTGGTGTTCGTGACCGCCTACGATCACTATGCGATCCGCGCGTTCGAGGCGTCGGCCACCGACTACCTGCTGAAACCGGTGGAAGATTCGCGGCTGGCCCAGGCGCTGGCGCGCGTGCGCCAGGCACGCGCCCAACGCGAAGCCAGCGGCCACTGCGCCCACCTGCTCGGCCTGCTGGGGGAACTGAGCGGCCGCCCGCCGCTGGACCTGGACGAGGCCCTGAAGCCGGACGCGCTCGACCTGCTGCGCCGCGAGGAGAAACTCGCCGTCCGCGATGGCGGCCGCACCGTGCGCGTGGACCTGCACAGCATCCGCTGGATCGATGCCGCCGGGGACTACATGTGCATCCATGTGGACGGCGACGAAGCGAACGGCACCACGCTGATCCTGCGCGCGACGATGCGCGAACTGGAGAAACAGCTGGACCCGCAGCGCTTCCCCCGCATCCACCGTTCCACCATCGTCAACGCTCGCCGCGTGGTGGAAATGCGCCCGCACACCAACGGCGAAAGCTTCCTGCGCCTGGACTGCGGCCAGGAACTGAAGCTGTCGCGCAGCCATCGCGACAAGCTGGCGGTATTGCTGTAGGCGTCGTCGGCTTCTTGTGGGAGCGACGTAAGTCGCGATGACGGACCTTGATACGGCCATCGCGACTTACGTCGCTCCCACCACAGAACCGCTCATCGCGCGTAACGCAGATTCTCAAGACTCGGTTCGTCGTCGCGCGTCCACCACTCGCCGCAATGCGGCTTGCCGCATGACTTCCGGGCCATAACGCCGCTCGTCACTGCGCGCATCGTGCGCACCGCCGACCACCACGCGGACGTACGATGAAACTCACCGATGCCTCACTGCGCAATCCCGCCGCCGTCGCCGTGGTGGTGGCGATGGTCTGCGCATTCGGCCTGTTGAGCCTGGGCAAGCTGCCGCTGCAGTTGTTCCCGGACATCGAGCGCCCGCAGATGTCGATCCAGACCGGTTGGCGCGCGGCCTCGCCGCAGGAAATGGAATCCGAGATCGTCGAGCCGATCGAAACCGTGATGCAGGGCCTGCCCGGACTGGAGGAGATGACCTCCAATGTCAACGCCGGCAACAGCTTCATCAACCTTACGTTCGCCGTGGGCAGCGACATGGACGCGATGCTGGTGGAAGTGCTCGCGCGGATGAATCGCCTGCAGCCACTGCCGCGCGATGCGACGCCCCCCGTGGTGCAGGCCGGCGCGGACAACGCCAACAACTCGCTGACCTACTTCTTCGTGCAGAAGCTGCCCGGCACGCGCGGCGACATCCTCGACTATCGCCAGCTCATCGAGGACCGGATCGTGCCGCGTCTGACGTCCGTCGATGGCGTGGCCGGCGTGGAGATCAATGGCGGTGCGGAGGAGGAGCTGACCATCACCCTGGACCTGTCGCGGGCCGCGGCACTGGGCATCCAGATTCCCGATGTGGCTGCCGTCGCTGCACGCGCCACCGATGTGTCCGGTGGCGTGGTGGAAGCCGGCCGCCGCGAGTACGTGCTGCGCTTCGCCGGACGCTATTCGCCCGAGGCGCTGGGCAACCTGATCCTCGCCTGGCGCGATGGCCGGCCGGTACGGCTGGCCGATGTCGCCACGGTGGAGGTCAAGCGCCCCGAGCAACGCTTCTTTGCCTACCAGAACGGCAATCCGGCGATCGGATTGCGCATCCTGCGCGAAAGCGGCGCCAACGTGCTCGACACGCTGGACGAGGTGAAGCGTGTCGTCGCCGACGTGCGCGAGCAGGAACTCAAGCCACTGGGCCTGGACATTGCGCAGAGCTTCGACGCGTCGGTCTTCATCAACCGCGCGCTCGGCCTGCTGTCGGGCAGCCTGACCGCCGGCGTGCTGCTCGCCGTGGGCTGCCTGTGGTGGTTCCTGCGCGATATACGCGCCACCGCGTTGATCGCGTGCGCGATTCCCATCTCGCTGCTCGCCACTTTCATCGTGCTGCAGCTCACCGGGCGCAGCCTCAACGTCATCTCGCTGGCTGGCCTCGCCTTCGCGGTGGGCATGGTGATGGACGCGGCGGTGGTCGTTGCGGAGAACATCGTGCGCCTGCGCGAGCAAGGCCTGTCGGCCACGCATGCGGCGCTGGAAGGCACGCGTCAGGTCGGTGGCGCATTGGTCGCGTCCACGCTGACGACGGTCGCGGTGTTCCTGCCGGTCATCTTCATGGACGACGTCGAAGGCCAGCTCTTCGCCGACCTGGCGCTGACCATTTCCATCGCGGTGGGCATCTCGCTGCTGATCGCCGTCACGGTGCTGCCCGCCGCGGCCGGCAGCTGGCTGCGCACGCGGCCTGGCGAGGAAAACCAGCATCGCTTCTGGTCGCGGCTCAGCGACTGGGCCCTGAAGACCACCGAAGGCCGGCCGCGCCAGCTCGCCTGGGTCGGCGGCCTGGTGCTCGCACCCGCCCTGCTTGCGGTAGTGCTGATGCCGCAGATCGACTACCTGCCGCCGGTGAAGCGCGCCGCGGTGGACGCCTTCTTCAACTTCCCGCCGGGCATGAGCCCCGAACGCGTGAACCGCGAGATCGCCCCCGCATTGCTGGAGCGCATGCGCCCGTACATGGAGGGCGAGAAGGGGCCGCAGCTCAGCAACTGGTACCTCAACCTGTGGCCGGGCGGCGGCACGCTGGGTGCGCGCGTGGTCGATCCGGACGACATCGGTGAACTCGAGCGCATCGTGCGCGACGAGATCGTGGTCGGCTTCCCCGATACGCGCGCGTTCGCCAGCGAAGGCGAGCTGTTCGGCAGCTTCGGGGGCTCGGCGCGCGCCATCGCCATCCACCTGCAGCACAGCGACGGCGATGCGCTGGCGCGTGCGGCGGAGGCAGGACGAAGAGCATTGTCCGAGCGTTTCACCGGTGCCAACGTGCAGGCCTGGCCCAATGCCGACGGCGGCACCCCGGAGCTGCGCGTCAATCCCGACGACCGGCGCCTGGCCGAAGTCGGCTGGCGGCGCCCGGAGCTGGGCACGGTGGTACGCACGCTGGGCGACGGCCAATGGCTGGGCGAGCATTTCGATGGCGACCGCCGCCTGGCGATCATCCTGCGCAGCAACGGCGAGGACGACATCGCGCGCCTGGGCGATGCCCCGCTGGCCACGCCGCAGGGCGGTGTGCTGAGCCTGGCCGACCTGGCGCAGGTGGACACGGTACTCGCGCCGAACCAGCTGCGCCGCATTGATCGCCGTCGCACGGTCACGCTCACGGTCGATCCTCCCGCGGCGATGTCGCTGGAAGAAGCGCTGGACATCGTCAACGAGGAGATCGTGCCGACCCTGCGCGACAGCCTGCCGCCGGATGCGGCCATCCGCATCTCCGGCAGCGCTGACCGGCTCGGCGAGGTGGTGCGCAGCATGGGCATCAACTTCGCGATGGCGCTGGTCGTGCTCTTCATGCTGATGGCCGCGATGTTCCGCTCGCTGCGCGACAGCGCCTTCGTCATGGCCACACTGCCGATGGCAGTGCTGGGTGGCGTCGCCGGCCTGCGCGTCCTCGACCTGGTCGCCGGCCAGACGCTGGATCTCCTCTCGATGATCGGCTTCATCATGCTGCTGGGCATGGTGATCAACAACGCCATCCTGCTGGTCGCCCAGACGCGTGAAGCGCAGGCCGACGGCGCATCGCTCGACGACGCGCTCAAGCAAGCGCTCGAACAACGCCTGCGCCCGATCCTGATCGCCGCGCTGACCGGCGTGCTCGGCGCGCTGCCGATGGCGATCAATCCAGGGCCCGGTGCGGTCATCTATCGCGGACTGGCCGCGGTGTCGGTCGGTGGCGTCGCGCTCAGCCTGCTGTTCACCGTGGTGCTCGTGCCTGCGCTGCTGCGCCTGGCCGGCGAACGCACGCCGCATCCGCGCGGCGACCAGGCCGAGGACGCGTTCGCGCTTCCCCGTGCCACTTCCTGACCCTGTCCTGGAGAATCCCATGCGTCCCCTGCCCAAACTGCTGCTCGCCTCCGCACTCGCGGGCGTCCTCGTCCTGCCATGGATGAAACGGGAGGCCGAAGCCAGCGCGCCACCCGATGAGGCATCGCCGCCCGCCATCGTCAGCGTCGCACCCGCCGTCAGCACGGCCTTTGCGCCGCACCAGTGGTCGCCGGGCAGTGTCATCAGTCGCCGCGATGCGCGTGTGGCAGGCGAACAGACGGGCCGTGTCGTCGACGTCGCGGAGGTCGGCCAGCGTGTTCGCCGCGGACAGGCGCTGGCCGTCCTCGACGACGCCGCGCTGCGCCTGCGCGAGCAGGAGAGCCAGGCAGATCTTGCGCGCATCCAGGCGCAACTCGCCTTGGCCACCCGGCAGGAACAGCGCTACGCGCAGCTGGCGGAACAACAGAACATCGCGCGTGCGCAGTACGAGCAGCTGCGCGCCGATCGCGACGTGCTGGCCCAGGAACGGGCACGCGTGCTGGCCCAACTCGCGCAGCTCCGCCATCAGCGGGCGCAGATGGTCGTCCGCGCGCCGTTCGACGGCATCGTCGTGGAGCGCCACACGCAACCTGGCGAATACCTGGTCACCGGCGCCTCGGTCGCGCGCCTGGTGGACACGGGCGCGCAGGAAGTCCGCGTCCGCGCACCGGTCGACCTGGCCCGCCATCTGTCGCCCGGTACCGAGGTACGCGTGCGCAACGCCGGCACAGAACGCGCCTATCCCGTCAGCGTGCTGGTGCCGGTGGGCGACGAAGCCTCGCGGCAGCTCGAACTGCGCATCGCGGTGGACGGCATGGACATTCCCATCGGCACCGCGGTGGACGTGGGCCTGCCCACCGCCCCGTCGCGCACGGTGATCGCGGTGCCGCGCGACGCGGTGATCCTGCGCCGCGAGGGCGACTTCGTCATGCGGGTGGATGCCGCCGGCAAGGCCGAACGCGTGCCGGTGACGACCGGTACGGAACTGGACGGCCTGGTCGAGGTCGGCGCCGGGATCAAGGCGGGCGATCGCCTGGTCGTGCGGGGCGGCGAACGTGTGGAAGCCGGCCAGATGCTGGACATCCGGTCGCCGGCACCGGCGCTGGCGAAACGCTGACACTGTGCGCCGCGGGGACGCCGGGACGACCGGCGGCCTTCACTGACGACGACCCCACGAACGGGCACAATCCGGGCATGCCGTCCGCCCCTACGCATGCCGCGCCCGCACGCAATCCCACGCCCAACCTGCGCGAGCGCTTCGATGCGATGCGCAACCTCGGCCCGTTCCTGCGCCAGATCTGGCAGACCAGCCGCACGCTGACGCTGGCGAGCCTGGGCCTGCGCCTGGTGCGCGCGTTCGTCCCCGTGGTGACGCTCTACATCGCCAAGATGATCATCGACGAAGCCATCCGGCTGGTCGGGCTGGGCCTGGACTTCGGATCGCTCGGCGAAGCGTGGCGCAGCGGGCAGCTGGACACGCTGGCCACGCTCCTGGCACTGGAGTTCGCGCTGGCGATCGGCTCCGACCTGCTCGGCCGCCTGGTCAGCTACGCCGACGCGCTGCTGTCGGAGCTGTTCACCAACGCGACCAGCGTGCGGCTCATGGCGCATGCGGCCACTCTCGACCTGGAGGACTTCGAAGACCCCGACCTGCAGGACAAGCTGGACCGTGCGCGCCGCCAGACCATGGGCCGCATGAACCTGATGAGCCAGTTGTTCGGCCAGGTACAGGATGCCATCACCGTGGTCGCCTTCGCTGCGGGCCTGCTGGTCTACGCGCCTTGGCTCATCGCCCTGCTCGCGATCGCGTTGATCCCGGCCTTCGTCGGCGAGGCGCACTTCAATGCGCTGGGCTATTCGCTGAACTTCCAGTGGACGCCCGAACGGCGCCAGCTGGAGTACCTGCGGCAGATGGGCGCGAGCGTGGAAACCGCGAAGGAGGTGAAGATCTTCAATCTCCACCGCTTCCTGATCGAACGCTACCGCACGCTCGCGGAGAAGTTCTTCCTCGCCAACCGCGCGCTCGCGCGCCGGCGTGCGCTGTGGGGCACGGTGCTCGCCGCGCTGGGCACGCTCGGGTATTACGTCGCGTATGCCTACATCGCCTGGCGCACGGTGCGCGGCGACTTCAGCATCGGCGACCTGACCTTCCTGGCCGGCAGTTTCCTGCGCCTGCGCCAGTTGCTGGAAGGGCTGCTGATCGGGTTCTCGCAGGTGGCCGGCCAGGCGCTGTACCTGGACGACCTGTTCTCCTTCTTCGAGATCGAGCCGGAGATCACGTCACCTGCAGATGCCGTGCCGGTCCCGCGTCCCATCACCCACGGCTTCGTCTTCGAGAACGTCGGCTTCCGCTATCCCGATGCCGAACGCTGGGCGGTGCGGCATCTCGACTTCGAACTGCACGCGGGCGAAGTGCTGGCCCTGGTCGGCGAGAACGGCGCCGGCAAGACCACGCTGGTGAAGCTGCTCGCGCGGCTGTACGACCCCGACGAAGGCCGCATCCTGCTCGATGGACGGGACCTGCGCGAGTACGACCTCGATGACCTGCGCGCCAACACCGGCGTGATCTTCCAGGATTTCGTGCGCTACCACCTGACCGCGGGCGAGAACATCGGCGTCGGCCGCATCGAGGCCATGCACGACGATGCGCGCGTGCGTGCCGCCGCTGCCCGCGCCATGGCCGACGAGGTGATCGAAAGCCTGCCGCGCGGCTACGACCAGCTGGTGGGCCGCCGCTTCAAGAACAGCGTGGACCTGTCGGGCGGGCAGTGGCAGAAGATCGCGATTGCGCGCGCCTACATGCGCGATGCGCAGGTGATGATCCTGGATGAACCGACCGCCGCACTCGATGCGCGTTCCGAATTCGAGGTCTTCCAACGCTTCAAGGAATTGTCGGACAATCGGACCGCGGTGCTGATCTCGCACCGCTTCTCCAGCGTCCGCATGGCCGACCGCATCCTGGTCCTCGACCAGGGGCGGCTGGAAGCCAGCGGCACGCACGCACAACTCATGGCCGCCGGCGGCCGCTACGCCGAACTGTTCGAGCTGCAGGCCGCCGGTTACCGCTGACTTCCCCCACAGGAGATACGACGTTGCGCAACGCCCACCATCGACTCGCCACCGCCCTCCTCCTCGCCCTGCCGTTGGCCGCCTGCGATTCCTCGGCCAACGGTGACGCGGCCAGGGCGTCGGCGCCCGCCGCCGCGCAGGCCGCACCCGCAGACCAGCCGTCGCAGACGCTGGCCAGCGCGCAGGGCCAGATCCGCGTCACCCGCGTCGCCAGCGGCCTCGACCACCCGTGGAGCCTCGCCTTCCTGCCGGATGGCGCCATGCTCGTCACCGAACGCAGCGGCCAGTTGCGCCGCGTCGGCGCGGACGGGGCGGTATCCGCGCCGATCACCGGCGTACCCAAGGTGTGGGCTACCGGTCAGGGCGGCCTGCTCGATGTCGTACTGGCGCCCGACTTCGCCAGCAGCCAGCGCATCTATCTGAGCTACGCCGAACCCGGCGAGAACGGCACCGCCGGCACCGCCGTCGCCTACGGCACGTTGTCCGGCGATGCACTGGCCGACGTCAAGGTCATCTACCGCCAGGAACCGAAGCTGGAAGGGCCGAACCACTTCGGTTCGCGCATCGTGTTCGACGATGCCGGCCACGTGTTCATCAGCCAGGGCGAACGCAACCAGCGCCCCACCGCGCAGGACCTCGGCAAGCTGCAGGGCAAGCTGGTGCGCCTGAACCTGGACGGCAGCGTGCCCAAGGACAACCCGTTCGTCGGCCGCGCCGATGCGCGCCCGGAGATCTACAGCTACGGCCATCGCAACATGCAGGGCATGGCACGCGATCCGCGCACGGGCAAGATCTGGCAGAACGAACACGGGCCGCGCGGCGGCGACGAGATCAACCTGCCGGAGGCCGGCAAGAACTACGGGTGGCCGGTCATCACCTACGGCATCAACTATTCGGGCCAGCCGATTCCCGAGGCCGAAGGCAAGGCGAAGGACGGCATGGAACAGCCCTACCACCTGTGGGAGAAGTCGCCCGGCGTGTCCGGCATGGCGTTCCTGACCGGCAAGACCGGCAGCCCATGGAACGACAGCCTGTTCATTGGCGCCCTGGCCGAGCGCAACCTGATCCGCCTGACGTTGCAGGGCGACAAGATCGTCGGCGAGGAGCGCCTGCTCAACGAGATCGGCGAGCGCGTGCGTGACGTGCGCGTGGATGCGAACGGCAATGTCTATGTCGTCACCGACGAGGACGACGGCAAGATCTGGCGCATCGAGCCGCCGAAGGCGCCATGAGGAGATCGTCGATGATGCGCGGCATCCTGTTCGCCTGGGTCCTCTCCGCCACCTTGCTGGCGCACGCGCAATCGCCCACGGACTACAGCGACGCCAAGCGGCGGGCGGATGCGGACGAGGCCTCATTGCCCGCGGCCAGCGCCAGTGCCCTGCGCGATGCACAGGGCATTGCGCTGGAGGCCGCCATCGCCGGCTGCGCGACGCCGACGGCGGATACGTCGCCGTTCGTGGTGGTGGCGGAACTGGACGCATCGGGCAAGGTCGTGCGTACCTGGCGGGAGGGCGGCACGCCGCTGGCGATCTGCGTGCAGAAGCGGATCAATGGCAGCACGCTGTCAGCGCCGCCGCGCGCGCCCTTCTTCACCTCTTTCGAGCTGAGCTTCACCCGATGAGCGACGCCGCGACCGACATCAACGCACTACTGCATGCACGGCTACCGGCCGGCGCGCCGTTGCAGATTCCGCCGCCCTGCCTGCTCGACATGCAGGGCGAGCCCATCGATTACGTGGAAGGCCAGTCGCTGGCGATGCGCTTTCCCGTGCTGCCTCGCTATCAGAATCCGATCGGGCACATGCAGGGCGGCTTCATAGTGGCCGCACTGGACAACACGCTGGGGCCGTTCTCGTACCTGATCGCGCCGCCGAGCGTGACCACCTCGCTCAATACGCAGTACCTGCGACCGGTGACGCAGGAGATGCCGCACATCATCTGCCATGCGCGTTTGGTCGAACGCACGCGCAATCAGTTGTTCCTCGCCGGCGAGGTGCGCGACGACGCGGGCCGGGTGCTGGCGATGTGCCAGGCGGTATGCCAGATCCTGCCGCAGAAGGCGGGTTGAGCGCACGGCAACACGTAGTGAGCGCGATACGCACACTGCGCATTAACCACTCGGGCTCAACCTCTTTCGGTTAAGTCTGATGTGTGCCGGCATGGTGCCGCTGGCCGCGGGGGCCCTACTTTTCTTTGCTTGTGCAAAGAAAAGTAGGCAAAAGAAACACCCCCCGGCGGTCCGCCCGCCGCTGCGCGGCGGGTGCGCAGTCACGACGGGAATTTTCGGACGGGGCCTCCTGCCCCGGCCGAAAACGGCGCACATCCTTGTGCGCCGCCCTGCGGGTTTTACCCGCCGTGACTGCCGGACCTAAAGGGGCCCCGAAAGCCGACACGGACAGATTCGGCGTGCATGCCTTTGACCTGGCTCTTCAGGGTCCCCATGAGGCACGGCGAGTGGGCCGGGTAAAACCCGAAGGGCGCCGCCCCGGATGGGCGGCGTTTTCGTATGGCACAGGGATGTGCCTTACGAAAATTCCCGGACCGCTCGCGGACCCGGAGCGAAGCGCAGGGCGTGCCGCCTGGGGTGTGCTTTCTTTGGTTACTTTCTTTGCACACGCAAAGAAAGTGACGCCTCGCGGCGAGCGCACCATGCTGGCTGCACCAGCAAGCTCGATACCGAGCACGACATCCGAGGGATCAACGCAACTCGAACCGATCCGCATCCAGCATCGCCGGGAACTTCTCCCGATGCGCCGCCAGCGCCGCCGCCGAGATCGTCGTCGTCACCACCCCCTCGCCAGCCGGCAACTCCACCACCGGCTGCCCCAGGAAATCGATCACCGCACTGTCGCCGCTGTACGCGTGCCCATTGCCGTCCGTACCCGCACGATTGACGGCGGCCACGTAGCACAGGTTCTCGATCGCCCGTGCCCGCAACAGCGTCTTCCACGCATACGCCCGCGGCGCTGGCCAGTTCGCGACGAACAACTGCAGATCGAAATCCAGCTGTCCCGGCCGCTCCACGTCGTACCGGTTGCGCGCGAACACCGGGAAGCGCAGGTCGTAGCAGACCAGCGGATTGATCCGCCAGCCCTTCCATTCGAGCGTCAGCCGCTCGCTGCCCGCGGCATACCGCATGTGCTCGTTGGCGTAGCGGAACAGATGACGCTTGTCGTAGTGCTGCAGATCGCCATCCGGCGTGGCGAACAGCAGGCGGTTGAATACGCCTTCCGCCGTGCGCAGCTGCACGCTGCCGGTGATCGCCGCATCGAGCGTCGCCGCCTGCTCACGGATCCACGCCACCGTGGCGCCGTCCATGCCTTCGGCCTGGTCGATGGCCTCGTTGCTGAAGCCGCTGGTGAAAGTCTCCGGCAACACCAATAGATCGGTCTGCCCGGCGAGCGGCGCGATCAACGCGCCGTAGTAGTCGCGGTTGCCCGCCGGATCGTGCCAGCGGGTCTCGCCCTGGACGAGGGAAATGCGGAGGTCCTGCATCTGTGTCTCCGTATCCGCTTACAGCGCCTTCAACCGCGCGATCGCCGCATCCAGCGTCGCCTCGTTCTTGGCGAAGCACAGTCGCGCCAGGCGCTGGCCGGTCGGCGGCGTTTCGTAGAACGGGGACAGCGGGATCGCGGTGACGCCATGCTCGACGGTCAACCACTTCACGAACTCGGCATCCGGGAGGTCGCTGACCGCCGAATAATCGACCAATTGGAAATAGCCGCCCGGCACCGGCAGCGGCACGCACTTCGTGCCCAGCAGTTGCTCGCGGAAGCGGTCGCGCTTCTCTTGGTAGAACGCGCCCAGTTGCTCGTAGTGCTCCGGTTCCTGCCGGATCATCGCGGCGAAGGCGTGCTGCGCCGGCGCGAACGTGCAGAACACGTTGTACTGGTGGACCTTGCGGAATTCCGCGCTCAGCGTCGGCGGCGCGATGGCGTAGCCGATCTTCCAGCCGGTGCAGTGGTAGGTCTTGCCGAAGCTGGAGACGACGAAGGCACGCGCGGCCAGCTCGGGATACCGCAGGATCGATTCATGGCGGCGGCCGTCGAACACGATGTGCTCATAGACCTCGTCGGAAATCAGGTAGATGCCGGTGCCTTCCAGCAGCGCCGACAGCGCGCGGATATCCGCTTCGTCGAACATCGCGCCGGACGGGTTGTGCGGGCTGTTGATGATCAGCAACCGCGTCTTCGGCGTGATGGCGGCGCGCACGCGGTTCCAGTCCACCGCAAACGTCTGCGGATCGAGCGGCACATGCACGGCACGCGCGCCGGCCAGGTCGATCGCCGGTTCGTAGCTGTCGTAGGCCGGGTCCAGCACGATGACTTCTTCGCCCGGGCGCACCACGGCGTGGATCGCGTTGAACAACGCCTCGGTGGCGCCGCTGGTCACGGTGATCTCGGTATCCGGGTTCACTTCACGGCCGTAACAGCGCAGCACCTTCTCCGCGATGGCCTGGCGCAGCGGCGCCACGCCGGTCATCGGGGCGTACTGGTTGTGGCCATCGCGCATCGCGCGGTCCAGCTCGTCAACCAGTCGCTGCGGAACGGCGAAATCCGGGAAACCCTGCCCCAGGTTGACCGCGCCGTGCTCGGCGGCGAGCTGCGACATCACGGTGAAGATAGTGGTGCCCACCTTGGGCAGCTTGGTCTGCGGCTGGGACATCCTGGGGCGGGCACTCGATGAAGGGAATGCGGAGTGTACGCGCTGGGCGTTACGCGCGATGATGCGGCCATGGCCGACCACCGCGTTCCCGCTGCCGGCGCGACCCTCGGGGATGTCCCCGAGGCGGAACGCGCACGGCTGGCCACGGCCTGGGCTGCCGCGCACTATTTCGTCACCGTGGGCCGGCAGGAATGGCTGTTCCGCACCGGCTCGACCGCGCCGGATGTCGAACGCCAGGTCATGGCGACCCGCTATCTGTTCATCACCGCGTGGAACCCGCCACCCGGCGAGGCGCCGCGCCCGGTCAACGACATCGCGCAGGAACGCCTGCACGCACGCCTGCACGCGCTGGGGTTGTCATTCCACCCGGCGCTGGGCTGCAACAATCAGGGAGGCATGGTCGAACACGGCTGCCTGGTGCTGGACGCCACGCTGGAACAGGCCGACGCCCTGGCGCGCGAGTTCGGCCAGGGCGGCACGCTGTTCTGGCACGCTGACACGCCGGTGCGACTGCGGATGATGTGGCCGCGCCCGCCGCAGGCCGACGGCGACCCGCATACCGACTGGGTGGGGTGACGGACCGCGACCGTCTGTCGCAGGCGGCCGGACCGGCCCGGCCGTTTAGAATGGGCGTTTGATCCGACAGGACACCCCGCTCCCGCCCGGGAACGCCCGATCCGATGACCGACGCCGCTTCCCGCCACCCGCCCTTGCTGGCTGCCCGTGCCCTGGCGTTCTCGCGCAACGACGAGCCGGTGTTCGGGCCGCTGGATTTCGCCGTGGATGCGGGCGAGGCGCTGCTGGTGCAGGGCGGCAACGGGGTCGGCAAGACCACCCTGCTGCGGGTGCTGGCCGGCCTGCTGCATGCCGATGCCGGTCAGATCGACATCGACGGGCAGCCGGCCGGGCCATCGCGCCGCGCGCATGCGATGGCCTATCTCGGCCACCTGCCCGCGCTGAAGGCCGACCTGAACACGCTGGAAAACCTCAACTTCCTCTGCGGCCTGCACGGTCGCCGTGCACGCCAGATGCCGGGCAACGCCCTGGCGATGGTCGGCCTGGCCGGCTACGAGGATGCGTTCGCACGCCAACTATCCGCAGGCCAGAAGAAGCGGCTTTCGCTTGCACGGCTGTGGCTGTCGCCGTCGCCGCTGTGGCTGCTGGACGAGCCCTACGCCAATCTCGACCTGGAGGGCATTACCCTGGTGAACCGGATGATTTCCGCGCACCTGCGCGAGGGGGGTGCCGCACTGGTCACCACGCATGGTGCCTACGCCGCTCCCCCCGTGCAAACGCGGATGCTGGTGATGGAGCGCCCGGCATGAGCGCCGCGCCCTCCCTGCTGCAGACCGCGCGCGCCCTGATCGTGCGCGACGTGCAACTGCTGTGGCGCCGCCGGGGCGATGCGATGCAGCCGGCACTGTTCGCGTTGCTGGTGGTGGTGCTGTTCGCCCTCGGCCTGGGAACCGCGCCGCTGGTGTTGTCGAAAGTGGCGCCGGCGGTGCTGTGGGTCGCCGTGCTGCTGGCCGGCCTGCTGTCGCTGGACACGCTGTTCCGCGGCGATGCCGAGGACGGTTCGCTCGAACAATGGATCCTCGCCCCCGTGCCGCTGGCCTGGCTGGTACTGGTGCGCGTATTGACCCACTGGGCCACCACCGCCCTGCCGCTGGTGCTCGCCGCGCCGCTGCTGGGCGAGATGCTGCACCTGCCGCGCAACGACCTGCCGATGCTGCTCGCCACGCTCGCGCTGGGCACGCCGCTGCTGAGCCTGCTGGGTGCGGTGGTCGCGGCGCTGACGGTCGGCATGAGGCGCTCTGGTATCCTTGTGGCCCTGCTGGCGCTGCCGCTGTACGTGCCGGTGCTGGTGTTCGGCGCGGGCGCCGTGGCCGCCAACGCGCAAGGGCTGGATGCCTCCGGCGCCCTCCTCTGGCTGGCCGCCGGCCTGCTGCTGTCGCTGTTGCTGGCGCCGCTGGCCGCCGCCGCGGCGATCCGCATCGCCCTGACCTGAAGAACGTGGCTGCATGAATCCTCTCGTCCGCTGGTTCCATCAACTCGGCTCGCCTCCCACCTTCGACCGCTTCGCCGCTCGCTGGACGCCGTGGTGCTACCTCGCCGCCATCGTGCTGCTGGGCGTGGGCCTGTGGCAGGCGCTGTTCGTGGTGCCAGCCGACTACCAGCAGGGCGACAGTTTCCGCATCCTCTACATCCACGTGCCCAGCGCATGGATGAGCATGTTCGTGTTCGGCCTGATGGCGTTCTACGCGGCCATCGCACTGATCTGGCGTATCAAGCTGTGCGAGATCCTGGCGATGGCGTGCGCGCCCACCGGTGCCGCCTTCACCGTCATCACCCTGGCTACCGGCAGCATCTGGGGCAAGCCGATGTGGGGCACGTGGTGGGACTGGGACCCCCGCCTGACCACCGAGCTGATCCTGCTGTTCCTTTACCTCGGCGTGATGGGCCTGTACGGCGCCATCGACGACCGCCGCAACGCCGCGCGCGCGGCGGGCCTGCTGGCCATCGTCGGCGTGGCGATCCTGCCGGTGATCCGCTACTCCGTGGTGTGGTGGAACTCGCTGCACCAGGGCCAGACCATCCGCGTGTTCGGCGAATCCAGCATGGACGACAGCATGATCCTGCCTCTGGTGCTGATGGTGGTCGCGACGAAGTTCTGGTTCGCCGGCTCGCTGCTGGCGCGTGCGCGCGCCGACAACCTGCGTCGCGAGGCCGGCAAGGACTGGGTTGCGAAACTCGCTGCCGCGAAGGAGGTCGCGCCGTGAGCTACCTCGAATACGTCATCGGCGCCTACGCCGTCTTCGCCGTGGTACTGGGCTGGGATTTCCTCGCCCCGCGCCTGCAGGTGCGCCGTGAACTGCGCGCCGCCCGCCAACGTGTGGCGCGCGATGCCCGCCGCGGCGCCGCCCCCGCCGACCTGGAACGCTGACAGATGAATCCCGTTCGACGCCGTCGCCTGCTGTTCGTGCTGCTCGCCGTCGTGGTGGCCGGCATCGCCACCGCGCTGATCGCGATGGCCCTGCAGCGCAACGTGGCCTACCTCTACACGCCCGCCGAAGTGCTGCGCGGTGAAGCCGGCGAATCCCGGTTCCGCCTGGGCGGCATGGTGGAGAAAGGATCGTTCAAGCGCGAACCCGGCTCGTTGGTCTCGCAGTTCGCCGTCACCGACGGCGACGCCCAGCTGACGGTGCGCTACGACAAGATCCTGCCGGATCTGTTCCGCGAGGGGCAGGCCGTGGTCGCGACCGGCTCCATGCAGGACGGCGTCTTCATCGCCACCGACGTGCTGGCCAAGCACGACGAGGCCTACATGCCCAAGGAAGTCGCCGACAAGATGGGCAAGGCGCATCAGAAGCATGATGTGCAGGCGGCGCCGGCGGGGTCGCCGAATTGATCCTCGCGCCCGCTGACAGTTTCCTTCTCCCCGCGAGCGCGGAGGAGGTGCCCGAAGGGCGCATGAGGGGCGCTTTTGGCTCTCCGCACATGCGCACGAAGCGTAGCCCGCGCACCCGGCCACTCTTTGATCGTCTGAACACCCGCAACTCCGCTCGCCCCTCACCCGCCTTCGGTACCCTCTCCCCGCTACGCAGGGCGAGGGGATGGAATACGCATGCTTCCTGAACTCGGACAAATCGCGCTGATCCTGGCGCTGCTGGTTGCGATCCTGCAGGCGGTGCTGCCGCTGGCGGGCGCGCACCGCAACAAGGCGGCGTGGATGGACGTGGCGCGCCCCGCCGCCTACGCGCAGTTGTGGCTGGTGATGCTGGCCTTCATCGCGCTGACGGTGGCATTCGTGAAGCAGGACTTCTCGGTCAAGTACGTGGCCGACAATTCCAACTCGCTGCTGCCGATGGTTTACCGCTATACCGCCGTGTGGGGCTCGCACGAAGGCTCGCTGCTGCTGTGGGCGCTGGTGCTGGCGTTGTGGACCGGTGCCGTGGCCCTGTTCTCGCGTGGCCTGCCGCCGGTGGTGATGGCGCGCGTGCTGGGGGTGATGGGCGTGGTCGCCATCGGTTTCCTCGCCTTCCTCATCTTCACCTCGAATCCCTTCGTGCGCCTGCTGCCCTCGCCGGGCGAGGGGCGCGACCTCAACCCGCTGCTGCAGGATCCGGGGATGATCATCCATCCGCCGCTGCTGTACGTGGGCTACGTGGGCTTCGTGGTGCCGTTCGCGTTCGCGATCGCCGCCCTGCTCGACGGCCACGTGGATGCGCGCTGGCTGCGCTGGACGCGGCCGTGGACGAACGTGGCCTGGGGCTTCCTGACGCTGGGCATCGCGCTGGGCAGCTGGTGGGCGTACTACGAACTGGGCTGGGGCGGCTGGTGGTTCTGGGACCCGGTCGAGAACGCCAGCTTCATGCCGTGGCTGGTCGGCGCGGCGCTGATCCATTCGCAGGCGGTCACGGAGAAGCGGGGCGCGTTCCGCGGCTGGACACTGTTGCTCGCCATCGCCGCCTTCTCGCTGTCGCTGCTGGGCACGTTCCTGGTGCGCTCGGGCGTGATCACCAGCGTGCACGCGTTCGCCGCCGATCCCACGCGCGGCGTGTTCATCCTGATCTTCCTCGGCATCGTCATCGGCAGCTCGCTGCTGCTGTACGCGCTACGCGCGCCGCAGCTGGCCGACGACGCCTCGGAGAAGTCGTACTTCGCCGCCAGCTCCCGCGAGACGTTGCTGCTGGCCAACAACCTGCTGCTGACCGCCGCCTGCGCGATGGTGCTGCTGGGCACGCTGTACCCGCTGATCGCCGATGCGCTGGATCTGGGCAAGATCTCCGTCGGCCCGCCGTACTTCAGCCTGCTGTTCATCGTGCTGATGGCGCCACTGGTGGCGCTGGTGCCGTTCGGCCCGCTCGCCAAGTGGCAACGCGAAAACCCGCGCAAACTGGCGGCGATGCTGCTGCCGTGGGCCGGCCTGGCCCTGGTGCTGGCCGCAATCGCTTACGTCATGGCGCCGCAGGGCAAGCTGAAGGTGGCCGCCGGCATCCTCGGCGCAGCGTGGGTCGGCCTAGGCACGCTGCGCTTCCTGTGGCAGCGCCTGCGCGCGAACGGCCGCGTCACGCCCGAGATGCTCGGCATGACACTCGCGCACACCGGCATCGCCGTGTTCCTGGTCGGCGCGCTGCTGGTCGAAGGCCTGAACGTGCAGCGCGAACTGGCGGTGAAGCCGGGCCAGACGGTCGAGGTCGGCCGCTGGGGTTTCCATTTCCAGGGCGTCGATGAAACCCAGGGGCCCAACTATCTGTCCGACCGCGGCCACGTGCAGGTACTGCGCGACGGCCAGCCGGTGGTATTGCTGCATCCGGAGAAGCGTGCCTACGCCAGCGGTGGCCAGGTGATGACCGAAGCCGGCATCAAGCCCGGCGTACTGGGCGATGTCTACGTCGCCATCGGCGAACCACTGGGCAACGACGCGTGGGCGCTGCGCGTGCACATCAAACCCTTCGTCCGCTGGATCTGGCTCGGCGCCGCGCTGATGGCGCTGGGCGGCTTCGTCACCGCCGCCGATCGCCGGTTCCGAAACCACAAGAAACAAGAGGCGCGTCCCGCATGAACAACGCATCCGAACTCCCGCCGTCGCCGCCGCGCTCGCGCGGTGCGCTGACGTTCGCGCTGGTCATCATCGGCCTGTTCTTCGTCGGCCTGATGGGCCTGCTGTACTACGGCGTGAAGCAGTCGGACCGCGCCGGGCGCGATGCGTTGCCCTCCCCGCTGATCGGCAAGCCGGCGCCCGCGTTCGACCTGCCGCTGCTGCACGACCCCGCCAAGCGCACCACCAACGCCGACCTCGCCGGCCAGCCCTACGTGATGAACGTGTGGGGCAGCTGGTGCCCGGAATGCCGCGTCGAGCATCCCATCCTCACCAAGTTCGCACTGACCAAGCGCGTGCGCTTCATCGGCTACAACCTCAAGGACGAACGCGAGGACGCCCTGCGCTGGCTGGACCAGTTCGGCAACCCGTACATGATGGTCGTCGCCGACCTCGAAGGCCGCACCGCGATCGACTGGGGCATCTACGGTGCGCCGGAAACCTTCCTGGTCGACGGCCAGGGCGTGATCCGCTGGAAGCATGTCGGCGCCATCGACCAGGCCATCATCGACAACCAGCTGATTCCCGCGCTGGAAAAGATCGAAGCCGGCCGATGACCGCATTCCCGACATCAAGGCTCCCTCGCAGAGCCGAGCTTGCTCGGCTGCGCGGTGCCGCAACGAAGAGCAGCCGAGCAAGCTCGGCTCTACGGTGGGTGCTCGCCCTGTGCCTGGCCGTTTGCAGTTTCACTGCCTTCGCGCAGGCCAGCGATCCCACGCCGCTGCAGTTCCGCGATGATGCCGAGGAAGTCCGCTTCCACAAGCTGACCGCCGAACTGCGCTGCGTGATGTGCCAGAACCAGTCGCTGGCCGACTCCAACGCGCAGATCGCGCACGACCTGCGCCGCGAAGTGCTGGACCTGATGCGGCAGGGCAAGGACGACGCGCAGGTGAAGCAGTTCCTGGTCGACCGCTATGGCGAGTTCGTGCTGTACAAGCCCGACGTCGCGCCCGGCACCTACATCCTCTGGTTCGGGCCGCTGCTCCTGCTGCTCGCCGGCGGTTTCTGGGTCGCCCGCATCGTCGCCCGGCGCGCGAAGCAGTCAGCGCCCGCCATCGACGACACCGACCAGGAGTGGTGATGACCCCGTTCGTGATCCTCGCCATCGTGCTGTCGCTGGGCGTGCTGCTGGCCGTGCTGTGGCCGTTGTGGCGCGATGCGCGCGGACTGGTGCTGGCCGGCGTCGCCACGCTGGGCATCGCCACGTTCGCGCTGTACCGCGTGGTCGGCACGCCGGCGGCACTGGAACCCGAAGCGGCATCCGCCGCCATGCCCGCCACGCTGGACGAGGCGGTCGCGCAACTGGAGGCCGAACTGAAGAAGCAGCCGAACGAGCCCGAAGGCTGGCGCCTGCTGGGCAAGTCCTACGCGGCCCTCCAGCGTTACGACGACGCACAGAAGGCGTTCGAGCGCGCGGTGCAGCTGTTGCCCACCGATGCCGACCTGCTGGTCGAAGCGGCGCAGGCGCGCCTGTTCAACAATGCCGACCGCAAGCTCGATGCGCAGGCGATCGCGCTGCTCGACAAGGCGCTGGCGATCAATCCCGATCACCAGCGCGCGCTGTGGTTCGTGGGACTGGCGCAGCGGCAGGAGGGCAGGCACGCGGACGCGGCCAAGACTTGGGAGCCGCTGCTGGCCAAGGTGGACCCGAACACCGCGGCCACCCTGCGCACGCAGATCAACGAAGCCCGCGCGGCAGCCGGCCTGCCCCCTCTGGCCGACGCCGCGCCCGCCGCCGGCAGCGCGCCGGCGCTGCTCACGGTGACCGTCGACCTGGCGCCTGCCCTGAAGGACAAGCTCGCTCCCGGCGACACACTGTTCGTCTTCGCCCGCCAGGTGGGTGGCCCGCCGATGCCTGTCGCGGCCCGGCGCCTGCCGGTATCCGACTTTCCGGTCACCGTGCCGCTCGGCGATGGCGACAGCCCGATGCCGACGCTGAAGCTGTCGCAGCTCCCGCAGGTGCAACTGGTCGCCCGCATCGCCAAGGGCAACGGCCCCGCCGCGCAGCCCGGCGATCTGGAAGCGACCGCCGTCACCGCCGACGTCAAGGCCGGCAACACCTACGCGCTGACCATCGACCGCGTGGTGCCGTAAGGCACAGTGTGTCGCTCCCTTCTCCCCGCCTGCGGGGAGAAGGTGCCGAAGGCGGATGAGGGGCGCTCTTTTGCGCGACACCTTCGCCTCCCTGTGTAGACGCGCGTTGACGCTGATCGCAACGTCAGCTTCCCTACTCCGTTCGCCCCTCACCCGCCCTCCGGGCACCCTCTCCCCGCTTCGCAGGGCGAGGGATGTCGATTCCGCATCGCGGGTGGCGCAGCATGCACGGCGCCTGCATGACATGGCATGACCTCTGCGCCTTGCCTACACTCCGGCGATGATCCCTCTCCCGTCTGCCGCATGAGCCGCGCACGCATCGTTTCCCGGCTTGCGCCATGGATCGCCACGCCCGCCCTGATCGGACTCCTGCTGCCACTGCAGCGCGCGTGGCTGCCGGGCCAGGGATCTCTCGGCTGGGCCTTGGACCTGTTCGCGCACTGGCAGCCGCTCTACGCCCTGGCATGGATGCTCGCCTGCGCGCTCGGCACGTTGCGCGACAGGCGCTGGCTGTTGGGTCTGCCATTGCTTGCCGTGCCGTGGTTGACAGCCAGTCCCGTCGCACCGCACGCAGACGGGCCACCGGCGCTGGTCATCGCCGTCACCAACGTCAACATCCGCCAACGCGACCCCGCTGCACTGCTCGCCTGGCTGGATCACCAGCCGGCCCACATCGTCGTGCTGACCGAGCTGTCGCCCGACTACGCGGAGGCGCTGGCGCGTCAGGGCTACGGCGGGTTCCCGCACCGGGCATTGCATCCGCTGGCATCGCCGCCGGGGCTGGGCATCCTGTCCGACCGTCCCCTGCACGACGTGCGCGTGGTGCCCGATCGTCTGGGTGCACTGAGGATGGAAGCCGGCGTGGATATCGAAGATCGACGCATCCGCTTCGTCGCCGCACATCCGAAGCCGCCGATGGCCACGCGCAAGTACCGCGCACGCGATGGCCTGCTGCGCGAACTCGCGGCATCGGCCGCACGGGAGCCGATGATAGTCGCCGGCGACCTCAATGCCACGCCCTGGTCCAGCGCCCTGCTGGGCGCGGACCTGCATCCGCTGACGCGCGCCACCGGCTGGGCGCCGACCTATCCGAGCGAAGGCAAAGGCCTGTTCGGCATCGGCATCGATCACGTGCTGGTCTCGTCCGAGTTTGCCGGCACGGGCGCGGAACGCGGCCCCGACATCGGTTCGGACCACTTGCCAGTCCGTGTCAACGTGCACTGGCAGGGCGAATAGCACCGTCCGGATCGCTACACTTGGCGGATGACCGAATTCATCCCCCCCGGCACCCGCTTCCATCCCCTGCCCTCGCCGTTCCGCATGAAGCGCGGTGGCTCGCTGCATGGTGCACGGATGGCGTACGAGACGTGGGGCACGTTGAACGAACGGCGCGACAACGCGGTGCTGATCGTCACCGGGCTGTCGCCGGATGCGCATGCGGCGCGCAATGCGGGCAACGATGCCGAGGGCTGGTGGGAAGCGATGGTGGGGCCGGGCAAGCCGATCGATACCGACCGCTGGTTCGTGGTGTGCGTGAATTCGCTCGGCAGCTGCAAGGGTTCGACGGGTCCGGCATCGGTCAATCCCGGCACCGGCACGCTGTACCGCCTCGATTTCCCCGAGCTGTCCGTGGAAGACGGCGCCCACGCGGCCTTCGACGTGGTGCGCGGGCTGGGCATCGAGCAGCTGGCCTGCATCATCGGCAACTCGATGGGCGGGATGACGGCGCTGGCCTATCTGCTGCTGCATCCGGGCGCCGCGCGCACGCACATCAACATCTCGGGCAGTGCGCAGGCGCTGCCGTTCTCCATCGCGATCCGCTCGCTGCAGCGCGAGGCGATCCGCCTGGACCCGAACTGGAACGGTGGCCAGTACGACGATGCGTCGTATCCGGAATCCGGCATGCGCATGGCGCGCAAGCTGGGGGTCATCACCTACCGTTCGGCGCTGGAGTGGGATGGCCGCTTCGGCCGCGTGCGGCTGGAGTCGGATCGTCCGGATGAGGAACCGTTCGGGCTGGAATTCCAGGTGGAGAGCTACCTGGAAGGCCACGCGCGCCGCTTCGTGCGCCGCTTCGATCCCAATTGCTATCTCTATCTCAGCCGGTCGATGGACTGGTTCGACCTGGCGGAGTATGCCGGAGGCGACGTCGAGAAGGGGCTGGCGAAGATCCGGGTGCAGCGCGCCCTGGCGATCGGGGCCACCACCGACATCCTGTTCCCGCTGCAACAGCAGCAGCAGATCGCCGAGGGACTGGCTGCCGGAGGGGCACAGGCGGACTTCTTGCCGCTGGAATCGCCGCAGGGGCACGATGCATTTCTGGTGGATTTCGAGCGGTTCGGGCCAGCCATACGGGATTTCCTGGCAGGCGTCTGAGCCCCGCTGCTCCTTCTCCCTGCTCGGCGGGGAGAAGGTGCCCGGAGGGCGGATGAGGGGCGAGCGCGGTATCTGACCCCTGCACGTGCGCATTGCCGCTCCGCTCACCCCACCCCTCACCCGCCTTCGGCACCTGCTCCCCGCAAGCGGGGCGAGGGAAAAAGCCGGCCATCCCGCACCGCAAAACTCCCTCCCCGCCCCAGCCGGCTAAAATGGCTTCACACTTTCAAGCGGGCCGTGCCATGACCCTCGATTTCCCCGGCGCCGACAAGCTGGTCGCTTCGCTGGATGCCGCCGTCACCCTGGGTGACGACCGCGCCGTCACCGATGCGCTGCGCAAGTCGCTGTGCGAGTTGATCTGCGACGAGGAGGTCAGCCTGCCGTCCTGCGTGCTGGAGCCCATCTCGGACCACTACGCGCGCCGTGAGCTGTACACCAGTCCGGAGCACGGCTACAGCGTGATCGCGATGACCTGGGGCCCGGGCCAGGGGACCAAGATCCACGATCACTCGGGCATGTGGTGCGTGGAAGGCGTGTGGCGCGGGCGGCTGGAGATCACGCAGTACGAGCTGGCCGAGCATGACGATGTGCGCTATCGCTTCATCCAGGCGGGCACGATCGAGGCCGGCACCGGATCGGCCGGCAGCCTGATCCCGCCGCACGAGTACCACACCATCCGCAACCCGAGCGACAAGGCCATCGCGGTCAGTCTGCATGTGTACCAGCGCACGATGGTCCGCTGCGGCATCTTCACGCCGGAGGAAGAGGCCGGCGCCGAGGGCTGGCAGCGCCGCGGCGAGCGCTTACTGGGGACGGACCAGGTCAACTGAGGCGCGGCGGGCTCTGCCCCTGTCGGCCAGGGGTCGGGCTCGGCTATACTCCGCGTCCGCGCCGGAGTGGCGGAACGGTAGACGCAGCGGACTCAAAATCCGCCGCCCTTAAAAGCGTGTGGGTTCGAGTCCCACCTCCGGCACCAAGATCAAACCCTGGACCCCCAGGGTTTTTTCGTTTGTGGCGCTTGGGCGTGCGGAGTCCAGTGTCCGCTGACGGCCAGAAGCCGATGTCTGCTACGAGTAGAGGTCGAAAAGCCTAGCCCTGGACTACGAATGCACTCCATCCGATTCACTTGCGGCGAGCAACCTCTATCCAAGAGAAGGCGTTGTCGTTCGTCCTGGCGCATGGGTTAACCCTTCGGGCGCGCGGGACTGGCTTGGCAGCGGCCCGTCGTGGTGAACTGACCATGGAGTTCGTCGCTTGGACTATCCACTCGTATGACATCGGCACCCTTGGACCGGCGGGTACTCCCACCTTTCTGGCTACCGGTACTGGCCGGCCTGCCGCTGGGCGCCTGCCTGTTGGTGATGGCACTGCCACTTCTGGGCCATGGCCACGCGACGCTGTCGCGTACCTTGTATCTGTCCGCTTTCGTGCTGTGGCTACTGCCGCTGACCGCACTGCAGCGCTGGCTGTGGCGGCGCAGCACGCCGGGCTGGCGCATCGCCCTGGTGCTGCTTGCGGCTACCTACGCGATGGCGCTGGCCACGCGCCTGCTGAGCGTGGCCGTGCAGGCGATGACGTCGGGCAGCCTCGCGCGGCTGATGACACCGGGCGCGGTAGACGTACCGCTGTTGTTCCGCGGCCTGGAGGGCGCGTGGCTGGTGCTGGTTGCCTACTGCGCGATCCACGCGGTGGTGGCCTATTACGCCGCGCTGCGACAGGAGCAGGCAGACCATCTGGAAGCGCGTTCGCTTGCACGCGACGCCGAACTGCGCGCGCTGCGCTACCAGCTGCAGCCGCACTTCCTGTTCAACACGCTCAATGCGGTGTCCACCTTGATCGCGGAAGGCCACGGCGCGGACGCACGGCAGATGCTGGCACGGCTCAGCGACTTCCTGCGCACGGTGCTCAAGGCACAGCCACGCCACGAGGTGACGCTGGCCGAGGAAATCGCCATGACCGAGGCCTACCTGGAAGTGGAAAAGGCCCGGCTGGGGAGGCGCCTGCAGTTGGCCTGGCAACTGGGCGACGGCGTGCTCGCCGCCTACGTGCCCTATCTGCTGCTGCAGCCGCTGGTGGAGAACGCGATCCGACACGGCATCGCACCCCGTCGCGCACCAGGACGGCTCGACCTGCGCATCGTCCGTGACGGCACGCGGCTCGAGCTCCACCTGCTCAACGATCTGCCGGACACCGACGACGCACCTTCGCCGCCCGACGGCGCCCGCGAAGCCGTCGGCCTGGACAACGTGCGTGGCCGGCTGGCGCGCCTGTACCCGGGCGACGCTGCGCTGGAGACCGGCATCGAGGGCGACCGCTACCACGTGCACCTGACGCTGCCGCTACGCCTGCATGCCGGAGCGAGCGCATGATCCGCGCCGCGGTGGTCGACGACGAACCCCTCGCACGACGTGGCGTGATCTCGCAACTGGCCACGTTCGACGACGTGGTACTGGCCGGCGAATACGAAGACGGTCCCACCGCCCTGGCGGGACTGCGCGAGACGCTACCGGACCTGGTGTTCCTTGATGTGCAGATGCCGGGCATGAACGGCCTCGACGTGCTGGCCGCGCTGCCGCCCGAACGACGTCCGCTCGCTATCCTGCTGACAGCGCACGAAGGCTTCGCGGTGCGTGCGTTCGCACTGAACGCCGTGGACTACCTGCTAAAGCCGCTCGACGACCCGCGCTTCGGCGAGGCGGTGGCGCGCGCGCGCAGCCTGCTTCGTCTGCGCAGCCTCGATGCGTCGGCGGTGGAGGCCCGCGCGGCCGCACCGCTGCGTCCGTTGCAAAAGTTTCTGGTCCGGATCGGCAGCCGTACGCTCTTCATCCGCGCCGATGCGGTGGAATGGATCAGCGCCGATGGCGACTATGCAGTGCTGCACGTCGGCGCGCGTACGTACATGGTGCGGGAATCTCTGCACCAGCTCGCGGCGCAGATGGACCCTGCGCGCTTCGTCCGCGTGCACCGCTCCTCGATCGTGCGCCTGGACCAGGTGGCGGAACTGCAGCCGCTGACCAACCGAGATGCCGTGTTACGCCTGCACGACGGCACACCCGTGCGGGTCAGCCGCACCTATATCGACGCACTGCTCGTGGCGCTGCACGCACGCGCCTGACGGTCGCGTACGCGGCGCACCACCGGATCGGCGCGCCGCAGGCACGCACAACCGCACGCTGCGCGACATCACCGGACGGCGTCACTAGGTTGAAGGCTCCCCGACCGGAGCCGACCGATGCCAGCCCCATCTCCCTTCACGCATGCACGCACACGCCTGAGCGCGGCGTGCATCCTCGCGCTGCTCGCGACCGCCGTGCCCGCGATGGCGTCCGATACCTGCAGCACCGCGCCCGCCGACGCCGCCAGCACCACCTCGCAACGACTGCTGCAGGCTCTGGTGGAGACCAACGGCGTACCCGGCATGGGCGCGGCGGTATGGCGCGATGGCCGCGTCGCCTGGACGGGCTGTGCCGGCCTGCGCGATGTCGAAGCGCGCGCGCCAGTGCAACGCGACACCGTGTTCCGATTGGCCAGCGTATCCAAGGTCATAGCCACCACGGCGGCGGCGAAGCTGATCGAAGACGGCCGGCTCGACATCGATGCCGCAGTCGGCGCCACCTTGCCCTGGCTGACGCCTGCGTGGTCGCGAGTGACCGTACGCCAACTCGCCGCACACATCTCCGGCGCGCCGCACTACGCGGGCAACGATCTGCAGACGCTCGGCAAGGTCCGCTATCCCACCGCGCGCGATGCCGTCGGCTATTTCTCCGACCGCGCTCTACTGTCCACGCCGGGCACGAAGTATTCCTACTCCTCCTGGGGTTACACGTTGATCGGCGCGATGATCGAAGCGCGCTCGGGCCTGCACTTCCTCGACTACGTGCGCCAGCACGTCACCGACGGACTGGCCATCCTGGCAGATGGCGACGCGCCGTCCGCGCAGGCATCCGTTCTTTACGACATTGAGCACGGACCCGCACGGCGCGTCCCGAACACGGACATGAGCTACACCTGGCCCGGCGGTGGACTGGCGGCCACGCCCGAGGCGCTGGCGACCTTCGGTGGCCGCCTGCTCGACCACCAAATCGTTGGCGCCGCGCGGTGGGAGGCGATGCTGCAACCCACCCTGCTGGCCGACGGCACCCCGGTGCATGAGCGCGACTACGATGTGGGCTTCGGCTGGCGCGTCGGCCGCGATGCCGATGGCGACCGGATCGCGCACCACGCCGGCACTACCACCGGCGCACGTAGCGTGTTGCTCCTGTGGCCCGGACAGGGCACCGCCGTCGGCGTACTGTCGAATGCGATGTGGGTGTCGGCGATCGAAACCACTGCGGAACTGCTGGCCGCGCCGTTCCGCACGCCGCCGGCCAGCCTGACGGCCGCGGCATGCCCCGTCGGCGCACGCCTGACCGGCGCGCTTAAGGACGAACACTTCGAACTCGACGCGACGTTCCGCCTCGAACACGGCCGCTGCGTTGGCGACTTCGTCGCACCCAAACCTCTGCGCGACTTCTTCGCCAGCGCGTATGCGTGGCCCGGACACCGCCTGCGCATCGTCGCGCTTGCCGACGACGGCATGCTGTCGCGTGCAGCTCTCGCCACGCCTTACGGCCTGTACGACCTGCGTGCCGTACGTGACGGCGAATGGACGGTGTCCCTCAACGCCACGTCCACGCTGACCCTGACGCGCTAAGCCGCGTGCGCGCGCGTCCCCGGGGCCGGCACGCGCGATCCCTCACGGCCCCATCATGGAAAGGAACCACACGATGCGTTTCCGCACTCTCGCCTGCATCAGTCTCGCCGTCTTCTGTCTCGCTACTGTCGGCTGCAGTTCGATCGCAAGCCGCACCAACTCCCTCTCCGACGAACGCATCCTGTCCGAAACCGGCGGCGTGCTCGGTTTGTCTCCGTCGGAACTCACCCTGATCGAGCGCCGCACCGAAGGCACCAATACCTACGTCACCTTAAAGGCGCGCAATGGCAAGACCTATGCGTGCACCGTCAACGGCGGCAACCTGCTGTCGTTCGGCATGACCAATCCCCCGGTCTGTCAGCCGCGCTGAAACATCCTCGCCGCGACCGCGCCCGGTCGCGGCCTTCTTCTCTCCCATAGGACCCCGTCGATGCGCACACGCGGCCCATCACGGCGCGTGCGTGCGCGCCTGTTCTTTCTCCTCTGCAGCGGACTGGTGGTACCGGCCACGCAGGCGGCCATCGTGGTCGACGGTCGCCTGGACGAACCGGAGTGGCGCGACGCGGTGCAGTACCGCGATTTCCGCGTGGTGGCCCCATACCTGCTGTCGCACGCCCCAGATAGCGCAGCGACGGTGGCGTACCTGCTGTCCACGCCGGATGGACTGGTGGTGGGGTTCACCCTCACACAGTCAGACGACTATCCGCGCATCAGACCCCGCCTCGAACGCGATCAGGACACGCGCGCCGATCGGGTCGCGGTGATGATCGACTTCGACGCTGACGGCCGTACTGCTTACAGCTTCGGCGTGGACCTGTCCGGCTCGGTTCAGGACGGCGTGGTGACCAACGAGAACCAGCTTGCCACCGACTGGGACACCGACTGGACCTGGGCGGTGAGCGAGCACGACGCCGGCTGGCAGGTGGAACTGCTTCTGCCATGGACGGTGGCGCCGATGCGCGGCGCGGATGCACCCACCCGCGACATTGCCGTCCACTTCAGCCGCACGCTGGGGGCCACGGGCGAACAGGTCGCTTATCCCGCCGTCTCGCCCGAGCGAGCGCGCTTCGTCTCCGCCTTCGAACGCGTGAACCTGGCGCAGTACCGCAAGGCGCTGCTGCACGTATGGCCGTACGCGACCGTCACCCACGACCGTCTCGAGGGCGACCACCGCCACAAGGCCGGCGTCGATCTGCTGTGGAAGCCGTCGCCCACCTTCCAGCTGGGCGCCACGGTCAATCCCGATTTCGGCCAGGTCGAATCAGACGACCTGGTCATCAGCTTCGACGCCGTGGAGACGTTCCAGAGCGACCGACGTCCGTTCTTCACCGAGAACCAGAGCATCTTCAAGCAGACCACACCCGATGCCGGCCGACTGGTGCACACACGGCGCATCGGCGCTGAGGCCGATGACGGCACCGGAATGGCCGACATCGCGGCCGCGATCAAGCTCAACGGCTCGCTCGGTGCGCTCGGCTACGGCCTGCTGTCCGCGAGCGAGCGCGGTCCCGTCGGCCGCGACTTCCAAGCAGCGCGCCTGCAGTACCCCGTATCGACCGGAATCAACGTCGGCTGGCTCGGGACTTATGTCCGCCGTCCGTTCCTGCAGCGCGAGGCCCGCGTGCACGCGGTCGACCTGAGCTGGCGCCGTGGCGAGCAACTGGTGGTCGATGCGCAGGTGCTCGCCAGCGAGGCAAACCAGCATGGAGTGACGCGCAGCGGCTCCGGTGCATGGCTCCGGCTGTTCTGGATGCCGTCGCCGAGCTGGACCTACGAAATGGAAGCTACCCATTTCGATCCCGACCTCGATTTCAACGACCTGGGCTACCAGCGCCGCGGCGATCTAGATGAGATCGAAGTCACTGGCGCCTACCTGCATCGCAGCCAAGGCCCGTCCTCTCGCCTGTCGACGGCGCGCTGGTCGCTGGAAGCGCAGGCACGGCGCAATCATCGCGGCGAACGTCTGCCGGACATGTGGATCGCGCGCGGCACCTTCGATCTGCGCAGCGGCACCCGGATCATCGTCGACAGCGTCACCAGCAGCGGCGGCTGGGACGACCGTTTCCTGCGCGGGCACGGCGCGGTGTGGTTCGGCCATCGGAACGAGGCAAGCGCCCGCGTGGTAAGCCGCCGCTTAGGTGCGTGGTCGTACGAGGCCGAATTATCGTTGGCGGCGCTCGGCCTGAGTACGCGTCTCTCGCAGGCCGCACGGTTTGCAGTGAACTGGTTCGCCGGCGACCGTTTCAACGCGAAGCTGGAACTTGCGCCGGATATCAGCAGGGACTGGTTGATCTGGGAAGGTGGCGATTGCGCGGGCCGCTACACGCGCCGAGGCGATGCGTTGAGGCTCGACGCCGCCTGGTTTCCCGGACGCCAGCACGAGCTGCGCTTGAAATCGGAATGGCTCGGGCTGCGTGCCGAGGGGGGCCAACGTTACCGGCGCGGCGCCGATGGCCGGCTGCATTACACCGGCGAGAAGCTCTCCGCGTTCGACATCAACCGCTTTGGCATCCAGCTGCGCTACCGGTATTTGCTCGGACCGCAGTCGGACGTCTACCTAGCGTGGTCGCGCGGCGGCCTGGGTGAGCATGAGCGCCGCCGCCCGGGCACTGCCCAGCTGTTCGAGGAGGCGCTGTCGCTGACCGATACCGATCAACTGGTAGCCAAGCTGCGCTATCGGTTCTGAAAGCAATCGAGATGCTGCTCTTCAAAAAAATGATCAAGTCGATCGATAGCAGAAAGCACTGCGGCTGCGCGACCGCATCGAACGCACCGGGGCCGATATCGCGAACAGCACCATAGGGAAATCGCTCCGCCGGACGTCTACCTTGGTGATCGGGCGCTGTTCGCGCCCCGTGCACCGTCGACCGATGATCAAAGACCACCCGAATCCCTACCTCCAGGCCTCGCTGCGCGCTCTATCCACCGCCCTGGATCGGTGTGCCCGGCAACTGCGCGCGGCGAAGGCCCCCGTAGAGCGCGAGGACATGGCACACCTGCTTCTCGCCGCCGCCCAGCGCCTCGCCCCCAACCGCAGGAACCCGGGAGAGCCGGTGAATCGCGCGCGTGCGGGTGCGGAGGTCTTTCCAGACTTCTGGCTGCGTTACGAACGCGAGAAGCGCGCGATGCGCTGGCACCTGTTCCACCAGGCCGCCGAGACCGCCGGACTCACGCCCGCGCACCTCGGCGAGTACCTCACGCTGACGGGGCGGCCCCTGATGGATCGCGTCCTGGAAAGCGAGGAAGGCTACCGCGAAGCCCTGGACTGGATCGAAGAGGCCCGTCGTACAGGTGACCGGTCTTCTCGCCGTGTCGAGTAAGACCACCCGGGCCCATACATAGGGCTCACCAAGTAAAGCCTCACCCCGACCTGTCCCTGCCCGCGTCGGATCGGACGTGCACGCCCCCGCCCGCGTTCGCGAATACAGGGGCCCGCGTGTGCTCGGGTCCTGACGACCGATGACCCGAATCGCAATGCCGTGACACTGGGCATGCCGGGCATGCAGTGCTCACCCCCCACGTGCACTCTACGGCGCACCCTCGAATACCAAGGTCACCTTTGGTCTTGCTGGATCACCCGCGCTGTACTGCGTCTGCGGGAACCCCAGATAGTCCGGGTAGCTCGCATGCAGCGTGTGGTTGGATCGCCACTGCAGCGTCAGCGGTACGTGATCGAACGGCGCGTCGAATCCGGCAACACCGTTGGAGGCCATGCACTCCGCCTCGCGCGAAGACTCCAGCACCGTTACCTGCGTCCGGCGATAGGTGGTGATGCTGCAGCCGCAATGGCGCAGCTCGGCCTTCAGCGTGCCGTCGGGAGAGGGCAGCGTATCGACGTACTCGTCCACGCAGCCGCAGGCGACCAGAATCGATGACAGCACGCACGCCACCAGCAGACGGAACAACGGCTTCATGATGGACGGACTCCATGGCGACACGATCTTCCTGACCCATCCTGCCAGCCATTTGCCCCATCGCAAAGCGACTGGGGACGGACTGAGCGGCAGGTGATTCCCGTCGATCACGCCGCGTCGTCATCATCGATAGGTAGACCGACGCTCCCGTGCGAAGCCGCCTCACTCACCCCACCCTACGTGCCCAGTGACTCTTGAAACTACGACGCTTGGGTCATGCCTTCGCCAATGCGGCGGCTTCACACCGTCGATCCCGCGTCCAGCGCCGCCTTCCGAGCACCCTGTGCCGTGCGACCGCCAAACACGATGCCTGTGAGGCGCTCCGACTCCTGCCACAGGCGCTCGGCGACGGCGACATCCTCCGCCTGCGGCGGCACCCTGGCCGCAACCGGATGGCCGCGTGTCTCGCTCAACCTGTCCGGCCCGTAGTAACCACCGGCCTGCGCCGTGGCTGCAGTCGCCGCGTACAGGGGCGGCAAAGCCCCTCGTTCCGGGGGCTGGAACAGGAACCACAGATAGCGGCGTGCCAGCGCTTGCGGACTGCCGGGGCCAGCGCCGTTGGGCAGCAGGTCCGTGCGCGAGATGCCGGGGTGTGCGGCGAGGCTCTGGATGCCCCACCCTTCGCGCACGCTCCGTCGCTGCAACTCGAACGCGAACAGCAGGCACGCCAGCTTCGACTGGCTGTAGGCGGCCATCGGCACATACCGACGGTGCGATTGCAGGTCGTCGAAATCGATCGCACCGCTGCGCGCGGCAATGCTCGACAGCGACACGACGCGCGCATGGCATCCCTCGCGCAGCAACGGCAGCAACCGGGCCGTCAGCGCGAAATGGCCCAGATGGTTCGTCCCCAGTTGCAGTTCGAAACCGTCGGTGGTCTCCTTGCGCTGGGGCGGCGTCATCACGGCCGCATTGTTGACCAGCAGGTCCAGGCTGCCGTGCGAACGCAGCACGGTGTCGGCGAAGGTCTCGATCGAGTCGAGGCTGGCCAGATCGACGGCGCCGAAGCGCACGCGCGCCCGCGGCGACACCTGGCTGATCTGCTCGACGGCGGCCGCGCCCTTGGCGGCGTTGCGTCCCGCCACGATCACCGTGGCACCTGCCCGTGCGAGCGCAAGGGACACGTGCAGGCCAATGCCGCCCGTTCCGGTGACCAGGACCGTGCGCCGCACCTGGGAGGGAATATCCGACGTCGTCCAGCCTGCCATGATCGTTACCTTGTGGAGGGAAGAAAGAAGAGCACGCACAGGCTTCGCACGACGAGCGACACGACGCAGCGCGGGGCACGACGACGCGGTGCATCGTCGCCGTGAGGCAGTGTCGCGACGCGACTTTAAGACGCGTTTAAGGCAGGCAACGCCATCGCGGATGGCGCATGCCAGTCGGCATCGCCTGCCTGCGGCGCTGCAAGGCTCGTTGGCCAACATCGATCCGGTTGGATGCTTCCGTTGCGACACACCTGAATCCAGGCACAAAAAAAGAGGCGCGCTGCGCCTCCCACCCTCAATGTATATAACGCCCCGGGGCTTGCGGCAAGGCCCGGGGCGGGCATCAGTATCGCCGGCCTGTCGATTCGGCAGGACACACGAGCTCCTCCCATGCGCGATACCCCGGTCTACTACCACGGCACCCAGGCAACACTCGTCCCCGGCGACCTGATCGTCGCAGGCCACGTTTCCAACTTCGGCAAACGCCGCGTCGCGAAGTACGTCTATCTGACCGCCATGCTGGAAGCTGCGACATGGGGCGCGGAACTGGCGGTCGGCTCGGGACGCGGGCACATCTACATCGTCGAGCCGACCGGCCCCTTCGAAGACGACCCCAACCTCACCGACAAGAAATTCCCCGGCAATCCGACGCGCTCCTACCGGACGCGCGACCCCTTGCGCGTGGTCGCGGAAGTACACGGCTGGGTCGGCCACTCGCCCGAACGACTCGCGGCCATGCGCGCACGCCTGGCCGAACTGGACCGGCAGGGCGTGGAGGCGATAGAGGATTGAAACTGAGCGGTGCGGGCGACGCACGCGCGTGAATGCGCGCGAGCGTCCACGTCGCTGGCTGATGCGTGACGCGCAGGCTGCTGCCGCGCGCGACTCACTTGCGGGCCGAGCGTCCCCGCTTCTTACCGCCGTCCGCCATGTCCGCACGGCTCTGCGCGAACTCGGGGAACGTGTCCTCGAGCGTGTCCTTGTCCGGCAGGATGTAGAACACCCCGCCCTTCTCGAACGTCGGCTGCATGATGTCGGTGTAGAACGTGGGCGCTACGTTGATGCACCCGTGCGTGATGCGGTTGTCGTCCGGTGTCGGCGACGCGAGTCGCTCTTCGCGCTTCTCGGCGGGAACCCCGGTGGCGGTCGGATGGATGGAGACCGCGGAATCGTAGTCCACCCACAGTACGCGTCCGGCGTCGATGGAGGGGCCGAAGCCACCCACGAAGCGACCTGCCGGCGTCGTGCGGTCACGGCCGGGAATCTCCCGAAGGGCAAGCCCCGCGACGCCGGGCGCCGTGTGATCGCCGACCGCAGATCCGAACAGGCCCGGTGCGGCGCCGCGCGGGCGACCCTCGCCGTCGAACACCAGGATCTGCGCCGCCGCCTTGTCGATGATGGCGAAGGGATACCCCTGGCTGTCCCTGGTCGCGACGATCCAGCCTGCGAGCGCGACGATCGTGTCGGAGACCTGCTGGCCTTCCGGAAGCTGGTCGGCACTGGTGGCCGTTTGCGCGGGCTTGGCCTCGGAGGCCTTGTCGGCCCGTGACGTGTCGGCCTGGGACTTGGCCGCAACAGAACCGGCGAACGCGAGCGTCAACAACAGCGCGCCGCTGGCGATACGGATGAAAGAATGCGGGCGCATACGGAGGGTGCGGTTCCTCGACACTGGAGCGATATCAGTACGCATCCCGGTGGCCTGTCGCGGCCACCGGGATGCGGATTCCACGATCCGTCATGAATCGTGCGGGCGCGGTCAGCCGCGCGGCACGCGACGCGGCGCGGACTCTAGCTGACGCACGCGGCCTTCGATCTGATCCAGGCGCTGGTTGGCCTGCTGTGCGGACTGGTTCGCGGCATCGGCGCTCTGCGCCGCACCCTGCACCTTCGTGTCCAGCTGGTCCAGGCGCGAGTTGATGCCTGCGAACTCGTCGTCGTAGGTCGCACAGCCGCTCAGGGCCACGCCGGCCACCATCGCCACACCGAGCACACGCGCCGTCGTCATGAATCGCTTGTTGGTGAACATTCCAATCCTCCTTCTTCTGGGAGCTGGGAATATAGCGGCGTTTCAGCCGATGTCGGCACCCGCCTGTTACCCCCCGTTTGCGTACGTCGAGGCGGCGTGAAGATGGTGAACGACGCGCGTTCAAATTCATGAAATCCGTCGCAGTTGGATCACTGCCTTCATCGTTGAAACGGATGAGGAGACCGTAATCCACGCTTCATGTGGATGCCGTTGATCGACCTGTGCGCGCCTCGATCGTCATCGCCATGTAATTAAGCGCACTCGCCACGGACATCTTGAACGCCCTTCTTCCACGCTGCAGCTACGGAGCGCGCGGCCCTGCCACCGAACGCGCCGGTCAGTCGCGTGCGGGAACAGGTACGACAGGCGTCGCCGCGGCGTCGTAGATCACCTGCCCGCCGCGCACCGTCATGCGCACGTCCGCGAAGGCATCGATGCGCGCCTGCGGATCGGATCCCAGCAGCACCAGATCACCGGCAAGCCCCTCCTGCAAGCGCCCGCGCACCGAGGCCTGGCCGAAGCGTTGCGCCGGCGCCGTGGTGAGGCTGGCGAGGATCTGCCGCCAGTCCAGGCCCGCAGCCGCCATCAGCTGGAACTCGAGCTGCGTGTCGTACACCTCGATGTACCCGGCGTCGGTACCGAACAGCACCACGCCGCCGCCCTGCGCCATCGCACCGAGCTGCTGCTTCGCGGCGCCGACGAACCTCTCCAGCACGGGCGCGGGCACGCCTTCGCGACGCAGTTCCGAATCGAACAGGGTCAGCGTGGGCACGAACGCGACGTTGCTCGCCTTCAGGCGTGCGACGAAGTCGGGCGACCACGCGCCCGCGTCGGGGGCCGCATGCGCGAGGACATCGACGCCGCTCTCCACCGCGACATCGAGGCCCGCGCGGTCGGTGGGATGCGCGAACGCGGGCTTGCCGTGCGCATGCGCCTCGGCCACCGCCGCGGTGGCGATCTCCTTCGACATCGGCAACACGCCACCGGGGCCGCCGATGATCGCGCCGGTGAACAGTTTCACGCCATCCGCCCCTGCCGCGATCTGCGCCGCCGCACGCGTGCGCGCCTGCTCGGGCGTCGCGACTTCCGCGCTGGGCGCGTGGGTCTGCGCCCAGAGCTCGCGCACGTAGATCGGCGTGCCGTGCTCGGGAAAGAACGGCATGTCGACGGTCAGCAGCTGGGGGCCCACGACGTCGCCACGCGCGATGCGCGCGCGCAACGCACGTGCATCGCCCGGCAACGACGCGATGTCGAACAGCGTGGTGAAGCCCCAGCGCGTGAAGCGGTCACGCAGTGCCGCGTCCAGTGCCGCCGCCGGCTGCGCGTCCGGCGCGAGGAAAGGCGGCTTGATCAGATGCACGTGGCTGTTCCAGAAGCCGGCCGCCACGCTCTTCCCGCGACCATCGACGACACGCATGCCGGCCGGCACCGCCACGCGCTCACGGGCGCCTATGGCCACGATGCGGCCGTCGCGGATCACCAGGGTGGCGTCGTCGAGCGGAGCGACATCCGGTGCGGGGTAGAGGCGCGCACCGACGATGGCCAGGTCGTGCGCCGCCACGGGAGCAGCGAAAAGAAGCGCGACAAGCACGCCGGCGGTAACGCGACGCGTCGCAAGCAGGGTCAGCATGAAGTCCTCTCCCGCCCGGTCTGTCCGGGCATCGATGACGCCCAGCATAGGGGACGCGCCGGTCGCGCGGGCACGCGCCATCCGCAGCGCGGGCGGCGGGTCCGCCGCGCCTACGAAGCCGGATCGAATCCGAATACCCGCAGTTCCTGGTCGCAGCGGCAGGCCTTGGCGATGCGCGCCGCCCAGGCGATCGCGTCCTCGCGCGAGGGCAGCTCGAGTACGCAGAATCCGCCGGTGAGCGGCGGTGCCCACGGATAGCCTCCGTCGACGACGGTCGCGTCCGCGGACACCAGGACCGGTGGCACGCTTTCGTCGATGCCACCCCCAAAGACATACACACCCGCGGCCTTCGCCGCCGCGATCACCACACGCGAATCGCGCCCTGCGGCATCCAGCTCGCTGCCGGACACGACCATCGCGGCGCTGGGAAAGGAGATCAGGTACTTCATCGGGCATCCTCGTGGGCGGCGTCGAGGGGGCGCGGCGTGCCACCCCTTGGTCCGGGCAACCTACCCTCGCCCGCCGTGACGCTCAAGCCTCGCCGCTGCGCGGCCGCGCATAATCGACGCGTGATCACACGGCAGGCGGCGCGCGCATGAAGACGATCGGACTGATCGGGGGGATGAGCTGGGAGTCGACGGTGCCCTACTACCGCCAGATCAACGAGGGCATCAGGGAGCGACTGGGCGGGCTGCATTCGGCGTGCGTGGTGCTGTACAGCGTGGACTTCCACGAGATCGAGCAGTGGCAGCACGCAGGCGACTGGGACGCGGCCGGCGAGCGCCTGGCCGATGCGGCGCGCCGCGTGCAGGCCGCCGGTGCCGACCTGCTGGTGCTGTGCACCAACACCATGCACAAGGTGGCGCCGCAGATCGAGGGGGTTGTGTCGATTCCGCTGCTGCACATCGCCGATGCCACGGGCGCGGCCATGGCCGCCGCCGGCCATCGTACCGTCGGGCTGCTGGGCACCCGCTTCACCATGGAGCAGTCGTTCTATCGCGAGCGCCTGCAGCAGGTGCATGGCCTGCAGGTGATCGTGCCGGCGGCGGACGACCGCGCCGTGGTGCACGACGTGATCTATGACGAGCTGTGCCGCGGCGTGATCCGCGACAGCGCGCGCGACGCTTACCGACGCATCATGGACGCGCTGGCGGACCGTGGCGCGGACGCCATCATCCTCGGCTGCACCGAGATCGGCCTGCTGGTGGGACCGCAGGACGCGCGCGTGCCACTGTTCGACACCACGGCCCTGCACGCCAGCGCCGCGGTGGAGGCCGCGCTGTCGGCGTGACGGATCCGCTCAGCGCGGCAGGCGTGCGATCACCTTGATCTCGAAATCGAATCCCGCCAGCCAGGTCACGCCGAGCGCGGTCCAGGCCGGATAGGGCGCTGCCGGGAAGATGTCGTTCTTGACCGCCAGCACGGTGTCGAACTGGCGTTCCGGATCGGTATGGAAGGTGGTCACGTCGATGATGTCGTCCACGGTGCAGCCGGCCGCCTGCAAAGTGGCCTGCAGGTTGGCGAAAGCCAGGCGCACCTGCGCTTCGAAGTCCGGCTCCGGCGTGCCATCCTCGCGGCTGCCTACCTGTCCTGACACGAACAGGAAGGCATCGGCGCGCACGGCCGGGGAATAGCGGTGATGCTCGTACAGCGCGTGGCGGCCTGCGGGGAAAACGACGTTGCGGGTGTTCATGGACGCATCTCCTGTCGGGCCAGTCGCCCGATGCATGGCGATCACTCTAGGCACCGTGGCTTTCCGGATATACACGCCGATCGCGGGATCACTGTTTGTAGAATCGAAACAATTCCCGCCCCCAAGGAGTGCGCATGGACCGCATCGACGCGATGCAGGCCTTCGTCCGCGTGGTCGAGACCGGCAGCTTCACCCGGGCCGCCGAGACGCTGCAGTCGAGCCGCACGCGGGTGACGCAGCTGGTGCAGTCCCTGGAGGCGCACCTGCGGGTGAAGCTGCTCCACCGCACCACGCGCAAGGTCAACGCGACCGCCGACGGCGCCGCGTACTACGCGCGCGTGGTCCGCCTGCTGGCCGACCTGGACGATGCCGAGACCAGCCTGTCGGCCGCGTCCGAGGCGCCGCGCGGGCGGCTGCGCGTGGACGTGCCTGCGCCGCTGGCGCGCCTGGTCCTGGTGCCGGCGCTGCCGGATTTCCACGCGCGCTATCCCGATATCCAGCTGGACCTGGGCGCCAGCGACCGGCATGTGGACCTGATCGACGAGAACGTCGACTGCGTGGTGCGCGGTGGCACGCTCTCCGATCCCTCGCTGCGGGCACGCCACCTGGCAGACCTGGCACTGGGCATCTATGCATCGCCGGCCTACCTGGCACGCGCGGGCACGCCGGTGCATCCCCACGCGCTGGACGACGGTACGCACCGCATCGTCGGCTATCGCGGATCGCGCACCGGCCCTCCGCTGGCGTACGACCTGCAACGAGGCGACGAACACGTCAGCGTGCACGGCCGGCCCGTCATGTCGGTTGACGATGGCAACGCCTATCTGGCGGCGGGGCTGGCCGGCATGGGCGTGCTGTGGCTGCCGCAGTACATGGCCCGCGAGCCCGTCGCGCACGGCGAACTGGTGCCGCTGTTCGAGGACTGGCAGCTGGCGCCGATGCCGCTTTACCTGGCGTTTCCGCCCAGCCGCCATGTCAGCCGCAAGCTGCGGGTGTTCATCGATTGGATCGTGGACCTGATGGCGCAGCAGGCACCGGCAATCCTGCCACCCAAGGCGCGCGATGCGCCGCCGGCGTGAGTCCCGGACCGCGCGTCACGGTGGCGTTCTCGACTAGCGCGGCGTCAGCACGTCCAGCAACAGCGGCACGTTGAAGGGTTTCGTCATCAGCAGGGTGCCGGGCGGCAATCCCGCCATGTCGTTCTTGTCGTGGCCGGAGACCACGCACACGGTTGCGCCGGGATGGAGCACGCGTGCTTCGCGCGCGACCGTGGCGCCGGTGATGTCCGGCATCCAGTAGTCGGTGACGATGCAGTCGTACCTCGCCTGCCGCATCAGATCGAGCGCCGCCGTCGCGGTCGCGGCCTGCGTCACCGTGTGCCCCGCGACCTCGATGGCCTCGGCCACCATGGAGCGGTGCGTGTCGTCGTCATCGACGTAGAGGATGTTCAATGAAGTCATGGCGGAACTTTGCCGCAACGCCCCGCGAAGCTGGTGTGAACCGGAGACGGCTGACCGGTTTCGGTGTCTGGAAGCAGTGCGCGTCCTGCGGACAAGAACGGCAGATGTCCGTCAGCAGCGCAGATCAAGCCGGCAGATGCGCGCGGATCTGCGCGGCCGTCTCCGTCAGGCGTTCGAGGGAGACGCGGACGCGCGCCATCCGCGCCGCATCATCATTCGGGTCGTGGACGGCACCCCGCCTGCGCCCGGCGCTTTCGAAGACGGCGAGTTGCGGCGGGCCGATGCCCCAGTCGCTGCCAGGCTGCCGCGGCACGACGTGGAAATGGAAGTGCGGCGTTTCCTGGCCGCTGTAGACGCCGTTGTTCTGGAACGTGAGGATGCCGAGCGGCCGATAGGCGCGGACAAGGGCGCTGGCGACGCGCTGGGCCGCCCCCAGGACGGCCGCGCACTCCGGTGCGGACAGATCGAGCAGCGTCGCCACGTGCCGGCGCGTGATGACGCAGCACTGGCCGGTCTCGAATTGCCACGGATTGATCACGGTGAGCGTGTGCTCGCCCTCGTCGATGATCTTCCACGGCTCGTCGCGCGCGGCCACGCACAGGTCGCACGGATCCCGGACAGGAAGTTCGATCATCTTCCGCCTCCTGACGGCCTCATCCTTCGAAATGGAATTCCATGGGGATCAGCTCGACGGCCCAGCCGCCCTCCTCGCCCAGCGTGGCCGCCGGATGCAGCGAAGCGATCCGCACCGCCTCTTCGGGACTGTCGGCATCGATGATGAAAAGACCGCCGACCACCTCCTTCGACTCGGTGTACGGGCCGTCGCTGACCTGCGTCCGGCCCTGGCGGGGACGAAGGGTCTTCCAGCCATCCAGGTCGCCCAGCGACGCGGCCAACCGCACCTTGCCGGTCGCGCGCATCGCGTCGTCCCGCGCAGGGCACTGGCCGACCAGCGCCTCGACAGCCGCGGGGCTCATCGCGGCGAACTTTTCGGGGGTGAAATAGGCCAGGCCGAGGTACTTCATGGGAACTCCCGTGGGTCGTGATGCCTTGGCGACGAACCGTAAGGCCGGACATCGACACGTCCGCCGCCTGTGTCATCCTGCGGGGCACGCAGCTTACCGCGGCCCGGTTGCGGCCGCCGGCAAACCATCGAGCGACACGCCATGCCCGATTCACGCGCGCCCTATCTGCCCGTCAACCGCGAATTCCATGATGTGCTGGAAGCCACGGCCATGCGTCGCACCGCCGTCGAAGTCCGCTTCCTCGACGACGATGGCGTGATGCAACGGCGGACCTGCCGCCTCGTCACGCTGTCCGCGCGCGACGGCGTCGAACGGGTGGCACTCGACTCGGGCGAGCACGTCCGCCTCGATAGGCTGGTCGCCGTGGCGGGTACGGCACTGTCGGATTTCCCGGCGCCGACGTGAGTCGGGGCGCCCTCGGGAGTCGCGTAAGCTGACCCCATGACCGCCCTCGCCTCCCTCCTCGGTACCGGCCTGCCGCTGATCCAGGCGCCGATGGCGGGTGTGCAGGACGAACGACTGGCCCTTGCGGTGGCGCACGCGGGCGCGCTCGGTTCCCTGCCTTGCGCGATGCTGGACGCCGCGCAGTTGCAGGCGGCACTCCGGACGTTCGCCGCGCGCGCGCAGCCGGTCAACCTCAACTTCTTCTGCCATGCGAGGGCCGAGCCCGATGCGGACGAGATGCAGCGCTGGCGCGAGGCCCTGGCACCGTACTACGACGCGTACGGCATCGTCCCGCCCACGCCATCGGCTACCGGCGCGCGGCGCCCGCTGGATGCCGCAACGGTGGCGCTGCTGGAACCGTTCCGTCCGCCGATCGTGAGCTTCCACTTCGGACTGCCCGATGCAGCCCTGCTGGCGCGCATCAAGGGCTGGGGCGCGACCGTGCTGTCGTCCGCCACGACGCTAGAGGAAGGCCTGTGGCTGGAACGTCGCGGCGTGGACGCGGTGATCGCGCAGGGCATCGAGGCGGGTGGGCATCGGGGGCATTTCCTCTCCGAGGACCTGACGCTGCAACCCGCAACGCTTCCGCTGGTGGCGTCGTTGTCGAAGGCGTTGGCCGTGCCGGTGGTCGCAGCCGGCGGCATCGGCGATCGCCATGATGTACGGGCCATGCTCGACGCGGGCGCCAGCGCGGTACAGGCCGGCACCGCGTACCTGCTGTGTCCGGAGGCGACGACCACGCCCGTGCATCGCGCTGCGCTCCAGCAGCCGATGCGCGAAGCCGCCGTGACCAACCTGTTCAGTGGCCGGCCCGCCCGTGGCCTGGTCAACCGGCTGATGCGCGAGCTGGGCCCCCTGTCGGACCTGCCACCGGCGTTCCCGTGGGCGTCGCCGGCGCTGGCACCGCTGCGCGCGGCGGCGGAAGCCGTCGGCCGCGATGACTTTTCCCCGCTCTGGTCCGGCGCGCGGCCGGGCACCCTGGCGGGCCTGGATGCCGCCGGGGTCACGCGCCATCTGATGGGCGTGGACTGAGCCCGCGGGTGCCATCGGTGAGGCTGGGCGCGCCTGCATCCGACCATCTCCGTGACGCGTAACGTCAGTTTCAGCCGTTCCGAAGCGACGCGATCCTCTCCCCTGCGGCGTAGCCCAGGCGCGGCAGGGTGTGAGCCGTGGCACGGGATTTGCATGAAATGCCCGGATCAGACAGGGGATATCGATGGATCTGCAGCGGCTCGCAAGGCGGGCATGGTCAGGCGGGGTACTGGCCCTTGCGATGGCGTCGGGCGCCCATGCCGCGGAGGTGCGCCTGGCCGTCGGCAGCAACACCGGGCCGGCGGTGGACGCCGTGGTCAGCCTGCACGGTACGGTTCCGTCGTCCACCCGCACCGCGACCGCACGCATGGACCAGCAGCATTCGGCGTTCGTCCCCGGCGTGCTGCCGGTGCAGGCCGGCACGGTGGTGGCGTTCCCCAACCGCGACAACATCCAGCACCACGTCTATTCGTTCTCCCAGCCGCGGCAGTTCGAGATCCCGCTCTACTCCGGCAACAAGGCCGCGCCGATCCGCTTCGACAAGCCCGGCGTGGTGGTGGTGGGCTGCAACATCCACGACTGGATGATCGGCCACATCGTCGTGCTCGACACGCCCTACTTCGGCAAGACCGGGACCGACGGCAAGCTGTCGCTGGAGGTGCCGCCGGGGCGCTACACGCTGCGCGTGTGGCACGTCCGCGGTAACGGTGCACCGCTCGAGCGCACGCTCGACGTGCCGGCCGCCGGTACTTCCGCGACCCTGCAGGTGTCGCTGGCGCCGGTGAAGAGCGAGGTCCGCGGCAACGACCGTCTCCGCTCGCTGCAGGAGAAGTTCCGCCAGGCCAAGGGCGGCACGCCTTGAAGCCACGCCGTTTCCAGACGCGCGTCATCGCGGTGATGATCGCCGTGGTGGCGGCGGCGCAGCTGGCCACGTTCGCGGTGGTCACGGTCGCGACCCAGCGCGCGGTGTCGTCGCGACTGGAGCAGGAACTGCACGTGGGGCATCGCGTGTGGGAGCAGTTCCAGCAGGGCCGCTCGGAGCAGTTGCTCGCCTCGGCATCGGTGCTGGCGGACGACTTCGGATTCCGTGCGGCGGTGACCAGCGGCGATCTGCCCACGTTGCGCTCGGCATTGGACAACCATGGCACGCGCATCGGCGCGGACCTGGCATGGGTGCTCAACCGCGACGGCCGCTGGCAGGCCAGCGCCAACGGCATGGCGGGCCCCTCGGCCGATGTGTTGGCCGGGATCATGCGGCAGGCCGCCACCGATGGCCTGGCCCTGCAGACGGTGGTGGTGCAGGACGCGCTGTACCTGGTGGTGGTGCTGCCGGTGATGGCCCCTGACCGGGTCGGCTGGCTAGCGGTCGGTCGCCGCTACGACGATACCGTCGCGCAGGAATACCGCAGCCTCACGGGCCTGGAAGCCGCCTTCGTCACCCTGGTCGGCAACCGCACCCGGGTACATGCGGCCTCCCTGCCGATGGACCAGCGCGCGCCCTTCGCCCGCGCCTGGGTGGCCGACGGCGATCACGCACGGCCGGTTGCCGTGGGTGCCGACCATTACCTGTCCGATTCGCATCCGCTGACGCAGGGCGACGACGCCCGGCTGGTGCTGCTGGATTCGTACGACCGCGCGCTCGCGCCCTACCGCGCGCTGCGCTCGCGCATCCTGCTGCTGTCCGGACTGGCGGCGGTGCTCGCGGTCGCCGTGGCGGTTGCGCTGGGGCGAGGCATCAGCCGGCCGGTAGCGCGGCTGGCGCAGGCGGCGCAGCGCATCCAGGCCGGCGACTACTCGCAGGCACCCGTGTCCGGCGGCAGTCGCGAGATCGCCGAGCTGGCCGGCGCCTTCGGCCGCATGCAGGCCGACATCGCAGCGCGCGAGGAACGCATCCTGCACCAGGCGCACCACGACGGGCTGACCGGCCTGCCCAACCGCAGCCATGCCTACGACCGCCTGCAGGCAGCGATCGCGGCGGGCGGCGAAGTGGCGGTGCTGGTGATGGACGTGAACCGCTTCAAGGAAATCAACGACACGCTGGGCCACGAGTTCGGCGACCAGGTGCTGCGCGAAGTGGCGCGGCGCCTGCGCGGCGCGCTGGACGGGGCGCACCTGGTGGCGCGGCTGGGCGGCGACGAATTCATGGTGATGCTGCGTGGCCTGTCCTGCGAGGCTGCGAACGTGCAGGCCCAGGCGTTGTGGACGGCGCTGAAGCAACCGCTGGACCTGCCGAGTACGCGCGTTGGCGTGGAAGGCAGTTTCGGCATGGCCTGCCACCCGCAGCACGGTGCGGATGCCGACACGCTGCTGCGCCGCGCCGATATCGCGCTGTACGACGCCAAGGCCGCGCACGGCGGCGTGGCCGTCTACCAGCCCGGGCGCGACGAGTCGCACCTGAGGCAGCTGCAGCTCATGACCGTCCTGCGCCAGGCAATCGCCGGCAGACAGTTGGAGCTGAAATTCCAACCGAAGCTGGACGCGGCCAGCGCGCACGTGCAGCACGTGGAGGCGCTCGTGCGCTGGCGGCACCCCTCGCTCGGCCCGGTGGCGCCGGACGAATTCATTCCGCTGGCCGAACGTTCCGGCTTCATCCATGAATTGACGCGCTTCGTGCTGGACCAGGCGCTGGCCTGCAATGCCGCGTGGCGCCAGGGCGGGCTCGACCTGGGGCTGGCGGTGAACCTGTCGGCGATGGACCTGCTGGACGCCGACCTGCCCGCCTACATCGAAGAGCGACTGGCGACGCACGGCGTGCCGGCCGCGCGCGTGATCCTGGAAGTCACCGAGAGCGCGTTGATGCAGGACATCGAGTACGCCCTGCGCATGCTGCACCGGCTTAAAGCCTGTGGCGTGCGGCTGGCGATCGACGACTTCGGCACCGGCTACTCATCGCTGGCGCAGCTCAAGCGGATGCCGGTGGACGAACTGAAGATCGACAAGAGTTTCGTGATGCAGCTGGAAGAAGGCAGCGACGATGCGGTGATCGTGCGCTCCACCATCGAGCTGGGCCACAACATGGGCCTGTCGGTGATCGCCGAAGGCGTGGAGAACTATCGCGCACTCGCCCTGCTGCGCCGTTACCGCTGCGACATGGTGCAGGGTTACCTGTTCAGTGCACCGCTCGGCAGTGCCGAGCTGCTGGACTGGTGCCGCCGGCGCGAGACCGCTACCCCGTCCCCTGCCCTCCCGCTGGAAACCGACGCATGACCGTTCGCCTTCGTGCCCTCCCGCTCGCGTGCGCGGTCGCGGCGCTCCTGCCGGCACTGCCCGCGCTCGCCGGACAGGGACGCCTGCTGGCGACCGGTGGCGCGACCCAGATCGAAGGAGCGGCCGGCGGGGGCATCGTGCCGTGGGCCGTGCTGTCCGGTTACGGCACCGACGAACAGTGCGGCGGCACGGCGTTCTACACCCGCGTTGATACCGGCGACTACGCATTGGACGCCTACGGAGCGTCGTACACGTTCGGCAACCGGGTGGAAGTGTCGTTCGCGCGGCAGTCGTTCGACCTGGGCGAACTGCAACGGCGGCTGGCGCTGCCCTGGGACGCGCTGGAACAGGACATCTACGGCGCGAAAGTACGCGTGGCCGGCGACCTGGTCTACACGCGCATGCCGCAGGTGAGCGTGGGGGTGCAGCACAAGCGGCTGCGCGACGGCGCACTTCCGCTGGCGGTCGGCGCCCGCGACGACCATGGCACCGACGCCTACGTGAGCGCCAGCAAGCTGTTCCTCGATGCCGCGGGGGGTTACCAGTTGCTGCTCAATGCCACGCTGCGATCCACCAGCGGCAACCAGGCCGGGCTGCTCGGTTTCGGCGGCGACCGGCGCGCCACACGCAGTTGGCTGTGGGAGGGCTCGGCGGCGGTGCTGCTGGATCCGCGGCTGGCCGTGGGTCTCGAATACCGCCAGAAGCCGGACAACCTCGGCTTCGCCCGCGAAGACGACTGGCGCGATGTTTTCGTGGCGTGGTTCCCGAACAAGCATGTCGCGGTGGTCGGCGCGTGGGCCGACCTGGGCAGCATCGCCACACTGGACGACCAGCGCGGCGCGTACGTTTCCGTGCAGTGGAGCTTCTGACATGAAGGTCGCGCGTATCGCCACCCCCTGGGTGCTGGCCTGCCTGCTCGCCATCGCCGGGTGCGCGTCGACGCCACCGCGCGACGATGCGCTGTACCAGCAGCTGGGCCAGCGCAGCGGCATCGAAGCGCTGGTGGAGACGCTGCTGTTCCGCGTATCCGACGATCCGCGCATCGCGCATCACTTCGCCGACGTGGACATCGTCCACCTCAACGACCGGCTGGTGGAGTTCCTGTGCGTGCAGTCCGGCGGTCCGTGCCGCTACGCCGGCAAGCCGATGGTCGAAGCGCACAAGCACGTCACGGTCGATGAAGCCGACTTCAATGCGCTGGTCGAAGACCTGATGTGGGCGATGGACGAGCGCGGCCTGCCCCGCGCCACGCAGAACCGGCTGCTGCGCCGGCTGGCCGCGATGCAGCGGGACGTGGTCCGTCGGGGACCGCCGCCACCGGAAGCACCGCTGCTGCCGCAGCCCTGACCCGCCGCCCTGCGGAGTGCGCGGATTGATGCGCCGGCCGGGCGCTTTCGTCGCCGTGTCGGACATTTCGTCGCAGATCGCTGGCCCAAGGACGCCGGGGGAGCCAGCATCGGACCTCGTGATCCGCCGGATGAAGGAATCCCCCGACCATGAAGACCCTCCTCGCCCTGCTCGCCTGGTGCCTGCTGTTGGTGCTGTGCTGGCCACTCGCCCTGCTGGCGCTGTTGGCGTGGCCTTTCGTCTGGCTGCTGTCATTGCCGTTCCGGTTGCTCGGCGTGACGTTCTCGGCCCTGTTCGCTTTCCTGCACGCCTTGCTGATGTTGCCGGCCCGCCTGCTGGGCGGGCGTCCGCGCGCCACCGTGGTGGCGGCATGAGCACGTCACGCGCGCGCATCGCGAAGGTCGCGCTGTCCGGACTCGCGGGTGCGGTCCTGCTGCTGGGCGCAGTGGAATCGGCAGCCGCGGCCGACCGCACGCACGAACAGCTCACCCAGGTGGTCGATGCACTGGACAGCGCGCTGTTCGACACGTTCAACACCTGCGCCGACCCCGCCCAACTCGCCAAACATGCCGCCTACTTCGACGACGCGGTGGAGTTCTACCACGACAACGGCGGCGTCACCTGGACCCGCGACGAGATGATCGGACGCACGCGTGCCAACGTGTGCGGACAGTATCGACGCGAGCGCGTGCCGGGCACGCTGACCGTGTTCCCGATCAAGGGCTTCGGTGCCATCGCGCAGGGCACCCATCGCTTCTGCGCACGGTCGGCGACCGAATGCGCGGGCGAAGCGGATTTCGTGATGATCTGGCGCGAGCGCGACGGCCAATGGCAGGTCACCCGCGTGCTGAGCTACGCGCACCGGCAGGCCGCGCACTGAGGGCGCGCGACTTCGCACCCGCTTCACACAGCCTCCGTCACCGGCGCACGCCGGCCGTGGATCCTTTGTCCGGCATGCCCGCCGCCGACACGGAGACTGAACATGACGCACGACACCTATCGCAACGCGATCGCCTGGATACGCGTATTGCGCCCGCTCGTGTGGGGCAGCGGGGCCCTGTTGCTGCTGATGCCGTGGGTCGCCATGCGTTTCACGGACGAGGTGGCCTGGACGGGCGGCGACTTCGTGGTCTTCGGCGCAATGCTGCTGGCCGGCTGTGCCGCGTTCGAGATGACGGCGCGTGTCGCGCGCGTGCCCAGCTACCTGCTGGCAGGTGCCATCGCCGTCGGCGCCGGCTTCCTGCTGCTGTGGGCGAACCTGGCCGTGGGCATCGTCGATGAGCCGGGCCATCGCGCCAACCTGCTCTTCCTGGGCGTGCTGGTGACAGGCGTGCTGGGCGCCGGCGTTGCCAGACTGCAGGCGCGCGGGATGTCCCGTGTGCTCGTTGCGATGGCGCTGGCGCAGATGGCGGCAGGCGGCATCGCGATGGGCATGGACACGCAGGAATCACCGGCGTTCGTGCTGGCGTTCACCGCCCTGTATGTCGTCGCCTGGTTGTTGTCCGCCCTGCTGTTCCACAAGGCGGCCCGAACGCGTGCTGCCGGGTGATCAACGCGGCTTCGAGTGCCACAGCGCGTTGACGATGATCCAGCGGCTGCCGTAGCGGCCCATGTGGAAGTGATCGACGAACCACGGGGTTTCCAGCCGCACCGCGGCGGTCTCGGCGGTGACGTCGAGGATCCGGCAGCTGCGGTTCCACTGGTCCTTCGGCGTCTTCAGCACGCCTTGGCGGGTCAGGCCTACCAGTTCCTCCTTCGACATGCGGCGCAGGCCGAGCCGCTCGTCGGGCGTGTCCCCGGTAACGGCCCGCTTGGCCAGGTCGGGATGCAGCGCACGCGCCACGCGCGCCGGGTCGCCTTCCAGTTGGCCGTCGATGTAGTCGAGGCAGGTGGCTTCGATGGCGGCGAGCGTGGCGGCATCGGCGCCCGGCGGCGGCGCAGAGGCGGCCGCGGCGGCGAAGAGGAGGAAAGTCAGCGACATGGAGGTTCCTGCGAAGGGGACCCGGCGGTGGGGTCGTTCCCCGACGATACGGCAACGGCGGTGCCGGCGGGACAGGATCGCGTGTCCGTGCGGCCGCCCAGGGATCGAATGTCCGGCGCCCGGCGAATCAGGGCAGCCAGAGTTTCTCCAACTCGCGGAATCCCCATTTCTCCGGCGACTCGATGCCGACGATGCGCTCCCGGCCATCGGTCGCGGCCAGGTCGATGTCGGTCAGCAGCAGGTGCGTGCGCGACTTGGCCGAGTAGAAGGCGCGCACGCGCGGCGCGAGCAGCGTGCCGGGGTTCTGTTCCACCACCACCGCCAGGCGCTCGCTGGACAGACGGACGAGGGTTCCCACCGGGTAGATGCCCAGGCTGCGGACGAAGGCCTTCAGCAGGTCGGTATCGAAGTGTCCCTGCCAGCTGGCCATGCGCCGCAGAGATTCGCCGGGGTCCCAACCCGCTTTGTAAGGGCGGTTGGACGTGATGGCATCGTAGACGTCGCAGATGGCCCCCATGCGGGTGAGCACGGGCAAGGCGTCGCCAGGCAGGCGATTCGGGTAACCGGTGCCGTCCATCCGCTCATGGTGGTGGCGGGTGATGTGGAGCACCCCGGCCTGGGTCACGCCGCCTTCGCGCAGCAGGCGCTCGCCGTGCACCGGGTGCTGGCGGATCACGTCGAATTCGTCATCGGTCAGCTTGCCCGGCTTGTTGAGTACGTCCAGCGGCATGGCCGCCTTGCCCATGTCGTGCAGCAGGCCGCCCAGCGCGGCCTCGCGCAGATCGGCATCGGACAGGCCGATCTCGCGCCCCAGCATCACCATCAGCGCGCTGACGGCGACCGAATGCAGGTAGGTATAGCTGTCGGCGTCCTTCAATCGCGCCACGCTGACCAGGGCGGTGGGATGGCGATCGACCGAGCCGGTGATCTCCTCGATCAGCGGCAGGACATGACCGGGATCGACGCCGCGGCCCATGCGTACCTCGCGGAACATGGCCTCGACGGCATCGCGGGCCTCGCCGCAGATGCGGCGCGCACGGGCCAGTTCGGAGGCGAAATCGGGAGCGGCCTCGGGCACCAGGGTCCGGCGGCGGTCCGCTGCTGCCGGGGCATCGTCCTCGGCTCGGGTGGCAACAGTGTCGATGACGGGGGAGACCCCGTCGGCGATCGCATCCTCGCCGTCCCAGGCGCCCAACGACAGGTCGACGACCACCTGCTCCACGCCGCTGTCCTGCAGTTGCGCCAACCGCTCCTCGTCCAGCACGAACGAGGTCCTCCAGAACGGATGCTGCATCCACGGCCCGAGCAGCTTCTGTACATGCATGCCCGGCCGGAGCGCTGCGACATCGAGTGTTTTCAGCATGCACGACTCCACGGCCCCAGGTCGGTTACGCTCCGCGCTCCGGCGATGCCGGCGGGACAGGCCCGACTGCCCCGGAACCGTTATCGGCACGGGAGGCCACATGCTGAAGTCCTATGCGGGCAGTTGCCATTGCGGGGCGGTCCGGTTCGAGGCGGACATCGACCTGACCCAGCCTACCTACCGGTGCAACTGCTCCATCTGCCGGCGCAACCGGTTCTGGCCGGCCATCGTCACGCCGGACCGCTTCCGCCTGCTGGCCGGTGGCGACCAGCTGGTCGAATACCGGTTCAACGCGATGCGCCATTCCCACCATTTCTGCCGGACCTGCGGGGTGCGCCCGTTCGGGATCGGCAACGACGTCCCGGGCGGGGAGCGCATCTACGGCATCAACCTGGGATGCCTGGATGCGACGCCGGAAGAACTGGCGGCCGCACCCGTCACCTGCATCGACGGGGCGCATGACCGTTGGCAGTCGGCACCCGCGTTGACGTCTTATCTGTAGTACTTCTCACTTAGTCCGAAAAAGCCCCCGTTGCCGGCGGCGAATGCGACGCGGACTTGCCACACGCAAGTGGGCTTTTGCTAGTCTGGGTAATTGCCGCCGACCGGGTGCGAGCAGGAGTTCCACATGAGCACGCCTTCCGATTTCATGGAAAACGTTTTCAGCGACGCGCACATCCTCGGCGAGTCGCCGCTGCGACCGCGACCACACGTGGAGCTGTGCCGCCGCGGCGAGATCCGGGCGGAAAAATTCCTGGACGCCGCCACCGAGGTGTTCGCCGAGAAGGGCTACCAGCATGCTCGCCTGAGCGAGATCGTGGCGCGCGCCGGCGGATCGCTGGCCACGCTGTACCGCATCTTCGGCGACAAGGAGGGACTGGCCTGCGCCATCCTCGAGCGCCGCATGGACCTGCACATCCACGTCCTCAGCGACCTCAATCTCACCGAGCTATCGCCCGAGCAGGCGCTGCGCCGGGTGGCGATCCGGATGGCGCAGTTGATGGCCGGGCGGGATTCGCAGGTGGTGTACCGCATCGTCATCGGCGAGGGACAGTCGTTCCCCGCGTTGCGCGACTGGTTCTTCGACCACGTGGTCGCATCGATCCGGCAGACGCTGGAAGACTATTTCGCCCAGCAGGTCGCGGCCGGCCGGCTGCAGTTGCCCTCGCCGAAAGCAGCCGCGGCGCAGTTCTACATGAGCCTGTTCGGCGACCAAGTGGTCAGGCTGGCGGCGGGCAGCACCCACATGCCCGACGTCGACACGCTGGAAGCACAGGCGCTGGCCTCGGTCGACCTGTTCCTGCAGGGTGCGTTGCCACGCTGAGGGCGCCGCCCTTCACCTGTCCCTGTCGCGCCGCCTGCCAGCATCGCCGTATCGTGACGGTGCGGGGCAAGCATGGACCTGAAAAGCGGTTATCCCTTCTGGGCGGTCAGCAACGGGCTGATGCAGGCGTTTCCGCGCCTGGAGGCTGACCACCGCTGCGACGTGGTGGTGCTGGGCGGGGGCATCACCGGCGCACTGATCGCCGACGAACTGGCCACGCATGGCTTCGAGGTCGCAGTCCTCGAGCAACGCGACATCGGCTGGGGCAGCACGTCGGCCAGCACGGCGCTGCTGCAGTATGAGATCGACACCCATCTGGTCGATCTGGCGAAGCGTCACGGCGAGGCCGATGCCGCCCTCGCCTATCGCGCCTGTTCCGACGCGATCGACCAGTTGCACGGCGTCGCGTCGGCCTGGCGCGACGTGGGCTTCGCGCGCAACGCGAGCCTGTACTACGCCAGCCGACACCGCGACGTGCACGACCTCGAGGAAGAGCACGCCGCTCGGCGGCGGCACGGTCTGGATGTCGAACTGCTCACCGCCGGACGCGTGCGGGACGATTATGGCTTCGACGCCCCCGCGGCGCTGCTCAGCCGCCAGGGGGCGCGAGTCGATCCGTACCGACTGACCCATCGCCTGCTCCAGCGCCTGCAGAAGCAGGGAGCGTCGGTATTCGACCGCACGCGTGTCGTCGAGATCGACACGACGGCGCGCGGCGTCGTGTTGCGTACCGAAGGCGGGGTTACCGTGCGCGCCTCGCATCTCGTGGTCGCGGCGGGATATGCCAGCCAGCACTGGCTGAAGAAGTCGGTGGCACGCAACCGCAGCAGCTATGCCGTCATCAGCGACCCGCTGTCCGAGGAAGCCCTCGGGTTCCTGTCCGACACGCTGTTGTGGGAAACCGCGCGCCCGTATCTCTACGCGCGCAGCACGTCCGATCGCCGCCTGCTGATAGGCGGCGAAGACGACGCTGTCGACATTCCCGCCAAGCGCGATGCGCGGGTCGAAAAGAAGGCACGGACGCTGCTGAAACGGCTGCACGACCTGTTCCCTGCGCTGGAAATCACGCCGGCGTTCTCGTGGGCGGGCACCTTCGCGGAAACCGAAGACGGCCTGCCCTTCTTCGGCCCGCACGCGCAGTGGGGGCCGCGGGTGCATTTCGCGATGGCCTACGGCGGCAACGGCATCACCTACAGCATGCTGGGGGCTGGACTGCTGCGTGCGCTCATCGAGCGACGCCGGCATCCCCTGTGGCCCCTGTTCTCGTTCGAGCGACTGAAGCGCTGACGCTGCGCCACGTCGCATTGACGCCCACGTCATGCCTCCATCACGCGCATCGGAGCAGGCTGGCGGCACGTCCCGACTGGAGTACGGCCATGCCCCGTGGCGACAAATCCGCATATACCGAAAAACAGAAGCGCCGGGCCGAACACATCGAGGAGTCCGAGCGCGAGCAAGGGCGATCGAAGGAAGAGGCGGAGCGCATCGCCTGGGCCACGGTCAACAAGCAGGATGGCGGCGGCAAGAAGTCGGGTTCGGGACGCGCGAAGGCGCAATGACGCTACGGTGAGCCGGACGGCCACCATCCCTTGCCGGTCAGCGCGTAACGGTCCGCTGCCCGCTCGAAAGGATTGCGCACGCTGACGCCGCCGCAGAGCAGGTAGACCGGCAGGAACAGCGGTCCCAGCACCATGTACTGGTAGACATGCGCGCGTTCATGGTCCCCGAGGCGGATGCGAGGATGCTGGGCATGGCCAGCGCGGTGCTCATAAGTGATGCACTCGGATTCCAGCGTGTCGCCGGTGTGCAGGATGACGTTGCCGAAGGTGATGGCGCCGCCCGGTCCCCACGGCCAGTGGTGGAAGACCAAGGCGAAGTCCCTGCGACTCCACTCGACGCGCGCACCGAACGGCAGACCCGCGATCCCGGCCAACGCGCCGATCACGGTATTGGGCACGGCCCAGACCACGCCTAGCGCATATCCGAGCCACCGGCCCACCCGCGCCATGCTCAATCCTGTTCGTTCGGCATCAACAACCACAGGATCAGATAGACGAGGATGCCGGGAAACGCCGCCGACGCGATGGAGACGATCACGAACAGCACCCGCAGCAGCGTGGCACTCCATCCGTAGCGATGGGCGATACCGCCCATCACGCCCGCGATCATGCGGTCGTTCAGCGACCTGGCAAACGGCTTGGATGCGGTATTCATCGCCAACTCCCCACGGTTGTCCGTGGCCAGTCTAGCGCGTCAGCGCGCCGGCGCGGCTGAACCGCGCAGCGCGTCCAGCTTCGCCTTGAACCAGGTGGCGGCCGGCTGCGCCGGTTGTCCCGGACAACGCACCTGGTAGGCGCGTCCACTGATGCTGCTCTTGCTGGCTGCGCGCTCGATGAACTGCTCGGCGGTATCGGCCAGGTCGCGCTTCAGCAGGTAGTCGTACTTGCGCTGCAGATGCTTGCGCGCCTCGTCTCGCCCGTGCCACGTGCCGTTGCGCTGGAACTCGCAGGACGACGCCGACAACGCGTCCATCAACCCCTGGATCTCGCGCTTCGCCGCTGCGGAGGGCGCGGCATGTGCTGCGATCGGGAACAGCAGAGCCAGCAGGACGACGAAACGTCGCGTCGACGTCTTCATCGTGCGCGCTGGCCCAGCCAATGGTGGATGGCCGCAGGCACTTCGCGCTGGGCGCGGCTGGAGACATAAATGCCGATATGGCCACCCTTGAAGCTCAGTTCGGTGTAGTCGGCCGTGCCCACCACGTCCTTCAGCGCACGCGAGGCATCCGGCGGGACCAGGTGGTCCTGTTCGGCATAGATGTTCAGCACCGGCATGTCGACGAAGCCGAGGTCGACCGCTTCACCGCCGATCTGGATGCCGCCCTTGATGAAACCGTTGCGCTGGTAGAACTGGGTGATGAACTGCTTGAACGCCTCGCCCGCCAGGTCCGGCGAGTCGAAGATCCACTTCTCCATCCGCAGGAAATCCTCGATCGCACGCTTGTCGTCGAGGATGTCGACCAGGCCCACGTACTTCTGCAGGTTCAGCCGGAACGGCTTCAGCATCAGGTAGCAGGCGTTCATCATGTCGGCGGGCACGTTGCCCAGCGCTTCGACGAACAGGTCCACGTCCAGTTCGCGCGTCCAGTGCGACAGCATGTTGTCCGGCGTGTGGAAGTCCACCGGCGTGACCATCGTGATCAGGTTCTTGACCTTCTCCGGCTGCAGCGAGGCATAGCACAGCGAGAACGCCCCGCCCTGGCAGATGCCCAGCACGTTGACCGCATCGCGGCCGCTGCTGTCGCGCAGATGATCGACCGCGCCGTCGATGAAACGGTTGATGTAGTCGTCGAGCTCGAGGAAGCGGTCGGACCGGTCCGGGTAGCCCCAGTCGATGACGTAGACGTCCTCGCCCTGCGCCAGCAGGCCCTTCACCAGTGAGCGGTCGTGCTGCAGGTCGACCATGTACGGCCGGTTGACCAGCGCGTAGACGATCAGCAGCGGCACCTTCGCCGTCGGCGCCTTCTCGCCGACGAAGCGGTACAGCACCACCTTGCCGTCGCGCCATACCTCCTGTTTCGGAGTGGCGCCGTAGTGGACATCGTCCACCTCCGGCAGCGTATGCAGGCCGGCGGACAGTTTCTGCGCCAGCGTGGTGGCTTCCTGCGCCAGGGCCTCGGCGCTGAAGTTGAGCGGTCCATTCATTTGCCCTTACCCCGCTTCGTCTTGCTGGGCGCGCCCGCCGTAGCGCCGCGCGTCGCATTGCGCGCCACCCAGTCCTTCATCGATACGACCGACGTGGGCGTGGTGGCTGCCGCAATGGTCTTCTTCGTTGATTTCGCCGTGGGCTTCCGGGCTTTCGCCTCGCCGACCCCCGTCTTCGCCCTGGCGGGCTTGTGCTCGGCGGCAGTGGAGGCGCGCGCGGGCGCACGCTTGGCAGGGGCCGGAGCCGCTGCGGCCACCCCCCTGACGGCACGCTTCTTCGGCGCGGCCTTCTTCGCTGCCACGCGCGTCCCGGGCGACGCCTTCGGCGAAGGAGCCGACGTGCGTCGTGCGGCAGGACGTTTTTTCGCGGCCTTCGGCTTGGCAGCGGCCCGCGCTGACGGCGCCGCGTCGGGCGAGCGGGTTTCCACCGGCGCGGGCGCGGGCGCGGGTGCGGGCTGCGCGGGCGCGCGGCGGACAGGTGCGGAGGCCGCCCGTGTCAGCTTGCGCAATGCGCGTTCGAGCTCAACGATCTTGCGATGGGCCGAATCGACCTCGGTCCGCGTCGGCATGCCGAACTGCGTGCAGACCTGCTCGACTTCCCGCTGCACGCCGAGCCGCAGTCGGGCCTGCGCATTCGCCAATCCACCGTAGGCATGGCGGAAATCGTCGGACATCGCCACCTGCGCGTAGGCCTCTTCCGCGGCGTCGATCCACAGGTCGAACAGGGCTCGCGCATTCTGCAGCTGGCGGCCGGGCTCGGCGTGCTCCTCCAGCTTGCGTTCGAAGCGCGCGAAAGCGTCCTGCGCCACCTGCAGCATCAGCTGGTCGTACTCGCCGACCTGGCGCTGGTAATCCTGATAGGCCTGCGCCAGCTGCTGCCAGCGTTCCTGATGCTCGCGCGACAGGCCGAACGTCGGCAGGTGCATCCAGCGATCACCGTCCCGCTGGAGGTTCTCCAGCCACGGGCGCATCTGCTGCATCCACCCGTCGAGGCCGTGCGCGCCGCCCTGCATGCTGCGGAAGATGTCGGAGAACGGATTCTGGGCCGGTGCGGGATCGGCCATGCCGAGCGCGGAGCGCCAGGCGCGGCCGATGTCGCTGGCGTCATGGTCGCGGCCGGTGAACTGGGCCGCGACCTGCTGCATCTGCCCGAACCACTGGCCGGCCTGCCGCTGGAAGCGGCCTACGGCCTCGTCCACCTGCGCCTGCCCGCCCGGCACCAGCTTGGACCACCAGTCGACCGTCTGCTGCCAGCCCGAATTTGCGCCGGGCATGGACATCGCAGGCGCCGTCGCGCCAGCCTGTCGCAGGGCGTCGCCCCATAGGCTCCAGTACTGCTTGGCCACCGATTCGAAATCGCCCGGCCACGGTGGAACGGAATTTGCCATGTGCCCTCCCTTCCCGGCCGATTCTAGCCGCGGCCGGCGGCGCGTGCATGACGCGCCCTCACCTCACGGCTCAAGGCTTGGGGATGCGCAGCGTCTTGCTGATCATCAGCGTGCCGGAGACGGCGTACAGCAGCACCAGCGGGTGCAACAGCCATGGACCCAGCTTCACCGCACCGAGCCACAACGCCGGACCGACATGACCCAGGTACGCGGCGACGGCCAGCACGATGACCAATGCCAGGCTGGTGGGAATGGGCGTGCCCTCGAAGAACTTCACCTTGTCGCCCCCATCGGCCAACGTTTCGGCGGTGACGTTGTAGCGTGCCAGCCGGCTGACGCCGCAGGCGACGAAGTACGACAGCACCAGCCAGTCCCAGCCGCCCTGCATGCCGCAGGCGTAGGCCAGCGCGGCGGGCGCGACCCCGAAGGAGATGACGTCGGCCAGCGAGTCGAGCTCGCGCCCCAGCACCGAAGCCTGCTTGCGCCAGCGCGCCACCCTCCCATCGAGTGCGTCGAAGATGAAGGCCAACGGGATGAGCGCCATGCCGATCATCAGGTCGCGAAGGATGCCCTCCTGCAGGAAGCGCATGGAAGCGAACACCGCACCGGTGCCGCAGAAGGCGTTGCCCAGCGTGAACCAGTCGGCCAGCTGGAAGTCGCGGATCATCGAGAAGTGTCGGGACATGGCGGCACGCGTGACCAGGAACGGCCTACAGGGTAAGCCGAACCGGGTGAAGACGTTGCCGCATCCCCTCGCCCCGTTTACGGCGAGAGGGTGCCGAAGGCGGGTGAGGGGCGAACGAAGACCAGATGCTTACACGCTCGCGGACTCGCCGCGCCCTGCCCCTCATCCGCCCTCCGGGCACCTTCTCCCCGCAGGCGGGGAGAAGGATTCTTTCAACGCGGAATTGCGAACTGGCTCGCCTCGACGCTGCCAGCACCGCGCGGCCTGGCGTTGATCAGCGCGTTGGCCGGCAGTTCGCGGCTGCCGTCCAGGGTGGCACTGACCTGGTCCAGTGCCGCGTAGACATAGGGCAGCAGCGGTACGTAGCGCGCGCCGTACGCGGGCAATGCAAGGAATCCGTCGAAGTGCTGCGCGTTGCGCACCTGCCAATAACGCACGTCGGGATTGGCGGCACGCGCGGCCTGCACGTACGGCGCACTGGAGAACGCCGGCGGCACCAGTCCATCGTCCAGCCCATGGATCACCACCACCGGCCGCCGCGTGCGCGGGAAGCGCGCGGCGGTCTGCGCGATGCCGGCCTGCACGCGGCGCGCATCGTCGCTGCTGCCGGTCTGCAGTGCACGCAAGCACTGCAGGCCCGGCAGGGTGAAGTCCGGCGGCGCCAGTTTCGTGTCCACGATGCCCACCCCCGCCCCCGGCGGAATGCCGCTGCCATCCGACCACCACGCGGCACGTTCGGCGGCGCTCGCCGCGCGTGCGCTGAAGTCCGGGTTCTGCGCGGAGAACGCATGCCCGCACGGATGCTCGCCGACGCCGTAGCGACCATAGGCCGAGGCGTAGGTGACGGCGACCGCACGCCACAGGTCGAAGCCCACGCTCAGTGCGCCCGCCACCAGGGCTTCATCGGTCCAGCCATTCGCCTTCAATTGCGCACGTGCGGAGGCAGCCTGCGCCTTGACGTCCGCACCGGTCACCAGACCGGCCGCCTTCAAGGTGGCGCACCGCGCCGTCCACAGCGGCTCGACCTGCGCGCGCAGCGGCGGCTGCGGCAGCGATTCCGCCGGCAGGTCCAGCATTGCGCACGGCATCAGCAGCGCGGCTTCGGTGGTGTAGTCGTACAGCGAACGCGCACCCGGCGCATCGGCTGCCAGGATGTTCGGTTCGCCGGCGACCACGGCATCCAGCCAGCCGCCTTCTTCCTCGCTAGCGCGCAGCACGGCACCGCCGCCATTGGAGATACCCACCGCGATGACGCGCGTGTTGTCGAAACGGAATGGCGCCGCCTGCGGGAACGCCTGGTCCAGCGCGGCCAGCGCGAACTCGGCGGCCTGCTTCACGTGGCGGCCCCAGTCGGCCTCCGGATTGTCCTTGGAGTGCGCGTGCTTGACCGCGACACCGCTGGCACCGACCGGCGCATCCGGCGTGAACGCCAGTGTGCCGTCGCCCAGCGCGCCGATCGTCCCGTCTTCGCGCGCCCCGCGCTGCTCGGTCAGGTCGAAGTAGTCCGTGCCCGCACCTTTGTCGGTGTAGGCGATCGCGCACCCTTTCGGCAGTCCCCATGGGGCAGCGACCGCGATGGCACCGTAGACACCGCGGGAGCCCGACGACGCGGTGACCACTACGCAGCGCTTGGTCGCATCGAAATTGTCCGGCACCTGCACCAGCACGCGGTGCGGCTGCTTCGCGCCAGCGACCGTCGCCAGCGCGGAATACTCGCGTCCGGGCACGCTGGCCACGCTGCCGTAGGCCTGGCCATAGGCGCCGGTGAGCGACAGATCGGCGATGCCGCGCCAGTTCGCCCAGATCGCCCGACGACGCAGTTCGGCCGACGTCGGGTGCGCCGGATCGGCGAACGCGGGCGCGGCCATCGCGCGCAGGCCGTCGAGTCCCAGGCCCGCGGTGAGCAGGTCGTCGCTGCCGCGGTGTTCGGTAACGCGCTGGGGCTGGATCATGTGGGCGACGGCCTCGGGCTTGGGCGGCGCGGTGCTGCAGGCGGCCAGGGCCGCGCCGAGCATCAGGCCGCAGGAAATGCGCGTCTTCGCGTTCATGCGTGGAAAGCGTCCAGGGTTCCGGTCAGTGCCATGAAACTACCCTTCGGGGGAAGCGCCGTCATCGTACTTTGGTACCACGAACGGATCCTGCGTGCCTGCTACCCTAACCGCAGCACGCAGGAGCCCCCATGCAGAAGACCCACACCCTCCTCATCACCGGCGCGGCCAGCGGTATCGGCGCCGGCATCGCGGCCCAGCTTGCCGAAGCGGGCCGCCACGTCATCGTCAGCGACCTCAACCTGGCGGCCGCCGAGACGGTCGCGGCGCAAATCCGCGCCGACGGTGGTTCGGCAGAAGCCGTCGCGCTGGACGTCACCTCCCAGGACAGCATCGATGCCGCGCTCGCGGCGGTCTCGCGCCCCATCGACGTGCTGGTCAACAACGCCGGCCTGCAGCATGTGTCGCCGCTGGAGGACTTCCCCATCGAAAAGTGGGACTTCCTCGTGCAGGTGATGCTGGTCGGCGTGGCCCGCCTGACCCGCGCCGTGCTGCCGGGCATGCGCGAACGCGGCTTCGGCCGCATCGTCAACATCGGCAGCATCCATGCGCTGGTCGCCAGCCCGTACAAGAGCGCCTACGTGGCCGCCAAGCACGGCCTGGTCGGTTTCTCCAAGGTGCTCGCGCTGGAAACCGCCGACACCGACATCACCATCAACACCGTCTGCCCCAGCTACGTGAAGACGCCGCTGGTGGACAAGCAGATCGCCGACCAGGCGCGCACGCGCGGCATCTCCGAGGCCGACGTGGTCAGCCAGGTGATGCTGAAGCCGATGCCAAAGGGTGTCTTCATCGGCCTGGACGAACTGGCCGGCATCACCGCCTTCCTCACCTCACCGGCCGCGCGCAACATCACCGGACAGACGATCGTGGTGGATGGCGGCTGGACCGTGCAGTGAGCATCGGACATTGAAGATCCGCGTCCCGTCGAGAACATGCAGCCTGCTTGCGATCATCGTGCTCGCAGCCTGTAGCGAATCGACGCCGGAACATCCGCTTCGCATCGAGCTCGGACGTCTGTCCGGCTCTCAGGCCAAAGCCTGCGGCTGGGTCGCCGCAGGAGGGGAAACAGACGCAGGTTGGGCCTGTGCCCAAGCGGCCGATGCCGCCGGGCAAGCGTTCTGGTTTGCAATCCAGGGACGCGGCGTCGACTCCGAGGTGTGGGACGCGATTGGACGCGACGCGCACGGCATGCGTTACCACCTGCAATACGACTCCAATCCCTATGGCGAAGCGTCGCTGATGCCTCGCTACTTCCGCGACACCTGCCTTGGGGCGTTCCGCCTGAGGAAAGACGAGAGCACCCGACTCGGGTGTTCAAGGGCAAGGATCGAGACTCGCCAGATGCAGGCACCCGCCCAATGACTTACGCAGAATGCCCAACCTCCTGATCGCCGACGACCACCCGCTGTTCCGCGCCGCGCTGCGTGGTGCGGCCGCTGATGCCGTGGCGCAGTTGTCGGTGCGCGAAGCGGAGTCGCTGGACGGCGTCATCGCCACGCTGGAAGCGCACGACGACATCGACCTGGTGCTGCTCGACCTGCACATGCCCGGCAACCACGGCCTGGCCGGGCTGGCGGCGATCCGTGCACAGTTTCCCGCGGTCGCCGTCGTGGTGGTGTCCGCCAACGACGATCCGCGCGTGGTCCGTCGTGCGCTGGACCATGGCGCCGCGGGCTATCTGCCAAAGAGCTCGGGCCTGGACGAGCTGCGTGATGCCATCCGCAGCGTGCTCGCCTGCGAGCAGTGGCTGCCGGCCTCGCTGCGCGGCGCCGTGGCGCGTGCGCAATCGTCCGAACACGACACCGAACTGGCCGGTCGCCTGGCCAGCCTGTCGCCGCAGCAGTTCCGCGTGCTGACGCTGGTGGCACAGGGCCTGCTGAACAAGCAGATCGCCGACCGCCTCGATGTGCAGGAGCGCACCGTCAAGGCGCATCTCTCCGCGATCTTCGACCGCCTCGGTGTGCGCAACCGTACGCAGGCGGGCGTGGTGCTGCGCGAACTGGAACTGGCCGATCCGGCACGACAGATCGAAGGCTGAGGTTCCACGCCGTTTCCAAGGACGGCGCGATGACGTGGAACCAAGCGTGGATCACCGCTGATGTGCGGTGATCATAAATTCGCCACACACCTTGACAGCGTTGTGCCGCAACGCGTGCCAACGCTTATCCACATGTTGGTCGACAGACCATCCACATGCGGTGTGGACAACCCGGAAACCCGACCGTCACGCACTGGTCAAAATTTCGCCACACGCCTTGACAGGCTTGCGGCGCAAGGCGGCCGCGCGGTTATCCACATGCTTTCCCAACGCCGATCCACACAGCGTGTGGACAAGCGTGATCGTGGAACATGCGGCCGTTCCCTGTAGGAGCGACGTGAGTCGCGACCGTCGACCTTGGTCTCCGTTGTTCCGTGGATGACACGGACGAGGAGAAATATATGCCGTAGGAATCAGCGCTCATCCAAGGTGCAGTGCCCCCTCTGCCTTCCGGTCGCGACTCACGTCGCTCCTACAGGGTCGAGCAGCGCCGCTCAGATCCGCGAGTAGTCCCACGAGACCATGCGGCCCTCGTGGTACGGCATGACGCCGTGGAAGCCACGCGGATCGTCGTCGAACACCAGCGGCAGGAAGTGGCGGTCGCCGTCCCACAGCGGCAGCTCCATGAGCTTCTCCACCGGCACCCATTCCAGCGTGCCTTCCGGATTGCGTTCGAACGGCGTGCCGCTGTAGCGCGTGATGAGGAAGACGAAGCCCAGCCAGTCCTCGCCGAGCTTGCCGAAGCCCGGCCAGCTGATCGTGCCACGCAGCGTCATCGCGTCGCAGTCGATGCCCGCCTCCTCATGGATCTCGCGGCGCATGCCGGCCACCACGTCCTCATCCCGCTCGATCTTCCCGCCCAGCCCGTTGTACTTGCCCAGGTGCTGGTCATCCGGGCGCGCGTTGCGATGGATCAGCAGCACCTGCGAACGATCGGGCGAAAGAACGTAGCCGAGGGTGGCGACGATGGGGGTGTATGGCATGCGCGAACTCCGGAATCCAGGCGCGCATTCTAGCGTTCGCGGTTGTGGGAGCGACGTAAGTCGCGATGACGAACCAGAAGTGCGGACAGTCTCCGCACGTAACCATCGCGACTTACGTCGCTCCCACATCAGAGACCCGTGCGGCCAGCAGCCGGTCCAGCACCGACTTCAACGCCAGCGGCCGCACCGGCTTGGCCAGCAGCGGCAGGTCGGCATCGCGCACCGCGCGGCGGACGGCATCGGTCTGGTCGGCGGTGAGGATCAGGCACGGACGAGCACCGTGCGTGGCGCGCAGACGTTCGGCCAGCGCCACGCCGGTGTCGCCGTCATCTAGATGGAAGTCGAACAACCACAGGTCCGCCGAACGCTCACGCAGCGCCATCTCCGCGCCTGCGCTTCCACCCGCGCTGGCCACGCTGCAGCCCCACCCTTCCAGCACCTGCTGCAGCGCGGACAACGCCGCCGGATCGTTGTCGACGGCCAGCACGTGGCGACCGGCGAGGCCCGGCTTGCCCACGGCCACCGGCGCAGGTGCGGGCGTCGCCACCCGCACCAGGTCCACCGCGAACACGGCACCCTGCCCCAGCCGGCTCCGCAACGACAACGGCGCCTCCAGCAGCGCGGCGATGCGGTCGGCGATCGACAGACCCAGTCCGAGTCCCTGCCCGGGGACATCCTCGCCGCGACGGAATTCCTCGAAGATCCGCCGCTGCTCCGCTTCGGCGATGCCGGGGCCGGTGTCCCATACTTCGACGCGCAGCCGGTCGCCATGGCGACGCACGCCCAGCAGCACGCCGCCACGCACCGTGTAGCGCACGGCATTGGCCAGGAAGTTCTGCAGGATGCGCCGCAGCAGCTGCGGATCGGTGTGCACCCACGCACGCGTGGGCACGATGTCGAACGACAGCCCGCGTTCGTTCGCCAGCACGCGGAACTCGGACGCCAGCGGTTCCAGCACCTCCATCAGCGGGAAGTCGCGCGGCTCCGGCAGCAGGCCGCCCGCTTCGAGGCGCGACATGTCCAGCAGGCCGGTCAGCAGGTCCGTGGTGGAATCCAGCGCGCCGCGTACCTGCAGCGCCGTGTCGCGCTGGCGCGCCTCCGGCAGCTGCTGCGACAGCGCGTCGGTGAACAACTGCGCCGCGTGCAGCGGTTGCAACAGATCGTGGCCGATCGCGGTCAGGAAGCGGCTCTTCGCATCGTTCGCATGCTCGGCCTCGCGCTTGGCGCTCTCGAGCAGTGCGGTGCGTTCGGCGACGCGCTGCTCCAGCGTTTCGTTCGCCTGCTTGAGCTGGCGTTCGGCCTGGCGCGACGCGGTCACGTCGGTGTAGGTGGCGACGAATCCGCCGCCCGGCATCGGATTGCCGCGGATCTCGACGATGCTGCCATCGGGGAACACGCGCTCGGTGAGGTGCGCCGTGCCGGCGCGCATGAAGGCCAACCTGCGCTCCAGCGCGCGTTCGTCCTGGCCGCGCTGCGGCATGCGCGCCAGCGCCCAGCGCGTCAGCTCGGCGATCGGTCGGCCGACCTGCAGCATCTCCGCCGGAAATCCGAACATCTCCCGGTAGCGCCGGTTCCAAGCCACCAGCCGCTGCTCGCGGTCGATCACGCTGATGCCCTGGCTCATGTTCTGCAGCGCCGCTTCCAGCACCTGCTGGTTGAAGCGCAGGTCCTGCGAGACCTCGCCGACGATCGCCGCCACGGTATCGAGGTCGCCGCTCTCGCGGCGCGCGGCATCCAGCAGCAGGCGGGCCGACGCGGAACCGAGCACCGCGGACAACTCGCGCTCCAGGCGCGCTTCGATCACGCCGGGCACGGGGCCGGTGCGCGGTGCGTCGGCCAGCAATTCCTCGACCCGTTCGCGCGGCAGGAACCGGCGACCCGCATCGCGCAAGGTCTTGCTGTCGAAACCTCGACTGTCGGCGCGGCGCGGCGCGTTGCCGCGCCAGCCCATCACCAGCAACGTCACCGCCGTGCCGCAGAACAGGCTGACGCCGACCGCGCGCCCCAGGCGGCTCCACCCGGTCAGGCCGAAGAAGCCATCGGGCGACAGCCCCGCGATGCCGAAGGGTCCTTCCTGCAACCACGCCGGCGACAGTCCGCGCGCATCCATCGTCACCGGCAACAGCAACAGCCAGGCCCAGACCAAGAAACCGACCACGATGCCGGCGATCACCGCGCGCGGTGGCGTCTGCGGGCGCCAGATCGCGAAACCCAGGGCGGGGGCGAGCGTGGCCAGCGCGGAGAACGACACCGCGCCCACGTCGGCCAGCGCATCGTTGCCGGCGACCAACCGACTGTAGGCCCACGCCAACAGCATCACCGCGACGATGCCGATGCGCCGCTGCGCCAGCACCGCACCGCGCAGGTCGCCGCCGGTGCCGCGCAACCAGCCACCGCGCAGCAGGCCCGGCGCCAGCCAGTGATTGCCGATCATCAGGCTCAGCGTCAGCGTGCTGACCACCACCATGCCGGTGGCCGCGCTCAGACCGCCGAGGAAAGCCAGCAGCGCGAGGCCCTGGTGCCCCTGCGACAGCGGCAGCGCCAGTACGTAGAGATCGGAAGGCACGGCATCGCCGAACATCGCGCCACCGGCGCGCGCCAGCGGCAACAGCGGCGCCGCCATTAGCACCATGTACAGCGGGAACAGCCAGCGCGCCGTGCGCACATGCCGCTCATCGCGGCATTCGACCACGCCCACGTGCACCTGGTGCGGCAGGGTGAACATCGCCAGCACGCCGAGCGCGACCAATGGCAGGAAGCCGTAGGTGGTCGACGGCGGGGCCTGCACGGGTGGCACGTCAGGCAATTCCGGCAGGCCCCACCAGACGAACACGCCCAGCGCCAGCATCGCCGCCAGCTTGAACAGCGATTCGAACGCCATCGCCAACACGAGGCCGCGGTTGTGCTCAACCGCGCTGGCGCGCCGCGTGCCGAACAGCATCGCGAACACCGCCATCGCCAGCGCCACGTACAGCGCGCTGTCCTGCCAGGCCGGCAGCGCATCGTTGCCGGGCGAACGCGTCAGCAGCGCGAAGCTCATCGCCACCGCCTTCAACTGCAACGCGATGTAGGGAATCAGGCCCAGCGCCGCGACCAGGGTGATGGTGGCCGCCAGCCAGCCGTCCTTGCCCAGCCGCGTGGCGATCAGGTCGGCCAGCGAGGTCGCGTTGGATTCGCGCGCCATGCGCACCAGCCGCACCAGCAGGAACGCACCGAACACATACAGCAGGATGGTGCCGACAAAGGTGGGCGGCAGCGGCCAGCCGTAACGCGCGGCCTGCGTCACTGTGCCGAAGAACGTCCACGAGGTGCAGTACACCGCGAGCGACAACGCGTAGATGTAGGGCCACTGTACCGCGAGCACGCGCGGATGGTGTTCGGCATACAGCGCCGAGCCGAACAGCACGCCCAGCCAGAGCAGCCCCGCCAGCACCACGATGCCGATGCTCAGCATGCTTCCTCGAATGGTCCTCTCCGCCCAGCCACGATCTTACCGCGCCGACGATCGGCACTGTCCCCTGCCCGTTTCCGTGGCCGATGCCTGCGCAGGGCCTCGTTCTTCCTCATGACGAAGCCGCTCGGAACGCTCCTTCCGAGGGGATTGCCGCCACGCGGCTCCGTCATCGCCGGGCCCAAGGGGGTGCCCACACGGAGTCGAAAAAGGAGATCGCCATGCACAACCCCATGTTCCTGCGCTTCGCCGCGCTGTCCCTCGTGCTGCTTGCCGCATCCGCGCCCGCCTGGGCAACGCGCACCAGTACAGCGCTCGGCATCTGCATATCGCGTGGCCCGGACTGCAGCATTGCCAACAAGGGCGACAACTACGAGATCTGCGTCAACAATACCGACGGCAAGCAGTGCGTCAGTTGCCCCAACCTGGCCCAGGACAAGCAGGAGTGCTCGGTCGCCAGGACCGACAAGGGAACCCCGGCTCCGACCACCGGTGTGGCGGGCCTGCTGGCTGAGGAGTACCCGGCGTCGCCGCGCAAGCCCGAACGCCCCGCCCGCAAACCCTGAGGCGCGCCCGCCTTCCGCGCACCCGCCCACGAACGACGACGCGGCGCTGCATGCACAGCGCCGCGTCGCCTGGGGCTACGCGTCAGAAGTCGTAGCGCGCGGTCAGGCTGTACTGGCGCGGCGGACCGTAGAAGCCGGTCAGCACGCCATAGGCGGCGATGTTGTAACCGGTGGTGCGGTACTCCTCGTCCGCCAGGTTGGTGCCCTGCAGCGACAGGCTCCACGCGTCGTCGAGCTTCCAGATCACGCCCGCGTTGACCAGGCCGTAGCCCTCCTGCCGGATCAGCGGGCTCAGGTCGGTGGTCGGCCACACTTCAGACTGGTACGAGTAGCCCACGCGCGCGGACAGGTTGCCGCCGTTGGCCAGGTCGGTGCGGTACTCCACGTTGAGCGCGCCGGAGAATTCCGGTGCATTGGTGAAGCGCTGGCTGTCGGCCACGTTTACGCCGCTGGTGATGAACTCGTCGTACTTCGCGTCCAGCCAGGCCAGGTTGCCGCTGATCAGCCAGTTGGCCGTCGGCAGGAACTGGTACTCCACTTCCACGCCGTTCACGGTGCCCTTGCCGGCATTGGTGAAGTCGCCGAAGAAGCTCTGCGAGCCGTTCGGCAGCGTGTACGAGGTGAACACCGACAGCTGGATGTCCTCGTACTTGTTGTGGAACGCCGACAGGTTCAGGAACACGCGCTGGTCGAGGAACGACATCTTGCTGCCGATCTCGAAGCTGTCGACCGATTCGTCGTCGAACGGCTCGCCAGAGCGCGGCACCGCCGTGGTGTTGGCGCGGATGTTGTAGCCGCCCGACTTGAAACCGCGCGAGGCCAGGCCGTAGACCATGATGTCGGGGGTGACCTGGTAGTCCAGCGAGACCTTCGGCGAGACGTTCTTGAAGTTGACCGTCTTGTCGAAGTTCGCCGCCGTGCCCCACGACGTTTCGTACTGGTTGTTGGTGTAGAAGCGGTTCAGCGCGACGGCATGCTTGTCTTCGTCCGTGTAGCGCGCGCCCACGTCCAGCTTCAGGCGGTCGGTCAGGTCGAAGGTCCAGTCGGCGTACAGCGCGATGCTCTTGGTGTTGACCACGCCCTGGGTGTCGCCGAACAGCGGATTGGTCAGGCCGGTGGCCAGCAGCGGGTTCCAGAAATAGTTCAGCACCTGGCCACCGGCGTCGCCATTGAACCAGTACAGGCCCATGACGCCACGGGCACGGCCGCCGCCATCGTAGTTCGCCTGCAGTTCCTGGCTGACCTGGCTGTCGCTGTAGAACGCGCGCACGTCCACCAGCGGCAACGGCGTGGTGTCGAAGTCGATGTTGGTCTCGGTGTCGGATTCGCGCTTGGCGGCGACGTACTTGAACGCCCAGTTGTCGCTCGGCCGCCAGTTGGCGGTGACCGAGGCGCCCTTCATCTCGGTGTCGTTGATGTTCTTCATGCCGCTGCGGATGTCGTAGCGGTCGCTGGTCGGCGGATAGGCCGGGGCCAGCGGGTTCGGGGCCAGCATCTTCGCACCGCGCACACCGGACTGGTCGTCCATGTAGTCGAAGGCGAACTGCACGTCGAAATCGTCCTGCGAGTACGCGCCCAGCTGCATGCGGACCGCGTTGATCTCCTTGTCGCTGACCTCCTGGCCGGTGTACGTGTTCTCACCGAAGCCGTCGCGGTTCATGCTCGCCACCGAGACGCGGCCGCGCAGGCCGCTGTCCTTGCCGCCGATCTCGCCGCCCAGCGCCGCCTTCACGTCCAGCTGGTTGTAGTTGCCCACCGTGACCGAGGCGAAGCCGGTGGTCTCCTGCGGCAGGCCGCGCGAGATGTACTTGATCGCACCGCCGATGGTGTTCTTGCCGTACAGCGTGCCCTGCGGTCCGCGCAGCACTTCGATGCGCTCCACGTCGAACACGTCCAGCAGCGCACCCTGCGGGCGGGCGATGTAGACGTCGTCCAGGTAGATGCCCACGCCCGGGTCCACGCCCCACAGCGGATCGGCCTGGCCCACGCCGCGGATATAGGCGGTCACGGTGCTGGTGGAGCCGCGCGCCGCGTACACGGTCAGGTTCGGCACCTGTGCATCGAGGTCACCAAGGTCCTTGATGTTGAGCTTGTCCAGCGTCTCCGGCGTGAACGCGGTGACCGCGACCGGCACGTCCTGCAGGGTCTCCTCGCGCTTGCGCGCGGTGACCTTGACCGAATCGAGCGTGGTGGCGTTGGTGGCTGGCGTGCCGGCGGCCGGCGCGGCGTCCTGCGCCCATGCCACAGGCACGGACGACAACAGGACACAGCCGATGGCCAGGCTCAGGTGCTTGCGCTTCATGGGTCTCCCCCTCCCGGGTATGACGTTGGCGGCGGGCGGGTGCCGCCGATTGAAGCGAACACTAGGGGGTGGCCCGCGCGGAGGGCATCGTACCTTCGTACAGTGGGACGGCCGGCACGGCCCTGCGGATACTCGCCGCACTGCAACCGGCGCTGGCCGAGGAGTGTTGGATGTCGTTCCTGATCGTGCTGGCCGCGCTGTGTTTCCTGATGTTCGTGGCCTACCGCGGCTACAGCGTCATCCTGTTCGCGCCGATCGCGGCGTTGGGCGCGGTGCTGCTCACCGATCCGTCACTGGTCGCGCCGATGTTCACCGGTCTGTTCATGGACAAGATGGTCGGCTTCCTGAAGCTGTACTTCCCCGTGTTCCTGCTGGGTGCGGTGTTCGGCAAGCTGATCGAGATCTCCGGCTTCTCCAAGGCGATCGTGAAAGCGACCATCAAGGTGGTCGGCGCGCAGCGCGCGATGCTGTCCATCGTGCTGGTGTGCGCGCTGCTGACCTACGGCGGCGTGTCGCTGTTCGTGGTGGTGTTCGCGGTGTATCCGTTCGCGGCGGAACTGTTCCGCCAGAGCGACATCCCCAAGCGGCTGGTGCCGGGCACCATCGCGCTGGGCGCCTTCACCTTCACCATGGATGCACTGCCGGGCACGCCGCAGATCCAGAACATCATCCCCACCTCGTTCTTCGGCACCACCGGCTGGGCCGCGCCGGTGCTGGGTACCATCGGTGGCATCTTCATCCTGATCGTCGGCATGACGTACCTGGAATGGCGGCGTCGCGTGGCCGCGCGCAACGGGGAGGGCTATGCCGGCAGCGAAGAGCTGCGCAACGAACCCGAACCCTTCAGGGGCGATCGCCTGGCGCATCCGCTGATCGCGATCCTGCCGCTGCTGCTGGTGGGCGTGGCGAACTTCCTGTTCACCCGCTGGATCCCGGGCTTCTACGGCGACAGCCAGTCCTTCATCCCGGCGGTGATCGGCAATCCCGCACCGGTGGTGCAGGAGGTCTCGAAGGTCGCCGCGATCTGGGCCGTGCAGGGCGCGTTGCTGGTCGGCATCGTCTCGGTGATCGCGTTCGCGTGGAAGCCGGTGTTCGCCAGCTTCGCCGAAGGCACCAAGAGCGCCATCGGCGGCGCGTTGCTGGCCTCGATGAACACCGCCTCGGAATACGGCTTCGGCGCCGTCATCGCTGCCCTGCCCGGCTTCCTGGTGGTGGCCAACGCGCTGCAGGCCATTCCCAATCCGCTGGTCAACGAAGCGATCTCCGTCACCGCGCTGGCCGGCATCACCGGTTCGGCCTCGGGCGGCATGAGCATCGCGCTGGCGGCCATGGCGGACAGCTTCATCGCCAACGCGAACGCGGCCGGCATCCCGATGGAGGTGCTGCATCGCGTGGCGTCGATGGCCTCCGGCGGCATGGACACCCTGCCCCACAATGGTGCGGTGATCACCCTGCTGGCTGTTACCGGCCTCAGCCACCGGCAGTCGTACAAGGACATCTTCGCCATCACGCTGATCAAGACCACGGCGGTGTTCGTGATCATCGGCGTGTTTTACGCCACGGGCTGGGTCTGAGGCCACCCATGGCGTGACCGGCCTGTGCGCGCGGTCCCAAACGGGGCATCGCGCTTGCACAATACTTCCCGCATTCCGGGGAAGGCAGGGAAATCCGCATGGCGTACTACACCGTCCCGTGGCGTCGGCTCGCCGCGCGTGGCCCACTCCGGCGCACGGCCGTCGGCGCACGCGCTCGGCGCGACGCCGGCCCCGAACGACCGCCGGTGGCGACCGCCGACATCGGCACGCAGGTCCGTCAGCGCCTGAATCGCCTGTACGGCTGGAAAGGCGGCGAGCGCGCCAGTCCCAAGGACACCACGCCCGCACCGGACGCCATGGCCGTGCCGACCGGTGGCCGCGTGATGATGGGACAGTCGAATCCCCGGCTGCTGACCCTGGCTCGCCCGCCGTTCGCCGTGCAGGCACTCAACAACCTGAGCTACGGCGCCACCGCCACCACGGTCGCCGAGTTCAATGCGCTGGGCAGCAGCGACCGCCAGCGCCTGGCCAACTATGTCGACTGGCAGCTCAACTGGGATGCGATTGACGACAGCGCGGTCACCACTCGCCTCACCGCCGGCGGCTACACCACGCTCAACAAGTCGCTCGCCCAGCTGTGGGCCGACCACGTGGTGCCGGACCCGGAATACAACATCCGCATGCGCCCCGCCAACGAGGTGCAGCGTGCCGCCTTCGTTCGCGCGGTGTACTCGCGCCGCCAGCTGCGCGAAGTGCTGGTGAACTTCTGGCACGACCACTTCAACGTGCTGGGCACCGATTTCAGCGTGGGACCCGTGTTCGTGCATTACGACCGCGACGTGATCCGCGCCAACGCCAAGGGCAACTTCCGCACGATGCTGGAAGGCGTGGCCCAGAGCACGGCGATGCTGTATTACCTGGACAACATCAGCAATTCGCGCTCGGGCCCGAACGAGAACTTCGCCCGCGAGCTGCTGGAGCTGCACACCTTCGGGGCCGAGAACTACCTGGGCTTCATGGATCCGTTCCAGGTGCCGCCCTGCCCCGAGGATCCGGCGTACCCGATCGGTTACACCGACATCGACGTGTACGAAACCTCCGCCGCGTTCACCGGCTGGTCGGCGAAGAACGGGCACTGGCAGTTCCCCACCGAGAACGACGGCACGTTCGTCTATCGGCAGTCATGGCACGACGCCGGGCCGAAGTTCCTGCTCGGCATGCTGATCTATCCCGAACAACCGGCGCTCAAGGACGGCCGCGATGTACTGGACCGCCTGGCCAGCCATCCGCGCGTGGCCAAGTTCATCTGCAAGAAGCTGATCCGCCGCTTCATCAGCGACACGCCGAAGCAGGCGTTGATCGACAGCGCGGCGGCGATCTTCCGCGCCAACTGGCGCGCCCCGAACCAGATCGAACTGGTGCTGCGGCACATCCTGAATTCCGACGATTTCATCAACAGCTTCGGCCAGAAGAACCGCCGCCCGTTCGACTGCGCCGTGGCCGCGATGCGCACGCTGGGCGGCGACTGGACGCTCAGGCTGGACCATGGCCGCAGCGGCGACTTCATGTGGCTCTATGGGTTCACCGGCCACACCCCGTACAACTGGCCGGCGCCGAACGGGTATCCCGATGCCGGCCTGGCGTGGTCGGGTTCCAACTCTTACGCCATGACCTGGCGCCTGCTGGGCTGGCTGACCGAAACCAAGGACGGCGAGGTGCCGCTGCACCCGATCGTCGACACGACGCGCGCGAACGTGCCCGTCGCCAACTGGACCGCGAATACCCTGGTCACCTGGTGGTGCACGCGCCTGCTGGGCTACCAGCCGGAGGCCGCGCGCAAGCAGGCATTGGTGGCGTTCATGGCCCAGAACGGCGATCCCAACACCTACGTCATCACCGACACCAACACGTGGCAGGGCAGCGACCTGAAGCGGCACTACAACCACGAGCGCCTGCGCAGCCTGGTGGCGCTGATCCTGATGACTCCCGAATTCATGAGCCGCTGAGGCGACGATGACCGATTTCCGACTGACCCGACGCGAGTTCGTCAAAGGCTGCGGCGCGGCCGCCATCGTCGGCACCACCGGCGCCAGCCTGATGTTCGCCGACCCCGTCGATGCCGCCGTCAACAGCTACGACACCGTCGTGCACCTGTTCCTGCGGGGCGGCATCGATGGCCTGAACCTGGTCGTCCCGATCGACGGCGTGGACCGCGGCTTCTACGAGGAAGCGCGCCCCAGCCTGAAGATCGAGACCAGTGGCGCGTACGGTGCATTGCCGCTGACGCTGTCCGGCGGCGCCGGTACCGGCTTCGGCCTGCACCCGTCCGCCACCGGCCTGCGCGACCTGTGGAACGACGGCAGGATGGCCATCGTGCATGCCTGCGGCATGGCGACGACGGTAACGCGCAGCCACTTCGACGCGCAGCTGTACATCGACCTGGGCACGCCCGGGAAGTACGGTTCGCCGACCGGCTGGATGACGCGCGCCTGGGAAACGCGACCCAACGGTACCGGCACCCTGCCGGCGCTCGGGGTCAGCGGCACGCAGCCCGCCGGCCTGATGGGCGCGATCGATGCGCTGACCATGAGCAGCCCGTCCGACTTCTCGCTCAACACCACCGCGTGGAGCTGGCAGCGTACGCGCAGCGATTCGCCCAGCGGCCTGCGCGGCGTCAGCGAGACCGTGGCTTCGCTGTGGAACGGCCAGACCGGCATGGAGGTCAACGGCCGCCGCGCGGACGGCGCGCTGCGCCTGATCGGGCAGCAGGGCTACGCCAGCCTGCCGGCCAGCTGGCCGACCGGCAATTTCGCGCAACAGTTGTGGACCATCGCGCAGACCATCCGCTTCAACCTGGGCCTGCGCTACGCCACGCTGGACCTGGGCGGCTGGGACACGCACGAGGGTCAGGGCACCGCGGGCAGTGGCTATCACTACTACCAGAACAAGATCGCCGAACTGTCGCAGGCGCTGGCCGCGTTCTATGCCGAACTCAACGGCACCGGCGAGATGGCGCGGGTGACGGTGGTGGTGCAGTCGGAATTCGGCCGTCGCGTGCGGGCGAACGCCAACGGCGGTACCGATCATGGCTACGGCAATCCGATGCTGGTGCTGGGTGGCCCGGTCAACGGGCGCCGCTTCTACGGCAGCTGGCCCGGGCTGAATCCGGAAACCCTCTCGCCTACCTTCGGCGACGTGCCGGTGACCACCGACTACCGCCGCGTGATGTCGGAGATCCTCATCCGCCGCATGGGCAACGCCAACCTCAGCCAGGTGTTCCCCGGCTATACGGGCTACGCGCCGCTGGGCCTCATGCAGGGCACGGACATCGCGCCGAAATTCGACGAGGCAGCGACCGCTGCATCGATTCCATCGCTGATGGCGACGGGCACGGGAACGCCGGCATCCGCCGACAGCGTGTCCAGCGAGCGCGTCGTGCCGGACTGGCAGCGTCGCGGCCCGGTGGACCGCACGCTGGTGCGTCGGGAGCGATAGGGACTCGCGGTATAAGGCGCGGTCGCGGTCGCGCCCGCGCGCGGGGATGCCTCAGCCCTTGCGCGCGTGCCACGCCTTAAGCAGTTCGGCTTCCTTCTCGCGCGTGATGCCCGCGCCCAACTTGGCCTGACGCTCGGCCGGCAGGCTGCGGAACCACGCCAGCAGGTCTTCCACCGTGGTGGCGAGCGGACGGAACGTGAGCCCCGCGGTGATCGCACGCTGGTTGCTGACCGCGCCGTAGCCCGCGTACGGGTTGTCCTTCGACGGCACCCAGATCGGCAGGCCGACCTGCTGCTCGTCGAGGAACGCCGGCGGCACGTGGGTGAGCGTCATGCCGCCGCCGGTGACGGCCTGGCAGCCGTACAGCATGGCGTCCATCGACAGCGAATAGTCCGGCCCGCAGGCGTTGAAGGTGCCCAGCGTGCGCGTCTCCGCAAGCCGAATCATCCATTCGCCCAGGTCGCGGCCGTCGATGATCTGGATGGGGTCCTGGCCATCGCCGGGCACCAGGATCTCCCCTCCCTGCGCCACGCGGTGCGGCCAGTAGGTGAAGCGATCGGTCTCGTCGCGCGGGCCGACGATGTAACCGGGCCGCACGATGGTGACGTTCTTGCCGAACTGCTTGTGCGCTTCGGCTTCGCTCAGCGCCTTCAGCGGACCATAGAGGTTCTCGATGTCGGCGCGCAGCGTCTGCTGCGTTTCGGCCATCGCATCCTTGCCCTTGTACTGCGCCAGCGGCGAGGCCTCGTTGATGCCGGGCTTGCTGCCGTCGGCGTACACCGAGATGGTGGAGATGAAGAGGTAGTGGCCCACGTTGCCCTTCAGCACCTGGCCCGCATCGCGCACCCAGAACGGCAGGCTGGTGGGGTTGTCGATGCACACGTCCCACTTGCGGCCCTTCAGCGCGGCGAGGTCGCCGGTGTTGCGGTCGCCGTGCAGCTGCTCGACGGTCGACGGCCATTCCGGCGACGGGCGCTTGCCGCGGTTGAACAGCGTGACCTTATGGCCGCGCTTGAGCGCGTATTCGACCTGGAACGGCCCGGTGAAGCCGGTGCCGCCGAGGATCAGGATGTTGAGCGGCTTGGCCGCCTTGCCCACCGGCTTGGTCTCGCTGGCGGCGGAGGCGAACGACGGCAGCGCGGCGGCGGCGGCGGCCAGCGCGCCCAGCTTGAACAGGTCACGACGGGTGGTCATGCGGTGCTCCCCAGCGGTGTCAGGAAACCGACTAGATAGCACCGCCCCGGTCGGCAAACCCCTGCCGGAAGTCGTTGTGACTTCCTGTAAACCATCGGTATGGGAAAGCCAACGGCGGTCGCCCGCGTCCGGAACACAGGTGCGGTGACCAGCGTCCAACCCGTGCAGGCTCACCCTCCCCTTTCCAGGTGCCCGCAGCGAACGTCGGCCGGCCGTCGTCGAGCCTCGACGGCTCGCCGGCGACCTTCCGAATCCCACCCATCAGCGAAAAAGACGCGCGCGTGACCTCCAGCGTTTCGCCGGAGACACGAAAAATGTCGCGCGAGAGCCAGATACGCTTGTCGCTTCAACGGCCGAAGCCTCGCAAACGACATGTGGCGGGTGAAGCGCGAGGCTTCGCGCCTTGCGGCCGACACCCAAGGCTTGGCGGCCGGCACGTGGAGGCTTGCAGCCCCGAAGCGTGGACACTCGCCCTCGACGATTTTCGAGTCGCACCCGAGTCGCATGCGACTCGACGATGGGAATCGGAAGGTCGCCGGCGAGTACTGCGAGCATGCGGACCACGTGCGCCGAACGGAATGCCGACCTCAGCGACGCGTGCGTCATTCAGCTCGTGGCTTGGCGCGGCCAGGTCGGCTAAACCGAGCCTGGCGACCTCGTCGGCTAGTCGCTCAACCAGACCTGCTTGAACTTCCGCTGCGCGCTGTCCCAGAAGTAAAGGGATGATGCACTGCCGAGACGGAAATACTCGATCCCCGTGTTGGGGAGGACCAGACTGCGTGCTGCGCTATCTCGTCCCTGCTGACAGACTTCCTCCGCAGCAGGGCACGCGTAGATCCCGGGTTCCGCCGCGTCGATCCTCATGACGAGGCCGACATTGGCGAAGTCACTCCCCCATGAAATTTCATCGACCCGGACCCAAGCGGGCCCCTCCTTGCCCGACATCCGCACCCAAAGCGCTTCAGCATTGCTCGTCGTACTTTTCAGGAGCAGCGCGGTGTCATCGCCGCCATCGTCATCCAGGTCCGCAATCACACGGGTAAACGCTGCTGGCGACTCCGGTAGCATCGGGTGCTGGAGTTCTGCGCTGGTCGGCAAGCGCCAGCCTTCCGGTAAGTCGTTCACCATCGGACCGGCAACCCCTACCACGATCAAGAAAGACGCGAGCATGGCCAAACTCCAGAGCTTCGAAGATGCGGTGCGTGCGGCAACCAACGTCCCACTCGGCGGGTCCACCAGACGGATACAGCATTGGCGCTGCACTATCGTAGAGACGGCCGCCCTCGCCTATCAAGTACGTTGATCCCTCTTGGGGACCCCTGCCCCATGGAGACACCCGATGCCCGCTTCGCAGTCATTGATGACCACCCGCCGCGGTGAATTCCGCACGCTGTACCGCGCCCTCGCCCGCAAGCCCGCCGCCTTCGCCTCCACGCCCATCGTGTTCTGCGAAGGCGACTCGTGGTTCTCCACGCCACTGTCGATGAACCTGCTGGACTGGCTGGTGTACCCCGCGCCGGAGGACGAAAAGAAGGGCGTGCCGCTGTTCGGGGCGGGCGGCCTGTTCTTCCGTACCGAGGACAGCGGGGATCTGGCAACCGACATGTTCACGGCCAGCGGCATCCGCGACCTGTCCACGTGGTATCGCGGGTTCGAATTCGACCTGGTGCTGGTCAGCGCAGGCGGCAACGACTTCGTCGACACCTTCCTGCAGGCCACGTTCCGCGGGGCGGCACCGATGAACCCGGCGGCGGCGTTCCAGCGTGTCGTGGACACAGGTCGTTATGCCGAGGTACTGGACCGCTACCGTGCCTTCGTCACCTCCTTCCAGGCCATTCGTCCGCACACGCCGATCCTGGCGCACACCTACGACTACCCGCGCGAGCTCGGCCGCGCCGCGCAGCTGACCCTGGGCAACCTGGGTGCCGCCGCGCTGTTGAAGAAAGGCGTGGGCCCGTGGATCGGCAACAAGGTCTCGCACGTGTTGCCACGCATCGAGCAGCAAAGCGAGTTCGCGCGCCTGCTGATCGACGGGTTCGTCGACCGCGTGCTGGTGCCGCTGCGCGACGACCGTACCACCGGCAAGGTCTTCGACTTCGTCGACCTGCGCGGCGTACTGACCCGCAGCGACCAGTGGTTCGACGAGATGCACCCGACGGGCGCGGGTTTCGCCGCGCTGGCGACGAAGTTTCGCCAGCAGATGCGGGCGAAACTGGAGATCAAGTTGGGGGGTTAAGCCTTGTCCCGCTTCGCAGGATGAGCTGAGTACGGCGATACCCAGCATCTCCGCAATGGAAGGCTCGCACGCTGGGATCGCCTTCGACTCGGCCCCCTTAGGGCTTGCTACTGCCAGGTATCTTCGAGGTACCGCGGCTTGCATGCGAGGTACCCGCCGACCAGCAGCACGCCGACGCATGCGCCCAGGAACGCCATCGGCAGCGTCCAGCCGTGCGTGTGTTCGTGCAGCAGGCCGAACGCCAGCGGTCCAGCGCACGACAGCGTGTAGCCCACGCCCTGCATGAAGCCGGACAGCGCCGCGGAGCCTTCGGGCGTGCGCGTGCGCAGGTTGATCATCGTCAGCGACAGCGGAAACGTGCTGGGGCCCAGGCCGAGCAGCGCGACCCACAGCGCAGGTGCCGCCATCGGTGCGAGCAGCAGGCCGGCGAACGCGGCGGCGTAGAAGCCCGCGCAGACCACCACCACGATGAACGGATTGCGCATGCGCACGGCGATCAGCGGCATCGTGAGCGAGGCCACCAGCCCCAGCGTGGAAAACAGCGCCACCATGGTGCCGCCCAGCGCCGGCGTGCCGCCCGCTTCGACCAGCAGCTTGGGCAGCCAGGTGAACATCGAATAGGTGACCAGCGAGGTCATGCCGAACATCAGCGCCATGCCCCACGCCACCGGCGACCGCCATGCGCGACCCTGTGGTCGCGGTGCCGCCAGCTCGGGCGCCTCGTCATCGACGGCAACCGCTGCGTCGTGCGCGCGGGCGAGCGGGGTGTTGCGTTGTCGCTCCTGCCACAGCACCAGGCACCACGGCACCGCCGACGCGGCGGCGAAGACCGCCCACAGGCCCAGCGAGACGCGCCAGCCGGCCGCTTCCATGACCGGCACGGCAACCAGCGCGGGCAGGATGGTGCCGGCCTGCAGCACGGTGATGTACAGCGTGCTGACCGTGCCCACGCGGTCGGCGAAGTAGCGCTTCACCAGCGGCGGCAGCACGATGTTGCCGATGCCCATGCCGGCCAGCGCGGTGAGCGAAGCCGCCATCAGGGCCGTCGTGTCGCCCGCCGCGCTGCGCAGCAGCAGGCCGAGCATCGCCAGCAGCATGGCCAGCAGCGCCGTCCGTTCCAGGCCAATGCGGTGCGCCAATGCAGGCGTAGCCACGCCGAACAGCGCGAACGCCGCGGTCGGCAGCATGCCGAACACGCCGGTGAGGGTGGCACCGAAACCGAACGTGTCGCCCAGCATGTCGAGCAACGGCGTCAGCGAGGTGACCGCGGTACGCAGGTTGAAAGCGGACAGCACGATGCCGAGCAGCACCAGTCCGCGGCCGGACCAGAGCGAAGCGGGTGCGGCCGATCGAGTCTTCACGGATTCCATGCGCCCATTATCGGCGATGGCCTGCGACAGCGCGTCGCATGGGCAAGGACGGTGTGTCCTGCGGCACCGTACGCGATGCCCGAGGAAAAGGCGGACCGAAACCCGCCTTCCCTCATGCTGGCCGCACCCGGACCGCTCAGTACGTACCGGTCATGTTGACGAACCAGCCGCGATGATCGAAGTGGAAGTCCGTCAGGTCGTCGCTGAAGCGGGTGAAGTTGTACCCCGCACCGATGCGGAAGTGCTTGTTGAGGTCGCGGTCGACGCCGACCAGGAAGCCTTGCCGTGCACCGCCGTCCTCGACGTCCAGCCAGCGGTACTCGCCCAGCACATGCCACCGGGTGCGCAGTTCGTAACGTGCCTGCACGGCGCCGAACGTGGTGGCCGAGTCCAGCCACACGCCGGTGCCCCGCCCCATGCGCACCTCGCCTTCGCGACGCGACAGCTTGCCGGCGAACTCCCAGTGCTGGTCGTGCTTGTACACACCTTCCAGCGAGACGATCTGCGAGCGCTGGTCGACCTCCGCGCCGCCCAGCTGGCCCATGCTCGCCAAGTCGTACAGATAGGTGTAGCGCCCGAACAGGCCCCATCGCTCGCTGTTCCAGGGTCTGTAGGCGAAGCCCACGCTGCCCTCGATGAACTTGGCGCCTTCCTGCGGATTGAGCCGGTCGTCGGTGTCGGCATAGTTCAGGCGGGCCGCGATGCGCCAGCTGTCGCTGAAGCGATGGGTCAGACGCGTGGTGCTGACCCACTGCTCGCGCTGTTCCACACCGGTGTCCTCACGCCATTCCAGCTTGCTCTGCCAGTCGGTCTCCGGCGAGGTGTGGCCCCCGGACACGCTGACCGCGCGACGATCCACCACGCCACCGGATCGTGCGTTCTCCAGTTCTCCTTGCGACAGGGTGAAGCCCGTGTTCCAACCGCGCGCCGGATAGAAATCCATGCCGAAGGTGTGCGCCAGGCCCGACGTGTCGCGCTCCTTCAGGAACTGGCTTTCGTTGAACACGTTGGCCTGATTCGAGATGCGCCAGCGCTGGCCCAGCGTCCAGCCGTTCTGCCCCTTCGGGTTGAACAGCGAGTCGTAGCCGGTGGTGTCGGTCGAATGCGTGTAGCCGCCATAGAACGTGTGCTCCGGCGTGATGCGGTATTCGGCATTGACCGTCGCCGCATTGCCACGATCGCCGTCGGTGACTTCCGCGCCGATCGACGAGTTGTCGCCGAACAGATGCCTGGCGCCCAAGGTGTAGGCGTCGTTGTCGGCATACTGGCCGCCGTCGTCGTCCACGGTGAACTGGGCCACGCCATACACGTCCCACGCGCTGCCGATGCGGTGCTGGTACTTCAGCGCCGCCAGCGTGCCGGCGGCATCGACGGCGCCGCTTTCCTCGTTCACGCGTCGCACTTCCACGCCCAGCGTGCCGTCGTCGCTGATCCGCCATTCCACCGTCGCCTGCGCCTGGTCCAGCGTGTCCGTGCCGCGTTCGGCGCGGGTGTAGCGGCTGTACAGGCGGATGTTCTGGTCAAACTGGCCCAGCACTTCGGCGCCATACTCGGTCACCGGCAGGCCGTTGTCGTAGCGGGACACCGAATAGCCGGCGTCGGTGCGGCGCCACCAGGCCCCGGCGCTCCAGTCGTGCTCGGTCCAGCCCAGTTCCTTGAAGTTGGCGCGTGCCTCCAGTGCCTTCGCCTCGCCTTCGCGGTTCAGCGCGGTGTCGTTCTGCTGGATGAAGCTCAGGCCGCCGTTGTCGGAGAAGAATGCCGGCAGGCCGAACGACTCGCTGCGCGCGTACTCGGCCTTCACGAAGGTGCCCTTGCCCGCCTGCAGCGTGAGGTCGCCGCCCTTCAGCGTGTAGTCCTCGCCCGCACGGCTTTCGTCGATGTAGGTCGCCCCCACCCCGACGTGGTCGCCGAACCAGTGCTTGCCGCGCAGGCCGACAGTGAGCTCGTCCGCGTCGAAACCGGACGGCACCCATTCGTAGTCCACCAGCAGGCGCTGCTCCAGGCCATCGAGCGGCGTATCGCGCGTGAGCGTGGGATTGTTGTCGCGGCTGATCTGCGCCAGCGGGCGCGTCAGCAGCAGGCGGCCCTGCAGTTCGTCGATCTCGTAGTCCGTGCCCCGCTGCAGTACCACGCGGTTCTCGGTACGGCCGGTGGTGCGATCACGCACCTCCAGCGTCACCACGTCCGACCCGGGCAGCAGGTCCGTGTGGCGCAGGTAGTAGAGGCTGCCGCCGGTACCGATGAATTCATTGTGGCCCGGCGCGCTCTCCGGCTGGGACCCGAACACACGCAGTTCGCTGCCGGCATCGCCCCACCGGTTGCTGGCATTGGAGCGCCAGTTGAGCGCCGCACCGTACAGCGAACGCTGGTACTGGCCGAATTCGGTACCGGTGATTCCGGTCGCATAGTTGCCCCACAGGGCCTGGTTCTTGTCCCAGTCCACGCGCAGGTAGAAGCGCCCCATCGTGTCGACGTCGCGATAGGTGTTCGAATCGTCGCCGTAGACCGGGTAGTACAGGTCGGGATCGAGGCGGCGGAAGATGTCCTGCGGATCGGCCTGGGTGAAGCCGTCGAACAGGCGCTCCAGATCGCGTTCGGTGGTATCGGCCTGCGCCGTCACCAGGTACTTGCCCCGCCATTTCGCCTTGCCGTAGAACGCCAGCCGGCCGTCGCTGATCACGTCGTCCTGGTAGCGCGCATCGCCCTGGAACGAGGCCGACGAACCGCTGATCCTGTTCTGCGCGATGGTCACGTCGGCGAGGCCGACGCCGAAGAAGTAGCGGCCGGTGACGTCGATGTCCATCGAATGCGATGGCGTCGACGCTTCCCCGTCGCCATGTCCACCCACCACGATGTCGAAGCGATGCTTGCCCACCGGCACCAGGTACTCGGCGACGAACTTGCGCTCCAGGTCCACCGGGTAGTCCTGGCCGTTGATGCGCAACGCGGCATCGGCGGGCAGGTTGCGGCCCTGGATGCGCACGCGCGAGCCGTAGAGCGGGATGTTCTGCTGGCGCAGGCCATTTCCCGCGAAGACGTCGTCGATCAGGCTCTGCGCCTGCGCCTGCTCGGTGCTGAGTGCATTGCCCAGTTGACGCTCGGTGCTCGTGCGCAGTGCGGTGGCGCCGCGTTCGGCTTCCTCCGGCGACACCAGCTGCAACGTGCGCGGCAGGGTTTCGTCGACCTGGCCGTCGGCTCCCGTAGCGCGCAGCACGTAGACCAGCTCATCGCCCTTGCGGAAGCGGTACCTGGCCGGCAGCGCGCCGTCCCATTCGGCGCGCGTCACCGCAGCCACGTCCAGCGGCACGGTCGCCAGCGGCTCGATCAGGTCCGCATCGCTCGCGCGATACACGCTGATCTCCAGCCGCGCGATGAAGGCCGGATAGTTGCCGCGTACGTAGAACGGCACCGGCTTGAGGATGCCCGTGCCATCGAATGCCGCGAACGACGGTGCGGACACCGACAGTTCCGGCTGGCCGAGCGTGGGATCTTCGGTCGCCCAGATCGCGCCGCCGCCGGGCAGGTCGATCGAGAACTTGCCGGTCACCACCGCCTTGGCCGGCGATGCCGCCTGCACCGTCACGCGACGGTCGGGCTGCAGCGCGACCGAGGTGGCGTGCGCGCCGGTCGCCTGCGTCACCGGGTCGCCGTAGCTGCGCGTGCGCAGGCGGAAGAACAATCCGTCCTCGCTGGTGCAGCGTTCCGTATCGCACGTGACCGTCGCGCCTTCGCCCTGCGCGGGGTTGTCCGCGGTCGTGGCCGCTTCCTGCGCGGCCACCATCGGCGCCGCACCGGCCAGCAGCGTGATCAACGTGTAGTCCAACAGCTTCATCTTCATGCGCTTGTCCATGACCCGCCCCCTCAGTTCCGCGCGCCGTCGGGCGCGACCGGGTCGTTTTCGATTTCCACCCGCAACGTCGCGCGGGCCGATGCGCTGAGTCGTCCGGCGAGGGCGTCGAATACCGCCTTCGCACGTTGCATTCCCAGCGCGCTGTTGTAGGCATGCGAGCCGCGCCGGTCGGCGTGGCCCACGATGACGACGCCGCCTCCGCCACTGCGTTCGAGCGCGGCCGCGATCGCGTCGAGCAGCGGTGCGAACTCGGCGCGGATCGTCGCCATGTCGGTATCGAACAGCACCGTGCCGAGCAGCGCGGCGTCATCCCGCACACCGGCGACCAGCGACGCCGGCGCCTCCGGCTTTGCGCGGACGCTCACCGTCAGTGCCTTGGCCGCCGGCCCGTCGAGCTGGGCCAGCAAGGCGTCCTTGACCGCATTGGCCCGATCGAACGCGCGTCCTTCGCTGTCGCCATCGGCTTGGATCACCACCTCACCGCCCTGGTACTCGCGCACCTTGGCGGCCATGGCACTCACCAGCGGCTGGTAGCGCGCGGGCAACACGGCGCTGCCCGGCGCGAACTGCACCTCGCCCAGTTCGAGTTCCAGCTGGTCGCTGCCGCCTTCGATCACCTGTTCGGGCAGCACCACGCCCCAGTCGAAGCGCACCGGCACACCGGGGGTCACCCGGCGCAGCAGCGGGTTGTCCGTCGTCATCGTGGTGCCGGCGGGCAGCGTGGACGGATCCACCTTCAGGATCACGTTGCGTCCGCGCTCCCACGTGCCACCGGACACGCCGGCGAGGTGGTAGCGGCCGAACAGGTCGGTCTCGATCAACAGACCTTCCACGGTGGCGATGCGCACGCCCGGCACGCCGCGTTCCTCGATACCGGCGTTGCCGATGACGTAGTCCACCACGTAGCCGTCCGCGCCCTGCGCGACACGACGCTCCACCGTGGGCATCGCCGCCGTGAGGCCCTTGGCCGCGTCGCCACGCGTTTCGACCGAAGTGACGCCGTGGCGGTCCATCCGCAAGGTCACGCCCTGGTCGCTGCTCAGCACGAAGTCGTCGGTGAAGCTGGGCTCGCGCAACGTCTGGCGGATCACCACCTGGCGGCCGCTCGCGGGATCGGCCTCGGACTGGCGCCCTTCCACCGTGCCCACGACGATGCCGTGCAGCAGCGGCGCGCTGGCATCGGCCTGCGGCTGCGGCCCCGTGCCGCGATCCAGCGTGGTCGAACCCGCCACGTAGGCAGCCGACGCGAACCCGCCCTGCACGCGGATACCGCTCAGCGTGGCGCCGTCCTGCCAACCATCGCCGTCGCGGTCGTTGAACACCGTGCCGAACAGCAGGCTGTCTTCCACCATCGCGTCGGCCACCAGCATCACGTCGGCGCTCGCCACGTTGGACAGCGGCTCACCGGACGACGACACCGCTTGCGCCTGGTTGACCTGCGTGCCGGCGCGCGCACCGGCGCCCACCCGCATCGCGTACACCAGGCGGGCGCTGCCACCGACCGGAATGTCGAGGCCTTCGAACCGCACCGGAGACTGGCCGGCCACCGTGGCCGCGTTGTCGCCGTCGCTGACCGACAACGAGCCTTCCACGTAGGTGAAGCCCGCGGGCGGCGTATCGATGATGCGGCCGTCTACCAGCGGACCGTCGCCCAGGTTCTCGACCGACACCGTGTAGCGCACCAGGTCGCCGGTCTGCACGTCGCGCACGCCTGCGGCCTTGGTCACGCGCAGCAGCGCTTCGCCACTGACCACCACGACGGCATCGGCCGTATCGCAGTTGGCCGGGTTCAGCACTTCGCACAGGGTGTACGGATAACGGTACGTACCGGGCGGCGTGCCCGCGGTCATCGTGACGGTGCCGTCGGGGTTCATCACCAGTCCCGGGATGGGCGGACTGCCCGGCACCAGCGTGACCTGGCCGATCTGCGCAGGACCACCGCCCAGGGTGTCGTTGCCCAGCACGCTGGGCGAGGTCCCGCCCGTGCCGCTGCGGATCGGGACGAACGCGTCCTCCACGGCATCGATGATCGTGGCGGTCACGGTGAGCGTGACCGTCGCGTCGTCGCAGTTGTCGGGTGTCTGCGTTTCGCAGAGGCGGTAACCGATCGTGTACGTGCCCGCCGGTGTCCCGGCCGGGACGGACACGATGCCCGTTGCCGGATCCAGGACCGGGACCGGACCACCGTTGAGCGAGGTCGCCGGTGTGGTCACCGTGCCGGTGACGCGCGACGGATCCACCACCACACCGTTGATCGTGTCGTTGCCGTAGACGTTGCCGACCGACGGATTGCCGCGAGCCCCATCCACGGGGGCGGGCGCGTCGTCGACCGCATTCACCGCAGGCAGGATGTCGGTGTCCACGCTGCTGGTCGGCGTGCTCACGCCGGGCGACGGAGCGCCTCCCGGCGGCGTGGGCGGCTGGCCCGTGGCCATCGCGGTGTTGCGCACCTGGCCGGCCAGCACGTCGTCAGGCGTCACGCTGTAGGTCGCGTTCGCCACGACCTTCTCGCCCGGCTTCAGCTGTCCCGCCAGGCCCGGCCACGCGTAGGCCAGCGGACTGAGCCCGGCCATCGCATCGCTCACGGACACGTTCGCCAGGGTCACGTTGCCGGTGTTCTCCACCTCAAACCGGTAGGCGATCGTGCTGCCTGCGCGATACGGGCCCGTCGACGTCACCGACTTCACCAGCGTCATCGCCGGCAGCTGTTCGGTCGCCGTGTCCACTTCGCTCGAAGGACTGGTGATCGCCGGTGGCGTCGGACCCCCCGGCGGCGTCGGCGGCTGACCGCTGGCCGTCGCGCTGTTGTGCACGTTGCCGGCGGCCACTTCTTCCGCCGTCACGGTATGCACGCCCGTGCAGGTGGTGCTGTCGCCAGGCTGCAGCGTCGTCGACGCGCAGACGGCCGGCGCATCGAGTCGCGCGTCGTTCACCACGATGCCGGTGAGCGACAGGTTGCCGATGTTTTCGACCACGAACTGATACGCGACGACGCTGCCGAGGCGATAAGGACCGGTCGATGTCACTGACTTGGTGATCGACAGGACGGGGGCCTGTGCGGCCAGCGCCGTCGTGACCGGCGTGCTGGCGCAGCCCGCGGCACAATCCGGATCGCCGCCGCCCTGGATGCTGGCGATGTTGTCGACGCTGGCGGCCGCGGACACGGTCGCCGTCACCGGGATCACGTAGGTCGCCGTGTTGCCCGGCGCGGCATGGGACAGGCCGGCCGGAACCGCGCACACCACGGTCTGGCTGCCGGACGGATTCGTCGCGCAGCCAGCGGGCAGCGTACCGATGCTCAGGCCTGCGGGCACCACGTCGGTCATCGTCGCAACCGACGATGTCGCGGCAGTACCCGAGTTGGTCACCGTGATGAGGTAGTCGTAGGGCACCGCAACGACCGCGGTCGCCGGACCGGCCTTCTGGATCTCGAGGCGGGGTGCGACGATCGGCGTATCCACGGGTGCGCTGGCACAGCTGCCGGCGGTGGCGCAGGCGGGATCACCGCCGCCAGTCACCGTGGCCGTGTTCGACACGGTGGTGTTGTTGACGGCACCCTGCGGCGTCGCTGCGATCACGAAGCTCGCGGCATTGGCGGGTGCGATGTTCGACAGCCCCGAGGCGATGGTGCACACCACCGTCTGGCTGCCGACCGGGTTGGTCGTGCAACCGGCGGGCAGCGTCCCGAGGGTGAGGCCTGCCGGCACCGGGTCCGTGACGGTGGCAGCGGCGGAGGTCGGCCCTGCGCCCGTGTTGGTGACCGTGATCGTGTAGTCGAACGGCACGCCCACGGACGCCGCGGCGGGCGCGACGATGGAGGCGGTCTTGGCGATTTCCAGCCGTGGCTGGCCCGCGAACGCAACGTGGAATGCGCAATCCTGCGTCACCAGCGTGACGGTGTAGGTGTAGGCGCCGGCGGTCGGGCCGCTCAGCGTGCCGGGGCACGTGTTGGCGCCCGGCGGGGTGGTGATCGTGGGAACGTGGCCTGCAGTGGTCGGGGTGAAGGTGAAGCTGGTCCCCTGCCCGTCCTCGATGACCTGCGCCGCCGCGTTGCCCAGGGTGCCGCCGGCGACGCTGGGCGTGACGATCCAGACCCGGGCGAAGTCCGCGGTGACCTGCAGGTCCTGCGTGCCCATCTGCACTCGGCATTCGTTGCCGGTCACGCTGGCGCATCCGCCTGTCCAGCCCTTGAAGAGCGAACCGTTGTCGGCCACGGCGGTGAGGTAGGCCTCCTGCCCCTCGCCCAGGTTCCCCGAACTGCAGGCCGTCCTCGCGCCGCCCGACGGGCAGGCGTAGACCGCGGGAATGGCATTGAGGCGTCCGCTGCCGGCACCGGTGGTGTGGGCGGTGAGCAGGTGCTGCGCGGCACTCACGGGCGTGCTGAGGCCATCGGTATTGTTGGCGGCGACGCTGTCCGACATCCCGGCGGGCGGCGTCACGCTGACCACCGTCACTACCGGCGTACCGGCCGATGCCGCGGTGATGCCGTTGACGGTATAGACCAGCGACTGGCCCACCGGCAGGTTGGCGGTGGCCGTCGACAGGGTGCCGGACCCACTGCTGGTGGCGCCGCAGCTGGCCGTGCTGCCGCCCGGGACCGCACAGGTCCAGGCGGCGGTGCCGTTCGCACCGCTCAGGCTTTGCGAAAGGCTTGCGCCGTTGGCGTCGACCGGACCATGGTTGGTCACGGTGATCGTGTAGGCCACCGCGCCGCCGACCAGGTAGGACGGCACGTTGCCGTTGCCGACACTGACGCCCAGGTCGATCAGCGTGGTGCTCGCCGGCGAGATCGTGGTCTTGACGAGCGGCCCGATGAAAGGGCTGACCGTATTCGCGCGCACATCGTAGTCGCCGTTGTTGATGACGTTGTTCGGGCCGGTCGTCGCCGCACCGGCGGGTACGGTGAACGTCACCGGGAAGCTGCCGCCGGCGCCGGCCACGAGATCGCCGACCGGACAGTCGATGTAGTCCGCGCGCGGGGCCGTGCCGGCGTGGGGACCGGAACACGACGCGGGAAACGCATTGGGGACGAACGTGAGCGGCAGGCCGTTTTCGGTGATCGGCGCCGCGAGGCGGACGATCGAACCGAGCGCATAGACGCCCGAGTTGTTGACGTAGTTGTAGGTGTAGGTGACCTGCTCACCGGGCTTGGTCGTCGACGGGCCGACGGCGGACACGCTGAGACCCGGCATCTTCGAACCGAACACGTCCATGTAGACCTGGGCGGTGTGGTCGGCGGCGCCTGCGGAGCAGTTCGCCACGTAGACCTTCAGCCGTATCTGGTCGCCGACGTCCAGCCGTCCGTTGCCCGGCGAGATGTCGAAGCCCTGCCAGTTGGTGAACTGGTAGGCACCGAACGACTGCCAGGGAATGCCGGCCTGGTTCGAATAGTTGAAGGTATGGAAGAGCTGGGTGTTGCCCTTCGTCAGATTGATGACTTCGACGAAGAAGAACGGCTGCTGGCCTGCGGGATGGTTGGGATTGTTGAGCACCGGCGCCATCGCGAAGCGCAGGTGGACCTTGCCGTCGACGGGATCGACGTCGCTCAGCACCATCGTCGCTTGCTGCTCCATCGCATACGCGGCGCGCGCACCGTTGCCACCCAGCAGCGAAGACGCGGTGCCGGAGAAGGGATAGCGCGCACCGTTGCCACCGGTGTTGGCGGCAGTGCCGGCCGCGGTGAGGATGCGGACATTGCCGCCGAAGGCGGTGTTGACCGTGTTGCTGCTGGGAACGGTCTCCTGCACCGCACCCAGGGTCAGCTGGCTGCTGTTGGTCGGCGGCACGACCGGCAGGGCACTGGATGAGCGCGTGTAGCGTTCGAGCTTCCACTCCGAGAAGTTCTGCGTTTCGAAGCCGCCGTTCTTGACCTGCGCGTGCGCGGCCGGGAGGAACAGCGCCAGAAGCATCAGGACGCAGACCGTGGCGATGCGTTTCCTTCCGTTCCCGTGACAGGCCAGGGCGGCCCATCGTTCTCCAACTACCGCGGCAATCTGCATGATCCGTTCCGTCCTGAAAGCAAGAAGACTAGAAAGCGCCACGGGCGACCCCGTGTTGCGCGAGCAAGAAGTGGCGGGCATGGCGATGCCCGGCGTGCGATGCGGATGCGGCGTGGCGCGACGCCATGCATCCGCGACAGCGAGGCCGTTCAATGCGCGTGCCCGCTTGCGCGCCGCGCATCGTCGACCGTGTTCACGGTGATGCCGTTCGGCAGCACCATGTCGCCGGCGCGCTGGCCGGGCTTGCACCGGCCCAGCCATCGCCCCTTGAACGGCACGCGTCCTGTGTCGTTCGAAGGAGACGCCGGGTAGCGGATGCGATAGGTGCCCTCATACCGGGCCTGCATGTCGCCCTGCACCTTCACCTGCGTGTCGACGCGCTGGCCGTGCGTCTCGCAGACGGTGTTGATCTCATGGCCACTGCCGTTCCTGGAAACGGTGATCTGGCGGCACTGCTCGCGGGCGGGAAGCAGGAACAACGGCACCACGCGCTCGGCACCCGCGTCGGTGCACTGGAGCGCGGTCATGGCAGGCTGCATACGCCCGCCCGCACCCCGTGGTGCGTGCGCGATGATCGTCACCTCCCACAGGCCGGCCTTGCGTACCGGCGCATCGGCATAGCCCTTGCCGTCGGCAGCGTTCGCCAGGCAAGGCAGCAGGGTCGACGCGAGCAGCAGGAGCCGCCATGGCCGGAGAGACGTGCGGCAGACCGACATCGGCCCGCTGTTGGCCCGCGCACGCGTGCCGACGACTGATTCCATCGATTTCCCCCAAGTGACCAAACCGCGTGTCGTCGTCCCGCACTGCACGACGCCAGACGAACCCCGAGACATCGCCTCGGCGGCTCCCCGGAAGGCGCCACACCACGCCGGTACGGACGTTTCCCCTGCTCACGAAAGGCAGCTTCCCCGCTGCACTTCTTCGATGTTCTTCCCGTTCCTATCGGCATGCCGACGCAAAACTGAAATTCGAATTTCGCAAATTCCGTGACGCGCATGACGCCGTGCAAGTCCGGTGCCAGAACGGGAGCGCCCTAGGCTCGCCCTGCATCACGTCGACGTCGTGCGCAGGCGGGACGCGCGGAAAAGGGGCATGTCCGCGCCGTTGCGCGGCGGCAGCAGTGCCGGGCTCGCCTGCGTTTGCGCGGGGCGAACCGAAGGCACGGGCGGCTACGCCCGTGCCGCGAGCCGGGAAACCGACGCAGCCTGGACGGAAGTCCGGCGGTCGTCGTAAGACACGGACGATGGCCGTGCGCAGGCACGATGCGCCGCAACGCGGCACTCCGTGACCCAAAAGAAAAAGCGGGCCGAAGCCCGCTTTTCCGTCATGCCTTGCGATGTCGTGCGGCTTACTCGGCCGACACGCCCTCGCCTTCTTCCACGGCCTTGATCGACAGGCGGATACGACCCTGCTTGTCGACTTCCAACACCTTGACCTTGACCACGTCGCCTTCCTTCAGCGCGTCGCTGACCTTCTCGACGCGGTCGTTGGAGATCTGCGACACGTGCACCAGGCCGTCCTTGCCCGGGAGGATGGTGACGAACGCACCGAAGTCCATGATCTTGGCGACCTTGCCTTCGTAGATGCGGCCCGGCTCGACGTCGGACGTGATCTGCTCGATGCGGGCCTTGGCGGCCTGGCCGGCGGCGCCGTTCACCGAGGCGATGGTGATGGTGCCGTCGTCCTGGATGTCGATCTGCGTGCCGGTTTCCTTGGTGATGGCCTGGATCACCGAACCGCCCTTGCCGATCACTTCGCGGATCTTGTCGGGGTGGATCTTGATGGTGATCAGGCGCGGCGCGAACTCGCTCAGTTCCTGGCGCGGTGCGGACATCGCCTGGGCCATTTCACCCAGGATGTGCAGTCGGCCGGCCTTCGCCTGCGTCAGCGCCTGCTTCATGATCTCTTCGGTGATGCCTTCGATCTTGATGTCCATCTGCAGCGCGGACACGCCGTTGGCGGTACCGGCGACCTTGAAGTCCATGTCGCCCAGGTGGTCTTCGTCACCCAGGATGTCGCTCAGCACGACGAACTCGTCGCCTTCCTTCACCAGGCCCATCGCGATGCCGGCCACCGGCGCCTTGATCGGCACGCCGGCATCCATCAGCGCCAGCGAGCTGCCGCAGACCGAGGCCATCGACGAGGAACCGTTCGACTCGGTGATTTCCGACACCACGCGGATGGTGTACGGGAAGGCTTCCATCGTCGGCATCACGGCGAGCACGCCGCGCTTGGCGAGGCGGCCATGGCCGATTTCGCGACGCTTCGGACCCATCATGCGGCCGGCTTCGCCCACCGAGAACGGAGGGAAGTTGTAGTGGAACAGGAAGTGGTCCTTCCACTCGCCGGCCACGGCGTCGATCACCTGGCCATCGCGGGCGGTGCCCAGCGTGACGGCGACGATCGCCTGCGTTTCGCCACGGGTGAACAGCGCGGAGCCGTGCACGCGCGGCAGCACGCTGACCTTGGAGGAGATCGGGCGCACCTGGTCGAGCGCACGGCCGTCGATGCGGACCTTGGTCTTCAGGACCGAGGCGCGCATGGTCTGGTATTCCTGCTCGCTGAATTCCTTCGACAGGTCGCCCGTGCTCCAGGCATTGCTCTCGGCCTGCGGCGCCAGCGCGCCCAGGATGGCCTTCTTCAGGCTGGAGATGGCATCGCGGCGCTCGATCTTGTCGCGCACCTGGAACGCACCGGCCAGGCTGTCGCCCACCGCATGGCGCAGGGCGGCGATCAGGCCTTCGTTCTTGGCCGGCGGCTGCCAGTCCCACTTCGGCTTGCCGGCTTCGGCCACCAGCTCGTTGATCACGGCGATGACCTTCTGCATCTCGCGGTGACCGAACATCACCGCGCCCAGCATCACTTCTTCCGACAGCTCGGCGGCTTCGGATTCGACCATCAGCACGGCGTTGGCGGTACCGGCGACCACGAGCTCCAGCTTGGAGTCCTTCAGTTCGCTGACGGTCGGGTTCAGCACGTACTCGCCATTGACGTAGCCGACCTTGGCGGCACCGATCGGGCCGTTGAACGGCGCGCCGGTCAGGGCGACGGCGGCGGAGGCACCGATCAGCGCCGGGATGTCACCGTCGATTTCCGGATTCAGCGACATCACCGTGGCGATGACCTGCACTTCATTGCGGAACTCTTCCGGGAACAGCGGGCGCAGCGGGCGATCGATCAGGCGGGAGATCAGCGTCTCCTTCTCGGTCGCACGACCTTCGCGCTTGAAGAAGCCACCGGGGATGCGGCCGCCGGCGTAGAACTTCTCCTGGTAGTCGACCGTCAGGGGGAAGAAGTCCTGGCCCTCGCGGGCGGACTTCGCGGCCACGGCGGTGACCAGCAGCACGGTGTCGTCGAACTTGACGACGACGGCGCCGCCGGCCTGGCGGGCGACTTCGCCGGTCTCCAGGGTGACCTGGTGCTTGCCGTACTGGAAGGTTTTGGTGATTTTTTCCACGGGGGTTTCCTTGGGATGCCTTGTGCGGGTTGGACCTCACGCGACCCTTGTCGCGCGTGGCTGGCCGGATGCGTCCGGCCGGTGGTGCTGGGAGGGGCGGGCCCGGTGCGGCCAGCGGATGCAGCGCATTCCGTTCCCTGAAATGCAAACCGCGGCGCATCTCTGCGCCGCGGTCGGGGGTATATCAGCGACGCAGACCGAGCTTTTCGATCAGGGTCTTGTAGCGCTCGTTGTCTTTCTTCTTGAGGTAGTCAAGCAGGCTGCGGCGGCGATTGACCAGCTGCAGCAGGCCACGGCGGCTGTGGTGATCCTTCTTGTGGGTCTTGAAGTGGCCGCTCAGGTGCTCGATGCGGGCGGTGATCAGGGCCACCTGGACTTCCGGCGAACCGGTGTCGTTGGCGCCGCGCGCGTTGTCGGCAATGACTTTCTGGGTATCGATGGACATGCGTTTTCTCTGGTGGATGCGTGGCCTGCAGGAACGCGGGTGTCCTCCGCGCGCACCGCCTGGCTCGCCGTTGATGAAGCTGGGAAATGAACGAGATACCGGCATAAAACCGGCGGCGTAGTGTAGCCTCCGGGTCCTTGTGAAACAAGGTTCTATTGCGCGCGATCCGTCTTCACGGCGGTGCCGGCCACCGCCCAGGCGAACAGCCGCTGCGGCGACAGCGTGCCTTCGGCATCGACCGTCCCGAGGCCCAGCACGCGTCCTTCCGGCCCGTGGATCGCCACCGGGACCTCGCTGGGTGGATACCCCCGCAACCTTTGCCCCTGCGCCAACCGGCGTGCACCGACAGCATCCACCTCGACCCGCGGGAAGCCGGCCAGACCGGACTCGATGGGCAGCAGGCAGGCCTCCAGGGCAGCGTCGCCCCCTTGTTCAGCCAACGCCTGCAACGCCTCCAGGGTATACATGGGCGCCTGCATGAACGGATCGACCCAGAGGCGCCGCAGGGCCCCGACATGGGCGCCGCACCCCAACGCCTCGCCGAGGTCACGGACCAGGCTGCGCACGTAGGTCCCGGACCCGCATTCCACGCGCAAGGAGAGCCGATCAGGCGCGATCCCGAGGATCTCGATGCCGTGGACCTCGACCTCGCGCTCCGGCGCTTCGATGACGTCACCCCGCCGCGCCTTCGTGTAGAGCGGCTCGCCCCCCTGCTTCAGCGCGGAGTAGATGGGAGCGCGCTGGCGGATACGACCCTTCAGTGGCGCGAGCGCAGCAGCGACGGTGGTGGCATCCAGCGGCGGTATCGGGCGCTGGCGCAGCGGGACGCCATCGGCGTCGTCGGTATCGGTGGTCGTTCCGAGCACGGCGACCGTGTCGTAGGCCTTGCGCGACCCCAGCAGCAATCCGGCGATCTTGGTGGCTTCGCCGAAACACAGGGGCAACAGGCCGGTCGCCAGCGGATCCAGGCTTCCGGTATGACCGCCCTTTTCGGCCCTGAACAGGCGCCGCGCGACCTGCAGCGCACCGTTCGAACTCATGCCCTGCGGCTTGTCGAGCAGCAGGATGCCGTCAAGGGCGCGGAACTTGGTCTTGGGCGACGCCATGGGAAGCAACGCGTTCCTTTCGTAAGTGCAGGCCACGCCCGCGACGCTCTTCGCATGCAGGGAAGAGCAGGAGCATGGCGCGCGCCCGCAAGCGCGGCTAGCGGGTTCCGCAAACCAACGGTGGCGCGGACCGTCCGACGGACGGCACGGCGGTGGGCTCGACCATGCGCGGGCCGGGCGCCGCCTCCGCTACGGATCCCGCGGCTCTTCGTCGGCCGGCGGGGGCGGCAGGTCGCGCAGCAGATTTTCGATGCGTTCGCCGCGGTCGACGGAATCATCGTAGTGGAAATGCAGCTCCGGCACGTGACGCATCTTCACGCGTCGTGCCAATTCCATGCGCAAGCCCCAGGCCAGTTCCTTCAGGCCCTTCATCGCCTCGACCGAGCGTTCCGGCATCAGGGCGGTAACGAACACCTTGGCGTGCGCCATGTCGCGGGTGACTTCGACGTCGGACACGCTGACCGACGGCAGGCCGTGCTCGCGCACGGCCTCGTGCACCAGCGTACCCAGCTCCCGGCGGAGCTGGGCGGACACGCGGTCGGTGCGGTGGAACGACTTGGTCGGCATGATCAGAGCGTGCGCTGCACTTCGATGCGCTCGAAGCACTCGATCTGGTCGCCCGGCTGCACGTCGTTGTAGGCCTTCACGCCGATGCCGCACTCGGTGCCGTTGCGCACTTCGTCGACGTTCTCCTTGAAGCGGCGCAGCGACTCCAGTTCGCCTTCGAACACCACCGTGCTGGCGCGCAGCACGCGGATCGGCTTGTTCCGCTTGACCGTGCCTTCGACCACCATGCAGCCTGCGACCGCGCCGAACTTGGAGCTGCGGAACACGTCGCGCACTTCGGCGATACCGATGATCTCTTCGCGGATCTCCACGCCCAGCAGGCCGGACGCCACCTGCTTCACCTGGTCGATCACGTCATAGATGATCGAGAAGTAGCGCAGGTCCACGCCGTTGGCTTCGATGATGCGACGCGCGGACGCATCGGCACGCACGTTGAAGCCGATGACGGTGGCCTTCGAGGTGACCGCGGAGTTGGCGTCGGACTCGGTGATGCCGCCCACGCCGGAGCTGATGATGTTGATGCGGATCGACTCGTTGGACAGCGCGACCAGCGAATGGCGCAGCGCTTCCACCGAACCCTGCACGTCCGCCTTGACGATCAGGTTGAGGCTGAGCTGGCCTTCGCCCTTGCCGAGCTGCGCCATGATGTCTTCCATGCGGCTGCCGGCAGACTGCACCAGGCGCGATTCGCGGCGCTTGGCGTCGCGCTGCTGCGCCACGTCCTTGGCCAGGCGCTCGTCGGCGACCACGACGAAGTCGTCGCCCGCCTCCGGCACGCCGGACAGGCCCAGCACCTGCACCGGGATGGACGGGCCGGCCGACGGCGGCTGGCTGCCGGTCTCGTCGAACAGTGCCCGCACGCGGCCGTACTGGATACCGCAGACAAGGTAGTCGCCCTTCTTCAGGGTGCCCTGCTGCACCAGCACCGTCGCGACCGGGCCGCGGCCCTTGTCCAGCGAGGATTCGATGACCACACCGCTGGCGCGGCCGTCTTCCACGGCCTTCAGTTCCAGCAGTTCCGCCTGGATGGAGATGGCGTCCAGCAGGTTGTCCACGCCCTGCCCCGTCTTGGCCGAGATCTCGACCATCTGGGTGTCGCCGCCGAACTCTTCGGCGACCACTTCTTCGGCCAGCAGCTCGTTCTTCACGCGCAGCGGGTCGGCGTCGGACTTGTCGATCTTGTTCACCGCCACGATCAGCGGCACCTTCGCGGCCTTCGCGTGCTGGATGGCTTCGCGGGTCTGCGGCATGACACCGTCGTCGGCCGCGACCACCAGCACCACGATGTCGGTCAGCTTGGCGCCGCGGGCACGCATCGCGGTGAACGCGGCATGGCCCGGGGTGTCGAGGAAGCTGATGACGCCCTTCGGCGTCTCCACGTGGTACGCACCGATGTGCTGGGTGATGCCGCCGGCTTCGCCGCTGGCGATCTTGGTACGGCGGATGTAGTCCAACAGCGAGGTCTTGCCGTGGTCGACGTGGCCCATGATGGTGACCACGGGCGGACGCGCGACCTTGTCGCCCTGCTGCTCCTCCGAATGCGCCAGCAGTTCGTTCTCGACGTCGTTGGCGTCGGCGCGCACGGCCTTGTGGCCGAGTTCTTCGGTGATCAGCGCAGCGGTGTCGTGGTCGATGGTCTGGGTGATGGTGGCCATCACGCCCATCTTGAACAGCGCCTTCACCACGTCGCCGCCCTTCAGCGCCAGCTTCTGCGCCAGGTCGGCCACGGTGATGGTCTCGCCGATCGCCACTTCGCGCACGATCGGGGCCGTCGGACGCTCGAAGCCGTGCGCACCACCGCCACCGCGGCTCTGCTCATGGCGGCGCGGCGGCTTGGGCTTGCCACGCGACGCGCCACGACGGGCACGATCGGCGGCGGACAGGTGCAGCTGGCCCGCGAAACGGCTGGTGTTGTCGTCGTCCTCGACGCCGGCGACCATCGCGTGCGAACCGCGCGTCTTGTGCTTGGCGGCAGCGGCGTTGTTGCGGTCGTCGGTGCGCGGCGGATCCTTGCGCACGACCGTCTTGGGCACATGGTGGCCCTGGGTCGCGGGCTTGGCCGGACGCACCGGCTCGTCGCCATCCACAGCGACGGCACCGGCGGCCAGTGCGGCGGCTTCCGCATCGGCCTGTGCACGCGCAGCTTCGGCTTCGGCGCGCGCGGCGGCTTCTTCCTGCCGGCGGCGCTCCAGTTCCTCGGCGCGCTTGGCGTCTTCCTGCGCCAGGCGCTGCTGTTCGTCGAGGTTGCGCTGGCGGGACTCCTCCAGCTTGCGCAGGATTTCCGCGCGCTCCGGATCGGCCTCGCTCTGCCAGTTGGTCGCCACCGATTCGGCGTCCGTCGGCTTCACGTACGTACGCTTCTGGCGCACTTCCACGTTGACCGTGGTCTTGCTGCGGCCGGCCGCGACGGTGACTTCCTGCACCTTGCGGCGGTTCAGCGTGATCTTCTTGGGCGCAGCTTCATCCACCGCGGCATCGCTCTTGCCGTGCGAGCGCTTGAGGAAGCCGAGCAGCTTCACTTTTTCCATGCTGGTCACGACCTGGTCGGGACCGCTGAAGCTCATGCCCGCTTCGGACAGTTGCTCCAGGAGTTTCTCTACCGGCGTGTTGACCAGTTCAGCGAGCTTGCGGATGGTGGTTTGCTGCGACATTCGGATCCTAGTTTGGGTATTCCGCCCCCCCGGTGGTGGTGGGGCAACCCTGTTCAAGAGAGGGAATTCTAAGCCCTGCGGGTGCCAGGGCGGTGTTCATGGGTGGCTCATGCGCCGCATTCCAGGCGGGCCTGGAGGGCGGTCATGCGCCGCGCTCCAAGCGAGCGATCTCTTCGGCACGGGCGGCCAGGATCAGCGCGGCGGCGCGACCCTCGTCAAGCCCCTCGATGCCGAATTCGACCACTTCGTCGGCCGCCAGGTCGGACAGGTCCTCGCTGGTGCGGACGCCGTGCGAGGCCAGCGCGAACGCAGTCTCCTCGTCCATGCCTTCCAGCGCCAGCAGGTCGTCGGCCGGATGGTCGCCTTCCAGGCCTTCTTCCTCGGCCAGTGCTTCGTTCAGCAGGGCGTCGCGGGCGCGCGAGCGCAGTTCCTCGACGATGTCCTCGTCGAAGCCCTCGACGGCCAGCAGCTCGCCGACCGGCACGTAGGCGATTTCCTCGACGGTGCTGAAGCCTTCGCTGACGAGGATGGCGGCGATCTCCTCGTCCACTTCCAGCTTGTCCATGAACAGCTGGCGGGCGACGGCCTGCTCGGCCTCGCTCTTGGCCTGGACCTGGTCGGCGGTCATGACGTTGAGCTGCCAGCCGGTCAGGCGGCTGGCCAGGCGGACGTTCTGGCCGCCTTTGCCGATCGCCTGCGCCAGGCGGTCTTCCGCCACGGCCAGGTCCATCGAGTGCTTCTCTTCATCGACGATGATCGACTGCACTTCGGCCGGCGCCATCGCGTTGATGACGAAGGTGGCCGGATTGTCGTTCCACAGCACGATGTCCACGCGCTCGCCGTTGAGCTCGTTGCTCACGGCCTGCACGCGCGAACCGCGCATGCCGATGCAGGCGCCGATGGGATCGGTGCGGGTGTCGTGCGCGAGCACGGCGATCTTGGCGCGGTCGCCCGGATCGCGCGCGCAGGCCTTGATCTCGACCAGGCCCTGGCCCACTTCCGGCACTTCGAGCTTGAACAGCTCGATCATGAATTCCGGGGCGGCACGGCTGATGAACAGCTGCGGGCCGCGCGGTTCGTAACGCACGTCGAACAGGTAGCCGCGGACGCGGTCGCCGGCGCGCAGCACGTCGCGCGGGATGCCCTTGTCCTTCGGGATGAAGGCCTCGGCGTTGCCGCCCAGGTCCACGTAGATGTTGCCGCGCTCGGCACGCTTCACCACGCCGGTGACCAGTTCGCCGACGCGGTCCTTCCAGGCGTCGACCACCTGGGCGCGCTCGGCCTCGCGGACGCGCTGCACGATGACCTGCTTGGCAGCCTGCGCGGCGATGCGGCCGAAATCGGGGTTCTCGATCTTCTCTTCAATCCAGTCGCCCACTTCGGCGCCTTCGGCTTCGTCCTCGGCGTCCATCAGGCGGATCTGGCGGTCGGGCGATTCCATCACCACGTCGTCTGCCACCACTTCCCAGCGGCGGAACGTCTCGTAGCTGCCGTCCTTGTGGTCGATGGTGACGCGCACCTGCACGTCCTGATCCAGGTAGCGCTTCTTGGCGGCGGACGCCAAGGCGGCTTCGATGGCATCGAAGATGACTTCGCGCGGCACGCCCTTCTCGTTGGCCACCGCGTCCACGACCAGCAACAGTTCCTTACTCATTGATCACTCCGCGCGCGGCTTGCGGGCCGCCGGTTGGTTGGGTTTTTCTTGGCTTTCTTGGCCGGCGCACGCGTGGCGTCGCCGGCTTTCTTGGCACCGGCCTTGCGGCCGCCACCGGGTTTCTCGGGCGCCAGGCCCAGCGCGGCCCAGTCGGGGACCAGCCGCGCCTTGTCGATGTTGTCGAACGCCACCGTCATCTCGGCGTCGTCGACGGTGAACACGATGCTGTCGCCTTCGATGCGTGTGATCTTGCCCTGCAGGCGACGGCGACGCTCCTGCGGCAGCTTCAGCACGGCCTTGGCCGTTTCGCCGACGAAGCGCGCGTAGTGCTCCAGGCGGAACAACGGCCGGTCCACACCCGGCGAGGAGACTTCCAGCGTGTAGTTGCCGGAGATCGGATCCTCGACGTCGAGCTGCGCGGACACTTCGCGACTCACCGCTTCGCAGTCCTCGATGTTGACGTGGCGCGTGGCGCGCTCGGCTTCCTGCACATCGATGTAAAGGCGCACGGTGGCGCCGCCGGGCGCGGGCAGGTATTCAATGCCGAGCAGTTCCACGCCCAGTGCCTGGACGGTGGGTGCCAGCAGGTTGGCGATGTCGTTGGCCTTGTCGCTCACGGATTCGCTGCCGATGGTTCGTGGTTCTGCATTCGCTGAAACAAACAAGGGGCCCGATGGGCCCCTTGTCCGATACGCTGGATGTCGGTGCAACGACGGGAACATGCGTCGTTGCGTGCCCAGGCTTCTCGTTGGCCGCCGGTATCGGCGGCCTCGGATAAACATGGTAGCGGGGGCAGGATTTGAACCTGCGACCTTCGGGTTATGAGCCCGACGAGCTGCCAGACTGCTCCACCCCGCAGCAGAAGCGAAATTATGATGAATACGCCGGTGCATTGCAAGCCTTGCCATGCACCCAATTGAAACATCGCGTTCATCACGGGTGCCGGCAGCGCCCTGCCGGCGAAAGACAGCGTGGATCGCGGGATCCGACCTCAGCCCGCGAAGGCCAGCTTGCACCACGCCATGATCGGGTTCCAGGCGATGCCCAGCACCAGCAGGGCCAGTGCATTGACGCCGAACACCATCGGCACCACGCGGTCGGCACGCGGCGGCGGAAGCTCGCCCACCGGCTCGTCGAAATACATCACCTTGATGACGCGCAGGTAGTAGAACGCACCGATCACGGCGCACAGCACGCCGACGAGGGCCAGCCACAGGAAGCCGCCGTTGACGGCCGCGCCCAGCACCACCAGCTTGGCCCAGAAACCCAGGAACGGGGGCACGCCGGCCAGCGAGGCCATCACGCACAGCACCAGCCCGGCCTGCCACGGGTTGCGCGCATTCAGGCCCTTGAAGTCGTCGATCCTGTCGGCCTCGAACCCCTGCCGCGACAGCACGATGATGGCGCCGAACGCGGCCGCCGACATGATGGCGTAACTGATCGCGTAGAACAGTGCGCCCGAATACCCCACCTCGCCGCCGCCAGCGAAGCCGACCAGCAGGAAGCCGACGTGCGATACCGTCGAGTACGCCAGCATCCGCTTGAGATTGGTCTGCGCGATCGCGATGACGTTGCCGATCACCAGCGACGCGGCCGCCAGCCCCGCCAGCAACCACTGCCACTGCGCAGCCGCCGGGCCCACGCCATCCTGCAGCAGGCGGAACGCCATGCCGAACGCGGCAAGCTTCGGAGCGGCGCTGATGAACAGCGTCACCGGCGTCGGCGCACCCTGGTAGACGTCGGGCAACCACATGTGGAAAGGCGCCGCGCCCAGCTTGAACGCCACGCCCGCCACCATGAACACCACGCCCGTCAGCAACAGCATGCGCGCGTCGCTGCTTCCACCGAGCGCAGCGCCGGTGGCATCGAAGATCGCCGGCAGCTGCAGCGAACCGGTCGCGCCGTACACCAGCGACATGCCGTAAAGCAGCAAGCCCGAGGCGAGCGAGCCGAGCACGATGTACTTCATCGCCGCCTCGGTGGACAGACCGTCGTCGCGGTTCAGCGCAACCAGTGCGTACGAGCACAGCGCCAGCAGTTCAAGGCCCAGGTAAACCATCACCAGACTGCCCGCCGACACCATCATCATCATGCCCGCCGTGGCGAACATGACCAGCACCGGGGCCTCGCCCGGGTACAGGTTGCGCTCGCGCAGGTACGGCCAGCCATAGACCAGTGAGAGTGCGCTGACCGCGACGATGACCACCTTGCTGACGTCGGCCAGCGTGTCGCGCACGAACATGCCGCTGAACACGGCCCCCTGCCCGCCCACGCCCGTCGCCAGCATCCATACCACCGCCGCCATGACCACCAGGGCGAGCGCGTGGGTGATGATGCGACGGGAGTTGTCGAGGAACAGGTCCAGCATCAGCAGCGCGAACGCACCACCGATCAATGTCAGTTCGGGCAGCAGCGGCTGCAGGTCGGCGGCGGAGATGGTCATCGGCGTCGTCATGGTTCTTCCTTACAGCTTGCTGTTGGCGAGCTGCATCGCCAGTTGCGCGATCGACGGCTCCATCAGGTCGGTCAGCGGCTTGGGATACACGCCCAGCGCCAGCACGCAGACGGCGAACCCGCCGAGCACCACGGCCTCGCGCAGGGACACGTCCTTCAGCTCCGCCACGTGCGCATTGGCCACATCGCCCAGGATCACGCGCTTGACCAGCCACAGTGTGTAGGCCGCACCGATCACCAGCGTGGTAGCGGCGAAGAAGGCGATCAGCGGGTGCTGCTGGAACGAGGCCAGGATCACCATGAACTCGCCGACGAAGCCGCTGGTGCCCGGCAGGCCGGAGTTGGCCATGCCGAACAGGATGAAAAACGCGCCGAACCACGGCATCGTGTTGATGACGCCGCCGTAGTCCTTGATCATGCGGGTATGCATGCGGTCGTACAGCACGCCGACGCAGGTGAACATCGCGCCGGAGATGAAACCGTGGCTGATCATCTGCACCATCGCGCCCTGCAGGCCGAGGCGCGCGCCGTCCAGGTTGCCGTAGTCGCGCACCAGGCTGAAGGCGATGAAGATGCCGAGCGTCACGAAGCCCATGTGCGAGACCGACGAATAGGCGATCAGCTTCTTCATGTCGTCCTGCACCAGCGCCACCAGGCCCACGTAAACGACCGCGATCAGCGACAGCACGATGATGAACATCGCCCACTCATGGCCGGCGTCCGGCACGATCGGAAGGCTGAAGCGCAGCAGGCCGTAACCGCCGATCTTCAGCGCGATAGCCGCCAGGATGACCGAGCCGGCGGTCGGCGCCTCGACGTGTGCGTCCGGCAGCCAGGTGTGCACCGGGAACATGGGGATCTTGACTGCGAAGGCGATCAGGAATGCGAAGAACAGCCAGGTCTGCTCCTTCGCGCTCAACGGCATCGCGTACAGGTCGGCCAGCTGGAAGCTGCCGCCCTTGATGTACAGGTACACCAGACCGACCAGCATCAGCACCGAGCCGAGGAACGTGTACAGGAAGAACTTCAACGAGGCATAGATGCGGCGTGGTCCGCCCCAGACACCGATGATCAGGAACATCGGGATCAGCATCGCTTCGAAGAACACGTAGAACAGTACGGCGTCGCTGGCAGCGAAAATGCCGTTGGTCAGGCCTTCCAGGATCAGGAACGCCGCCACGTACTGCGCCACGCGCTTGTTCACCGAACCCCACGCACCCGCCAGCGTCAGCATCGTGATGAGGGTGTTGAGCAACAACAGCGCCACCGCGATGCCGTCGGCACCCAGGTTGTAATGGATGTCGAAGCTCGGGATCCACGCATGGGTCTCGATGAACTGCAGGCTCGGATTCGCGTAGTCGAAGCCCGTCAGCAGGCCGATGCTGGCGACGAACGTCAGTACCGCGACCGCCAGGCCCAGCCAGCGCGCTGCGCCCGCGCGGGCGTTGCCCACGGCGAGGACCAGCGCACCGCCCAGGATGGGCAGCCAGATCAGAACACTAAGCAGGGGCCAGTTCGACACGTTGTGTTATCCGTTGAGTTCTTCGCCAGGACGCTCCGCACGGGGCGGCGCCAGGTCGTTACTGCCAAAACCTGATGATCACGCCCAGCAGCAGGATCAGGCCGATGATCATCGCGAACGCGTAGTGGTACAGGTAACCGGACTGGGTCTTGCGCAGCAGCTGCGCGCCCAGGTCGACCAGCCTGGCGGTGCCGTTCACCGCCGCACCATCGATCACGTGGCTGTCGAAGGCGCGCGACGCCTTGCCCAGCTTGACGCCACCACCGGCAAAGCCGTTGATCCACAGGTGGTCGGCCCAGTACTTCTTGTCCAGGATGTTGGTCAGGAAGGCGCCCAAGGCACTGTGGCGCATCCTGCCGGGCAGCTCCGGCCTGAACAGGTACAGGAAGGTCGCCAGGGCGAAGCCTCCGAATGCCAGCCATAGCGCTGGCGTTTTCACGCTGTGAAGCGCGAAGTTGATTGCACCGTGCCACTCCGGCAACAACGCCATCACCGTATCGCGCGGCGACGTGGCCAACGACGGGTCGAGGCGAAGGAAGTCGATCGCGCCCTGGAAGAACGGCGTCACCCCATGATGGGCATCGTTCCAGGCCGTCCCGAACAGCATCGGACCGGCGGTGAACATGCCGATCAGGATGGACGGAATCGCGAGCAGTACGAGCGGCACCGTCACCACCCACGGCGATTCGTGCGGCTCATGCGCACCGTGATGGTGGCCATGGTCGTCGTGCGCCTCAGCGTGCGCGGCGTCGTGCCCGTGGTCGCTGTGCCCATGGTCGTCGTGGGCATCCCGGAACCGCTCCTTCCCGTGGAAGGTGAGGTACAGCAGGCGGAAGCTGTAGAAGCTGGTCACGAACACGCCCAGCAGCACGGCCCAATACCCATATGTCGCGATCCATTCGCTGGGGCCCTGATAGCCCTGGGCCGCCATCACGCCCATCTCGGACATCTTTTCGCCCAGCTCGTGCGCCACCTCGTGATGGTGGTGCGCGGCTTCGATGATGACGTCCTTCGAGTAGAAACCCGAGAAGAACGGCGTGCCGACCAGCGCCAGCGTGCCGATCAGGCTGGTGATCCAGGTGATGGGCATGTACTTGCGCAGGCCGCCCATCTTCCGCATGTCCTGCTCGTGGTGCATGCCGATGATGACCGAGCCGGCCGCCAGGAACAGCAGCGCCTTGAAGAAGGCGTGCGTCATCAGGTGGAACACGGCCGCCGAATAAGCCGACACGCCCAGCGCGACCGTCATGTAGCCCAGCTGCGACAGCGTGGAATACGCCACCACGCGCTTGATGTCGTTCTGCACGATGCCGATCAGGCCGGTGAACAACGCCGTGGTCGCGCCGATGAACAACACGAAGTCCAGCGCCGTCTGCGACAGCTCGAACAGCGGCGACATGCGCGCGACCATGAAGATGCCGGCGGTCACCATCGTCGCGGCGTGGATCAGCGCGGAGATCGGCGTCGGGCCTTCCATCGAGTCCGGCAGCCAGACGTGCAGCGGCACCTGGGCGGACTTGCCCATCGCACCGATGAACAGGCAGATGCAGGTCAGCGTGGCCATGGACCAGATCACGGGCTGGTCGAGCAGCTGCGTGGTGTGGCCGAACAGGGTCACGGCACCGGACCAGACCGGCACTGCCTTGCCTCCGAGCAGCGTGGCGTTGGCGAACACGGTGGCGTAGTCCAGCGTGCCGAACATCAGCAGCACGCAGCCGATGCCCAGCAGGAAGCCGAAGTCGCCCACGCGGTTGACCAGGAAGGCCTTCATGTTGGCGAAGATCGCCGTCGGGCGCTTGAACCAGAAACCGATCAGCAGGTAGGACACCAGGCCCACCGCTTCCCAGCCGAAGAACAGTTGCAGGAAGTTGTTGCTCATCACCAGCATCAGCATGCTGAAGGTGAACAGCGAGATGTAACTGAAGAAGCGCTGGTAGCCGGGATCTTCCGCCATGTAGCCGATGGTGTAGACATGCACCAGCAGCGACACGAAGGTCACCACGACCATCATCATCGCGGTCAGCCTGTCGATCATGAAGCCGACATGGCCGGTGATGCTGCCCACCTCGAAGAAGGTGTACAGGTTCTGGTTGAACGGCGACGCACCCAGCGCCACCAGCTGGTACAGCACCCAGCACGACAGCGCGCAGCTGGTGGCCACGCCCAGGATGGTCGCGGTATGCGCGCCGGCCCGGCCGACGAAACGCCCGAACAACCCGGCGATGATGCTGCCCAGCAGCGGCGCCAGCACGATGGCCAGCAGCACGTTCTTGGAGAGGAGGACTTCCATACCGGTCATCGGTGCATCAGCCTTTGAGCGTATCGACTTCGGCCACGTTGATCGTGCGCCGGGTGCGGAACAGGGTGACCAGGATCGCCAGGCCGATGGCGGCCTCGGCGGCGGCCACGGTCAGGATGAAGAACACGAAGATCTGGCCGGCGGCATCGCCCAGTTCGCGCGAGAACGCGACGAAATTGATGTTCACCGAGAGCAGCATCAGTTCGATCGACATCAGCAGCACGATGACGTTCTTCCGGTTGAGGAAGATGCCCGCCAGGCTGATGCAGAACAGCACGGCGCCGAGCGCCAGCAGGTGGCCTACGGAAATCATGCCTTGCCCTCCCCTTCCGCCGGCGCACTGGCCGGCGTTTCGCGCACCGGTTTCTCGGCCGGCATCGACACCATGCGGATGCGGTCGCGCGCCTTGACCCGCGACTGCTCGCCCGGGTCCTGCGTCTTGATGCCGGTGCGCTTGCGCAACGTCAGCATCACCGCCGCCACCACGGCCACGGTCAGGATGACGGCGGCGAACTCGAACGGCAGCAGGAACTCGGTGAACAGCGTGCGCGCCAGCCAGGCGGTGTTGGACACCTCGGCGGCCGCAGCGGCGGCGTTGTCGGCGAGCGGCACGGCCATCTTAGCCTTGATGCCGATCAGCACGAGCATCTGAGCCAACATGACCACGGCCACCAGCAGGCCCACCGGCAGGAACCTGACCCAGCCTTCGCGCATGGCGGTGACGTCGATGTCGAGCATCATCACCACGAACAGGAACAGCACCATCACCGCGCCCACGTAGACGAGGATCAGCGCCACGCCGAGGAACTCCGCGCCCACCAGCAGCCAGATGCAGGCCACCGAGAAGAACGTCAGGATGAGGCACAGCACGGCATGCACCGGGTTGCGCACGCTGATCACCGCGCCGGCGGCGACGACCGCGACGGTGGCGAAGGCGTAGAAACTGATCAGAACCCAATCCATTCTTCGGACCTCAGCGGAAAGCGGCGTCGGCGGCGCGGCGCTCGGCGATCTCGGCTTCCAGCCGGTCCCCGATCGCCAGCAGCTGCGGCTTGGTGACGATGTTCTGCCCGCGCTTGTCGAAGTGGTACTCCAGCACGTGCGTTTCCACGATCGAGTCCACCGGGCAGCTTTCTTCGCAGAAGCCGCAGTAGATGCACTTGAACAGGTCGATGTCGTAGCGCGTGGTGCGGCGGGTGCCGTCCTCGCGCGGCGCCGAATCGATGGTGATCGCCAGCGCCGGGCACACCGCCTCGCAGAGCTTGCAGGCGATGCAGCGCTCTTCGCCGTTCGGATAGCGGCGCAGCGCGTGCAGGCCGCGGAAGCGCGGCGACTGCGGGAACTTCTCCATCGGGTACATCAGCGTGTACTTCGGCTTGAAGGTGTACTTCAGTGTCAGCCACAGGCCCTGGAGCAGCTCCAGCAGCATCAGGCTCTTGAAGTAGTGCACAACCTTGCTCATGTCTTACACACCCTTCTCGAACACGCCGAAGAACACCAGCAACGCCGTCACCGCGATCCAGACGATCGTGAGCGGGATGAACACCTTCCAGCCAAGACGCATGATCTGGTCGTAGCGGTAACGCGGGAAACTGGCGCGGAACCAGATGTAGGCGCTGGCAAAGAACAGCACCTTCAGCAGCAGCCAAGGCCAGCCGCCGGTCCAGACCCAGTTGATCCAGGGCGACACGTCGGCCGTGATCCAGCCCTGCAGCGGGCTGAGCCAGCCGCCGAGGAAGAACAGCGACACCAGGAAGCTCACCAGGATCATGTTGGCGTATTCGGCCAGGAAGAACAGCGCGAACGCCGCACCCGAATACTCGACCATGTGGCCGGCGACGATTTCCGATTCGCCTTCCACCACGTCGAACGGCGAGCGGTTGGTTTCAGCGACGCCGGAGACCCAGTAGACGATGAAGAGCGGGAACAGCGGCAGCCAGAACCATTCGAAGAAGCCGGAATCGCCCGACTGCGCCATCACGATGTCGGTCAGGTTCAGGCTGCCGGCGGCGATCAGCACGCCCACCAGCGCGAAGCCCATCGCAATTTCGTAGCTGACGACCTGCGCGGCCGAGCGCATCGCACCCAGGAAGGCGTACTTCGAGTTCGACGCCCAGCCCGCGATGATGATGCCGTACACGCCCAGCGAGGTCATCGCCAGCAGGTACAGCAGGCCGGCATTGGCGTTCGACAGCACCAGCTGGTAATCGAACGGCACCACTGCCCACGCAGCGAACGCCGGCGCCAGCGTGATGAGCGGCGCCAGGATGTACATCGTCTTCTGCGCGCTGCTGGGCTGGATGATTTCCTTGAACAGCAGCTTGAAGACGTCCGCGAACGCCTGGAAGATGCCCATGCCCACGTACATCGGGCCATGGCGCACATGCATCCAGCCGATCAGCTTTCGCTCCCAGACCACGTAGAACGCGACCGAGATGATCACCGGCATGGCGATCGCCAGGATCTTCAGCACGATCCACAACACCATGCCGATGTCGCCCAGCCCGAAGAACCATTCGCGCAGCGGGCCGACCGCGTTGATCAGCAATTCATTCATGCGCTCACCACCGTGACGCGTCCGGCGCCCAACGGTGCCGTGGCACCGTAGCCGCTCTCGATCCAGGCGGCACCCGCGGCCACGCGGGCGTCCACCACCACCGGCAGCGAGGCCGTGCCGATGCCATTGCCGACCTTGGCGACCTGGCCCTCGGCGACGCCGGCGGCCTGCGCATCGGACGGATTCAGCACGATGCGGTCGCCGACGTTCAGCGGATGCGCCTGCAGCGCTTCGGCACGACGGACCGTCCCGTCGGTGCGGTAGATCGCTGCGGTGACGGCCAGTTCCAGGCCTTGGCCAGCGGCGTCCGGCGCGGCGGACTTCGCCACGGCAACCGGCCTGGTGCCGGCGATGGCTGCACGCGCGCCCGCGATGTCGGTGAACTCGAAACCGGCCAGCTGCAGCTCGCCACCGAGGGCGCGGAGCACCTTCCAGCCATCACGCGCCTCGCCCGGCAGCTTGCCGGCGGCTTGCGTGCGCTGGTCCTTGCCGTCCAGGTTGGTCAGCGTCGCGTCGATTTCAGGCAACAGACCGATCGGCAGGATCACATCGGCCACGTCGCGCGTGGACTTGCAGGCGAAGTGGCTGAACGCCACGACCTTCGACGAGGCCAGCGCCTTGGTGGCAGCCGGCGTATCGGCAAAATCCAGGCCCGGTTCGATGCCGTAGATGACGTAGGCGTTGCGCGGCTCGGCGAACATGCCGGCCACGTCGCGAGCACTCGGCAGCACGCCCTGGCGCGCGAGGCCTACCGCGTTCGCACCCTGGGGGATGCGGCACAGCGAGGCGCCGGTCGCGGCAGCGAAATCGGCTGCGGCACCGCGCAGCGCAGCGGCCTGCGGATGGTTCTCGACCATGCCACCGACGATCACGACGGCGCGGTTGGCGGCCTTGGCGACGTCGCGCAGCGCAGCGTCATTGAGCACGCCACCGAGCTGCGACGGCGCGACGATGTGCTTCCCGGCCAGGCTGAATGCGAAATCGAAATCGACCGGATTGACCGCATGCACCTTGGCCCCCTTGCGGACGGCCTTGCGGATGCGCTGGTGCAGCAGCGGCAACTCGTGGCGGATGTTGGTGCCGAACAACACGATGACATCGGCCTGCTCGATCTCCGCCAGCGGCAGCGCGAACGGTTCGGCGACGGCGCCATCGGAGAAATCGCGGTTGTTGATGCGGTGGTCCAGGTTGCCGGTACCGAGCCCTTCGGCCAGCTTCGCCAACAGGCCGCCCTCCTCGTTAGACACCGCCGGGTGCACCAGCACGCCCAGGCTGTCGCCGCGGTTCGCGCGCAGGATCTCGGCGGCGGCGGACAGGCCCTCGGCCCAGGAGACCTCGCGCCACTCGCCATCGACCTTCTGCAGCGGCTTCACCGCGCGGTCGTCGGCATAGAGGCCCTGGTGCGAATAACGGTCGCGATCCGACAACCAGCATTCGTTGACGGCTTCGTTCTCGCGCGGAACGGTGCGCAGCACCTGGCCGCGGCGCGAGTGATAGAACACGTTGGAGCCCATCGCGTCATGGAAGCCGATGGATTCGCGCGCAATCAGTTCCCACGGACGGGCGCGGAACTGGAACACCTTGTTGGTCAGCGCGCCCACCGGGCAGACGTCGATGACGTTGCCGGAAATTTCGGTGGTCAGCGGCTTGCCGTCGTAGGTGCCGATCTGCAGGTTCTCGCCACGGTACATGCCGCCCAGCTCGTACGTGCCGGCGACGTCCGCGGTGAAGCGCACGCAGCGCGTGCACTGGATGCAACGGGTCATCTCGGTGGCGACCAGCGGACCGATGTCCTCGTCCGGCACCACGCGCTTGCGTTCCTGGAAGCGGCTGACCGAACGGCCGTAGCCCAGCGACAGGTCCTGCAGCTCGCATTCGCCGCCCTGGTCGCAGATCGGGCAGTCCAGCGGATGGTTGATGAGCAGGAATTCCATCACGTTGCGCTGCGACTTCAACGCCTTGTCGCTGCGCGTGGCGATCTTCATGCCGTCCATCACCGGCGTGGCGCAGGCCGGTGCCGGCTTTGGCATCTTCTCGACTTCCACCAGGCACATGCGGCAGTTGGCCGCGATCGGCAGCTTCTCGTGGTAGCAGAAGCGCGGGATCGGGATGCCGGCCTTGTCGGCGGCCTGGATGATCATCGAACCCTTGGGCGCGGCCAGCTCCTGCCCGTCGATGAAGACGGTGACGTGGTCCGGCGGCAGGTTGGGATTCACGGGCTGCGCACTCACGCGGCCACCTCCAGGTTGGAACGGACGACCTTGCCGTCTCGCTCGTCGTCGACGAGGAAACGCTTGTTGACGATCGCGTATTCGAATTCGTGCCAGAAGTGTCGCAGCATGCCCTGCACGGGCCACGCCGCGGCTTCGCCGAACGCGCAGATGGTGTGGCCTTCGATCTGGCCCGCCGCCGCGCGCAGCGTCTGCAGGTCTTCGATCGTGGCCTTGTGCTCGGCCACGCGGGTCAGCATGCGGTACATCCAGCCGGTGCCTTCGCGGCACGGCGTGCACTGGCCGCAGCTTTCCTTGTAGTAGAAGCGCGCGATGCGCTGGCACGCACGCACCATGCAGGTGGTGTCGTCCATCACCACGACGGCACCCGAACCCAGGCCGGAACCGGCCTTCTGGATGCTGTCGTAGTCCATCGTCAGGCCCATCATCACCTCGCCCGGCAGTACCGGCATCGAGGAGCCGCCCGGGATGACCGCCTTGAGCTTGCGGCCTTCGCGCATGCCGCCGCACAGCTCGAGCAGCTCGGCGAACGACGTACCCAAGCGGATCTCATGATTGCCCGGCTTCGCCACGTGGCCGGAGACCGAGAAGATCTTGCAGCCGCCGTTGTTCGGCTTGCCCAGATTCATGAACCACTCGGCGCCGTTGCGCACGATGGCCGGCACCGAGGCATACGTCTCGGTGTTGTTGATCGTGGTGGGCTTGCCGTACAAGCCGAAGTTGGCCGGGAACGGTGGCTTGAAGCGCGGCTGGCCCTTCTTGCCTTCCAGCGACTCCATCAACGCGGTTTCTTCACCGCAGATGTAGGCGCCCGCGCCGAGCGCGTTGTACAGGTCGATGTCCACGCCGGAGCCGAGGATGTTCTTGCCCAGCCAGCCGTGCTTGTAGGCCTCGGCGGTGGCTTCCTCCAGATGCTCGAAGGGCTCGTGGTGGAACTCGCCGCGCAGGTAGTTGTAGCCCACGGTCGAACCGGTGGCGTAGCAGGCGATCGCCATGCCCTCGATCACCGCATGCGGGTTGTAGCGCAGGATGTCGCGGTCCTTGGCGGTGCCCGGCTCGGATTCGTCCGAGTTGCAGAGGATGTACTTCTGCATGTCGCCCTTCGGCATGAAGCTCCACTTCAGGCCGGTCGGGAAGCCGGCGCCGCCGCGGCCGCGCAGGCCGGACTGCTTGACCATCTCGACGACGTCGGCCGGCGGGATCCTCTCTTCGATGATCCGGCGCAGCGCGGAGTACCCGCCGGTCTTCAGGTAGTTCTCGTACGACCACGGCTTGTCGAAATGCAGCGTGGTGTAGACGGCCTGGTGCTCCTTCGGAGCAGGACCGACCGGGCCGTAGCCTTCGGAATAGTGTGAATGGCCTGCCATGCGCTTACTCCAGCCCGTCCAGCAGCTCGTCGACCTTCGCCGGCGTCAGCTTCTCGTGGTAATGGCCGTTGATGACCACGACCGGCGCGCCGCAGCAGGCGGCCACGCACTCTTCTTCGCGCTTCAGGTACACGCGGCCGTCGGCCGTGGATTCGCCCAGCCGGCAGCCGAGCTTCTTCTCCGCGTGAGCGACCAGGTCCTCGGCGCCGTTGAGCCAGCAGCTGATGTTGGTGCAGAAGGCGACATTGTTGCGGCCGACCTTCTCGGTCTCGAACATCGAGTAGAAGCTGGCGACCTCGTACGCCCACACCGGCGGCAGGTCGAGGTACTTGGCGACGGCGGCGATCAGCTCGTCGGTCAGCCAGCCCTGGTTCTGCTCCTGCGCGGCATGCAGGCCCTGCAGCACCGCCGAGCGCTTGCGGTCCGGCGGGAACTTGGTCAGCCAATGATCGATGTGCGCGCGCGTCTCGTCGCTCAACGCCACCAGCGGATCGACGTTCTGCGCCGCTTCGAAATTACCCGTGGCCCTCATCGGTCCACCTCACCAAAGACAAGATCATAGGTACCGATCATCGCGACGACGTCGGGGAGCATGTGGCCGCGCACGATCTCGTCCATCGAGGACAGGTGCGCGAAACCCGGCGCGCGCAGCTTCACGCGGAACGGCTTGTTGGCACCATCGGAGACCAGGTAGCAGCCGAATTCGCCCTTCGGCGCTTCGACCGCGGCGTAGGTTTCGCCGGCCGGCACGCAGTAACCTTCGCTGAAGAGCTTGAAGTGGTGGATCAGCGCTTCCATGTCGTCCTTCATCTCCTCGCGGGAGGGAGGCGCGACCTTGAAGTTCTGCACCATGACCGGGCCGGGGTTGGCCTTCAGCCACTTCACGCACTGCTGGATGATGCGGTTGGACTGGCGCATCTCGGCCACACGGACCAGGTAGCGGTCGTAGCAGTCGCCATTGACGCCGACGGGGATATCGAAATCGACCGCGTCGTACTTCGCGTAAGGCTGCTTCTTGCGCAGGTCCCATGCGATGCCCGAGCCGCGCAGCATCGCGCCGGTCATGCCCCAGGCGCGCGCCTGTTCGGGCGCGACCACGCCGATGCCCACCGTGCGCTGCTTCCAGATGCGGTTGTCGGTCAGCAGCGTCTCGTACTCGTCGACGCGCTTGGGGAATTCGTTGGTGAAGTCTTCCAGGAAGTCGAGCAGCGACCCTTCACGCGCCTGGTTGAACTGCTTGAGCGCCTTGCCCTTGCGCCAGGGCGACTCCTTGTACTTCGGCATATGGTCCGGCAGGTCGCGGTACACGCCGCCCGGACGGTAGTACGCCGCATGCATGCGTGCGCCGCTGACCGCTTCGTAGCAGTCCATCAGCTCTTCGCGCTCGCGGAACGCATACAGCATGACCGCCATCGCGCCGAGATCGAGCGCGTTGGACCCGATCCACATCAGGTGGTTCAGGATGCGGGTGATCTCGTCGTACATCGTGCGGATGTACTGCGCGCGCTCCGGCGCCTCGATGCCCATCAGGGTCTCGATGGCGCGCACGTACGCGTGCTCGTTGCACATCATCGAGACGTAGTCGAGGCGGTCCATGTAGCCGATCGACTGGTTGAACGGCTTGGATTCGGCCAGCTTCTCGGTGCCCCGGTGCAGCAGGCCCACGTGCGGATCGGCGCGGACGATGGTCTCGCCGTCCATTTCCAGGATCAGCCGCAGCACGCCGTGCGCGGCCGGATGCTGCGGCCCGAAGTTCAGGGTGTAGTTGCGGATTTCCTGCCTGGCTTCAGCAGGATTGCTGGCGAACGCGGCGCCGGATTGCGGATTGCTCATGCCTTGCCCTCACGCGCGGCGGCTTCGCCGGCGGCGGTCTGGTAGCGCGCGTCGTCGCGGATCACGCGCGGCACGCCGACGCGCGGCTCGACCGAAGTGACCGGCTCGTACACGACGCGCTTCTTCTCTTCGTCGTAACGCACTTCGACGTTGCCGATCAGCGGGAAGTCCTTGCGGAACGGATGACCGACGAACCCGTAGTCGGTCAGGATGCGGCGCAGGTCCGGATGGCCTTCGAAGATGATGCCGTACAGGTCGAACGCCTCGCGCTCGAACCAGTTGAGGCCCGGCCACACATCGGACACCGATGCCACCACCGGCAGGCCATCGTCGGGCGCGAAGCAGCGCACGCGGACACGACGGTTGTGCTGGTACGACAGCAGGTGCAGCACGACGGCGAAACGGTTCGGACGCGCGGCGTCGCGCGGACGCTGTTCCCAGCTGAAGCGACCCGGGCCGAAGCCTTCGACGCCGCGGCTGAAGCCCTCGGACGACACGTCCGCGGTATCCCACTCGGCGCTGCCGTAACCCAGGTAGTCCACGCCGCTGATGTCGACGGCCTGCTCGAAGCCGAATTCGTCGCGGAGCGCGAGCGCGACGGCGTGCCACGATGCCGACGGCACTTCCAGGGTGATTTCGCCGCGCGGCTCGGCCACGCTGACCGTGGCGTCCGCGAAACGGGCGCGCAACTGGTCGGTGAAGTTTGCAGCTTGCTCTGCCATGGGGCGTGGCGTGCTCTGGAGGAGGATGTCAGGGGAAAGCAGGAATCAGCGCGCGATGGTCTGCGTACGCCAGATCTTCTTCTGCAGTTGCAGGATGCCGTACACCAGCGCTTCGGCCGTCGGCGGGCAACCCGGCACGTACACGTCCACGGGCACCACGCGATCGCAGCCGCGCACCACCGAGTACGAATAGTGGTAGTAGCCACCGCCGTTGGCGCAGCTGCCCATCGAGATCACCCACTTGGGGTCGGGCATCTGGTCGTAGACCTTGCGCAGCGCCGGGGCCATCTTGTTGACCAGCGTGCCGGCGACGATCATCACGTCGGACTGGCGTGGCGACGGGCGGAACACCACGCCGTAGCGGTCCAGGTCGAGGCGGGAGGTGCCGGCGTGCATCATCTCGACCGCGCAGCAGGCCAGGCCGAACGTCATCGGCCACATCGAGCCGGTACGCGCCCAGTTCATCAGCGCATCCACGCTGGTGGTGACGTAGCCCTTTTCCAGCAGCGGATTGTCGCCTTCGGGGCGCAGGATGTCGTCCACCCGCCCTTCCGGGATCGGGTTGTTCATCAGACGGTCGACGGTCTGGATCACTCCCATTCGAGCGCTCCCTTCTTCCAAACGTAAACGAAGCCGAGGAACAGCATGCCCACGAACAGGCCCATCGTGACCAGCGCACGCGGACCCAGCTCCTGGAACACCAGCGTCCACGGAACAATGAAGATGATTTCCAGATCGAACACGATGAACTGGATGGCGATCAGGTAGTAGCGCACGTCGAACTTCATGCGCGCGTCTTCGAAAGCCTCGAAGCCGCATTCGTACGGGGAGAGCTTCTGGGCGTCGGGACGACGCGGGCCGAGGAAGCGACCGGCCACCATCAGCGCGATGCCGATGCCGGTGGCGACGATCAGGAACAACAGGGTGGGCAGGTAGTTGGCCAGCACTCGCTTGTCTCGTCTTGTCCTATCCGCCGGCGCGCAGGACGCGGCGCGGCATGAATGGGGCTCGCATCGCCCGCCAGCGGCCTTCGCCGCGAGCGACCCGTCGATGCGACCATCGGGCCCACCTTCCGCGGGAGCCCTTCCGCAACACGTACCGGGCGCCCGATGAATCGGCGGGATTGTAACGGTTCGTGAACTCGCTAGTAAACGATTACCGACACGCATCGCCGCCATCGCCAAAAGAAAAAACCCGCCGGAAGGCGGGTTTTTTCGAGGCGGGAGCGACGTTGCCGCCGACCCGCCCTGTTGGTGCCCAAGAGGGGACTCGAACCCCTACGACTTTCGCCGCTACCACCTCAAGGTAGTGCGTCTACCAATTCCGCCACCTGGGCTTTGAACTTCGTGCGATGCGCTCGGCGCCCCGCCATTGTATCCGCGCTCAGCCGCCCTGCGGCGGTGTCGCGGGAGGCGCTTCCGTCGCCGGTGCCGTTTCCTGCGGCGCGGCCGGCACGCTGTTGGCCGGCGCGGCGGGCGTCGGCTGGATCGGCGTGCTCGGTACGGTCGACGGCTTGGGAAGTTCGCCCACCGGCGCGGCGGGCGCGGCCGGCAGGTCGGACATCACGCCGAGGTTCTGCTGCGTGGTCGGGCGCGCGCTATGGGTCGCGTACCACGCCATGAACAGGCTGATGCCGAAAAACGTGATGGCCAGCCACTTGGTGCTCTTGGACAGGAAATTGGATGCACCGCGCGCACCGAACACGGTGCCGGACGCACCCCCGCCGAATCCCGAGCCCGCCTGAGCGCCGGAACCGCGCTGCATCAGCACCAACGCGATGATGGCGATGGCCACCAGCACGTACACCACATTCAGGATCAACATCCACATTTGGAATCAGTCTCAACCGGTTGAGTCGTCCGGCCCCGTTGGGCCGGTCGTGCCGGGGTCATCCCCGACCGGCCGCCGCTCGCGCGATGGCCAGGAAATCCTTGGCGACCAGGGAAGCGCCGCCGACCAGCCCTCCATCGACATCGGGCTGCGAGAACAGTTCCGCGGCGTTGTCGGGCTTCACGCTGCCGCCATACAGAAGGAGCAGCGAGCCGGCGATTCTAGCATCGCGCGCGGCGACTTCGCCACGGATGAACGCATGCACCGCCTGGGCCTGGGCCGGGGTGGCCGTCAGGCCGGTACCGATGGCCCAGACCGGCTCGTACGCGATGACGGCGCCGTCGAACGCCTGCGGACCGGCCAGGTCGAACACGGCCTGCAGCTGTTTCTGGATCCGGAACTCGGTCTGCCCGTCCCTCCGCTGCTGGTCGGTCTCGCCCACGCACAGCACCGGAACCAGGCCTGCGCCCTTGGCCGCGACGAACTTCTTCGCCACGAACTCACTGCTTTCATCGTGGTACTGCCTGCGCTCGGAATGCCCCACCAGTCCATACCGGGCGCCCACGTCGACCAGCATGGAGGCCGATACCTCGCCGGTATAGGCGCCTTTTTCGTTGCTGCTGACGTCCTGGGCGCCGAATGCCACGCCGCGGTCGCCGTAGTCCTCGATGAGCTCGCCCAGGTAGGGGAGCGGGGGAAGGATCAGCAGGTCCACGCCGTCCAGCGGCAGGCCTGCGACCAGTTCGTCCATCAGAGCCGTCGCGAAACCACGGGTGCCATGGAGCTTCCAGTTGCCGGCCACGAGCTTGCGACGCATAAGACCAATTCCTGTCCAGTTCGGGTCGCGCAGTCTAGCCGATGTTGTCCGGCACACCTACCTGCCGCGCTATCGTGGCCGCCTCCGCGCCCTCATGCCAGGACCCGACATGCCCGACGTCTCCCCTGCCCGCACCGCGGGTTACGCCCTGGTCACCGGCGCCTCCAGCGGCATCGGCGAACAGATCGCGCGCGAGTACGCGCGACGCGGCGTACCGCTTGTGCTGACTGCGCGCCGCGCGGAACGGCTGCAGGCGTTGGCCGCGGAACTGCGGGCGCAGGTCGCCGTGGAAGTGGTCGCGGCCGACTTGGCGGAACCGGACGCGCCAGCAGCCCTGGTCGCCGAACTCGAACGGCGGGGCGTGCAGGTCCGCATCCTGGTCAACAACGCCGGCTACGGCATGCCGGGGCGGTATCGCAGCAACGACTGGAGCGCACATGCAGCCTTCCTGCAGGTGATGGTAACGGCCGTCTGCGACCTGACATGGCGGCTGCTGCCCTCCATCCGCGCCTCCGGGCAGGGCCGCATCCTCAACGTCGCCTCGTTCGCGGCGCTGATGCCGGCGGCCGAGGGGCAGACGCTGTACGCGCCTGCGAAGAGCTTCCTGCTGAAGTTCAGCGAGGCGATGGCGCTGGAGAACACCGACCGTGGCGTTCACGTCACTGCGCTATGCCCCGGCTTCACCTATTCCGAGTTCCACGATGTCACCGGCACCCGGTCGCGCATGCGGGTGTCGCCGACGATGTGGCTGCAGGCCACGGAGGTGGCGCGCGCCGGTATCGAAGGTAACGAGCGCGGCGACATCCTGGTCATTCCGGGCTGGCGCTACCAGTTGATGCACGCCATCGTGAAGCTGCTGCCGCACCGCGTGGCGATGGGCCTGATGGCGCGCAACTCGCGCAAGGTGCGGCCGCTGGATTGAAGAAGTAAAGCATCGCGCCCCAGGGCGCTCCTACAGAACACCAGGATTCTGTAGGAGCGGGCCATGCCCGCGATGCTTTTTGCCTGGCGCCACCGCGCATCTCATCGCGGCCGCTTGCTCTCAGCGCGCGAGGCAGCGACTACTTCAGCTTGATCTCGCGCAGACGCTCTTCCAGATAACCCTGCGCCGTGATCGGTTCCGCATAACGCTTTGGATTGTCCGGCGTGATCGTGGACGGCAGCACGTCGATCAGGAAATCCGGATTGGGGTGCAGGAAGAAAGGCACCGAATACCGCGGCTGGCGCGCCTGCTCGCCGGGCGGATTGGTCACGCGGTGCGTGGTCGACGGATACACATGGTTGGTCAGGCGCTGCAGCATGTCGCCGATGTTGACGACGATGGTGTCGGCGTCCGACGTGAACGGTACCCACTCGCCCTGCTTCGACCGCACTTCCAGGCCGGCCGCGCTCGCACCGACCAGCAGCGTGATGAGGTTGATGTCCTCGTGCGCACCGGCGCGCACGTTGGGGATGTCGTCGGCGGTGATCGGGGGATAGTGGATGGGACGCAGGATCGAATTGCCCGAATCGGTCTTGTCGGCGAAATAGGTTTCCGGCAGGCCGATGTGCAGCGCCAGCGCCGACAGCACGCGTGAGCCCAGCTGGTCCAGCGCCTGGTACAGGCCATAGCCATGTTCGCGGAAGCCTGGCACCTCGTCCGGCCACAGGTTCGGCGGCATGACGTCGCGATACTTGGAATCGTCCGCGATCTCGCGACCGATGTGCCAGAACTCCTTCAGGTCGAAATGCTTGGAGTCCTTCGCGGTTTCCACGCCGAACGGCGTGTAGCCGCGCGCGCCGCCGCTGCCCGGGACGTGATACTGCTTCTTCACGTCATCGGGCAAAGCGAAGAAGCGCTTGAACACGTCGTAGGCAGCATCGATCTGCGCCTGCGGGATGCCGTGGTTGCGGATGCCGGCGAAACCCCATTCGCGATACGCCGCACCCAGCTCGGCGACGAACGCCTCGCGGTCGGTATCGAAACGGGTGATGTCCAGCGTGGGGATACGGGCACTCATGCAATCTGCTCCAACAACAGGGGGAAGGCGCGGTGGATCATCGGACCCGTCCCGCGCCGGACGTTCATGGATCCGATTCAAGCCGTGGCAGCGGCGCGCACGGCCTCGGCCAGGGTTTCCAGCGTGTTCTTCACCAGCGTGTCGTCATCGGCCTCCACGGTCACGCGCACGACCGGCTCGGTGCCGGAAGGGCGCAGGAACGCACGACCACGACCGGACACCGCGGCCTGCGCCTGCGCCAGGGCGGCCTGCACGCTGGCGGCCTCGGTAGGTTTGGCGCCGTTGGCCAGCTTCACGTTGATGGTCTTCTGCGGCAGCATCGCCAGGCCATCCAACGCCTCGCGCAGCGTCAGCTTGCGGCGCTTCAAGGATTCCAGCACCTGCAACGCCGCGATGATCGCGTCGCCGGTCGTCGTGCGATCCAGGCACAGCAGATGGCCGGAGGCTTCACCGCCGAGCACCGCATTGCCTTCCACCAGCGCCTGGTGGACGTAACGGTCGCCGACCTTGGTGCGGACGAACGGAATCTCGAGCTTGCCGAGCGCGCGCTCCAGGCCATAGTTGGTCATCAGCGTGCCGACCACCGGACCGCGCAAGCGGCCGCTCGCCTGCCAGTCGCGCGCCAGCAGGTAGATCAGCTGGTCGCCATCGACGGGGGTGCCCTGCCCGTCCGCCATCAGCACGCGATCGCCATCGCCATCGAAGGCGATGCCCAGCTGCGCCCCGGTCTCGCGCACCTTCGCGGCCAGGCTGTCGATGTGCATCGAGCCCACGCCGTCGTTGATGTTGACGCCGTTCGGTTCCGCCCCGATGGTGACGACGTTCGCCCCCAGTTCGCGGAAGAGCAGCGGTGCGATGTGGTAGGTGGCGCCATGCGCGCAATCCAGCACCAGCTTGACGCCTTTCAGGTCGAAGCGGCGCGGCACGCTGGCCTTGCAGAATTCCATGTAGCGGCCGACCGCATCGCGCGTGCGGATCGCCTTGCCGAGCTTTTCGGATTCGGCGGTGAAGAACGGTGCGTCCAGCGCGGCTTCGATCGCCAGTTCGGTGGCGTCGTCCAGCTTCTCGCCCTCGGCGGAGAAGAACTTGATGCCGTTGTCGTAATGCGGATTGTGCGACGCACTGATGACGATGCCGGCGTCCGCGCCCAGCGTGCGGGTGAGGAAGGCGACCGCAGGCGTCGGCATCGGCCCCATCAACTGCACGTCGGCGCCCGCGGCGACCAGGCCCGCCTCCAGAGCGGCCTCGAACATGTAACCGGAGATGCGCGTGTCCTTGCCGATCACCACGACCGGTCGTGCATCACCCGCGTTTTCGCACAGCACGCGTCCGAGCGCATTGCCCAGGCGCAACACGAAGTCGGCGGAGATCGGGCTGGTACCGACCCGGCCGCGGATGCCATCGGTACCGAAATACTTGCGGCTCATGCGGTCACCAGTTCGCTGTCTTCGGGCTTGGGCTGTCGCATCATCAACGCCAGCAGGTCCGCCAGGCGGTCACGCATTTCGCGACGGTCGCAGATCTGGTCGATGGCGCCATGCGCCACCAGGAATTCCGACCGCTGGAAGCCTTCCGGCAGCGTCTCGCGCACGGTCTGCTCGATCACGCGGGGGCCGGCAAAGCCGATCAGCGCTTCAGGCTCGGCCAGGTTGATGTCGCCCAGCATCGCGAAGCTGGCCGACACGCCCCCCGTCGTGGGGTGCGTCATCACCGAGATGTAGGGCAGACCCGCCTCGCGCAACCTGCCCAGCGCGGCCGAGGTCTTGGCCATCTGCATCAGCGAGAACAGGCTTTCCTGCATGCGCGCGCCGCCGCTGGCGGAGAAGCACACGAACGGCGAGCCGATCTCCAGCGCCTTTTCCGCGCCCAGCGAGAAGCGTTCGCCGACCACCGAGCCCATCGAGCCGCCCATGTAGGCAAAGTCGAAGGAACTGGCGACCAGGTCGCGGCCCTTCAGTGTCCCCTGCAGGGTGATCAGCGCGTCGCGCTCGCCGGTGCTTTTCTGCGCGGCCTTGATGCGGTCGGCGTACTTCTTCTGGTCCTTGAACTTCAGCACGTCGGTCGGACCCAGTGCCGCACCGATCTCGCGGGTGCTGCCCGGGTCGAACAGTGCGGCCAGACGGGCACGGGCGCGGATGGGCATGTGGAAGCTGCACTTCGGGCAGACCTCCAGGTTTTCCTCCAGTTCCGGCCGGTACAGCACCGCGCCGCAACGGTCGCATTTTTCCCACAGCCCCTCGGGGACGCTGCGTTTGCTCTTGCCTGCGTTGCCCTCGGTGCGGATGCCCGACGGCATCAGTTTGCTGAGCCAGCTCATGCGTGGTCTTGCTGCCTGCCCCGGGAGGGGCCTTATGGTTGAGCGCGGCAGTTTAGCTCAGTCGTCCATGCACAGCCGTACGGTGGTTCAGGCGTCCAGCGCCGCCCGCAGCGGGGCGAGGAAGGCGGACGCGCGGGCAGGTGCATCGCCTTCGGCGTCGGCCAGCGCCGCCACCAGCGCACTGCCGACCACGACGCCATCGGCATCGGCCGCCATCGCACGGGCACTGCCGGCGTCGCGGATGCCGAAGCCCGCCACCACGGGAACGTGGGAGCCTGCCTGCAGCTGCTTCAGCCGTTCGCCCGCCGCTGCGGTGTCCAGGCGATCGGACGCGCCCGTCACGCCCGCGAAACTGACGTAGTACAGGTAGCCCTGCGCGGTCTCGCACAGCATCCGTAGGCGCTCGGGCGAGGTGGTCGGCGACGCCAGCGCGATCAGGGCGAGCCCTTCACGGTTGAACACCGCGCGCGTCTCTTCGGCCTCTTCCGGCGGCAGGTCGACCAGCAGAACGCCGTCGACGCCCGCCGCGACCGCCTCGCGGGCGAAGCGCCCTGCACCGTGGATCTCCACCGGGTTCAGGTAACCCATCAGCACGATGGGCGTCGTGTCGTCCTGCTGGCGGAACACCTCCACGGCCTCCAGCACGTAGCGCAGCCCGGCGCCACGCGCCAGCGCGCGCTCGGAACTGCGCTGGATGACCGGGCCGTCGGCCATCGGGTCGGAGAACGGCACGCCGAGTTCGATCACGTCGGCACCGGCGTCCACCAGCGCGTGCATCACCGGCACCGTCGATTCCAGCGATGGGTCGCCGGCGGTGATGAACGGCACCAGCGCCTTGCGGCCCGCAGTCTTCAGTTCGGCGAACTTGGTTTCGAAGCGGCTCACAGGCTGATCCCCTCGCGTGCGGCGATGGTGTGCACGTCCTTGTCGCCACGACCGGACAGGTTGCACAGCACCAGCTGGTCCTTCGGCAGTTCGCGCGCCAGCTTGATCGCCTGGGCGACCGCGTGGCTGGATTCCAGCGCCGGCAGGATGCCCTCGGTGCGTGTCAGGCGATGGAATGCAGCGAGCGCTTCGTCGTCGGTGACGCCGACATACTCCGCGCGTCCGCTGTCCTTCAGGAACGCGTGTTCCGGCCCGACGCCCGGGTAGTCCAGGCCGGCGGAGATCGAATGCGTTTCGATGATCTGCCCGTCGTCGTCGCAGATCACGTAGGTGCGGTTGCCGTGCAGCACGCCGATGCGTCCCGCCGACAGCGACGAGGCATGGCGACCGGTCTCGATCCCGTCGCCGGCGGCTTCCGCGCCGACGATGCGCACGCCCGGATCGTTGAGGAAGGCATGGAACAGACCGATCGCGTTGCTGCCGCCGCCGACGCAGGCGGTGATCGCATCCGGCAGGCGGCCGTAGTCGGCCAGCATCTGCGCCCTCGCCTCGCGGCCGACCACGGCGTTGAAGTCGCGCACCATGCGCGGATACGGATCGGGACCGGCGACGGTGCCGATGATGTAGAAGGTGTCGTGCACGTTGGTCACCCAATCGCGCATCGCTTCGTTCAGTGCGTCCTTAAGCGTGGCCGAGCCGCTGGTCACCGGCACCACGGTCGCGCCGAGCAGCTTCATGCGATAGACGTTGATCTTCTGGCGCTCGATGTCGGTGGCGCCCATGTAGACCACGCATTCCAGCCCCAGCCGGGTGGCGACGGTGGCGCTGGCCACGCCGTGCTGGCCGGCGCCCGTCTCGGCGATGATCCGCTTCTTGCCCATCCGGCTGGCCAGCAGCGCCTGCCCGATGGTGTTGTTGATCTTGTGCGCGCCGGTGTGGTTCAGGTCCTCGCGCTTGAGCAGGATCTGTGCGCCGCCCACTTCACGACTCAGGCGCTCCGCGTGGTAGATCGGGCTGGGCCGGCCGACGTAGTGCTTCAGGTCCTTGTCGAAGGCAGCGATGAAGGCCGGATCGACACGGGCGGTGTCGTAGGCGGTGGCCAGTTCCTGCAGGGGGCCGATCAGGGTTTCGGCGACGAAGCGGCCGCCATGCCGGCCGAAGTGGCCGGCAGCATCGGGGTAGGCGTGATAGTCGGCAGCGGCGGCCATGATCGTGTGTCCAGCGAGGGCGAGCCGTCACTGTATCGCACAGGTTGTGGACGAAAAACCCATGAAATCTGACCAATCCGTGACTTAAACTGATGCCATGTCACGACCTCTTCCCCCGCTCAATGCCCTGCGTGCGTTCGAAGCGGCAGCCCGGTTGGGCAGCGTCAGTCGTGCGGCCGCCGAGCTGCACGTCACCCACGGAGCGGTCAGCCGGCATGTGCGCACCCTGGAAGAGGCGCTGGGCCGCCCGCTGTTCGTCCGCGATGGTCGCGGCCTGGCGCTCACGGCCGATGGCCTGCGCCTGCGCGACCTGGCCGGCGACGCATTCTCTTCGCTCCAGGCTGGCTGGGCTGCGATGCAGCGCGACCGCCGGCCGCTGGCCTTCGTGCTCGGCTGCCCGGGCAGCCTGCTGGCGCGCTGGGTGATCCCCCGGCTGGAGCGACTGGCGGTCGACCTGCCGACGCTGACGCTGCACCTGTCGGCACAGGAGGGAGGGTTCGACGACGCCCTCACCGGACTCGACGCCGCCCTGCTGGTCGGCGAGGCCCCCTGGCCCTCAGGCTGGGATGTGCACCTGCTGGCGCCCGAGCGGATCGGACCGGTGCTCAGCCCAAGGCATGTCCGGTTCGCCGCGCTGTCGGGCGCGCCACCCGCAGTGCTCGCCGACGAGCCCGTGCTGCACACCGCCTCGCGTCCACAGGCCTGGCCGCGCTGGTTCGCCACGCAGGGCCTGGATATCGGGCAGCCGCGGCGGGGCGCCGGCTTCGATCACCTGACCTATCTGCTGGAAGCCGCCGTCGCCGGGCTGGGCGTGGCCATCGCGCCGCAGGAACTGGTACAGGCCGATCTCGAAGGCGGACGCCTGGTCGCCCCCTGGGGGTTCACCGATACCGGCGGGCAGTGGGCGCTGTGTGGCCGGCGCGGCAACCCGGACCCACGGATACCGGCGCTGGCGGCGTGGTTGCGCACCGCACTGGCCTGAGCTCAAGCGCCGGTTTCGGCCTCGCGCACGGCCTCGACGAACCGACGCATCTTCTCCCCGTCTTTCACGCCGGGCGCCGTTTCGATGCCGCTGGACACATCGACGCCCCAAGGCCGCGCCGTGCGCAGCGCGAGGCCGACGTTCTCGGGCGTCAGGCCGCCGGCCAGCAGGAACGGCTTGTCGGTGGACGCGGGCATGCGGCGCCAATCGAAGCGCTGCCCGCTCCCCCCCTGCTCGCCTGCGGCGTGGCCGTCGAACAGGAAGCCCTGCGCGCCCGGATAGGCCGACACTCGGGCGAATACGCCCGCGTCCTGCCCGCCCATCGCGATCGCCTTCCAGTACGGGCGCCCGAAGGAGGTCGCGAATGCATCGTCTTCGTCGCCATGGAACTGCAGCAGGTCGGGCTGCAGCGATTCCACGATGTGCTCGATGTCGCCACGCGTGTTGTCCATGGCCAGCGCGACCACTGCGATCTCTTCCGGCACCAGGTCGCGCAGCATGCGCGCCTGGCCGAGCAGCAGCCGGCGCGGACTGTGCGGCGCGAACACCAGGCCGACGTAGTCCACGCCCAGCTCGACCGCCAGGCGGACATCCTCGGCACGCGTCAGGCCACAGAATTTGATGCGCATGTGCATGGTGGGGAAAAGGTCGGGCGTCGCGGAAGCGTAGCCGCTTTCGGGGGATCGCGCGGAGCCGGGCCATGCCGGCGGGACCTGTCCGCCGGGCGGACGTGCCTGGAAAAGCAGTGCGGACATGGTCCGCTACAATGGCGCCGCGGCCGCGACGGGCGTGTCCTGCAGCGTCACTTCCGCGGGCAGCTGCCACTCCGCCGGGTATAGCGGACTGACGAAGACCAGGCCATCCGGCGGTGCGGTCGGCCCGGCCACCGTGCGATCACGGCCGGCCAGCAGCTCGCCCACCCAGGTTTCCGGCCGCTCACCCCGCCCCACCACCAGCAGCGAACCGACGATGTTGCGCACCATGTGGTGCAGGAAGGCATTTGCCTGCACCTCCACGACCACCCGCTCGCCCTGTCGCGCCACCGAAATCGCATGGAGATTGCGCATCGCATGCGGCGACTGGCAATGCACGGTGCGGAACGCGCTGAAGTCGTTCTCGCCGACCAGCACCTGGGCGGCGCGGTGCATGGCATCGGCATCCAGCGGGATCTTTTCCCAGCTGAGGTATTGCCGCTCCAACGCCGGTCGCGCCAGGCGATTGACCAACGTGTAACGGTAGCGACGGGCACGCGCCGAGAAGCGCGCGTGGAAATCCTCGGCCACCGGCTGACACCAGCGTACGCAGACGGCAGGCGGCAACCGCGCCGTCGCCCCCAGCAGCCAGCCCCGTGGCGTCCGCGCCGCGTCGCTGTCGAAATGCACGACCTGGCACTGCGCATGCACACCGGCGTCGGTGCGGCCGGCGCAGATCGTATCCACCCGGGCATCGGCGACGGACGACAGCGCGAGTTCCAGCGCCGACTGCACGGTGCGGGTGTCGTCCGGCGTGCCGGATTTGCTCAGCCGTTGCCATCCCAGGAATTCGCTGCCGTCGTATTCGACACCCAGCGCATAGCGCGTCACGACATCACTCCGCGCCTTTCATCCGATATCGCGGAGCAGCTGCAGGGCTTCGTCGCGCGCGCCGGCATCGTTGCCCGCCGCCACTTCGTTCAGCAGATCACGGGCCGTGGCCACGTCGCCCAGGTCGAGGTAGGCCACCGCCAGTTCAAGACGGTCGCGGCCGGCCGGCGCCGGCGTCGGCGCAGGTGCCACCGGTGCGCCGGAGGCAGCCCCGCCTGCGTGCCAGGTGGGCCCCATCGCAGGCTTGGCTACCGGGGTCGGCGCGACCTTGGGCGGCGCGGCGACGGACGGCTCCAGCACCGGGCTCGGCGCCGTCTCCGCCTCGGGCACCGTCTGCGGGATCACGGCAGCGAGTTCGGCAGCGCGGCTCTCTGCAGGGGCCTTGCCGAACACCGGGTTGCGCGGTACCGGCGCGGGCGACAGGCGCTGGCGACGTTGCGCGAATCCCCAGGCCAGCGCGCCCGCGAACAGCAGGCCGAAGCCTGCCCATGCCCACACCGGCACGCCACCGTCGCTGCCGTTGCTCTGCGCCAGCCGCTGCTGTGCGGCGGCGAGATCGCTGTCCTTCATGGCCAGCAGTTGTTCCTGCTGCGCCTTGAGCTTTTCCAGGTCCGCGACCTGCGAGCGCAGCTCCTGCACTTCCGCTTCGCGCGCGGCCAGGTCTTCCTTCGACTGCTGCAACTGTTCGTTCGCCAACATCTCGCCCTCACCGCCGGCGCTGACGCCGGACTGCGTTCCAGAACCCGACGTGCTCGTGGCCGCGGGCGCGATTTCCAGCCGTGCATCCGCCACCGGTGCCGGGCGGGATGCCGCCGCGGCAGGCGCCGTCGCTGGCGTGGCGTCGACGACGGCGGCCGGTTGCGGAATGGGCGCGCGTGCGCGGCGCCATTCCGCAATCTGGCTGCGCACCAGCGCCGCGGCTTCACCCTCCAGGATCGTCTGCGCGTCCGCCACGTCCGGGACGCGCAACACAGCGCCCTGCTTCAGCAGGTTGAGGTTGCCGTTGATGAAGGCCTCGGGATTGGCGCGCAGCAGTGCGACCATCGCCTGGTCCAGCGTGTAGCCCTGCTCGCGTGCCAGCGGCGCCGCGATCTGGGAAAGCGACTGGCCACGACGCACCGGTGCCAACGTGCCACCGGGCGCCACGGAAGCCGCCTGTGCCACCGACGCAACGGGTGCCGCCGCCGGTGCCGGCGTGGGCTGCGCGGCCGCTTCAGGCGATGCTTCCGCCGTTTCCTGCGGCGTCGAGGCGACCGGTTCGACCGGACGGCTGATGATGTCGGTAGGCGCGGCAACCGGCGCGTCGATCACCGGCTGTTCTGCCGCCGCCAGCGTCCCCGGCGCGCTGACGAGCGCCGAATACTCGCGCACCAGCCGCCCCTGGCCCCAGTCGACCTCGATCAGGAAGTTCACCGCCGCCACGTCCACCGGCGTACGGCTGGTGACGCGCACCACCGGACGCCCGGCGTCGTCCAGCGCGACCGTGAAGTCCAGCTCGTTCACCAACCCCTGCGGTCGCGGCAGGCCGACGCGCTCGAACGTCACCGGCGACGCCAGGCGCGCACGCAGTTGCTCGAGTTCGCCCGGTTCGCTGGAAATGACCGGGATCTCGGCCAGCAAGGGCTGGCCGGGCTGCGATTTGACCTTGATCTCCCCCAGGCCGAGCGCGAGGGCTGCGTTGCTCAGCAACGCCAGCCCCAGCCCGATCATGCCGGCCAGGTGGAGTCTTGCCGCCCGAGGTCTGTGCTTCGGTTTCACGGCCCTTCCCCAAGTTTTCCCGGTCACGACTATAGCGGCTCAGCCGTTTTTCGCCACCAGCTCGGCGATCTGCACGGCGTTCAGGGCGGCGCCCTTGCGGATGTTGTCGGACACGATCCACAGGTTCAGGCCGCGCGGGTGCGAGAGGTCTTCGCGGATGCGGCCCACGTAGACCGCATCGTTGCCCGAGGCATGCGTGACCGGCGTGGGATAGCCGCCGGGTGCGCGATCGTCGACGACCTCCACCCCCGGCGACGACGCCAGCAGCGCGCGCGCGTCCGCGGCGGTGATCTTGTCGCGTGTTTCGATGGCGACGGCTTCGGAGTGTCCGTAGAACACCGGCACTCGCACGGCGGTGGGATTCACCTGGATGCTGTCGTCGCCGAGGATCTTGCGCGTTTCCCACACCAGCTTCATCTCTTCCTTGGTGAAGCCGTTGTCGAGGAAGTCGTCGATGTGGGGGATCAGGTTGAAGGCGATCTGCACCGGGAAGCGTTGCGGATCGGGGTCCTGGAAGTTCAGCAGCGCGCCGGTCTGGCGGCCGAGCTCTTCGAGTGCCGAACGCCCGGCGCCCGAGACCGACTGGTAGGTCGCCACGTTGATGCGCTCGATGCCGACCTTGCGGTGGATGGGCGCGAGCGCGACCAGCATCTGCATGGTCGAGCAATTCGGGTTGGCGATGATGCCGCGCGGGCGGTTCTGCACCTGCTCCGGGTTCACTTCGCTGACGACCAGCGGGATGTCGGCGTCGTAGCGGAAGGCCGAGGAGTTGTCGATGACGACGGCACCGGCCGCGGCGAACTTCGGCGCGAATTCCTTGGAGATGCCGCCGCCTGCCGAGAACAGCGCAATGTCGATGCCGGTCGGATCGAAGGTGGCCAGGTCCTGCACGGTGATCTTTTCGCCGTTGAATTCGACACTGTTGCCGGCGGAACGCTCGGACGCCAGGGCGACGAGCTTGCCGATCGGGAAATCGCGTTCGGCGAGGATGGACAGCATGGTTTCGCCGACGGCGCCGGTGGCGCCCACGACGGCGACGTTGAAGCTACGGTTCTGGTTGCTCATGGAGGGGTTTCGCGAAGGGAGGAGTGAAGACAGCAGACGGGAGAAGGCTGTGTTCGGGGAACCTGCGGACGTGCCTCAGGCTCCCTGTCGTTTGGCGATGGTGATTTTGATGGTGCCGGCGATGGCCAGCGCGTCCGGATTGACCGGCGTCGGCGGATGACCCGCGTCCGGACCCTCGCCCAGCGCGGCGATCAGGTTGTCCACTGCCAGCGACACCATCGCGCGGCGCGTGGCGAGGCTGGCGCTGGCGATATGCGGCGTCAGCACCACGTTGCGCAGCGCGAGCAGTTCGGGCAGCACGGCGGGTTCGCCTTCGTAGACGTCCAGGCCTGCGGCGGCCAGGCGTCCGTTGCCCAGCGCATCGGCCAGTGCGACCTCGTCGATGATGCCACCGCGCGCGATGTTCACCAGCGTGGCGGTCGGCTTCATCTTCGCCAGCGCGGCCGCGTCGACCAGGTGGTGGACCTGCGGCGCGTACGGCAGCGCCAGCACCACGTGGTCGGCCTTAGCGAGCACATCGTCGAAGCTCGCGTAGTCCGCACCGCATTCCCGCTCGACCGCGTCCGGCAACCGGCTGCGGTTGTGGTACAGCACGCGCATGCCGAAGCCGCGCGCGCGGCGCGCGATGCCCTGCCCGATCCGGCCCATGCCCACGATGCCCAGCGTGCTGCCATGCAGGTCCGCGCCCAGCAACGTGCTGAAGGACCACTGCCGCCACTGCCCTTCGCGCAGCCAGCGCTCGGCTTCGGTGATGCGGCGCGCGGTGGCCATCAGCAGCGCGAAACCGAAATCGGCCGTGGTCTCGGTGAGTACGTCCGGCGTGTTGGTGGCGACGATGCCGGCCTGCGTCAACGCGTCGACATCGAGGTTGTTGTAGCCCACGCCCACGTTGGCGATCGCGCGCAGCTGCGTGGCGGCGCCGATTTCCTGCGCCCCGATGCGTTCGTTCAGCGTCACCAGCGCACCCGCGCTGTCGCGCAACGCGTCGGCGATGGCCTGGGGTGCGTGCTCGATGACCTCCGGGGTCGAACGCACGTCGAAGTGCGCATCCAGCCGCTCGACGATGTCGTCGAACAGCGGTTGCGACACCCAGACGCGCGGCCGCGACTCAGCCATCGAGGCTGCCGGGGACCTGCGGCGGCACGACGCCGACATCACCGCACTGCGCGCGATGGCGCAGCGCCTGGTCCATCAGCACCAGCGCCATCATCGCCTCGGCGATGGGCGTGGCACGGATGCCTACGCAGGGGTCGTGGCGACCGGTGGTGATGACATCCACCGTATTGCCATCCACGTCCACGGTCGCGCCCGGCAGGCGCAGGCTCGAGGTCGGCTTCAGCACGATGGACGCGGTGACCTGCTGGCCAGTGGAGATGCCGCCAAGGATGCCGCCTGCGTGGTTGGACAGGAACCCGTCAGGCGTCATCAGGTCGCGATGCTCGGTGCCCTTCTGGGTAACCGCCGCGAAACCGTCGCCGATCTCCACGCCCTTCACCGCATTGATGCTCATCAGCGCGGCGGCGAGATCACCGTCCAGCTTGCCGTAGATCGGCTCGCCCCAGCCGGGCGGCACGCCGTCGGCGACGACATTGACGCGCGCGCCTATGGAATCGCCCGACTTGCGCAGCGCATCCATGTAGGTTTCCAGCGCCGGCACCTGCGCCGCGTGCGGCCAGAAGAACGGGTTGTCCTCCACCGCGCTCCAGTCGAAGCCTTCGGGGGTGATCGGCCCGAGTTGCGACAGGTAACCCCGCACGCTCACGCCGTGACGCTGCTGCAGCCACTTCTTGGCGATCACGCCCGCCGCGACGCGCATGGTAGTTTCTCGCGCCGACGAACGTCCGCCACCACGCGGGTCGCGGATGCCGTACTTCTGCCAGTAGGTGTAGTCCGCATGCCCCGGGCGGAACTGCCGTGCGATGTCGGCGTAGTCCTTGCTGCGCTGGTCGGTGTTGCGGATCAGCAGCGCGATCGGCGTGCCGGTGGTGCGCCCCTCGTAGACGCCGCTGAGGATCTCGACCTCATCGGCCTCGCGGCGCGCGGAGGTGTGCCGCGACTTGCCGGTGGCGCGGCGCTCCAGGTCGTGACGGAACTCCTCGGGCGCGATGTCCAGCCCCGGCGGGCAGCCGTCGACGACGCAACCGATCGCCGGTCCGTGCGATTCGCCGAACGTGGTGACCGTGAGGAGTTTTCCGAAACTGTTGCTGCTCAAGCGCCGCTCCGCTGTGGAACCACCCTGCCGGGCGTTGAAGCATCGCACGCCGGGCGCCCTATTGTGCAGTGCGCCAACGTTGGCCGCGACGGTTGCAGGCGCAACCGCCGCGGACCGCGTGCGAGACGCGCTACTTCCGCGTGGCGGCGAGCGCGCTGATCTGCGCGTTGTGGCGGATCAGTTCTGCGCATTCGACGGCAAAGATGCCCATCTGCCCCACCTTGAACTCGATCCACGCGAATTCGACGTCCGGCAGCAGCGCGACCAGTGCACGCTCGGACTCGCCGACTTCGCAGATCAGCAGGCCGTCCTGGCTCAGGTGCAGCGGCGCATCGCGCAGGATCTTCAGCACCAGGTCCAGCCCGTCGTCGCCGGCGCGCAGGCCAAGTTCCGGTTCGAAGGAATATTCCCTGGGCAGCGCGTCGGTCTCGTCGTTGGTGACGTAGGGCGGGTTGGTGACGATCAGGTCGTAGTGCCTGCCGGTCAGGCCGGCGAACAGGTCGGACTTGAGGAACTGCACGTTGTCGGCCAGCAGGCGCGCCTTGTTTTCCGCCGACAGCGCCAGGGCGTCGTCGCTGATGTCGACGCCGTCGACCTGCCAGTCCGGGTTGTAGTGGCCCATCGCGATGGCGATGCAGCCGGAGCCTGTGCACAGGTCCAGCGCACGGGTGACGTCGCGGCCGCCGAGCCAGGGCTCGAAGCCGGCTTCGATCAGTTCCGCGATCGGCGAACGCGGCACCAGGGCACGGGCATCGCTCTTGAAGCTGAGGCCGGCGAACCAGGCCTCGCCGGTCAGGTAGGCGACCGGGATGCGCTCGCTGACGCGTCGCTCGAACAGCGCCAGCACCTGGGCCTTCTCCGCACCCGTGACGCGCGCCTGCCCGTAGGCCGGGCCCAGGTCGGGCGGCAGGTGCAACGTGTGCAGCACCAGATGCGAGGCCTCGTCCAGCGCGTTGTCGTAGCTGTGGCCGAAGGTCAGGCCGGCCCCGTTGAAGCGGCTGGCGCCGTACCGGATCAGGTCGATGATGGTGTGCAGTTCGGCGGCGACGTCGGCGGTCATGGCAAGGCTTGTGAAGACGCCGGGACGGCGAAGGCCGCCGATTATAGGGGCTGCCCCGGTATCATGGCCGCCTTGCCGCCGCGCCCATGCGGCCCCCGGCCCGTGTGGCCGCGCCCTTCCATCGTGGGAATCCCCAGCGCATGTTCAACAAGAAGATCGGCCTCATCCTCGTCCTGGCGCTGGCCGCCGGCTTGGGCCTGCTGGCCGCGCAGAAATTCTTCGGCCCCGTCACGCCCGCCACGCAATGGCCAGCGACCCAGACGGTGACCCTGTTTCCGCAGCCGCGGCCGCTGCCGCCATTCTCGCTGCGCCAGTCCGACGGCACCCAGCTCACCGACGGGGAACTGAAGGGCCACTGGACGCTCGTCTTCCTCGGCTTCACCTTCTGCCCCGACGTCTGCCCGACCACGCTGGCCGAGCTGGCACAGGCCCAGGCGCAGTGGAAGGACCTGCCCGACTCGACCCGCCCGCGCGTGCTGTTCGTCTCGGTCGACCCCGAGCGCGACACGCCGACCCGCATCGGCGAGTACGCCCACGCCTTCCATCTCGACACGATGGCAGCCACGGCCGACATCCCGACCCTGGAGAACTTCGCCAGGTCGCTGGGCTTCGTCTTCATGAAGGTCCCCGGGGAAGGCTTCGAACAGAACCCGAACGACTACAGCATGGACCACTCGTCCGCGATCGGCGTACTCGACCCGCAGGGCCGCCTGGCCGGCCTGATCCGCCCGCCATTCCAGCCCAGGGCGATCGCCGCCGACATGCGCGCGCTGACCGAGGCGGCGTCGAAATGAGCCTGCTGACCTCGCTAACCTACGTACTGCCGCACCGCTTCCTGTCGTCGCTGGCGCGCCGGCTGGCCTATTCGACCTCGCCAGGCGTCAGCCGCTGGCTGATCGATACGGTGACGCGGAAATTCAATGTCGACCTCGGTGAAGCCGCCAATCCCGACCCCCTGTCCTACCCGAGCTTCAACGCCTTTTTCACCCGCGCACTGAGGCCGGGCGCACGGGTTGCCGATGCCGACCCGCGCGCGCTGCTGATGCCGGCCGATGGCCACATCAGCCAGTGCGGCCCCATCGAGGATGGCCGCATCTTCCAGGCCAAGGGCCAATCGTTCACCGCCGCCGAGCTGCTGGGCGACGCGGCGGATGCGGAACCCTTCCGCCACGGCGTGTTCGCCACCGTGTACCTGTCGCCGCGCGACTACCACCGCGTGCACATGCCGTGGACCGGCACGTTGCGCGAAACCGTACACGTGCCCGGCCGCCTCTTCAGTGTCGGCACCGATGCGGTGGCGAACGTGCCGCGCCTGTTCGCGCGCAACGAGCGACTGGTCTGCCACTTCGACACCGATTTCGGACCGATGGTGTCGGTGATGGTCGGCGCCCTGCTCGTCTCCGGCGTGGAAACGGTGTGGAGCGGCGAAGAGATTCCCGCCTATGGCACTGCCATCACCCGCAAGGATTACCGCGGCAAGGGCATCACGCTGGAGCGGTTCGCGGAGATGGCAAGGTTCAACTACGGCTCGACCGTCATCGTGCTGCTGCCGCCAGGCGTGGCGGAACTCGCGCCGAATCTGAAAGCCGAATCATCTGTGCGATTAGGTCAGGCCCTCGCCCGGCTGATTGAGTAGCGACCGTATCCAAAGGCGTTACAACGCGCTGTTGGCCATCGGCGCGCTCTTATCGGGACGTGAGGCGCGCTTCCATGGTGGATTGACCGTCATCGTGCCGACGCTCGCACCGAAATTGAAAGCAGTATGGCCGGTTCAGCAGGGATCGACGCTCGCAGAATGACTCGGTTGCCGACGCGATCACTGCAGGGGCGACCAGTGCATCAATGCTCAGCGGACAGGATGTACCCCTGCGTTCGCAAGAGCGAGATGATTTTGTCGCGATCATAACCCTCCAACTTTGAGTTCGCTGTCACGATGACGGGAACCCGCTCTGCATCCAGCCGATGCAACTCCTGACGATGCAGCAGCAGATTGTCAGCAGGACGTTCCACGTAATCCACGCCAAGTTCACGCAACAACTGTCTCGTCTTTTTGCAACCGCCGCATGACGCGAGGGAATAAAAAGCGACTTGCTCCGGACGTGCAAGATAGAGGGAATACTCCCCGTGCGTGATGACGAGCGCGCTCGACTTGGCAAGCTTGTGGGCGTTGTACGCTCGCCCCGCCCCGATTCCGATCAGAAGCGATATCGCCACCACTGCAACCGGAAGCATCCGTTTCATGTTCACTGGCGTCTCCCAACACCGCGGGAGCTAGCCCCCGCGGTGAAATGCTTCTGGTCAGGGGGGATCGCAATTTCCGCAGTTTACGAACCTGCAGGTATTGAGGCTGGTTCTGCACTGGGCAGGGGTGTACTGCCCCCCTTGCATACAGGCCGTGTATGCCTGGTCGCAGGCGAGCCAACAGTCAGTGCACGGATCGTCGGCTTTCGACGTGAACGAGAATCCAAGCACCAAAGCAGCCGCACACGCGGATGAAAGTAACAACGTCTTGATCGACATGACTACCTCCTTGTGATGGATACGCTGACGAGTCAGCGGTGCATATGTACTCTCGCTTCAGCGATACGAATGCGCGCACGCGCACATTTTTTCATCCCAGTAGGACGCCTGACTGTTCTCGCGCCCCATTCATCCGTTTACGTACAGATGTTTACATCAGTGCGCTGACAGATCACAGAAAGCTTCTCGACACTGGACCATCCGCAGGCAGCGAATCCCCGATATCGCTAGCACAGGCAAGGAACGCACCTCCCCTCACACAATGCGCATCACTTCCTGCAGCCTTCCAGCTTGAGCTCCTGCCCCGGCCGCACGGCGTACGCCGGCGCCTTCAACCTGTTGGCCTGCGCGAGCTTCTTCAGATCGCACTGGAACCGCTGCGAGATGCGCCCCAGCGTGTCGCCCTTCGCGACGCGGTAATCCCGCGCCTGCTTCGCCTTCGGTTCGGCTGGTTGCGGCTCGCCGGAGGCGACGGTGGTCGGCACGCCGGCCACGGGGGTCACATCGCCGACGGCGACATTGCCGGTCCGCGAGGCGCGGCGGATGGCGGCCGCGGGATCGGCGCTCACCAGCGTGCGCGCCAGTTCCGCGCGGGGGCCACTGATGCAGTGGCGTGTGTACAGGCCCGAGATGCGCGCGTTGGCCTTGAGCGTGGTGCCGGCGGGGATCCATGCCTCTGGCTGGTAGCGCGGGTTGAGGTTGCGCAGCGTGCGCATGTAGCCCTCGCGCGTGCCGCCATTGCCCAGACAGATGGTCAGCTCATAGATGGATGCGTCGCGCGCCAGCTTCAGCGTCGCCGGCTGCGCCGTGACCTTCGGAAACTCCAGTCCGTACTGGCGCGGGTGCAGGAACAGCCATGCCGCCGCGATCACCATCGGCACGTAGTCGCGCGTCTCGCCGGGGAACTGGCTGTAGACCACATCGTCCCAGAAGCCCAGGCCGCCGTTCTCGCGGAACACGCGCGCAGCCCGTCCCTCGCCCCCGTTGTAGGCCGCGAGGGCCAGTTCGATATTGTTGTTGAGCCCGCGCATGCGCTCGTTCATGTACTCCGCGCTGGCCTGGCCGGAGGCGTACGGGTCGTAGCGCGTGTCGAAGCCACTCGCATCGCGTCCCAGACCGAAACGGGCGCCAGTGTGGAACATGAACTGCATGGGCCCTGCCGCACCCGCGCGCGAGGTCGAATGCACGCGCCCGTTGGATTCCTTCGCCATGATGCCGAACAGAAGCGCTTCCGGCAGGCCGCTGCGCTCCCAGGCGGGATACAGCTCGGCGCGCATGTTCTGATAATTCTCGTAGCTGTCGATCAGCGCCGGGCGCATGTCGGTCAGCCAGCGGCGGATGCCTGCCTGGATGGCCGGGTTGTACTCGACCATGCGGTCGAACGCATGGCGCTGGTCGTTCAGCAGCGCCGCGGTGCGTGCGGTTTCGGGGATGGCGGCGCTGGCCGGCACCGCGTGGTCGGTGCCGTCGTCGAGTGCGTCGAGGGTCTCGCCCTCGTCTCCCGGGCCCTCTCCCTGCGCATCGGCGTTGCCCTTCAGCAGCCGCTTGTAGGTCGCCAGCAGCGTGGGCACCTGACAGCCGCGCTGCTGAACGCAGGCCGCCAGCACGTCCTCCATGTCCTCGAGTGCGGCGTCGCTCTCGGTAGCGCCGCGCGGATCACTGTTGGCCACCAGCACCAGACCGTCGCGGTAACGCTTCTCGGCGGCGGCCATGCGCTGTTCCAGCGCTTGCGCGGCGGCGCGATCCTTCGCGGACACGCGTTGCGCCAGCGAAGGCGGGGAGACCAGCAGGAGGGAAAGAGCGACCGCAACGGGCCACAGGCGCAGACAGGCAGGAACCGCAAGCGACATCAGGTGTGCATCCAGAGTGTGAGCCGGGAGGGTAGCCCCGGCTGCGCGACCGGGGCAAGGTCACGCGTCTCAGCGCTTTATCCCGGAGGCGGTTTCCAGCCGCTAGAATCGCGCCATCACCACGCGAGGTTGCACATGGATCCGATCCTGCTGGGCAAGGGCATCACGGACGACATCCCGGTCACGCTGCAGCCGAAGTTCGGCAACCGCCATGGCCTGGTGGCCGGCGCCACCGGTACCGGCAAGACGGTCACGCTGATGACCCTGGCCGAAGGCTTCTCGCGCATGGGCGTGCCCGTGTTCATGGCCGACGTGAAGGGCGACGTGGCCGGACTCGCCACCGCCGGCGATGGCAGCGAGCGCGTCATGCAGCGGGCCAGGGACATCGGCATCGCCGACTACGCACCGGGCGCGAATCCGGTGATCTTCTGGGATCTCTACGGCAAGCTGGGCCATCCGGTCCGCACGACCGTCAGCGAGATGGGCCCCACCCTGCTCTCGCGCATCCTGGAACTCAACGACACCCAAAGCGGCGTGCTCGACATCGTGTTCAAGCTCGCCGACGACCGCGGGCTGTTGCTGCTGGACCTGGAAGACCTGCGCGCCCTGCTGGGCCTGGTCGCCGCCGAGCGCAAGGACATTTCCACCAGTTACGGCCTTGTAAGCACGCAGTCGGTCGGCGCCATCCAGCGCGCGCTGCTGCGGTTGGAACAGGAAGGCGGCGAGGTGTTCTTCGGCGAGCCGGCGCTGGAACTGGCCGACCTGATGCGCACGAATACCGACGGGCGTGGGGTGATCGGCATCCTCGCCGCCGACCAGCTCATCCTGAAGCCGCGCCTGTATTCCAGCTTCCTGCTGTGGCTGCTGTCGGAACTGTTCGAGACGCTGCCGGAAGTGGGAGACCTGGACAAGCCCAAGCTGGTCTTCGTGTTCGACGAAGCCCACCTGCTGTTCGACGATGCCCCCCCGGCCCTACAGCAGCGCATCGAGCAGGTCGTGCGCCTGATCCGTTCCAAGGGCGTGGGCGTCTACTTCTGCTCGCAGTTTCCCGACGACGTGCCGGACAACATCCTCGGCCAGCTGGGCAACCGCGTGCAGCATGCGCTGCGCGCGTTCACCCCGCGCGACCAGAAGGCGGTGAAGACCGCCGCCGAGACCTTCGTGCCGAATCCCAAGCTCGACGTGGCCCAGGCGATCTCCAAGCTCGGCACCGGCGAAGCGCTGGTGTCGACGCTTCAGGACAAGGGCATCCCCTCGCCCGTGCAGCAGACGATGGTGTCGCCGCCGCGCTGCCGGATGGGCGCGATCAACGAAGGCGAACGCCAGCAGGTACGCAACGGCAGCCCCGTCGGCGGCAAGTACGATACCCGCGTCGATCGCGAGTCCGCCGCGGAAATGCTTGCCAAGCGCGGCGAGACCGCCACGCAGGCCGCCCAGGCGCCGCCGGCGAAGACCGAGCAGGACGATCCCGACGCCGGCGGCTTCGGCCAGGCCGTGAAGGACGCGGTGTTCGGCACCAAGCGCCGCCAGGGCATGATCGAGACGATGGCCAAGCAGACCACGCGCACGGTCGGCACCAAGCTGGGCAACCAGATCGTGCGTGGCATCCTGGGCAGCATCTTTGGCGGACGTCGCTGATCACGCGCATGAAGTGGAGTTTCGTACCGTTGGCCTGCGCGTTGTCGCTGGCGGCTTCCGCCGCCAGTCCGGCGCCGTCGACGTTCGCCGGCACGTTCTTCGGCAGCCTGCCGGCGGAAACCTGCGCATCGCAGGACGTATTGCTCGACCTGGGGGCTGACGGCCGATACGCGCTGGAAGCGCACTGCCAGGACGACTTGCAGGCGGCACCCATGCGCGCCGGCCGCTGGTCGGTGACCTGGAACGGCACCTGCGTGCAGCTCGCGCCGGAAGACGGTGGACCTGCGCAGGAGTTCGCCATCCATGACGACGATCTGCTGGTGTTGACCGCGGGCAGCTGCATCGAGCCGGTCGAGGATCCGCGCGGGCGCACGTTGCGGCGCGCGGAAGCCGCCGGAGAAAGCTGACGTGTCGCGCTGGCGCCCACCGGGCGAGAAGAGCACCGCCCTGATCACCCGCGAAGGCCATGATCGTCTCAAGGCGGAGTTGGACGATCTGTGGCGCGTTCGCCGCCCCGAGGTGGTGAAGGCCCTGGCCGCCGCCGCCGCGGAGGGCGACCGCTCCGAGAACGCGGAGTACACCTACCGCAAGAAGCAGCTCGGCGAGATCGACCGGCGCGTGCGCTACCTGAGCAAGCGGCTGGAAGTGCTGCGCGTGGTCGACACCGCGCCCAGCGATCCCGACGCCGTGTTCTTCGGCGCCACCATCGAGCTGGAGAATGTCGCCAGCGGCGAAACCTCGCGTTACCGCATCGTCGGCCCCGACGAGACCGAGGCGACGCGCGGCTGGATCAGCATCGATTCGCCGCTCGCGCGTGCGTTGTTGAAGAAGCGCATCGACGACGAATTCTCGGTCGAACTCCCCGGCGGGATCACCCACTTCGTGCTGGTGGATGTCAGCTACGCGAGCTGATCCTCACAACGGTCGCGGGTAAACGCGGCCCTCCCGCAACGGACGGAAGTAGTCCTCCTGCCCGTAGAACGCGGCATCCTGTCCTGCGTGCCATCCGGGAATGCCGGCCAGTGGCAGCGGACGCAGTTCGCTTGGCGCAGTGAGGATCGCACCCGCTAAGATCGATTCGACCACGCGCGCGATCACATCGATCTGATCTCCGAATACGACAAGACACTTGCCGACCAGCAAGCGCCCGGGCACCAGCACCTGCTCCATCAGCGCATGCCCCACCACCGCAGCGACGGTGATACCGCCGTCGTGCCAGCATGCAGCGTTCGCATGGAACAGTGCCGCCCAGTCGTGCCGATCCCACAGATCCAGCAGTGCCGCATCGCGCACCTGCACGATGACGCCGCTTTCATCGAACTGGGTCAGCGCCTGCTGCGCGGGACTGCGCTCGCGCGAGCCCATGTGCGCCATGTGCCGGCACTGCTGCTGGTTGAGCGCGTGCTTGAGCGCCGGATGACGCAGCCAGACCATCGCGTTGAACAGGTCATGCCAGTTCTCCGCGCGCGTGGCGATGCACCCCTGCGCGGACCGTGCTTCGTAATGCAGCCCGTCGGCAAGCAGGCCGGCATCCTGTCTCGCGAAACGGGGCCCGGAGAGCGGCATCCGCGCATTGAGGGTTTCGATGTCGGGCCAGTGCGGGGCCGTCAGCAGGTCCCGGTGCTCGCCATACCCGCCGAACAGGGGATGCCGGAAACATGCGGCATCCACCTGTCCACGCAAGGGGGCGACGAAGCGACGCCGGCCGTTGCCAGCATGAGTGTCCGTCGCCGGCGCGGTCACAGCACCTTGACGTCGAGCGGCCGGCCCGCCGTTCCGACGATGGCATCGCCAATCAGGTCGTGCTCGTCGCTCTCGGTGATTTCCACGTCGACGAACTGGCCGACGCGCAGCCCCAGTTCGCCGCCATTCTGGATATGCACCAGGCCATCGATCTCCGGCGCATCGGCCTTCGAGCGCGCGACGGCGATATCGTCTTCGATCAGGTCCACCAGGCACTGCTGCACCGTGCCGATCTTCGCTTCGAGGCGCGCGGCGGAGATCTCTGCCTGCTTCTCCATGAAACGCGCCAGGCGCTCCTGCTTCACTTCTTCCGGCACCGGATCCGGCAACAGGTTGGCCGCCGCGCCTTCGACCGGCGAGTAGGCGAACGCACCCACGCGGTCGAGTTGCGCTTCATCGAGGAACTGCAACAGCTCCTCGAATTCCTGGTCGGTTTCGCCGGGGAAGCCGACGATGAAGGTCGAGCGCAGGGTGATGTCGGGGCTGATCGAACGCCAGCGCTTCACGCGATCCAGCGTCTTGTCGACGGCGCCGGGACGCTTCATCAGCTTGAGGATGCGCGGACTGGCGTGCTGGAAAGGAATATCCAGGTAAGGCAGCACCTTGCCTTCGGCCATCAACGGAATCACGTCGTCGACGTGCGGATACGGGTAGACGTAATGCATGCGCACCCAGGCATCGAGTTCGCCCAGGCCCTCGCACAACGCCTTCATCCGCGTCTGGTACACCTTGCCGCGCCATTCGCGTTCGGCGTACTTCACGTCCACGCCGTAGGCCGACGTGTCCTGCGACACCACCAGCAGTTCCTTCACGCCGCCGCGCACCAGGCGCTCGGCCTCGCGCAGCACGTCATCGACCGGGCGCGACACCAGGTCGCCGCGCATCGACGGGATGATGCAGAAGCTGCAGCGGTGGTTGCAGCCCTCGGAAATCTTCAGGTACGCGTAATGCCGCGGCGTCAGCTTGACGCCGTAGTCTGGCACCAGGTCGACGAAGGGATCGTGCTTCGGCGGCAGCGCCGCGTGCAACGCTTCCATCACGCTCTGGTAGTCCTGCGGACCGCTGATCGACAGCACATCCGGGTACTGCTCGCGGATCTGCTCCGGGCGTTTGCCCAGGCAGCCGGTCACGATGACCTTGCCGTTCTCGTTCATCGCTTCGCCGATGGCGTCGAGCGATTCGGCCACGGCGGAATCGATGAACCCGCAGGTGTTCACCACCACCACGTCCGCCGCGTCGTAGGTCGGCACGATGTCGTATCCCTCCACGCGGAGCTGGGTGAGGATGCGTTCGGAATCGACCAGGGCTTTCGGGCAGCCGAGGCTGACGAAGCCCACCTTGGGGTTCTGCAGGGACATGGGGAGTACGGCGGCGGCGTGTACGGGGCGCGGATTATAGCGCCCCGCCCCGGGCGGCCCGTTCCGTCCATTCGGTCCGGGGCCGCCTGCGCATACACTGGGTGCCGTCTTCGCCGGAATCCTGCCGATGGGCCATTGGACTCAGATCGACACGCCCCGCGGCCGCATCGGGGCCTGGCGCGCGGATCCCGCCGACGCGCCGCGCGGCGCGCTGGTGATCGTGCAGGAAATCTTCGGCGTGAACGCGCATATCCGCAGCATCGCCGAGGGCTTCGCCATCGACGGTTACGTGGCGCTCGCGCCGGCGTACTTCGACGTCCTGGAGCCCCGCGTCGAGCTGGGCTACGACGATGTCGGCTTCGCGCTCGGCCGCGACCTGATCACGCGCCTGGGCCTGGAAGCGGCACTGGACATCACCGCGGCAGCGGCGGATACGATCGCGAGCCACGGCAAGGTGGGCGCCGTCGGTTACTGCTGGGGCGGCACGGTGGCGCTGCTCGCCGCCATGCGCCTGGGCCTGCCCGCGGTGAGTTACTACGGGGCACGCAACGCGCCCTTCCTCTCCGAGACACCGCTGGCCCCGGTGATGTTCCACTTCGGCGAGCAGGATGCCTCAATACCGCCGAAGCTGGTGCAGCAGCACCGCGACCTGCTTCCCCAGATGGACGTTTTCACATACCCCGCGGGGCATGGCTTCAACTGCGACCTGCGCGCGGACTACGATCCGTCGAGTGCGCGCCTGGCACGCGAACGCACGCTCGATTTCCTCGCAAGGAACCTGGCATGAGCGATTTCCTCCTGGACCCACGCCTGGCGGCCGACAGCGCCTTCGTCGCCGACGGCCCGCTGTCGCAGGTACGGCTGATGGACGACACGCGCTACCCGTGGCTGGTCCTGGTGCCTCGCGTGAACGGGGTCAGCGAATGGCTGGAACTGGAGGGCGGCCAGCAACGCCTGCTGTTGGCGGAGATCAACCAAGCCGGCCAGCTGATCCGCGCGCAGCCGGGCGTGGAGAAGCTCAACATCGGCGCCCTTGGCAACATCGTCCGACAACTGCATGTGCATCTGGTCGGCAGGCACGAGGGCGACGCGGCATGGCCCGGACCGGTCTGGGGCAACGGCGCCCCGGTCCGGCATGGTCCTGCCGCACTGGCAGAACGGATAGACGCGTGGCGCCGGTGTCTGGGCTGAGCGCGCAACCGCCTCAGGTCCGCGGCAGCGTCACGCCGGTCTGGCCCTGGTACTTGCCGCCGCGATCCTTGTAGCTGGTCTCGCAGACGTCGTCGGCATCGGACTGGAAGAACAGCATCTGCGCGACGCCTTCGTTCGCGTAGATGCGCGCCGGCAGCGGCGTGGTGTTGCTGAACTCCAGCGTCACATGGCCTTCCCACTCCGGCTCCAGCGGGGTCACGTTGACGATGATGCCGCAGCGCGCATAGGTACTCTTGCCGAGGCAGACCACCAGCGTGTCGCGCGGGATGCGGAAGAACTCCACCGTGCGCGCCAGCGCGAAGCTGTTCGGCGGGATGATGCATTCATCCGCTTCGATGTCCACGAAACTTTTCGGATCGAAGTGCTTGGGGTCGACGATCGTGGAGTTGATGTTGGTGAACACCTTGAACTCGCGTGAGCAGCGCACGTCATAGCCATAACTGGACGTGCCGTAGCTGACGATGCGCTCGCCGTCGGCCCCGCTCTTGTTGGCGAACTTCACCTGCCCCGGCTCGAACGGCTCGATCATGCCCTGCTGCTCGGCCATGCGGCGGATCCAACGGTCGCTCTTGATGCTCATGCAAATCCTGGTGTGTGGGGCGAAGGCCACGCGGACGGCGCGCGGCGGACGGGGAATTGTAGGGCGGGCCCCGGCCCGCCGTCTTCGCCGGCCGCTAGACCAGCGACGAGAGGATGGACAACGGCGCGCGCGGACGCTGCGCCAGCGTCGCCGCCATGACCCTCGCCGTCTGCCGGTAGGCCTGCGTAACCGCCGAATCGGGCGCGGCGACCACGACCGGCTGGCCGGCATCGCCCTGCTCGCGAATGGCGATGTCCAGCGGCAGCGAACCCAGCAGCGGCACGCCGTACTGCGCCGCCATCCGTTCGCCACCGCCCTGCCCGAACAGGTGCTCCACGTGGCCGCAGTTGGAGCAGGTATGGACGGCCATGTTCTCGACGATGCCCAGCACCGGCACCTCGACTTTCTCGAACATCTTCAACGCTTTCTTGGCATCCAGCGTGGCGATGTCCTGCGGCGTGGTGACGATGACCGCCCCGGCCACCGGGATCTTCTGCGCCAGGGTCAGCTGGATGTCGCCGGTACCCGGCGGCAGGTCGATCAGCAGGTAGTCCAGATCACCCCACAGCGTGTCGTTGAACAGCTGCATCAGCGCAGACGTGGCCATGGGGCCACGCCAGATCATCGGCGTGTCCTGGTCGACCAGCAGGCCGATGGACATGGCCTCCACCCCGAACGCCCGCATGGGTTCGATCGACTTGTTGTCAGGGCTGTCCGGCCGCCCCGCGAGCCCCAGCATCGCCGGCACGCTCGGTCCATAGACGTCGGCATCCAGCACCCCCACCCGGGCACCCTCGGCCGCCAACGCCAGCGCCAGGTTCACCGACGTGGTGGACTTGCCCACCCCTCCCTTCCCTGAACCGACCGCAATCACATTGCGAACGCGCGGGTGGGGCGACAGCGCCCCCTGCACGGCGTGCGTGCGCGGCCTGGCGTAATTCTGATGGGATTCAGTCACTTGCATCGATTCGCGCGGCGGGGAAACCGCCATTGTCTCACCCCGAGGCGCCTCGCCGGCAACCTGAATGACGCGTCATCACCGTGACGATCCCATCACGCGCCGGAAATAATTTCGTGGTATGCGCATCACATTAATTCCGTGTTAATGTCGGGTCGCACGGACGCTATTGCGCGGCTGGGGCCGATGGGAACGGTCCTATTGAAAGCCGCTTACACGTACGGATTTCTAGGGGATTCACCGACATGAACTACGGAAACGCGAAAGCGCTCCGGCGCAATCCGCTTGGTGCGGCTCTTGTCGCCGCGTTGCTGATCCCGGGCGCGGCACTGGCCCAGGACGCTACCACCAGCGGCTCGACTGCAGAAGCCGAAACGACCAACCTCGGGAAGGTGCAGGTCGTCGGCTCGCGCATCAAGCGCGCAGAGATCGAGGGACCGTCACCGGTCACCGTCATCACGGCCGAGCAGATCAAGCAGGAAGGCTTCAATACGGTCGCCGAAGCGATCGACACGCTGAGCCAGAACACCGGCAGCGTCCAGAACGACTTCAACGCTGCCGGCGGTTTCACGCCCAACGCCAGCCCGGTTAACCTCCGCGGCCTGGGTCCGGGCCGCACGCTGCTGCTGATCAACGGTCGCCGGGCGAATGACTATCCGTTCCCCTACAACGGCCGCAGCAACTTCCAGAACCTCAACAACGTCCCCGCGGCGGCCGTCGAACGCATCGAGATCCTCTCGGGCGGCGCATCGGCCGTGTACGGTTCCGACGCCGTTGCCGGCGTCGTTAACATCGTGTTGAAGACGAACTACGAAGGCAACATCCTCAAGGTCAAGGGCCAGACCTCGACAGACGGTGGCCGTGACATCGCCGACATCCAGTGGGTGGGCGGCAAAGCCGGCGACAATTGGAGCGTGACCTACGCGTTCGAGTCCTACAACGCCGAAGCCCTGTGGGGTTATCAGCGGGATTTCATGGATTCGGCGGCGGATAACCCCGCACCTCCGGGAACATATCCCAACGCACTCAACAACGGGCGCGGGTTCTACCAGCCGCCGATCGGCATCCAGATTCGCCGCCTCAACAACGTGGGCTCCACCGTTTCGTATGTATTGCCAGCAGGCCGTGACTGCTCGGCGAGCGAACTCTATCGCCCTCACTTCTATACGAGCGCCACCACGGGCAACAACCTCGGCCCTGGCTGCGGTTATGACCGCTTCCCGGCCGAACAGACGGTTGCTAACGGCAGCAACGAGCTGTCCGGCTATGTCTATGGCACGTTCAATTTCACTGACAATCTGGAAGGCTGGGCGAGCGCGATGGCGTTTCATTCGCGCAGTCGACTCGGCGGCGGCACGGAACAGTGGCAGGGTGGTCCGCAGCCAGGTACGAATTACTACGACGCGGGATTGGGTATGCGTATCCTGCCCATCCGCAACTTCACGCCCGAACCTTACGGCGGATCCGAAGGCACCTACCAGAAGTTCGAGGAAGATTCCCTCGATCTCGCGTTCGGTATGCGCGGTAGTTTTGCGGATCGTTTCGATTGGGAATTCAGCCTCGGCGGCGCACAGTATGAAATTGTCCGCGATCGTCCGCGCATGACGGTGGCGGGAGCCACCAACTACTTCTTGGGTCAGCGTCTGGGTACGACGGGCCAGGGGGCGTACACAGGGTTGGCTGGCGTCCCCAATGGCTTGGCTGTTTATCGCTTGAACCTCGATCGCTTCTACGGCCCCATCTCGACCGCAGACTATCAGGCCATGTCGACAATGGTTCATTACGAAGCAGTGTCGCGCAACGTCGCGTCCAACTTCGTGTTGTCGGGTGACTTATTCGAACTGCCGGCAGGTCCGCTGTCGTTCGCCGGCGTGATCGAGGCCTCGCGGCAAAGCTACGATCTGGAAAGCGATGCCCGCATCCTCCCGACCGTGCGAGAAATCTACAACTTGACGGGCACCGGCGGCAGCGGCGAACGCAACCGCTATGCCGCGGGCGTAGAGTTCAAGGTGCCGATCTTCAGCATGCTGACGGCCAGCCTCCAGGGCCGCTACGACAAGTACGATGATGTCACTGACGTGGATGCTGCGAGCACTTGGGGCGCAGGATTGGAGTTCCGTCCCTTCGACAGCCTGCTGATTCGCGCCAATTATGCGACCAGCTTCAAAGCACCGGACATGCACTATGTGTTCTCCGAACCTAGTGGCTCGTTTGGCACGGTGACAGACTACTACCGCTGCTACCTCAATGGCTTGGGAACCAGCGACAACGTCTGCGGCAACTCGGGCGGCAACTACCGCTACTCGGTCTTCACTACGTCACAAGGCGCGCCGGAGCTCAAGGAAGAAACCGGCAACTCCTGGACGGCCGGCTTTGTGTGGGACGTCACCGAGCAGTTGTCGCTCGCTGCGGACTACTACGAGGTCGAACTCAACGACGTTGTGACCGTTCAAAGCGGCACCGACATTCTGGCGGCAGAGTTGGGCTGCCTAACGGGCAAGTACCCCAACGGCAGCAATTACCCACACGCAGCGGGCAGCGGCTATTGCCAGATCATCCAAGGTCGCATTAGCCGCAATCCCGAGACCGACGCGCTCACCGAGATCCGTAGCGGACCGATCAACCAATCGTTCCTTGGCACGAAGGGCATCGACGCGACCGTGCGTTACCGCATGGATACGGACCGCTTCGGCGACTTCAGCACCACCTTGCAGTGGACGCATGTCCTTGAGCAGACCCAGAAGCTGTCGGTTGACCAGCCAATCCAGAGCTATCGCGATTTCAACAGCAATCTGGACAATCGCAGCCGGGTGCGCTGGACGATCAACTGGTCAAAGGATGATTGGATGGCGACGGTATTCATGAATCGCCTGGGAAGTACGCCGATCTGGGATCCCACCGTACCGGTGGCCTATCCCGAGTTCGACACTCGCATCGGCCCGTTCATCACCTGGAACGCCAGCGTGGCGAAGGACATCACCGAGAAGCTCAACCTGCGCCTGTCGGTGGTCAACATGTTCGACAACCACCATCCGGTCGACAAGACCAACTACACCTATCCGTACTACTGGCGCGGTTTCGATGCCATCGGTCGTCAGGTGGGTCTGGAAGCGACCTACAAGTTCAACTGATGGTTTGAGCGGTGCAGCAACACCTGGACCCGGCGGCGACGCCGGGTCTTTTTCTTCCTACGCCGCACACAAGGAGATCATGATGAAGCGTCAAGGAATTCTGCTTTTCCTCGCCGGATGGCTGATCGCGGCCGAGGCACTGGGCGCGCCGGCGCCGATCCGCGATTTCGTCGGCCACGCCGCCTTCAGCACCGCGAAGATATCGCCCACCGGTGAGTACCTGGCCATCACGGTGGACCGGGGCGACCAGGACGTGCTCACCACGATGCGCACCAGTGACCTGAAGATCCTCAACGTCAGCCAACTGCCCGACAAGAAGAGCGTGGGCTCGTTCGAATGGGTCAGCCCTAACCGCCTGATGTTCAATGCCATCCGCAAGATGGGCGGCTACGCGCAACCGTTCAGCACGGGCGAGTGGTTCGCCGTCAATGCCGATGGCTCACAACCGCGGCCGCTGGTCTTCTACGGCACGCAGGACGTCACCCAGCGCGCGAAGACCGTCACGTCCGAGCGTTTCAGCCTCATCGACACCCTGCAGGACGACGACCAGTTCGTCATCATGGACGTCCGCTCGCCCCGCTCCAGCGAAGGCGCCGGCACAGAGCTGGTCAAGCTGGACGTGTTCAACGGGCGGCGCACATCGCTCGGCCGTGCACCCAAGGAGAATTGCAACATCACGCTGGACGAGAACAAGCAGGCGCGTTTCGCCGTGTGCTCGTCAAGCCGCAACGAAGATGGCGAGTTCGACGAACGTACGGAACTCTACCGCCGCGATGGCCGCGACTGGACGCTGGTGAACGCTTCCAAGTCCGGCGGCAAGCACCTCGGCGTGATCCACACCACGCGCAACGGAACCGTCTACGTCACCCAGGACGACGGCGTGGCGCCGGCGGCGCTCGGAACGCTGGACACCACCACGGGGGCGTTCAAGCCCTTGTTCCATGACCCCGTGGCGCAGATCAGCAACCGTATCTGGTCCACCGACGACACGACACTGATCGCGGTAGTGACGGAAGCGGGGGCACCGTCCGTCAAACTGATCGACGAAGCGCATCCGGATGCCGAACTCTACGCCTCGCTCGCGTCCGCGTTCGAGGGGCAGATGGTGGATTTTTCCAGCCATACCACCGACGGCAAGAAAATCATCGTCAGCGTCTACAGCGACCACAATCCGGGCGAGCTCTACCTCTACGATCGCGACTCCGGCAAGGCCCGCTTCCTGATGAAGCGCCTGCCGCAGCTGGACCCCGCGAAGATGGCGTCGGTGGTGCCGTTCAACTTCGTGGCGCGCGACGGCAAGCGCATCCATGGGTACCTGACCATTCCGAACGGCTCGAACGGAAAGAACCTGCCGCTGATCGTCAATCCGCATGGCGGCCCAATCGGTCCCCGCGACGACTGGGCCTTCAGCGGCGAGACGCAGTTGTTCGCAAGCCGGGGTTACGCCGTGCTGCAGGTGAACTACCGCGGCTCCGGTGGTTACGGCCGTGGCTTCCAGAATGCCGGGCACCAGCAATGGGGCCAGGGCATCCAGAACGACATCATCGACGCCACGCAGTGGGCGATCCAGAAGGGCCATGCCGACAAGGACCGCATCTGCATCTACGGCGGCAGCTTCGGCGGTTACTCATCGCTGATGGCGCCGATCCGTGCGCCGGGCCTGTTCAAGTGCACGTTCGGCTACGTCGGTGTCTACGACGTGGAGATGATGTTCGAGAAGGGCGACATACCGAGCACGGAGTCCGGCCAGCGCTACCTGCGCCGCACGCATGGAATCGACAAGAAAGCGTGGGCGGAGAATTCGCCCGCACGCCGCGCCGCGGAAGTGAAGATCCCGGTCTACCTTGCCGCAGGCGCGCGCGACGTGCGCACGCCGCCCGAGCAGAGCGAACTCATGAACAAGGCGCTGATCGCAGCGGGCAATCCGCCGGAAGGCATGATCATCCAGTCCGGCGAGATGCATGGCTTCTACGACGTGGACAACCGGGTGAAGCTGTATACCGAGATGCTTGCCTTCTTCGACCGGCATATCGGGAAAACGGATTCTGGCGCATCGAAGTAACGCCATCCCGCACGGATGCGGTGGAGAGCGCCAGGCTCCGCACCACGGCCATGACTTCCGAGACGTGACCGGCGACAACGTCGCCGGTCACAATCGAAGCCTACTTCCCATCACCGGTGTCGGAGTACACATGGGCAACCTCAGGACGACCACCTTGTGCCTGCTGCTGGCTGGCACTGCGGCCGCATTTTCCGCGGCACATGCCGCCAAACCTCCGCCGGACCCGACACGCGACGCGATGATGCTCAGCGCCGGCTTCCTGAGCGGACATCCCGACCTGCGCTACCGCCTGCTGGGCCTGAAGCGGTTCAAGGCCGGCGAGTTCGACGAGGCGTTCCGTTTCTACCAGCGCGCCGCCTACTACGGCGACAAGCCTTCGCAAGGGATGGTGGGGGAGATGCTGTGGAACGGCCAGGGGACGGCGAAGGATCGCGCCCTGGCGTATGCGTGGATGGACCTGGCGTCCGAGCGCGGGTACACCGGGTTCCTCGGACTGCGGGAGCGCTATTGGGAGCAACTGACGGAGGCTGAACGCGCCCGGGCTGTCGACGAAGGCCAGGCCATCTATGCCCGGTTCGGCGACCAGGCCGCGCAGCCGCGCCTGGCCACCGTGCTCCGCCGCGAGAAACGTCGGTCCACGGGAAGCCGTACCGGTTTCACCGGGAACCTGCAGATCCACATCCCCGGCCCGGGGGGATTCATTCCGATCGATGGCAGCAAGTTCTACGACGACCGCTACTGGGACCCGAAGCAGTACCAGGCGTGGCACGACGAAATCTGGATGAAGCCGCGCATCGGGCGTGTGTCGGTGGGCAGCGTCGAACAAGTGCCGGGATCAACCCCGCCGGCTTCGCGCATTCCCGCCACGGCGCCGCAGCAGGATGCGCAGGAGCCGGAGACGCCCGAGGCGGACGACGCCGACCTCGGCACCCGCAAAGACGGCTGAACAGCTGGCACGCCGCGCTTCCATACGCCGGCGGATGCGGTATAACAGCGGCATCCCGCCGGTCGTTGCCGGCGGGCCTGACCTACATCCCTGGGAGGGGAACATGCGCAAGACCCTGATGGCCGTGATGCTGGCCGCCCCGCTGATGGCCCTGTCGCTGGTGGCCTCGGCCGCCGACCCGGTGGTCGGCCGCTGGAAGACCATCGACAGCGAAACCGGCAAGCCGAAATCCTTCGTCGAGATCACCCAGGCCGCGAACGGCACGATCACCGGCCGGATCGTCGAGTTGATCAACCCGAGCAAGCCCAATCCGACCTGCGACAAGTGCAAGGGCGACCGCAAGAACAAGCCGATTACGGGGATGGAGATCATCCGCGGCATGAAGGCGGAAGGCGGTGGCGATTACGCGGGCGGCACCATCCTGAAGCCGGATGAAGGCAAGGAATACAAGTCGAAGATGGAGTTGATCGAAGGTGGCAAGAAGCTGGAGGTCTCCGGCTGCATCGCCTTCATCTGCAAGTCGCAGACCTGGATCCGCCAGTAAGTCTCGACGCATCCTGTTGCAAGACGGGCCCGGCATTGCCGGGCCCGTTGCGTTCTGGCCAGGCGGAAGGGGCATCCGGCCGTCCATGCGATAATCGCGCGCCCCCGCAACGAAGTCCGACATGAGCCGCACCGCCCTCGTCACCAATGCCCTGCCCTACGCCAATGGCCCGCTGCACCTGGGTCATCTGGTCGGCTACATCCAGGGCGACATCTGGGTGCGGGCCCGGCGCATGCGCGGGGACACGGTGTATTTCGTCTGCGCCGACGACACCCACGGCACGCCGATCATGCTGGCAGCGGAGAAGGCGGGCGTCACCCCGGAGGCCTTCATCGCGGGCATCCAGGCAAGCCACGAGCGCGACTTCGCCGCCTTCGGTGTGGCCTTCGACCATTACGACTCGACCAACTCGTCCGGCAACCGGGCGTTGACGGAACAGTTCTACCAGCGCCTCGATGCCGGTGGGCACATCAGCCGCCGCACGGTGGCGCAGTTCTACGATCCGGCCAAGGGCATGTTCCTGCCGGACCGCTACATCAAGGGTATCTGCCCGAACTGTGGATCCGCCGACCAGTACGGCGACAACTGCGAGGTCTGCGGCGCGACCTACGCACCGACCGATCTGAAGGAACCGACGTCCATCCTGTCCGGCAGCACGCCGGAGATCCGCGACTCGGAACATTACTTCTTCGATGTCGGCCGCTTCGATGCGTTCCTGCGCGAATGGCTGGCGGGCGACGTCGCCCTGCCGGGCGTGAAGGCGAAGCTGCGCGAGTGGCTGGATGCCGACGGTGGCCTGCGCGCGTGGGACATCTCGCGCGATGCGCCCTACTTCGGCTTCGAGATTCCCGGCGCACCCGGCAAGTACTTCTATGTCTGGCTGGATGCGCCGATTGGCTACCTGAGCAGCTTCCACGCCCTGTGTGCGCAGCGTGGCCTCGACTTCGCATCGCATCTCGACGCCGGTACCGAGGTGGAACTGCACCATTTCATCGGCAAGGACATCGTCAACTTCCACGGCCTGTTCTGGCCGGCGGTGCTGCACGGCACGGGGCACCGCGCACCGACCCGCCTGCACGTCAACGGTTACCTCACGGTGGATAGCGCGAAGATGTCGAAGTCGCGCGGCACGTTCATCATGGCGCGCACCTACCTGGACGTAGGCCTCGAGCCTGAGGCACTGCGCTATTACTACGCGGCGAAGTCGTCCGGGGGCGTGGACGATCTCGACCTGAACCTCGGTGATTTCATCGCGCGCGTCAATGCGGACCTGGTCGGCAAGTTCGTCAACCTGGCCAGCCGCTGTGCCGGCTTCATCGACAAACGCTTCGGCGGTGCGCTGGCCGAAGCGCTGCCGGACCCGGGGATGTACCAGCGTTTCGTCGATGCGCTCGCCCCCATCGCCGATGCCTACGAACGCAACGAACCCGCCACGGCGCTGCGCCTGACGATGGCGCTGGCCGATGAAGCGAACAAGTACATCGATGAAACCAAGCCGTGGGTGATCGCCAAGCAGGAGGGCGCGGACGCCGACCTGCAGTCGGTCTGCACACAGGGGCTGAACCTGTTCCGCATTCTCGCAGCGGCACTGAAGCCGGTGTTGCCGCGCACGGCCGCCGAAGCGGAAGCGTTCCTCAGCGCGCCGGTGGAGACGTGGGCCGATGTGGACAACCCGCTGCTCGCCCACACCATCCAGACCTACTCGCCGCTTTTCACCCGTATCGACCCGAAACTGATCGACGCCATGACCGACGCCTCCAAGGACACCCTCGCCGCCGCGCCCGCACCCGCACCCGCCGTTACCGAGAAGAAGGCACAGGCGAAAGCTGACGTGCCGACCGAGGCGAAGGATGCGACCGGCCTCATCGGCATCGAGGATTTCGCCAGGCTCGACCTGCGCATCGGCAAGGTGCTGGAGTGCGGCTTCGTGGACGGTTCCGACAAGCTGCTGCGATTCCTGCTGGATGCCGGCGACTTGGGCCAGCGCCAGATCTTTTCCGGCATCCGCGCCAGCTACGGCGAACCGGACACGCTGGTCGGCCGCAACGTGGTGTTCATCGCCAACCTGGCACCGCGCAAGATGCGCTTCGGCCTGAGCGAGGGCATGATCCTGTCGGCCGGGTTCGACGGTGGCGCGCTGGCATTGCTGGACGCCGATGCCGGTGCCCTGCCCGGCATGCCGGTGCGGTGAGGCAAGAGCAGAGCGAAGAGACGTGAGGAACGAGCAGAAGCCGGTTCCATCCCACTCCTCGCTGATCCCCGTGGCAACCGCGGACCTGACCGAGCGCCTCGATCGCCTGCTGCCGCAGACCCAGTGCGGACAGTGCGGCTTCGATGGCTGCCTGCCCTACGCGCAGGCGATGGCATGCGGCGAAGCGGGCGTGGACCACTGTCCCCCCGGCGGCGATGACGGCGCGCGTGCGCTCGCACGGGTGCTGGGCGTACCGCCGCTGCCGTACGACCGCGCCCGCGGCACGCACAAGCCCGCAATGGTCGCGGTGGTGGTGGAGGCCGACTGCATCGGTTGCACGAGATGCATCCAGGCCTGCCCCGTGGATGCCATCATCGGCGGCGCCAAGCAGATGCATGTAGTGATCGATCCGCTGTGCACGGGCTGCGAACTCTGCGTGCCCGCCTGCCCGGTGGACTGCATTGTGATGGAACAGCCACCACCGCACGTGGGCCACGCGCGCGCAGGCGCCATTTCGTGAGCAAGCCGGCGCAGGGATCGTCCCGCGCCGGCTGGTCGATGCTACTCGAGGCAGGTCAGGAGCGCATCGTAAGTGTCGCTGTAACACCATTGACCCAGCGCTTCGAAATAAGAGTATCCGGCAGCCGTCAACATCATCGCCTCTCCCGCCACTTCACCCGATGCGCTTACGACGCTTGGCGAAAGCGAGCCCACAATTCCCGCTATCGCGTTCCCACCCAGGACAGCCGCATGCTCGGCTACAGTCAAGTCACGCATTCTCCAACTCCTTTTAGTTGACCATGATCGCCCCGCTTTCTTGCAGGACGACTCAACTTACCGGATAGGGCATGCGGGAGCAATCGCGTGATAGCGCGCGGGTCAACGCGGGCAAGCGGAGCAGATTCTCTCAACGGAGTAGCCCTGCGCGCGCAGCTTCTCGACCACGCCATCCTGGCCCAGCAAGTGCAGAGCGCCGACGACGACCAAGACATCATCACTGCCGCTTGCATCGAGGTGCTGACGGATTTTCGGCACCCATGCATCGTTCCGCGCGACGTTGATGCGCCGGTAAAGCTCGGGGTAGTCACGCTTCATGTCCGCCGCCATGCCCGCCCGCAGCAGTTCCGCATCGCCACGACGCCATGCGTCATGCAAGCGCAAGGTTTCCGTCGACCCTTTACCTGCTTGTTCTAGTGCATCCGCGAGCATCTGTAACTGCTCCTTCTCGCTCGAGCCATCCAGGACATCAATCTGCTCCTGTCCGGTCTCCAGGCCAGCGCTCGGCTTGCCGGACTCGGCGCTACGCTTGACGAAATGGTTGTCGAGCCCCAGCGCGGGATCCAGACCCAGCTTCCCCATTTCCACCATCGTCACCATCAAGGCCGCAAACCAAGGCTCCACTACCGAGAGCATCTGCGGCGACATGCCAAACTTTGGCAGCGCATCCCTATTCGCCTGAGCCCAACCGTCGAGTTGTTGCGCGATAGCTGGTGGCAATGCGGACTGAAGGGTCTTGCCATCCTGGCGCATTGCAGCTCGCATCATCGCCATGGCCAGTTCGGGCGAGGCCAGTTCCTCCGGCGACAACTCGAACATCACGCGCTCGGCATCGGCGAACGCGGCATCGACATCGCCGGACAACGGGTAGTCGCTGGGGCGCAACAGGTGGAACGAGCCCAGCAGGTAGACGGCGTTGTCCTTGTCGGACACCTTCCACATCAACGGCACCGGTGCCGTCGAAGCCGTGGGTGCGTCACTGGCGGATGCGGTCGCCCCGCCCAGCGAGGCCATCATGATCAGGGCTTTCAACGCGTGGCGCAGCTGCATGTCATCCTTCCCGGGTCGTCATAGCACTTTGATGGGTTTCGCATAGGCCTTCTCTCCCGCTTCCACCAGCAGGTCGAGGCGGTTCTCTGCGGGCGGCAACGGACACGTCGCGTACGGCGTGAAGGCGCAGGGCGGGTTGTACGCGCGATTGAAATCCAGCACCACCTTGCCGGCCTGCGGCGCGTCGGCATCCAGGAAGCGGCCGGCAGGATAGCTGCCGTGGCCGCTGGTGCGGTCGGACAGCACGAAGAACAGCGGACCACCTGCCTGCCCCAGCGCTTCCAGCCGGTACGTCGTGCCATCGCGCTCGAACTCGACCACGCCTGGATTCGGCGACTCGTTGGCCACGCCGATGACGTCGACGATGGTCAGCGTCTTGCCTGGCGGATGCGGGATGAAACGCCCTTCGATGCGCCAGTCCTCCTGCGCAGGCCAGTAGTCCAGCCCGATGAACTGCGTGCGCGATTCGGCATCGGCGTGCTTTACGCGCAGCGCGTGGCGCCCGCCGCGCTCGATCACCGTCAGCACGCCCTTTCCTTCGTCGAAGCCGATCGTCGATGGCTGCGCATCGCGATCGCTCTGCAGTTCCACGCGACCCTTCAACGGTTCGCCATCGAACGTCAGCGCCGCACCACCTTCGGGGGTGAGGAACACGCGTCCATCCTGCTGCGTGACCATGCCCAGCTTCGCCGGGCCGACCGCCAGCTTGATGCCACTGCCCGGACCGCTGCCGACGAAGTGGGACTTCAGTTCGATCCAATGCAGCCCGACCAGACTGGTCCAGCCATCCGGCGCGGTCAGCTCGTTCTTGCGCTGTTCGCGCCACGCGGCGTTGTCGGCCAGGAAGTTGACGTCCGCCACCTTGCCCGTGGAGGCCGCCTTCTCATCGCCGCCGCACCCGGCCAGCACTCCCAGCAGCATGGCCACCCCAAGCCATCCCGTGTTCTTCCCCATGTCAGCGTCCTCGCAGGAACCAGCGGTCGATCTCGTTCAAGGAAAAGCGCGCCCATGTCGGGCGGCCGTGATTGCACTGCCCCGAGCGCTCGGTGGCCTCCATCTCGCGCAACAGGGCGTTCATTTCGGGCACGGTGAGGCGCCGGTTCGCGCGCACCGCGCCATGGCACGCCATCGTCGACAGCAGTTCGTCGCGCGCAGCCGCCACGCGGCGGCTTTCGCCGTGTTCTCGCAGGTCCGCCAGCACGTCGCGCAGCAGTGCTTCGGGTTCGGCGTTCGACAACAAGGCGGGAATGCTGCGCACGCTCAACGACTGCGGACCGCTGCGGGTGACGTCGAAGCCCAGCGCCGCCAGCGTCGCCGCTTCTCGCTCGGCCACGTCGGCCTCGCGCTCCGCCACGGCGAGCGCCAGGGGGACCAGCAGCGGCTGCGCACGCAGGCCGATGCCATCGTGCGCATCCTTCAACTTCTCGTAGCCGATGCGCTCGTGCGCGGCGTGCATGTCGACTACGATCAGGCCATCCGCGTTTTCCGCCAGGATGTAGATGCCGTGCAGCTGTGCGATGGCGAAGCCCAGCGGCGGAATGCCGTCGGCATCGGCAGCCGGCATCGCCTGCGGCAGGGAGGGTGCCGGTGTCGCGGTTCCTGCCGGCGCAGCGTACAGCGCGGCATACGCCGCGGGTGCCTCGGCCACGTTCAGGCCCAGCGGCGACTGCTGCGTGGGCATCCAGGCGGACGGCACCGACGGGTAGTTTCTGCTGGCGAACGACGGCACCGCGGCGTCGTTCGGCAATGCACCAGCGCGCGTTTCGGCCAGGGCGTCGTGCAGCGTGCGGTATACGAAATCGTGGATCAACCGCGTGTCGCGGAAGCGCACTTCGTGCTTGGCGGGGTGCACGTTGACGTCGACGCGGGTGGGATCCAGTTCCAGGAACAGCACGTACGCCGGCTGGCGGCCATGGAACAGCACGTCCTGGTACGCCATCTTCACCGCATGCGCGATGTTGCGATCGCGCACGGAACGGCCGTTGACATAGACGTACTGCTGGTCCGCACTGGCGCGCGAGTAGCTGGGCTGTGCGATCCAGCCCTGCAGGCGCAGGCCGGCGGCGGCATGGTCCACGCGCAGCGCATTGCGTGCGAATTCGTCGCCCAGCGTTTCGCTCAGGCGGGACAAGGATTCCAGCTCATCGGCCTTGTAGCGCCGCGAGGGACGGCCGTTGTGGGAGACGCGCAGCTCGATATCGGGACGCGCCAGCGCCAGCGAACGCAGCCACTCTTCGATATGGCCCATCTCGGTGCGCTCGGCGCGCAGGAACTTGCGCCGCGCCGGCACGTTGTAGAACAGTTCGCGCACTTCCACGGTGGTGCCCACGGCATGCGGCTTGGGCGCCACCTCGCCGACCTTGCCGCCCTCCACCTGCAGCGATGCGCCGTGCGCATCCTGCGCACGCCGCGAGGTCAGCGCAAACCGGCTGACCGAAGCGATCGAAGGCAAGGCTTCGCCGCGGAAGCCGAGCGTGGCGACGGCTTCCAGGTCATCGAGCGAGGCGATCTTGCTGGTGGCGTGGCGCGATACCGCCAGCGGCAGTTCCTCGGGTGCGATGCCGCCGCCATCGTCGCGGATGCGGATCAGCCGCACGCCGCCCTCTTCCAGGTCGATGTCGACGCGGCGCGCGCCGGCATCCAGTGCGTTCTCGACGAGTTCCTTGACGACGGACGCCGGGCGCTCGACGACTTCGCCTGCAGCGATCTGGTTGATGAGGGTGTCGGGAAGCTGGCGGATCGGCACGTGCTGGCGGCGCAGGCGCGCCGTCTCGGGGGATCAGCCGTGATGATAGCCGAGCGGGTGCGCGATCAGGGCGCGCCGGCGGCGCCGCCCGCCGCGACAGTACGTGCGTCGGCCTCGGCCTGCGCGCGTGCGGCGAACAGCGTGCCCGGCGGCGGCTGGCGGGTGAAGTACGACTGGATGCCTTCCAGCACCGCGCCCGCCACCTTGCGCTGGTGCGCCGGGTCGAACAGCCGCTTCTCTTCGTCGGCGTTGGAGATGAAGCCCGTTTCCACCAGCATCGCCGGCATGTCGGAGTTGCGGAGGACTTCGAAGTTGGCGAATTCGATCTGCGGCTTGTGGGTCTTTCCGAGGCCCTTCAGCGAGGTCAGCACGTGGCCCGCGGCGTCCTGCGAGGCCTTCATGTGGCCGCTCTGGGCCAGGTCCAGCAGCACGTTGGACAAGGTGTCCTTGGTCAGGCGCACGCCACCGACCAGGTCGGAAGCATTTTCCTTGTCCGCCAGCCAGCGCGCGTGCTGCGACGAAGCACCCCGCAACGACAGCACGTACACCGACGAACCCCAGGCGCTGCGGTTCTCCGCCGCGTCGGCGTGGATCGACACGAACATGTCGGCCTTCGCCGCCCGCGCCTTGCGCGCGCGCTGGGGACGCTCGACATAGACATCTGTGTCGCGGACCAGATAGGCCTTCATGCCCGGCGTGGCGTTGATCTGGCGCGCCAGTTCCCTGGAGATCGCCAGCACCGCGTGCTTTTCGTAGCGACCGCTGGGACCGATGGCGCCCGGGTCCTGGCCGCCGTGGCCCGGATCGATGGCGATGACCAGCGGGCGCGTTCCGGAGGGCACGATGGTCGGCACCTTCGGCGCTTCTGCCGGAGGCGTCGTCGCGCCCGGCATCGGAGTGGGCTGACCCGTGGCGATGGTATAGGTGGGTCGTTCGCCGGCGGGGGTCGGCGCCGGCATCGTGGCGGCGGTGGACTGGCCGTTGAGGATGGCCTGCGGCGAGGGCGAGGGCGGACTGACGGGCGTCGGCCCTGTCGTTGCCGGCACCGACCCCGCCTGCACCACCTTGGCGGTCAGCAGCGCGGTCGCCCGGGCCGCATCGGCCTGCGGCGAGGGCGCAGGAACCGGGGTCGCTGGCGACGGTGTCGCGTTTGCGGTTGTCGCAGCAGCGCTGGCTGTCGCCGGCACCGCGACGCCATCACCGGGCCATTCGATGACCAGGCGGGAATTGGCGCCTGCCTGTTCCATGCGCGGCGCGAGCGCGGTGACGGGCGATGCAAGGTCGAAGACGACACGCAGGGTACTCGCGTCCGGCTGTCCTGTGCGCACGGCGCGCACGATGCCCGCCGGTACCGGCAGCCGCAGGCCAGCCTTCGCTTTCGATGCCGGGAGATCCACGACCAAGCGGTCGGGCCCCTTGAGAGTGAGGGTCTTGTACTGTCCGGCGCCCACCAGTTCGATCTCTGCGCGGGTGCCGGTGCTGCCCTGGGCCAGGGTGACGCCGGTGACCTCTCCTGCGAGGAGCACGCACGGCGCGGCGGCCAGCAGGGCCGCAAGGGCAAGGCGCAGCAAGGTGGTGGGCATCCCCGGGCTCATGCCGCGGATTCAAGCACCATCGGCTCACGAATGCAAGGCGTTTTCCCTTAATAATCCGCAACCTGGCGGATGTTCCTAACCGGACTGGAGAGATGCCGCCTGCAACTGGGCCTTTGCCGTCATTCGTGCGATCCAGTGTTCGCCCACCGCGGATGCCCCGGTAAGCCGGGCCGAGCGACCCGCACCGGCGACTTCGAGTGCCACGTGCAGGTCGGCGGGCGGCAACGCCGCCGCGCCGCGCTCGGGCCACTCGACCAGCCAAAGTGCGGCAACCCCTTCATCCAGCCCCAGGAATTCGAGTTCGCCCGCATTGCCGATGCGGTAGAGGTCCAGATGCCAGGCCTCTCCTCCCTCGACGGGGTAACGCTCCACCAGCGTGTAGGTCGGGCTGCGGATTGCGCCCACCACACCCAGCGTACGCAGCAGCGCGCGTGCCAGCGTGGACTTGCCGGCGCCCAGGTCACCCTGCAGGTGGACGACAGCGGCCGCAGGACGCGTGCGGGCGAGTGATCGGCCCAAGGCCTCGGTGGCCTCGTTGTCGGGAAGGAACACGTGCATGCCGCGATTCTAAGCGCTGGCGCGACGGGTGCCATGCATGCACGGCCCTCAGGGATTGGCCAATCGCCGCAGGTGTGCGAACAGGTCCGACGGCAGCAACCCCCGCTGGCCATCCCACGCCGCGGCGTCCCCGGCCAGCGCATGCAGCAGCGCGCCGGCGCTGGCGGCGTCGAACGCCGCGAGACCCTGCGCCCGCAGGGCGGCGATGACACCGGTCAGGACATCGCCCATGCCGCCCACGGCCATGCCGGGATTGCCGGCAGCGACCACGCGCAACACCCCGTCCGGCGACGCGACGATGGTGCCGGCTCCCTTCAGGACGACCACGCTCGCATGACGCTGGGCGATCGCCCGCGCGGTGGCGAAGCGGTCGCGCTGCACGTCGGCCGTGGTGCACGCGAGCAAGCGTGCCGCCTCGCCGGGATGCGGCGTCAGCACGGCGTCCTGCAGCCTGTGCGGCGATGTCGCCAGCAGGTTCAGCGCATCGGCATCGATTACAGAGGGGATGTCGTAGCGCATCGCGTGCTGGAACAAGGCGCGCGCCCATTCGCCCTGCCCCAGGCCGGGGCCAACGGCGATCACGCGCGCCCGTTCAAGCAGGGGTACCAGCGCGTCCGTCGATTCGACCGCACGCACCATCGCCTCGGGCCTGCGCGCCAGCAGCGCCGCGACATGCGCCGGCCGCGTCGCCACGCTGACCAGGCCGGCACCCGCGCGCAGTGCGGCTTCGGCACACAGCGCAATCGCGCCCCCGCTGCCTTCGTCGCCGCCGATGCACAGCACGTGGCCGGACTCACCCTTGTGCGTGTTGCGTCGGCGCGGAAGCAGCCAGCGTGCGAGCGCGTCCTGCTCCAGCAACGACGCCTCCGCGGGAACGCCATCGAATGTCGCGACGGGAATCTCGAGGTCGTCGAACGCGAGTGCGCCCGTGTATTCGAGCGCATCGCCGGTGTACAGGCCTGCATGCCGCACGATGAACTGCAGCGTGCGCGTCGCCAGCACCGCCACGCCGGGCGTACTGCCGCGATCGGCATCCACCCCGCTCGGCACGTCGAGCGCGAACACGGGGACGGACTGCGCGTTGATCGCGTCGATCAGCGCCTTCGCTTCGTGCTCCGGCGCGCGCGACAGGCCGATACCGAACAGGGCATCCACGATGACATCGGCCTTCGGCAGCGCATCGTCGAAGAGCGTGACCTGCCCACCCGCGGCCACGTAATCGGTGCAGGCGCGCTGTGCGACAGGATTGCCCGGCACGTGCGAATGCAGGTGCACGACCTCGACCGCCCGTCCCGCGCGGCGCGCATGCCGCGCCAGGACATACCCGTCGCCTCCATTGCTGCCGGGTCCGCACACCACGACAATGCGCTGCGCCTCGGGCCAGTGCATCAACAGGTGCTGCCAGGCCGCCAGGCCGGCGCGCTGCATCAGCACGTAGGCATCGCCGCCGAGTGCCTGCGTGGCGCGCGCATCCAGTGCCCGTGCGGCGTGCGCGGAGTACAGGGGCCAGGTGCCGGACATGCGCGGATTCTAGGTCCGGTCCCGGTTGCGGGGAAGTGAACCTGCGGCCCCCTCCTATAATCCCCCCATGCCCGTTTCCGACCCCATGACACCCGCGCCCGATCCTGACGCGCTTGCCCGGCGCGTACGGGAGCTGGCCCGCGAGTTCGGCTTCCAGCGCTGCGGCATCGCCGGGATTGATCTGGGTGACGACGAACGGCACCTGCGCGACTGGCTGGCGCAGGGACTGTACGGGTCGATGGCATGGATGGCGCAGCATGGCGACAAGCGCTCGCGCCCGCAGGAACTGATCCCCGGCACGCTGCGGGTGATCTCCGTCGGGCTGGACTACGGCCGCAACGACAGCGACGACGCATGGGACACGCTGCAGGATGGCCAGCGCGCGTACGTGGCGCGCTACGCGCTGGGGCGCGACTACCACAAGCTGATGCGCAACCGCCTGCAGAAGCTCGCCGAACGGCTCCAGCAGGAAGTCGGCGCATTCGGCCATCGCGTGTTCGTCGATTCCGCACCGGTGCTCGAACGCGCCCTCGCGCGCAACGCGGGCCTGGGCTGGATCGGCAAGCACACCTGCCTGATCGACAGGGACGGTGGTTCGTGGTTCTTCCTGGGGGAAATCTATGTCGACCTGCCGTTGCCGATCGATGCGCCGGCGAGTGCGCATTGCGGCACCTGCACCCGCTGCATCGACATCTGCCCGACGCAGGCAATCACCGCGCCCTACCGGCTCGATGCGCGACGCTGCATTTCCTACCTGACCATCGAGCACGAGGGTGCGATTCCGGAAGACCTCAGGCCCGCGATCGGCAACCGGATCTTCGGGTGCGACGATTGCCAACTGGTGTGCCCTTGGAACAAGTTCGCCAAGCGCACGGACGAGCCGGACTTCCGCGCGCGCAATGAACTGGACGTGGCGACGTTGCCGCAGCTGTTCGCGTGGAACGAAGACGAGTTCCTGCGCCGCACCGAAGGCTCGGCGATCCGCCGCAGCGGGCACGAACGCTGGCTGCGCAACATCGCGGTGGCGCTGGGCAATGCGCCCACTACGCCCGACGTGCTGACTGCGCTCGAAAGCCGTAGGGAAGACCTGTCCCCGTTGGTACGCGAGCATGTCGCATGGGGATTGGCGCAGCACCGCCTGCCTGTGGGAGCGACGTAAGTCGCGAAGGGCGACAAGCCAAAGCTCGCGACTTACACCGCTCCCACAAACGATGGGCGAAGGCGGTATTGCAGGCAGCTCACCCGCGTGCAGCGATCTCCGCCAGCAGTGCCTGGGTCACCGGATCCTTCGCCTCGGTTTCGCCCTTGAGCGCCGGCAGCAGCCCGTTGGCCAGCTGCTTGCCCAGTTCCACGCCGAACTGGTCGAAGGCGTTGATGCCCCAGAGCACGGACTGGGCATAGACGCTGTGCTCGTACATCGCGATCAGGCCACCGAGCGACTGCGGGGTCAGCGCATCGAGCAGGATCATCGTGCCGGGACGACCGCCGGCATAGCTGCGATGCGGATCGTCGCTGGCTTGGCCATTGGCGAGCGCTTCGCTCTGCGCGAGCAGGTTGGACATCAGCGCGAGGTGGTTTTCCGCGTAGGGGTCGTCGTTGCGCACGGTGCCCACGAAGTCGAGCGGCACGATCTGCGTGCCCTGGTGCAGCGCCTGGAAGAAGCTGTGCTGCACGTCGGTACCCGCCCCACCCCACCACACCGGCACGGACTCGACGCCGACCGGGCTGCCATCCAGCTTCACCGACTTGCCCAGACTCTCCATCACCAGCTGCTGCAGGTACGCCGGCAGCAGCGCCAGGCGCTGGTCGTACGTCATCACGCCCTGCGCCGCATGACCCAGCACATTGCGGTTCCACACGGCCGTCAGCGCGTGGCGGACGGCGATGTTCTCGGCCAACGGTGCGCCGATGACATGCGCGTCGAAAGCCGATGCGCCCGCCAGCAGTTGCTCGAAACGGTCGAAACCGATCGCCAGCGCGATCGGCAGACCCACCGCCGACCACAGCGAGTAACGGCCGCCCACCCAATCCCACATGGGCAGCACGCGCTCGGACGCGATGTCGAACGCCGCGGCGGCGCGGTCCGGGTTGGCGCTGACGGCGTACAGCCGATCGCTGCCGCCGAGCCAGTCGCGCAGGATGCCGCCGTTGAGCAGCGTCTCCTGCGTGCCGAACGTCTTTGAGATCAGGACTGCCGCGGTACTTGCCGGATCCAGCGGTGCCAACGTGCGCTGCGCCGCGGCGCCATCGACGTTGGATAGGAAGTGCACGCGGAACCGACCCGGCAACGGATCGCGCAACGCGTCGGCGACCAGCCTCGGCCCGAGGTCGGACCCGCCGATGCCGACGCTGACTATGTCCGTGACGCCGCTGTCTTCCAGACCCGAGATCAGGGCCGCCATGCGTTGGCGGACATCGAGCGCCGTCGCGTAGGCCTCGCGTGCGACGACCGCGTCCGAGTGGCGTCCGCGCAATGCGGTATGCAGGGCCGCGCGGTCTTCGGTGACGTTGACCTTCTCTCCGTCGAACAAGCGACGGAACGCACCCGCCAGGTCGGCGGAGTTGCCCTGCGCCAGCAGGGCCTGCCAGGCAGCCGCGTCGTACGACTGGCGCGCGAAGTTGAAATACAGGGGACCGGCGCGCAGCGTGTGGGCGGCGATGCGGTCGGGTTCGCGCGCCAGCAGTGCACTCAAGGGCTCCGCACGCAGGCGCGCGGCATGGGACTGCAAAGCGTCGAAACCCTGGCTCATGTCAGGCCGCCTGCTTGGGGATGCTGCGGTTGGTGTGGGTGATGCGGTTCTGGCCGTCCACGTAGACGAGCGTGGGCTGGAACGCATCGGCTTCCTGCTCGCTCATGGAAGCGAACGCGGCGATGATGATCAGGTCCCCGACCTGCACGTGGCGGGCTGCACCGCCGTTGAGCGACACGATGCCGCTGCCCTCGTCGGCGCGGATCGCGTAGGTGGAGAAGCGCGCCCCATTGGTGACGTCCCAGATATGGACCTGTTCGAACTCGCGGATGCCCGTGGCCTCCAGCAGCAGGCCATCGATGGCGATGGAACCTTCGTAGTTCAGTTCCGAATGGGTGACGGTCGCGCGGTGGATCTTGGTCTTGAGCAGGCTGAGGTGCATGTCGGCGGCACGAAGAGCGGGAGCGCGAAGTTTATCCCCTCATGCCGGCCTTGTACCGCGCTCAGAACTCGAGGTTGTCGATCAAGCGCGTGCGCCCCAGCTTCGCTGCGACCAGCGCGACGCGCGCGCCCGCTTCGCCGTCTTCCGGCTCGCTGAGGTCGGGGCGACGGACCACGGTGTAGTCCACTTCGTAACCAATCTCCGCAAGCTGCCGGGCGGCATCGGCTTCCACCCGGGCGCGCGGGGTTCCCGCCACCAGGCTTTCGCGCATGGCGATCAGTGTCCGGCGGATCTCCGCCGCGCGCGGACGTTCGTCCGCCGACAGGTACTGGTTGCGCGAGCTCATCGCCAGTCCGTCGGACTCGCGCACGATGCTGCCGGCGAGGATCTGGATCGGGAACGCCAGGTCGGTGACCAGTTGGCGGATCACCGCGAGCTGCTGGTAATCCTTCTTGCCGAAGGCGGCCACGTCGGGCTGTACCTGGTTGAACAGTCGACTGACCACGGTGCATACGCCATCGAAATGCCCCGGGCGGTGCGCGCCTTCCAGCACGCTGCTGACACCGGGTACGTGCACGTTGGCCGCGAGACCGACGCCGAACGGGTACATGGATTCCACCGTGGGCAGCCACAGGACATCGCAGCCGGCGCCTTCGAGACCGCTCATGTCCGCCTCGGGCGTGCGCGGGTAGCGGGTGAAGTCCTCGTTGGGCCCGAACTGCGTCGGGTTCACGAATACGCTGGACACCACGCGGTCGGCGTACTGCCGCGCCAGCATCACCAGTGAGTAATGCCCGGCATGCAGGTTGCCCATCGTCGGGACGAAACCGACCCGCAGGCCCTGCTGCCTCCATTCCCTGACGCGGGCGCGCAGCGCCTCAAGCTCGGTGATGGTCTCGATCATCGTGGCCCCTGGGGCGTGTGGTCGCGCGCGGCGCGGTCAGTAGGAATGGGCATCGTCGGGGAAGGCCCCGCTGCGCACCGCGTCGGCATAGGCGCGTACGGCGCCCGCCACGGAACCGCCTTCGGCAAGGAAATCCTTGACGAACTTCGGCCGTCGATGGCCCGTGTCGAGGCCGAGGAAGTCGTGCAGCACCAGCACTTGCCCATCGCAGCCGGGACCCGCCCCGATGCCGATGGTGGGGATGGCCAGGTCCGCGGTGATCGTGGCGGCCAGCGACGACGGCACGCACTCGAGCACCAACAGCTGCGCGCCGGCGTCCTGGACGGCGCGCGCTTCTTCGCGCAAGCGGACGGCCGCGGCCTCGTCACGCCCCTGCACGCGATAACCGCCGAACTTCAGCACCGACTGCGGGGTCAGGCCCAGGTGCGCGCAGACGGGGATGTCGCGCTCGACCAGGAAGCGGATGACCTCCAGCTTGTGGCCCGCCCCTTCCAGCTTGACCATCTCCGCACCGGCCTGGAGCAGCGCGATGGCGGCATCGAGCGCGCGCTCGGGCGTGGCATCGGACTGGAACGGCAGGTCCGACACCAGCAGGGCGCGATCGAGGCCGCGGGCAACGGCACGCGTGTGGTAGACGATGTCGTCCACGGTCACCGGCAGCGTGGAGTCGTGCCCTTGCACCACCATGCCCAGCGAGTCGCCGATCAACACCAGGTCGATGCCACTGGCATCCAGGACGCGGGCGAAACTGTTGTCGTACGCCGTCAGCATCACCAGCTTGCGACCGTCACGCTTGGCGTCGGCGAGGGCGGGAACGGTCCAGGGCTTGCTGTCGGCGTGGGTGCTCATAGCGCCGCATTATCCACTCATAACGGCTGGATGTTGGACATTTCCAGCACGGACACAGCATCCCGCGCAGCGCCGTAGGCAGGGATACGGGCATCGGGCAGGACGTCCAGCAGCGGTACCAGCGCGAAGGCGCGTTCGTGCAGATGTGGATGCGGCACGCGCAGCCCGGGCTCGTCGATCACCGCGTCGCCGTACAGCAGCAAGTCCAGGTCCAGCGTGCGCGGGCCCCAGCGCTCGCCTTCGACGCGACGCCGACCGAACCCCGCTTCCACCGCCAGCAGCAGGTCCAGCAGCGCGCGCGGCGGCAGCGAGGTTTCCACCAGTGCGACGGCATTGATGAAGTCGGGCTGGTCTTCCCTGCCCCAGGCCGGCGTGCGGTAGAAGGGCGAGACCGCCCGCACGACGATGCCTGCGCGGCCCGCCAACGCAGCCACCGCCTGGCGCAGCGTATCGGCCGCATCGCCGAGGTTGGCTCCCAGGCCAATGCAGGCCTGGCACGTCGCCGTCATTCCGGCGAGGCGCCGCCCGTGCGCCGGCGGCGACGGCGACGACGCTTCGACGGGGCCGCATCATCATCGTCGCCGAAGGCGTCGGTCGACGCGGCGACACCGAGCGTGGCGGCGAGCTCTTCACCGGACTGCGTCTGCGCTTCGCGCCAGAACGCCACATCCTCGGCATGCTCCGGCGACGCGGCGAGGCGCAGCACGAGGAAATCGAACGCGGCCCGGAACCGCGGATGCGTCAACAGGCGCGTCACCCGCTTGCGCTGGCGGTTGCCGAACCGGGTCTGCAACAGCCAGATCTCCTGCATCGGCAACGAGAAGCGGCGCGGCAGGGCCACCGTGTTCAACTGGTGCAGGGTCACCCGATCGGCGGCGCGACGCTGCGCTTCCTCCGCCTGCACGCCCTGGGCCTGCAGCCCCATCAGGGCGCGGCAGTACGCCGGCCACAGCAGCAACGCGAACAGGAAGGCCGGCGATACCGGTTCCTCGTTGGCCACGCGCTGGTCGGTGCCGGTCAGCCCCGCGAGTACCATGCGACGCAACGCGCCGCTGCGATTGGACGCGAGCGCGGCGGCGGTTTCGGGGAACAGCACCTTCAGCAGGCCGAAACGCTCCAGCCCCTCGAAGCTCGCCACGCCATGCCCGGACAGGAACAGCTTGAGGATCTCTTCGAACAGCCGCGCCGGCGCGGCCTCGGCCAGCAGTGGCGCCAGTGGCGCGATCGGCGCGGCGGTGTCGGCATCGATCTCGAAGCCCAGCTTGGCCGCCAGGCGGACCGCCCGCAGCATGCGCACGGGATCCTCGCGATAACGCTGTTCCGGATCGCCGATCAGCTTTAGCCGTCGCGCCATCGTGTCTTCGAAGCCGCCGACATAGTCGCGGACCGAAAAATCGTCGATGGCGTAATAAAGCGCATTGGCGGTGAAATCGCGGCGCACCGCATCGTCTTCGACGGTGCCGTAGACGTTGTCGCGGACCAGCCTGCCGTTGTCCATCTCGCGGTCGCCGCTGCCGTCGTCGACATTGGCGCGGAAGGTGGCGACCTCGATGATCTCGCGCCCGAAGACCACGTGCGCCAGGCGGAACCGGCGCCCGATCAGCCGGCAGTTGCGGAACTGCTGGCGCACCTGTTCCGGCGTGGCGTCGGTCGCCACATCGAAATCCTTGGGGTGGCCGCCGACCAGCAGGTCGCGCACCGCGCCACCGACCAGGTACGCCTGGAAACCGGCATCCCGCAGGCGGTAGAGCACACGCAGCGCGTTCGGGCTGATGTCCTTGCGCGAAATGGTGTGCTGGTCGCGCGGGATGGTTCGCAGAGCGGTGACGGGCGTAATAGCGGCAGTTCCATGCAGGAGGGTCACGCGGCCGGCGGGGTGGATTGCCCTCGACCTGACCGCCACCTATACTAATCCGCTACGCCGGTTTCACCAAAAACGCTCCCTTCGTCTAGTGGTTAGGACGTGGCCCTCTCAAGGCTAAAACAGGGGTTCGAGTCCCCTAGGGAGCGCCATCCGGTCGAGGTTGCGGGTTGAGATCCGCGACAGGTGGAGTGCCAGGACCCCGCTACGGCGGGGTTTTGCGTTTGCAGGGGCCGGCACGGACGCATTAAAGACGGTTTAATCGCGTCGTCCTAGCATGATCGCCCCATATCCCGCCGAGGCCCGCTCGTGTCGCGCCTGCTCCTGGTTGAAGACGATCGCATGCTCGGCGATGCCCTGGCCGCCGCCCTGGCCCAGGACGGCTGGTCCATCGACCGCGCCGAAGACGGCGCATCCGCACGCCTGGCGCTGGTCGACCACGGCTACACCGCGGTCCTGCTGGACCTGGGGTTGCCGCGCGGCTCGGGACTGGACGTACTGGCGGCACTGCGCCAGCGCTACGACACCACCCCCGTGCTGATCATCACGGCACGCGACCAGCTCAGCGACCGCGTGCGTGGACTGGATGCCGGCGCCGACGACTACATCGTCAAGCCGTTCGAAGCCGGGGAACTCAGCGCTCGCCTGCGCGCGGTGGTGCGCCGCACGCAGGGCCGCGTCGCGCCAGTGCTGCGCCATGGCGACATCGTGCTGGATCCTGCCGACCGCTCGGTGCGACTGGGCGACCAGCCGGTGCGATTGGGTGTACACGAGTACCGCACCCTGCTCGCCCTGATGGAGCGGCCGGGCCGCGTGATCGCGCGCGATACGCTGGAGTCCCTGGTGTACGGCGGCGAAGGGTCGATCGAGAGCAACACCATCGCGGTCTACATCCACCAGCTGCGCAGGAAACTGGGAGACGGCGTGATCACGACCGTGCATGGCTTCGGCTACCGGCTGGGAGAGGGTGAATGAGCCACTCGCTGAAGTCGAAACTACTGTTGGCGGTGATGACGCCGCTCGCGCTGGGTTGGGCCGGATGGCTCGGCAGCCAGCACTTCCAGATGACGCGTCAGCAGCAGGGCCACGACGACCTGTTCCTGCAGGAGGTCAGCGAACAGATCCTGTTGTCCATGCCGAGCAACCTCGACGCGCTGGACGACGGCCCGCGTCTTCGCCTGCCCCCGCGGGCCGGCCCGGCGGGCAAGAAGAAGAAATTCGACACGCTGCGCTACCAGGTGTGGATCCTCGGCCGGCGCACGCCCGTGGTGGCGTCGGATGGCGCACCGATGCAGCCGCTGCGCGCGGACTTCAAGTCCGGTTTCGTGGTGAGCGAGGTCGCGGGCGAACCGTGGCGCGTCTATGCCGCCACCGATGCCAGCGGCCGCATCCAGGTGCAGTCCGGCATGTCGCAGTCGGCGATGAAGGCCGAACTCGCGCACTGGGTGAAGATCAGCCTGTGGAGCGGCATCGGCATCCTGCTCATGCTCGGGGCCATCGTGGGCCTGGCCATCCACTGGAGCCTGCGTCCGATGAACCGCCTGCGCCGCGAGATGGCGCAGCGCGAGCCTCACGACCTGGCTCCCTTGCCCGCCTCCGGGCTGCCGCGCGAGATCCGGCCACTGGTGGATTCGTTCAACCTGTTGCTCGAACGCCTCTCGGAGGCGATGCGCGGCGAACGCCAGTTCCTGGCCGACGCCGCGCACGAGTTGCGGACGCCGCTGGCTGCGCTGCTGACGCAGACGCAGGTCGCCATGCGCGCCGGCAGCCAGGCGGACGCGCAGGCCGCGCTGGCCCAGCTGGCGCATGGCATCCAGCGCACGTCGCGGCTGGCGCAGCAGCTGCTCGACTCGGCACGCGTGGACGCGTCGCCGCTGCGCGAGGATCGACCCGTCGTCGCGCTCCCCGACGTAGTGACGATGGTCGCGCGCGAGTTCGAATCGATGGCGAGCCGCCGACAGCAGACGCTCGCGCTCCATGCCGAGCCCGCCAGCGTGCGGGGCGACCTCGACGATCTCGGCATCCTGGTGCGCAACCTGCTGGACAACGCAGTCCGCTACGGCGGCGACGGCGCGCGCATCGAGATCGCCTGCGGCACCGACGACGGAGGCGCGACCGCCTGGGTCAGGGTGCGGGACAACGGCCCCGGCGTGCCCGCAGACGAGCGCGAACGCATCTTCGAGCGCTTCTTCCGGGGGAGCCAGGGCAATGGCGAACGCGGCAGCGGCATCGGCCTGTCGCTGGTCGACCGCATCGCACGCGCACACGATGCGCGCATCACGGTGGAAGACGGCATCGCCGGACGGGGATTCGGTTGCCGCGTCGCGTTCCGCGCGGCACCCGACGCCTGATGCGGCGACGCGGCGCTATTCGCCGCGCCACCACGGTTGCGTGTCGGCGGGCCCCGCGATCGACAGCGGTTGGCCGATCACCGGAGTGGCGATGGCGACCCCCGCGTCCTGCGACAGGGCGTACAGCGTTTCCATGGGTTCGCTCCAGCCATGGAAGGCCAGGTCGAAGGTGCTGTTGTGGATGGGCACCAGCGATCGGCCGCCCAGATCGCGATGCGCCTGCAGCGTCTGCGCGGGCAGCATGTGTACGTCCTGCCAGCGGCGGTCGTAGGCGCCGCACTCCAGCAAGGTGATGTCGAACGGCCCCAGGCGCTCGCCGATGGTGCGGAAACCGTCGAAGTAGCCGGTATCGCCACTGAAAAAGACCTTCAACTCGTCCGTCCGGATCACCCACGACGCCCACAGCGTGGCGTTGCGGTCCAACAGCGTGCGGCCGGAGAAATGCTGCGACGGCGTCGCCGTGAAGCGCACGCCATCGCGTTCCACTTCGTCCCACCAGTCAAGCTGACGCACCTTGTCGCGGGGCACGCCCCACCTGACCAGCCGGTCGCCCACGCCGAGCGGCGTCAGGAATACCTCCGTCTTCGCCGCCAGCGCGCGCACCGTGTCGCGGTCCAGATGGTCGTAGTGATCGTGCGACAACACCACGGCCGCCAGCGGTGGCAATGCATCGAGGGCGATCGGCGGCGCGTGGAAGCGCTTGGGACCCGCCCACTGGACGGGCGAGGCGCGCTCGGAGAACACCGGATCGGTCAGCCAGAACCGGCCGCCGAGCTTCAGCAGGACGGTCGAATGTCCGAGCCGGTACAGCGTGCCATCCGCCGCGGCGTCCAACTGCGCACGGGACAGCGACTGGACCGGAATGGCACCCGTCGGCACGGTACCGGCCGGTTTGCCGCCGACCAGGAAGTCCCACCAGAGCTTGCCGGTATCGCGCCAACCGAGCGCACGCGGCTTGCGTTCGTTCTGGAAGCCGTCCTCGCCGAACTGCGGCGATTGCGGGTAGGACAGCGTGGCGCAGCCGGACAGGCCCGCGTAGGCGAAGGCCGTGGCGGACACGCAGGCCGCCGCCGCGATGCGCTTCAGGCGTTTTCCCCGGCGAGGCATCGGGGTGGACGGATCAGCCATCGTGGCCGCTCCTCGACGTGGGGAATACGTACTGGACCATCGTGGCCGCACCGGCCTGCCCGGGCAGCATCATCTGGACATCGCCCTGCCCCACGGGCACCTGCCAGCGGAGATCGACGCAGCCGAGCTGCGATGCCGTGCGACGCGCTTCGGCGAGCAACTGCGTGGCGACGTCCGAGGGGCGCGCGCTGGCGGGTACGAAGAGCGCTTCGAGATTGAGGTAATACGCCCGGTCGAGCATCGAGAATCCCACCGTGGCGAAGGCATAACCCGCGGGCTCCCGGCGGCGCTCCGCGATCCACGCCCACGCGCGCAGCGGTGGTTCGAACAAGGCTTCCATCAGCTCCAGCACGCCGGCGCCGGCGCGGGTACCGGAGGTTTCGGGCAGTTCCGCCCGCTGGCGGTCGCACAGTTGCATCAGCACCGCGGCGTGCGCCCGGGTGACGCGACGGATATCGATGCCGTCATCGGCCGATGCGTGGCTCCACGGCGGATCCTGCGGTGCGGGAAGGTGGGCCACGGGTACCGGGCGAAACAATGTCGCCGTCCCCGCGCGCGAAAGTCGTGCATTCATGGGAGCTCCAAGGGTTAGGGAAACCGCGATCAGAATCCGCGCGAGATGCCGACGAAGAGCGACGTGCTGCGGTCCTTGCCCTCCTCGACCAACGGGCTGTCCTGCAGCGCGTCGGGCAAGGCTCGGTATTCCACGTTGCCCACCAGCGCCCAGCGTCTGGCGAAGGGATGGACCAGGGTCAGGCTGGCGCGCGGCACCGTAGCCGCACCGGGACGGTAGGCCGCCACGCCGCGTGCAACCTCTTCATCGAGGATGCCGTAGTAGTAATCCGCCAGGTCCGCCGACAGGCGGATGGCGCCCACCGACGGCACCAGGGTCGAGCGACCGAGCGCCAGCGGATAGCTGTAGTCGAGGGCGACCGCGTAGCCGTCGCTGGTACCGGTCACATCGACGCGCGCGTCCAGGTCGAGCTTGCCGCCCGCCCCCTTCCAGCTCGCACCGACGCCGATGTCGACACTGTCGTCGCGATCGGACAGCAGCCGGCGGTCCACACCGCGACGCGCGAGTTCGGCGATGCCGAAGTCATCCGCATCCAGCCCATCCAGGCGACCCGCGATGAAGGTGCGCAGTTCGAAACGATCGTCCACGTGGACGCGGTAGCCCAGTGCCGCGCCACGCAGGTAGACACGTTCGCCGTCGTAGGCGAGGTTGGGATACAGGCGCGTCCGCGTGCCTTCGCCCGCGTACTCGCTGTCGCGGTGCACGACAGCCAGGCCGGCGCTCCAGCGCGACGGCAACTGGTCCTGCGCCTTGGCATCGGTGCGCTCGACGACCTGGGCGAACGCGGAGAAGGGCAACAGCAGCAACAGCGGTGTGCAGGCACGCAGCAGACTCATGGAAACCTCGGCGGTGGGGGACCGGATTGCCCGGCCCGCCCATGCTCGCGCGGGATGTTTAAGAACTCCTTAAGTCAACGCGTGTCCACTGCACCTCGCCTCATTGCATCCGCGGAAGGTCGAACACCAGCACCTCGGCACCGATGCCGCGTTCGATGGTGACCAGCGGCTCCGCGTCGTACAGCAGCGCATCACCCGCCTTCAGGGGCTTCCCGTTGACGGTCGCCTCGCCACGCGCCACGTGCACGTAGCCGAGCCGGCCGTCGGCGAGCGGCAGTTCGGCCTTTTCGCTGCCATCGAACAGACCGACGTACATGCGCGCATCCTGGTGGATGCGGACCGACCCATCGGCGCCATCGGGACTGACCGCCAGGCGCAGGCGGCCCTGTTTCTCGGTCGCGGGAAAGGACTTCTCCTCGTACGACGGCTCGACACCCTGCCGATCGGGAATGATCCAGATCTGCAGGAAGTGCGTGGCACCGGACGCGTTGTAATTGAACTCGGAGTGCTGCACGCCGGTGCCGGCGCTCATGCGCTGCACATCACCGGGCACGATGCTGGAGCTGTTGCCCATCGAGTCCTTGTGGCCCAGCGCACCTTCCAGCACGTAGCTGATGATTTCCATGTCGCGGTGGCCGTGTTCGCCGAAGCCGCGCCCCGCGGCCACGCGATCCTCGTTGATGACGCGCAGCGGGCCCCAGTGGACGTGCTTGTCATCGAAGTAGTTGGCGAAGGAGAAGCTGTGCCACGAATCCAGCCAACCGTGATTGGCATGGCCGCGGGCCTCGGCAGGGCGGAGGGTGATCATGGCGAAACTCCTTGGGTGGTGGACAGGGTACGAAGCTTGGGTGCTATCAAAAATGGAATAAACCCAGCCAATCTCAATTGTTTGTCCTATTTGTGAACTTAATTGGATTCGAAACCCGCAATCCCGCCGGCGGATGGGACGACGCCCGATGCACGGTCGAAGCGGTACAGGGTCGGGGCTGCGTCATTGTGTCGCGATGAAGTGCGCATCACGCGGACGCCTGCCTGCATTCGCGCCACGACGGGCCGGCTGCATTAAACTTGCGCGGTTCCCGCTCGAGCGCTCGTCTTCATGCCCTTCGTCGTCACCGAAAACTGCATCAAGTGCAAGTACACCGACTGCGTGGAGGTCTGTCCGGTGGACTGTTTCCACGAAGGGCCGAACTTCCTGGTGATCGATCCGGACGAATGCATCGACTGCACGCTGTGCGAGCCGGAATGCCCCATCAATGCCATCTATCCCGAGGACGACGTGCCGGCGGGACAGGAGGGCTACGTGGCGCTGAACGCCGAACTCTCGCGCGCCTGGCCGGTGATCACCACCCGCAAGGAGCCGTTGCCGGACGCCAAGGAGTGGGAAGGAAAGCCCGGCAAGTTGCCGCTGCTGGAGCGCTGACCGCGCGGCATGGCGGAACGCCTCCCATGAAAAAGGGCGCCTTGCGGCGCCCTTCTCGCATGTCGCGGCGGATGCGATCAGCCGCCCAGCTTCGCCTTCAATGCCGCAAGCAGCTTGGTCGCGGCCGGCGACGTCGCCGGCAGGCCGCGCGGATCGACCGCCGATACGTACGCGCCTGCGTCCACCGCCGACACGCGCACCAGGAAGCTTGCGCCTTCGTAGCTCACGTCATAGGTCCCCAGCAGCTGCGCGCGGCTGGCGATGGTCACGCCTTCGACGCCGGCAAGCGCTTCACCGACGCGGGTGAAGGCGTCGTCGCGTGAGCCGGCCACGCTGAACCCACCGGCGGTAGGGGCGTTGGACGACGTGGCCTGGCTGGCGGCCGGCACCTGCATGGCGCCGCTGGTGTTGGGCAGGTTGAGGTCCGGCGGCACTTCCAGCGGACGGGCTTCCGGCGCCAGTGCATAGTCGCCCCGCGCACCCTTCTTGAACCACGAGCAGCCGGCGACGGAGACGACCAGCAGCGCGAGGGCAAGCGGACGCACGAGGGAAGACGAAAGACGCATGAGGTTCTCCTGGGTTCAGGCCGCGAGGGTATCGCGGCTGGATTGTGCTTCCAGCGCCTGCGCCAAGGCGGCGAGGCGATCGGCGGTATCGGCATGGGCGGCGGACAGCGCGAGCAGCGGCAGGCGCAGGCCGTGGCCGAACCCCGCACGCTGCAGCAGCGCCTTCACCGGAATGGGATTGGATTCGACGCCGAGGAAGGCGTAGATCTCCTGCAGCTGCGCGTCCAGCGCTGACGCGGCCGCGGCATCACCGGCGCGCGCCACGTCGCACAGGCGGCGGAACGTGCGCGGCAACGCATTGGACCCGACCGAGATCAGGCCATCGGCTCCGGCCAGGATCGCGCGCGACGCGGTCGGGTCGTCACCACTCAGGATGGCGAAGCCCGGCGTGCGCAGCGCCAGCAGTGCGGACATGCGCTCGGGCTCGGAACGCGCTTCCTTGATGCCGACGATGTTCGGGTGGTCGACGAGTTCGGCGACCGTTTCCGGCAGCAGGTCACAGCCGGTCCGGCCCGGCACGTTGTAGAGAACGACCGGCAGGCCGCCCAGGTCGGCGACGGCGCGATAGTGGGCCACCAGGCCTGCCTGCGTCGGCCGGACATAGGGCGGCGTCACCACCAGCGCGAACTGCGCGCCGCCCGCGGCCGCACGGCGGGTCGCCGCGATGGTCCTGGCGGTATTCATCTGGCCGGTGCCGGCCAACACGGGAAGGCGCCCACGCACCTCTTCCACCGCGATGCGCAGGACCGTGTCGTACTCGTCGTCGGACAACGCCGCCGCTTCGCCGGTCGAACCCGCCACCACCACGCCCTGCGTGCCGCCGTCGAGCTGCTGTTTCAGCAGCGCGCGCCAGGCGTGCAGGTCGAGTTCGCCCGACGCCGAAAACGGCGTGGCCAGTGCGGTGATGCTGCCGGAAAGGTGCAAGGGGAGGCTCTCGGTGGGGATCCGGCGCACCGGAAGCGCCCGTGAGCGCGGTCGTCCCGGTCCGCCTGCAATGTCGGCCGCATGTTACTTGCGGGCTCAAAGGGCGGGCAAGTATGCTGCCTGCGTCGTCGGGCCGCTGCCCGGCCGCCATTCAGCCTGACCGCAACGCCGGAAGCTCTCTTGACCGATTCCACGCCCCGGCCTTCGCCGACCGAAAACCACCTCCTGATCACCGCCTATACGACGCATCCGGAATCGCCGCTCCTGTCGGTGACGCGCCGGATCGCCGACAGCGGCTGCAATCTGGTGGACGCGCGGCTGTCCACGGTGGGCCGCGACGTGTCGGTGACCGCGCTCGCGACCGGGTCGTGGGACGCGGTGGCGAAGCTGGAAGCCATGCTGTCGCGGCTCGAGCGCGACGACGGCCTGAAGCTGGTGTTCTACCGCACCGGGCCGAAGGTGGTGCAGTCCAACCTGCTGCCGTACATCGTGGAAGTGGTGGCCGCCGACAAGCCTGGCATCCTGTTCCAGCTGGCGGACTTCTTCGACCGCCAGGGGATCACCATCGAGAACCTGCAGAGCACGCGCTACCGCGCGATGCAGACCGGGGCGGAGATGTTCTCGGCGCAGGTCACCATCGGCGTGCCGGCCAACATGCACATCGCCGCGCTGCGCGACGATTTCCTCGAATTCTGCGACCATCTGAACCTGGACGCGATCATGGATCCGATGAAGTTCTGACGATGACGGCGAAAAGCGCGAAAGCCCTGCCCAAATCGACACTGAAACTGCCGCTGGCCCTGTCTGGCGGCGAGACCGCCACCCTCGCCGACTACGCCGGCCGATGGCTGGTGCTCTACTTCTATCCGAAGGACAGCACTCCCGGCTGCACCACCGAGGGTCTGGACTTCAACGCGCTGCTGCCGAAGTTCGCCAAGCTCGACGCCACCGTACTGGGCGTCTCGCGCGACTCGGTGAAATCGCACGACAACTTCTGCGCCAAGCAGGGCTTCAGGTTCCCGCTAGTGAGCGACGCCGACGAAGCGCTGTGCAAGGCCTTCGACGTGATCCACGAGAAGAACATGTATGGCCGCAAGGTGCTGGGCGTGGTGCGCAGCACCTTCCTGATCTCGCCGGACGGCCGCATCGTGCAGGAGTGGCGCGGCGTGAAGGTTCCCGGCCATGCCGACGCCGTGCTGGACGCGCTGAAGGCCCACCAGGCCCAGTGACGAAATCCCCTTCCCTTCCACCCACCATCCCGCGCCGCGGCGGGTCATGGTGGTTCGCTGCTGTCCGCGGAAATGTTGCCCGTGTTCACACATCTTCCTCGATGAGGTTGCCCGAATGACCCGTAGCAAGCGTATCTATGTGTTGGACACCAACGTGCTGATGCACGACCCCACCGCGCTGTTCAAGTTCGAGGAGCACGACGTCTTCCTGCCGATGCAGGTGATCGAGGAACTGGACAACGGCAAGAAGGGAACCTCGGAAGCGAGCCGCAACGCGCGGCAGGTCAGCCGCTTCCTCAACGAACTGGTCGAGGCGTCCGGCCTGGACAACCTGGCCGCCGGCATTCCGCTCGTGCAGCCCAACAGCCTGCAGCTGCGCGGCTCACAGAGCGCGGGCCTGCTGCGCTTCCAGACCAGCCATTTCGATGCCGGCAAGAGCTTCGGTGCGGTCATTCCCGACAACGCCATCCTCGGCGCCATTCTCGCGCTGAAGGAGAGCGAGCCGGAGATCCCGGTGGTGTTCGTCTCCAAGGACATCAACCTGCGCATCAAGGCGGCGATCGCCGGCATCGTGTCGGAGGACTACGAGAATGATCGCGCGCTCGACGATTTCAGCCTGCTGTACACCGGCGCCGATCCGCTGCCGGAGGATTTCTGGCAACGCCATGGCAAGGACCTGCGCTCGTGGACCGACAAGGGCCGCACGTTCTACGAAGTGACGATGGCCGATGGCGCGGGCTGGTACCCCAACCAGTACCTGTACCTGCCCGGCGACGACGAGTCCGAATTCCGCGTCAGCAAGGTCGAGGGCGACAAGGCGACGCTGCAGATCGTCGACGACTTCCGCCACAGCCAGCATGCGGTGTGGGGCATCAATGCGCGCAACCGCGAACAGAATTTCGCGCTCAACGCGCTGATGGATCCCGAAGTCGATTTCGTCACCCTCCTCGGCACCGCCGGCACCGGCAAGACGCTGCTCGCGCTCGCCGCCGGCCTGGCGCAGACGATGGACCAGCAGCGCTACCGCGAGATCATCATGACCCGCGCCACGGTCAGCGTCGGGGAGGACATCGGCTTCCTGCCGGGCACCGAGGAAGAGAAGATGACGCCGTGGATGGGCGCGCTTACCGACAACCTGGAAGTGCTGACGCACAACCAGGAAGGCGGCGCCTGGGGCCGTGCGGCGACCAATGACCTGCTCGCCTCGCGCATCAAGATCCGTTCGATGAACTTCATGCGTGGCCGTACGTTCCTGTCGCGCTACCTGATCCTCGACGAGGCGCAGAATCTCACGCCGAAGCAGATGAAGACGCTGATCACCCGCGCCGGCCCCGGCACCAAGATCGTCTGCCTGGGCAACGTGGAACAGATAGACACGCCCTACCTGACGGAGACGACATCGGGCCTGACCTACGCGGTGGACCGCTTCAAGAACTGGGCGCACAGCGCGCACATCACGCTGCGACGCGGCGAGCGCTCGCGCCTGGCGGATTACGCGTCGGAAGTGCTGTAGCGGTATCGATCGCCACGCTGGCCCTTGCGGCCTGCGTGGCGACACCAGAGCAGGCAGCCATGCATGATCCCTACACGCCGACACGCTACGCATCCGCCGCCGCCCCCACGGATGCCGCCGCAGCGCTGAAGTTTGGCGTGCAATGGCGGCGCGTCCTGCTGGGTGGCGTCGTCCTGTTCTCGGCACTGGCTACATGGTCCATTGGCACCAGCATGTTGCTCTCGCTATTCCTGTTCCGGTTCGCCCCGGATGATGTTGGATTCGCGTCCTTCAACGTCGTCCGCACAAGTGGATATATCCTGTTTGCGACGGTCGCCTACTGGTGGTTCTCCACCGGAATCGCGCGTTGGCGCGGGCTCCATCTGCTGCTTGCCTGGGTACTGGTCCAGTCGATAGGCGCCGGCATCCTGAAGGTGCTGTTGGACGTAACCCTCGACTATTCAGCATGGAAGTATTGGGCGTCCGAACTCCTTCCGGTCTGTGCCGCCTGGTCGCTTGCATGGCTGTGGCCGGGACGAGGTCCGCGTTCTGCACGCGGGGCTCATTGACGCCATGGGCCTCCAACTTCCCCGCTGGGTCTGGATCGGTGCCGTGCTGCTGGCCTGCGTGGCCGGCATGGTCAACGTCATCGGCTACCTGGGGTTCGAACACCAGGCGGTCAGCCATCTGACCGGCACCACCAGCCTGCTGGGTGCGGCGATCGCGCAGGGCGACCTGCGTGCGGTGATCCACCTGTGGGGCGTGCTGATCGCGTTCTGCCTCGGCGCGATGCTCAGCGGCCTGATCATCCAGGACCAGACGCTGAAACTCGGCCGCCGGTACGGCGTGGTGCTCGCGCTGGAGGCCGTGCTGCTGATCGCCGCGGTCCCGCTGTTCAAGCAGGAACAGATCTGGGGTGCCCTGCTCGCTGCCGTGGCCTGCGGCCTGCAGAACGCGATGGTCACGACCTACAGCGGTGCCGCCGTGCGTACCACCCACCTCAGTGGCATGTTCACCGACCTCGGCATCGGCCTGGGGCACCTGCTGCGCGGCATGCCGTTGCCGGTAAGGCGACTGACGCTCAGCGCCCTGATCATCAGCGGCTTCCTGGGCGGTGGCGTGCTCGGCGCCTGGCTGTATCGGCAAGTCGGTTACGACGCCCTGCTGGCGCCGGCGCTGCTGACCGGCTGCACCGGCGTCGGCTACGTGCTGTATCGCCAGTGGATGCGCGCACGGTCGCCGACGGCGTGACCCGCCCCGCCACCCGCCCGCGTACGGATGGCACAATCCGCGCATGACCGTTCCCTCCGTGGTTTCCGCCCTGACCATCGCCGGTTCCGACTCCGGTGGCGGTGCCGGCATCCAGGCCGACCTCAAGACCTTCGCCGCCCACCGCGTGCATGGCCTCTCCGCCATCGCCGCGCTCACCGCACAGCACACGCGGGGCGTTACCGCGGTAAACGTGCCGCCGATGGATTTCCTCCGCGCGCAGCTTGACGCATGCTTCGACGATTTCGACGTGCGCGCCGTGAAACTGGGCATGCTGGCGACCGCCGACGTCATCGGCGTGGTGGCCGAGGCCTTGCGCGTGCATCGCCCGGCCACGGTGGTGGTCGATCCGGTCATGGTGGCCACCAGCGGCGCCAAGCTGCTGGAAGACAGCGCCCTGCAAGCACTGCGCACACGGTTGCTGCCGCTGGCGGACGTGGTGACGCCGAATCTTCCGGAAGCGGAACTGCTGCTCGGGCGCGCCATTGCCGATGCGCCGGCGATGCGCAGGGCCGCGAACGACCTGCTGGCGCTGGGCGCCCGAGCCGTGTTCCTCAAGGGTGGCCATCTGCCGGGCGACGGCGATGTGGTGGACCTGTACGTCGATGCGGACGGAATGACCGAAACTTCGCACCCGCGCCTGGCCCTGGAAGCCCATGGCACCGGCTGCACGCTCGCTTCCGCCATCGCGGCGCGTGGCGCGCAAGGCATGGCGATGAAGGCGGCATGCCTCGCCGCTTCGGACTACGTGCACGCTGCGTTGCGCGGCGGCTATCGGCCGGGACGCAGCGACATCGTCGTGCTGGACCACACCGGGGCTGCACCGACCGCATGAATGCCACCGACACGTCCCGGCTTGCGGAAGACATTCCGCTGCAATCGCAGGATGGTCACGGCTACACCCTGGTCGCCCGTATTCCGACCCATCCCGTCTCCACGCTCCTGTGGGTACCCGCGCTGGGGGTCGCGGCGCGTCATTACCTGCCGTTCGCCGAGATGCTGGCCGCCCGCGGCATCGCGGTCTTCGTGCACGAATGGCGCGGCAATGGCAGCAGTTCGCTCCGCGCCGGACGGCACACGGACTGGGGCTATCGCGAGTTGCTGGGCACCGACCTGCCGCTCAGCCACGCCGCGATGCGTGGTCGCCTGCGGGACATTCCCCATCGCATCGGCGGCCACAGCCTGGGCGGCCAGCTGGCGGCCTGCCATGCAGGTCAGGCTGCCGACGCGTTCGCGAGCCTCTGGCTGGTCGCCAGCGGAACGCCATACTGGCGAACGTTCCCCGCGCCGCGTGGTTACGCGCTGCCATTCTTCTACCAGTTCGCGCCCTGGCTGGCACGCGCCTGTGGCGCCCTGCCCGGTCGCCGACTGGGCTTCGGTGGCGATGAAGCACGCGGTTTGATCCGCGACTGGGCGCGGGTGGGGTTGAGCGGCCGCTATCGCGCAGCGGGCTGGCCGGTGGACCTGGACGCCGGCATGCGAGGCGTGCGTGCGCCTGTGCGCGGCGTGTTGTTCGACGATGACTGGCTGGCTCCGGAAAGTTCGCTGCGGGCCTTGATGGCGAAACTGCCCGGGAGTCCCGCCCACGTGACGGTGCTCGACCATGCACGCCTGGGCGCACGCGCCGATCACTTCGCCTGGATGAAACAACCCACGGCCGTGGTCGACGCCCTGCTCGACTGAGCGCGCCTCAGCAGCCGACGACGATGCAGTCGCGCCCCTGGGCCTTCGCGCGGTAGAGGGCACTGTCGGCGCTGTTGATCCAGTCCGACACCGACGCGATGCCCGCATGGGATTCCGCCAGGCCGATGCTGACGGTGCACCGCAACGCACGCTTGGAGAATCCGCACGCCGCGACCTGCCGGCGCAGGCGCTCGGCGGCCACGATGGCCTCTTCCCATCGCGTGTCGGGCATCACCACGCCGAACTCGTCGCCGCCGTAGCGTCCGCTCGTGTCGACATCACGCAGACAGGCTTTCAGCAGGCGGGCGAACTCTTCCACCACCTCGTCCCCGACCGTATGGCCGTAGCCGTCGTTGATGTCCTTGAAGCGGTCGATGTCGATCAAGACGAGCACTGCGGTACGCCCGGCGCGCTGGTAGCGTTTGAGCTCGTGGGTCGCCGCGTGCAGCCATTGCTGGCGGTTCATCAATCCGGTCGCGGCATCGAAGCGCGCCATCTTCTCGAGCAGGTCCTTCTGCTGCCGCGCCCTGCGCGCAAGCGAATGGGTCGCGATGCCGATGGCCGTCGGATAGATCGCGAGGAAAGGCAGGCACGCAAGCACTACCGGATAGCTCGTGAAGGGCTCGAAGGCGAAGCCCCAGGCCGCGCTGGCCGCCAGGCAGGTCAGCGCCATCGCCGCCAGCGTGCGCACCGCGAAACGCCCGCCACCGACGATGACCTTGTCCATCGTCAGCATCACCGCCAGCAGCACGCTGGGCAGCGCATCGAACTGCATCGCCGCGATCCAGAACCCGCCCATCGCGGCGTCGAAGGTGAGGTTCTGGAACTCCGTCTGCAACGGTGCGTCGTGCTGCCGCTTCACCCGCCAGTAGGCCAAGTGCGGCCACAGGAACCCATGCGCGGCCAGCAACGCCCACAACGCAGGAGGCGCCGCGTGTTCGTACAGCACGGCGCCCACGCACAGCGCTCCCAGGCCCAGCCCCAGCGCGCGCATGCGGTACATGCGCTGGCCGTAGCGTGAGCGGTTCTGTTCCGCCAGGTCGCGAACGGCGTCGGTTGGCAAGCGGATCCAGGCGAGCGGGAGGTGCGTCGATTCTCGACCAATCGCCACCGCGTCGCCAGCCTGCGGCCGGCCGCCGCAGGCTCGCTTATGCCAAACCGGTCACGTTCGCGGCGTCCGGTCAGGCGGACGGATAGCCCTGCGGGTTCTGCGACTGCCACCGCCAGGCATCACGGCACATCGCGTCGACGTCGAGCTCCGCACGCCAGCCCAGCACGTCGTTGGCCAGCGATGGATCGGCATACACTTCGGCCACATCGCCCGCGCGACGCGCGACGATCTGGTACGGGATCGCGCGCTCGGCCGCACCCGCGAACGCGTTCACCAGCTGCAGCACGCTGATGCCCTGCCCGGTGCCGAGGTTGACGGTGAGGTTGCGGCGCTCGCGCACCAGGAAATCCAGCGCATCCGCGTGCGCGCGTGCCAGGTCCATCACGTGGATGTAGTCGCGCACGCCGGTGCCATCGGGCGTGGGCCAGTCGCCGCCGAACACGCTCAGGTGCTCGCGCCGGCCCACGGCCACCTGGCAGATGTAGGGCATCAGGTTGTTCGGGATTCCGGTCGGGTCCTCGCCGATCAGGCCGGAGACGTGCGCGCCCACGGGATTGAAGTAGCGCAGGTTGGCGGCGTGGAAACCCGGATCGCTTTCGCAGAGGTCGCCGATCAGCTGTTCCATCACCAGCTTGGTCCGGCCGTACGGGTTGGTGACCTGAAGGCGCGCGTCTTCACGGACGGGCACGCTCGCGGGGTCGCCGTAGACGGTGGCCGACGAGCTGAACACCAGCCGCTTGACGCCCGCCGCCTGCATGCCGTGCAACAGGTTGAGCGTGCCGCTGATGTTGTTGTGGAAATAGTCCAGCGGACGCTCGCAGGATTCGCCCACCGCCTTCAACGCCGCGAAGTGCACCACCGCATCGAACTGCTGCCGCGCGAAGAAGCCGACGACCGCCTCGCGGTCGCGCAGGTCCAGCGGCTGGAACGGCACCGGATGCCCGGTGATCTGCTGCAGGCGGGCCAATACGCCCGGCGAACTGTTGCTGAAGTTGTCCGCCACCACCACGTCGTGGCCCCGCTCGACGAGCACCACGTAAGCATGCGCGCCGATGTAGCCGGCGCCACCGCACAACAGGATCCGCATGTCGACTCCCCGGTCGCTGGTCGCCACCCTCCTGGTGGCCGATCATGCCTCTGGTACGCAGAGCGCGGCGCAATCAGGCCATTGCGCAAGCGTGTCCTCTCGACGGGGCTTTGCACGTTGATCGACTCGACATGGGGCCGCCGGCGGCAGCGCGGGCATGCCCCCGGCCTTATAGACTCTTCCAACACGCAGTACACAGGGGACCCCACATTGATGAACGCTCCATTGCCCACCCTGGACCAGGTCAGGATCGCCGTGATCGGCCTGGGATACGTCGGGCTGCCGCTGGCCGTCGCCTTCGGCCGCAAGTTCCCCACCCTGGGTTTCGACATCAACAGCAAGCGCGTGGCAGAACTGCGCGAGCACCAGGACCACACGCTGGAAGTGAGCGCCGACGAGCTGCGCGACACGCCGCTGCTCGACTTCAGCGACGACCCGGCGGCGCTGGCGGGCTGCAACGTGTTCATCGTCACCGTCCCCACCCCGATCGACGACTACAAGCGCCCCGACCTGCATCCGCTGGAATCGGCCAGCCGCACCGTGGGCCGCGCGATCGGCAAGGGTGCAGTCGCGATCTACGAATCGACCGTGTATCCCGGCGCCACCGAAGAGACCTGCGTACCGATCATCGAGCGCGAATCGGGACTGCGGTTCAACCAGGACTTCTATGCCGGCTACAGCCCGGAGCGCATCAACCCCGGCGACAAGCAGCACCGCCTGGAAACCATCATGAAGGTGACCTCCGGCTCCACCGCCGAGGTCGCGGACTTCGTCGACGCGCTGTACGGCAGCATCATCACCGCCGGCACCCACAAGGCCAGCAGCATCCGCGTGGCCGAGGCCGCCAAGGTCATCGAGAACACCCAGCGCGACGTCAACATCGCGCTGATCAACGAACTGGCCCTGATCTTCCATCGCCTGGGCATCGACACCCATGAGGTGCTCGAGGCCGCCGGCACCAAATGGAACTTCCTGCCGTTCCGCCCGGGCCTGGTCGGCGGCCACTGCATCGGCGTGGACCCGTATTACCTGACCCACAAGGCGCAGCAGATCGGCTACCACCCCGACGTGATCCTGGCTGGCCGCCGCATCAACGACGGCATGGGCAGCCATGTCGCGCGACGCGTGGCCAAGCTGATGGCCCGGCAGAACCTGCCCACGGCCGGCGCCAGGGTGCTGGTGCTGGGGCTGGCATTCAAGGAGAACTGTCCCGACGTGCGCAACACGCGCGTGGTCGACATCGTGGCCGAACTGCGCAGCTACAACGCGCAGGTGGACGTGCACGACCCGTGGGTCAGCGCCGCCGAAGCCAAGCACGAATACGGCCTGGACCTGGTGGCCGAGCCTCAGGCCGGCCAGTACGATGCCGTGATCCTGGCGGTCGCCCACCGCGAATTCACCGAGCGTGGCGGCGACGGCGTGCGCGCCCTCGGCAAGCCAGGCGCGGTGGTGTTCGACGTGAAGCGGGCGCTGCCCCGCCACGCTGTCGACGACTGCCTGTAACGTCCTTCCCCACGAGAATCCTCGATGCGCGTCCTCGTTACCGGTGCCGCCGGCTTCATCGGCTCCCATCTCAGCCATCGCCTGCTCGACCGCGGCGATGAGGTGCTGGGATACGACAACCTCAACGACTATTACGACCCCACCCTGAAAGAGGCGCGCCTGGCGCGCCTGCAGCCCAAGGACGGGTTCCGCTTCGTGCGGGCCTCGCTCGAAGACCGCGCGGCGATGGAGGCCGCGTTCGACGACTTCAAGCCGCAGCGCGTGGTGAACCTGGCCGCCCAGGCCGGCGTGCGCTATTCGCTGGAGAACCCGCACGCCTACATCGACAGCAACATCGTCGGCTTCACCAACATCCTGGAAGCCTGCCGCCATCGCGGCGTCGAACACCTGGTGTACGCCTCGTCCAGTTCGGTCTACGGCGCCAACCGCAAGCTGCCGTTCGCGGTGGAGGACAGCGTGGACCATCCGGTCAGCCTGTATGCCGCCACCAAGAAGGCCAACGAGCTGATGGCGCATACGTACAGCCACCTGTTCGGGCTGCCGACCACCGGCCTGCGCTTCTTTACGGTCTACGGACCGTGGGGCCGCCCGGACATGGCGCTGTTCCTGTTCACCAAGAGCATCCTCGAAGGCCGGCCCATCGACGTGTTCAACCATGGCCGCCACACGCGCGACTTCACCTTCGTCGACGACATCGTCGAAGGCGTCATCCGCACGCTCGACACGGTGCCCAGCCCGGACCCGACCTACGACCCGCTGCTCCCCAACCCCGGCTCGTCCAGCGCGCCCTGGCGTGTGTACAACATCGGCAACCACCAGCCGGTGGAGCTGCTGCGCTACATCGAAGTGCTGGAGGAATGCCTGGGCCGCAAGGCCGAGAAGCGCCTGCTGCCGATGCAGCCCGGCGACGTGCCCGACACCTGCGCCGATGTCGAAGCGCTGCGTCGCGACACCGGTTACCACCCGTCCACGCCCATCGAGACGGGCGTGCGCCGTTTCGTCGACTGGTACCGCGAGTTCTATCGGGTCTGACCGCCCTTTCGCCCGCGTCCGGTGGCCGGGCGCGGGCACTCCCTGCGTTGTATGGGGCAATCCGCACCAACACAGGGGATGTTCCATGAACCGCACCTTCGCCGGCCTTCTGGCCGTCGTCCTGGCGCTTCTTCTCGCCGGCTGCGCCTCCGGCAACGCCGGCAGCAAGTCCGCACCGCCGCAACAGGCCAGCACCGCCGTCGAGAACTACCAGATCGGCGTGGACGACATCGTGCAGGTGTCGGTCTGGCGCAACCCGGAACTCGGCATCACCGTGCCGGTCCGCCCGGACGGGATGATCTCGGTCCCGCTGGTGGGCGACGTGTCGGCCGCCGGCCACAGCCCCGCCGAGGTCGCCAAGGACATCCAGGAAAAGCTCGGCGCCTACGTGCGCGACCCGCAGGTCGCCGTGATCCTGACCGAACTGCGCAGCCACGAGTACCTGTCGCGCGTGCGCGTCACCGGTGCGGTGCGCCAGCCCGTCTCGATCCCCTATCGCCCGGGCATGACGGTGCTGGACGCCGTGCTGGCCGCCGGCGGCGTCACCGAGTTCGCCGCGCCCGACCGTTCCAACCTGTACCGCAAGACGGCCGACGCCACGCAGAGCTACGCCGTGCGGCTGGACCGCATCCTCAACCGCGGCGACCTGAGTACCAACTTCACCGTCGCCCCGGGTGACGTGATCACCGTGCCGGAACGCGTCCTGTGAACCAGTCCGCTGCCTGGGGAGCGCCCGAAGAGGGGCGCTCCGCGTTCGATGCGGTACCGGTGCTGAGCAAGGAGTTCAAGCGTCGCGCCGTGCTGCTGGCGAGCCTGTTCGCGGGCATCGCGCTGCTCGGCCTGGTCATCGGCATGATGCTGCCCAAGAAGTACACCTCCTCCACGATCATCCTGGTGGAAGACCGCAACATCATCGCGCCGCTGATGGAAGGCCGCGCAGTCGCCACCAGTGTCGTCGACCGCGCCAGCATCCTGCGCGAAGTCGCCTTCAGCCGCCGCGTGATGGAAGAGATCCTCAAGACCGGCGGCTGGATGGAGGACAACCCCACGCCGCTGGAGCAGGACAAGCTGATCGAGAAGATCATCGACCGCACCAGCATCAGCAACCCGCGCGCCAACCTCATCGAGATCGCGTACAGCGACTCGGACGCCACGCGGGCCTACGAGATCACCCGCCGTTTCGCCGAACTGGTCATCCAGGAAAGCCTGGCCACCAAGGAACGCGAGAGCAGTGAGGCGTACGCCTTCATCGATTCGCAGGTGAACCAGTACCACGAGAAGCTGACCACCGCCGAGGCCGGCCTGGAGAACTTCCGCCAGAGCACGCCCGATGCGCGGCCGGGTACGGACGTCGACGTCAACGCCCGCATCGGCGAGCTGCGCCGCATCATCGAGGGCGCGCGGATGGAACTGATCGACCTGCGCTCGCAGGAGGCCGCGCTGCAGTCGCAGCTGTCGGGCGAGAGCGAGATCACCCTGGTGCAGACCCGCGCCGGCCAGTACCGCGCGCGCCTGGCCGAACTGCAGTCCGATCGCGACCGCCTGTTGTTGCAGTACACCGAACAGCACCCGGACGTGGTGCGCGTGCAGCACCAGATCCGCGACGTGGAAGAAGACCTGCGCCGCGAGGAAAACGCGCCGCGCACGGCGGGCACGGCACTGGAGGGCCCGGCCGCCTTCAATCCGCTGTACGGCGAATTGAGGAGCAAGCTGGCCGAAGCCCGCCGTCGAAGCGCCGCCACCGCCGCGCGCATCGGCAGCGCCGAGCAGATGCTGGCCAGCGAGATGGCGCGCAGCAACCGGATCGCCTCGTCGGAGAGCACGCTGGCCGAACTGACCCGCGACTACGAGGTCAACCGCGATCTCTACCAGGACCTGCTGAAGCGCCGCGAGAACGCCCGCGTGTCGATGAACCTCGACGCCGAGCAGCGCGGCCTGAGCTTCCGCATCCAGGAGCCCGCTCAGATGCCGCTGCGCCCGAGCGGCCTGCGTGTCATGCACGTGGCCGGTGCCGGCATCGCCCTGGCACTGTTGATTCCCCTGGGCGTGCTGTTCGCGCTGATCAAGCTGGATCCGCGCGTGCGCTCGCCGCTGCAGATCGAGCGCGAAGCCGGACTGCCGGTGCTCGGCACCATGCCGGCGTACCTGACCGGGCGCCGGCGGCGCAAGGCGTTGCGGCGCTACGCGCTGGCCGCGTCGCTGTTCCTCGCCGTGCCGCTGCTGTACGGCCTGACCTATACGCTGAAGGTAATGGAAGTCCTATGAGCAACCCGATCAGGCCGCTGGGCAACGACGCCGCGGGCGACCGCGACGAGCACGTCGCCAGCCGTTCCATCGCGCCGCGCGCACCGGTCACCGCCCTCAGCCCGCTGCAGCTGGAAGACCGCGCCACCATCTACCGCAGCGATGCGGCACGGCGCGAAGTCGACGCCTTCCGCGAGCTGCGCACCCAGCTGCTGTCCGTGGCCGAGGGCAATTTCATCACCCTCGTGACCCCCGTGAGCCCCGGCAGCGGCGGCAGTTTCGTGGCGCGCAACCTCGCCGTGGCGGTCGCGTTCGACGAGACCAAGAGTGCGCTGCTGATCGACTGCGACCTGCGCCAGCCCACGCAGGACCGCACGATGAAGCTGTCCGCCGAAGGGGGCGGCCTGGTCGACTACCTGGAAGACCAGGAACGCACCACCGAGAGCGTGCTGTACGACACCGGCGTGCCGCGCCTGCGCCTGCTGCCCGCGGGGCGCACGCGCGAGACGGGCTCGGAGTATTTCTCGTCCTTCCGCATGCGCCTGCTGCTGGATTCGCTGCGCAGCCGCTACCCCAACTGCCATCTGTTCCTGGATGCGCCGCCGGTGCGCGGCGCGCCGGATGCCCGCATCCTCTCGGAACTGGCCGATGTCGTGGTGCTGGTGGCCGGCTACGGGCGCGACACGCCCGCCGCCATCGCCCAGGCGGCCGCGAACTTCGACCCGAAGAAGTTCGCCGGCGTCGTGTTCAACGAAGGCGTCTGACCCACCTGCGCACGGAAGAAACCATGGCCACGTCCCGCCACAGCCTCCACCGTACCCTGTCCACGCGCCGGCGCATCCTGTGCGCCGCACTCGCGGCCGCCTTGCCGTTCGGTGCGCAGGCCGCGCGCCTGGATTACGACGTCAGCATGCGCTACATGCATAGCGACAACATCGTGCTGCAGGCAGCGAACGAGATCAGCGAGGACATCCTCTCGCCGCAGGTCAGGTTCGACCTGACCCACGACAGCTCGGTGCTCACCACCCGGCTGCGCGGCAACGTGCAGTACCTGGACTACATGGACGATGTCTACCAGGACGATACCCGCGGCGAGTTCACCGGCGAGCTGGAATGGACGCTGCTGCCCGAGCGCCTGACCTTCTACGCCCGCGATTCCCTCAGCGAGCAGTCGGTGGACTCGCTGGCCGCGTTCACTCCCGGCAACCAGCAGAAGATCAACGTCTTCGAAGCAGGCCCGACGCTGATGGCCCGTTTCGGCGAGACGATGCGCGGCGTGCTGGACCTCCGCTACACCAACAGCTGGGCGGAAGAGACCGAGACGTTCAACAGCGATCGCTACTCGGCCGCGGCACGCCTGCTGCGCCCCCTGAGCACCACCGACACGCTGGTATTCAATCTTGAGGCCGGGCAGACCGAGTACGACACTATCTCCGAGTTCTACAACTACAAGCGCTACGACGCCTATGTCACCTACCTGAGCGAACTGTCCAAGCTCAATCTCGACGTCAGCGCCGGTTATTCGCGGCTGAAGCCGGAAGGTGCGGATGGAACGTCCAGCGCGCTGTTCCGCGGCTATGCAGGCTGGCAGGTCGCGCCGCGCAGCCAACTGAGCGGGCGGGCCAGCTACCAGTTCGGCGACGCCTCGCAGGACCTGATCCAGCGCGTGGGTGCGCCGGGCGAACCCACCGATCCGGGCACCCCCGGTGGTCCGGGCGTCGGCCAGCCGGGCGATCCGAACCTGCAGATCATCCCGGACACCTTCAAGCAGAAACGTGCGAGCGTGGGATACGAGTTCACCGGCGAGCGCCTGACGCTGCTGGCCGAACCGTACGTCGAACAACTGCGCTACCTGCGCGACGAGAGCTTCGACGCCGACAACTCTGGCATCTCGGTCTCCGCACGTTACGGCCTGACCGCGCGCCTGAGCCTGACCGGCGTGGCGCAGCGCTACAAGCGCGAGTTCACCAATATCGACCGCGACGATACCGACACCATCCTCGGCACCGGCCTGGCGATGCGCTTCAGCCGTCATTGGGGCGCGCAGGTCGACTACCTGCACCGCAAGCGCAACAGCTCGATCAGCAGCCAGGACTATGTCGAGAACGTCGTGGCCCTGTCGGTCACGTTCTACCGCTGACGCCGCGCCATGCCGCTCCCCACCCCGCCAGCCGTGGAACCCGGCCCCGTCGTCGCGCTGATGTACCACGCGTTGCATACCGGCGCCGTGCCCGACGGGCAGGATCCGCACTACACGCTCGCGGTGGACGAGTTCGACGAACAGATGCGCGAAGTGGCGTCCGCGGGGGGTGGCAGCAGCGCCGCCGCGTTGCTGGACGGCACCTCGCAGGCGCGCGTACTGGTCACGTTCGACGACGGGCACGCCAGCAACCACGCGCTCGCGCTGCCGCTGTTGTCGCGCCACGGCATCACCGCCGACTTCTTCATCAATCCCGCCACGGTCGGCACCCCCGGCTTCCTCGACTGGCGCCAGCTGCGGGAGATGGCGGATGCGGGCATGTCGATCCAGTCGCATGGCTATGACCACGTCTACCTCACCCAGCTCGATGCGCACCGCCTTCGACACACGCTGACCGCCGCGCGCGAGGAGATCGAACAGCGCATCGGCACGCCGGTCACGCTGCTGGCACCGCCCGGCGGCCGCATGCCGAAGGACCTGCTGCCGATCGCACGGGAGTGCGGCTACACGCACGTGCTTTCGTCGGAACCCGGCGTGCTCGCCGCCGCGGATGGCGCTACGGGCCCGCTTCCCCGCATGGCGATGACGGCGGCGACGCGGCATGTGACCTTCCAGCGCTGGATCCGGCGCGACCCGGTGGCCATCGGCCACGAGCGGTTGCGCTACCGGGGCCTGGCGCTCGCCAAGCGCATGCTCGGCGACACCGGTTACGAACGCCTGCGTGCCGGTGCCCTCGGCGTGCTGGGACGGCGCGCATGACCCTGCTGTTCTGGGCATCGCTGGCCCTGGTGGCGTTCGCGTACGCAGGCTATCCGCTGCTGATGGCGTTGCTGGCCCGCGTCCGGCCGCGCCCGGTCCACGCCGCGGCCGCGCTGCCCACGATCGACGTGCTGCTGGTGGTGCACAACGGCATGCGCGAACTGCCCGCGAAACTGGACAACCTGCTGGCGCTCGACTACCCGCACGACCGCCTGCGCATCAACGTGGCGTGCGATGGCTGCACGGACGGCAGCGACCGGTTCGCGGCACAACGGGATCCGCAACGCATCCGCGTATTCGCCTTCGGCGAGCGGCGCGGCAAGTCGGCCTGCCTGGGCAACGTGGTGCCGCTGCTCGATGCGGACATCGTGCTGTTCAACGATGTGCGCCAGCGCATCGATCCCGCGGCGGCGCGCGCGCTCGCCTCGGTACTGGCGGATCCCACGGTCGGGGCGGCGAGCGGCGAACTCGTGCTGGAAGCCGGCGATGGTTACGGCAAGGGCGTGGACGCCTACTGGCGCTACGAGAAGGCGATCCGGCGGCTGGAAAGCGCCAGCGGTTCGCTGGTGGGCGCCACCGGCGCGCTGTACGCCGCACGTCGCACGCTGATCCCCGCCATCCCCGGCGGCATCGTGCTGGACGACATGTGGATCCCGCTGGGCATCGCCCGTGCGGGATACCGCACCGTGTTCGTGCCCGAGGCCCAGGCCTTCGACCGCACACCGGCCAATCCCGCCGACGAGGAACGCCGCAAGCGGCGCACGCTGGCCGGAAACTTCCAGCTGATCCACCTGCAACCTGCGCTGGCCATCCCGGGCGCTCACCCGCTCGCCTGGCGGCTGTGGGGCCACAAGTGGCTGCGCCTGCTCGCGCCCTGGCTGCTCGCGCTCGCGCTGTTGTCGAACGTCGCGCTGGCGCTGCGAGGCGGCATGCTCTATCCGCTGCTGCTCGCGTTGCAGCTGTCCGGCTACGCCATCGCCGTGCTCGGTCGCGGCTGGCCGCGACTGGCGACGCTGCTGCCGGTGCGCCTGGCCGTTGCGTTCCTCAGCCTCAATACCAGTGCCATGCTCGCCCTCGCGGACTACCTGCGCGATCCCGAGGCGCACCTCTGGCAGACCACCCGACTGGAAGACGTTCGCCGATGACCGCCCACCCTCCCCTGCAACGCGCCGTGTACGTGGTGTCGTTGTTTCCCTGCTGGTCGGAGACGTTCATCGTCCGCGAGATCACCGCGCTGATCGAGAACGGCGTCGACGTACGGATCATCTCGCTGAAGAAGCCGTCGGAGACGCTGGTGCAGGCCGATGCGCAGGCCCTGATGGACCGCGTGCGGCATCCGCGTTCGCCGCTGCATGCACTGTGGGGCGCGACCAAGGCCTTCCTGCGCAATCCCGGCGCCGTCATCGCTACCCTCGGCAGCGTCGTTGCCGACAGTTGGCGTTCGCCATCGGTGCTGGCCAAATCGCTCGCCGCCTGGCTGCGCGGGCTGGAGCACGTGGACTGGCTGCACGGTTTCAAGCCGCAGGTCCTGCACGCGCACTGGGCGACCTACCCGTCTACCGCCGCCTGGACGCTGTCGCGCGTCCTGGACGTGCCGTTCGGTTTCACCTGCCACGCGCACGACATCTTCATCGAACGGCAACTGATCGCACGCAAGATCCAGGATGCCGCCGTCGCCGTCACGATTTCGCGCTTCAACGTGGAATGGCTGAGCGAACGCGAGACCGCGCAGGCGCGTGACAGGCTGCATGTGATCCATTGCGGCGTCGACCTGCGCGCGAATCCCTGGCAGCCGGACGGCCGCCTGCCGCACCAGATCCTCACCGTCGGCCGGCTCGACCCGATCAAGGGCTTCGCCACGCTGGTGGAAGCGCTCGCCCTGCTGCAGGCGCGCGGCGTCGATTTCCAGTGCCGCCTGCTGGGGTCCGGCCCGCTGGATGCGTCGCTGCGCGCGCTCGCGCAGGCCCGCGGCGTGGCCGACAGGATCGAGTTCTGCGGTGCGCAGCCGCAGGACGTCGTGCGCCGCTGGATGGGCGAGGCGGCATTGTTCGTGCTGCCTTCCGAAGTGGCGCCCGACGGCAACCGCGACGGCATCCCGGTGGCGCTGATGGAAGCCATGGCCACCGGCTGCCCGGTCGTCAGCACGCGCGTGTCCGGTATTCCCGAGCTGGTCGAGCACGAAGCCACCGGCCTGCTGGTGGACGAAAAGCAGCCGGCCGCCCTGGCCGATGCCATGCAGCGCCTGCTGGAAGATGCCGACCTGCGACGGCAGGTCGTCGCTGGAGCCCGTGCCAAGGTCGAGCGCGAGTTCGACGCGCGCAAGGAGGCACGCCGCTTGCAGGACCTGATGGAGGGTGTCGCACATGCGTCCTAGGAAGCTGCTGGTGGTAAGCGACGAGATGGAAGTGGGCGGCAGCCAGCGCCAGATCACCTACCTGCTCGGCGGCCTGGACCGTCGACAGTGGCAGGCGGAACTCGTGTTCTTCCGCAAGGAGTCGTTCCTGGTCCGCGACCTGCGCGCGCAGGGCATCGTGGTGCACCACATTCCCAAGCGTGGCCGGCTTGACCTGCGCTTCGTGCTGGCCTACGCGGCGCTGTTGCGCCGCCAGCGCTACGACCTGGTCCACGCGTTCTCGCTGACGGCGGAACTGTGGACGATCGTGTCCGGCTGGCTCGCGCGTCCGCGGCCTCCCATGGTGGCGTCGATCCGCGGTTTGTACCTGGACGAATCCGAACGCTTCTGGCGCATCAAGCGCTTCATCCTGTCGCGCTCGGCGGCGGTGATCGCGAATGCGCGAGCCGGCGCAGTCGCCGCGGCCCAGCGGGCGGGCGTGCCGCTGGCGCGGATCGACGTGGTGCCGAACGGCATGCTGCCCCCCGAGCCCCTGCCCATCGGCCAGCGCGAGGCCCTGCGCCAGGCCATCGGCGCGCCGGCGGACCGTCCTTTCGCGTTGTTCGTCGGCCGGCTGGTGAAAGAAAAGAACCTGGCCTGCCTGATGCGCGCCCTCGCCCGCCTTCCCGCGGATGAACGCCCCTGGGTGGCGCTGGCCGGCAACGGACCGTTGCGCGGCGACATCGACGCGATGCGCGAGGCGGCCGGTCTGGACGCCGATGTACGTTTCCTAGGCGAACGCAAGGACACTGCCGCCCTGATGCAATCCGCCGATTTCCTGATCCTCCCCTCTTCGTACGAAGGCATGTCGAACGTTCTCATGGAAGCCATGGCGGCCGGCTGCCCGGTGATCGCCTCGGACGTAGGCGGCAATCCCGAGCTGGTGGAGGACGACGCGACCGGCCTGCTGTTCCCCAGCGACGACGCCGAAGCGCTCGCGCGTTGCCTGCAGTCGCTCGGCACGGACGCGGCATTGCGCCAGCGGCTGTCGCAACAGGCGGCCCAGGTGGCGCGCCAGCGCTATTCGGTGGAGCAGCTGGTGCGATCGACGACCCGCGTCTACGACCGCTGCCTGCAGGCACCGGCCACCGACGCCGGCGCCGTTCCGCTGTCGCCCATCGGCTCAGCACGGGACGACGCATGAGCTCCGCCGGTTCGCTCTGCGAAGACTTCATCCTGGCCAGCGGGCCGCAGGCCGCTGCCTGGCTGGCGACCAAGCCCGGCCTGCAGGTGCGGGACGTGGGTGGCGGAACGCTGCAGGTGGCCACGACCGCCGGGGTGCGGCATGGCCGGCACGCCGACGGCCGTCACTGGCTGGCGATCGCCGACCTGATCTCGGGCGATCTCGAGGAGGCTGCCGCCGGTACGGCGACGGCGCCGCAGCGCCACTGGCGTGGTCGCTTCGCCTCCGCCAGCTGGCAGGCCGGCCCCGCCGGACTCACCGCGTTCACCGACCACTTCGGATCGCTGCCGCTGTTCTGGTACCGCCGCGACGGCCATTTCGCCGTCGCCACCGATCTGCGCCTGTTGCTCGACGCCCCGGGCGTCGGCAATGAGGTCGACCTGACGGCGGTCTACCACTACCTCAACTTCACCTGCATCCCGGCGCCGCTGACCATCCATCGCGACATCCGTCGCGTCGAGCCGGGCTGCGTGCTCACGCTCGATGCCGGCGCTGACGGCAGCACGCGCTACTACCTGCCGGAGTATCCGGCCGACCTGCAGGGCACCGACACGCAGCTCGCGCACGATCTGCGCGAACGCATGATCGCGACCGTGCAGGACTTCCGTCCTTCATCGGATGGGGACTGGGGCTGCTTCCTCAGCGGCGGCACCGACAGCAGCAGCATCGTCAGCATCCTGGCGCGCCAGGGCGGATCACAGGTGCACAGCTGCTCCATCGGCTTTCCCGAAGCCGGTTATGACGAACTGGATTTCGCGCGACTGGCCAGCGAAGCCTGTGGCGCACAGCCGCACCTGGCGAAGGTCGACCGCCACCGTGCGCTCGGCCTGCTGGACTCGGTGATCGATGCCTACGACCAGCCTTTCGGCAATGCCTCGGCCGTACCCACGCTGGCGTGCGCCGAACTCGGCCACAGCCAGGGTTTCGCGACCATGCTGGGCGGCGACGGCGGCGACGAGATCTTCGGCGGCAACCAGCGCTACGCCAAGGACAAGGTGATGGAGGCGTTCTACCGGCTGCCTTCCCCGCTGAAGGCGGCCGCGCGCGCCATTGGCGAGACCGTCGGCGGCGGCCATGTACACGTGCTCAACCGCGTGCAGAACTTCACCCGCCGTGGCTCGCTGCCGAACCCGGACCGCTTCTATACCGACGACTCCTTCGCCTCGGATTTCTACGGCGAACTACTGACGCCCGCCTTCCGCGCGCAGGTGCCGCAGGATGCCTCGCTGGACTTCATGCGTGGCGTGTACGCCATCGGTCCGCGCACGGAACCGCTGCACCAGATCATGCGGCTGGACCTGCTGATGGCCATCGCGCAGAACGACCTGGTGAAGGTCCATCGCGCCTGCCGCCAGCACGGCGTGTCGGTGCGCTTCCCGTACCTGGATCCCGCGCTGGTCGACTACTGCGGGCGCCTGGCGGCGCACTACAAGGTGCGCGGCCTGAAGAAGCGGTATCTGTTCAAGCAGGCGGTCGCCGACATCCTGCCTGCGGAGATCCTGAGCAAGCGCAAACAGGGCTTCGGTTTGCCCATCGCCATATGGATGAAGGAAGACCCTGCCCTGCAGGCGCGCGTGCGCGAGGTGCTGCTGGATGAGCGCACCCGCCAGCGCGGCTGGGTGAACCCGGCCTTCATCGAACGCCTGGTCGACCTGCACATGGCCGGTGGCTGGGACCACTCCAACGCGCTCTGGCAACTGCTGGTGCTGGAGCTGTGGATGCGGAGGTACATGGATGTCCGCTGACGCGTTGCGCGTGCTGATGGTGATGGAAGCCGCCTATCCGGCGCACAAGGGCGGTGGCGCGGAGGCGCAGGTCCGTACGCTGGCGCGCGGCCTTCGCGCGCGGGGACACCGCGTCACCATCCTCGTACCCCGCCTTCCCTATGCGTCGCCCGCGCGCGTCGAGCGCGTGGATGGCGCGGTCGTCTGCCGGCTGGCCTTCCCGCGCCTGCCGCTGCTCGCCAGTCCGTTGCTGTGGCTGCGCACGATCGCCTTCCTGTATGCACGCAGCCGTCGCTACGACGCGTGGCATGTCCACATCGCGCACCGCATGGCCGCGATCTGCGCGGTGATGGGCCAATGGCTGGACGTTCGCGTGCTGACCAAGGTGTCCGGCTGGTGGGAACTCGAGAAGGGCACGCTGGCGCCGCGCACGGGCCTGGTCGACACGCTCGCCCAGCGCGCGCTTCGACGCACCGAACACTGGCAGGCGATCAGCCGCCGCATCGCGCGCACGCTGGAATCGCGCGGCATTCCGCCGGAGCGCATCGTCGCCCTGCCCAACGCGGTCGACACGTCGCGCTTCGCCGGCATCCGTCGTGACGGCGCCCTGCCGCCGCGCTTCGTGTTCATCGGCCGGCTGGAGGCGGAAAAGGGCCTGAACGTGCTGGTCGACGCCTTCTCCGACATCGCGCAGGACCACCCCACGGCCGGCCTGCTGCTGGTCGGGACCGGCCGTCTGGAAGCCGAACTCAAGGCGCGCGTGCGTGCGCTCGACCTGGAATCGCGCATCGCCTTCGCCGGCCACCGCGACGACATCGAAGCCCCCTTGGCCGAAGGCAACATCGGCGTGCTGACCTCGCGCATCGAGGGCCTGTCCAACACCTTGCTGGAATCGATGGCATCCGGCCTGCCGATGGTCGCCAGCCGCATCAGCGGCAACGAGGATTTCGTGCGCCCCGGCGAGAACGGCTGGCTGTTCGAACCCGGCGACCGTGCCGCCCTGGCGACGTGCCTCGCGGAGGCGGCGGCGATGGATGGCGCCAGGCGCACCGCCATGGGTGAAGCCGCCCGCGCGACGGTACGGACGCACGCCGGCCTCGATCAGGTGCTCAACCGGCTGGTACAGCTGTATCGCGGCGAACGCCTGCTTGCCCACGGCACGCCCGCGCACAACGGGAACGCCTGACCATGTGCGGCATTGCAGGACTCGTGGTCGCTCCCGGCCAGCCGGCGCCCGACCCCGCGCTGGGCCGGCGCATGAACGCCGTCATCCACCATCGCGGTCCCGACGACGAGGGCCTGCACCACGACGAGCGCGCACTACTGGGCATGCGGCGGCTGTCGATCATCGACGTCGGCGGTGGTCACCAGCCGATGTACGGGGCCGACCACCAGGTCACGATCGTCTTCAACGGCGAGATCTACAACTACCGCGAACTGCGCGCGGGCCTGGAGCGCGATGGCCACGCCTTCGCCAGCCAGAGCGACACCGAGGTGATCCTGCAGGGATACCTGCGCGACGGCGTCGGCATCTTCGCGCAGCTGGACGGCATGTTCGGGGTCGCCATCTGGGACCGCCGCACGCAGGAACTGGTGCTGGCCCGCGACCGCCTGGGCGAGAAACCGCTCTACTACGCGCACGACGAGCGCCGCGTGCTGTTCGGTTCCGAGTTGAAGTCGCTGCTGCAATCTCCCGACTGCCCGCGCGACCTCAACGACGATGCGCTCCGCGCCTACCTCACCTACGGCTACGTGCCGTCGCCTTACAGCGTGTTCGCGGGCGTCCACAAGCTGCCGCCTGCGCACTTCCTGCGCTACCGCGACGGCCAGATCAGTCTGCATCGCTATTGGCAGCCCTCGCTCTCGCCCAAGACCTCGCTGAGCGAGCCGGAAGCGGCGGAGCAGTTGGAGGCGTTGCTGGACCGTGCGGTCGCGAGTCGACTGGTATCGGATGTGCCCTTCGGTGCCTTCCTCAGTGGCGGGCTCGATTCCAGCACGGTTGTCGCGCTGATGGCGCGCCACCTGGGACAGCCGGTGAAGACGTTCACCATCGGCTTCAAGGAAGCGGCCTACAACGAACTCGACGACGCGCGCCGCGTCGCGGCGCATCTGGGCACCGAACACCATGAACTGGTGGTAGAGCCCGATGCGGTCGACCTGCTGAAGACGCTGGTCTGGCACTTCGACGAACCGTTCGCCGACTCCTCCGCCGTACCGACCTTCCTCGTCTCGCAACTCGCGCGGCAGCACGTGAAGATGGTGCTGACCGGTGACGGCGGCGACGAGATGTTCGGCGGCTACGACCGCTATCTCAAGCTGATGAAGCTCGAGCGCCTGGGCGCGATGCGGGGCCCGGTCGCGGCAGGATTGTCGCTGGCCGGTGCCGTGGCGCCCAATCCGTACGGCGAACGGCTGGCCCGCGTCGGCGAGCGCCTGCGGCTGCGGTTCGACGAGCGTTACCTGAGCGGCGTCGCCGTCATGCGCTCGGACATCGCGCAGCGCCTGCGCCCGCAGGCGGGCGGCAGCAACCACTTCCACCTGCCGGCACTCGCACAGCCCGGCAGCGATCTCGGTGCGGGTGACGAACCGCTGGACCGCGCGGTCGCCATCGACCTGCAGAGCTATCTGCCCGATGACATCCTCGTGAAACTCGACCGCATGGCGATGGCCGCGTCACTGGAAGGGCGCTCGCCGTTCCTGCAGCCGGACCTGGTGCAGTTCGCGCTGTCGCTGCCGGTGGGCTACCGCGTCCGCGACGGCCGCGGCAAGCACCTGCTGCGCGAGGTGGCCAACAAATGGTTGCCGCCGCGCGCCATCAGCAAGCCCAAGCAAGGCTTCGCGATTCCGCTGGCGGACTGGTTCCGCGGGCCACTGCGCACGCTGGCCGCCGACACCTTCGGCAGCCGTGCCTTCCGCGAACGCGGCCTGCTGCAGGCGTCCGCCGCGCAGGCGCTGCTGCACGACCACGTGGAGCGCGACATCGATCGCAGTGAGGCGCTGTGGCAGGCGCTCTGCCTGGAACTGTGGGCGCAGCGCTTCCTCGACGGCGACGTCGCGTCAGGAGCCTGACCCATGTGGATGCGGCTGCTGCTCGCGGTGCCCCTGCTGTTCATGCCGAACATGCTGCACCTGTCGGTGGACACCGGCATCCCGGGGCTGAACCTCGCCAACATCATCTTCATCGTGGTGCTCGGTGCGCTGCTGATGGGGGGCCGTCGCTACCAGCCGCTGGACCCGCGCGGCTACCTGACGCCGGCGCTGCTGCTGCTCTTCGCCGCCCTCACCATCGCCTTCCTGATCGCGCAGGCCACCATGCCGCGCAACTTCATGGAGGATTTCACCTATCTCAAGAACCTGATCTTCTATCCGCTGCTGTACTTCGTCTACCGGCGTTGCGGTCAGGATGCGAAAGGAACGCGGCAGCTGATCATCTTCGTCATGATCGTCGCGGCGGTGGCGGGCGTGGAGGCGATCCGCGAAGGACTGGACTACGGGTTCGGCAACTACAACGAATCGCGGCGTGCCTCGGGCCCGTTCGGCACCGACTACTCGACCGCCAACCGCGCGGGCGTCTTCTACGCGATGTTCCTGCCGATGTTCATCGCCATGGCGCTGTTCTTCCGCAAGCAGAAGTTCTGGCGCATGGCGGCGATCGCCGGCTGCGCGATCATGGTGGTCGCGATCATGGCGACCTATTCGCGCCAGTCCTACCTGATCGCGCTGGTCGCGTTCGCCCTGCTGCTGGTGCGTCGCAACGTGGTGCTGGCGGTGGCCATCAGCCTGCTGATGGTGCCCGCGATCGGCTTCCTGCCGGAGAGCGTCACCCAGCGCGTGGCCGAGACCGAGCAACAGGACTCGGTGGGCGAAGAACAGCTCGACGTCAGTACCGCCAGCCGCTTCGAGATCTGGGGCGGCGCCACGCAGATGTGGACCGAACACCCGGTGGGCGTCGGCCTGAACCGTTTCAAGCAGCATATCGGCACGTACGTGCCGCGCTATGCAGGCTACGACGCGCACAGCATCTACTTCCTGATGCTGGCGGAATGCGGGCCGCTGGGCCTGTTCGCCCTGCTGTTCCTGCTGGCGCGCGTGCTGTGGATGGGCGTGCGCTTCACGCGCTCGGTGCCTGCCAGCGATGCCGAAGGCAAGGCACTCTCGCTGGGTTTCATTCTGCTCGCGGTCTGCACCGCCTTGGGCAATGTCTACGGCAGCCCGTTCTTCGAAGGCGCGGTGATGGCCAACTTCTGGGCGCTGTGCGGCCTGATGGAGCACTACTTCGCCCTGAAGCGCCGTGCGCCCGCGACGGGCAGCGTGGCGGCGGCCGGCCCCGCGCCGGCCAACGAACCGGCGCCGGCGATGCGCGGCATCGGCGACCGCTTCCCCCTGGCGGCGCGCATGGCGCCCCGCCGCTACGGCAGGACCGACGACTGACTTAGCGCGCGTGGTCGGGGAAGGTGCCATCCGCGCGCGGCAGGGCCGCCTCGCGGTCGTACAGGCGATAGGCCAGCAAACCCACCCATTCGTGCAAGGCGGCTTCGGTCTTGGCCAGGCCACCACTGTCGGGCACCAGGAAGCCTGCGTGCTGGAACGCGACGTAGCGTTCATCGGTCGCGAGAGGGCATGTACGGAAGCCCGCCTGCTGCAGCGAAAAGGAAGCCCGCGGCATGTGCAGTGCGGACGTGACCAGCACGATGTCGCGCGGCAACGCCGGCGTCAACGCCGCAAGGTGGCGGGCGTTCTCCCACGTCGTGCGCGAATGCGTTTCGAGCCGCATGGCGTCGGCCGGCACGCCCAGTGCGCGCAGGTAGGCCGCCATCAATCGCGCCTCGGGCGGGCTGCCCTGCCAGCCGCTGCCGCCGGCGAGCACCAGCTGCCGTCCCGGCGCCTCGCGCCACCAGCGCGCCGCCGCTTCGGCGCGCCGACGGCTCGCTTGGGTCAGCACGCTGTAGTTGTCCTGCGTGTGCGCCTTGCGGTCCACGCCGCCGGCAAGCACGACCGCCACACCCGGTGATCGCGCACGGCAGTCGGCGGAAGGCGTCACCCGACTTTCCAGCGAATGCACCAGCAGGTTGGCCACCCAGGGTGTCATGGCGATGAAGGACACCACGATCACGCCCATGCAGACCGCGCGCCACAGGCGCATGCGGGGTCGCCACGCGAGCGAGACCGCCAGGCCGACGAGCGCCAGCAGCAGCCATGACAGCGGCGACAGCCACCACATCAGGCGCGTGACTCCCGCGGGTGCGCGGTCATGCGGCGCTCCGCGTCCGCCAGTGGCGTGCCAGGTCGCGCAGGCGCGCGTCCAGCATCAGTACCGGCAATACGTAGAGCAACACCCACAGGCCACCTGCCGCGAACAGCCTTGCCCACGGCGACGCCAACCCGAACAGGCCGCTTCCTTCCACCGCCAGCACGAACGCCAGTCCCGCACCGCCCGCCACGCTCCACGCGCGCAGATCGGGGCGGTAGCGCAGGTCGCGCGGGCACAGCAGGTAAAGCCCGAACCCCAGCACGGAGAAACTGGCCACCGTGGCCCACGTCGCGCCCAGATAGCCATGCGCGGGGATCAGCCACAGGTTCAGCAGCGCGTTCAACGCGGTGGCCGCCAGCGTCATGTAAAGCACCGTCTTCGAACGCTTGTGCAGCAACAGGCCATAGCCGCCGATTTCCAGCAGCGGGTACAGCGCATACAGCGCTCCCAGCCAGGCGAACACGGCGCCGGAGGGTGCCTTGTCGGCGCCGCTGATGGCCTGCACGGCTTCGCTGCCGATGCAGCCGATGGCCACGGCGATACCGACCGACGCGTACGTCATGGGGAACAGCACCTTGGCCTTGAGCGCGCGCACCGCCTCCGCACCCCCGGTCTCCCAGCTGCGATTGGCCACCGGAATGAACGACTCCGACAGCGCCGCGCTCATCAGCAGGCTGACCTGCAGCGCCAGCGAGTAGCCGATGGTGAAGATGCCCACCGCGGCGAAATCCCCGGTGATCCCCTTCAGCATCAGCCGGCCGATGGAAATCAGCAGCACCGTGGCGATCTCGTTCACCACCAGCGGCATGCCGTAACCCAGCGTCCTGCGCATCTGCGACCAGTCCAGCTGGCGCGAGAACGAGAGGTGCTTGCGCACCCAGTACACGTAGAACACCACCACGATGCCGGCGGCCAGCATCTTGCCGCCGTAGGCCGCCATGGCGGAGCGTTCCAGCCAGGCGACCGCGCCCACCATCAGCACCAGTTCCAGCCATCGCCACGCCACCCGGGTAACCATCAGCACGCCGGAGTGCTCGCCTGCGCGCAGCACCATCTGCACCAGGCTGACGAACACCTGCAGCGGCACCATCATCACCGCCATCCACAGCACCGGCGAGAACGAGACGCCGCCGAACCAGTCCACGCACGCGAACACCGTGATGCCCACCGCCCAGATGCCGCACGACACCAGCAACGGCAGCAGGAACATGTTGGTGGCGAACCCCGGCAGCGCGCGGGCTTCGTCCTGGTAGGGATAGAAGCGCAGGATGGCGTGCTGCGCGCCCAGCTTCGCCACGGCGACGCCGATCATCAGCCACGTCTCGTAGTAGCCGAGGATGCCGTACTGCGTGTTGTCCAGCAGCCGCGTCAGCAGCGGGAACGACACCAGGCCGGCGACCATGACCAGCAGGCTGGCCGAGGAGTAGCGCAGGTAGTGCGCGCCCACGCTTCGCTTTCGCGGCGCCGTCGTGCCGTCTTCGCGGCTCATGGCGCGGGCTTGCCGCGAAAGACGGCGGGCAGGGGCTGGGAAGAAACGGCGTCAGGCATCACGGGTACAACGCACAAAGGCGCGCCGGTCGGTCATGGCCGGGCTGCCTGTACCCCCGCGACGCAGGCGGCGAAGCGCTGCGCGAGCTCCGGCTGGTCGATGAAGTCGTGGTGACGGCCGGGTAGCGTGTACACCTCGATCCGGCCTTCCACCCACCCGCGCCAGCCCAGCGCGTCATCGTCCTCGTGCCCACGCAGGGGGGTCCGGAACAGGGCGACGTCGCCCGGATAGGGGTGCGGCCGATACGAGGCGAGCGCTTGGTGATGGGCGCGCTCGACCTGTTGCAGGCGTACCTGCTGCGGCAAGGGAAGTCCCGGCGAACGCCGGTGGCGCCAGCCCGCACGCGGCGAGTCCCACAGCCGCACGCGCAGGCGACGGAGGAGTTCGGTCCATGGCGTGTGCGCCAGCGCTTCGCGCCAAAGCGGCACGCGCCGCCACCACCGGCGATGCATCAGGCCGGGCCCGAACGTATCGAACATCGCCAGCAGCACCATCTCGCGCCCAGACGCACGCAGCAGGCGCGCCGTTTCCAGCGCGAGTACACCCCCCATCGACCCGCCTGCCAGCATCAGCGGGCCCTGCGGCCGCGCGGCCTGGATCGCGGTGGCATAGGCGTCGGCCATGGTCTCCACACGTGTCGAAGCGGCCGACATCCCGTCGAGACCCGCCGCCTGCACGCCGAAAACCGGCTGCCACGATGGCAACGCGTCGAGCAGCGGCATGTAATTGAGCACGTTGCCGCCGACGGCATGCACGAGGAACAACGGTATGCCGTGCCCGCCGGCACGCAGGGTCACCAGGCACCGTCCGTCCGCGACCGCGACACCTTCGCCCTCGCCGGCCACCGCCACCGTCGCCTCGATGGCCTGCGCAAGCGTGGCCACGGTGGGATGCGCGATCAGCGTGGCCAGCGGCAGGTCCACGCCATGCCGCCGGTGGAGTTCGTTGAACATGCGCACGGCCAGCAGCGAGTAGCCACCGGACTCGAAGAAATCGTCATCCACCCCGACCTCGGACCGCTGCAGCAATCGCGCCCACTGTTCGCAGAGTTCGCGCTCAAGCGGCGTGCGGGGCGCGACGCGGCGACGCAGCGGCGTGGAGGCATCCAGCGTGGGCGGCGGCAGCGCGCGCCGGTCGATCTTGCCGTTGGGCGTCTTCGGCAGGCGTTCCAGTACTTCGATGTAGTGCGGACGCATGTAGGCCGGCAAGGCAGCCGTCAAGCGCTGGCGGAGGCGTTGCTCCACCCCGGCCGGCTCGGCCGCCGTCGACGCATACAGCACAAGCACCTGGTCGCCGCCGTCTAGGGTACGCACGACCGCCACGCACTCGGTGACGCCGTCGTCGCCCGCCGCCGCTTCGATGTCGCCCGGTTCGATGCGGTACCCGCGCAGCTTGATCTGCTCGTCCGCGCGCCCGTGGAAGTGGAGCCGCCCCGCATGCAGGCGGCCCAGGTCGCCGGTGCGGTACATGCGCGAGCCGTCATCGGCGAAGGGATCGCGGACGAACCGCTCGCTGCTCAGGTCGGGCCGATGCAGATATCCATCGGCAACCCCTGCGCCGCCGATCCATATCTCTCCCAGCGCGTGCGGCAGGGCCGGTCGCCGCTGTCCATCCAGCAGATAGAAGCGCGTGCGGGCGACCGGTTGTCCCAACGGCACGGTGTCCTCGCTTCCGTCGATGCGATGAAGGCTCGACCATACGGTCGTTTCCGTCGGCCCATACATGTTCCAGAGTTCGCGGCATTGCCCGTGCAGCGTACGCGCCAGCGGAAGCGGCAACGCTTCGCCGCCGACCAGCAGGCGCAGGGGCGCGAGCACCTCGGTGCGTCCCACCTCCTGCAGCAGCGCCATCAGCGACGGCGTGGTCTGGAACAGCGTGCATCCGTGCCGCTCGATCAAGCGGCACAGGGCTTCGGGGTCGCGATGTTCCGCATCGTCGGCGATCACCACCTGCGCGCCGCAGACCAGCGGCAGGTACAGCTCGAGCGCGGCGATGTCGAACGAGAGCGTGGTCGCCGAGCACACCACGTCGTCACGGGTACAGCCCGGCTGTTCGCGCATCGTGGCCACGAAGTTGACCAGGTTGCGATGCAGGATCCGCACCCCTTTCGGTTCACCGGTCGAGCCGGACGTGTACAGCACGTAGGCCGCATCGTCTTCCGCGACCCGGGGCAGCGCTCCGTCCTCACCGGTCGACTGCACTTCCGCCAACGTGAGCAACGCCCGACCTTCCGCCAGTCCGTCGGGCAGCGCCGCGCCCTCGCCGACCAGAAGCGTGCGCAGGCCGGCATGGTCGGCCATGTGCCGCAGGCGCTGGGGAGGAAAGGCCAGGTCCAGTGGCACGTAGGCCGCCCCGGCGCGCAGCACCGCCACGACCGCCACCAGCATGTCCAGCGATCGCGGCAGCGCGATGCCGACCAGATCGCCACGCCCGATGCCACGCGCGGCAAGTCCGCCCGCTGCGGCGCGCGTGCGCTGGTCGAGCGTCGCGTACTCGATCGAATGGGGCCCGCATGCGGCGGCCTTACGCGCCGGATGCGCGGCGAAGGCCTGTTCCAGCATCGCCACCAGGGACGGGGCATCCCCGCCCGGCGGTGCGATGTCGTTGACGAGCGCGAAGTTCGCCAGCGGCTGCGAGGACGTCAGGTCGATGGACTGGATAGCCGCCTCGTTCCCTGACGCGACTTCCTCCAGCAGGCGCAGGTACAGGCCCACCCAGTCGCGCAGCGTCGTCGCGTCGTACAACGCGGTCTGGTATTGCACCTCCAGCACCAGAGCCCCGGGCGTCTGGTGCCAGTAAAAACCCAGTTCCCAGGCGGCGGCCGAACGCGGAAGCACGTTCAACGCGCAGCGCACGTCTTCCATGCGCAGCTTGTCGAGCGACGGGGCCAGGGTGAAGATGGATTCCAGCAGCAGCATGCGCCCCGCGTGCCGCGGCAGTTGGAGCGCATCCACGATGCGTCCGAGCGAAGTGTCCTGGTGATCCGCCGCCTCCGCCAGGCGGGCCTGCACCTGTCGCGCCAGCGCTTCGAGCGGGGCGGCCGGGTCCACCTCCACCCGCAGCGGCAGGGTGTTGTCGGTATCGCCCACGACGCGCGCGCCACCGCCGCGTGCCGCACCGGCGAAAGGAATGCCGCAGACCAGGTCGGTCTGTCCGCTCAGCCGATGCAGCAATGCGAAGTACGCCGACAGCAGCAGCGCGAACCGCGTGGTGCCGGTATCGCGTGCGCGCTCCCGGATCTGCTGCCACCGCGCCACGGGCAGCTCCACCGTGAAACTGGCGGCGTCGAAACGGATCCGCGCAGGCCTGGGCCGATCGGTGGGCAGCCGCAAGGGTTCCGGCAGCGTGGCGAACCGCGCGCGCCAGTACGCCAGGCTGCGCGCGCCTTCGGGCCCGTCGCGACGCGCGCGTTCTTGCCGCACGAAGTCGCTCCAGCGATCCGCAGCCGGAATGCGTGCACGCGCCTCGGGCGTCGTCGCGTTGTAGTGGTCCATCAGGTCCTTCAGCACCACCCGCATGGACCACCCATCCATCACCAGGTGATGCGCGGCCATGAACAACCGATGGTGGTCGGGCGCGAACGCGTACAGGATGCCCCTCACCAGGGGTGCGACCGCAGGATCGAACGGTGTCGCGCGCCACCGGCGGCACGCGGCGGCGTAGGCGGCTTCCGCGTCGTCCACGGCGGACAGGTCTTCGACCTGCAGCGCCACCGCGCACTGCGGCTGGTAGAACTGCTCGGTACCGTCGCGCGAAAACGCGACCGCCAGCGCCTGGTGCCGCGACACCACCTCGCGCAGCGCATTCTCGAAGCGCGTGCGATCCAGCGGCCCATCCATCACCAACTCGAAGGCTTCCCCGAACGCCAGGGTGGCCTCGTCGCTGTAGCGGCTCCCCAGCCACTTCTCCGCCTGCGCATCCGTCAACGGAAACCGGAGGTCACCCGCATGCCCTGCCCCTGGTGCATCTTTCCGCAAGAATGGCCTCCTGATGCACATTCCTCCCTTTGCCTTCGAGTATAGGCAAATGTGAGACGTGCGACCCGGTTTGGCGTCTTGCAGTGTTGACGGGGACGCCGCGCCATGGCGTCTACTCGCTCCCCAGACGACACGCTGGCTGCGGCCATGTCGTTCGTGAAGGTGTCCTTCACGATGCTGTGGGCGGGCTGTATACCAGCGCCCATAAAGCGCAAAAACGTGAATCAGGTTTGAATCCGGCCAGAAGCGATTCGCCGATCCGTGAACCAATCGGCAGCGCCACGCATAACGTCGTATAGACTGGCCATCGGACAGGGGGTCCCCGTTTTTCGATACACAACGGCCGACAGGAGCCGTTCTAGATGACTGCATCCCGCATTTTGTCCCCCCGTAGCCTGCTGGGCCTCGTGCTGGTCCCGCTGGGCCTGGTCGCTTCGGCCGCCCACGCCCAGTCGCTGGGTGTCTGCAACTCGTTCTACACCTCCGGCTTCTCCCTCGCCGAGGGCAAGGTCAATCCGGCCATGCCGGCGCTGGGCAAGCCCGCCAAGGGCGCCGTGTTGAAGGAGCCGAACTTCAACACCTGCCTGGTCCGTGCCACGGACCATGCCGTCGAGCCGCCGAGCACCTTCGCCCGCAACGACTACTCGCGCCGGCAGGCGTTCAACGCCGACAACACCTATTTCATCGTCTACTCGAACGATGGCTGGTGGCACCTCTACAACGCCAACACCCTGGCGCACGTCCGCGCGCTGTCGCCCAAGGTGGCCAACGCCAACGTGTCCTCGGCGTACCACATGGCCGGCGATGCCGAGCCGCAGTGGCACCCCACCAATCCCAATATCCTGTACTACCTGCCCACTAACGGCGGCACCACGCTGCTGTCGCTCGATGTGCGCACCAACACGCACACGGTGGCGGCGGACTTCAACGGCAAGCTGCCGTCGTGGGCGTCGACCGCCGCCCACATCTGGACCAAATCGGAAGGCTCGCCGTCGGCTGATGGCCGGTACTGGGGCTTCCAGGTGGAGAACAGCAACTTCGGCCTGCTGGGCTACATCGTGTGGGATCTCCAGCAGAACCGTCTGGTCGGCAGCCGCCAGGACAGCAACCGCCCCGATCACTCCAGCATGTCCGCCTCGGGTCGCTGGTACATCACCTCGTCCGACGACACCGGCACGTGGGCGTGGTCGCCCGACTTCACCCAGAAGAAGAAGCTGCACGCCAAGAGCGAGCACTCCGACATGGCGCTGGGCCCGAACGGCCAGGACTACTACGTGTCGGTGGACTACCAGAGCTCGGCCGGCGATGTGTTCTTCACCGACGTCGACGCCTGCCCGGCGGTTGCCGCCAGCGCCACGACGGCGCCGGTCTGCCCGCGCACCGTGCTCTTCCCCAGCTACGCCAACGGTGCCGCGACCGCGATGCACTTCTCCGGCAAGGGCTTCAGCAAGCCGGGCTGGATGGTCTGGAGCACCTACGCCACCACCGGCGCGCGCGATGGTTCCTGGCCGTGGTTCACCAACAAGATCTACGCCGTGGAACTGAAGGCGAACCCGCGCGTGTATGCGCTGGGCTATACGCGCCGCGCCGAGTCCGCGGGCGGCTACTGGTCCGAGCCGCACGCCTCGGTGAGCCGCGACTTCACCCGGATCGCGTTCAACAGCAACTGGGCGGTCAACGACGCCAACAACATCGATACGTACATCATCCACATCCCGCAGTCCGCGCTGCCCGGCGGCACCACGGCGCCGCCGCCGACCAGCGGACGCGTCACCGGCGGCACCCTGCCCCCGCTGACCAATACGGCGACGACGGCGGGTAGCCAGCCGATGTCCGCAGGTACGGCCCCGGCGGTGACCGGTGGCAGCACCTCGACCGTTCCGGCGTCGGGTGATGTCGGCACCGCTGCCACGACCAGTGTCGCCTCGCGCGCCGCGCGGAGCGCCAAAGCCAATGCGCGCCGCGCGATGTCGGCACTGCGGCGCAGCAGCCCACGGCTGACCAGTGCCCTGCTGTCGCTGCCGCTGGTCTACTGGGCGGACCAGCAGTGGGAGCTGGACGGGCAGAAGTAAGCCGTCGCCGCGCCCCCGCGGCACACGATCACGAGGCCGGCGGAACCCTGGGTTCCCCGGCCTTTCTGCTTTCTGCGCGACGTCACAGGTACCACGGCCAGAGCGACGCGCCCCACAGCAGTCCCAGCCGCGACTGCTGCATCACGTGCGAAACCCGAGACGCCATGCGTGGCGAGCGTGCCGCGGGATCGTGGGTCACCGGCATCCGTCGCGCTGCATCGGGTGGCACGCCGTGGGCGTCCAGCACCTGCCATCGCCCGGCGGCATTGAAGGTATGGCACCCATCGTGGTCCGGTGCCCAGGTCGGGTCCAGTTGCGAACTCCTGCGCTCGCGGTAGCGTTCGGGATCGAGTTCGATGACTTCGTTGAACACCACCGCCGCGCCATACACCGGTGCACAGCACTGGGCGGGACGCCAAAGGCGCCCGCCGTGGTGGAACAACCGGCCTGCCGGACGCGCGCTGCGCACGTCCGCGACGAGCGGGTTGGCCGGATGCGGGCGGTAGGGTCCCTCGAGCGCGTCGGCGACGAACAGGAACAGTTCGTCGGACGGATTGCCGCCACTCTCGGATACGTTGCCGAACAGGTACCAGTGCCCGTCATGGTGGTGCAGCGTCGGGTCCACGCAGGCGCAGCCTTCGAGCAGATCGCAAACGCGGGTCCAGCCGCGCGGAAAGTCGGTCGTGCGGTACAGGCTGACGCGATCGGCCTCGTAGGATTCCACCGTCATGTACCACGCCCCTTCCCAGCGGAACACCTGCGGATAGGAAAGGTGGAAGGGCTCGTCCAGCACGGTGCCTAGATTGATCGCCGTACCGTCGTCCAGGATCTGCAGGCATGCGATCACGCCCTGGTTGCGCGCATCGACGAACTCCTCGACGAACAGCAGGCAACGTGCGTCGTCGTCGACCAGGAAAGGATCCGCCCAGTAGTCCTTGCCCGGCGCCACCAGCGCACGCGAGGCGCCGATGCGCGGTGCCTCCGGCAGTACCGGGTCTGCGGCATCCGGCATCAGCACGTACCAGGGTTGGTGCGTGGCGCGGCGCCGTGCGCCGGACTGCAGGAGCAGGCGCAGCGCGATCCACGCGGCATGCACGCACATGCCCATGTTCCAGCGGATCGGCGCCGGCCCCACCTGCAGACGCGCCATCGACGCGGTGCCGCCCGTGTCGGGCAGGTCGCGGATCGCGCGCAGCAGCAGCGCGGGCAGCTTCAGGAACGCCATGTCGCGATGCTGGCTGAAGGACACGGCGCGCGTCGCGCCCCAGCTGCCGGCCAGCACCTCGGGCGCGGCGGCTCCGTCCCGGCACAGCTCCAGCGTGATCGGCGTGGCATCGTGCCCTTCCAGGATCGGCGACAGCAGGGCCGCACCCGCACGCACAGGATCACGCAGGTCGCCGTCGAGCAGCCAGCAGCCGTGCGTGGCCACGCTGGCGAAGGCACGGCCCCATGCGACCGGCGCCATGCAGATGACCAGGTCCGGGGCCAGCGCGGACAGGCGGTCGCGGATCGCGGCGGAATCGCGCAGGACGGAGGTGTCTCCCGTCGCAGGGCCATGCAGGTCCGCGGGCAGCGTCCCCGTGGTCAGCGGGCCTTCCATCGGACGTCCGCGCAGGCGCAGGAACAGTCGGAGCAGCGTGCGCTCCAGCCAGAGGAACGGGAACAGGCCGAGCGGCAGCCGGCGCGGCGACGGCTCCGCGTGCGCTTCCGCGTACACGGCGAGCAACTCCATGTCGTCACGGTCGCGCGACAGTTCGAACGCGCAGGTCAGCCAGCGCGGCACGCGTGCGGGCCCGACGAACACGACGCGCAGGGGCCGCGCGCGGCGGCGGGCGTACAGCGAGGTACGCAAGCGCGCCGTCATGCCGCCACCGCCCAGTCGCGCACCTGCGCGAGCACGTCGTCGCGGTGCGACGGCGACAGGATCAGGTGGTCGATCTCCGGCCTGAACGCAACGCGCAGGTGCGGGTGGTGGCGATGACGGCCGAACGTGGCGTCGAGTTGCCGGGGATGGAGCAGGTAATACGAAACACCGCCGGTATAGAGCGCGAAGATGCGGACGCCGCGCTCGAGCAGTTGATCCAGTTCGTCCAGGAATTGCGGGTGCGCAGGCCAGTCGCGGTAATCGAGCAGGCCCGGCGCATCCTCCGGACGGGACCGGAAGAAGCGCGCCAGCATGCCGAACCAGCGCGTCGGCGCGCGCGACAGCACCAGTCCCATCTGGCCCACCCGGAACCACGCGTTCTGCACGGCCAGGCCATCGAGCAGCCACAGGCCGTCCACGCGCGGATCCTTCACCGCCGTGCGCCAGCCGAGGTCGGCCGCACTGCAGATGCCACCGACGATGAAGCGATCATTGCCGGTGGCGGCCTGCGCGGCATCCATCGCCTCCCGCACGACCTCCGTCTTGCCGGGATGCGAGCCCGCGGGGGCATCGCCCACCATCGGCAGGTCGAAGCGCAGCACGTCGTACCCTTCGGCCGCCAGCGTGCGCGCCAGCCGGACGTGCAGACGGAACGGACCCATCCGGTGGATCAGGCCGGCGTTGAACAGGACGAACGTGCGTCCACGGCGCGTCCCCTGCGCACGGGTCAGCAGGCCGAACGCCTTGCCGCCATCCAGCGGAATCACATCATCCATGCGCGTGCCGCTCCGGTTGCCACTGCGTGGCCTGGTCGAGGACCTCCTGCAGCCCGCCCAGGGGAATGAGGCCATCGAGATCGATTTCGCTGGTCCATCGCTGCAAGGCGTCGGGCAGCACGAAGCGCGCATCCGCGCGGACCGGGCCTTCGCCCACCGGCGTGTCGAACAGCGCCACCGGCACGCCCGGATCGCCGTCGAGACGCAGCGCCCGCATCTGCGCGGGAAAACCTGAAGGCAGGCGATAGCCCATCAGATCGTCGGGCGTCGCGGGTGCGGCCGAGCGTGCACGCGGGTAGCGCGACCGCGAGTTGCGTTCGCTCGCATCGCGCCTGCGCAAGGTCTCGACATGGCGCGCGCCGTCGACGACGGGTTGCCAGAGCCAGAGCGCCGACGCGCCGAGCGACGCCGCTTCCCGCCATGCGAACATGGCCGACGCGCGCACGGCCATGAGGTACAGCGGCACGCCGGGCGCGATGCTGCGCGCGGCGGCGGCGGCCAGTGCCAGGTCGCGCGACGCGCCTTCGGGATCGAACGCGGACTCCTCGCCTTCCGAATCGCCGGTACCGAAATAGTCGAAGCGCAGGCACGCCATGCCGCGGTCCGCGATCATTCCGGCCAGTTGCGAGAAGAAACGGTAGCTGCGCATGTGTTCATGCAGCAGCGGCGGGCACATCAGCACGACGGCGTCCGCGCGCGCCTGCCGCGGAAGGTGGCGGATGCAGAACAGTCGCCGGTCGTCCACGCCGAAGAATCCCGGCGTCATCGTGGTGTCGCTCATCGCCGGCATGCGCAGCGCCCCGTCCGGCGCACGCAACCTGCGGACACTTCCGTCCGCGCTGATCCGTTCAACACCACGTTCCTCCCCAGTATCGGCGCCTGCCGGGCGGCCATCGCCACGCCGCGTCCCCGCCGCCACGCTAGCGGACACGGGACCGACTCCCACGCCGCCACCAGTTCGCCATCCGGCGGAACATACCGACAGGCGGCGCCTCGGCCGCGCCGTCGATACGATCGCCTGCCGACGATGGCAGCTGTTCCGCCGCCTGCGCAAGGGTCTGCGTGGCCAGCTCCAGGATCCGCAGGCGCACGCCGGTGTCGCGCGCGACCCGGTTGGCCATCTGCACGGCGAGCATCGAATGCCCGCCTACCTCGAAGAAATTGTCGCCCGCCTCGACCGGCACGCCCAGCATGTCGCTCCAGACCTGCGCCAGGTACGCCTGGCGCGGGTCGTCGAAGTACGCGGGCCCGGCGGTGCCGTGGTCCGGGGCCGATGCCGAAGGTACTGGCAAGCGGCTTCGATCCAGCTTGCCGTTCGGCAGCAGCGGCACCGCCGGCAGCCTGACGATGTGCTGCGGCACCATGTAGCGCGGCAGCGCATCGCGCAATGCGGCCAGCAGACGCTGCTCGTCGGCCTCGCCGTCGGTGTCCATCACCACATACGCCACCAGGCGCACATCGCCCGGCGTGTCCTCGCGCACGATCGCCACGGCGCGCTGCACGCCCGCCTGCCGTGCCAGCACGTGTTCGATCTCGCCCAGTTCGATGCGATGGCCACGCACCTTCACCTGGAAGTCCAGCCGGCCTTGGTGCTCGAGCACGCCGTCGGTGCGCCAGCGCCCGCGGTCACCGGTGCGGTAGAGGCGCGCGCCCGAGGCGGTGCCGCCCGAGACCAGATGATCGGGGATGAAGCGGTCGGCGGTGAGTTCGGGGCGGTCCAGGTAACCTTGGGTGACGCCGGCGCCACCGATGTGGATCTCGCCCGACACGCCCGGCGGACACAGCGCACCGCGCGCATCGAGGACCCACACTGTGGTATTGGCGATGGGACGCCCGATGTGGATGTCGGGGCTGCGCCCGTCTTCGCCCGGCAGGATGCGTGTGCAGGTCGACCAGACGGTGGTCTCGGTCGGGCCATACATGTTCCACAAGTCCACGCCGCAGCCCAGCAGGTCCACTGCCAGGTCCGGCGGCAACGGCTCGCCGCCGCACAATGCCTTGAACGGCCCGTCCGCCTTCCAGCCCACGTCGCGCAACATGCGCCAGGTCGAGGGCGTGGCCTGCATCACCGTCGCCTTCGCGGTGCGCAGCAGTCGGGCCAACGCATCGCCATCGATGGCCTGCTCGCGGCTGGCGACGACCACATGGCCCCCCACCGCCAAGGGCAGGAACAGCTCGAGCACGGCGATGTCGAACGAGGTCGTCGTCACCGCGACCAGCCTGTCGTTCGCGGACAGGCCGGGTTCGCGCGCCATGCTGGCGAGGAAGTTCACCACCGCACCGTGCGGCACGCAGACGCCCTTCGGCTTGCCGGTGGAACCCGAGGTGTAGATGACGTACGCCGTCGCGTCCTGTCCGCCGAGGGTGGCGTCGTGGACGGCCGGCACGCGCGGAGCGGCGGCGATCGCGTGCGCATCGGCGTCCAGCCGCAGCAGACGCTCCATGGGCAGGTCGAGCGGCGCCGCGAGATCACCTTCGCTCACCACCAGGCGAAGGCCTGCGTCGTCGACCATGAAGCGCAGTCGGTCCGGCGGGTAGGCCGGATCGAGCGGCACGTAGGCAGCGCCGGTCCGCCATACCGCCAGCATCGCCGCCACCAGATCCGCGTGGCGGTCGAGGCAGATGCCGACCCGGTCGCCGGCCTGTACGCCGCGACGCACGAGCTCGTCGCCGATGCGGGCACTGCGTTCATGCAGGGCGCGATAGGCCACCTCGTTGCCGTCGCAGGACACGGCGACCGCGTCGGGCGCCAGCACGGCCTGCGCGTGCAGCAGCGCATGTGCCGTGCGTTCGGCAGGCACGGCCACGGCGGTCGAGTTCCACTGGCCCAGCTTGGCGGCATCGTCGGCGCCGACGATCGGCAGCGACCCGATGGTCGACTCGGGCTGGCGGGCGATCGCGTCCAGCAGGGTGCCGAAGCGGTAGCCGATCGCGCGCGCGCCTTCCGGCGTCAGGATGTCCGCGTTGTAGCCCAGTGCCCCCGACAGGCCGGTCGGATGCTCGAGGAACCAGATGCCCAGGTCGTGCGCCATGCCCTTCTGGAACATCAGCAGGTGTTCATGGCGCAGTTCGCCCCACTGCAGGTTGCGCGCACGCACATCCTGGAACGAGAACAGCGCCTGGTAGATCGGCGAGCGGCTGGGATCGCGCGCGACCTTCAGTGCCTGCATCAGGTGTTCGAACGGGACGTCGGGATGGTCGAGCGCTTCCACCAAGCCGGCCTTGACCTCTTCCACCAACGCCAGGAACGGCATCGCCGGATCCAGCCGCCTGCGCAACGGCAGCACGTTGACGAAGAAGCCCATCACCTTTTCCAGCGCATCGCTGGGACGGTTGCGGAACGGCATGCCGACGACCAGGTCGTCCTGTCCGCTCAGGCGGTGCAGCAGCACGTAGTACGCGGCCAGCAGGGTCATGAACAAGGTCGCGCCGACGCGCCCGCCTACCTGCCGCAGGGCATCCGTGGTGGCACTGTCCACGTGCACCCAGTCGGTACCGCCGATGCCGCTGGCGCGCGCCGGCCGCGGCTTGTCTTCCGGCAGGTGCAGCGGTTCGCCGCTGCCCGCGAGGTGCGTGGTCCAGTACGTCACCTGCCGCTGCAGCGCGTCGCCTTCCAGTTGCTGGCGATGCCAGGCGGCGAAGTCACCGTAACTCGTCTCCAGCTCCGGCAGCGGCGAGGCCTGGCCCTGGGCGAAGGCCGCGTACAGCACCGACATCTCCGCGTAGAAAATGTCGAACGACCACCCGTCCCAGATCACGTGGTGGGTCATGAAGTAGAGCACGTGGTCGTCTTCGGCCAGCGTGTACAGCGCCACGCGGAACAACGGGCCCTGGTCCAGCACGAAGGGTTGCGCGGTGCGGGCCTCCAGGTCGGCCATCAGCGTGGCCATGCGCTCCGGTTCCGGCAGGTGGGTCAGGTCGATGGCGGGCAACAGCGGGACATCGAGCGCATCGTCGATGACCTGCACGGCCGTCTCGCCCTGCGACACCAGGCGCGTCCGCAGCGAGGCCTGGCGCCGCACCATTTCGCGGAATGCGCGGTCCAGCGCCTGCAGGTCCATCGGGCCATGCAACCGGTGCGCCGACGGCGTGTTGTAGGTGACCGTTCCCGGCTCGATCTGCTCCAGCACCCACAGGCGCTGTTGCATCAGCGTCATCGGCGCGGTGCTCTGGTCGGCGAGCTTCGGCACGATCAGCGCGGCGGACGCGGCGTCCTGCGGCAGCCCGCCCATGCGTGCACGGAGCGCCTCGGACAGACCGCGCGCCGTCGGCGTGTCGAACAGCTGTCGCAGCGGCACGGGCAGCCCCAGCGCGCGACCCAGGCGCGTGCACAGTTGCGCGGCCAGCAACGAATGACCTCCCGCCTCGAAGAAGCCGTCGTCCATGCCCAGGCCCGGACGCCCGAGGACGTCCTCCATCGCTTTCACCACCTGCGCCTGCAGCGCATCGGCCGGGGCGGTCGCCGGCGACGAGCGCGTCGCGGCGGCCGCATCCACGGTCGACGCCTCCGGCGCAGGCAGCGCCTTGCGATCCACCTTCCCGTTGGGCAACAGCGGGATCGCCGGCAGTCGCAGGATGTGCTGCGGCACCATGTAGTCGGGCAGGTGCTGCTTCAGGTGGTGCACCAGCGCGGCGTCATCGACGCCCGGCGAGGATGCGGGAACGACATACGCCACCAGCCGCACATCACCGGGCCGGTCCTCGCGCGCCATCACGACCGCGCGCGCGAGTGCCGGATGCGTCAGCAACTGGCTTTCGATTTCGCCCAGCTCGATGCGGTACCCCCGCACCTTCACCTGGAAGTCGAGACGTCCCAGGTGTTCGAGCTCACCGTCCGGACGCCAGCGGCCGCGGTCGCCGGTGCGGTACAACGTCGGCGATGCGATGCCGGTACCGAAGCCGGCGGCCGTGGTGGCGAACGCATCCGGCAGGAAACGGTCCGCCGTCAGCTCGGGCCGGCCGAGATAGCCCAGCGTCACGCCTTCGCCACCGATGCAGATCTCGCCCGGCACGCCCCGCGGACAGGGCTGGCCGTTGTCGTCGAGGATCCAGACCTGCGTGTTGGCAATGGGACGGCCGATATGGATGTCGGGCATGCCCGGCTGCGCCGGTGCCATCACGCGCGTGGCCGTCGACCACACCGTCGTCTCGGTGGGGCCATAGAGATTCCACAGCTCGCCGCAGCGCGGCAGCAGTGCCTGCGCCAGGTCCGGCGGCAGCGGTTCGCCGCCGCACATCGCCTTGAAGCCCGCACGCCCTTCCCACCCCGCTTCGAGCAGCAGGCGCCAGCTGGCCGGCGTGGCCTGCATGGCGGTGGCGTCGGTCGCGGCCAGCAGCGCGGACAGCGCAAGGCCGTCGATCACCGTGTCCTTGCCGGCCAGGATGATCTCGGCGCCCACGCTCAGCGGCAGCATCAGCTCGAGGACGGCGATGTCGAAGGACAGCGTGGTCACCGCGACCAGGCGATCCTCGGCCGACAGACCGGGCTGGACCTGCATGGCGGTGACGAAATTGGACACCGCGCGGTGCGGTACCTGCACGCCCTTCGGGCGGCCGGTAGAGCCCGAGGTGTAGATGACGTAGGCCGGCCCTTCCGGATCCGCGGCGCCGCCATCGCGTCCCAGTCGCGCGGCCGGCAATGTGGCGAGTTCGGTCGCCAGCGAGTCGAGCGCCAGCACCGGACGCCCGCGAAGATCGAAGCGGGCCGCGTGGTGCGACTGGGTGACCAGCGCCGCCAGGCCTGCATCGCCGGCCATGTACGCGAGCCGGTCGGCGGGAAACTGCGGGTCCAGCGGCACGTAGCCGGCGCCGGCCTTGAGGATGCCCAGCAGGGCCGCCAGCATGTCGGCGCCACGGTCCAGCGCCAGGCCGACCAGTGCGCCCTTCTGCACGCCATGCCGGCGGAGCAGGTGCGCAATGCGGTTGGCGCGCACCTCCACCTGGCGGTACGTCAGCGCGCCATCGTCCGCGCGCACCGCGTTGCGATCCGGCGCGCGGTCGCACTGCCGTTCGAAGAATTCGTGCATGCGGCACTGGCGATCGAACGCCACGGGCGCCGGCTGCAAGGCCACCAGTTCCGCCAGCATGGCCGCGTCGACCAGCGGCAAGCGTGCGATCCGTTCGCCCGGTGCCTCGCACGCCGCCCGCAGCAGCGTCTCGAAGGCCGACAACCATCGGCGCACCGTGGCCGCCTGGAACAGGTCGGTGTTGTACTGCGTTTCCAGCCGCAAGGTGCCGTCGACCTGCACGGCGTTGATCGACAGCTCGAAGTTCTCGTAGTGGCGGGGATTGGTGGTGAAGTCCAGCGCCAGGCCCGGGAAGCCGCTTTTCTCCTGGTCCAGCGCCTGGTCGATGTTGAACATCACGCTGACCAGCGGCAGGCGTGCGGGGTCGCGCGCGATGCGCAGCTTCTTCAGCAGCGTGCCGAAGGTGTAGCGCTGGTGCTCGATGGCATCCAGCAGCGTGGTCTGCGCGGCATCGACGACCTGGGTGAAGCTGTCGCTGGACTGCAGGTCGAACTTCAAGGGCAGCAGGTTGACGCAGTGCCCGACGAGATGGTCATGGCCATCCACCGACTGTCCCGCCGCCGGAATACCCACCACCACCTGCTCCTGCCCCGCGATGCGCGACAGCAGCGCGGCGAAACCGCCCAGCAGGGTCGCGAACAGGCTGGCACCGCGTCGTGCACCGAGCCGGCGCACGGCGGCCACCAGGTCGGCGTCGAGCACGTGGTCCTCGCGCAGCGACGCGAAGCTGCGGCGCGCGGGGCGCGGCCGGTCGGTGGGCAGGTCCAGCACGGGCGACAGGCCTGCGAACTGCGACAGCCAGTAGGCCTCGTCGTCGCGGTATTGCGGCCCCATCGGATGCCGCGCTTCCGCCAGCGCATAGTCGGCATAGTGCTCGGCCTCCGGCAGCGCGCCTTCGCCCTGCCCGTAAGCGGCTCCCAGTTCGCGCACGATCACCCACCACGACCAACCATCGCAGACCAGGTGGTGCGCATGCATCAGCAGCACGTGGTCCTGCGCGGACAGCCGCACCAGTTCGGCGCGGAACAGGCGGCCCTGCGCCAGGGCGAACGTGGTTTCGACGCCCGTGCGGCGACGCTCTGCAAGTTGCTGTTCGCGCTCGGCCGCAGGCAGCGGAGAAAGATCCGTCAACGGCAGCAGCAGCGGCGCGGGCTCCAGCACGCAGAAGGTCTCGCCGTCCGGACCGAAGCTGGCACGCAGCGCGTCGTGACGCGCAACGACGGCCTGCAGCGCACGCTGCAGGCGCGCAGCGTCCAGGGCACCGCGCAATCGCAGCGATACCGATTCGTTGTAGGCGAGGGACGCGTCTTCACCGAGCTGCGACGCCAGCCACAGCTCGCGCTGCGGCTCCGTGGTCGGCACCACGCGCGCCAGCGCGCCACCGGCGAACGGGTCGTAGTCGACGGCGATGGTCGCGTCCTGGCGTTGCACCCTCGCCTCCCTCACGCAGTCACCCGGAGATACTGGCCGGGAGCATCGGGATTGGGCACGTACCACGCCGGGCGGCCGTCGGGGTCGCGTCCCAGCCGGGCGCCGGGCGCAACCGGATCAGCCGCGTCCATGACCGTGCGCGAGGTGGCCGCGTGGCGCGGCAGCAGTTCGGCTTCCTGCAGCTCAAGCACTGCTTCCTTCCACGCCTGCGTGATGGCCTGGAAGTCGGCCTCGCTGTGGGCGGTGGTGAAGAAGCACGGGAAATTGTCGAGGATGTGGATGCCACGGCTGCGCATCATCGCGAACAGCAGGTCCTGCAACGGATGCTCTTCGTCGAAGTGCGTGCGCCACAGCGATGCGAAGTGCTTGATGCGCACCGGCGCGCCGACGCCCTCCGAGAACGCATTCAGTTCCGCCGCCATCGCCGCGGTGCGCTCGTTGAGGCGCTGCTGCAGGGCCGCGCCGTGTTCCTTCATGTGCAGCAGCGACGCCTTCGCCGCCGCGAGCGTGAGCGGATGGCGCACGAAGGTGCCGGCGAAGTAGGTCACGCCGGCCGGCGGCGTGGAGTCGTCGCCGTACTGCCAGTAGCCACCATCCAGCGCATCCATGTACTCGCGCTTGCCGGCCATGACACCGATCGGATAACCGCCACCGACCACCTTGCCGTACGTGCACAGGTCGGCCTTGATGCCGAACAGCACCTGCGCACCGCCGGGATGCGAGCGGAAACCGGTGATCACTTCGTCGAAGATCAATACCGCGCCGGCCTCTGCCGTGATCTTGCGGACGTCCTTGAGGAACTCGACCGGCTGGAAGTCGGGACGGCGGCTCTGCACCGGCTCCACCAGCACGGCCGCCAGCTCGTGCGCGCGCTCGCGGATGATCTGCAGGGTTTCCGGCGTCCCGTAATCGAGCACCAGCACCTTCTCCGCGGTGTTGCGCAGGATGCCGGGGGCGGCCGGCACGGCGCGCAGCTTCTTGGTGCCGCGCACGATCACTTCGTCGTTGATGCCGTGGTAGGAACCGGAGAACACCACGATGGTCTCGCGGCCGGTCGCGGTCCGCGCGATGCGCATCGCGCCGAGCACCGCCTCGGAGCCGGTGTTGCACAGCGCGGCGCGATCGTGGCCGGTCAGTTCGCACACCAGCTGCGACACTTCGCCGGCCAGCGGATGCATCGGGCCGATCTCGTAGCCCTGTTCGATCTGCTGCTTCACCGCATCCACCACGAAGTCCGGCTGCCAGCCGAAGAGGCTGGTGCCGAAGCCATTCAGGGCGTCGACGTATTCATGCCCGTCGATGTCCCACACGTGGGATCCCTTCGAGCGCTGCACGACGATCTGGTACACGATCTCCTTGGTGAGCGGCCGGAAGCCGGTCACCACGCGCGGATCGGCCATGTGGCCGCGATGCTGCTGCGTGTAGGCCTTGGAGTTGGGCGTGCGTGCCGTGTACCGACGGATGAAACCATCGAGGCGTTCGCGCTGGTGCGGGTTGAGTTCGGTACCGTTGTGCGCGTCGATGCGGGCGATCGCGCCGAAGGCCTTCTTGACGTCGTAGCGCGTATGGGCGAGCGCCGCCTCCTCGTCGGCGGCGACGGCCGTGCCCGCGGGTGCGGGCGCGGCAACCGGTGCGGACGGCGGCACGGAGACCGGCGCGGCCTCCATGGGCGGCGCGGGCGTGGGCGCCACGGCGGCAGGCGCGACGGGTGCGGTGCCCGCAAGCAGGGCCAACTGCTGGGACATCAATTGCATCTGCTGGGCGATCAGCTGGCTCAGCGCATCCCCGCCTGCCAGTGCCCGCATCGGCGCGACCGTCATGGGCGCCGGTGCGGGCGCCAATGTCGCCGGCATCGCGAGGGCCGACGGTGCCGCGAGCACCGCGGGCGCTGCGCTCTGGACGACGGGGGCCGCCGGGGCCGGAGCGGTTTCGGGCGGCAATTGCGCATCCAAGCCCTGGGTCAGGCGATCGAGACTGGCGTATTCGCCCATCAACTGGCGGAAGGTGATGCGCACCGGGAAGGTCTTCTGCAACTGCAGCGCGACCTGGGTCAGCATCAGGCTGTCCAGGCCCAGCTCGATGAAGTTCGCATCGCCGTCCGCGTCGGACAGCTCGAAACCGGCCACGTCCTCGAACACCTCGCGCAACTGCGCGGCAATGCGGGGGCGACGATCGGCAGCGGGCGGTGCGATTTCGGGCACGACGGACATCAGGAACTCCGGGGCCGCACGCGCGGCCAGGCTGGGGTGGGGAATGACGTTGCGGGGCACCGCATGGGCGGCCTCTACCCAATAACGCTTTTTTTCGAACGGATAGGTCGGCAGGCAGAGACGCAGGCGACGGCCCCGTCGATCCAGGGCCTCGGCATGCACGTCGACGCCCTGCGACCACAGCTGCCCGAAGGCGTTCAGCAAGGCCGCATGTTCGCCCTCCACGTTGTCCGCCAGCGAGGCAACGGCGGCAATGCGGTGCTTCTGCAGCAGGGGTTGCTGGCGCGATAGCGTGGCGAGGGTGTTGCGCGGGCCGATCTCCAGCAGCACGCGACCAGGACGCTCCAGGACGTGGGCGACGGCAGAGGAGAAGCGCACGGGCTCGCGCAGATGGCGTGCCCAGTATTCCGGCGACACCGCCTGCGCGTCCGCCAGCCATTCGCCGCTTGCGGTCGACAGGATGGGCAGCGACGGCGCGTGGCGCACCAGCGCCTCCACTTCCGCGCGGAATGCCGGCACCACGGCGTCCATCATCGCGGAGTGGAACGCGTGGGATGTCTTCAGCGCGCGGCAGGCCACGCCCTCCCCCTCCAGCTGCTGCTGGAAGGCGGCGATCGCCTCGTGCGGCCCCGCCACCACGCAGGCGCCCGGTGCATTCTCCGCCGCCAGCGACAGCGCATCTGGCAGGCGCGCCTGCAGCGCATCGAGCGGCAGGCGCACGGACAGCATCGCGCCCGCGGGCTGCGCCTGCATCAGGCGGCCGCGGCGCGCGACCAGCCGCAACGCATCCGGCAGCGAGAACACGCCCGCCAGTGTCGCGGCGACGAATTCGCCGACGCTGTGGCCGACCATGGCCGTGGGCACTACGCCATGCGACATCCACCAGCGCGCCAGTGCGTATTCGATGCTGAAGATCGCGGGCTGCATGATGGCGGTGGGCAGCAAAGCGTCGGCATCGTCTCCGAACACCAGCGCGCGCAGGTCTTGGCCCAGTTCGACATCGAGCACCTGCGCGCAGTCGTCGAACGCGGCGCGGAAGGCCGGTTCGGCGGCGTAAAGCGCCCTTCCCATGCCGGCGTACTGGCAGCCCTGCCCGGGGAACATGAAGACGACATCCGCCGCCTGGACAGGCCGCGACTTCGATGCATTGGCCGACACATCGGCGCTGCGCAGCAGCGCGACCGCGTCTGCCGCACTCGCCGCCGCCACGGCGATGCGATGCGGGAACGCCTTGCGACCCACGGCGAGTGTCCATGCCACGTCAGCGACGTTGAGAGCGGGTCCGCGTTCCAGGTGATCCGCGAGCCGGGCGACCGCCTCGCCCAGGGCGACGGGCGTGCGCGCCGACAGCGTGAGCACCTGCGGGCCGTCGCCGGGGTCGGATGGCGCAACCGCGGGCGCTTCCTCCATCACCACGTGCGCATTGGTGCCGCCCACGCCGAAGGAGCTGACCCCCGCGCGCCGCGGTTGGCCCTCGAGCGCATTCCAGGGCGCCAGCTCGCCGCTCACGCGGAATGGCGTGCGCGTGAAGTCGATCACCGGGTTGGCATGGCGGAAGTGCGCGGTCGGCGGCAGGCAACGCTCGCGCAGCGCATAGGCCGTCTTGATGACGCCGGCGGCACCGGCCGCCATCAGCAGGTGGCCGACGTTGCTCTTCACCGAGCCGACCACACAGAAGTCCGTGTCGTCGGTACTCTGGCGGAACGCGCGCGTCAGCCCTTCGATTTCGATGGGGTCGCCCATCGGAGTGGCGGTACCGTGGGCCTCCACGTACCCGATGCTGCGCGCCTCCACGCCTGCATCGGCGTGCGCCATGGCGATCACCGCGGCCTGCCCTTCGCTGCTCGGCGCGGTGAAGCTGGCTTTCTGGCCGCCGTCGTTGTTGACCGCCGCGCCACGCACCACGGCATGGATCGGGTTGCCATCGGCGATGGCATCGGAGAGGCGCTTGAGCAGGACGACGGCCGCCCCGTCGCTGAACACCGTGCCGCTGGCATCGGCATCGAAGCTGCGCGTATGACCGTCGGCGGAGAGCATGCCGCCTTCCTGGTACACGTGTCCGCTGCGCACCGGGCAGGTCACCGCGATGCCGCCTGCCAACGCCATGCTGCAACGCCCCGCACGCAGGCTGTCGATCGCCTGGCTGATGGCGACCAGCGAGGTGGAGCACGCGGTGTGCACGCTGACGGCCGGGCCGGTGAGGTTCAGCTTGTGCGCGACGCGCGTGGCGATGTAGTCCTTCTCGTTGCCGAGCATCACCTGGAACGCGCCGAGCTTGTCGACCAGGTCGGGATGCGCCAGCACGTTGCGCTGGTAATAGCTGGCGTTGTACATGCCGGCGAACACGCCGACCGGCTCCGTCGTCGCATCCGGCACGTGGCCGGCGCGCTCGATGCATTCCCAGCACAGCTCCAGAAAGATCCGCTGCTGCGGATCCATCAGTTCCGCTTCCTTCGGCGAGATGCCGAAGAAGGCGGCGTCGAACTTGTCGACGTCGTCGAACACGCCCCGCGCCGGTACGTACGCCGGGTCGGCACGCTGCGCATCGGGAATCCCGGCATCCAGCTCATCGGCGGCGAAGCGGCTGACGCTGTCGCGACCGGCGCACAGGTTGTCCCAGAACGCTTCGACGGTCGAGGCGCCCGGGAAGCGACCGGCCATCGCCACGATGGCGATCGGCTCGTGGGCGTGCAGGTCGCGCCGGGCAGACATGCGCGCGGCGTCCAGCGGCTGGCGCTGGCCATCCGCCATCGCGGCGGCGAGTTGCGCCGGCGTCGGCGCGCGGAACAGCGCCATGGCGGGCACATCACCCACGCGCTCGCGGCGCGCCGCTTCGAGTACACGGATCGCCAGCAGCGACGTACCCCCGAGGTCGAAGAAGTTGTCGTCGCGCCCCAGGTCTTCCAGGTCGAGCACATCGGCGAAGATGCGGCACAGCGCCGCTTCGGTCGCATCGCGTGGCGCGCTGTACGCCCCGGCCCATTCGGGACGTCCACGACCGGGGCGCGGCAGCTTGTGCCGGTCCAGCTTGCCGTTCGGCGACAGCGGCAGCGCGTCCATCTGCACATACGCCACCGGCACCATGTAGTCAGGTATTGCCTCCACCAGATGCTGCCGCAGGCGCTCCAGGTCGACGGGCGCATCCCGGTCCCGGGGCGCTAGGTAGGCCACCAGGCGCTTGAGGCCGGGCACGTCCTCGCGCGCCAGCACACCCGCTTCGCGCACGCCGGGGAACGCCATCACCTGCGCCTCGATCTCGCCGAGCTCCACGCGGAAACCGCGGATCTTCACCTGGAAGTCCTGCCGCCCCAGGTATTCGACCGTCCCGTCCGGCAGCCAGCGACCGATGTCGCCGGTGCGATACATGCGCGCGCCGGCGCAGTCGACGAACGGATCGGGCAGGAAACGTTCGGCCGTCAGGTCATCGCGATGCAGGTAGCCGCGCGCGACCACCGGACCTGCCAGGTAGAGCTCGCCGACCACACCGAGGGGCAACGGACGGCCCTGCGCGTCGAGCACGTAGATGCGCGCATTGGCGATGGGCCTGCCGATGGTGGGCAGGCGCGGCCAGGCATGCGGATCTTCCGGCAACGTCAGCGCGGTGACCACATGGGTTTCGGTGGGACCGTAGTGGTTGTGCAGGCGGCAGCCCGGCAGCTGTTCGAAGAAACGCACGATCTTCGGTTCGATGCGCAGTTGCTCACCGGCGGTGATCACTTCGCGCAGCGCACACGCGATGCGCTGGCCCTCGGGCAGCGAGGCAAGGTGGCCCTCCAGGCCCTCGGCCAGCATCTGCAGCGCGAAGTACGGCAGGAACATGCGCTCGATGCGCTGTTCGACGATGGTCTCGAACAGCTTGCCCGCGCTCATGCGCGTTTCCTGGTCGATCGTATGGAGCGTCCCGCCGGTCGCCAGGGTGGCGAAGACTTCCTGGAACGCGACATCGAAACCCAGCGCTGCGAACTGCAGGGTACGCAGCGGCGCGTCATTGCCGGGCTCGCGCATCTGCCACTGGATCAGGTTGACCAGCGGCCCGTGCGGCATCGCCACGCCCTTGGGCTTGCCGGTGGAACCGGAGGTATACAGCACGTAGGCCAGATCTTCGGGGCCCACGCCGGCCTCGTCGTCGGCCAGATCGTGCGATGCCATCGACGTGGCAGCCGCATCGGCGTGCTGCATGTCGATGACGACCAGGTGTTCGGGAAGTTCGCCCAGCACGTCACGCGCCTCGCGCTCCATGCCCGGCATCGTCAGCAGCACGCGCGGCGCGCTGTCGGCCACCGTATAGGCCAGGCGGTCGGCGGGATACGTGGGATCCAGCGGCACGTAGGCACCGCCCGCCTTGAGTACGGCCAGCAGGCCGAGCGCCACCTCGATGCCGCGATCGACGTAGATCGCCACGCGCTCATCCCGTCCCACGCCGTGGTGCTTCAGCATCCGGGCCAGCCGGTTGGCGCGCGCATTGAGTTCGGCGTAGGTCAGGCGCGCATCGCCCTGCACGAGGGCCACGGCGTCCGGGGTCTCCGCCACCCGCGCCTCGAACAGGCGATGTACACCGGCTACCCGGGGGAACGGGTGGGCCGTGTCGTTGCCGAACGCGAGCAGATCGCCTGCCGCGTCCGCAGGCACGATCGCGGCCTCCGACAGGAGCGTATCCGGCGCTGCGGCGAGCGATGCCAGCAGGCACGCCCAATACGACAGCCATTGGCGCAACTGCGCGTCCGTATAGCCACCGTCGTGGTCGTGCAGCACCACGTCGCCGCCGATCAGCTGCAGCACCAGCGGACATGCCGGCGGGTCGGCCGCTTCGCGTACATAACCCGCCCACGGTGCCGCGTCGCTGGCGAAGGCGGCCGTTGCGTCCGGCGCCGGGGCGGCTGACGCATCGAGCGCCGCCACAAGCCGGCCGGTCGCGCTGGCGACTTGCTCGCCGTCCAACGCCAGCGTCCATGCGAGCGCGGGCTTCGTCCCGTCTCGCGACCAGGCCAGCGACACGCATGCCATAGGCTCGACGGTCATCCGTGCGAGCAGCGTGGCCCAGGCCACTGCCGCGACTGCATGCGTTTCCACGCCGATCTCGCTCGCGAGCTGCGCGAGTTCCGCCGGTTGCGGCATGCGCGCCGACGTGATGCCGGCATGCGGCGCGCTGCGCCAGGGCAAGGCCTGGCTCGCCGCCGGTGAGCGGCGAGGATCGTCGAGAGTGTCGCTGGCAGTGTCCACGTCGGTGCCCCATGGAGGCCGTCCGCGCCTCCCCATTCCTCCAGAACGTATGGGAAGATAGATTCAGGTCACAACGTGAACGTTTTCATCCCCGCGCCATGGAAGTCGATTTCCATTCGTTGTACAGCGAACTGCGGGTGCAGCCCGACTGCAGCCTGGACGACTTCAAGCGCGCCTATCGGCGGCGCGTCGCCGAGCTGCATCCCGACCGGCACGGCGACCAGGCCGTGCGACCCGACATGCCGGGAATGTCGTTGCCCGACCTGACGTTGCGCTACAGCCAGGCGATGCAGTTCTTCCGCGCGCATGGCCGACTTCCCGGCAGCCCTCCGCCGCGGGTAAACGTGCGGACCACCCACCTGACGCGTCCTCCGCGCCCGCACGTCGCGCCGGCCACAGGCGAATCCCCGGGATTCGCCAATGTCTCGCAGCGCAGCTGGCTCGTCCTGCTGGTGCTGCTGGCGATCGCCGCCTACCTGGTGTTTTCTTCGCCTCCGGCGTCGGCCGCCCTTCGCTGACCGGCGCGCTCAGCGCGCGCCACGCCCGAACAGCACGACTTCGACGGTCTGCAGCAGGATCATCATGTCGAACACCAGGCCATGGTTCTTGACGTAGAAGAGATCGAACTTCAGCTTCTCTTCGGCGTCCTTCACGGACGCGCCGTACGGATAGCGCAGCTGCGCCCAACCGGTCAGGCCCGGCTTCACGCAATGGCGGACACGGTAGTAGCGGACTTCGTCGTTCAACATGTCGACGAACTGCGGGCGCTCGGGGCGCGGCCCGACGAAGCTCATGTCGCCGCGAAGCACGGCGAACAGCTGCGGCAGTTCGTCCAAGCGAGTCTTGCGGATGAAGCGGCCCACGCGTGTGGTGCGATCGTCGTCCTTGCTCGCCCACACCGCGACGCCGCCCTTTTCCGCATCCGTCCGCATGCTGCGGAACTTGGTCAGCTTGAAGTGGTTGCCACGCTCGCCGACGCGGATCTGGCTGTAGAGGATCGGGCCACCGGATTCGAGCCATACCGCCAGCGCGGTCAGCAGCATCAGCGGCCACGCGAGCAGCAACAGCGCGCCTGCCGCGAGCAGGTCGAAGAACCGCTTGCTGAGTCGCCTCGGCGTGGAGTAATCGAAGCCGCCGGAGAAAACCAGCCAGGACGGATCGACGATGTTCAGCTGCACCATGCCCGCTTCGCGTTCGAAGAAGGTCGACAGGTCGATGACGTTCACCCCGTGCTGCACGCACTGAAGCATGTCTTCCATCGGCAGGCCGCCGCGACGCTCGTCCGGTGCGATCACCAGCTCGTCGATCTGCAGGTCTTCCACCAGGTCCGCCAGCGTGCCCTCGGGCTTCACCAGCAGGTCATCCCGCACGACCACCGGCTGGCCGGCCACGGGCACGAAGCCGACCACGATGAAACTGCGGCGGTCCGCCTTGCGCCGCATGCGGCTGTTGATGAGGTCGGCGTTGTTGCCGGCGCCCAGCACGAGCAGACGCTGCTTCAGCACATCCGTGCGGAACAGGCTCACGGACAGCATGCGCACCGCCACGATGCCTGCGGCCGACAGCGCCAGCGACAGCGCCAGCACGCCGCGGCCGATGTACGCCTGTGGCACCAGGTAATACAGCACGATCAGCGCGATGCCGCCGAGCACGAACGACATCAGGAAGCGCAGGAAGAAGTCCATGCGGCTGTGGCGCATGTGCACCTGGTAGAGGCCGAACGCCGCCATGGCGCCGGTCAGGCTCAGCGCCACCAGCAAGGCGCGTGCCGGCGCATGTTCGACGAACTCCAGGTGGGTCTCCTGGTCATTCAGGAAGCGCAGCCAGGCCGAGCCCAGCACGGCCAGCACGATGATCACCACCTCCAGCAGCCACAGGAACCGGATGGCCCTGGACTTCTGGCTCGCATGCGTCGACTTCATTACGTCCCCCTGATGCCTGATCGCCGGGCCCGGAACTACCGCCTCGCGCGACGCCGCCGCGTGAGAAGGACCCGGCCCTGATGCCCCTCACTTTCGAAAAACGCAAAAAGTGAGAGATCCGGACACACGCCTGCCCGCCGCACGACGGCCCTAGCGGACTTCGTCCCTTCGCATCGGCCGCAGCCAGCCGGCGATACAGCCGGCACCCGGCGGCCGCGCCACGGCGCAGACGACATCAGGCCCCAGATCCAGCCGCTCGATCTCCACCGTTGCCGTGCCGTCCGGATGCAGCGCCACGACGCCTTCTACAGGCAGGGAGAACGTATCCATCTCGCGTTCCAGCCCGACGCCGGCCGCTTTCAGGAAGGCCTCCTTGCGAACCCAAAGATCGAGCAGCGCCGCCGCGCGATCGGCGTCGGGAACCTGCGCAATGCGTGCCGACTCGGCAGCGTGGCAGATGCGTCCGGCGATCTCCGGCATGACCTGCGCGCGACTCACCGGTTCGATGTCCACCCCGACGTCGCCGGACATGCTCACTGCAACGGCCACCACACCTTCGGCGTGGCTGAGACTCGTCTGTTCCAGCCTGCCCTCGAGCAGGGGTCGACCGCGGGCATCCCGCGCCAGCCGCACCTGCGCCGCCGGGACACCCAGAGCATGCGCCAGCACCAGGCGATGCAACGCGTAAGCCAGCGCAAGGTCTGTGCGATGCCGTGGCTGCCGCTGCCGCTCCGCACGCCCGCGCTCGCGCGGATCGATGATCGCCAGCGCCTGCGTCTCCCATGCGCGCCAGTCCTGCAGCGCGAAGGCGGCTATCAGTACGTGTCGTTCCAGCGCAGGCTTCAATGCGATGCCGTTCAGGCACTGCGGAAACACGGATGCCATCGCGTCCGCGGACGGGTAGCGATCCGGTGAAAGCCCCGGGGGATGCGCGGATACGAAAGACATGCCGATGTCGGAATCACTACGTGAGCGAACCATCTTCGTCACGTACGTCACGACACGAACAGGTCACGCGGATCGCGATGACGCACGATCAGCGAAACCCCGAAACGCAAAGAGCCAGCGGATGGCCGCTGGCTCTTTGCGTTCGTAATGGCGCGCCCGGAGAGATTCGAACTCCCGACCGCCTGGTTCGTAGCCAGGTACTCTATCCAGCTGAGCTACGGGCGCGTGAGGAGCGGAATTATGCGTGAAGCGTTTTCCGCCCGTCAATCTTTTTTCTACCACTTCTTTGCACGACGACATCGTGCAAAGCACTACCGGAACACATCCTGCGAGCCTCGTTCGAGTGCCCGCTCTCGCCATCTTTCCGGCGCGTCACCCGACAAGCACGGGCAACCGCGGAACTGGCGGAGTGAGAGGGATTCGAACCCTCGATAAGGCTTTTGACCCTATACTCCCTTAGCAGGGGAGCCCCTTCAGCCGCTCGGGCATCACTCCGGTTTGACGCTCGTTGCAGCCAAGCTGCAGCGGCCGCATAGGATAGCGGCTCACCGCGCAGGCGGCAAACAAAATCAATCGGACGTGACGTTCTCCGACGCCGCATGCGAAGAGATTTCTTCGCCACGCTGGATGCGCTGGTAGATTTCTTCGCGGTGCACGGCCACATCCTTGGGCGCAGTGATGCCGATGCGCACCTGGTTGCCTTTGACGCCGAGCACGGTCACCGTGACCGAATCGCCGATCATCAGGGTTTCGCCGACACGGCGGGTCAAGATCAACATGTTTCTTCTCCGTAATCCGGCAAAGGATAGTGCCGGGGGCGCGTCGGCACCGTGAAATAGGGCCGCCGGCTTCCTGGTACATTCATGAACCTAAAGCATGTTAGCGGCCGGAGGCACGCGGCCGCAAGCGCCGTCTGGTCCAATAGAGGGGTCAACCGAGGCGCTGCCGGACCCATTCCGGAATGGCCTGGAGGGCTGTCGCAAGGGCGGGCCCGTCCTCACCACCACCCTGGGCGAGGTCCGGGCGACCACCGCCCTTGCCACCGATCTGACTGGCGATATGTGAGAGGAGTTCCCCCGCCTTGACCTTGCCGGTTGCGGCGCCGTTCACGCCCGCCACCAAGGCAGCCTTTCCGTCCGATGCGCCGGCCAGCACGATCACGGTATCCCCCAGTTGCTGCTTCAGGCGGTCGACCGCGTCCCGAAGGGCCTTGGCGTCGAAGCCTTCCAGGCGGGAGGCGAGGACACGGATTCCGCCAACGTCCACCGCGGCACTGCCCAGATCGGACGTGGCACTGGAGGCCGCCTTCGCCTTCAGGGATTCCAGCTCCCGCTCGAGCTTCTTCTGGCGGTCTGCCAAGGAGCGGATCTTTTCGACGATCTCGCCCGGACTGCCGCCCAGTAGACTGGCAGCCTCGGACAAGCGACGCTCCTCGTCGGCCACATAGTCCAGGGCGCCCTGCCCGGTCACGGCCTCGATGCGCCGGACCCCGGCGGACACACCGCTCTCGCCGATCAGCTTGAACAGGCCGATGTCGCCCGTGCGCCCCACATGCGTGCCGCCACAGAGTTCCGTGGAGTAATCGCCCATCTTCAGGACGCGGACGTTTTCGCCGTACTTCTCGCCGAACAGCGCCATGGCGCCGAAATCCAGCGCCTCCTGCATGCCCATGTTGTGCACTTCAGCCGCGTTGTTCGCGCGGATCTGCGCATTGACGCGACGCTCGACCTCGGCCAGTTCGGCCGGCGTCATCGGCTGGAAATGGGAGAAGTCGAAGCGCAGCCGGTCGGGCGCGACGAGCGAGCCCTTCTGCTGGACATGGTTGCCGAGCACGTCACGCAGCGCCGCATGCAACAGATGTGTGGCGGAGTGGTTCAGGATGGTATTCGCGCGGCGCGCGGCATCCACGGAAGCGACGACATGGTCACCCAGCTTCAACACGCCCTCGGCGACGCGGCCGGCATGGCCATGGAACTGGCCGGCGAACTTCAGCGTGTCCCCGACCTCGAACCGCACGCCCTGCTCGACCAGCACGCCCGTATCACCGACCTGGCCGCCGGATTCCGCGTAGAAGGGCGTGCGATCCAAGATGACGACCGCCTCGTCGCCCGCCGCCACGGATGGCACCGGACGCCCCTCCTTCAGCAGCGCGACGATCTGCAGGCCACCCGCATCGAGCTGGTCGTAGCCAAGGAACGCGGTCGGCGAGAGCTGGGCCACCAGGTCGGCAGGCAAGCCAGTGTTTGATGTGAACTTGCCGGCGGCACGCGCGGTCTCGCGCTGCTGCGCCATTGCAGTATCGAACCCGGCCATGTCGACCGTCAGCCCGCGTTCGCGGGCGATGTCGGCGGTCAGGTCGACCGGGAAGCCATAGGTGTCGTACAGCCGGAAGGCATCGACACCGGGAATGACGCCATCGGCGACGCGCGCAGCGACGTCGTCAAAAATGCGCATGCCGGAATCCAGTGTCTCGGCGAACCGCTCCTCCTCAGCCTTGAGTGCGCGCTCGACCAGGGCCTGGGCGGCAGGGAGTTCCGGATAGGCATCCCCCATCAGGTCTGAAAGCGTGTCGACCATCTTGTGGAAGAACGGCTGGCGCATGCCCAGCATCCAGCCGTGGCGCAGCGCGCGGCGGATGATACGGCGCAGCACGTAACCCCGGCCTTCGTTGGACGGCAGCACACCGTCGACGATCAGGAAACTGCAGGCGCGGATGTGATCGGCGATGACGCGCAGCGACTTGTTTTCCAGATCGGCCGTGCCGGTCAGCTCCGCCGCCTTGCGGATCAGGCCCTGGAACAGGTCGATCTCGTAATTCGTGTGGACGTGCTGGAGTACCGCCGCCAACCGCTCCAGCCCCATGCCCGTGTCCACGCACGGCGCCGGCAGCGGCACGAGCGTGCCATCGGGCTGGCGATCGAACTGCATGAAGACGTTGTTCCAGATCTCGATGTAGCGGTCGCCGTCCTCGTCCGGCGAACCCGGCGGACCGCCGGCGATATGCTCGCCGTGATCGTAGAAGATCTCCGTGCATGGGCCGCAGGGGCCGGTATCGGCCATCTGCCAGAAATTGTCCGATGCGTACGGCGCGCCCTTGTTGTCGCCGATGCGGACGATGCGCTCGGCCGGCAGGCCGATCATCTTGTTCCACAGGTCGTAGGACTCGTCGTCGGTGTGGTAAACCGTGACCAGCAACCGCTCCGGTGCCAGCCCCCACACCTCCGTCAGCAGTTCCCACGACCAGGCGATGGCTTCCTTCTTGAAATAGTCGCCGAAGGACCAGTTGCCCAGCATCTCGAAGAAGGTGTGGTGCCGTGCGGTGTAGCCGACCGAATCAAGGTCGTTGTGCTTGCCTCCCGCGCGCAGGCAGCGCTGCACGTCGGCCGCGCGCACGTAGCTGCGCTTCTCGGCGCCCAGAAACACGTCCTTGAACTGGACCATGCCGGAGTTGGTGAAGAGCAGCGTGGGATCGTTGCCGGGCACCAGCGAGGCGGAGGGCACGATGGCGTGGCCCTTGCCGGCGAAGAAATCGAGGAAATCCTGGCGGATCTGGCGGGTGCTGAGGGTCTTGGGAGTGGTCATCTGGCAGGCATTGGCTGGAAGGCGCCTCATTGCGACGCACCATCCACAACATGCGGACGCGGCCGGGGGAAGCAACCCAATGCGCTAGATTATCAGGCCGCCCCGCCCCAGTCCTCCGGCTTCATCTGGCTGGCAGCGCGCACCGCTGCGGCGTCGAAGCCGCGCCGGACCAGGAAATCCGCGATCTTTCGCGATTGCGCCGGATCGATCCGGCAGGCTGGACCGAAACGGCGGCGGACGAGGTCGCATGCCGTTTCGGTCCAGTCGCCATCGAAGGTGGCCATGGCCGCCGCAACCGCCTCGCGATCCAGCCCGTGGGTGGACAGCTCGGCCCGGATGCGCAGCGGACCATACCCCCCTGAGGCCCGACTGCGGACGAGGGCCTCGGCAAAGCGCGTGTCGCTCTGCCACCCCTCCTCCGACAACCGGTCCACGGCCGATCGCACATCGGCCGCTTCCACACCGCGGGATGCCAGCTTGCGGGACAGTTCCCGCCGGGAGTGCTCGCGCCGGGTCAGCAGGCCGAGGGCCCGCTGCAGTGGCGTCTGCAGGGACGACGGGCGACGCCCCCGCTTGCCGCCGCCGGCTGGCTCATCCTGTTCGCTCATCACCTGCCGCCTTGCGCTTACTCGCCGTCGTCGGCGCTCTCATCGCGCTGCGCTTCGGCGGGCTGGAACTTCTCGCGCAGCTCCGACTCGAGCTTGGCGGCGATGGCCGGATTCTCGCGCAGGAAGGTGCGGGAATTGTCCTTGCCCTGCCCGATGCGCTCGCTGCCGTAGCTGTACCAGGCACCCGCCTTCTCGACCAGCTTGGCCTCGACACCCATGTCGATCAGTTCGCCCTCGCGACTGATGCCCTCGCCATACAGGATCTCGGTGACGACCTGCTTGAACGGAGGTGCCAGCTTGTTCTTGACCACCTTGATCTTGGTCTGGTTGCCGATGATCTCGTCGCCTTTCTTGATGGCGCCGATGCGACGGATGTCGAGGCGGACCGAGGCATAGAACTTCAGCGCGTTGCCACCGGTCGTGGTTTCCGGGCTCTGGCCGGGCATCATCACGCCGATCTTCATGCGCAACTGGTTGATGAAAATGACCGTGGTGTTGGAGCGCTTGATATTGCCGGTGAGCTTGCGCAGCGCCTGGCTCATCAGGCGTGCCTGCAGGCCGGGCAGCTGGTCGCCCATCTCGCCCTCGATTTCGGCCTTCGGAGTCAGGGCCGCGACGGAGTCGATGACCACGATGTCGATGGAGCCCGAGCGGACCAGCATGTCGGCGATCTCGAGCGCCTGTTCGCCGGTATCCGGCTGCGACAGCAGCAGATCGTCGACATTCACGCCCAGCTTGGCGGCGTAGATCGGGTCGAGCGCGTGCTCGGCATCGATGAAGGCCGCGGTGCCACCCTGTTTCTGGCACTGTGCGATCGCCTGCAGCGTCAGCGTGGTCTTGCCGGAGGACTCCGGACCATAGATTTCCACCACACGACCGCGCGGCAATCCGCCGATGCCCAAGGCGATGTCCAGCATCAGCGAACCCGTGGGAATGATCTCGACGGGCTCGATCACCCGGTCGCCCATGCGCATCACCGAACCCTTGCCGAACTGGCGCTCGATCTGGGTCAGGGCAGCGGAAAGGGCGCGCTTCTTGTTCTCGTCCATCGTCGTGGTCCTAGTCAATGTGGTCAGGTGCGATCAGTGTGGTGGGTGCCCATCGCACAGGCTGCGACGGAGCGGGCATGAGTGAAATTACGTCGGGGCACGGGTTGCGGACATCGGGGCATGTCGTGCCCGGGCATCGGGAAATGCCGTTCGCCGGCATCGGACATGCCCGTCACCGATTGGGCCTCACCAGCCCGCAATACAACCCTTCGATGGCGAAGTCCTGGTCGGGCAGCACTTCGATGGGGGCGTAGTCCGGATTGCGCGGGAGCAGGCGGATGCGGTCTTTTCCGATCTTCAGCAGCTTGACGGTGATGGCGTCGTCGACCCGCGCCACCACGATCTGGCCAGAACGGGCGTCCCGTGTGCGGTGAACGCCGATCAGGTCACCATCGAAGATACCTTCGTCGCGCATCGAATCTCCCTTGACCTTCAGCAGGTAGTCCGGGGCAGGCGCGAAGAAGGCGCGGTCCAGCAGCACATAGTCGTGGTGGCCCGCGTCGGCCCCGATCGGAGCACCGGCAGCCACCTGCCCGAGCACGGGCACGCGGAGGCCGTCGTCGTTGGCGGCCGGGAACGCAAGGTCGGGCTGCGCCGATGCCGGCACCTTCAACAGGCGGATCCCGCGTGCCCGGCCGGGAACCCGCTCGATGGCGCCCGCCTGCTCAAGTGCCTCGAGGTGGTACTGCGCGGCGCGTACTCCCTTGAAACCGAAGGCCTTGGCGATTTCCGCCTGCGACGGTGGCATGCCTTCGGCTTCGAGCCGGTCGGCGATCAGGGCGAGGATGGCGTGCTGGGTATCGGTCAGGTCCATGGTTAGTAGTAATACTACTAACCCGACCATCTGGCAACCGGTCGTGCGGAACGGATTCCGTCCGGACCCCAGCTACAGCCGCTCCAGGCCTGCAAGTGCGGTCGCCACCGTCTGCCGGCGTACCGCCTCACGGTCACCTGCGAACTGGAAGACCTCCGCCCGCGCGTAGCCCCCGCGCCGCTTCCAGCCTATCCATACCGTGCCGACCGGCTTGTCGGGGCTGCCACCCCCGGGGCCGGCGATGCCGGTCACGGCGACGGCGACGCTGGCACCCGAGTTGACCAGCGCACCGGAGACCATTTCGATGACGGTTTCCCGGCTGACGGCGCCGTGCGTTTCAAGCGTCTGCGGCCGCACGCCCAGCAGGGCCTGCTTGGCTTCGTAGCTGTAGGCGGCCAGGCCGCAGTCGAACCAGTCCGACGAGCCCGCGATATCGGTCACGCACTTGGCGATCCAGCCTCCCGTGCAGCTTTCCGCCGTGACCAGGTGATCGCGGTCCTGCCGCAGGAGTTCGCCGACCTGATGGGCCAGGGCGCGCAGTTCTTCATCGGTGGGGGCTGACATCATCGGTTCCGACGGGGGACTGTCGTGTTGTAGCCGATTTGCCGCGCGCTGTCGCCCGTCGGGCACACAAGAAAACGGCCCGCCAGGGGGCGGGCCGCTCGCCACATTGTGCGAAGGGGATCAGTAGCGGACGCGGAAGGTCACGCCGTACATGCGGGGCGCACCGAGGAACGCGTTGAAGGTGTTGAAGGGATTGTTCGGGGCCGGCGAGACGTTCTGCAGCGGACCGTCGAAACCGACCTGCACGTATTCCTCGTCGGTGATGTTGGTGCCCCAGAACTCGAGCATCCAGCGCTGGTCCTGCGCGCCGATGCCGAAGCGCGCGTTGGCGACCGTGTACGCGCCCTGCATCTTCTCCGGGTCGAGGTCGGAACCGGTGTTGTACTCGGACACGTACTTGGCACCGATGTTGAAGCGCGCCATCAGGCTGCCCACATCCCATTCATACGTCACCGATGCCGAACCGGACCACTTCGGAGCGAAGCTCATCTGCGCACCGGGCAGCTTGTACAGTGCGCCGGTCGGCGAAACGAAGTCGCCGCCGGGGATGTTGTCGCCGTAGGTGGTGTCGGCATACATCAGGCCACTCTGCAGCATCAGACCGCGTATCGACTTGGGCTGCCACATCAGTTCGGCATCCAGACCCTGCGAGGTGACTTCCGGGATCGAGCGCACCACGAAGCTCGTACCCAGGAAGCTGTTGAGCTGGAAGTCCTCGTACTTCTGATGGAACAGGGTGGCGTTCAACAACAGGTTGCCGTCGAGCCAGGTGGTCTTGGCGCCCAGCTCGTAGCTGTCGACGAACTCACCGCCGAAGGAGGTGTCCAGGACAGGCTGGATGCCGTTCGCACTGCCGCTGCTCAGGCCGTTCGACGACTGCACGCGGTCGAGGTTGAAGCCGCCGCCCTTGTAGCCGCGTGCGAACGAACCGTACGTCATCACGTTGTCGTTCCAGCGGTAGGCGGCCTTGAGCGTGCCGGACCACTCCTTCTCCTCGCGGCTCTGCACCGTGTCGCGCGACGGTGCGTTGTGCAGCGGATTGGCCCAGGGCAGGCAGCCGTATCCGACCACCGTGGGGGCGGCGGCGCTGGCCTGCGCCACCGTCAGGCCGCGCGCCACCAGGGCGGCGACGACCTGCGCGGGATTGGCCAGCATGGAACCGCAGCCCGCACCGCCGTTCGGATTGCTGTAATTCGAAATCAGCGTCTTCTTCTCGCGCGTGTAGCGCAGGCCCAGCGTCAGGTCGAGGGCATCGGTGGCATGCCACGTGTTGTTGGTGAACAGCGCCGTGCTCTTCGCGCTCTGCTGGTAATTATCCAGCGCACCCAGGCCGGCGAACACCGTGCCGAACGGGCGACCGGTAGCCTGCGAGAGGAACAGCGGCGCGGTCGGCGAGGTGCCCAGCGCGGGATTGATGATCGACAGCAGCGCGACCGACAGGTAGGGCTCGTAGTGCGGACCGATGCGATAGGTCTCTGTGCGATCCAGGTCTTCGTCGGTATAGAACGCGCCGACCATCCAGTCGATGCGATCGGTCGCGCCGGTCAGGCGGAATTCCTGGCTGAAGGTCTTGAAACCGGTGAACGACTCGTCCTTGTCCGCCACGCGGTACAGGATGTCGGCCGTGCTGAAGTCGTAGTCGAGGCCGTTGATCGCCTGCCATTCGCGCTGTGCGGTGATCGAGGTCAGCGTGGCGCCGCCGAACCAGGACGAGTCCCAGTTCACTTCGACGGCAACACCATTCTCCTTGATGTCCTGGGTGGTCGGCCGGTTGCTGTAGGCCACGCGGTTGAACGGGTCGTCGCCCGGCGCGGCCACGGCCTGGCCGCCGACCAGCCGGTTGAGGATGGCGGCCGTCGCACCGACGGTCGTCTGTACCGCCGCGCAGCAGTTTTCCTCGCGGCTGGTGAAATCGCCGGACAGCATGATTTCCAGGTTCTCGGTCGGCTCCAGCAGCACCTTGCCGCGCACGGTGTGGAAGTTCTGATCGTTGTCGTCGGTCTCGCGACGCGGGCCGGCACCCGTGCGCACATCCATCCAGCCGTCGCGCTTGCGCTTGGCAGCGTAGATGTTGAACGCACCCACTTCGCCTAATGCGTCGTTGTACGCGCCCGACACGCCGATGGCGTTGTAGTTGCCGAGCGTGATCTCGCCTTCCGCGCTCTGCGTATAGCTGGGACGGCGTGTGACCACGTTGATGACGCCGGCAGAGGTGTTCTTGCCGAACACGGTGCCCTGCGGGCCCTTCAGGACTTCGATGCGCTCCAGCTGGCCGAGGTCGCCAAAGCCGACGCTGTTGCGGGGGCGGTACACGCCATCGATCACCACGCCCACCGACGATTCCAGGCCGACATTGTCGCCGACGGTACCGATGCCGCGGATACGCGCTGTGGTGATGGCCTCGCTCTGGGTGCTGGTCACGGTCAAGCCAGGCACCAGGACCTGCAGGTCCTTGATGTCGCGCACGCCGGTGTCCTGCAGCAATTGCTCGGACACCGCGGTGATCGCGATCGGCACGTCCTGCATGGCCTCCTCGCGCTTCTGCGCGGTGACCGTCATGGTCGCGAGCGTGGTGGGTTCCTCATCCGTCGCCGGCGCGGCGGCCTGCTGCGCATACGCATGCGAGCTGGCGCAGAGCGCGGTGAAGACGGCGAGCGAAAGCGCTTTGTGCCTGGGCGATGCGTTGACCATGTTCTCCCCTCCCAAGGGTCATGTCTGGCGGTTGGTGCTGTGGTTTACCTGATGTGGCGAGCGGTGATGCCGCTGACGACGAACGCAACTCCCCTTGCGTCAACGCGAAATTAACACCGGCTTCACAGCACGGCATTCTGCACTGCGTCGATACGCAGGCCATCACTTTGGCACGGATAAGCCACTGATTTTCCGAACGATCGTGCGGAACTGGGGTTACGCGGGGCGTGCCGCATGCATGGCTTCGAGCCATGTGCGTGCTCGATCCACAGGGGCAGCGCATGGGTCAAGGTGCGCACGGGCATGGGTGCCCAGCCGCTACAATCAACGCCCTTTTGCCTCCCCTTCCCCGCTGGCCACGTGAGCAAAGACAAGTCGGAACACACGCCCCTGATGAAGCAGTAAGGGCGTGCGACTTTCTTACGGCTCTATCCATCTGTTTTAATTAGGATTTCCCTTCGCAATTTCGGGATGTTCGGCATTTTGGCTACCCATTGGCGACCCTTTCCCCATCCTTCATCCCCTAAAACACACGCTCCTGACGATCGTCATTGAGGGCCGATCTGGGATATGAGTGGATGCATCCACTCTCCAAGAAAAGGAAGCCCCCGACGATGCCGAGGGCTACAGCCTTTCTGATGGAATTCGTGTGTCGGAGCGAAGGAAGCACTGGCTTGCTACTTGCACTGAGCTACCAACTTCTACTCTTCAAGCGACTCAGGAAGCGGCGTCTTCTTCACCAGCTGAAGCTCGCCATTCTCCATGACGTAGAAATAGGCGAAGTAGCCGATCTGATTGTATTGATCGTCCATCTCAGGTCCTTCAGCCACGAGCAACCGACTACTCGGCTCCATCTTCATGATGAGCTCTCCGTCCTCACCGCCGAACCCCTTCTCCACGACATGACCCGTTCGCTTACTTACTAGGGTGGTGACGAAGCATTGCGTGCCACAACCCCAACCTGCGACCGCGTATTCACCTGCAAACGCGACCTGACCATCGGCCAGGCCCTCTGATAGCTTCGTCCTGAAGGTTCTCGCAGTTTCGCTACTTAGATCCAATGCCGCCACCGGCCCCTGGTAGATCTCACCCACCGGATAGTCTTCGAGTTTGGGGCCACCATCCTGGCCACTAAGGATCGCCTCGCGCTGACGTTCAATCTCCGCAATTGCTTCAGGGGAAGGCGCAGCCGGCACCTCAGCAGCATTCTCCATGGCAGGCTCATCAGCGGGTGCGCCATCCACCCGGGATGCTTCTGATATTGGATTGACGTCAGCGGACGTCACATTGTTCTTGGCGCTAGCCACTGCGCCCATCAAGAAGATCTGATCCCCTGCGTCTAAGCCGCCGATATGGACCAAGTGTTGATCTTGGTCATCCAACTGAGATGTGTAATCGAGGGTGAGAGAGTGCTGGCCACCTTGACCGTTGGGAACACGCAGTGTGGCTTGGCAGCTGTATTTCTTGATGTTCTCTTCCAAGGATGTCGCGTGAGGAAGATCAATGGTCAGCACCTTTCGTAGCGCCTCCGCGGGAATGCTGTCCCCACCCGCCACACCGACGTTTTCCGCAATGATTCGCCTGACCAAGTCCAGCGTATCGGCATCTGAACACTTAGGCACTTCCGGCTCCATGAGCGAACAACCAGCCGAAACGCCCACGGCAAACACCAGCAGCACCGAGCCCACCGTCTTCATGCACAACCCCTAGCCCCTTGAATGAAAAAGATGATACATCGGCAACTCGCCACGGCGTCCTGAAATCGGTGCCCACTGGGCACTGTTGAGGCCCCTCGAACACGGGCATTGGCAAAGACCACCACGCGCTCCAGTCGAGACGCGACGTGGACACGCTCCACTCCCATGGGCGGCGGCACACGAACCCATCGCACTCCTCAGCTGGCGTGATGGCCAGCGGGTCCAGACCAGGCCAAAGTGGCGGCAAGGGCTCGGGCACCACGGCCGCCACCCTTACCTCCTGTCCGGCCCTATAAGAACGAATGGCCAGAAGGCAGGGCGTGCGCATCTCGACATGGGGCATGTCCTTGAAGTCGGTCCAAGCCCCACCCCACCGCAAGCCGGCCGCCTGGGCCAGTTCCCCATACCGCTCGTAGCCTTGGCGAACGTGGTCGTTCTTGAGGTTCCAGCTGGGTCGCCCCCGCTTGTGGATGACCATGTCGGCCGCGAAGCCGTGGTTATGGCAGCTTCGACCGGGGCCGACCTGAGTCACGCCCTTCTGGCTGGCCAGGAGTTCGGCCTGGCGTTGCTCGGACCGGTAGCCCTCGGCCAGGCGCAGGTCATAGCCCTCCTCTTTCATCTGCTGCTGGATCCGTTCCAGCTTGGCCCGCAGGTCGGGGTGGACACCGTCCCACTGAGGAGCGTCCTTGTGGCGGTGGAACAACCGCTTGAACAGCCCCGGTTTCTTGCCGTGGACATCGGCGATGGAGTCGGCAGGAACGTGGGCATGCGCCGGCACGGTGACAACGAGGAATAGGACAGACGCCAGCAGCGCCTTCATTGAACGAGATTTCATGAGTAGGCCTCCTTACTCACATGGGTCTACTCTTCATGCAAAAGGAAAATCGGAAACGCGCAAGGCCCCCTTGCCAATCTGAAATCCTTGTATAGAAAAGAAGAGGCAGGCTTCCTCCTTGCCTGCTGCTTCCCGGCCCGATGAGGTCTCCTGTCGGTCCCGTAGTCGGGTCGGGAAGCTCTTCTACCCCCCCTTGCGCGTTTCCCGCTGCGTGTTACTCGTGAGTAGACACCCCTACTCGTCGGAGGACACCCACCATGAAACGCTCACTCATCCACATCGCGCTGCTCGCCTGCCTGTTCTCGGGCACGGCGATGGCGCAGGTCCAGGTTGGCAACAACGCCACCGCGACCGCCCTCGAAACCACCGCCGTGGGCGACGGCGCCCATGCAGTCACGGACCTCTCAACGGCCATCGGTGCACGAGCCTTGGCAGATGGCGGCACAATTGACGGAAACCCCTGCGTGGGGGCTACCGCGGTTGGCAACGAAGCCACTTCCCAGGGCTGCAGCGCCACCTCGCTGGGGCACATGAGCCACGCGAACGGGCCGAGTGCGACCGCTGTTGGCGCGAGAGCCGAATCGATGGGCGTCAATTCATCCGCGTTTGGCGCAGGGGCTTCCGCCTCGAACAGCGGAACCGCCATCGGTTCCAATACTTCAGTATCCGGCACGTTCGGAACGGCCCTCGGATCAGGTGCTTCTGCAGGCGCCCCCCGCGGCACGGCCATCGGAGCAATGTCGAAAGCTGACGCGGATGGTTGCGTTGCCTTGGGTTCTGTCAGCGAATGCTCGAATTCGGATGAGGCCAGTGTTGGCAATGCGGAATATGGCATCTACCGCCGCGTGACCAATCTCGCCAACGGGATCAACGACACCGATGCAGCCTCCGTTGGCCAGCTGCGCACCATTGCCACCGCCATCGGTGGCGGTGCCGGCTTCGTCAATGGCGTGTTCGTGCCGCCATCCATCACCCTGTCCAGTGGTAACACCCACACCAACGTGACCGCCGCGATCTACGACCTGGACGGCCGGCTTCACACCCTGGAGCAGAACCCCGCCAGTGGCTCGCAGGGTCCGGCCGGTCCTGCCGGTGCCAGCGCCTACCAGGTGGCCGTTTCCAACGGCTTCACTGGAACGGAAACGGAGTGGCTGGTATCGCTGAAGGGCGACAAGGGAGAGCGCGGCAATATGGGCCCGCAAGGCCCTGCCGGCGCCAACGGTCAGGACGGACAAGGCGACGGAACCAACCCCTACTTCGCAGCCAACGGCAACAACGACGGGTCGGACAACGCGCAGGCAGACCAGCTCGGGGGTGTTGCGGCCGGCCGCAACGCGGCTTCCCGAGGGTTCGGCGACGTGGCTGTCGGCGAGAACGCCAACGCGGACTCAGGCCCAGATGGATCTGGGGCGGTTTCCATTGGCCCCCGCTCCAGCGCCACGGGTGGCGGAACCACCGCCGTGGGCGACCAAGCCAATGCTCAAGATCGCGGTTCGGCTGCTTTCGGGCTGGGCGCCACCGCGCGTGACAGCAGCCTGGCCGCTGGCATGGGCTCTGCGGCCACGGGTCACGTCAGCACCGCTGTGGGCCCGAACGCCCAGGCTTCCGGCCGCGCCTCCTCTGCCTTCGGCAACAACGCGCAGGCCCAGCAGGACAACGCTACTGCTGTCGGCTCTGCGACGGTTGCTCAGCGAAACGGCACCGCTGTGGGCGCTGGCTCAGCGGCTGGGGTGAATGGAACGGCTCTCGGTGTGAACGCCAGCGCCACGCACACCAACTCGGTGGCCATCGGCGCCAACACCCGCACCACGGGATCCAACCAGGTGGCCATGGGCTACCGGCAGGTGACCCAGGTTGCCGACGGCCGAGTGGCGCAAGGCTCCACGGATGCTGTCAACGGTGGGCAGCTGTGGAACCTTCAGCAGTCGCTGGATGACCGGTGGATCGAGATTGATCGGCGTTTCGACCACACCGACAAGCGCATCAACGGCTTGGGTGCCCAGACCGCCGCGATGTCCCAAATGGCAGCGGCTGGTGGTCCCTACGGCCTGGCCGTTGGTGAAGTCGCCATCGGTGCCGGCGTCGGCTTCTACGGCAACGAAGCCGCCATCGCCATCGGTTGGTCCACCCGCCTGACGGAACGCGTCAACGTCAGCGCCGGCCTGTCTTTCGGCAGCGGCAAGACCAAGCCCATGGGCGGGGTCGGGATTTCCATTCGTTTGGGTCGATAAAAAGGAGGTGATCCGTCTCGGCAGGGGCCCTTCGGGGCCCTTGTTCGCGCCTGCTGGAATTTAATTGAATTGCTATAATTTACAAGCACTTACAGTTGCATTCCGGGCACGAGGGGCGTATAATCGGCCCCAACAAATTCGCAGAGGGGTGGGGGTTCAATTCCCTACCCATCACGATGGTCGTAGCGCCGATAGCCTCCATCGCCTTGGCTCTCACCAAGGGATGGTTCTTCAACCGAAACAGGAATGGTGACACCCGCAACAACGATGACAACACGGAGGAAAACGTCATGAAGAAAGCAAACCGTTCAAGCAATATAGGTAATGGCAACAAGGGCAAGGCATTCAAGAACGCTATAGGCGCCGTTCTGGATGTGATTTACGACACGACCATTGGGATGGGAGCAGGTGCGCTCCTCCAGCAACACCAGGTCAGCGAACGGTGAGCCCCGCTCCCTGCTGACCCACACGAAGAGCCCGGGCTGGTCCCGGGCTTTTCTTTTGAACCCTTACAGCCTCGGCCGGGAGGGAGCGGAAGAAGCAGTGGCCAACGCCAGCTCCAGCCGCTCGGCCTTCTGAGCCGCACGCCAGGCTTGAAGCACTTTCAGTGTTGGCGCATCGTCGGCCAGGTCCATGGCGCCCTCGCCATCCTGGTTGAATGTTTCCAAGTCCGCGCCGTTCTCCAGGAGCAGTAGGCACATGGACGGCTGGCCCGACCGTGCCGCGGCCAGCAACGGCGTGTCACCGGTCATCCCGTCAACGCCGTCCACGTCCGCCCCTGCCTTCAGCATCAATTCGGCCACCGCGAGCGAGCGACCCCAGACGGCGCGCATCAACGGCATGTCTCCGCTTTCCCTGCGCTCCAAGGGCAACGTCAAGGCATCGACTTCTGCGCCATTGGCCAGGAGCAATCGGCAGGCATCGAGGTGGCCCCCGAATGCGGCCAGGTGGAGCGCCGTCACCTCCTCGGCCATCGTGGACACCATGCCCTGATCAACCAGCACGTAGCGCCCGGGATCCATGCCCAAGTGCAGGAGCCGGCTCAGCTCGTCGGTGTCGCCCACTCGGGCTGCGCGCATCCATCGGTTGTCCAAGGCCTGCTCCCTCTCGAGGTCGATAAGCCACGGTAGATCGGCATCGGAAACGCGCAAGGGGTTGCCAGTCCTCGAATCTGATCTATTCGTGAGTGGGTCGTTTCACTCACGGAGAGACCATGACCCACCGCCACAACCTCGGACGCAGCGAGAAGTATCACGCCCTGCCCCGCACCCTTTACGCCCTGTTGTTCGACGACGGGGGCTGCTACATCGGCCAGAGCTCGAACCCGGAGCAACGCGAGAAGCAACACCGATCACGCCAGGGCGGCTGGCACCGTCCCTTCCAGTTCCATGTGCTGGGCGTGGTGACGGCCACCCGGGCGGAAGCCGAAGCACACGAACAGGCCTGGCGAGTGAGGGCGTCGAAGGAAGGTTGGCGCGTCTACGCCAAGCCCCCGGGGATCGTCATCAACCCTCACCGTCGGGCTACGCCCCACGTGCGATGGCTGGCACTCCAGTGCCGTTGGACCTTGGGCACGCCAAGCAGGCGTCCCTCGGAACACATCCGATGGTGGCCGTGGATTCTCGTGGGAGCCAGCCTCTTGCTGCTGTCCCGCTGCGTCACCGGGTGAGCACGGGTCCGCGTTGCTTCATCACGGGCACCTGGGGTTTCGGCTTCAATCCCGCCAGCAGTTCTTCCACGTCCTGGACCAGGTTGCGCACGGGAGCGGCCTGGGTCTCGGACAGTCCGACGCTCAGTGCCATCTCCTTATGGCGTTCGGTGCCCAGGCGTTCGGCCATGCGCTCCATGACGTCGTCCGTCGTATACATGCGGTAGCTGCCCTTGGTCAGGCGCGTGAACGCCACCAGGGCCGATTGCTGGTCGAGCATGCCCATGTTGGTGGCCAGGTGGTAGATCTCCGCCTTGCCTTGCCCTTGGGACTTGTGGACGGTCATGGCATACCGGTGGGCCAGCGCGTTGTGCTCGCTCGTGTTGAACCGCACGAGGCGCCCGTTCTCCTTCGGGTTCGAGGCCTCGATGCGCACCACCAGATCGTAGCCGCCGGCCTTGTCCTTGCGGATGCTTTCCACGGTGCCTTCCGTGCCATTGATGACGCCCAGATCGTTGTTCGTCGCCGTGAACATGACCCGGTCCCGACGGGACAGCGTCAGGTCTTCCCACTGCCCCTTCACGATCGACCGGAAAGTGAACTCTTCCTTGTCCAGCACACCCTGCTCCTGCAGCCCTTTTCGGATGGCCATGTTGAGCGTGGTGACTTCGCCCCGGGTGTGGGCCAGAACCAACTTCTCGTCCATCGGGGTGGGGTCTTTCAGGTAGTCGTCTACCAGCGCCTTGATGGCCTGTTTGTCCGTGCCGAAGTCGTCGATGCAATTTCGCTCCTTGAGATTGCGAAGGATCTGCGCACCCATATCGAGGGTGCCTTGGCGGCTCCGGTGCCCTCGGCGCATGTCCTTGACCCTCCCGTGGTGGTCCCGTTCGTAGAAGCTGTTCGCGGTGACCAGGTCACCGGCGTTCTTCTGCCGACGGATCTCGGTCAGCTTCGTGTCGCCCAGCGCCATCTTCGCCAGTTCGAAGCCATTGCCCGCGGCGATGGGCTGGAGCTGGTCACTGTCCCCCTGCATGATGAGCTTGGCTCCCACCGACTGGCAGTAGGTCATGAGCTTCAGGGTGTCACCCGTGGCCACCATGCCGGCTTCGTCGAGCACGACCACGTCTTTCTTGGTCAAGGCCACCTTCCCCTGACGCACCTGGGAGAAGAATCTGGCGACGGACATGCTGGGCATGCCCGATTCGAGCTCCAATTTTTCAGCGGCCCGTCCACCCACCGCCAGTCCCATCAGCTGCTTTCCCTCGGCTTCGAAGCACTGCTTATAGACCTCTGCCACGGTGGTCTTGCCGGTGCCGGCCAACCCCGACATGACGCCGACTCCGGACGTTCCATAGGTCAGGTGACCGATGGCGGCCTTCTGCTCCTCGGTGAGAGTGAACCCCTTGCGCTTCTCATACGCGGCGATCTCCCGGTCCACTGTGGAGCGGAAAAGCTGCAGGTCCGTCTCGTTGTCCCGTTCCTTTGATCGGCGGATGATCTCGGCCTCCCATTCGACCATCCAGGTGGCGCAGAAGCGATCCTCCCGGTGCTTGCGCGCCAACCGGTTGCCCCGATCGTCTTCGTGGAGGTGTTCGGCTTTCACGCGCACCAGGTCGTCCTGTTCGGTGAACTCCTTCACCATCTTGAGCACCTGTTCGGCGTTCTTCTGCCCGGCGAATTCCATCCCCAGCTCCCGAACCAGGTCATGCTCGCAGAACATCGCCTCGTTCTCGTGCATGCGCCTCAAGACCTCATCGAATGTATGTGGGTCCAGGTGTTGGCCTTTGGTCTGCTTGAGGGACTGGGTGGTGGGGACCAGATCCGGTCTTTCCTTGGCGATGTTGGCGAAGGTTTGCTGCCAGTCCTTGACCACCTGCTCGAACGGCGGTTCTTCCTTCTTCTTGCGGGTGGCCTTGCAGGCCTCGTCGTGGCTGGCCGAAGGGTGTTCTTTGACGTAGTCCAGGATTTCCTGGCGGCGGGTCTTCGTCTGAAGCACGAGCTCCCGGTCGATGCCGGCGATGGTGGTGAGGATCTGGCCCGTCTCGCGCCCCATCACGTCCACCTCGCGCTCCCGCTGGATCCCGTAGCCCAGCGCCTTCATCGCGCTGTAGAGCTCGGCCTTGTAGAGATGATCGGCCGCATGGCGGTGACGGTAGATTTCGATGGCGTCGAAGGTGCCCCATTTGCCGTCCTCGCCCTTCGATATCCCGTAGACCAGGTGATGGGTGTGAAGGTCGGGTTCCACGTTCCGGTTGCTGACGTGATCGGCTGCGGTCCACACCAGGCCCTGCGTTCCGATGACTTCTTTTCCTCCCTTCTCCCGGCGGGTTTCCACCTTGCTCTCGATGTAGCCCATGGCCACGGCGCAGGCCTGGCGGTGGGCTTCCAGGATGGCCAGCTTCTCGCGCTCATCCGCAAGCGCAAAGGCCACGCTCACGTCCCCGGGGGCGGAAATGGTCAGATCGAACCCCACCCGATGGCCGCCCTGCCACTTCTCCATCGGCTTGCCATCGTCGTCCAGACGCACGTTGCCCCAGCGATCCGTCTTGATGACCAGCTGGGGTTCCTCGCCCGCGTTTTTGCACAACGGCCTTCCGGTGGGTGAAAAGCCCTTGCCCAGCTGTTCCATCACCTCGCGGGTGACCGGCTGCCCTTTCAGGCCGAGCTCGGCGGCGAGCTTGCCGCCCCAGTTGATCGTCTGACGGGGATCGGGCCCGCTGCCAGCGTAGTAAGCCACCGCGCTGTCGATGGCCAAGCGCTCGGTGGCCAGCATGTAGTCGAACATGTTGCCGTTGCCCTTGTTGCGGCCACGGGCGTCGATGCGCGTGCAATTGATCATGTGACTCTCCGAAACCTTGACTGATCCAAGGTCCCAGAAAACGGAGAGTTGGCAAGGCCACTCAGCGCTTGAACAGCGCGTCGATTTCTTCGGGGGTCATCGCCAGCACGCGCTGGATGTCTTCGACACCCCCTTGGGTAATAGGGAACGCAAACGCCCCGCCCGGTAACGTTGCCGACTGCGTCGCTTCCCCTTCAACAGGCCCAGCGGGCTTGGTGGTCCACTCAGCGGGCTCCTGACCATCACGAACCTGCGGGTAGGTCTTCCCCGGCCAGGCGAGCAGGAGCACGTCGCCGCCCATCTGGACGATCGCTTCGATGCCCCACTTCTCCGGCCCATATCGCTTGCCCTTGCGGAAGCCCAGCCGGTCCGTCAGTTCCCCAGCGGAAATCAGCGCCCGGCTTTCCTCGTGGACCTGCGCCTTGTCCTCGTGCGAACGCCACGCGATCTTGTGCTTGCCGAGCTGGCTGGCGAGCTTGTCGCGGGTCGCCCCCATCTGGACTTGGCACACCACATGGGTGCCGACCAACGACGAGAACGCCTGAGCGGTCTTCTCGCCGTAGACCAGTTCGATCTGGGCATGGTCCTGGACTGCCATGACGGCCACCACACCCTTGCTGCGCCCCAGCGCCAACAATGGGTCGATGTTCAACCGTCCAGCGCTCGTGAGCTCGTCGAACACGAAGTAGAGCCCCCGCCCGCTTTCGTTGTCCGGCAGCGCAGGCCCGATGAGATCCGGAACAGCCACGTTGATCATGGCTGCGATGTAGGCCTTGGTCAGCGTGGGATCGGGCCCCGATTGAACGATGATTTGCTTGCGGCCCGTGTAGTCGTCTCGAATCCATTCGGTCATCGAGAAGCGGCGTTTGCCCACCTTGGGCCAGGCGGTGGCCAGATCGTCGATGAGTCGGGTGAAGCCACCGAGGGTGGACAGCACGCTGGCGGTGGTCTGGCTCTCGGCGTTGGCGACCAAGGCTGCACCGCGGGGATAGTGATGTCGCATGCCTTCGCACATCGCCGCCGCGGGTCGCCGCAGCAGTTGGGCCAGCTCTGGGAAGCCCCAGGTCCCCGGCTGCGTGTTCTGCAGTTCACGCACGCACCCGATGAAGAGATCCTGGGCGGCCATAGTCCAGAACTTCGAGCTGCCCTCTCCCTCGGGAATTAGGGACGCTGCGAAGGCAGCCGCCTGGGTGGGCGTGCGAACGTCTGCGGCCACGTCCCACACGTAGGACCGTGAGTCGAATGGCGACACGATGATGGGACGCTTGAAGATCGAGGTGAAATCCCCTTTGATGTCGTAGAGAAACAGCTTCGCGCCCTTCATCCTGACCAGTTGCTCCAGCACGTGCTTGAGGATGACGCTCTTGCCCGAGCCCACGGAACCCGTAAGGAGCACGTGGCGTGCCCACTGCTTCTTCGAGAGCACCAAGTCGGGATGCAACGACAAGGCGAATGGGTCGGCCTCAATCTCCTTGGGCGTGAGTGAGCGGCGCCGTGCCTCGGCAATGGCCTCCTCGCCCTCCAGCATCTGCGCGCCTGCCAGGTGCCAGGTGTTGCTCACGGGCTTGGCTTCGTTCAGGAAAACGCGGACGGCCAGGTAACCCGCCAACGCAAGCGAGACCCCGATGCGTGTCCAAGTGGCAACCGGGTGGTGATAGGCCACCAGCTCGATGAACTCCCGCGCCGGAGCGCGAGCCGAGATGCCGGCGGTTAGGACGTGGTAGCCGGTCACCAGGCCGCCTTTCAGGGCATCGGTGAAGCGGATGAGTTGGCCGTCCGAGTTGGGGATGAGCCAGGCAATGCCCATGGCGCCCACGTAGACCACCCCAAACGTGAATCCCCCGCCCAACAAGGCGCGGTGCCAATAGCGGACCGGCTGCGAAGGCGCGACGTTGCCGGGCACCTCGCCCAGGGCGTCATAAGGCTTGGGCTTGCTCATAGCCGTTCTGACGCTGGTGCATGCGCGTGGGGGTGCGTCCACGCCACCCAGGCTGCTCAGGATTAGCGCCGTGGGCCATCAGCTGCATGCAGACGCGGGCGTGCTTGTGGAGCGATGCCAGGTGGAGCGGCGCCCAGCCCTGCCCGTTCAACGCCGACACGTCCGCACCGGCCTCCATCAAGGGGGTGACCAGGTGGGCGTGGCCGAAGCGGGCTGCATGGTGGAGTGGCGTGTTCCCGTTGAGGTCGGGCATGCGCACGTTGGCGCCCAAGCCAATGCAGGCCAACACCGCAGCTTCATGGCCCGCTCGAGAGGCGCCGGTCAGCCACGCTTGCCAGGGGCCATGTTCCTGGAGGCTTTTCGCATCGGCGCGAGCTGCGCGCGCTTCTTCAGCCGCCATGGACAGGTCATGGAACAACCCTGTGTGTTGTGCGGAGGTAAGGCGCGAGACGTGGTCGGCGATGGCACTGAACGCCATGGGTTCGTTCTTGTCGCCCAGCCGCCGCTCGAATGCGCGGACCATGTCTAGGGTCGAGGCGTTCTCGGGAGCGTCGAAGGTCAGGCGGTGAAGCCCCCACCGGAGATCCACCTGGGGAGCTCGGTCGGCGTCGCCGTGGCAAACCTGCCAGACCAGGTCGCCGCTCCGCCCCTCGACGGGGGCCAAGCTCAAGGCATGGGCGCGGGCCAGGACAACGGAACCATGCTGTGGCTCGTTGCCGAACTCCTGCAGTAAGGCGTCCACCAGAACTTCCGTTCGGTGGAGGCCCAGGGGGCGCAGTTGGTGTTGAAGACATTCACGGGCGTCCATGCCCATGGTTGTAAAGACGAATCGCCGGACGTCAAGCGAATGGCAAACATCAGCGTTGGTGGGTCAGGTAGGACTTGAACCTACAGGGGACGCGATGCCATCAGTTTTACAGACTGCCCCGGCTGCATTACCGGACTACTGACCCTTATGAAACCCCGCCGTTCGGCGCGACGGTCAACCCGGGATGGGTGCCAAGACCATCCAGACAAGCACTGTCAAAACCCAGAGAGGGTGCAGCCAGAACATGAACTCGTCGCCATCGAACCGGCGGAGGCTCCGCCGGAGGTAGACACGCACCTGTCGGTAAGAACGACTCATGCTCAGTTGAACATGGTCTCGACGCCCATGTAGATGACGCCGACGAAGAACAATCCCACCAGAGCGGCCTTGGCCATGAACGGTGCCAGCGCGAAAGCGAGGGCTAGAATGATGATGGCGAAGAAAGCCACCAGAATGGCAAGGGCGGTGTTCTCTACGGCCCATTCGTAGAAGTTAGCAATGAAAGTCATGTCGGTCTCCTTGGTTATTTATGAGTAGGTCGGTCTACTCTTGATACACCTTCAGGAAACCACACCAGAACTGGGTGTCAAGTCGCAAAAAAGCCCGATTCTGTGAAGAACCGGGCACTTTTTGACTTTAGTCGGAAAGGGCGGAGCTATTGACTGAAGACGTTCCGCTGGCGCTGCTTCTCGTGCTTGTCCCAGTCGAAGTTCTTCTCATACTCCTTCATGAAGGCAGCCTCCTTCGGGGCCGTGCGGGCATACTCGGCGTAGCCCAAGCGCCCCGGCCCGTTCTCCATCCGCTGCTCACGGGTCAGCATGGGAGGGCGCTGCTCTTCCCCCTGACGTTGCTGGCGCCACTGCTGGACGGTCTGAAAGGCCACCTGTTCGTGCTGGTTGTCGGGTTGGCTTTCGGCCTTGGCTTTGTCGGCCTCCTGAATCTTCTTCTGCAAGGCCTCGATCTGCTCCGGGCTGGCCTTCTCGGCCCAATCCAGCAACCGCTGCCGGCGCTCCTCAATCGCCTGCTGGTCCTTGCTCACGGACTGATCGTAGGCCGCCCTGGCCTCTTCTTTCTGGACGGGTGGGCGATCGCCCAACAGCTTCTCGTTGCGCTGTGCCCGCAGCGTGCGCAGGTCGGTCAGGGTTTCCATGGGTTGGGTAAGGGTGTCGCTCATAAGTGGGTTCTCCAGTGGGGATGGGATACATCGAGGGTTGATCAAATCGGCGGATTGGCAAGGGGGCGAACCCCCTCGCCGTCTCCGTCAGTCCAGGTCAGGAACCAGCTCGGCCAGGTCGATGCGCTTGTGACCGGCGCGGTTCAAGGCAACGATGGCGTGACCGCGGGGCTCCAGCAGGGCCGGATACTCTTCGGGCCGGAACAACGGCTGAACTTCGCGCTTGCCGCCTGTCGGCATGTCAATGTCACGGGCCAGTTCGTCCTGACCGATGACGTCCTCCGCCCCAATCCTCCAGCGACGACCCGTGGCCGGATCCACACGCAGAGCCGTCATGCGACCTGCACCTTCCAGTCGCATTTTGTCGTAGACCGCTGCATGGGGGTGACGCGGATCGTTGAGCACCGAGTGGCGGTAGTTGTCTAGGCCACCCTTGTAGTCGATGCCGCGTGTCTTCTGTTTGAAGGTCGTCAGCATGGCTTCACCGAAGCGCTTGATCAAGTATTCAACGGTGTTGAAAGAACACTTGAGCGCGATGACCGACTGCATAGTGTTCGCCAGCAGTTCCGCCCTGGTCTTATCGTTGTTGAAAGAAGAAATCAGGCTCTCAAATCCTTGCATAGCCAACACTGGCATCAGACCCAGTGAACGGGAGATGGAGAAAAGCTTCGTGTCATCGGCAGTCAAAAGCAGATGTGCTTCGTCCATCATCAACATGACTTCCACCTGGCCCGGCAAGGCTTCACGCCAATCGTCACCGTAAGCACCTCGGGCCTGTATGCCATTCATGACCCGCTGCTTCAGCAAACGCATCATCATCTCGCCGGCCTCACCGTATTGGGTTGGCGGCAAGAACAGGCCTACCATCGCGCCATACAAGGCTTGCGAAACGTCCACCTCACCCTTCTCGATGGAGTGCCAGGGGATGTCGTTTGCGTCACGCAGCTTCTCACCGCGCAACAGCTTCTCCAGCAGACCACGGGAGTTCAGGGTGAACGACTGGCGCTGTTCGGCGTTCATTGCCGGCACCTCCAGCAACGCCCACTCCAGAGAGCTCTGAAGCTGGGACATCGGACGGAACAGATCCGGGTGGATAGTCTGGGGTTCGTTCGCCTGACGTTTCCTGTAGGCAGCAAGATACGCGGCATGCGTCGCACGCCCTTCTTCATCCAAGCTGTTGTCCGGCTCTTCCAATCCCAGATACTTGATCACTTCAATGATCTTCGGGTTAGGCTTGGGCAACGTCCCGGTCGGGATGACGCGTTCGACGTTCGCCAGCAGCTTGGCGTGGTGCATAGGGGTGTAAGCCCAACCCCGATCAGACTCCACCACGCAGGTGTAGAGGCCCATCTCCTGGACCACTGCAGCCAAGCGCTCCTCCACTTCGACAGTATCCTGTCCCAGCTTGCGGAGCTTGCGCTCTTCGAGCTGCAATAGCGTGAGGGATTGTTCCAACCCGTCGATCTTGGCCATACACCAAGCACGGTAGGTCTTCTCGTGCTGAACCAGGGCCTTCAGGATGACTCCCGTGTGATAGATAAACGCGTCACCGCCGTCGGCCCACAACTTCGAATCCGGATCCACTTCGCCACCGGAGGCACCTCGCAGCGCTTTCACGATCTGATCGGGCTCCAATCCCTCGTAGGGAGCGACGGTCAGGCCCGGCTTCACCACGATGTCGAACAGACCTTCCAGGTCGGAGATGATGGCGCCATCTTTACCGTCGGCGATTAGTGCACCGCCGGCCATACCCTCCAAGCCAAGCTTGACCCCCAATGCAAGACCAGCCCGACGAAAGCGTCGAGCCAACGGGCGCATGGCGCTGTAGGACTTGCCAGAACCAATAGCCCCGAAGATCACCAGGCCTTGAGTTAGGTCACGCCAGGAAATCATCATCACTGTTCCCAAGTCGGGCGAATAGCCGTATCCCTTGTCGGTCAGGTGACCTTGGGCACGGGCCACTGCCATCAGTGGAGTCGTGTCCTTCAGGGCGTTCTGGGCTTGCTGCTCACGCGCCTTCACGTGCGAGTTGACCAAGGCCCCTTGGGTGCCCAAGTTGTTGTCGTTGTTCTGCAGGCAGAGGCGCGCGCCGGTCTGGACGAAGTTGCCCTCGGTGAACTGCATGGCATACATGCAGGCCAGAACGAAGGGCACGGCATCGCCCAGGCCCCACGGCAGGATCTGGGACACCAGCAGCGCGACCACAATGATGCCCACCCACTTCATCGCCTGGATGAACCGGGCGGCGGTGCCACCGATGACGCCGCGGTGGGGATGGGAAGCGGCGGCCACCAGGCATACCACGAAGATCACACCCACCAGGCCAAAGCCGATGACCGCGGCCTTGGTGAAGAAAGCCATGTAAGCCTGGAGCCCAGCCGAACCCGCTGCCGCACCTCCGACTCCTAGAGCGCTGAACTTTGACATGCCCGCCATGCCCATCGGAATCCACTGGAGGAGCACCAAGGCCTTCAAGGCTTCCTTCATGCTCTCGCCCTGCTTCAGGGCGATAAAGTAGGGAATGGTCGTCAGCAGGAAGGCCCAGCCCGCCCAGCCGATCCACGAGACCAGGAACAAAGTCAGCGCTCCAATCGCGGGGAACGCGAGATACATCAGAGGAGTGGCAATGCTGTCGTTGCCCTGCCCCATGTCGTTGCCCTGCAGGTAGCCTTCGGCCCTACGTCCGTCCTTGGTGATGGTGATGCGGGATTGGCTGTCGCGCAGGTCCTCTGGGACTTTGGGCCACCACTCCTGAAAATCGTCCTCACTCATCCCTTCCGGAACCAGGAAGGCGTTTTGCTCCTCGCTCCACACCGCGCCGCACTCGGCAGCCAATTGGGTGTCCTCTGAAGGAACGTCCAGGACGCGGCTGCGCACCCGATCGCTCAGATCAAACCGGCCGACCAGGTTCTCGAACTCTACGTTCGATTTGATGATGATGGTTTCACGGATGGTTGAGCCCTCGCCTTCCTTGCGACGGAACTTGCGACCCAAGCCGCTCGTCCAGTCGATGGCGCTCAGAATGTTGATGTTCAATGCCATGGTGTTGTTCCTCCCTTAGTTGCCAAGCCAATGCGCCAGGACGGCGAGCACCGCGCACAACGGCGCGATCACCAGGAAGCCCGCCTTGGCTACCCAGCGCTCTGCCACCTGTTCCACCTTGCTCGCGTAGAGCCGATCCTTGGTCCAGGCCTCGTAGGCCGCGTCGTTTTCAACCGGCGGCACGCGATCGGCGCGCAGGTAGTAGAACGAACGCCTCACGGCTTCCGTCAGGTGCCCCATGCCCAGCGACTCCGGGCTGCCGATGAGCAGTCGCCCGTGAAGGTTCATCCACTTCGAACCGAAGTGGAGCTTTCCGGGTTCCCGGTATTGCGTAAAAAGCCACTGGAACATGTTTCCCCCTTAAATGATGAGTAGGTCACTTCTTTCTAGATCGAATCCGCGAGTTGGCAAGGGGGATCACTTGATGCCGGATTTCTCCGCCCAAGCGTCTAGGTCGTCGTTCGCCTTCTGCTGCCAATCGTTCTTCTGCTCGGCAGCTAGTGCGGGAGCCTTCTTCGGCAACGGGGGTGACGCACGTTTCGGCGAAGGCTTGGGTTGGGCCTCTTTCGGCGCTGACGCCGTTAGCACTGGAGCGGTAACAGGTTGGGGCTTCTCAAGCGTGGGTTCTGTCCTGGCCTCCTCTGGAAGCACTGCTGGAGCAGGCGCCACCACAGGGGCTTCCATCACCTCCGGCACCTGCTCGGGAACAACCGGAGCGGCAACAGGTGTCACGGGAGCAGGCACGCTCGGCGGCGGCTGGTCGTCCTTCCCCTGTAGGAAATTGATCGCCCCAGCGACCAATGCCACCGCCACAACGCCGCCCACGAGCCAGGGCCAAGCCTTGCGTCTTGGGGTTGTGTCGTCGGTTCCAATGCACGGCTGCGTCACCTCCTCGCTGTAGGCGTCATCCGGCGGCGGCACGGGTTCGCCCAAGGGGTCTTCCAAAGGAGAAGCGAACTTGGAGTCATCGGCCAAATCCGACACGCGTGCACCTGACGTCTTGGCGTAACCGGCCTCTTCAAGAACTGATCGGGCCATCTCCCGCGCTGTGTCGCCTGGTGGCTCTGGGGAGAGAAATCCGCGTTCGTCATGTATTCCAGCTTCCGCTATCTGGGCCAGCACTTCCTCGATGACTTCGGACGAGACACCCTCGAAAGATGGAGAATCCAATTCCGATTGAACGGACAGGCTTTCTGTTACGTCCTGCTGCGACGGGTTGGCCAAGGGTGCGTCACCTTCACCAGCAATTGCTGCTGGCACCTGGACGGACACTTCTTCGACCAAGTCCTCGACTGCCATTTCAGCGAAAGGAGCTTTGCCTTCCCGACCTTCGCCATCGACAGAGGTTAGGTCCTGAGCCATTCCGTCCGCCACGAGAGAACCCGCCGTCTCGGTCTTCAAAAACGTTTTCGCCACATCGACCTTGGCCGGCTGGACTGTCAGGGTGCTCGAGTTGGCTTCTGTAGCCTGAACCCGTTCCTCTGCGGTCTTTGCCCGCTTCGCGTCCAGTTGTGCCTTGGCTTCCTTCGCCTTCTCTGCAGCAACAGCAACGCCTTTCTGGGTCAACTCGGCAGCGCGCTTGCCGATCACCCCTGCCCAGTGACCGGCGGCCTTCAATGTCTCCTTGGTGTTCTCGGACACCAACTGCTCACCATCGGTTGGCGTGGTTGGTTGCGCGGCATTGGCGCGCTTGAGCAGCTCGTCGCGCTTGCGCTTGCGGATCAGTTCTTCGGGGGTCATGGGATCTCCTGGGGAAAGGGGAAGGAAGCCCGGGCATCGCGAGGACACCCGGGCAATCGGCGTCAGCGGACGTCAGGCACCGGGGTCACGACGATCACGTGCTCGCCCCTGCCGCAGCGGTCGTCCACCGTCACCTTCGACAAAGCACCGCGCTTGGCCAGCTCCACAATGGGCACCTGGCAGGCGGCCTTGTCGGCGCCCTGGAACACGACCGTGAGCCCGTTGGTCGACTTGGTCAGCAAGCCAGCGAACTTGTCGAGGAAAGCCTGGGTGCCGGCATCCAGCCTCTTCATGTCGGCAGGGTCGTAGTTCAAGCGCAGTGAATCCAGCACGGTCTCTTGCTTGCCTTCGACGGCCTCGGTCTTCGTGACGACCTCGGCCTTCATTCCGGCAGCACGTGCGGCGTCGGCGGCTTCTTCGGCGTGTTCGCGCTGCTGCTTCACGTAGGACGCCGTTGCACCCACGGCAGCACCCGCGGCGCACGCGGCAACGGCTCGGTCCTTCTTGCCGGTCAAGTAAGCCAGGGCGCCACCGGCAACGCAGCCGATGCCACCGGCCTTGAAGACGCGATTCTTGTCGGTCTTGGGCTTCTCCTCGGTGGAAGCGACCGACTCCGACGGGTTGGACTGAGCCATGACCTGGGCCGGCATTGCCATCGGCATGCAGGCGATCAGGCAAACGGTGATTGGGAAGGTGGAACGTTTCATGGGATGGATCTCCTATTCGTGGGGAAGGAAGTCAGGCGCGGGGGGCGAGCATGGGATTGGGGGCGGGCGCCTTGGCCGCACCGGTGCTCTTGACGGGGTGCTGGGAGAGCGATGTCAGGACACGCCGCAACACGTCCTCGTAGTTCTGAATGGCCTGGGCCTGCTCAGCCTTCATCTCGTCGCGCAAGCGCTGGTGGTCTTGCTGGAGAGAGCGGCGCAAGGTCGCGTTCTCCTCGCGGAGCTGATCGATTAGAAACTCCAGGTGGGCATTCGAGTTCTCCAGCGCCGCGGTCAATGTGACGCTCGCGTTGTGCCGCTCCAGTGCATCGCGCATGTAAGCGCTGAACGCCACCCCGCTCTCGCGAGCGAGCCGGCGAGCTAGCTTCAGTTGCTCGCGATCGAGATTTACGTTTTGACGAACGAACGCCATTGGTCGAGTAGCTCCGTTTCTGGATTACTCCACCGATACCTGGAATCCGCGAGTTGGCAAGGCCCCATCGCAGGAGCCTGAACAACAAGGGCGAAACGAGCTAACAACCGCTGACCTTGTCTCCTGACGTTTGTGACACGGTCTGGCCTTGATTCAATTGATACTTCGGCCGCCGTGACACCGATTATTGGGCGCGAAGCGCACACCTACTTCAGTGCGTCATGTGTATGACGAGTCCAGGGCACCCTCCAGGCTTCTGCTTTGGTGCCTGGGCCGACACCGCTTCAACCGACGCAGAGCTGTTGCCGTTGCTTCTCGCCACCCCTTGCGGTTCGCCAGTTCAGCGGTATTGGTGGTGCATCCCCAACCGGTTCACCTCTCCCCAGGTTCACGCCATGCCTTCCCAGACCCCACGCTCCCCCGCCCCTCTCGCCTTCCGTCGCCCCTCGCATGGAAAGCCAGTTGCGCTCGTTCGGATACCCGTTTCTTCTCGCCGGCCAACCCTCGTCCATGACCACCGCAACCCATCGGCGCTGCACTCGAAAACCGGTGAGGCTATCGTTTTAGTCAAACCAGTTGGGGGACGCTGGATGCACCGTGCGGGGCGCTTTAGTCACATGGGAGCAGTCGCCCTCGCAAACCGAAACGTGTTTCGGAATTCCGCGCGTCTTATCGTTTTAGTCAAGCGAGTGAGGGGGCTGCTGAAGTGCTCGCGCCCCATCAATGACACCCCACTCCTGATCGCATGCAGTTCGTTGAAGGCAACCCCATGACCACCTCAGACTTCCAGGCATTCGCCCAACGGGTGCTGGAGAAACACCGCGCCCGTGCTGCCGATAACCCTCGGTGGGCGCTCGACCTGCTGCGGCGACAAGACAACCCGACGTGTGCGTTCTGCTGCTCGCCCATCGACGTGAGCCGGCGGCAGTCGTGGGGTCTGTCACCCCTCGTTCCGTTCAACCAGGGCGGCCCCGTCGAACCGTCGAACCTACGGATGGCCTGCAAGAAGTGCGCGGTCGAACGCGGCGCGCGCGACCTTCTGGCGTGGGAAGAGCTGGCGGGACGGGTGCCTGCCGACCACCTGAATGCCCTGAAGGAAGCCCGGATGGGAGTGTTGCAACGCTCGGACAATCACCTGACCTCTGTGGGTCGCTACGCGAAAGACGGAACCGTGCTAAACCTGCTCCATGAGCGCTGGAAGCATCCCCGCTTTCTCGTCTACGTCGAACGCCATGAGAACGGATGGTTCGTGGGTTGGCCGGTGGGCCAGCGCACCCAGACGACCCGCAACGAAGCCGCCGCCCTGCTGCGCCACGTGCATCATGGCCGGTGGATGGAGCACGGCGAGGTGGTGGGCTTCGACGTATCAGAGGATGTTTTTCAAGCCGCTGTCTGGCAGCTCATCGAGCACCACGCCCTGGTCATCGACCTGAGCCCTGACGATGCCACCCACGGCGAGCGAACCGGACAGGACAGTTGGAAGGCCCGGTATCCGACGTTGCGACAGGTGCGCCAGCGGCGCAATGGCGCGCACGAGACACCTTGGCCACTGGCTGGCAATGGTCATATCAGGTCATACAGCGATAAGGCCGGCTCAGTGCGCATGCGAGAGAAACGGCGAGCGTCACGGGAGGCGGAGACGAAGGCCAGGTGGCTGGAAGCACGTCACCGGCTGGAACACCGAGACGCCGCGGTGGAAGCCGGCCAGGTTCGGCCATGGCTGCCTGGGGAACGAGCAGCGCTGCAGGCAGATGTAGACGATCTGGCTCAGGCCTGGTTGAAGGCTAGGGCTCGAGTCAAGTCAGAAATCATCCCAGCGCTATAAGTGCCGGCTCAGTCTTTTGTTGTCAGTCCTCGGTCCACGAGTTGCCGAAGGGCTTCTGTTAATGAGACTCCCGCTGCTTGAGCGTCGGCACGCAACGCATCGCTGGCCGTCGCCGACACCCGGCAATCCGGAAGAGCGGCCGTGAACCTCGCTGATTCACCGTGGGCCTTCCGAATGCGGGGCGACAACGGTTGGCGGACTTGGGCATGAGTGTTGACCAACGCGGCCAATGCCGCCGTGGTCGAGAGCCCTTTGCGTCGCGCCAGTTTCCTGAAAGAGGCAGCCTTGTCAGGATCTAGGCGCACCATGGGCAGCCGGTGATCGTCCTGGGGTTTTGAGGGAATCGCGTAGGAGTTAGTCACGGAAAGGACGTCACATGTCGTATTCGTCAAAAGCGCATTCGCCGCATAGCCCACCCATCGCGGCGTGAAACGAGCAGTCCACTGCACGCCGTCCGCATTGCGAGCAGTAGCCTGTCTGGGCTCGCGCAATCCTCGATCGAGAGGTCCGGCAGAGGGCTACGTCCGCTCCCTGCCAAACAATGCCATCGACCTGTGCCTCCCAGGTGTTGCCATTCTTCGCAACCACTGTCAGCTGATCGCCGACGCCCACCTTGGGGGCTAGGACCCGAGCGCCCCACTCGCCCGATTTGAGCAGAGTGGGGGTAGCTTGACGGTGAGCCATCAGTGTTTCACCAGGGCTTTGAGGTGGCTGATCGAATCGCCTTCCACTTTCGTCGCGCCTTCGCCTGCTTGGGCTTCCAGCTGGCGCTTAATTTCAGCAAAGGCCTTGCCAAAGCCGGACGCGGGGCCAGCGTTGCGCACGTCCACTTCGATATCTTCGAGCACTTCAAACGACTTCTCCCAGCGATGGCCGGTCTTGCTCAACTCGTCGGCCACTTTCTCAGCCGCCGCCACGTCGAACCGGATGAGCCGCAATTTCCTCCAAATTCCCCAGGCGCGGGCTCCTCCCGTTCCTTGCGCTTCAGTGATGGCGAATGCCTGCTTGTTGTTGTGGGTGATGGCGTGGATATACATGTCAGTTCCTTGGTGTTGGTTGGCAGGATTGCCTCCCTCAAATCCAAGTTACGACAGCGCATAAATAGCGCAATAGTTTTTCCATCACTTTTTACGACTAAATGCAATTTCTGCGGCCAGATAAAGCATTTATTACTAACATAAAGCCATCCGCGCATCAGGAATATCTCTCATTCTGCTGTTCGTAATTCCAACAACGCTGGGCATTCTCGGCTTCGCTCTGCATTTCTCGCCATTTCAAGAGCAACGCCTTCTTTGACTTTGGACGTCCCTTCTGCACAACGACCCTTCTGCCATCGACCACGATCCACTCGCCCATGGGATGCGAGTAAGCCCGATGCCGAGCGCACCAGGTGTCCGCCCACCCCCAGTTCTCTTCGTATCGAAACCCCACCGGCTCAAGGGAAACGTGCGAATACCCTTCCAGCATGCATTCGTTGAGCCCCATCACCTTCATCAGTTCCTCGTCGCTGGTCGCATTCTCATTCACGTCATAGCTCCTTCGGTTGTTGGGCGTCGATGCCCCTTCAACCCCAGGCTATGAGCCCGCTTAAAATGCGCAACAGGTGAACCTCACTTTTATAGTTCACTAAATGAACGTTTATGCCCTTGGCCCACCCAACGTTCGTTATTGCGCCGTAGGCGTGTGCCATTCCCCGCCAGGGGATGCTTTTCAGCCGCTGTTGCTTTTCCTCCGGCACGAAACCCGGGCACAAAAAAAAGCGGCCGTAGCCGCTTTCTTCGTCACCCCTGTTTGCCGGGGTCAGTAGATCTTGCCGTTCTTGGCCTTGCCCCGGTTCCGCACGGCCACCCTGGCGGCTTTCCGTTCCTCGGCGTGCTCGTCCGCCGGCGAGCTCACGACCAACAGGGTCTTCTCTTTGATGAGTGTCGCGGCGGCGTAGTCCGCCAGCGCCACCATCGCGGTGGTCAGGGCCACTTCCCGGCCGGCGTCCTCGGAGTCCTCGTAGCCGAACAGCTTAGCGATGTTCTCCCGAAGCTTGGGCGGGATGGTCACCATGGCCCGGTGATGGCGCAGGCCGTCCTCCCGCCGACGGTAGTCGTGGAGGGTGACCGACCGCGGCATGACCATGTGAACGCGCTTGCCACCCACCGTGCCAGCCCGCTGGCTGTCGTCGTAGTCGAAGTAAGACTTCCGCTCCGGGTAGTCGCCCGGCCCCAGCAGGACGTGCTCGGGAATGCGCCCGATCGCCGGCTCGGCCTTCGCGCTCTGGCGCGACGCCTTGGTATGAGTGACGTTCTTCACGTCGTCCAGCGTGCGTTTGGCAGTCTTCTTCGTCACCGCCTTCTTGGCGGGAGCTTTGCGAGTGGCCATGGGTAGGTCAGGCAGGGAAACCAGCGGGAGGTCCATCATGCCGCAGCCCTCCCCTTGCCGTCACGCTTGAGGGTGTGGCGCACCCTCACGGCCAACCCGTGGATCTCTTCCTGGGCTTTCTGGGCCCACCGGTCGGCGGCGTCGAACACCGTCTGGCCCTGCTCGTAGCAGTCCGCGATCAGCGCCCGGTCACGCACAAGAACTGCGCCGGCCATCTTGGGGTGCTCCAGACGGCGACGGTGAGAAGACCGCTTCTCGTTCGCCCGGTTGGCGATGGGCAGATAGCGCTTGCCCTTCTTCTCCAGCACCTCCACCGTCCGCAGGAAGATGAGGAAGCTGGCACCGTCCAGCAGCGTCGGGACGAGGTAGAGGTCAGCTTCGGGGATCACCTCATTGTCCGGGAGCCTGGGCGGGGTGTCGGTGATCTCGATGTTGAAACCCGGCGAGCGCGAACGGCCCACCGAGAACGGGGTTTCATCGGACAGGGCCGCAAAGGCGCTGGCGCCGCCCTGGGGGTCACGGTCGTTCACTAGCACACGCAGCCTGGGGTCGCGGGCGTAACACCCGGCGAGGTTCAGGGCCAACGTGGTGCGGCCGACACCGCCCTTCAGGGAGAAGCAGCACAAGCGCATGGAAAACTCCGTCTATATGAGTAGGTAGGGGTAGCCCAACCGACTCTACAGAGAGTCAATCGCAACGCAAGCGCATGTTTTTGCAAATCTTTTAGCCGTTAAGGCGCCGGACTCTTTTCCTTGAACATGGCGCACTGCTGGGGTGACCTCACCCCACACTTGATGGGGGGAAGCGTCCGCTGGGTGATCATGGCTTCGGACGGTGACACGTGGAGATCAAAGGGCTGCTTAGCCATCCAGTCCTTCAACGCGGGTGGAACATCGCCTTCCAGTTCCTCGAAGATCGTTCGGCGCTGTTTGCCGATCCAGTATTCGGCGAAGGGGTCCGCGCCCGCGGCGGCCAGGATGAGGGCCATCTGGTCGAACCCATAGGCCAGGTGCGGACTGTCCCGATACGCCTTCCACCCCATGCAGGCCAAGTGGAAAGCGGTGATGCCCTGCAGGCTCACCGGGGCATCAAGGGACGGGAAGATGGCGTTGTCGTCCCCTGAGGTCCAGGCGTCGATGCGGGCCTGATGGATGCGGCGCACCAGGTGGCGCAGCAGAAACGGGTTGTTGGCCTGGACCGCGGCGTGGAGCTCGCGGGCGAAGCGCTCTTTGGGGTTGAGGGCGCTCATTTCCACTTGGCCTCCTTTCGGCTCTTCTGCTCGAAGTGGGCTTTCTCTTTCGCCAGGCGAACCAGCCGATGTCGTTTCGAGTTGGGGATGTGGGCGGCTTCAACGAAGCCTCGGCAAGGCTCGTTGGCGGCGTTCATGAACAAGCCCGAGCGGGGTTGGAGCACGGTCAATGAGATTTGGTGCATGGGGGTGATTCCTGTCGGTTGAGGTTGGGCCTTTTATGAGTAGGTCATCCCACTCCTTTAATCGGCTTAACCCCATGCAACCACACCGACAGGTCGAGTCAAGGGGGTAAATTGCAGAAAGTCTGACTAAAACAGGGGCTTGCCAAACCACCTTTGCATCGCATGCTGAAATGCATGACGACATTTCCTTCTCTGCGCAGACATCCCTCCCCCTCTCGCCTTTCCAGCGGGGTTCGCTCTGCGCTGGGCTTCGGCATGGCGGAAACGCTTCTCACCCTGGCCGGGCTGACCGTGCTCTCCGTCGTCGCTTTCGCGAGTTATTCGCATGTGTCCGCGAAGTCGAAGGTGTCGGACGAGACCGATAACCTGCGCGTGCTGTCCTCTAAGGTCGAGAGCTCATTCGGATTGCTGGGCACCTTCGCGGGCGTCAGCGCCGACGCGATCGTTCGCGATGGCCTCGCCCCCGACCGGTTGACCCAGGGAGAAGGCTTGCTGACCAATGCCTGGGGCGGTGCGGTGACCGTCGAGCCCTACACGGTGACTCGCTTCGGGGATGGGTTCTCCATCGTCCACCACCAGGTGCCCGTGCGCTCGTGCGCCGATTTCGTTGCTGTCAACGCACGCGATCCGTGGGACGTCCAGGTGTCCGACGTGTCGGTGATCCGCAACCACGGGGGGCGCCTGGACCTTCAAGCACTGACCGATGCCTGCGCGGGCGGCGATGGCCGCATTGCGTTCGTCTACCACACCGGGTTGGTGGCGGGAGCTGCGGTGGCGGCCTCACCGCTGCAGCTTCCCCCCGCCCGGACCACAATCACCCCTCCCGGCTCTCCACCGCTTGGCGGTCCCGTGGGCCCTGCTGGGCCAGTGGGCCCCGCTGCTCCCGTGGGCCCCATCAATCCAGCCCCTTCCCTCCCACCTCCACCGCCGGCACCGGTTGCGCCGCCGATTGCCACCCCAATTGTTCCGGTCACGCCGCCCGCGCCTCCGGTCACACCTCCACTCCCTCCGCCCACCACGGTGGCAGCGTGCGTGGAGAGCTCGGAGAACCGAACGGTGAGCTGCCCTGCTGGATCGGTGGGACAGGCGTTTCAATCGCGGCGCCATCACTGCGGGCCCGACCCCTTGGTCTACGAAGCGTGGGCAGGAACTACAACGGCTGGCCCGTGGACGGAGACCAGCAACACCTGCACGCCTTGCCCAGGGCCTGAAAGCCGCACCTTGGCCTGCCCCGTCGGGCAACTCGGCGCGCTCCAGGAGCAACGCTCGTATGTGTGCGCAGGTTTAGGAAGCTGGGGCGCGTGGACACTGACGAGCAACACCTGCGCGCCCGCGTGCGTGTTGCCCACCCCCAGCTCTCAGACCGAGGATGAGTTCCAGACCGCCACGCAACGACTGGATTGTCCGGTGGGCCAGGCAGGCGACATTTACCAATCTCGACAAGAACAACGCACGCGCACACGCACGGCCTCCTGCCCCGCCCCAACCGGGTCCTACACCTGGGGTGGGTGGTCGGCATGGACGGCATGGACACCCACCACGGGGTGGGCCAGGACCAGCGACACGTGCGTGACGCCACCTTCGGCCACCTTCGTGTCCGGTTGCGATTTCAGCCACTACTACTACGGTCGCACTGGATTTCAGGACACTTACTGCGATTGGGATCCAAGCCCCTATTGGCAGGATCTGGCAACGGTCATGGTGGGAAACACATTCGATTCGAACGGATATCCGGTGCTTGATATCACACTGTATCGGGTGGAGATGACGTCGCTATGGGATGGAGTGAACTGCTCGGCGTCGGCCTGCGTGGTCTACCCCAACATGTCTACCGGCGATGGCCGTTCCAGGACGCGCGTCAGGGTGTATCGCCGCTCGGACAACGCCTTGCTACACGACAACGTGGTCGAGATCGATTTTTCCAATCTGTGAGGAGCTCTTTGATGTTCAATTCAACGCCCATTCCCAACTCGGGCGGCCTTTGAGATCGCCGGCAGCGCATCGGCCGGCAGGTTCGATAGTTCAAGGCTTTTCAGCTTCCAGCGGCGCCTGCTGAAACCTGACCTGCAGACGTTTGATGAGGGCCCTGGTTTCTGCGTTGGGTGAGCGCGTGCAAACCAACACCGCCTCGCCATTGGGCACGTGGCGCACGGCCTTCTGCTCCGCCCGAACGATGGCCCGATACTTCACCGCCTGGTAGACACCCCGCTGGAGCTCGTCCTCCGAGCACTTGCTGGTTTTCACTTCGACCGCCAGGCGATGCCTTCCGTTATCGAAGTGAGCGTCCAGCCGGTCACCCGAGCTCAGCAACTTCTCGTTGCTGCCGGCGGGGAAGTTCCCGTAGTCCACGAACTCTTCGGGATGGCTGGCCACCCACGCCTTCAAGGCTTTGTGCTCGTCGCTCTCCGGCTTCCCACCCTCCTGGACTTTCGGAAGGGGAATGGGCGCGTCCGCTGCCACTTCCTCCACCGCTCCCATTGCTGGGATCAGCATCGTGGCACCCAGGGCGCGAGCGACGCGGTCCCAGTCAGGGTAAGTGAAGACGTCTTCCATGGCTTCACGAAGATGAGCGCGCTTTTCCTCCTCGGTGTCCAGCTTCTTGCCGGCGAAGTAACGGGGCGAAATCGTGATCGCACCTTCCCCGGGGTGCTTGGTGGCCTTGTTGATCACGATCGTGTGGAGTGGCGGGATGGGTTCCTCCCACTGGTCGCTGAGCCACTCCAGGGCTTGGGCAACGCCCCCGGCCACGGTGCCGTAAAGGTCCTTGCGGGGTTTGATCTCGTGCCCGAAGGTGTCGTGCAGCTCCTGGGCCAGGTCGCTGTAGGAATGGGCCTCACCCTCCTGGGCCCACCGGATCAGGATGGGCAGCGCGTCTGGAATGACCTGGCTTCGCCAGGGTGTGCGCGCGAACTCAACCTTCGACCAATCGAACTTCTCCATCCCCAACCCCTCCCTTGTGGTCCCTCCATGTTAGCCGCGGGACCTTGGCGGGAAAAAGATGAGGGCCGGTTTCCCGGCCCCCTCGTCAATCCTCGCTTGGCAGCATGATGGTGACCACCGGCGCAGGGTCATCCCCTGGCCCGCACACCGCTTTCAGGGTGACCAGCCGGTGCGTCGACCGGGTCAGGCCGGACCGATCATCCGGAACCGCTTCGTTGGGCTGCCAGTCGCCCCCATCGGGCATGGCCACCAAGAGTTGGTAATGGATCTCGGACGTGTTGCCGCTCTCCCGCTGGATCGCCACGTGGAGCATGAAGAGCACGTCCCAGAGCCGACCCTCCACGGACTGCCCACGCATCTCCAGCCCCGCGGGCACTTCGACGTAGCGTGCCCACACGGCGTGCGTGATGGCCACGGGCAGCTTGAAGCCTGCTTCCTTCGCCACGTCGGACACGTCCACCAGGACGCCGTCCGCGATGGCCTGAGCTCGGGTGTAGGAATGAATGAGATCGGAAGGTTCGAACATGCGCTGCTCCTCGCTGGTGAGTAATGGCCCGCCCAGGGCATCCGGTCGGGATGTCCTGGAATGGGAAACCCACCGCCCCACCGCTCGGCGCGGTCAAGGGAGGAAATGGAAGGGCTGGCGCGGCCCGCAGCGAAGCGAGGACACGGGCCCTGGAATGGCCCTTGACCGGAGAAGCTGGGCGATGGGGCCGCGCGAAGCGCAAGGAGCCCCTATGGCGTGCCGAACGGCACACCGATACGCGGTCCGAGTTGGAGAAGCCGTTAGACCTGGGTGCAGATCAAAGGCACCCGGTCCATCCAGGCGCCCTGCCTCGCAGAGGCCTGCGCGGTGAGCTGGCCCAGGCCGCGGATGAACCGAAGGGAGGCCAGTTGGACGTCGCCTTCGGGCCAATACGGGCCATCTGGGGAAAAGACGAAGTGGTCGCCCTGGAGGGCCCCGCAGGTGGTGCAGTGGTGGGCCAGATATACCTGCCCGGATGTCCGGGTGGACGCGAAGCGCAGCCAGGGAGCGTGCCCGGTTACGAAAGCGGTGGCGCTCTCGTCGAGGTGCTCGATGTAGCGCAGCAAGGCGCCCTCCCCCTGGTCCACTACGCCTTCATCGTCGCGCTCCTCAAAGGACGGCACCCACACCGCCGCCGTGGGCGTCTGGGCGTGGCAGAAGTGGCAGGTGGTCTGCCCAAGCAGGAGGCCGTAAGCAGGAGCGTGGAGGAAAACGTCGTCGGGTTCGTGGGAGGCAGACTGATTCATGCCCACATTTTGCCTTGCGCTTGTGTCAGTCGGTGAGACGAGATCAGGCCGTTGTTGCGGCGGCACGCTTGGCCATCGGTCGGTTCGTGCCCAGCCACCCCATGGCTTTGTATTGCTCGGGTGTCAGCAGCTTGCTCACGCCCAGCCATTGGGTCAGGTGGTAGTGACCGATGGTGTGGGGGTAACGCTGGATGCCTTCATGCAGAAGCTTCGGCAGGTAGCACACCTCGCCGTCCGTGCGCTCGTAAGCGTAGTAGTAGTGCCGTGCTGCCATGGCGGCCTCAGAACGCCCAGGCGGCGTTTTCGATGGCGTCCGAGATGCGAGCCCCGAGCAGAACGCTCAGGGGCAGCACGATGGGAGCAAGCATGGCGAGGATGGAGAGGGTCATGGCTGTCGGTCCAGTGAGTGGAAAGCACTGCGCCTTCCATACATTCAAGGTAGATCGCCACATGAAAATGTCCATGGCTGCAATGGATCTTTTCAAGACTAAAATCAAAAACTGCGTAATTTCACGCAAATATTCCTAACATCGAATATGCGCCGAAGGCGTTGCTGCCTTTCTTCCATTGAGTGCTTATCAGATCGCCGGTCGCGCAGCGGCCGGTGGCGGCGTCGTGCAGTTGCTCTTGCTTAAAGACGCGGCCGGCTTACCGTCGGCGTGTCGACTACGGTCACCAGCCTGTCCTGCAGCAACTCCTGCCGCAGTTCGGCTTCCACTTTCGCCACCACCTGGGGCATCGCATCGCGCAGGGTTCCTGTTCGCCAGAACGGGCTGGCGCGGTAAGCGTTGCCGCCCAGCCTCATCAGCAGCCGCGCCGTCTGTTCCATGCGCCCCCGCTCCACCGGATGCTCGCTGGACTGGTAGTCCGCTGCGAGCTTTTCCAGCGGCCGTTCACTCCAGAAGTTGCGGGCGTGCGGCTCCGCCCCCGCTTCGATCAGGGCTTCAACGATGCGTGGCCAGGCCAGCGCCGAGTGGATAGCCGGACCTTCGTTCTCCCGCCACGCATTGGGATTGGCCCCCTCCCGGAGTGCCTCAAGCACCCCCACCAGGTTGCCCTCGATACACGCGTGGATCAGTTCCGCACTGGGACTGCCGGGCGGTGGCGGAGAGCGATCAATCACGGCCACGGCGTTTCCTCAGCGTGCCCCGTATGATCTGACGCAACACTTCGCCGCGGGTGTGGCCCAACGAAGACGCCAGAACACCAATGCTTTCGACAAGGTGGCGCGGGGCCACCATCTCGGGCAGCCGATCTGTCTTGCTGTCGCCCATTCGCTTGCTTGATAGGGGGAATGGCTGGCGGAAGTAGAGCGCCACAATCTGTCGCACGGCTTCGTTGAACGAAATGCCGTGCTTCTCGGCCAACCGGCGGATCTCGTCGGCATCGCCGGTGTTGACGAAGGACGTCGGCAGGCGCCCCATGGGGTTGTCCAAGCGGGGGTTGCGCAAGGGCAGCATCACCAGCTCCTCAGGCCGCCGCAGCTTCGCGGACGGTGGCGATGGCCTTCCAGCGGTTGAAGGCGGCGCCCGCGTAGTAGAGCGCGTCCACCAGTTCTTCTGCAGCACCCTTGGCGCGCAACTCGTCGTTGCCGCGGACGAAGCCGGCCAGGATGGCGTAGCGCTCCTGGTCATCGGTGGCGTTGTTCATCGATTGGGCGATTTGGACGTTCATGTGGGTTCTCCTGATTGGGGTGGTGGATGCGGTTAGAAGCGCATGCGGTGCTGGGGGATTTCCTGACTGGCCACTGGCGTTTCCTTCTGCGCTTCTTCGCGTGGGCTCCACACCTGGCCACCGATGACCATGCTCGGACCGCTGGCGGCAGGAAGCGCCTGCGAAAGCTTGGCCTGCTTCGTCATTGCCTTGAGCGCACCCAGGGTGCCCTCCCCCATGTCTTTGGCTTCGTAGGTCACCGCCCCCTTCAGGTGGTCCGGCGCCTCGTCCACCAGCGCGGCGAGGGTTCGACCGAACTTCGAATTCGGACCCTGGTTGCGAGCATCAGCATCCCAGCGCTCGATCACTTCAAATGACTTTTCGTGGCGATGGCCAGACTTGTTGAGTTCATCGTGCACCGCTTCAGCGTCTTTCACATTGAAGCGAATGGTGGAGAGCTTCACCGGGTGAGCGTAACCACCGCCACTCGATGCAGATTGCGTGATGGCGACCGCTTGGGTTCCGTCGCTAACGAGGTGATGAATTTTCATGTCGATTTCCTTGATGGTTTCGAAAGGCGTGATTGCCTCCTACCATTTCAAGGTAGATCGCCACGCGATTTTGTCCATGCGATCCATGGATCTTTTTTCGACTAAAGTGCAAATCTGCGGCCTTAGGAAGCAATTATTCCTAACATCGAACCCGCGCCGAAGGCGTTGAGCCTTCCACCGCCAGGTGGTGCTTTTCAGATGCGGCACGAAAAAGCCCCCTTTCGGGGGCTTGAAGTAGCTCACTTGCTCTTGTGCACTCAGATGCGCGTGGCCCGCACGAAGCGCGTCAGGTAGCCGGTCGCCAAGGGCACGACAGTGTAAAGGACGGCAAACGGGAGCAGCGCGATGGAGGCGATGGCCTGCACCGCGTCCGGTGCCGCTGGCGTGAACGCCGCGAAGAACAACACCACGTGGACCACGAAGACACCCAGCAGTCCCAACAGGAAGCCTTTGAAGAAACCGCCCTTCTGCCCGGTCTGGTCATACAGACCCCAGCGCGAGGCGCGGAAGCGCGCCGCCCGCCAGTTCATCCAAGTCAGAACTGCCAGCACACCGAAAAGGGCAGCGCTCGCGAGCAGTGCAAGGGCCACGCCAAAGGGGTGCCCATTGTTCTGGCCGATCTCCTGCGCCCCACCCAAGGCCAGCAGGGCGGCACCGCCCAGGATGACGTAGGCGGGCAGCAAGGCGCCCCAGTTCATGTGCTGCGACGTCGATTTCATGTTCATGTGGACCTCCGTGATGGGTTGCTTCCCCTACTCATAGCGCGTCCTGGCGAACTGGCAAGGGTCAGCCCTTCTTCTGCGCGCTGATCGGCACCCACGTGCTGTTCTGCTTCGCGAAGGTGATGTCGAACTCCGCCGGCACCGGAACCGGCTCGGGCCTCATCTGCACGCCACCGTGGAACCCGACCAGGTCCAGCGTGCCACCAGTCACGCAGGTGACCCGTTCGGGGCCACTGGACGTGCAATCCACCTCCAGGTCGTCCCAGCCTCGGACCTCCATCCTCTGCCCCAGCTGGGCAACCAGATTGGCATTCAGGTGCGTTTCGTAGGCCTTGGCTACCTGCTCTGCTGTGGGCACGTCCGACTTGCTCCCGCACGCTGCCAGCGACAGGGTCAGTAGTGCCAGTGCGATTGCTGCGTTCTTCATGCGCCTTCTCCCTGCTTGTTGGTGAGGTCCACTTCGATCGTCTCGTTGCGGTAGCCGACGCGCACCCGCTCGACGGTCACGTCCATCTTCGGAACCGTGTTCTCGACCCACACCCGGTTGACGGTGAACACCACCAGGTCATCGCGGGCGTCGCGGCCTTGCCGAGCGAGGTTGGCCGCCTCGGCTGCGTCCATGCGGATCAGTAGCTCGTAACGCCCGGCGTGGCGTGGACTGGAGACACCCGTGTGGGTGACCCGATGCCAGGGAACGAAACCTTTGCCCGTCACCGACAACCCGGAGGCGGAGATCTGCGGCATGGGGACGTAGACCTCCATGACACCTCGGCCAGCGTTGTATTCGATGCCTCCCAGCGACACGAACGGCGGGCGCACGGCGAACCGGCGCGTGGCCTTGAACTTTTCCAGTCGCGCGTCGAACGCTGGCCCATACTGACGTTCGATGGCGTCTGTCTGGGTCTTCTCTATCCCATTGGGGCCGTTGATCTTCATGTCGGCCACCCACCACTGGTAGAGGCACCACTGACGCCGCTTGGCGTCCTGGCGGTAGTCCGAGTGCGCCATCGCGAGCAGGTCCATGTCGCACATGTCCGTGCCGGCCCCACCGGTCGCTGTCGGGCCCACCCGCAGGTGCTGCGCCCCCTCCAGCGTCTCCCGGTCCAGATCCCAGTAGGTTCCGGCGGGTTCCTGGTAAGGACTGCGCGCAGTCTCAGTGGCCACCCGGGGCGTATTGCCCAGCGCCCGCCCGATGGTCTCCAGCAACCCCTTCCCGTCCCCGGCCTGGGCCTGGAACGCCAAGGCCAGCATCAGCGCGCTAGCCCACCCTTTGCTTGCCATAGAACCCCCTGTTGGCTCCTTGCCACGGACTTACGTGGTGCGTAGAGTCTACCCGGGGCGTAGGGCCTGGGTCATCCTGTCGGCATGCCTGCATTGCATCCGTTCAGCCCGTGAGCACTCCCCCGCCGGTCCCTCGGGCTGTTGTGGCGGCGCGCCTGCGCCAGGCCCGCCAGCTGCGAGGCCTGAGCCAACGCGAGGTCGGGGTGCGCATGGGGTTGGACAAGGACACCGCGTCCGCGCGGATCAGCCGTTACGAAAGCGAGAGCATGGCCATCAGCCTGGAATCGCTGTTCGAGCTGGCCTTGGCCTTGGACGTCCCACCCGCTTACCTGCTGGCCACCACCCCGGCCATGGCCAACGCCATATTGGCCCTGGGCGAACACAACGAGGCCCAGCAAGTCCGGTTGGCGGAGGTTTTGGAGAAGCTTTCAGAGTTGCCACCGAAAAAGCGCAACGTGCTCATTGAGCAGTTGTCACATCTCACCAAGGAATAGCAGTCACAACAAGGAATGATCCCGATGTGGAAATGGATTTCCCGTCTGCTGAGCACCACCCCCACCGATCAGGCGCAACCCTCCCCCAGGGTCGAACTCGCCGCACTCGTTGATCTGAACATGGTCGAGCTCAATGCGGCCGAAGCCCGGGCATTGCTCGCCCAGGACCTCGCGTTGCCGGACCGGCTCCGTCAGCGCCTCGTTGTGTTTTCAAGCACCGCTGACGCGCTCCTGGATCAAGCACAGACGATCCCTCCGCAGGCCCCCGACTGGGAGACCATTCGGCGAACAGCCCGCTTACTCAACGGCGAGTTTGAGCTTCTGCGAAGCGATATTCACCGCTCTCTTCGACAACTCGCTTTCTAGCGCCCTGCGAGGGCGGTAGGCGCAACACCGCTTTGGCGACGTGCGAAGGATCGGCCTGCCATACGTCCGCCACTTCGGGGAACAGACGCAGCAGCAACCCGTCCCACGTCCGGTCGGGCTGAAAGCTGCTCTCGCCCTTGGCCAGGCTGGACAACACGTCCTTCATCTTGCCCTGGAGTTTTCTGGTTCGGTCCTGCTCCAACACGGTCTTCAACTGGCCGTGCGCGCGGAGCATGCAGCGGTAGAACCACAAGGTTTTCGGCCACACCTTGTGGATGTGATGACCGAGTTCGGCCAAGGTCTCGAACCCGATGCCGATGGGTTTGCCCTGGCCATGCTTGGCCGAGTAGCCGGCCACCAGCAGGCGGTCCAGTTCGCCTTGGCCTTTGGCGTAGTGAGGCAGGGTGATACCCACCTGCGCGAACGAGCGGCGCAGTTCTTCCCACCGCCGGTCACGCACCTTGTAGTCCTCGATCTCCCCGCGCAGCAGTGCCACATAGAACGTCTCGAAGGCCTCCCGTCGCTTGGCCCACACCTGCTCCTCCCGCCAAGCCTCACGGGCTTGCTCGGCAAGTGCCTTCTGCGTTTCGTAGTCGAAGGCGTAGGCCCTGGGAACGCCGCGACTGCAGGTGTCGAATGTCAGCTCGTCGAAGGCCACCTCTCGGCGCACCTCCACATCCTCCACCACCCCGTTTGTAAGGCGGGGCTCCAGCCAGGCACCCTCCAGGTAGAAGCGCCCCTCCCGCTGGGACCGTGCTACCGTTTGCGGGGTGACGCGAAAAGCATTGCGGTTGTTGGAGAAGAACAGATCGTCTTCCGCTAGCCGGAACTTCGACAGGTCCAGATCCTTGAACAGCCAGAGCATGTGCCCGGTGTTCTCGCGGTAGAACTTCATGCGTTCGGCGATGACATGCACAAAGGTGGTGGAGAGCTGGATCTCGATGGCCCACCGCTGACCGTTCCGTTGGGCCTGGATGTCGGGCTGGCGCCACTTCGCGCCGTCCACGTCCCACCACCGCCGCTCCACTTCGGTGTTGAAGAACGACGGGTCGGCATCCAGGCTGTCCCTCACCCACTGCTTGAAGGCTTTGTGGAGCGAGCCCTCTTTGTGCAGCCCGAACTTGCGGGCCAGGATGGCCTTGGGAGAGTGGCCCTTGCGCCCGGTGCAGGTTTCTCGGAAGCGCGCCGTGAGGTGGTCGAAGTAGAAGCGGATCTCGGTGCGCGCCCGAATGGCCTTGGACCTGACCCCCATCGCATCCTTGCAGTGAGGGCAGACGTAGCGCGGCGTTCCGTCGAGCAGCTCAAGCTCCGCAGCCAGACGGCCATCCCGGACCACCTCCCCGTAGTCCCGGCCTTCCATGAAGTCGTCGAGGGTGAGGGTGTCAGCGCTCACCCTGTCCCAGACAAGGTCATGGGAACGCTTCGAGGCTGGCACGTATCGGACAGGGCTTTCCATTCCACAACGCTACCGTGCATCCGTCGCAAAAGATGAGACATGCTCGCGTCCACTTCGCCAGCTTGTCGAGATCCGTTCTCATCGCCTAAAAACCGCCTACAAAAAGTGGTTGCCGGCACTCGATTCGTGGCTTAACTATAGGGCCCTTCGAAACATCACACGGGGGCGATGATGACGACACAACACGGCTGGCAGCCATGCCGCGCATGCCACCACCCAGGGCAAGACGTTCGTATTGAAGGGGATTGGCACCTGCGCGCCAACCCTGGGTATTGGGGCGCTCAAGCCCCCCGGGTTCTCGTGCTGGGTTTCTCCAAGGGCGCCACGCAGATCGCTGCCGCCGCGGGAGGGCAATTCGATGCGGTCGCTTTCGCGGGCATGCGCCCCCGCTTGAAGGCGGTGCTGGACGGGCTTGGCCTGGATCTCGATGGGCAGAGCATCGACGAAGCCCTAAGCGCCAGCGGGCGCGCCTTGGGCGCCGCATCGCTGATCCGTTGCGGGCTGTCGGTGATGGAGAACGGGCAGCTCAAGAGCAGTGGCACGATCATGCCCAAGGCGACGAAGGCCAGCTTTCCGCTCCAGGCCATGAAGACGTGCATCGGCCGCCACCTGGACCCTCTTCCGGAGAGCGTGGAGACGGTGGTCATGCTGGGCACCACCGACGCTTACTTGAAGGGGGTGAAGGGCCTGATGCGCGAGCAGTTCTCTGACTACCAGGACGTCAACGACGTGGCCTTTCGCGCGCAGGGCCGCACCTGGGTGTTCGCGTCCCACCCCAGCGGAGCCAACGGCACCTTCGGGGAATGGGTGGCCGGCGATGGGTCGACCGAGTCGGGCCGCAAGCGATTGCTGGCGCTGGCCGCGCTCGGCAACTTGTCCAACTCGCTCCCGACCCGTGCGTCAGCTCCTGCGCGCGTTTCAGCGACAGAGACTCGGCCTGTCAGCACTCCCCCACCAGTGAGCCGCACGCCTCCTAAGCCCACCTCGCCTGTATCCCAGGCATCGGCTCCCACCCGCCTGGATGCGCGCTTCGCCCAGACCTTTCATCTGGTCAGCAACGAGGGCCGGAAGGTTGTGCCGGTGCGTATGAAGAATCAGGACACCGGCCTGGTCGCCTTTCGCCTGGCGAAGATGGGCAACACCAAGGATGGCCAGCGGGAAGTCACCGACGAAGCCGAACTGCTGCGATTGTGCGAGACCGGGCAATACCAGGTCAGGGCGCAGCCGTTGGACAAGTCGGGTCCCGCGAACTTCGTTCGCCCCCTGCTCAACCACCGGATCGTGAAGTCACCTGCGACTTGATGGGGGCTCCCCTGTCCTCCATGCCCTCCGTCAGCAGCTCGCGGACGAGTTCGCTGACGTGCTTGCCCTGCTCGGTCGCCAGCAGTTCCATCTGCGCCTTCAGCTCCCTGGGCACGCGCACGGCCATTTGAACGTAGGCCGGCCGGGTCATGGCAACGCCAAGGACAGCACCACCGCCACGGCCAGGCCCGCAATGATCGCGGCTTTCAGGAGCGAACGGCGGCGGGCTACGCCCGTCTGGCGTTTCGCGCTCTTCCAATGGATGCCAGCGATGCAGAAGACGATGAAGAGGAACAGGACCACCCAGGCGGTGGTGACGATGGCACCGAAGGTGATCATGCGGCACCTGCCAGAATCATCGTTGGGAACACAATCCAGGAGGCGATGACCACGTAAGCACCAACCAGACCCAGCGATGCGTCACGCCGCTGGGAAATTGGAGCCTGCTTGTTGGCAACGGTGTGCCCACACCAAGTCAGCAGTGCCCAGCCTTCCAAAGGAATGGACCACCACGACCTGGCTGAAGGCTTGAGTTCATTCGGCATAACGGTCATAAGGGCTCTCGATCTGTTGGGCGGCGCCGTAAGGCAAGGGTTGATCAGGGGTGGTGGACGCGTCAGCCATGCCGGCCACGCTCATGAGCACGTCCAACAGCGACCGGCTGTTATCGGCATCGGCCTCCGCACGCGCCACGAACTCGTCCAGCTCGCTGGGCAAGGTGGAGCGCATGTCAGTGACGACATCGCGCACCTCACTTGAACCGGGCATGCTGGCTCCGGTCACGCGATTCCAATCGCTGGAGAATCGATCGAAACCATCCATTCCCATGAACAACAGCCGGGCCAAGATGGCTGCGACGATGATGTTGACGACCCCTTTGCGCGTCACTCTGAAACTGATGAACATGTCTTTTCCTCCCCAAGCGTGTCGTTTTCCGGTGTATGACGCTCGTATCCCGTTCGTCATACCTTTGGGATACACCTGCACGACAAAGACGCCAGGGGGTGATGCAGACTAAAATTCATTACTTTGAAATCTCGCCAAGTTCTTAGTTAGGTAAGGGCGTGATTCCACTGTTTTCCCTCGGGATTTTTCATCGCTTGACTACACGTCCTCCCGCACAATAGGCCTCCTCCCCGGAGGTCTCGACCATGCTGCACAAGTCAGAAATCGACGCCCGCCTAAAGGCAATCGAGGCAGAGATCCCTCGCCTGCGAAAGAACATGAACACGTTCTACCGCGCCTTCGAGGACCGGGCAGATCGTTTGTGCTGCGAAGTGGATCCTGCGTGCCAGGACTACGTGCTCGACGAGCTCAACGCGATGATCGAGCGTGCCGGCATCAATGCTTAACGAGTGGGCCGCGCTCCCTAGGACGTTCTACGATCGGCACCCCACCCTGGTGGCGCCCGAGCTGTTGAACAAAGTGTTGGTCCGGGACGATGGCCGTGCCCTGCGCATCGTCGAGGTGGAGGCCTATGCTGGTCACGAAGATCCCGCCGCCCATTCCTACCGTGGGCAGACCGCGCGGAATGCCACGATGTTCGGGCCACCCGGTCACCTGTATGTCTACTTCACCTACGGGATGCATTGGGGCAGCAACGCCGTGTGTGGAAACGGGATGGGCGTGCTGCTGCGCGCCGGGGAGCCCCTCCAGGGCCTTCAGTCCATGCTGCAAGCCAGGCCCGCGGCCAAGCGCGATCGGGACGTGGCCAGTGGCCCCGGCAAGCTGTCGCAAGCGATGGGGATCACCCGTGAGCTGGATGGATCCGACCTCGTGACGGGCGATCGGGGCATGCTCATCGTGAGCGATGGGACCCCACCACCCGACCATCCCATCATTGGACCCCGCGTTGGCATTTCAAAGGCGATGGACTTCCCTTGGCGCTGGCACGTGCCTGACCACGCGCACGTGTCGGTTCGCCCTCCCAGGCCGAGCAAGCGCTGACGCTACTTCGAGGTCGCGTTCTCATCCTTAGTCTGATCTTGGGGTTGGGCATGGTCGTGGACCTGCCCCGTAGGATCCACGATCTGGATGATCTTGCCTTGCTGCCATGAGTCCGCCCCTGGAACGATGGGAGGTGCGGGAATGTCTGCTCGTTTGGCACGCTTATCCGAGCTGTCGATGCCCAGCCGCTCATCGCGCTGCGCGATCATGGCCGGGTCCGCTTGACCGTCTTTCGTGAAGCCCATCATCAGCTGAGGAACCCCCAGGGGGAGCTCAAGATCCTGGTCGGTGTGCCAGGTGTGCCACGTCTTGCCGTAGGTGCCCACCAGATTTTCCATCAGTGCGTGCTCGGCCGCCTCGGGCAGACCGGGGGCGACCAGTGTGCCCGACTTCACCTCGTGGACATGGCTGTGCCAGAGCGCCTTCTCGTCATCGGGCAGCCCGGCAAACAGCTCAGCACTCACAATGTATTCCACGCCCATGATTTTCGCTTCGCGCACGCTGCCGTCGAAGATCACGCATTGGATGACGTCGTCGTTGAGGACAGAGCAGTAATGGTGAGCCTCCATCTGCGCCGCCATATCCCCGTTGTAGAAGTGGAAGCCGTCCAGGTAAGCGTTCAGGGCGTCGATCGGCTGCTTGTCCTGAAGAACGGCAGCGCCTGCGTCGAGCACCTGGGTCTTAGCGCTCTCGGCTGCCCCGGGCGGCTCTACGCCTGAATCCGTCTTTCCACCTCCACAACCCCCCACCAGGCAGACGACCAGGCATGCAGCTGTCCAACGTGAAGTCTTCGCCACGGGGCTCTCCTACTCTTCCCGCGCCCAACGCGCCAGGTTCTGTTTCACCCCATCTATGCTGTCCCACGGATCCTTGCGGCGACGCTTCAACTTGGCTGGGACGTCCTTTATCGTGAAGGCGTTGGCCTTGGTCAGCTTGGACAGTTCGCTCCACGCCAGCGGCATCGCCACGGGCGCCCCCGCTCTTCCCCGCATGGAATAGGAGGCCACCGCGGTGGCACCGCGCCCATTGCGCAGGTAGTCCACGAAGATCCGCTTGTTGCGTTTGCTCTTGGTGGCCGTGGACAGGAAGCGGTCCGGCTCTGAGCGGGCCAACGCGTCCGCGAATCCATGAGCGAAGCGCTTGGTCAGGTCCCAATCGCAGCCCGGGTTCAACGGCACCACCACGTGGAGGCCCTTACCGCCCGACACGCGCAGGAACGATTCCAGCTCCAGCTGTTCCAGCAGCTTGCGGATGTCCGTGGCTGCCTTCTTGATCTCCGAGAACGGCACACCCTCGCCCGGATCCAGGTCGAAGACGACCCGGTCGGCCCTATCGGGTTCGTTGGCGTGCGAGCCCCAGGGGTGGAATTCCAGCGCGTTGAACTGGACCAGCTCCATCAACCCCGGCAGGTCTTCTACTACCAGGTAGTCGGCATTGGCGCCTGATTCCTCCTTGAGCTTGACCGTGTCCACCCGCTCGAGCCCCGCGGTCAGGTGTTTCTGGAAGAAACAGGGGCGCTCGATGCCTGCAGGGCAGCGGATGATGGATAGCGGTCTCCCAGCGATTTCCGGCAAGAGGTGATCGGCCACCGCCATGTAGTAGTCCCACACGTCCTGCTTGCTGATGCGGCTGTCAGGAAACAGGATCTTCGTGGGGTTGGAGAGCTTGGGCAGCTCCGTTGTCGCCACGCTCCTCTTGCCCCTCTTGGTGACCTTCCTGCTGGTAGTGCCGGCCGTGACCGCCTTAGCCAAGCTCGGTGCCTTGGCCGGTTTTTCAGCGCGGTCGCTGTCGGCCAGGTCTTTCACGTCCTTGTCCTCACGGATGGTCTTGAGCGAGGGCTGGCGAAGCAGGTCTTGCCGTCCAATGCCGCGGAAGAAGACCTCCACCACGAAGCGCGGAGGGAACCAGGTGGCAGTGCGAAGGTCGGTGTCCGTCGTGCCCACATGAGCCGTGGGCTTCTTGCCCCCGCCCTTGGCCAGCTTCTTGGTGATTTCGCGCATCAGCTCGTCGTTGAAGCCGGTGCCCACCCGGCCCACATAAAGCCAGCCGTGCTCAGCATCAGGCTTGGCCAACAGCAGTGATCCGAATCCCGTTCGACTGCCCTTGGGCGCGGTGTAACCCACAACGGCGAACTCGTCGGAGGCCAGCTGCTTGGTCTTGCGCCAGTCCTCGCTGCGCCCACCGTGGTAGGGCCGATCCCCGCGCTTGGAGATGATCCCCTCGAAGTGCTGCTTGCCGGCGAGCTCAAAAGCCGCCTGCCCGTCGCCCTCGATGTGGGAGCTGAAGGCCAAATGGGCGGGGGCGTCCTCCAAGAGCTCTTGGAGCAATGCCTTGCGCTCGATGAGCGGCGCGCCGGACACGTCCACCCCATTGAGGTTGAGCACGTCGAACAGCGCATAGGACAGCTTGCCCAGGCGCTCACCGGAGAGCGTGGACTGAAGAAGGTTGAAGTCCTGTTTTGTGCCGGTGCCGGCGATGAGTTCGCCGTCCAACGCACCGGATTCCAAGCCCAGCGCTGCGACCGCATCGCGAACGTCAGGAATCTTGGCCGTCCACTCCAACGCGTTTCGCGACCACAATCGGACCTCGCCTTTCGCGATGGTGGCCAGGATCCGGTAGCCGTCCCATTTCAGCTCGTGGATCCACTGCTCGCCCTGCGGAGGGCTGTCGCCGAGCTTCGCCAATTGCGGCTCGAAAGGCCCGCTGGGGGCGGCACGCTTCTTGGCCTTGGGCAACGACGCCGCCTTCTTCGCCCAATCCTTCTTGCGTCCCTTCTTAGTAGGGACCGCGGTGAGCTTCTTCTTGTTCGACTTGCCCGAGCCCGCGCGCTTGAGATCCTCGGCTGGGGCCTTTGCCACATCTGCGAGCAGATCGTCGGCCTCCAGGGTGCCGGCGTAATCATCCTTGTCCTTGAAGAGCAGCCACTGGGGCTGCTTGGCGGGTTTGCCCGAGCGCACCAGGTGCCACCCACCCTTGAGCTTCGTGCCGAACAGCTCGAAGCGCAGGTGGCCTTTGACGAGTTGTTCCTCTGGATCGCCGTCGGTGGCCCACACGCCGTGGTCGAACTGGGCCACGTGCCCTCCCCCGTATTGGCCCTTCGGGATCTCGCCCTCGAAGGTGGCGTAGTCCACGGGGTGGTCTTCCACCTCCACCGCCATGCGCTTCACGCTGGGGTCGTAGCTGGGGCCCTTGGGGACCGCCCAGCTCTTGAGGGCGTCGCCCACCTGCAGCCGGAAGTCGTAGTGCCGGCGGCTGGCGTGGTGGAGCTGAACCACGAAGATGGCCCGCTGCCCTTTCGGGACCGCCTTGCCTGGTTCCGGTTCACGCGTCTTGTCGAAGCTGCGCTTGCGGCGGTAGTCGGTCAGGCTCATGGCAAGCCGTTACTTGCCCAACCGCTCGCGCACGGCTTTGGACGTGTTGCCCACGGCCTTCACGGCGTCGCGCAGCTCCTGCTCCGACACGCCCAGTTCCTTGGTCCAGTATTGGACCTCGTAGTCCTCGTTGAGGCTGATGCGATCACGGTCGGGGGAACCGGTCTTGCTCTTGTCGTCGGACATGGGAGTGCTCCTTTGTGCTGGGGTGACTCAAGAGGCCTTTCGGGCCGTGGATTTCTTCGTGGCCTTGCTGGCCTTTTTGGCGGGTGACTTTGCTGGCTTGGCAGGTGCCTTCTTCGCTGCGCCCTTGGCCGGCGTGCGCTTCTTCGTGTCCAGGCTTTGCTGGAGCAGTGACATGAAGTCCACCACGTTGGTGGCGGCGTCTTCGCGCGGCTCGGGCTCTTCGAACTTGGTGGTGGCACCGGCGGACTTGATGCGTTTCTTGATGATGTCGGACAGCCGTGCGCGGAACTCGTCGTGGTAGTCGGCCGGGTTCCACTCGGAGGTCATGGAGTCGATGAGCTGTTCGGCCATTTCCAGTTCCTTGGGCGCCAGGCGGTAATCCGACGGCTTGCCTTCGGGAAGCTTGTATTCGTCGAAATCGACCAGCTCTTGCGGGTAGCGCAGCAGGATCAGCACCAACGCGTCACCGTCGGGCATGACCGCGCACATATACTCCCGCGTGCGGATGACCACCCGTGCGATGCCGACCTTCCCAGACTTCTTCAGGGTCTCGCGCAGGAGCACGTAGCCCTTCTCGGCTTTCTTGCCCGGGACCAGCACGTAGGGCTTCTCGAAGTAGCGGAGGTTGATGCTGGACGCATCCACGAACGTTTCCACGTCCACCGACTCGTGGGACTCGGGTGCCGCGGCGGCGATGTCCTCTTTCTCGATGACGACGTAGCTGCCCTTGTCATACTCGAAGGCCTTGACGATGTCCTTCCAGGGCACCTCTTCGCCGGTGTCAGCGTTCACCCGCTCGAACCGGATGGGCTTCTTGTCACGCGAGTCGAGCATGCGAAAGCTCAAGTCCGTGCGGCGCTCTCCAGACATGAGGGACACGGGAATGTTAAGGAGACCGAACGACAGCGATCCGGTCCAGATCGGGCGGGCCATGGCAGGCTCCAGCGGTTGCGATTCTCTTTTGTAGTGCCGCGAGTGTGAAATTGATGTCACCTCCCACGGCTTAGGGGGCCCGAAGGCGGGCGGCGCTCAGCCCACCCCCGGTCGACCCGGTCCAGGTCGTAGTCGTCGCCGAACTGCAGGGCGGCTTCTTTCGGTTCCAGATCCGCGTAGCGGGACAGCTCGGTGTCGGTCAGGCCAGCGTCCTCGATGGTGATGGCGAAGTGCGACTGAAGAGCGGCGTTGAAGGCGTCACGCCAGGTCGCGGTGATGGTCGTCATAGGTGTTCTCCTTGAGGAAGAGAAAGGGGCCCCGAAGGGCCCCGTGGCGGTCAGTCTTCCTTGGGTTCGGGCAGGCGCAGGACCACCACACCGCTCAACGGCACCGCGTTGAGGACGAGGCGGTAGCCCTTGCCGTCCTGGTGCGGCCAAGCCGCGCCGATCTTCGACCAGTTGCTGCGCTTGTCGCCCTGGACTTCGTATTCCTCGACCAGGAAGGCGTCGAGGCGGTCGTTGGCGGGCTGATTCTTCTTGGCCATGGTCTTTCTCCGTTGGGTTCGAGCGGATTGCTCGCGAACCGGTGAAGGAAGCCGTCCAGGCCTTGCAGCACCCCGGCAGCGACGCAGCGGCAGCGCAGGAGCCCAGAGGGGCCGAAACGCAGAGGAGGAGTGCCACGCACTTGCGCAGGGACGAGGCGACCGATCCTGTCGCGATGAAGCAACCGCGCCCAACGGAGTCACGCAATGGACCTTCCCACCTGCCTTCGCCTCGCTCTGCAGTCGGCGGAAGGTCCAGGCGAATCAGCGTTCGAAATCGGGATGGCCGAACCGGACCAGGGCTGCCTTGGCCCGCGGTTCGCACACGGTTTGGCCTGCGCCTTGCCGATGGAAGACACCCCGGGACATTGCGATACTTGAGTGACAGGATGGGGGAACACATGGGTATCGAACGGGAGTTTCAGAGCTACGGCGCGCAGCTCGTCAATCGCGCATGGGCGGTTTCCGCGATCACCGACGATCCACGCGAAGTGGTGGTGAGCATCTGGCAGCACAACATCGCCGAGCGCGACGGTCGGTGGGTCTACGATGACTCCCTCGCGCGGTGGAACGGCGCGGGCAAGAACTTGCTCAAGGAACACCTCGGTGTGGCCTACACGGAAGGCCTGCGACTGCGCGCCGTCCTCGCCACCCAACACAACCGGGCCGAACGCGAGCGAAACCCGGACAAGGCCCCGCGCAACACGTTCAAGGCCCGCCCCGACTGGGTGGGCCGTGTGGAGTTGCTGGACGGCGACCACTTCCTGTTGGTGTTCGAGCACCTCGGCGAGCTGGCCACCGCCCCGACCGGTGCCAAGTATTGGCGGGTTGCCGAAGCGGTGGAAGCAATGGGCGGCGGCACGCTGGCGGAGGTGGGCGAGTGGCTGGAGACCCACTACCCGTCGGACCCCATCGCCGACTTGCGGGCCAACCTGGAGCACCTGACGGTCAACTCCCCCAGCCGGCCCCACTACAACTACGGCCGATCCGACTGGCGCACCGATCAGGGCCACCCCCATGATCGGTTGTTCAAGGTGGTGGACGTGGGCCCACCCCGGCGCACGCGCTACGTGCCCTTCAACCCAGCCGTCCATGGCCACCTGGATCTCCAGAAAGCCGACGATAGGAAATGGGTGGTCGTGCCCTTGGCCCAGGACGACCAAACCCGTGCGGAAGCGCAAGGCCAGGCCGACGCGTTCGACCATGCGCCACCGCTCGACAACGAGCACGACGCCCGCGTGTGGGCCATGCGCGCGGTTGCACAACGCCGCGGCCAACCCCTGTTTCGCGCCAGGCTGCTCGACGCCTACGATCGCCAGTGCGCCATCACGAGGTGCTCTGCCCTGGAAGTGCTGGAGGCGGCGCACGTGCTGCCCTACAAGGGCGACCACACCAACCGCGTGGACAACGGCCTGCTCCTTCGCGCCGATCTCCACACCCTGTTCGATTGCCAGTTGCTTTGGATCACGGCGGAGAACACGGTGGCCCTCGCCCCCGCTCTCCTGGCCACCGACTACGCTTCCCTGGAGGGTCAGCTGCTTCGTCTGCCGGCGTCCCGAGCGAACCACCCCAACCCGGCTCACTTGGCCGAACATGCGAGAGCGTGTAATGCACGCCACTCGCTTCAAACGGACCAGGGCCAGGACGCATGCTGATCCGCAACACCACGCCCGCCAGCTGCTTCGGACTGGCCGGCTGCGATGAGAACGCCGGCACGGCTGCCTTTGGCTGGTGTTTGGACCAGGTGCCCGCGTTGCGCCGAGAGGTGCTGAAGGCATTGAGGTGTGATTCCGAGGCAGAGCTGGTGGTGGCCAGCCAGGTGTTCGCAGAGGATCGTGGATTCACGGACCTGGAACTGACCTCGGGCACCGCGCTCCACGCCATCTTCGAGGCCAAGCTGGGATGGCGCGTGCCAACGGTGGGGCAGCTGGAGCGCTACCTGCCGCGCTTGTTGGCCTCACCTGCCCAGTCGAAGGTTCTGATCTCGGTCAGCGCCGCCGATGCGGCTTGGGCGCGAAGGCACCTGCCCGATGAGTTGGCCGGTGTGCCGGTGGTTCACTGGTCCTGGTCAGACCTCCAGGCCATGGCACGGCGCGCCCACGACGCCACCCGCAGCCCGATAGACCGGGTCTGGCTCACCCAGCTGATCCATCATCTTCAGGAATACGGCATGACCTCCAACGTCTTCGATTCGCGGGCCTATGTGGTCTCGCTCAACCGATCGCGCATCCAGCCGTCGGACCCGTTGACCTGGATCGACGTGGTCGTCGAACAAGGGAAGTATTTCCACCCCGTGGGCGGCAGCGATCGCAGCGGGTGGCCGGTTATCCCGCCGTCCTACATCGGGTTCCGCTACCTGGCTGAATTTCGCAGCGTCCATTTCATCGAGCGGGTGGACGTGACCGACCATCTGCAGGACGTGGATCCGCGTTGGCCGGAAACCAACGCACCGAATTTCGTCTACACCTTGGGGCCGCCGATGAAACCGGCCAGGCCCATGCCCCTGGGTGCCATCCACCCGAGCATGCGCAACTGGGTAGCGTTGGACCTGCTGCTCAGCGGCAAGGCGAGCAACTACAAGGACGCCATTGATCGCATGCGCGAGCGCGTTCAACAGCAGGGCGGATGAAACAAAGCCCCCTTGCGGGGGCTTCGGTCGTCGGCGCTTGTGTGAGGATTCTCGCCCCCGCCCCCCATTGCCGGGTGAAGTGGCCAGGACGACGAGGCCACGATCCGACAACGCATGGCCACCTGCCATCAGCTGCCCAACCTAAGTGGGGTCAGACTTCCTCCCGCTCGGCTTCGGATTTTTCCGCCAGCCACTGCTCCACGGTCTTGCCCTTGAGTTCCTCCGCCATGTGACTGGCACACAACATCGGGCCCTTCGAGCGGAAGTTGGCCACCATGTGTGCCGCAAGGATGGCAGCAGCCAACACGTGACGCTTCTGCCGTCCTTCTTCGGCCCAGCCGTTGGGCAACGCTTTGAGTGCCACCAGGGCTTCTTGCCCTGACAGGTATTGGATGCAGGTAAGGAACGACCACTGGAGGCCGATCGCTTCGCGCAGGCGAACACCGGCCATCTTCTCGTCGATCTTCCCTTCCACGGCATCGAGAAGCACGTTGGCCGCCACCACGGCTTTTCCCTGCGCGGAGAGCCGACTTTTCTTCTTCGGAAACAATCCGCGCACGTTCAAGCCTTCTTGGCGGCCTTTTTGACGGCCTTTTTGCCCGTTTTCTTTGCCACCTTCTTGGCCGGCTTCTTCACCGCCTTGCGGGTTGCCTTCTTCGCAGCCTTGGCCACCTTCTTGGTCGCCTTCGCGGGCGCCTTCGTCGCCCCACTCGCAGGCGGGAACTTCGACCCGGGGTTGGCCTGGGCCCAGGCCTTGCCCTCGGCGGACTTCGCCCACGCGGCAAACGCCTTGGGGGTCAGCCCACGGCCCGCCCAGGTTTCCCCGGTGGGCAGTCGATACTTCGGGGCCACCTTGCCGAGCTTGCGGCCCTTGCGAGAGGCAGGAGCGGCTTTGGGCGCGCGCGCCAGCTTGTCGTCAAGCGTTTCTCCGATGAGCTTGGCCACCTGGCGACGTTGGGCGGGGCTCAAGACCTTGGCGAATTTCTGGAGCACGGCCAGTGCCTTGGGCACTTCACCGTCGCGCTTCTCGACCAGCTTGCGCTGGGCTTCCAGCTGTTTGATTTCCGCGTTGATCGACTGCAGGATGGTCAGGGCCAAGGGGTATCTCCGTTCCGGGGAACCATGGGTTATAGCCCATAAGTCTAGTTTTCGGCCACATAGTGGCCGCAATCTAGAGTAATCCCCGGCCCCTTCCGATCAGTCGCGCTCCACCACCACCGTCCACGCGAAACTGGCCTGCGGCAACCCGGTCTTCGGATCCGTCCCCATGGTCGCCTGGGGCAAGACGCTGATGACCCGCCACCCCTGGGCGTAGAGCTGCGGGATGGTGAGCGAGCCGGCGGTCTTGCACTCGAACACGGTGTCGTTGGTGAGGGTTCCGTCCTTGAGCACGGGCTTCGAAGAGCAGACCTCTCCTTGCTTGGCGAGAACGGTGGTGGACACGGCCAGCAGCACGGCGGCCAGACCCAGCTTTTTCAGGTGCATAGGCAATCCCCTGTAGACCGCCTTCCTGGCGGCCTCTGAACGATAGCAACAAATGGCCTGTCTGCGATCGGGCCTACGCAGCTTCCTTGACCAACTCGTAGTAGGGGTGGCGCTTGTCGTCGAAGATGGCGAACAAGGCGTCCAGATTGTTGGGATCCGGATTGAGCCAGGCGTCCACGTGCTCGGGCTTGATGTTGATAATCGTGCGGTCGTGCCCGGCCGCGGCCACTTCCGGTTCCGGTTCGTCGGTAATCGCAGCGAACGACCACAAGTCGGGCTCTTCGCCCTTCGGGTCCACCCAGTGGGAGTAGAGGCAGGCGATATACATGGTCTCCCCGGTGCGGGGGCGGAACTGGATTTCTTTCGATCCGCCCTTCCCATCGTCCACGTTCTCGTAGAACGTCTCGGCCAGCATCAGACCGTGCGTGTAACCGAACTGGTTGCGCCAGAAGCGCTGGAGGTTGTCACGGCGGGCGTTGTAGGTGCCAGACACTCGCCCATCCTTCGTCCAGTCGATCGATGGATCCATGCCAGCGGGGCGGCAGTGGTAGCGCATGGGCCGCACGACCTTGCGCCCGTTCTCCGAGATCAGGACGGGGAGATACCAGTCGGGGAAAATGCGGTTGTCCTTGGCCGGTTCCAAGCGGGTGCGCTTGGCGTCGGCGATCCAGCGCTCCATCTGTTTGATCTTGTTCCCGGCGATGCGCTGATCGTTGAGCGCGGCCTTGGTCTCCTTCTTCGCCAGCTTCGCTTCGGCGGCAGCCAGGCGTGTTCTCTGGGCATCGAGCTCAGCTTCACTTTCAGCCAGCTTGCGGCCGTTCCATTCCGAAATGAGGTCCTGGATCTGCCGCTCCAAGTCGGACTTCGGGGGCAGGAAGTTCAGATCCATGCCCTTGGGAATCTTCGGCATGAACTTCGCCGGCTTGCGAATGCGGAACGCCTCATCCCGCTTGAGGTAGACCTCCCAGAATTCGCGGATGTCGATGTCAGCACCGAACTCCTTCACGTAGTTGTCGTAGAGGGTCCAGGCCTCCGCCGAGTAACACATGCTCAGCTCCTCAATTGGCGGTCGTGTGGGTGGTCGATGGCATGTTCTTGCGAACCACTTCTAGAAGCTCATCGTCGCTGATCGGGCCCTGCGGCTGCTGCTCGATGTAGTCGTCCACTGCCTTGAGCGTCGGCTCATACTCGTCCATCCAGTAGGCATTGAGGGGCAGGTCGAGCATGTAGGTGGGGCAAACCAGTTCCCGATTGTCCAGCGTCATGCCGTATTCCATCCACGCGCTGTCGAGCTCCGCATTCCCCTCGATCTCGCCCAACTTCAACCACACCTCGCGCGTGAGCCCGAGCTCGGCCTGCTTGGCTTTGAGCAGCTCGTGGAACTGACGATACGTCGTCTTCACTCGGAACTCTTCCGTCAGTGGGTAAGTGCGGACCCACCCGTCCAATTGCTGGATCTGTTTGAGGTAGTGCGGGACATCAAGCTCGGTGGTCATCGTCAGTCACTGCAAGGTTCATCGTCGCCAGGAATAAGACCTGCGTCCCGCTGGATGCATTGCAGGCGACTCCAGACGTGATCGTGATGCTCAGGAGGGGTGTCCTCCATGATTGTGTCTGCCATGCCGGCGAAAGCGTCACCATGGTGTTCGGGCTCACAGTTGCTCAGAACATCCTTCAGCGATTGCTGAAGGCCATTCAACGCGTCGTCGAGTTCTTGTAAATTTTTAACCATGCTAGCTCCTCCTCGGATGCTGCTGTGCACAAATGAATGCGGTGTTCACGCACCCATCTTTAATTTAATCGATCGACACATGGACAGAGCGATGAGCGATAAGCCCTCCTCCACATTGAACGATCCTGTAGACGACGCTTGGATGAGCGAGTCAAAGCAATTTCGGTTGCTGTTGAACAGCGTAACCGACTACGCCATCTACATGCTTGACCCGGCTGGACACATCCAGACCTGGAATCACGGTGGTGAGCGCGTCAAAGGTTATACCCGCGACGAGGTGGTTGGCACGCATTTTTCGCGGTTCTACGAACCTGCGGATATCGAGGCGGGCCTGCCACAAAGCGAGCTGGACGCTGCCAAGGAGCAGGGTCGGTATTCGTCGGAAGGGTGGCGGGTGCGAAAAGACGGGAGCCGCTTTTTTGCCAGCGTTGCCATTGACCCCATCTGGTCGGACGGAAAACTCGTTGGTTTTGCCAAGGTCACGCGAGACGTCACTGAAAAGCGAGATGCCCAGCGTCAGTTGGACGAGGCCCAAGCTTCCCTGCTCCAGGCCCAGAAGTTGGAGGCGGTGGGCAAGGTGACTTTGGGTTTAGCCCACGATTTCAACAACTTGCTTGCGGTGGTGATCAACGCCCTGGATCTTATCGCCATTCGTGTGAATGACGACCCCCGGGTTACCCGGAACGTGGAAGCCGCCTTGCGTGCCGCTGAGCGTGGCGCGCTCCTCACGCGTCAGCTCCTAACGTTCGGCCGTGGCCAGAACTTGGTCGCACAGCCTCTGGACGTCAACCGGTCAATTCAGGACCTGAATGATTTGATGAGACGCAGTTGCCCCGAGAATGTCGAACTGGCATTCGACTTGGCGCCCAAGTTGCCGTTCGTGGAGGTGGACAAGCCCCAGTTCGAAGCTGCGGTGCTCAACGCGGTGGTCAACAGCCGGGACGCGATGCCCAGAGGCGGAAGAATCGTGATCACAACCGCTCTACGAAAGGTGGCCGACCCTGCCGATACGGGCGCATCCAAAAAGGACATGGTTTGCGTAAGCGTGACAGACAACGGCAGTGGCATCCCGTTGGAGATCCAGGAGCGTGTGTTCGAGCCGTTCTTCACCACCAAGGAGATCGGCAAAGGCAGCGGGCTGGGTCTTAGCCAGATCTTCGGCTTCGCCAAGCAGTCCGGAGGTCATGCGACCCTTAGCAGCACCCCCGGCCAAGGAACAACCGTCGTCATTTGCCTTCCGTTGAGTGTTCAACATGCCTAAGGTTCTTTTGGTGGAGGACGAGAAAGACCTCCTCCTTCTAATTTCAGAGTCGTTGGAGATCCACGGCTACACCGTTTCCAGCGCGTGCTCGGGCAGTGAGGCCCTTGACGCCTTGAGAGACAATGGCCCATTCGATGTCGTTGTGTCAGACATTGCGATGCCCGGAATCCTCAACGGAATTGACGTGGCGCAAGCTGTCGTGGGCCAGCACCCAGGGGTGCGCGTGATCCTCACCTCCGGACATCCCTTGTCCCATTTCCCGCCCATTCCGAAAGCCGTTGAGTTCTTGTCCAAGCCTTACCGTGCCAAGCAACTTCTGGACATGATCGGTGACCGCAGAACTTGATTAGCACGATTGTCCGATTGAGACTGTCCAAGCTATGAGTCGTTCGTAATATTCCTTGCGCTGACTCGGCCTGCCGGTGGATGACATGTGGTGGCTGCCGCCCGGATAAACGACCAGGCGATTCCGCGCCTTTCTCCCCCGAACCAGTGCTGCGTGCAACTGCTCGCCCTGGCCAACAGAGCATCGGTGATCGCGACGCAGTGGGGAAAGTTGGAGAGCTTGCGGGGGTTGCCACCGTCGGCATCGCGAGCGAACACCTGTAGCAGGCCATCGTGGCGCTGCAAGTAGGCGAGCTTGCTGCCGTCCGATCACCAGAAGGGTCCGGACGCGTCATCGCCGCTGCCCGTGACGGCGAACACCCCGTGCTAGAGGAGGTCCAGACCTGCGTATGGCTGCTGTCCCCCTCCTCGTCGATTCAGCCGACTTGGAAGGCAACGTCGTTCCAGTCGGGATAGCCCTCCAGTTTGGATAAGTTCTTTGCTCGAACATGCGGTCCAGCCCGCCCATTTCCTGTCCTCAAGGTAAAAAATATGCCCCGCCTAAGCGGGGCACATCGTCTGGCGGGCGGTATCAGCGCTGCTCGCGGTTCTGCTGTTCCTGGCGGTTCTGCTCATCGCGATTCTGCTGCTGGTTCTGCTGCTCGCGGTTCTGGCCGCCCTGACCGCCCTGCTGCTGGTTCTGCTGGTCACGGTTCTGGCCGCCCTGACCGCCCTGCTGCTGGTTCTGCTGGTCACGGTTCTGGCCGCCCTGGCCCTGCTGCTGGTTCTGCTGGTCGCGGTTCTGGCCGCCCTGACCGCCCTGCTGCTGGTTCTGCTGGTCGCGGTTCTGGCCGCCCTGGCCCTGCTGCTGGTTCTGCTGGTCGCGGTTCTGGCCGCCCTGGCCCTGCTGGTTTTGGTTGTTGGTGCCCATGTCATCGTTCCTATTGAGTTACGACGGACTTGTCGTGCCTAGAACCGTATTCCCGACGACGTGATCACAACGTCTAAGTAATACAGTCAAAATCATTCTGTTGGCAATCATTTATCCGGAACATCACACTGCATTGACGTGGGAGTCGTAGAAAGTAGTTCTCTACTCCGGAGAGCCAGCCATGCAACGCGATATTCTCGTCACCCTCCAATCCGAGCACGACTCCCTGCGCGCACTTTTCCAGGAGATGGAGACCACTACCGACCGCGCAAAGAAAAAGAGACAGCAACTGCTCCAGGACATCGAAGCGGCCCTCATTCCGCACGCAAAGTGGGAAGAACTGCATTTCTACCCCGCGTTCAAGGAGCGGGCTGATCGTGACGGTCTGAAAACGCATGCCGAGGCCGTTATTGAGCACCAAGCTGTGGAGCTGACAGTGCTGCCAGAGGTCAAGGCCAGTGACATCGAATCCCCGAGGTTCGCGGGGGCAGCCAAGGTGTTGGGCGAAATGGTCGACCACCACGCGACTGAAGAAGAAACCACCATGTTCAAGATGGCGCGCAAGCTCTTCACCCCGAAGGAACGCGCCGAGCTCGATGTGCAATACGAGGAATGGAAGGCTTCGCTGGCTTCCAAAGCCGTGACTGCCCATGCAGAAATCAAGACCGGTCTCAAGGCTGCCATCAAAAAGATCACCCCCTAAAGGATTCCCATGAAAGCCCTGACCTACCACGGCTCAAAAGACGTGCGCGTTGAAGACGTCCCGGATCCCACGCTCGTCCAGGCGGACGACATCATCCTGCGCGTCACCGCCACTGCCATCTGTGGCTCTGACCTGCATCTCTACCGCGGCAAGATGCCCGCCCTGAAGGAAGGCGACATCCTGGGCCACGAGTTCATGGGCATTGTGGAGGACGTCGGCAGGGATGTGACGGAGGTCGCCAAGGGTGATCGTGTCGTCATCCCCTTCGTGATCGCATGCGGCAAGTGTTTTCACTGCCTCTTGGACGAGTTTTCGGCGTGCGAGACCACCAACACCGGCAAGGGCGCCGCGCTCAACCAGAAGGGCATCAAGCCGCCTGCAGCTCTGTTCGGCTACACCCACCTCTACGGCGGGGTGCCGGGTGGACAAGCAGAATTCGTGCGGGTCCCGAAGGCCAACGTCGGACCATTGAAAATCCCCGACGCGCTCACCGACGAACAGGTTTTGTTCTTGTCGGATATCCTGCCCACCGGCTTCCAAGCCGTCCTGAACGCGGGCGTGGGCAAGGGATCTTCCCTGGCCATTTTTGGTGCCGGCCCCGTGGGGCTGATGTCCGCCGCCTGCGCCCGCATGCTCGGCGCCGAGCAGATCTTCATGGTGGACGAGTTGCAGTATCGCCTGGACTTCGCTGTTCAGGCCTACGGCGTCATTCCGATCAACATGAAAGACGTCGATGATCCGGCCGAGTTGATCATGCAGCAGACCAATGGCCGCGGCGTGGACGCTACGGTGGATGCGGTGGGTTTCGAAGCCAAGGGCAGCACGACCGAAACCATCCTGACCAACTTAAAAATCGAAGGCAGCAGTGGCGTCGCTCTCCGCCAAGCCATTGCCGCCACGCGCCGCTGCGGGACGGTGAGCGTGCCGGGTGTCTACGCCGGCTTCATCCACGCATTCATGTTCGGTGACGCGTTCGATAAGGGCCTGAGCTTCAAGATGGGTCAGACCCATGCCCAGGCGTTCATGCCTGAACTGCTAGAGCACGTGGGCAACGGCTTGCTCAAGCCTGAGATCATCATCTCCCACCGCATGAGCTTGGCCGATGCAGCGCACGGGTATTCTATTTTTGACCAGGCTGAAGAGGACTGTAGAAAGTTAGTCCTGACGCCGTAGCTTCCCTGTTTTAGACCTATTATCCAGCGCCCTTACGCATTCTCTTGGGGGCGCTTTGTTTACAGGGCCATCGGCCTCCATTGTCAATCGTAGAGGTGCTGGCAACCCACACAGAAGAAACTACGGCGCTTAGTGGTGCCCAGATAGGCTTTCGTCAATGGTCCCCCACAACTTGGGCATTTCCGCTTGGTGTGCACCAGCCAGTGCTTCTTGAGCACGAACGCTCTCTTCCACTCCAGGAAGTCGAAGCTGTATTGGCGCGCCTGCTTGATCAGCTCTCCAAGCTTGCGCGGTGGGAGGCTACCCACCCGGGAACTGGGCTGGACGCGAATGCGATACAACACTTCGTTCTTGATGATGTTGCCGACGCCCGCAAAGATGTTCTGGTCCAATAAGACATCACACACCAGCATATCCGGCGCGGCCTTCAGTTTGGCCCTTGCTTTTCTGGGGCTCCATGAATCCGACAATACATCCCCGCTCCAGTCGTAGGCCTCATCGAGAGGACCTTCGATGTATTTCAAGGAACAGGTGTAGAAATTTACTTCTCCATTGTCAAAGCGAAGAGATAGTCTTGGCGTCGCCCCAGCTTTTCGTTCATCGATGCGGTAGGACCCAAACATCATCAGGTGGATGCGCAGGCTGAATCCAGAGAACTCAACCAGGAAATGCTTTCCCCAACTGCGCACCGAGAGGATCCGCCGCCCCTCCATGCGAGCAATATCCAGTTTGCTGTTCCCGCTCACCGAGCGCACTGTCTTTCCGCGAAACCGAGCGGCTTCCTCTCGGAGAATATGAATGGAGGGCCCTTCAGGCATCAGAGCCCCCCTTTGCAGTGGGTAGCAACATCGCCTTCAGTCGCGTCGCATTCGCTACGGCCTGTCCATGAGCGGTGTTATCGAACACGACCCATGCACTTACCCGCCTCTTGAGTTGTGCGCGCACGTCACTGGCCAGCGCTGCGAGCGCTTCCTCACTGTAGCTGCTGTAATACTTGCGTGGCGACCCATGCCACCTCCAATAGCGAAGGGGACCCGTTTTTCCCGGCGCTGCAGAAAGATCAGTGATCGGGGGATCGGCCGCGACTCGACTGATGTCATGCGACCCGAAAGTGGCTTCTGCTGAGGGCTCAAACCAGCTGGGATGGCGCGGCTCACAAATGATCGGCGCCGTGGTTCGTCTGCGCAGCATCGTAAAGAACGTGGAAGCAACCCTTACCTCAAACATCAAGGAAGGCGGCAACTGCACCAGGATGGCGCCCAGTTTTTTGCCGAGCCCCGAGGTTTCCTCCATGAAACCATCCAAAAGTGATCCGCATCCACGCAGTCGCGCTTCGTGGCTGATGGACTTTGGCAATTTGACAGAGAACAGGAAGTCGCGAGGGACTGAGTGCGCCCACCGCTCATAGGTTTTGACTCCGTGCCGCCGGTAGAACGAGGAGTTGATTTCCACCCCGTTGAACACCGTGGCGTAGCGTGCGAGCGCAGTCTCCCCCTCGCCGAAGAGACTGCGCTGCGCGGCGGGGATGCTCCACCCCGCACACCCTATCCGCAGGCGTGGCTTAGGGGCCGCCATTCCAAGCGCCCCGTGCACTCACAACAAAGGCGGGTCGGTTTCGCGCCCGAAGTGCTTGTGCTTGGCCAAGGCACCAACGAACTGGGTGATCGCAGCCTCCTCGGGTTCGCTTTGGAGGAGCAACCCCGGATCGTTCTCATCCCTCAGCACGCCCGTCCCTTCTACGAACGCGACGGCCTCACCCAAGGCGAGAATGGTCTTGAGGTGCCGGAACTGATCCTTCACGAACTCCGCGGCCCGGCCATCCCTCGCCCACGCTTTGGCGGTGCCCTCCCCATCGGGAATGATCACCCCGTCGAACAGGACGGAAGGCTCGTTTTCGAAGGACGCGTCGGCGTCTATCTCACTGCCGTCCTTCGCCGTGAACACGCCCACCCGGTGCCCAACGAGGCGGCCGACGGCTCCGGCGTCCAGCAAGGCCTGCTGGGCTTCCGCCACCTGTTCGCCGTCGACGCCGTCACCGACGAAAATGGCGACCTTGCGCGTTGCCACGCCGGTATTGCCCGGGCGAGCAAACATCGACAATGGCTGGGAAACGTCTACCTCCGCCTTGGGAGGCTTCGGCAGCGCCCGGGGCATGGCATCCGGGAGCGGCATGCCCAGCCCTTCGGCGACCTGCGCCGCCAGCTCTTCCGAAGCGTTGCGAAGCATGGACACCACGCGCTGGCGAATGGCCGGCACTGTCAGCTTGGAAAGCTCGAAGCGGAACGCAGCCGCGATGTGGGCTTGCTCCACGGGTGTCTGGCTGTTGAAGAACAGGGCGGCCTGATTGAAGTGCTCGGCAAACTTCTCGGGCTTGCCGCGCACCTCGTCCTGCTCGACCGGTTCGGGGAACGAGACGAAGCCTGCTGCCCCGGCCTGGAACGGGCAACCCCCGCCCAGGGAATTGGGTTCGTAGGAGACCTTGCCGCGGTGAATGGCCTGGCGATGGAAGCCGTCGCGCTGGTTGTTGTGGACCGGGGCGACGGGCGCGTTGATCGGGATCTCGTGGAAGTTTGGTCCGCCCAGGCGGGAGAGCTGGGTGTCCACGTAGGAGTGGATGCGGCCCGCCAGCAGGGGGTCGTTGGTGAAGTCGATGCCGGGGATGACGTGCGCGGTGCAGAAGGCCACCTGCTCGGTTTCGGCGAAGAAGTTGTCCGGGTTGCGGTTGAGCACCATCCGGCCCAACGGCGTGATGGGCACGAGCTCTTCAGGGATGATCTTGGTCGAATCCAGGATGTCGAAGGAGAAGCGTTCGGCCTCTTCTTCCGTGAACACCTGCACGCCCAGTTCCCACTCAGGATAAGCGCCTGATTCGATGGCTTCCCACAGATCGCGCCGGTGGAAGTCCGGGTCGGCGCCGGCGATCTTGACGGCCTCGTCCCACAGCAGTGCGTGCGTGCCCTGGAGGGGCGTCCAGTGGAACTTGACGAAGCGAGACTGCCCCTGGTCGTTGACGAAGCGGAAGGTGTGAACACCGAACCCCTGCATCATCCGGTAGCTGCGCGGGATGGCCCGGTCGGACATCAGCCACATCAGCATGTGGGTGGATTCGGGCATCAGGGAGACGAAATCCCAGAACGTGTCGTGCGCCGAGGCGGCTTGCGGCATTTGATGATGGGGCTCGGGCTTCACCGCGTGCACCAGATCCGGGAACTTCATCGCGTCCTGAATGAAGAACACCGGCATGTTGTTGCCCACCAGGTCCCAATTGCCCTCGTCGGTGTAGAACTTGACCGCGAAGCCGCGCACATCGCGCGCGGTGTCCTTGCTGCCGCGCTCACCCGCCACCGTGGAGAAGCGGACGAACACCGGGGTGATCTTCCCTGCCTCTTGGAACGGAGCGGCCCGGGTAAGTTTGTTGTGCCGCTTGTAGCTCTCGAAGAAGCCGTGAGCCGCCGATCCGCGGGCGTGCACGATGCGCTCGGGAATGCGTTCGTGATCGAAGTGGGTGATCTTCTCCCGCAGGATGAAATCCTTGAGCAGCGCCGGTCCACGAAGGCCAGCCTTCAGGGAGTTCTGATTGTCAGCGATGGGAACGCCCTGGTTGGTCGTCAAGCGTTGCCCCGAGCTGTCCACGCGCACGCGATCCAGCGAACCCACCGTGGGATTCGAACCTGGGGCTGCCTGGGTGCCCAGCTTCGTCGAACCGTTGCCTTCTGCCAGCGTGCTGGCCGTAGCCAGAGGGGAAGGCGGAATGACCTCGGTGCCCTCCGGTGGATCCACCGCTCCTGCCCGACCATGCTCAGCGGCCTTGTTCTCATTGAATGGCATCGCAGTGGCCGTGGCGTCCACTTCTGCTGCCTGCTCGGCGATGAGATCGCCTGAGCCCAAGGGCGGTGCTTTGGACGCGGCGCTGTCGGAGTTCCTCGCGGCGGAGGCGCCGGCAACGTTCTTCTTGGTCTTGGGGTTGGTTGGCTTGCGCGAGGTGGCCATAGCTCTTCCTGATCGAAAATCACGGATGGATTGGAAACAGTGACGCATAGAGAAAAGCCCGCAAAAGCGGGCTTTTCAGCAGTTACAGCATGTCTTCGCGGGCTTGTTCTGCTCGGGCTGCGCCGATTGCGGTCTCGACTTTCTTGACCTCCTCGGGAGGCGGCAATACAGCCGGCATGCCCAAGCTCTGGATCCAGAGTTCACGGCACCAGCCCTTGGTGTGGTAGAGGTGATGGTCTTCGTCTTCTTCCACCTCGTCATACGCAGCCTTCAGGACCTCGGCCACCTTGTCCTTACCCGCGTCGGCGACTTTGCCGATCAACTCCCAGTTGGAGTGATCCTTGGTCTCGGCCAGAACCACGCATTCGCAGGCCACCAATTCGGCCGCCGCTGGATCAGCGTTGGCTTGGGCCATCTCGATGGCCGCAACCAGTGAGGCGCCGTTGTGCGCGCACACCTCTCGCCCCGGGCTCATTTCTTCGGTGTCCATGCCCAGTTCCCCGAACACCCGGGTCAGCACCTCCTCGTGGTGCTTGGTTTCGTCAAGGTATTCCCCCCACTCCTTGCGCAGGTCCTCGTTGACGGCCACGGCGATGGCTGCCGTGTAGACCTTGATGCCGCCGCGCTCGGTTTCCAGCGCCTGGAGCAGAAGCTCCTTGACGCCGTTCTGATCGTAGCCCTTGCTTGCCATTGCTGACTCCGTTAGCTGGGGAAGAAATTTGATTATTCAGTCCCACCACGCAAAGGCTTTGTGAAAACCAGTTTCTTCACGGCGTTTCTACGAAGTCACGCCTTCAATGTGCAAAAGGATCACTTCATGACCAGCACACATCCCGGATTCCTAAAACGGAATGGCCTTTCGATCGTCGTTCTCCTGTTCATGCTGGGAACATGGCTAGGGCAAATCCTGACCGGCCACGTCGTTTACAACGACGAGCTCTCGGACCTCGCTGCGCCTACCTTGTCCCTCTGGGAATACTTGGCCAGCGGCCACTTCGTTTCGGCCACGTTCGAAAACTGGGAAAGCGAATTCTTACAGATGGGAATGTATGTGTTGCTGAGCGTGTCCCTTCGTCAAAAGGGCTCAGCGGAATCCCGGCCATTGGATCCGTCGAAAGAAGAGGAGCGAATCGAAAAGGGTCCCAAGCCGTGGCCCGTGCGGGTCGGCGGTCTATGGCTCAAGCTCTACGAGCACTCCCTAGCCATCGCGTTCACGGCGCTGTTTCTGCTCTCCTTCGTTCTTCACCTAGACGGTAGCTGGCGGCACGAATCCGTTCAACGGCAACTGGAGGGCGAGCTCCCCGTTACCCTCTGGCACCATCTGTCCAGCGCCCAGTTCTGGTTCGAGTCGTTCCAGAACTGGCAGAGCGAGTTTCTCGCCGTTGCCTCATTGGTCCTGTTGACCATCGTGCTTCGCCAAAAGGATTCACCCCAGTCCAAGCCGGTGGAAGCTCCCCACAGTCAGACCGGCACCTGAGTTCGCATGCGGCCTGCCCTCATCGTCTTGGACATGATCAACCTCTTCGATTTCGACGGGGGTGATCGGTTGGCGGCGCAAGCGGTGAAGGTGTGCAATAACATCGCGGCACTGCGCGCCACATTTACTGAACGCGATTGGCCGGTGCTCTACGTCAACGACAACTTCATGGACTGGAACCGCGAGTTTTCAGACCTGGTCGCCACATGTCGGCAGCGGGGAGGTGCGACCAGCTCCATTGCGACCATCCTGGAACCAGGACCCAAGGACTATTACGTCCTCAAACCACGGCACTCCGCCTTCCTATGCACCACATTGCCCGCCATCCTGGACGACCTGAGCGTGTCCGCATTGGTCATCACCGGCGTCGCAACCGACTCGTGCGTGCTGGCCACGGCACAAGACGCCCACATGCGCGGCTACAAGGTTCGGGTCCCATCCGACGCGGTCGCCGCCCAGACTGCTGCACGCTCCAAGAGGGCGTTAGCGTTGATGTCGGAATCCATGGAAATTGACACCCGCCCCACCGCAACCGCGTCCCGAAGCCTTGCCTCGTCATGACTCTCTACTTTCCCAACAGAGGGCCGTTCCACCCACCAGGAGTCACGCATGAGAGACCGAAAAGATACCCCCGCCCCAGGCGAGCCTGTCGAGTGCGAAGAGACCCATGCGCAACGACGGGAACGCAAGAAACACGAGAGTGACAACCAGGACCAGGCGCTGGAAGAGACGTTCCCGGCCAGCGACCCGGTGTCGCCTTTCGTCCCAGCCAAAGCGCCTGAGTAACTAGAACCACCGCTTGTGTTTGCCCCAGAGGATGGAGCCGGCGGCCAGCACAAGCATCAACACGACGGCGACGGAAAATCCAGCCACTCCGGTCTTGAAGAACGGGGCTTCGAAGTTCATGCCCAGAATGCCGCCGATGACGGCCAGCACGCCGACGACCACCGTGACAAAGGTCAGCACCTTCATCGTTTCGTTGGCGGACAACGCGGTCTGGCTGCTGAACAATTCGAACGTCCCCACCACGAGATCGCGGGCGTTCTCCACCATGTCCATGGCGCGTTCATAGTGGGTGTCCAACGCACGAAAGTGCCGCTCGGTTTGCTCATCCTCCTCCGGACGAAAGTCGGGGCGGCCCAACGCCGTGAACACCCCACGGTGGGGAGCGAGCATTCGCCGGAGGCGGGACGCCCCCTTTCGCAGCGACCGAAGTTCCTCAAGGCAATCCCGGGGCGCCGTGGACAATACGTCCACCTCCAGCCGTTCGACCGCCAGCTCGAACCGGGATACTGCGCTGAAGTATGTGCCCAGGTGCCATTCCAGCAGGGCTGAAACAAAGCTGCCCGACGTCAGGGCCCCAACGCCCGACCTGCCCCCTTGCCCGTCTCGAAAATTGTCCAGGAACTCGACGGGTTGGCGGTGAAGGGTGGCCACCACGTTCTTGCCCGCCACAATGGTCAGCACGGTGCCGCTGAACGCTGGACTGGGTGAGTCGGCGACGGCAACCACCCTGACCCAGAAACACTTGCCGCAGTTCTCCAACGCGGGATTGGTGTCGGTGCCCGCGTAGCCGTCTATCGCGGCCCTGGGCAAGGAAAGGCGTTCGGCCATCCGAGCCAACTCGGTCTCATCGGGCGCGTGGAGATCGATCCACAGCAATTGATCCTCGGACGGATCCATCACCAAGGCCGCATCCAAGCCCGTGACTTCACGGGTAGCGCTGGCTGCATCGAATAGCATCGCCCGAACCCGCGCCGGGCCTTCATCAGGCGCAGAACCGCCGCTTAAATCATTCCCTCTGCCTTGCGTTGTATCCATTCCCAATCCGCTCCCAAGGATCTTTTATGTCACCCGATGTGATCGGCTGGGCCGCTTCGGCCATCTTGATAGCCACTTTGATCAGGCAGATTCACAAGCACGCCACGGAAGACAACTCGGCCGGTGTATCCAAATGGCTTTTTCTCGGCCAGACGGCCGCGTCCGTGGGCTTCGTTATTTACAGCTGGCTGCTGGACAACTGGGTGTTCATCACCACCAACAGCCTCATCTTGCTCACCGCCTTGGTCGGCCAGTGCGTGGTGTGGCGAAAGCGAAAGCGCACACAGGCCTAGTGCTGCGTGGACGTGTCCACGGGGTGAGCGTCCAGCCACGCCCAACCCCGCTCCACGATGTCGCGCACGTCCGGCCAGAGGAGGGTTGAGTTCCCGCTCAACTCGTCCCAGAGCACTTCCATGTCGGCGTCGTCTTGGGGCAGCGCGTAGCCGCCCGAGGTCAACAACGCCAAGGCGTAAGCAGGGCATACGTCCGACCAATTCGATTCCGTCGCTTGGGAATCGCGGTTGGCGAACTCATCGAAACCGGCGGGCACTGGGGTCATGCCTGGGTAGGGCAGGCACTTTTCCACGCCTCCCGATCGGCTGAGATAATCCACCAAGCGGTGGAAGTGGTCTGAATCGAAACGTCCCATGGGAGCTCCTGAGCGGCGGCTGGCGCGTCCGACCAGCCCGGCCCCTATGACGACATGGCGCCCGTTATGGCGACGTCATAGAGGGCGCGTGCGTGCGCGGAGGGATCGTTCGTGGCAGGCTTTGCACACATCCCGATCCGGCAAAACCCATGGAACTGGACTGCATCATCGTAGGGGGCGGCCCCGCCGGCCTCACCGCCGCTACTTACCTTAGGCGCTTTCACCGACGCGTGGTCGTGTTCGATGATGGTCGCAGCCGCGCGCGTTGGATTCCGGAAAGCCACAACTGCCCCGGCTTCCCGCTGGGCGTGTCGGGGACTGAACTCCTCCAGCGCCTGAGGGACCAAGCCGCCAACTACGGCGCAACGTTCCGCCCCACCCGAGTCAGTGACTTGCGCCCCATCCCGGGAGGATGGGAGGTGGAGGCGAAGGACGGTGTCTTCTCTGCGCCCACCGTCCTGCTGGCCACGGGGGTCGTCGATCGACTCCCAGAGCTCGCTTCGGGAGACCCCGAAGCAGCGCTGAAGAGCGGGCTGCTCCGCTCTTGCGCGCTTTGCGATGGATTCGAGGCCACCGATCACCGCCTCGCCGTGGTGGGGCCACTCACCAGAGCAGCGGCCAACGCCCGCTACCTGAGCACGTTCTCGGCCAACGTCAGCGTGGTGCCAATTCCGGACCGAGGCGACAGCGGCTCCCAGACCGACACCGAGGGCTTGGTCGTCCTGCCGTCTCTCCGCTCTCTGGCGTGCCGGGATGACGGCTGGGACCTTATCGACGCCTACGGCGACACGCACCGCTTCGATTTCGTTTACGCGGCCATGGGAGCGCCTGCGCGCGGAGAGTTGGCGCGGCAAGCATGGGCCGAACTCAACGACGAAGGCGCCGTGCTGACAAACGAGCACATGGAAACCTCTCGCCATGGCCTTTACGCCATTGGTGATGTGGTCACCGATCTCAACCAGATCGCGGTTGCTTTTGGCCATGCCGCCATTGCTGCCAGCGCCATACATCGCGCCTTACCGCCGGCTCCACGTCCTGCCCGCGGATCGGAAGACCATCCGCGCATCGCACAGGCTTGACGCCCCACTCGCCCCGCGCGATAACAGCCCTGCCGCGTGGGAACTTACCCCCGGTGTTGTGCCTGCTTAGCCAATGGCACCAGGTGCCCGATCCGTTCTCGCCTACGAGACGTCGGGAAAGAACCCCTGTTCCCTTTGGATTGAGCATGCCCAAACTTCAACGCCTGAGAACCGACGCTTTCCACGCCCAGAAGGGCCGCTGCTGCTACTGCAGCCTGCCCATGTGGAACGCCTCACCCGATGAACTGAAACCCTTCGGCCTGCCCGCCCGAACGGCCAACCCGCTTCGTTGCACCGCCGAACACCTGGTGGCCCAACAGGACGGCGGCAAGGACGTGGCCGGCAACATCGCCGCGGCTTGTTGGTTGTGCAACCAACGCCGCCACAAACGGAAGTCCCCCCCCTCTCCAGAGGACTACCGCGCCTTCGTGCAGAAGCGCCTGGCCAAGGGGAAATGGCACCCGCCGGGGGTGGCCAAGCTGCGACCCCGATAGGCTCTCAGACACCGCAATGAAGAACGAAGGGAGCGTGACAGCTCTTCCTTCGTTGCCGCTTCGTATTCAAGCGTGCGATCTGACTAAACTGAAAAACTGCTGGGGTTGCACGACAGTTTTTCAAACTCCTGCCCCCCTTGCGCGTTTCCGCTTCTGCGGTAAACCAGAAGAAAAGGAGGACGCATGGCCAACACCGAGTTGCTCGCTGCAATCCAACAGCGCGACCCCAATCAGGTGGCCGCGGCGATCGGACGAGGGGCCCAACCCAACGCGCACGACGCCCGTGGCTACTCGCCGTTCCACGTCGCCCTGCTCACCGCGGACGCGCCGACCGTTCGCGCGTTGCTGGACAACGGAGCTGATCCGTTGGTGCGCACGAACCTGGCACAGGGCCGGAACATGGGCGCCAAGACCCTGGCCGCATATCGCCACGGTCGGGCGCACGCGCACCCACCGGGCAGCCGAGAGCGGGATGCCGAGTTCGCCGTGTGCGAAGCACTGGACCTCCTGCTGGATGAGCGCGGCGCGCTGCCGCACCTGGACGACACCCACTGGTGGATGAAAGGGGTCGAGGACGCGGCGGATATAGCTGCCCGCCAGGGGCGTCCGTGGAAGGCTGCGGGGTAACAGGAGGCTGGGCTACGATGTGGTCATGCCCGTCTCTGACAACCTCGCCATCCCATTGTTTCGCGCATTCGCCTTGCTCGAATACCAGCTCAAGCGCCGTCATGCATTTCTGAAAGCGGATCGGTTCGGCAATGCGATGGTGGACTGGTCCGAAGTGAAGGCGCAGGTGGACAGGTTTCCACCTGCCAACTTCGTCCTTCGGGTGGAGCCTGTTACTCGTCAGAAGATGCTTGGGGGAGCCCGTGATCGACCGAAAGTTCAGGTGGTCGTCAATGCGGGGGGCCAGCGCGAGGCAGCCTTCGAGCCTCGCCCTCTTCAGCCACCCAACGAAGTTCAATCCGACGCCCGCGCCTTAGTGGAAGCGACCAAGCGCGTGCGCAACAACCTCTTCCATGGCGGCAAAGAAGATCCGGGCGAGCAGCCTTTCGATGGCGACGACGACGAATGGGGTCGTGCCGCCCTCGACGTGGCGCGGACATTGCTCGACCTCCTGGACCAAAGAGCATTCGGACCACCCGATCGTCCCTGAGCGTTTGCGCGTGGAACCGACGCTGCGCCCCGCCCCCTCGGTTTCACGGCCCCGCCCACCCTCGCAGTGACAAGGGGTTGGGCCCGTTCAGCGAAATACTAATTGGCGGCTCCGTTCGGGCCGGTCTAGCCTGTCTCCCCGGTGCCGTCTCACCGGGTGATTCTGGCTTGTAGAGACTTCCGCCATGCTCGACACCACGCTTCCGCCCGGTTACCTGGGCGCCGCCCATCTCCATCCCCTGCCGCTGCACCTGCCGTTGCTGCCAGTGCGGGCCACGTGTGGCTTCCCCTCGCCTGCTGAAGACTTCTACGGCTCGCAGGACGTGCTGGACATCAACCAGCACGTGGTGCGAAACCCGGTAGCGACGTTCTACGTGGAAGCGGACACAGGCACCTCGATGGTGGAGTTCGGGATCTTCCCGGGCGACACCCTGGTGGTGGATCGCTCCCTGACCGCCCGCGATGGGGACATCGTCATGGTGTGTTGGGAAGGCGGCTTCACGGTCAAGCAATTGCGGCTGCGCGCCGGGCGCTACGAGCTCCACTCGGGCAATCCTGCCAACGCCCCCATCGTCGTGCCGGAAGACGTGGAGCTCGACGTGTGGGGCGTGGTGACCTGGTCCTTCCGAAAACAACTGAGGCGCTAACATGGACGATGCAAGCCGCTGGAGCCAGCTCAAACCAATGGAGGGCCCGCGCTGGCCCATCCGGTGTGGCCATGTCTTCACCGCCGAGGATGTGGTGCGCCTGCGCGAGGGCCTCTGGCCGCGCAGCGTGGATGACCGCTGGGCGTTGCATCTGGATGGCGACACGTTGCGCTGCTGGCTCTCCTGGACGGGCACCTGCATCTACGAAACCCGAATCACCATGGCCGCTGACGGCACGGGGGTGGCCGGCGTGCTGGAGGTGCTCGACGACGACGGGGACACCTACCGGCGGGCCGCCACCGATGAAGGCGAACTGGAACGGTTCGAGGGCGTGTTGTCGCAAGTGCGGCGCCGCGAAAACGACGGCGACACCCTGGCTGGGGTATCGATCATCCAGGAGGCGTGATGCGCCAGCGCATCGAGCTCTGGCAACGCGTCTTCGACACCGACGACAACGCCATTTCCAAGGCGTTGTCCAAGCTGACGTGGGATCTGGCCGCGTTCTCCTGCGTAGTGGAAATGGTGCGCCAAGCACCCGATGCCGACGACGGCAAGCGGCTCAACGGCATGGTGCTGGAAATGCTCGTTTCAGGGTTCTGGAGCACCACCATGCAAGGCGTTCGGCGACTGGCCGAGCGGGAAACCATCCACGGCCATCGTGGAGTGTGCTCCTTGGGTGGTCTGCTGATGGACGCAAGAGCGGTTCGGCAGCGCGTCACCCGCCGGGTGTTCGTGGAAGACATCGCTGGCCTGGAATACAACTACGCGGCCACGGAAGAGCGGTATTGGCGGTTCCTACATGCCCAAACACCGGGTCAAGCGTATTGGGTCCCCCGCGAGTATCACTACGAACCCTCGGTTCAACGACACGCCCTCTTCGATTGGTTGAGTGGGACCACGCCCGGCACCTCCACCCCAGAAGATCTGATTCGGGAAGACGTGTTCGACACACTGGAGCGGCGCTTGGCGCAACTCGATGGAGTGATGGAACACGTCAACGTTGAGATCGCACATGCAGCCACAGAGTTCAGCCGCACCGGCCGCGCGCTCCAGCAATGGAACCTGGATGACGCCAAGGCGGCCATCAAGGAACTCGCGCAGATTGCGCAGTTGGTGGGCGAGTGGTTTTGCTTCAGCGGCATCGGCACTGTCCTTCCGCATCCGCAATTCGACCAGTTCGCCCACCTGGATCAGCCGCTCTTCACCGGCGACAGACGGCAAATCCAAGCGACATGGGACAGCTTGGAGCGAGAAATCAGTCAGTGGCACAACGTGGATCCGAGGTCCCTTTGACATGTTCGGCTTGGTGGATGGCAACAACTTCTATGCCAGTTGCGAGCGAGTCTTCAACCCTGCTCTGAGGGGAGTGCCAGTTGTGATACTGAGCTCGGGCGACGGCTGTGCGATCGCCCGAAGCAATGAAGCCAAAGCCTTGGGCGTGCGCATGGGGCAACCCATTCATGAAGTGGATCCCGGGATTCGAAAGCAGTTGCGCTGCCTGTCGGCAAACTTTGGCCTATACGGGGATATCAGTTCCAGAATCGCGACCATCCTCCGCGATCTTTTTCCTGCCGTCGAAATCTACTCGATCGATGAGAGCTTCGTGACCTTCGACGGCATCCCTGAAACGCACAGGGTGCGCGTTGCAACAGAAGCGCGGGCCCGCATCCTGAAGTGGACCGGGGTTCCCTGCTGCGTAGGTATCGGCCCAACGAAGACCTTGGCAAAGCTTTCAAACAAGTTGGCAAAATGCACGTCGCATGGCGTGGTGACCACCTTTCCCAACTCGCCTGCACTTGAGAGCTATCGAGTGGAAGACGTATGGGGAGTGGGACGCAAGCTCACTGCTCGTTTGGGAGCAGAGGGGATTCTGACTGCGGCGGATTTATGCCGGGCCGCGCCAGATACGTTACGAGCCCGTTATGGAGTAACTCTGGCGCGAACGCAACGTGAGCTTCAGGGCGAAGTGTGCGCAGACATCCAGGAACAAGAGCCAGATCGCCAACAAATTATCGTTTCAAGAACCTTCGGAAAGGAGGTCACCTCACTCGAAGACGTGCAACAGGCAGTTGCCACGTTCGCCCAGCGAGCTTGCGAGAAGTTGCGAGCAAGATCACTTATGGCGGGAGGTGTGTGGGTGTGGCTTAACACCAATGCTTTTAAGCCTGGCATCCCCCAATATCATCCGAGCAAAGCGTTCAATCTGATTGCCCCGTCTTGTGATACCCGAGAAATCCTCATGGTCGCTAAAGGACTCGCGCGTGCGATGTATCGCGGAGCCGGTAGGTATGGCTACAAGAAAGCAGGTGTTGGCCTCCTTGACCTGACGCATGGCGACAATCAGCAAGGCGATCTGTTTGCGCAGCTCGACCCCCGTTCGAAGGCACTAATGGATGTCGTCGATCAGGCCAACGCCAAGTTCGGGCGTGGAGCGATGGGCTTTGCAGCCTCCGCATGGCGACCTGCCGACAGAAGCCTTTCGAAACCCATCTGGTCCGTCAAGCGCGAGGCGCTGTCGCCCGCCTATACTACCCGATGGGACCAGCTACTAAAAGTTAGTTAATCTCACCAGTTCCACGCATTGTAGATTCCGAAAACCTGGGAAAGCTCGTGTGGAGCACCACTGTCAACGATGGAACCCGTATAAGAATACTGGGCAGATTTGGGCTCCTTGCTTACATCGTTGGGCTGATAAGGTTTTAGGGAAATCTTGTCGGCCATTGCCCAATACGGCGTATTGATAGTCTTAAGCCACGTAAAGAGCCGAGCCTCCCCACCCGCGGCTTCGACGTAGGCGCGCGCAGCTTCAAGGCTTCGGCCAGAAGTGCATATGTCATCGACAACCAATACAACCTTACCACGCAGACTAATTGCCCCCTTGTTGGGAGTAACAGCGAGATTTTTATGGGGATAAGTATTAAGCTGAATGGTGCGCAATTGATTTGAAAATTCCCGGTCGGCCGCTTTTATCGGTTGGCTTTTATCGGCTGTCGTGTGACGCACAATGAGATCGTGATAGAAGCTCATTCGAAAGCACTTTCCCAGCCGCATTAAAGCAACCTGGAGACTGGCATCCTTAGGCTGATCGGATTTAGCCTGATGCCCTGGATAGGTGCAAATGTAGTTAACACCCTCCAATAGCCCACCGAAGTAGAGAGTCGATATGGTTAGAAGAAACCAAAACTCAGGGTGACCATAGCCAAACTTTGCCGCAGCCCTGGCGTCTTCTCCAAAAAGCGAATAAGCCTGGACCTTCGTGGAGAACGGCCCTGCAGCATGAAAGTTTAGCGATCCATCCTTGATTCCGAAGAAGAGTGGATGGCTACGCATAGCGAAAACAAAGCAAAATCTCGCAAGCTCACTGACAGTCTTGACCGCAAAACCGTAGCTTGTTTGCTGACCATACCAGTCGGCGCGAATGTGCAGGAGATTGTTATTTACGCCTGCGCGCATATCCTCTTCTGAGCCCCCCAGAAGGATTGTCTGCTGCTTAGTTGCCCCATAGTGAGCAAGAACGGGAAGAACCGAGTCAGCAAGACGCCTGGACGGCTTACCGTCTTCGTGCCAACCATGAGCGGAGATCGGAACTCCTGAGATGTTCGAAAGATGCTCATGAAGACTTATAGATTTGTTGTAAGTCCACTTCCTGTTAGACCACAACGCAACGCTGACCCCCTTGTCGGAAAGCTGTTTAGCGAGCTTGGCGAGCTGCTGCAAGATCGCACCATCTACCTTGTTTTGTTCGTTCGCGATCGTTCCTGAAACACTAATGAGCAGAAGTTTTAGGCTCACTGGTTAGCTCCCGAAAAGCTCTGCTTGTGGCGGCTCGTTATGACGCCTAGTCATAGCGGCCTTAAGCGAGCCACGAAAGGCTGCATATTGCCTCGGGATTTGGAATGTTAAGTCCGCATCACCGTGATCAGCACTTGCAACAACGCCTTCCGCAAGAAGATTAATACATGTTCTGCCAAGCGCTCTCGAGAATCGGATGGTATGAGCAGTGCCAGAGCTACGACGCCACTCAGGCGCTACGACAACCCGGGCAAGTGCAGCTTGAAGCCTGTTCCGCATAACGAAATTCTGAGCAGACGGCTCCGCGAAGGGCATGTATTCGGAAACAAGAAGCCCGCCTCTATCAACAATCTCATTCGCTAGGCGGATGTTGCTGGAGGGATATGGCCGAAGAATTCCGGTCCCCAGAACGGAAATAGTTGGCGTCCCAGAAATTAGAGACCACTCATGGGCAATCGAGTCAATTCCCTTCGCGAGACCGCTCACAACTGGCAGGTGATCTTCAGCGGCTACCGATACAGCGAATTTCGTCAGAAAGTCGCCAACCACCGTAGGGTCTCGCGTGCCAACAATGGCCACGCTGTCCACGTTGAGGAGATCCAAATTTCCTCTACAGAAGAGCCAGCGAGGTTTCGATTCTGGCGGAAGGTCTCTGAAGAGGCGGGGATACGCTCGATCATCTTCCCTAACGAGGTGAACCCCTGCAGTAGTCAGCAAGGATATTTGTTTCTGACCTAGCGCTAGGAGAGCTGACTCGAATCCCTCATTTGAGCCGTTTAGATGCTCCCACAGAAATGGATCCAGATCGCCACGATCGAATTTATGCGCAGCCTCTGCTACACCACCCATCTCAAACAATGTCCGGTATCCGATGCCCTTGATCTGACTCAGACCCAAGAAGACAGCTGCATCTCTATCGAAAGATGACATTTTATGCCGCCAGGTTTGAACAGCGCTTCGAGAACTGATGGTTCGTTGATCTTAGATCCAGCGCGAGTAAGGTGGGCATAGGCATCCGGAAAAACGGTCATAGCGGACCTCAGTATCCTCAGCATTGGGGGCCAAGGGCAATGTTGCTAGGAAGGGCGCTGCGCGGACCCCTTGATTTCATAGGGTTGGCGGATCACTGGCAGGCCAGTGACACCACCGTTTGCGCAGACCCAAGGTCAGAGGGCAGCTGGGCCTTGCAGACCCCCGTCACCTCGACCACCTGCCCCGGCTCCGGGTGCTGCAGGTAGAGCGCCCCATCGAAGCCCACCTGGGTGGTCTCCCGCGGCGTGCTGGCGACCGTTCCGGGTGGGATGCTGGCACCGGTCAGAGTGTAGGAGCGCGCCGTCTCGGTGAGCACCGGAAACGCCACGTGCATCCCGGCTTGGCGTCCCGCCATGGCGCTCTTCTCGGTCTCGCCCACTTGGGTGCCCAGGGGCAGGGCCTTGTCGTCGATGCGCACCGTGGTGGGCACCAAGGCCGCCACGTCGCCGGTCACCAGGCGGCCCTTGGTATCGGTCTGGCCCACCACCCGGCCGCCCACCCTGACGGGCACGTTGGGCTGGCCCGGCACGTCCACCACGGCGAAGCCCTGGGGCGCGGGGCGCAGGAACGTCACGCCCTTCCCGTCGATGTGGACCGCCCCGCTGTAGCCCCCGCTGACGTAAGGCACGCCGTGCCCGGTGCCGGCGTCGAGGCGGGCCATGCCGGTGTCCGTGTTCCACGAAGCGGCGGCCCTCACCTGGTTGCCGCGCTCGCCCCGCTCCACTTCCGCCGCCACGCTGACCGGGGTGTTCCCGACGGTGGGCCGTCCGGAGTAACGAAGCGCCAGGGCATCGGCATTGGGCGCCGAGCGTGCCCTCACGCCCACCCGGTTGGCCCCGAGGGCGTAGGTGTAGCCGGCTTCCACGCGGGTGTCGCCGCGCCCGATGTCGCGCAGCACGCTGGCGCCGACCTGGTGAGGCCCCTTGCGCCAGTTCACGCCCACGTCGGCAAAGGTTACGCGGGCCCGGTCGGTCGTCAGGTCGGTGTAGCCGGCGCGCAGGGACAGGTCGCGGCTGGGTCGCCAGAACAAGGACGCGCGGGTGCGCTCCAGCACGTCGGCGGCCCGTTCCGGTCGCAGGCGCCAGTAGTCCTCGTTGCGCTCGTGCTCGAGGCGCGCACCGAAGGTCGGGCCACGGTAATCGTAGGCGGCGGCCACGCGCCGGCCGCCCCCACTGGAGCGCCCGACTTCCAGATCGAGCGTGCCCAGGGTGCCCAACGTGGTGGTGGCGCCCAGGGCCAAGTTTGACTTCCCTTCCCCATCGGCTTGCGCGTTCGTGCGCAGGGTCCAGCGATCGGAGGCGCCCCAAGCCAGTGAGGCGCTGGCACCGGTCTTCTCATAGCGGTTCTCGTCCTCGCGCACTTGGCCCACGGCCACGTCCCAGGTGGTGAGGCCTGGGCGAAGCAAAGTGGGCGCGATGTAGTAGCGCTGATCGCTCACCACCGCCTCGCGGCCGAATCGGTCGCGCACCACCACTTGGGCCTGGTTCGCACCGGCCGACAGCGGGCTGCCTTCGACGATGAAGGGGCCGCGCTCCACGTCCCGCTGGAGCACGCGGGCCTGGTTGGCCATGACCTCCACGGTGCCCGGATCCAACGCCAAGCCACCCAATGTGGGGATGGGATAGGTGGGCGTCATCGGGTCGAGGGCCTTGGGGTCCTTGGCGATGCGCACGCCGCCCAGGTTCACCACCGCCGACGGCGGTCCGGTGAACACGTCGCCTGCTTCGTAAGTCACCAAGCGCGACAGGTCATCCCTCTGCCAACGCGTGATGCCGCGGCGATACTCCCCGCCCCGCGTTGAATCCACGTTGAGCTGCCCAGTGGTGGAGAGCACGCCCCAGCGTCCGGCGGTGCGCACCTCGTGGGACAGGGACGCGCCCTGGGCTTCCTGCGTCGCGCGCCCTGAAAGCGAATAATTGATCAGCACGCCGGGCGCCGCGGGCGAGAGTGAACCGGTGGTTTCGTGGCGCTTGACCGATTGAACCGGTGCGCGATCGGGGGGAATGGTGATGGCCACGGTGGCGTCCTCTTCCTTCACCGCCAGGACCACGCCCAACGCTTGAGCAGACAGCGGGCCGCTCTCGCCTTCCTTCAACACCACGCCCAAGGCAGACCAGGTGGTGGCATCGGCGAACCACTGGCCCTGTTGCTGCCAGAAGATGGCCGGTTCCTTCGCAGGTTTGCCGCCAACGGTGGGGAGCAGCACGCTGGGCTCCACGCCCGCGGGCACAGCTGCGTCGGCCGCGTGCGCGGCCAGGCAAAGGGCGAGCAGAACTCCCCAACGGCGCATGGATGGCTCAAGGGGCAACAGTGAGCGTGACCGGCTGACCGTTGACGGTCAGGGTCAACGCCGAGGCGCGGTGCTCCGGCTTGAGCGGGATGTCCTTGCTAAGGCCGGGCAGCACCCACCCCAGCGCGCCTTCGCGCCACGACTGGCCGGAGGACGGCCCAATGGTGGTCACGCGCGCGGCGGTGGTGCCGGTGTTGGTCAGGCGGTAGCCCGAACCGTCCGGCGACAGCGACGCGGTCAAGCGAACGTCAGGCGTCGATGCTTCAAACGCGAGCGGCAGGGAATGATTCACGAGCAGCGAGACGTTCGAGCGCCCACCATTCTCGACGGGAGGTAATGGCAGCTGCTTGAAGATGACGCGGTAGTAGCCCACCGCCCCACTTCCACTGACCCTTACCACCCGAACCACACGCCGCCCTGTCGGAGGAATGGAGATGATCGATGGCGAAGCCAGCACATCACCGGTATTCACCAGCTGGTCGACTCCATCCTTCTGCAGCCACTGGTAGGCAGTGACCTGATAGCTCACCGGCATGTCGTCTGAATTGATCAGCGTGACCGCGTGCGCTTTCGTGGAGGGTTCGCCCAGAAGCGCCGTCGGAGTCAAGGACACTTGGGAAGCGTCTGCCGAGAACGGGAGCAAACTGAAAACCAAAAGAGTGAAGAAAAACACTAGCGATCGCATGGAGGCATCTCCTGTCGGGGGATACCTTTCAAGCTAGAGACGATCCACGTTTCGTCAACCCATACCCACTCACAATGAAAAGCCCCGCAGGTGCGGGGCTTCGCGTCGTGCAGATCGAGTGTCGATCAGTTGTAGGTCAGGGTGACCTGGACGGTGTCGCTGTAAAACCCGTTGGGCGCCTTGTTCGCTCCCAGGAAAGCGATGGAGTAAGGCATGAACTGCCACTCGCCATTGCCGACCCCGGAAATCTGATCTGCGCCCGTGCCCCACGTTTCACCACCCACCATATCCCGGTGGAGAGAGTAAGCCAGGAAAAAGCCAGGGCCAGACAGACTGCGGTGATTTGGGAAATCGGCGTTCAAACCGTAGTTCAGCCCATCACCGGGGGCAATTTCGTAAGCGGTGCCGGTATTGCAGCGAGCGCCAATGCCCGTCGGCGACGAAGCCACCTGCGAAAGCGAGAGCGAGTTGATGTCCAGGTTGTCCAGCGGAGAGATCTGCAGCTGGCAACCCGGAAGAACTTGGCCGTTGATGATCAGGCTTTCCGACACTTCGTCGGCGAAGGCCGGGGCCGCCAGAGCGACCAAGGCGATGGGGAGGATGGAACGGAGGATGGACTTGCGATTCATGAGTATCGGCTCCTTGTTAGGAATGTGAGTAGGGGTGAGTGGCCCGACGTGGACCATCCCTCTACCGATACCTGGAATCGGCGAGTTGGCAAGGGGTGCCGAAAGAACGGCGAGAGAACCTCATAGCCGGGGGCGAGGTTTCACGGGCGCTTCGATTATCGGCGTCGCATTGAGTTTGTCGGCCAAGGAACGTCGATGCATACCTGCTGCCTCGGTTGCCAGTTCGTTGAGAACGACGGCAAACGCAGACTCCCACAGAAACGCACTGTCACCCACATCTAGCGGGAGGTGGCTAGGACGATTTCGCAAGGCCTCCACGGCCGGATTGAGCCTCTCATCCTGGAAACCAGAAGTCCACAACTTCGGCAACCTCCCAAGTATGTTCTCTGTTTCCACCACAACAGCTCTACATATGCCGTGGCCGATGACCGGGTCCGCAAGGACCCTTTCCACATCTGTCATGGCCAGGACCCCTTGCCGCTTGCTCAGAATCGCATGCATGGTTGGACTGATGATCTTCACGTAGCAGAGGACATACTTCCGCCTTAGGTGCAGTTCTCGAGCCGCTTGCTGCACAAGCGAAGCCCTGTTCTGACGAACGGTCCAATGGTAATCGCGTAGCGCCTCACGATAACCCTCCATTCGCTGCTGGCTGGCCAACTGCTGTCTTTTTCCCCTTTGATTGAGAACAAGGTCTACAGCAAGCATGGCAAGTGTTGCCAGGGCGAGGAAAATGAGTTGAAGAAATGAAGTTACCACTGCCGTTTCTCAACGCAGAACTCACCCGCGACGATCTTCCGAAAACACACGTCTGAGAATCGAAGCCCCTCCTCAATATCCGTGTCGTGAAACAACTCCCCCTGGACGAGCGGCTGCAGCTTCTTGAGCTCAACCCAGGCAACATCGGTGCGGTCTTGGATGGGGAGTGGCAGGTTAGGGTTGGTCATGGCGAGGACGTCGATCAGATCCTTGTCGTCCACACCGTAGATCGGCTGGACTTGCCCATCGTTGGTGGTGATCCAGAACGGCGCTTTCGTGAAGTCGGTCGTCTTAGCACCGTCCTCGTCGCCAAAGTCGGCTTGATCCGCCACGATGCTTTCCTGCGAGTTCAAATAGACGCCTGCCGCAACTTCGACGGAGCCTTTGTCCTGGGCAACTTTGAGAGCAGCAGCGCGAATGGCTTTGGCGGGGGTATAGAGTTTGATGTTCATGTTGATCTTCCCTTTTTGCGTTTAGTTAGCGGTTTGCCCTCCACACCTTCAAGGTAGATCGCCACATGAAAATGTCCATGGCTGCAATGGATCTTTTCAAGACTAAAATCAAAAACTGCGTGATTTCACGCAAATATTCCTAACATCGAATGCGTGCCGAAGGCGTCGCTGTCTTTCTTCCATCGAGGGTTTTTCAGATCGCCGGTCGCGCAGCGGCCGGTGGCGGCGACAGGCCTTTCCTGAGTGAGAAAGGGGGTGGTCACACCCACCCCCGTGAGGCCATCGACACGTGTGAGGTTCCCGCAACCACCAGATGGTCCAGCACTCGAACGTCCAGCAGTGCCAGCGACTGCTTCAGGCGGGCCGTCAGGGCACGGTCGACCGCGCTGGGCTCCGGGTTTCCGCTGGGATGGTTGTGAAAGAAGATGACCGCCGCGGTTGTGGTCCAAGGCCTGCTTGGCCACGATGCGGGGGTGAACTTCGCAGCCGTCGATGGTGCCTTGGAACAGGTGCTCGGTGGCGATGATGCGGTGGCGGGTATCGAGGAAGACCACGCCGAACACCTCGTGCGGCAGGCCAGCGCAGCGGGCCTTGAGGAAGTCAGCGGCGTCGCTGGGGTCGGTGATGGCGCCTTGGCGCTGCAGGCGGCGTTCGAGGATTTGCGAGGCAGCCAGGAGGATGCCCTCCTCGTCCATCGTCAGTTGATACTGGGCCCGGATGTCGTTCGCTCGCTTCATCTGCTTTCTCCACCGGCGCGGGATGCGCCTCTGGGGACCGATGGGCGAAGCGATCAGCCCTTCCCGCACCCGGGAGCGAGCACCGCCAGGCGCGCAGCGTAGGGCCAGAACACCGTGGAGGAGGCCCGCCCTTGCGGGAGGGGCAAGCGGAGCCAGGATCCCAATGAAGAGGCCACTGCCCGGTTGAGGATCGAGGCGAGCGAGTGACTTGAGGGATGAGCTTGGAGGGCGAGGATGAGCAGACTTGCCCACTCACGGATGAAAGCCGCCATGCCCGGCATGACCGATCCCACCGCTGCCCTCGTGTCCTTTCAAGAAGCCCTGTCCGCTGGGAAGCTCCGCCTGGAGCGTGGACGTGTCGATCCCACCATCTACCTGCACGTGGATCAGGCTCAAGGCAAGCCGCGATTTACCTACGTGCATCTGGACGGCAGAACGGTGACGGCGTTCGTGAGCTTCGTCCTCAACGGGACGTTCGAAGGCCATCCCAACTTTGCTGCGGGATACGCCGTTCCAGAACACCATCGCAAACAGGGGAAGGCCAAGGCCATCCTTGCGGCAGGCATTGCAGAGATGCAGAACGGCTTTCGCGGCCACCGACCGTTCTACGTTGAAGCGGTGGTGAGCGAGAGAAACACTCCGTCCATTAAGGTGGCCGAAACGGTGCTGGGTGGGGAACCTGAGTCAATCCAAGACAGCATTTCGGGTGAACCCGCCCTCCGCTACGCAAAACAGTTCACTCCCGTCGCATAGCAGACGCAAACCCTGCCACCAACATCATTGACGAAGCGCCAACAACATGGCCATTTTTTCAGAACGACACAATTACAGCGCACCAGATGCGGAGATCACTGTCCGCGAAGACGCCCCTGAGGTATTGCGGGGCGCGATCGTCATCTTGGCCAGCAAAGCTGGAATGGGATACGAAAGCCTTCGAAAAGAGGTCTGCGGACTGCTTGGCGTTGCTCCCGACACCCGGGGCAACTGGAGCGAGCCCAATGTCCTTTCAGAAGTTCAGAATCATCTGGAGGAGTGCGATTGGTTCGAGGTGTATGACGTCATCGAGGGGATCGCAACATCTCTTCAGGGTCGCCCTCAAATCTATGGACAATCAAAATCGCCTGCAGATGTTTTCGTGGACGGAATCAACAAGATCTTTCGCAAGAACGGGATTGGATGGCAGTTGCTTGGCAACCGAATTGAATTCCGTGGATCCGAGGCATTTGAGGTAGCTGTCAGGGAGGGCACAAAGGAACTGCGGAGCGCTGGGAAGAACACGACGGCCAACGAACTTCATGAGGCGCTTCGCGACTTGTCGCGTCGCCCCAGTCCTGAGCTCACCGGCGCCGTCCAGCATGGCATGGCGGCATTGGAATGCTTGGCTAAGGACCTGACAGGGGAGCGCAAGCTAACGCTGGGGGATCTTATGAAGAAGCGTCCCGAACTATTCCCGCCACCCTTGGGCCATGCGGTATCCCAGGTCTATGGATTTGCGTCCAACAACGGGCGGCACCTCTTGGAGGGTGGTGAACCATCGCTGGAGGAGGCGGAGCTGATCGTGGGATTGTCTGGGGTGCTATGCCGATACCTCGGCCGAAAGATCCCTAAGGCGTGAACCCGGTCAACCTTACAGCGCTTTTCAGCGCTTCATAAGCCATCTGTTCTTCGGCACTCAAGCGAGACGCATAACGTTCCATTTCGGCTAAGAGACGGAGGACTCGACCCCGCGCGAGCATATCGGCGGGGAGATCGCCGGCTTCAACCAACACACGACAGTCGGACTTGATGGTGTGGACCGGAGCCTTCAACCGCTCAGCCAGTGACTGGACCGATTCCCCCGCGAGCACGCCGTTCTTCACCTCCAGTCGGCGAGCCTTGGTCATCGTCCTCACCCTTTCGGTGCCTGAAACTGGGGTAAGCCCAAGCGCCTTCAGATCGGAGTGAACGGTAGTGTCCGTGAAGCTGTAGCCCAGTTTCATGGCGAGCGCGTGCGATGCCTCAATGGCCGTCATCCCGGGACGGAATACCTTGGCCAACGTCTGGCGTCGAAGTGCTCGCATGTCATTCACAGCAACACGGTAGGCAGACAGGCTCATGGATCCCTCCCCACTGTCTGCAAGGACAGAGTGCGCTCCTGCTGGGTGACCGGGTTCCACGCACGGTGTTCCGCCAGGTAGCGTTGCAGGCCTGCATCCACCATCACGTCGCCGCTCAACAGCGGCAGTGGTCGATCGTGCTGGTTGTCCCTGAGCATGGCGTAGGCCACTTGCTCGGGCTCGCCGTAGGCCAGTCGGTGGTCGTCCAGCAGACGGTCGATGGTGTCCACGTCCCGGCGGTTGACCAGCGATTCCGTGTAGAGGGCCTGGAGCAGTGGGTCGCGCTGCCCGTTGGCTTCGAACAGGAGATCGGATGGGTCACGCAGGTCGACCGGGTCGGGGCGGAGATGGCCGTGGGAGGGGGTTATATTCATCAATGGACGGCGCTGCGGAGGGGCTCACTCATGGCGGCGCTGAAGGCCATCATCAAGAGCGTGAAAAACATCAATGCCGCGAAAGCGACCGCGATGAAAGCGTAAGTAGTTCCCACTGCAATCGCCTGAAAGGCGAAGTAGGAAGCGACGAACACGACGAACAGAAGGCGCAGGATATCAACCGCCATCCTCCACGATAACGTCTTGAGTCCTTTTCCATACGATGGCTTGAGCGAGGAAGGCGCATCGCTCGAGAAGACCAGGTAAGCGTAAGTGATGGTTTGTGCCAATCCGCGGCCCACCATGATTGGCACAATGAAGAAGGCCGGTATGGCCACCACTGAGAGCAGAGTTAACAGAAGAAGTGAGCTCACTTTGGCACCCCCCTTCTTGAGGGAGCAGCCATTGGCCTGAATATTGACCAGCGCATCAATGGGCCTCCCTACCACTGGTGGATCCCATCTGCGTCGTTCCACATGCAGTGAAGCATTCACTCCCCTCGCGCGGCGTCAGCACCAGACGGGTCTTGTTCCCCTTGCCCACCAGGAACACCCGATCCCCTTCGCGAAAGCCCAGATCGCCCTCATGGATGATCACAACGACCCGGTCGCCCTTCCCCGACAACTCGCGCACGTAGACCTCGTATACCTTGCGGTGGCTGACAGCATTCTGGACGGCCGTGCCGGCGACGCCCCCGAGCACACCGCCCGCCACACGAGCAGCGTTGCGGTAGTCGCCTTTGACTTGGCGTGCCGCGCCGTAGCCAATGGCCGCACCCACAACCGAGCCAGCGTTCGCCTTCTTGCGTCCCTCCATCTGAACTTCTCGGGCCATCAACACTTCGCCCAGGCGTGCGTCTTCCACACCAACGACTTCAGAGGAACGGTAGGGGCCCACGGATGCCGGACTAGCGGCAAAGGCCGAGGGGATGGCGGCAACGAGAACGGCGAGAACGATGGACTTCAAGGGACACCTCCATTTCGTGAGTAGGTATCCCTATGCATAACTCGAATTGGAGAACTGGCAAGGGGAGTCAAGCCACCATGGTGTGCTCGCGCTGCTTAGTTTTTGCACGCCCCTTGGTGCGAGCCTTTTCGACGCTAGGTTTTTCAAGCTCCTGCTGGTTGGCCACCACCGGCTGCCGTTCCTGCTCAGTCTTCGGGAGCGGTTCGTGAACCAACTCAGGCACATTCAGGAACTCCACCACCCGCTCGGCTGCTGCCGCGGCTCGAAAGAGTTCGCGGGGGTCGTTGCGGAGGATCTGGATCCAGTGCTGGATGTAGGCCGCGTGCTGGGTGGGGTCGTGGCCGATACCTAAGCGCTCGCCCATCAGCATGCTGGAGACCTCGGCCACCAGTTCTTCCTTCGCGTAGTCCACGGAACCGAAGCCGCCCTTCATCGGGCGATTCAATCGGGAAGGGAAACCGGTCCAGTGGCCCAGTTCGTGGAGGGCGGTGGCGTAGTAGCTGCTGGCCGAGTGAAAGGCGTTGCGCTCGGGCAGGTGGATGCTGTTGGTCATTGGACGATAGAACGCCTGGTTGCCCCCATCGTGGTGAATCTCGGCCCCACTGTCCTGGATGACCTTCTCGCAGGCCTGGTGGATCTCCGGTTCTGGCCGCGGCGCCGCCAGCACCAGTTCCGGCAAGCCATCGATCTGCGTGGCGTTGAACACGCGGGGGAAGAACACCTTGGGGTGCGCCTTGGCGATAAGCTCCGGATCGCCGCTCTTCTTCGCCTCCTCCACCGGTGACCAGTCCCAGAATTCGATGACGCTGGCCTTCTCGCCCTTGCGGACCTGGGCACCAACGGCCGCGGCTTGCTTGTAGGTCATCCAGCGGTTGTCCTTCACGTCCCAGGCGTTCTGCAGGGCCCAGAGGTGGAGCAGGTTGCCGCCCTTGTAGGTCTTGCCGGTCGTGGGGTTCATCGGCAGCCCCAGGTCCATGCGGGCATCCCAAGGCTGCACGAAGGGGCCGGTGCCCTCCTCCATTTGCCGGATCAGGCGTTCGACGACGTCGCGCGAGTGGCGATGAAGGAAACTTTCGTTGGTTGAATCGGACACGACAGGGATCTCCTAGGAAGAAGACGCACCCTGTCGGCGGTGCGGATATTGGTGGATGGGTTACTCGTGGAGAGTGACGGCGCGGCCTTGCTCCAACGCGCTCTCCAGCAATGCCATCGCTCGGTCAATGGTCAGCCGGGTGTCGGGGTCCCCGTCGTCGTCCTGCAACTGGAGGCGGATGCCGTTGGGGGTCTTCAGGACCACGAAACGGGGGGACGCCGCCAGGGCGTCCTGGCGATCGAGGGCGGTTTCGTGGAGGGCGTCGGAATGGTCCATGGCTTCAGCATGCGACGGCGTCGGGATTTGGCAAGCCCAGATCAAAAACGCATCCTTGAGCCAGGCGATGCGTGGCGCAGCCGCCTTTCCAAGCCCTTGTGTCGCTCACCCGCACGCACCTCATACGCTCGTTGGATCACCATGCCGGGTGGAATGCCAACCCAAGCCATGACGGCGCACGCGCCTTCTGTCAGTTCATACCCCTCTTTGAACAGAAAGGCAGCGATGTCTAACCCGCTCCTGCCTTGGAGCATGCGCACCACACTGACGATGGGTGAATCGCTCGTGTTCCTAGGGGAGCCATGGGCAACAAGCAACTTGGCCATCTCCAAAGTGCGCGCATAGTTAAGTGGCACAAAGGTTCTGATCAGTTGAGGCTCGTCGCATATGACGCCCGCCGCCACCCGAGTCTCCGTCGTCACTTCTTCCGCACCAACATTGCTCCCTGCTGCCAGCAGCAGTTGTGCGCATCCAAGGTGGTCGGGGCACATTGGCATTGAATATCGTCTTCCCGCTGCTGCAGCCAGGTGTAACGCTGTCGTTCCAGTGACCTGCTTAAGCAGTCCCGTCTGCTGACTCTGCGCACCTGCAAATGTGGAATGCTCGATACGAGCATTCACATCGGCGCCCGCGCCGATCAAGGCCTTCAAAGCCTCTTTGGCTCCATAGAGCGCAGCGAGGCATATCGGGGTTCGTCCTTCGTCATCCCGCTTTTCAATGTCGGCGCCAGCCTCCAACAAGGCGCACACAACCTTGGGATTGTTGAACCGAGCGGCTTCGTGGAGAGATTTCTCGAAATTGTTTGGCGCACTCATAGGCGCATCCTATGTCGAGGCGCTTGCTGGACGGCGACTGATTGCTCTTGGACCTCCTCGCGCGCATTCCAGACCGCACCGCCGATCACCATGGAGGGCGTGCTGGGGCTGCTCAGATGAGGTGCAGCGGGTGGGGCCTGGTTCAACCGTTCTTCCAAGTGCTGCTGCCGTTCGGTGGCGCGCATCTCGTGGGCCCGATGGTGGACCGCCCCTTCTTCCACGCCCGCTTTCGCCATGACCGCCCGATCGCGGTCGTTCGGCTCGTAGCCCTGGTTCAACAGAAAGGCCGCGATGTCCATGCCTTGCTGGCCCTTGAGCACACCCACCGCGCTGGCGAAGGGTGAGTGGGAGGCGTTCAACGGGGAACCGTGAGCGACGAGCAGTTTGGCCATGTCCAGCGTGCCGGCGTAGTTGAGTGGGATCAGAGCGGTGGCCGAATGGAGCACGTCCCCGGTGGGAAGCAGGTTCTTCAGGGTTTCGGTGGTTCGATCCTTGGCACCCACGTCGGCCCCTGCCGCGAGCAAACGTTCCGCGCAACCCAGGTGGTCGGGGCGGTTGGGCGTGGTGCAGTTCGTTCCGGCTTGTGCGGCGAGGTGAAGCGCCGTCGTGCCGCTGAACTTGGTCTCCACCGCCACACCGATGTCGAGCTTCAGATAGCCTAGCTTCTTGCCGGACTCGCTCCTGCTGGTGACGTGTTCGATTCGGGCGTTCACGTCGGCGCCGACGTCGATCAAGGCCTCCAGTGCATCTTTAGACCCGTATAGCGCGGCTTGGCACAGCGGGGTCCGCCCTTCATAAGCTGGCCGTTCCAGCTCGGCCCCTGCCTTCACTAAGGTATGCACCACCTCGGGATGATTGAACCGCGCAGCCTCGTGAAGCGGGGTGTTCCTCGTCTTGTCGACCGCGTCCAGGGATGCGCCTGCCTCGATGAGCAAGGCGCACACGGCCGGATGACCTCCTTGAGCCGCCTCGTGCAGCAGGGTGAACTTGTCGGCGTCAGCGAAGGTAGGATCGGCGCCTGCGGCCAGCAGCCGGCGGCATTCGTCGAGGTCACCCCGGTTGGCGGCTTCGGCCAGGCGGGATTCGAGATCAGGGGAAGTCGTCATGGGGCCTCCACTTCAACGGATGCCACTAACGTTTCGTCCTCGGCCACCTCGGGGTAGAAGAGGCGATGCACCGCGGCATCGATCTTTCGGCGCTCCTCATGGGTGGCGTCTTCGATCAGCGCTTGACCGTAGAGCATGGCAAGCTCCCTGCTCCGCTCGTCCGTGCTCAATGCATCCCACTTCCTTTCCAGGGCTTGCTGGTGCTCGCCCTTCTTTCTCTCACTGAGCTTAGGGTCGGTTCCCCAGGGGCCACAGATGGTGGGACCCACGCCCGGAACCGGCATCACGGTGACGCTGGCAGAGGGTTTGGTGACAGCGGCCTGCAACACCGCTCCGTTGATCCGCAACCGAACACATTCTTCCTGCTTGCCGTTGACGCGGCGGTTGGAGCGGACCCCGTCGTCCAGGCCCATCTCCTTGAGGCCACGCCAGAACTGGCGACCGGTGAGGAGATCGATGTCGGCCAGCCCTTGGCGGTAGCCCCAGTTCTTGTAGTTCTCGTAGACCTCGCGCATCGGCAACGTGCATTCGTCGGTTTCCACACGCACCACGCGCTCGGCTTGCGCCCAGGCCATGACCTGGTCACTGCCGTGGCGGGCGGCCAGCTTGGCGGCGCGCACGGCTTCAGGCATGTCCGCATCATTCTCCGAAAGAGCGCGGCCACGGACCACGATGCGGCGGGCGCCTTCGAGCATCCAGTCGAGCACCAGCTGCCCTTCCTCGGCCAGAATCTTCTTGACCAGATCCGGGTCGTGCTCGTGCTGCGGCACCGCCTTCTTCCAATGAACGACCGTCAGGCGGCGCCACACGCCGTTGCTCTTGTCCCGGATGAAGGGCGCCGAGTTGGACGTGATGATCCACTTCGCCGTGGAGTGGTAGCTCGCCAGCTGCTTCTGGTTCTTGCGATCGATGCCAATGCCATTGCCCGACACCATGGTCTTGAACCGGCCTTCGGCCCACTTCTCGCACTCCACCTCGTCCACCAGGATGAGGCTGGCACCGATCAAGGGTTCAAGGCTGAAGCGGTCGCCCAGGGTTTCCAGGTTGCAGCGCGCAACTTGGCGATGCATGGCTTCCACGATTTCCGCCAAGGTGGATTTGCCGGATCCCGCGACACCGTGCCACCAGGCGGCCTGGCTGTAGACACCCGGCAACAGGGTCATGCCGCATTGTTCCTGCAGCAGGTCGATGACGCGCGGGTCGTCGTGGGCCTGGTTGAGGAACCTGGCGAAGCGAGAGTCAGCCGGCAAGGACTTAGGCTTGTAGGCTTGGCCCTCCTTGCCACCACACGCCACTTTGACCGCGTGTGTCATGCCCAAGGCCGGGTCGGGTGCGAGCACGTGGAAGCCATCACGGAGGATTTCCACGTAGCCGTCGGCCACCGGCACGATGGCCCGCTTGGCTTGGGTCGGCATGGGGTTTTTCTGGCGCAGCCGCAGGGCGGCCATGTCCCAGCAATCCTTGGCGAGCTTGGGGCTGCCGGCAAAATCGGCGTTGCGGTCGATCCAGTCGGATGCCACGCCCACGCCTTCCGCATCGCTGATCGCCTGCCAGTAGGTGCCGTTCCAGTGGTGGACGATCTCGCCCGTCCCGCTGGTGGCTTGGCACGCCCACAAACGATCGACGCATTCGGTGGTGCGGCGGGCAAACAGGATGGGGAGAGACGGTGGCTTGCGCTGACCTTCTCGATCGACCGAGTGGCGGTAGAGTTGCTTGTCCTCTTCGACCTGGATTTTCTGCTTCCTCTGCGACGCTTCAGCACCGAGGAAGCGAGTCGCATCGAAGGGCACGACGTTGGACGAATCGGCGTGAGGAGGGTTGACAGCATCCCCATTCGGAGACAAATTGTTCGTAGACATGTTGTGGTTCCTTTCAAACCCTCACCCTGGCCGGTGGGGGTTTGCTGTTTGTGGGGAAGGATTACGCTGCGCGGGGGAGCGCTTTTTCCAGCACGCGCCGGATGAATTCGCTCTCCGTCATTTCTTCTTCCTCCGCCGCACGACGAAGGCGCTCTGCCAGCGGACGCTTGATGCGAACGTGCTTCTTCACGCTCGCTCGAACGCTGTAAGACGCTGGGGTCGATGACTGGGGAACGGTGTTCACGGTGACAACTCCGAGAGGTTGAGGGCGTAGGTGTGTCCCACCTGGGGGACACTTCCAATCAACCACGCGTTGAAACTTCCGCAAGCCCCAACTTTTGACTAAAAGCAAAATCTGCGGCCTCTTCACGCAAAAATTCCTAACGATGCGAGCGCTGGCTTTCATCGTGCTGCTGGCTTTCCATTAGCCAGCAGAGATCGAAGACCAGCAGGAAGACCAGCAGCTGCAACCTCTTGAATCCATATGCTTTGCAGCTCAGAGAAACCCCTCTGCTGGGCTGCTGGGTCAAAATTGAATCGATTTCAAATGCTGAAAAAATACTGAGACTGTTAGGAATAATCTCCAGTGCATGGAGGAGTCAGACGTTTGGGCCAGCAGGCCAGCAACGCCCTCCTTGGCGATGCAAAGTGTTGAAGAATCAAGCGCTTTGCACTGCTGGCTTTCCTGCTGGCTAACGCCTCCTGCTGGCTAAGGGGAAGACCAGCAGGGGGCTAAATTGACAACTCTCCCCTTATTTCAGCTCCCTTTGCGAGCAACTCCTCAATCGTTAATTTCCACCGGTGGGTGATGTAACCCAGCTTCCGTCGCCCTGCCAGGGTATTACCCACCCAGAGTTCGACGTGCTTGAGCGGGGAACTGTGCAACACTTGGGCTGCCTGCAGCTGCAAGGCCGTCATCGCCACGCAGAACGGATCCATATCCACGCCACTCGCTTCGATCGTGTCGGCGGGAAATTCTTCCATTAGCGAACGAATTTGACCCAACAGCAACCCACCGGCACCACATGCCGGGTCGTGGATCCTGATGCGGCGACGATTCGCCGAACGAGGCTTGAAATCCCGAGAAAGAGCGACTTGCAATTCCACCAAGTCTGGCGGCGTAAAGAACTGACCAAGCCCCTCACCGCGTTTGGTGGCCAACAGCTCGGTATGCACCCAGATCAGCACGTCTTCAAAAGGGCGACATTCGCGCACCAGTTCGATGTAGGCCCAGATGGCATTAGCCAACGGCTCAACGGGAGGGCGTTGTTCCTTCAACATGGCAAACCCAAGCGTGCTGCGGTCTACGCACGCCCCCAGCTTGTCGAGCGCCAGCACATTACCCACATCGATGAGATTCACCAAGGTGTGCTGGACAAACAGTTCCATTGCCTCACGGGCATTCCAGGGATGGTTCCGTCGCGTGGGGATTTCGCGAATGAACTTGACCAGGTCGCGGACCAACTCTCGGCTCATCTGCTTGTTACTCATTGTTGGCACTCCCCTGGTTGGTATTGGCCACCCGCGCCACCCGCTGGATGGCAAAGAACTTCCCGCGCAGCACACCGCTTGCCTGCGCTCGCTTGAGATTGCGGGCCGCCCGCTGGCCGTAGGCGACGAACACCGACCCGGTCGGCGCCGCAGTGCCAGTGCTTCCATCGGGACGCATGAACTTCAGGCGGCCACGGGTGAGGAGGATCGCGGTGGTGTTGGGGTGGTTGAGCACGAACTCGTGCATCCATGCCGGATCCATGTGCGCCGGCACCAGTGCGACGCCGCCACCAGCGTGGTTGGCCAGCTTGGCCATCCACTTGTCCATGCCCTTTCCGTAAGGCGGATTCATCCACACGAACGCTTGGGACCACCAATCCGTTGCCAGGCCATCCTGGCTGGGCGGGATCATCCGGCAGGCCGTGGGTGCCGGCAGACGGGAGGGGTCTTCCGGCGTGCAAGGATCGAGGTCAAACCCTTCCTTGCCGCCCAGCGCTTCCACGATGACCGGCGGGGTATACCAATCGACGGTCGAGTGGTCTTTGTCGCAGGCCTTGTAGCAAGTGGTGGTGAGCCGGGTGGCCTTAGGTGCCGGGAGGCGCTTGGGGCGCAATGCCGGTTTGAAGTGAAGAACGTTGGACTGCATGTCAATCTCGCAAGTCGTCCCCAATCGGAACGGACACGAGATTGCAGTTCTGACCCTGTAGGCCATCCACGCGAAAACGCCGCTTTATCGGGACAACTGTCCCGATAACGGCCGGGAAGCATTGGTGCGCTTCGCTTGAGCGTTTCCCGTTAAAAAGGATCGGGATGTGGGAATTAGCCGGCGGCTTGAACGGCGCGTTCGGCAGCCGCCTGAAGCACGCCCATGGCCCAGTCGTGGAATGGTTGGCGCGCCTCGCTGCTGACCCAAGGGGCGTCCAGCGCTTCGAGCGCCGTAAGCGCGCGAGCAGGAAAATGGGGATGGAACATGGCCAACCCCAGCAGCCGATCAGACTCGTTGACTGCCATTGGCAACTTCTTCTTGAGACCGGCGACACCTGCTCTGCTGAGGGCCAAAAGCGCTTCTTCCAGACTCTTCTCGGTTGATGCTAGGCGGTCTTCCACTTTCGTCAGCCGCTCTTGAAGGATGGACCGCTGATAGCCTTCGGCATCGACACATTCGCGCACCGAAGACCAGCGGTATTGCACTCCCTGTCGGTTGCTCCGAGCGGGGCGATGGACTGGGATCAACCCTTCGTTGCGCTGGCGCCGTTTCTTCAACGCATCCTTGGAGATGCCTAACAAGAAGGCCGTAACACCAGGGCCCACCCACTCGCGTTTTCCCTCAATCGCCTGGCTCAGCTCAACATCTTCTGTATAGGTCAGGGCGAACGGACCTGGGTTTTTCGGTGGGCGGCCAGGACGTCCACCCATCCAGCCTGATTCGCGAGTGCTCAAAGCCGACCTTTCCCTTTCTCGAACGGCCGGACTCCATTGCCTTCCACCACATTGCCGCTCAACCGCTCTTCCAGGTCACTGGCACGCTGGCGCGACCGTGCCGCCTCGATGGCATGCTGAGTAGTGGATAGAACGGCCACAAATGCGTCCTGGTAGGGCTGTCGGCTCTCGGTGTTGATCCAGGGCTGGGCCAGTGCTTCTTCCAACGCCCCTTCCCACTGCTCATCGTCTGCGGCGTTGAACGTGGCGTCGTCCACCGCCCAGGCATGACCGGCGATGCGGCCGTCCACCGTAGACCACGGTTGGATTTCCAGCGCGTCGGTGAGGGATTGGAAACAAACGATGCCCAGGCGACGTGCGCGTGCCCTGGTCTTGGCGAGCCGATCTTCGGCTTCCTTCAACGCGATGAGGGCCTCGATGCGCTCGGCTTCCTTGAGCACGTCGCCGGTGTCGGTGCGCTTGCCTCGGGTGATGGGCTCGCCGCTTCGGGTGGCCAGGAACGAGTCCAGCGCTTCCAGCGTGAACCCCAAGTGCTGGTTCTGCGCCGTCGTGCCGGGCTTGCCCGGGTTCTGAATCGGCTGGGGCCCCCTGCCTTCCCGCACCCAGTCGCGCAAGGTTGTGTAGTGGACGCCGATGTAGAGGGCTGCAGCCTTGGTGCTGACCTTGGCACGCACGCCGGCCTTGGCGTCGGCGATCTCCTGGCGCCACTTCTGGGCGTCTGGCGCCGGTGAGGCCAGATCGGGGTCGCGTTGGAGGGGAAAGGAGCCGTCCATGGCCCCAGTGTATCGACGGCAGGCTATTCCTCGGAAGGTCCAGGCACCTGACGGGCCGGCAGCAATGGCCAGTCGGCGGGCTTGAGCATGTTGTAGAAGCTGGGTGCGCTCGATGCCATCAGGTGCTCCACCTTCTGCAATGCGTCTTGCAACTCAAACCACTCTGGCTCTTGGTATCGAACCGAGGACTTCGCGCCTTCGTCCTCATCGTCCCGCTTGGGTGGCAGGTGGTTGAAAAGCCGGCTGATGATGCGATCGGAAATCCCCACACGCGTGGCGTAACGGCCGAGGGTGCGGCGCAGATCGTGGGGGGTGGGTCCGAATTCCACCGACAGCTTCTCGCCCAGTCCCTTCATGATCGCCTTGCTGTCCTTGTAGTGCCCCTCTGCCGCCCGCTTGCTGCGCGCCGGGTAGACCCAACGCGCCCGCGGATCGTCTTCGGCCTGCCGCTTCTCAAACCGGTGCTTGATGAGCTGGACGGAGATTGGACCTAGGGGCATGGAATGGTCACGGCGGTTCTTCGTCTTGGCGAAGAACACCTGAGGACCCTTCTTCTTGGTCGCCGGATTGACCGATGGAACTCCGGCGCGCCACGCCTTGGGGTCCATTTCGTCCAGCCACACCCACGACTTCGTGGCCCGCTCGCTCTCGCTCAATCGGTCAAACCACGCCAGCTTGGCCGTCTCGTTTCGACGGGCACCCAGGAAGAGGGTCGTCAGCAGGTAATAGACCCCGCTTTCGTTCTGGCCCCGCTGGGCCTGCCGTCGACTCCAGAGGTATTCGATGGCGTTGCCCAGCGTGTTGTCCTCGCTGCCCAAGGGGTTCCGCACCCTTGCCTTTTCGTAATAGTCGTGGAGGCCTGCGGCGTCGCGCATCTTGCCTTCCTCCCACAACACCCCGAAGTCGTTGCCGAACAGCACCGCCTTGCGCTCGGCCTTCTTCGCCGCGCGCGCTTCCTTGTCCACCACGTAATTGACGGCGCGGAAGGCGGTGGCGAACGTCTGCTCGGCCGCGGACACGCCAGCGGCGCGGATGCGCGAGCGCATTGGTTCGCTGGTCACGCCCAGTTTGGCCAGCTCCGCGTCGGTGAGATCCACCCGCCCCGTCCGCTCCATGAAGTCCTTCACGGGCTGGGACAACCGGTTGGAATGCAGAGCGGCGGACAGCCGAGTGGCTTCAAACGCCTTGGTCACCCTTTCCTCGTCCAGGTCCATGATCGGGGTGTTACCGATTCCCACCTCCGGACGGGCCAGGCGCGCTGTGGAGTTGGTCAGGGTCTTGAGCGTGCCCTCGGTCGCCGGGCGGGTTCGCCGGGCCAACATGTCGTGGTAGAGCTGGATCGCTTGGTTGACGGTCAGCGCCTTGGTGGCCTGGATCGAGAGTTCTTTCTCCGCCAGGACCTTGGGGTGCTTGCCTTCCTTCTTCGCCCCGGCGACTTTGACGCCAGCCAGATCGTGGGCATCCTTCAAGGTCAGTTCGCTGGTGTCCCCAATGCTGATCCGCATGACCTTGCCGCCGATCTTGCGTTGAACTTCGTAGGTGGACTTGAGCTTCCCTACGAAGACGCCGAACCCCGTGGGGGCACCCGGCGAGGCATCGAGGAACCTCCACTGCTTGCCATCGGGATTGGGTTCGAGGACTGCAAACCCCTTTGCGCCGGTGACGATAGCCCCCGCTTTGTCTAGCTTCGGGCGCTGGGTGCTGCGAAGCTGTCGCAGTTGTTCTGGGTTGAGCTTCAGTCGGAATGCCACGGCGGCCACCTTTCCTTGTTGAACGCATCGGTCGCGACTCTGTCGCGGGTAGCCAAATTTTGGCACGAATCGACAGATGCAGGGGTTTGGCTACCTTTGGCTACTAATATGGTCTCCAAACCCTTCCACTTGCGTTCACTGACTCCCACATTCGCTAGACTGAATTACGCGCTAAATGTCTGATAAAAAAGAACAATCAAAAAAATCAACGGGTTCGGCGGAGCACACCCCGCTCATGAAGCAGTTCTTCGCCGCCAAGGCGGAGTATCCGGACCTGCTGGTGTTCTTCCGCATGGGGGATTTCTACGAACTGTTCTACGACGACGCGCGCAAGGCCGCGCGACTGCTCGACATCACGCTGACCCAGCGCGGCAGTTCAGGCGGCGCCCCCATCCCGATGGCAGGCGTGCCCGTGCACGCCTGCGAAGGCTATCTGGCCCGCCTGGTCGCACTCGGCGAGTCGGTGGCGATCTGCGAACAGATCGGCGATCCGGCGCTGGCGAAAGGCCTGGTGGAACGCAAGGTGGTGCGCGTGGTCACGCCGGGCACGGTGACCGACGAAGCCCTGCTCAACGAACGCCGCGACACCCTGCTGATGACGATCAGTCGGGGGCGCTCGGGCTATGGCCTGGCGTGGGCGGACCTGGCCGGCGGCCGTTTCATGGTCAACGAAGTGGACAGCGACGATGCGCTGGAAGCCGAACTCGCGCGGCTCGAGCCGGCCGAGTTGCTGGTGCCCGACGAAGAAGGCCTGCCCGCATTCCTGCAGCAGCGCACCGGCTTGCGCCGTCGCGCGCCCTGGCTGTTCGATCCCGACAGCGGTCGTCGCCAGTTGCTTGGCTTCTTCGGCCTGCATGATCTCACCGGCTTCGGCATCGACGACAAAGCCCTGGCCACCGGCGCGGCGGGCGCGTTGCTCGGCTACGTCGAGGAGACCCAGAAGCAGCGCCTGCCCCACCTTACCGCGATCGCGCTGGAATCGGCCGGCGATGCCATCGCGATGAATGCCGCCACGCGGCGCCATCTCGAACTGGACACGCGCGTCGATGGCGACACCAGGCACACCCTGCTCGGCGTACTCGACACCACGGTCACCCCGATGGGCGGCCGCCTGCTGCGCCGCTGGCTGCACCGGCCGCTGCGCGACCGCGCCGTGCTGAGTGAGCGCCACCATGCCATCGCGACACTGATCGGGCACGGTACGGATCGCGACTTGCGCAGCGGCTTCCGTGCGCTTGGCGATCTCGAGCGCATCCTCACCCGCGTCGCGCTGCGATCGGCGCGGCCACGCGACCTGTCCACGCTCCGCGACGGGCTGGCGCTGTTGCCCGACATCCGCGGCCACCTGCAGCCGCTCGACTCGCCACGCCTGCAGGCGCTGGCCGCGGAACTGGGCGAACACGACGACACCGCGACGCTGCTGCTGGCAGCGGTCGCACCGCAGCCACCACTCAAACTCACCGATGGCGGCGTACTGGCCGACGGCTACGACGCCGAGCTCGACGAACTGCGGCGCCTGAGCACCCACGCCGACCAGTTCCTGGTGGACCTGGAAGCACGCGAACGCGCGAGCAGCGGCATCGCCACGCTGAAGGTCGGCTACAACCGCGTGCACGGGTACTACATCGAGATCAGCAAGGGCCAGGCCGACAAGGCGCCTGTGCATTACACGCGCCGGCAGACGCTGACCGGCGCCGAACGCTACATCACCGAGGAACTGAAACAGTTCGAAGACAAGGTCCTGTCCGCGCGCGAGCGCTCGCTGTCGCGCGAGAAGCTGCTGTACGACGCGCTGCTGGATACGCTCAATGCGCGCCTGGAACCGCTCAAGCGCTGTGCAGCCGCGCTCAGCGAACTCGACGTGCTGGCGTCCTTCGCCGAGCGCGCGCAGGAACTGGATTGGGCACGGCCCGAACTGGCCGAAGCGCCCGGCCTGTGCATCGAGCGCGGCCGCCATCCGGTGGTCGAGGCGGTGCGCAAGGAGCCATTCGAGCCCAATGACCTGCGCCTGGACGAGGGCCGCCGCATGCTGGTCATCACCGGCCCCAACATGGGCGGCAAGTCGACGTACATGCGGCAGAACGCGTTGATCGTGCTGCTCGCGCACATCGGCAGCTTCGTGCCGGCCTCGCGGGCGGTGATCGGGCCGATCGACCGCATCCTGACCCGCATCGGCGCTGGCGACGACCTCGCGCGCGGGCAGTCCACCTTCATGGTGGAAATGGCCGAGACCAGCTACATCCTGCATCACGCCACCGCGCAGTCGCTGGTGCTGATGGATGAAATCGGCCGCGGCACGTCCACCTACGACGGGCTCGCGCTGGCCGATGCGGTGGCGCGTCATCTGGCGGCCAGCAACCGCTGCTATACGCTGTTCGCCACGCACTATTTCGAACTGACTGCACTGGCCAACGAACCCGCCAGTGGCATCGCCAACGTGCACCTGGATGCGGTGGAGCACGGCGACACGCTGGTCTTCATGCATGCGGTCAAGGACGGTGCGGCCGATCGCAGCTTCGGCCTGCAGGTCGCGGCGCTGGCCGGACTTCCGAAGATCACCCTGAAACAGGCGCGGCGCCGACTCGCGGAACTGGAGCAGCGCGGTCGCGACACGCACGCCTCGGACATGGCGCCGCAGGCGCTCGATGCCCCGCAACAGTTCGGACTGTTCGCCGCGACACCCTCCGCCGCGCAGGAAGCGCTCGCCGCGCTGGATCCCGACGAATTGACGCCGAAGCAGGCCCTGGAAGCCCTATATCGGCTCAAGGCGCTGCTCTGAAACGCGCTGCGCGAGGTCGCGCGGATGGGTAAAGCCATCGCCGTGCGGCCTCCGTCGCCTGCGGCTGCGCCCGCATCTCCAACATCCGCGTAACGCGCGCGGAGTATCGTGAGACCAGTTTCAGGGAGGGGCGATGGCGCGCCGCACCATTGAGCACCGCTATCGGACTCTTCGCTACAAACGATTTTCATTGATCGTCCGCACTGCCTAGTCTGGTCGCCATCCGCCAACGCACCGCCGGGGACGTCAGCCATCAACGCGCATCTCCTGCCTGACCATCGGCATGCCGCTCCCGCCTTGCCCTGCCGCACGCGCGATTGACGTCGCCGCGTCGCGTTGTATCCCGCGTGACACCACCCCGCTCCCACCCACTCACCCGACCGCCAAAGGAAGGAAATCCATGACCACCGAATCGAAATGCCCGTTCCATCCCACCGCCGGTGGCGGTACCGGCAACCGCGACTGGTGGCCCAACCAGTTGCGCGTGGATCTCTTGAACCAGCATTCCTCGCGCTCCAATCCACTGGGGAGCGGATTCGACTATGCGGAGGCCTTCAACAAGCTGGACTACCACGCGCTGAAAAAGGACCTGCGCGACCTGATGACCGACTCGCAGGACTGGTGGCCGGCCGACTTCGGACACTACGGCGGTCTCTTCATCCGCATGGCATGGCACAGCGCGGGCACGTATCGCATCCAGGACGGGCGCGGCGGCGGCGGTCGCGGGCAGCAGCGCTTCGCCCCGCTCAACAGCTGGCCGGACAACGTCAGCCTGGACAAGGCGCGCCGCCTGCTGTGGCCGATCAAGCAGAAGTACGGCCAGAGCATCTCCTGGGCCGACCTGATGATCCTGACCGGCAATGTGGCACTGGAAACCATGGGGTTCCGCACCTTCGGTTTCGGTGGCGGACGCGAGGACGTGTGGGAGCCCGACCAGGACGTCTACTGGGGCCGGGAGACGACATGGCTGGGCGGCGACTTGCGCTATGCGCACGGCTCGGACGGCGTGGAGAAACCCGGCGATGCCGCCGTGCTGGTGTCTGACGACGACGCCGATGGCGACGTGCATTCGCGCCGTCTTGAAAACCCGCTCGCCGCCGTGCAGATGGGCCTGATCTACGTGAATCCGGAAGGACCCGACGGCAATCCGGACCCACTGCTGGCGGCGAAGGACATCCGTGACACGTTCGCGCGCATGGCGATGGACGATGAAGAAACCGTCGCCCTGATCGCCGGCGGCCATACGTTCGGCAAGACTCACGGTGCCGGCCCCGCCGACAACGTCGGTGCCGAGCCCGAAGCCGACGAACTGGAAGCACAGGGCTTCGGCTGGCACAACAAGTTCGGCAGCGGCCGCGGCGGTGACACGATCACCTCGGGCATCGAAGTGACCTGGACGCAGACGCCGACGCTGTGGAGCAACAAGTTCTTTGAAAACCTGTTCGGCTTCGAATGGGAACTCGAGAAATCGCCGGCCGGCGCGCACCAGTGGGTCGCCAAGGACGCCCCCGAGGACGTGCCGCATGCGCACGACAAAACCCGGAAGCAGCGCCCCAAGATGCTGACCACCGACCTGTCGCTGCGCTTCGATCCGGTCTACGGCCCGATCTCCAGGCGCTTCCTCGAAAACCCGCAGGCATTCGCCGAGGCCTTCGCGCGTGCGTGGTTCAAGCTGACCCACCGCGACATGGGTCCGCGCGCCCGCTACCTGGGTCCGGAGGTTCCGAAGGAAGAACTGGTGTGGCAGGACCCGCTGCCGAAGGCGGACTACGCGACCATCGACGCCGGTGACGTCGCGTTGTTGAAGCAGAAGATAGCCGCCTCGGGACTGTCCGTCGCCGAGCTGGTCTCCACGGCATGGGCCTCGGCCTCGACCTTCCGCGGCGGCGACAAGCGGGGCGGCGCCAACGGCGCACGCATCCGCCTTGCTCCGCAGAAAGACTGGGCGGTCAACCGGCCGGACCAGTTGTCGAAGGTACTGAAGGCGCTGGAACGGATCCAGATGGAATTCAACCTGGATGCCGCCGGCGGCAAGAAGGTCTCGCTCGCGGACCTGATCGTGCTGGCCGGTGGCGTGGGGGTCGAACAGGCGGCCAGGGCGGGCGGTCACGATGTCACCGTGCCGTTCCGCGCAGGCCGCACCGATGCGCGTGCCGACCAGACCGATGTGGCCTCGTTCGCCGTGCTGGAACCGGTGGCGGACGGTTTCCGCAACTACCTCAAGGGACGCTCCGCCGTGCCGGCGGAGCACTTGCTGGTGGATCGCGCGCAGCTGCTGACCCTCACGGCCCCGGAGATGACCGTCCTGGTCGGCGGCCTGCGCGCATTGGGCGCGAATGCCGACGGCGGTGCGCATGGCGTGTTCACCGACAAGCCGGGCACGTTGAGCAACGACTTCTTCGTCAACCTGCTCGACATGGGTACCGAATGGAAAGCGACCGGCGCCAACAGCTACGAGGGCCGCGACCGAAAGACCGGCGCCGTGAAATGGACTGGCACGCGCGTAGATCTGGTGTTCGGCTCCAACTCGGTGTTGCGCGCGCTGGCCGAGGTCTACGCGAGTCGCGATGGCGAGGCGAAGTTCGTGGACGACTTCGTCGCCGCCTGGACCAAGGTGATGGAACTGGATCGCTTCGATCTGGCGTAGCGCGATGGTCGCGACCCGCACGCGGCGCGTGCGGGTTGGACCCGATCCGCCGGTCGGTCCGGTCTATTGTGAGACGGAGGTCACGGGATTTGGCGCTAGGATGATCGGCGCCACCCATCGCGTCCAGGAGGACGGCCACACCATGAGCAACCAGTCACTCGCAGAAGAACTCTTCGCCCAGCTGCAGGGCGCGCCCTTGCAACAGGTTTCGCAGCAACTCGGCGTGGGCCAGATGCAGACCTCCGGCGCCGTGGCCGCCGCCCTGCCCTTGCTGCTGGGCGCGCTGGGCAAGAACGCAGCACAACCGCAGGGCGCGGAGGCGCTGTTCGGTGCCCTGCAGAAAGACCATGCCGGCCTCGACCTCGGCAGCGTGCTGGGGGCTGTGCTCGGCGGCGGTTCGGCGCCGAGTCGCCAGACGGATGGCGCAGCCATCCTGGGTCACATCTTCGGTGGTGCGCAGCCGCGCGCGGAAGCCAGCCTGGGTCAGGCGACCGGGTTGGGTGGCGACAAGTCGGCGATGCTGATGAAGATCCTCGCGCCGATCGTGCTGTCCTTCCTGGCGCAGCGTTTCCTCGGCCAAGGCGATGCTGGTCCGAATACGCTGGGCCAGGTGCTCGGCCAGGAACGCCAGGCCGCGCAGCAACAGGGCGGACTCGGGGGTGGCCTGCTGGGCGCGGTGCTGGACCAGGACGGCGACGGCCAACTGGGCCTGGGCGACATCCTCAAGATCGGCAGCGGCATGTTGGGCGGCCGGCGCTGATACGCATCACGCCTCGACGCGGCAGTGAAGAAGGGCGCCGATGGCGCCCTTCTTCATGCAGTCCCCTGTCACAGGGCGTCGATATCGCCCAGCGCACGGATCAGGCGCCGCGCACGCTTGTCGGGACGCGACGACGGCGCCTGATACCCCGCGCGCTCCGCCTGCCTTGCCGCCAGCGCGGCAAGGCGCCGCGACCGGGAGGCGTCTGATTCCAGATACAACGCCTGCGCCACGGTCGCCGACGCCCGCTTGTCGCTGAGCGCACGCACTTCGACCTCGAACACGTCCTCGCCGCGCGTTATCGCCAGCACGTCGCCCACGCGCACCCCCCGCGACGCTTTCGCCCGCTGCCCGCCCGCTTCGACCTTGCCGGTCTCGATCGCCTGTTTGGCCAGGCTGCGGGTCTTGAAGAAGCGGGCCGCCCAGAGCCAGATATCCAGCCTGATCGCGTCGGGCTGCGTACTGCCGCTATGCATCGGACGCGCCCGACGGAGTCGCGCTAAGGCAGTTCATACAGCCCCGCCTTTTCCGCGATAATCCGCGACAGCTCGACGCTGCGTGGGGCCGCCAGTCCGCCATAGTGCGCATCGAGTCGCGCAAGCAGCCGTCCCGCCTCATCGAGCTCTCCACTTCCCACCTTGGCCGCGACCGCGTCGAGTTGCGCCTGGATGCTTTGATCGAGCGCGCCGGCACAGGCACCGGCATCCGCACGTTGCGATACCGGCATCTCCAACTGCTTCAAGGCCCTGCCGAATCCACGACCGTCCGGCACCCAATGTTCGACGCCGTTCTGCGGAACCAGCCGAATGCCCTGCATGCACAATGCTTCGAGGTCTTTACGGGTACGTGCATCCTTCGCACGATTGGGTGAATCGTTGCCCCCTGTCGAGAACACGAACCGCGTACGTTGCTGGAGTTCGCGGGACAGCGCGGTCGACGGCAGCGTGAATCCGCTCTCCCCGCCGAGCGGATCGCTGCCGCCGATGAGCAGCACGCCATGGAACACGTCCGGGTACGCCATCACCACCCGCTGCGCGGTGCGCGAGCCACCGGAGAAACCGCCGATGTACACGCGTCCGGGAGCCAGTCTGTAACGGCTACGCACGTACTCGTAGCCATGGAGCGCCAACGGCACGCGTCGGTCGAAGATATTCTCGACATTGCTCGAACGACGGGAAGCGACATAGATGATGTGGTTGTCCCGAAGGACTTTCCACCATCCTTCCGGCACCTGGATCTCGTCGCCCGGCCAGATGAAGACCAGCAGGCCGTATGTTCCGTCCGCAGCAGGCTCGGGGACGAAAAGCTCGTAAGGCTCTTCCCCCACTTCGATGGTCTGTTCCCTGAAGCTGAAATCCACCTTTTCGCGAAACTTGAGGATGCGATCCTGGGTCACGGGCGTCAGCAGGCGCGAGGTGAGTTCCGAAGCCGACGCAAGGGGAGACAACGCGTCGAGCGTGAATCGCCGGCTCGGTGACGTGGCGGCGGCCAGCTCGCCGAGCATCAGAAGGCCCGCCATCAAGGCCATGAGGCGGCGCCGCCGCCTTTTCCAGTCACGCGTCATCACACACGAATCCGATGGGAAAGTGGAAGGACCACTGCGGGCCGGCCAGATAAAAAACATACGCGATGCCCCAACGCAAACGGCCACCCGAAGGTGGCCGTCCGTTGCGACGCGCTCGAGCCGGTATTACTCGGCAGCGGCAGCGGCGGCAGCCGCCTGGCGGGCGACCTTGGCGGCGGCGTTCGCGGCCAGGTCTTCCTTGATGCGGGCCGCCTTGCCTTCCAGCTCGCGCAGGTAGTACAGCTTGCCGGCGCGGACCTTGCCGCGGCGCTTCACTTCGACCGAGTCGATGGAGGCGCTGTGGGTCTGGAAGACGCGCTCGACGCCGTAGCCGTGCGAGATCTTGCGCACGGTGAAGGCGGAGTTCAGGCCGGCGTTCTTCTTGGCGATGACGACGCCTTCGTACGCCTGCACACGCTCGCGGTTGCCTTCCTTGACCTTCACGTTGACGACGACCGTGTCACCGGGGCCGAACGCGGGCAGCTCGCGCGTGATCTGGGAGGCTTCGAATTCCTGGAGGAGCTTGCTCATGTTGGCACCAATGCTTGTATGCGTGATCGTGTCTTGCGACAGCGGAAACTGATGCAGTCGCCGGATTGCGCTGCACGATATTGTTATGGGGTCCGCAGGCGAGAACCGCCCAAGGGTCGCGCATTCTACCGGATTCCGGGCCGGGCTGGCTACCCTGCGCCTTCCCCGCCGGCCTGGCTGGCCTTGAACGCCTCCAGCAGGGCCTTGTCGGCCTTGGACAGACCGGTCTCGTCCAGCAGGTCCGGCCGCCGCAGCCAGGTCCGCCCCAATGCCTGCTGCCGGCGCCAGCGCGCGATGGCCGCATGGTCGCCGGAGCGCAGCACGGCCGGCACGTCGCCCAGCGGATGGCGGGACGGGTGGGTGAAGTGCGGACAGTCCAGCAGGCCATCCCCCTCGAAGCTGTCCTGGACGGCCGAGTCGGCATCGTTCAGCGCCCCCTCCTGCAGCCGGCCGACGGCGTCGATGAGCACCGCCGCAGCCAGCTCGCCGCCGGAGAGCACGTAATCGCCGATGGAGATTTCCTCGTCGACTTCGGCGTCGAGAAAACGCTCGTCCACGCCCTCGTAGCGGCCGCACAGCAGGATCATGCGCGGCAGCGCGGCCAGCTCACGCGCCTTCTTCTGGGTGAGCGGCGCACCCTGCGGACTCAGGTAGATCAGCGGCGCAGGCTGTGCATCGGCGGCGCGGACCGCCGAGAGGCACGCCTGCAAGGGCTCGATCATCATCACCATGCCGGGACCGCCACCGAACGGGCTGTCATCCACGCGGCGATAGCCACCGCTGGCGTAGTCGCGCGGATTCCAGCCATGCAGCGACAACAGCCCCCGTTCCTGCGCACGCCCCACCACGCCCACCGCCGCGGCCTGGGCGATGAAGTCGGGGAACAGGGTCATGACGTCGATGCGCATGGAGGGGAGAAGTGAGTGGAGAGGGGTGAGCAGTGAGCAGGAGCGCCGGCAGAACACGGGAGAGCGCGAGTGGAGCGATGACGGCACGGCGCGACAGGAACTCCGGCATCCTTACCCACTGCTCTCCGCTCACTGCTAGAACGCCGGGTCCCAGTCCACGGTGACCACGCCCGCCTCGAAATCCACCGAGCGGACGTAATCGGGTTCGACGAAGGGAATCAGCCGCTCACGGTCGCCGCGCACGACGAGCACATCATTGGCGCCGGTGGAAAACAGGTGGGAGACGGTGCCGAAGTCGGTCCCGTCGGCATTGACGACGCGAAGCCCCTCCAGATCGACCCAGTAGAACTCGCCCGCGCTCGGCGGCGGCAGGGCAGCGCGCGGAACGAGGATCTCCTGCCCGTGCATCGCCTCGACCTGATCGCGGTCTTCCACGCCCGGCAATGTGGCCACCAGATGCTTGCCCGATGCCTTGCCGCGCGCGCCGCTCAGCTCGCGCTGGGCGCCGGACGCATCGCGCAGCGTCCACGGCTGGTAGCGGAAGATGGCCTCGCGCGGCTCGGTCCAGGATTCGATCTTGATCTGGCCACGCACACCAAAAGCGCCCAGAAGCCTTCCCAGCAGAATCATCTTCTGCGGGGTCGGTGGGCGCTCGGTGTTCATGCGAAGGAAAGGCCGCGCCGTTCGCGCGGCCGGGCCATCAGGCCGCCGGAGCGGACTTGGCGACTTCCTTGTACAGGCTGCGGACCTTCTCGGTCAGCTGTGCGCCGTTGCCGACCCAATGGTCGACGCGGGCGACGTCGAGTTCGACGCGCTTCTCGGCACCAGCGGCGACCGGGTTGTAGAAGCCGACGCGCTCGATGTTGCGACCGTCACGCGCGCTGCGCGAGTCGGTGACGATGATGTGGTAGAAGGGGCGCTTCTTGGCGCCGCCGCGGGTGAGACGGATCTTGACCATGGTGTTTTCCAGTGTTGCCCAGTCGCCAGAATGGCGAGGTAAGCCGGCTATTCTAAGCCATTGAATCCGTCAGGAAAACCCCGCCCATGGCGCAGGCGGGCAGGTCAGGCCAGCGGCTCCCAGGGGACGGCGCGCAGGACGTCCGACAGCCCGGCCATCAGATCGGTATCAGCCCCCCATGCGACAGCGTCGACCCCGGTCACGGGCTGCAAGCCACTGGCATTGCAGGCAAATCCCGCCCGGAACCGTGCCAGCTCAGCCACCGCGACCGGCTCATGCCGCTGCGATACGCCCTTGGCACCCAGGGCGTGTTGCAACAGCTGCTCGGTCGTTCCGCGGAGGGCGGGACCCTGGGGCCAGATGACCGTCGCGCCGTCCCACAGCCCCAGATTCCAGATCGACCCCTCCACCACGCACCCCGCAGGATCGACGAACAACGCATCGTCGAAGCCGTCCGCCAGCGCCTGCCTGCGGTAATGGAACAGCGGGAACGTCCCGACATGCTTGAACTGCGGCAGTGGACGCACGAACGGATACGTCTTCACCCGCAGCGCCGGCTTTTCCGCCGTGGAAGGGGGCGCGAGCGTGACCAGCACATCCGGCGTCACTGCACGCGCAGGATCGCGGTAGTCGAAGCGCAGGGAGAACACCGTGATGCGCAGGGACGCATCGCGCAGGTCGGCGGATTCCATCGCATGCGCCGCCTGGCGCAAGGCCGTCACGCCATCGAACGCGGCGCCAAACAGAGCCTGCGTCGCCTCTTCGAGCCGCCGGACATGCAAGTCACGGCCCTGCACGGCACCGTCGCGCACCTGCATCGAGGTGAAGTGGCCATAGTTTGACAATGCCAGCGCGCGCAGATCGTCGGCGCTGGCGGGTTTGCCGTTGAGGTAAGCGAGCGTCATGGGACCGGAACTCCGCTTCAATCCAATGTGGGAGCGACGTAAGTCGCGATGAGCGGAGGCAAGATCGCGACTTACGTCGCTCCCACAGCAAGCGAAAGCATCAGCGGAACGGCATGCCGCCGCGGCCGCCCATCATGCTCTTCATGTTGCGCATCATGCCCTTCATGCCGCCGCCGGCCAGCTTGCCCATCATCTTTTCCATCTGCTGGTACTGCTTCATCAGCTTGTTGACGTCGGCCGGCGTCAGGCCCGCGCCCTTGGCGATGCGCGCACGGCGCGAGCCATTCAGCAGCGCCGGGTTGCGACGCTCCTTCTTCGTCATCGAATTGATGATGGCAATCATGCGCGGCACTTCCTTGCCCTGCTGCACCTGCTGCTTCACGTGCTCGGGGATCTGGCCCATGCCCGGCAGCTTGTCCATCAGGCCGCCGATGCCGCCCATGTTCTGCATCTGCTCCAGCTGGTCGCGCATGTCGTTGAGGTCGAACTTCTTGCCCTTGATGACCTTCGCGGCGAGCTTTTCGGCCTTCTCGCGATCGACGCTCTGCTCGACCTGCTCGACCAGCGACAGCACGTCGCCCATGTCGAGGATGCGGGCGGCCACGCGCTCGGGGTGGAACACGTCCAGACCGTCGGGCTTCTCGCCCACGCCGATGAACTTGATGGGCTTGCCGGTGATGTAGCGCACCGACAGCGCCGCGCCCCCGCGCGCATCGCCGTCGGTCTTGGTCAGCACCACGCCGGTCAGCGGCAGCGCTTCGCTGAAGGCCTTGGCGGTGTTGGCGGCGTCCTGGCCGGTCATCGCGTCGACGACGAACAGCGTTTCCACCGGCTTGACGGCGGCGTGCAGCACCTTGATCTCGGCCATCATGGCCTCGTCGATCGCCAGGCGGCCGGCGGTGTCGACCAGCAGCACGTCGACGAAGGACTTCTTCGCGTCGTCGATGGCGGCACGCACAATGGCTTCCGGCTTCTGCCCGGCATCGGACGGGAAGAACAGCACGTCCACCTGCTCCGCCAGCGTCTTCAGCTGCTCGATCGCGGCGGGACGGTAGACGTCCGCGCTGACCACCATCACCTTCTTCTTGCGCTTCTCGCGCAGGTGCTTGGCCAGCTTGCCGACGGTGGTGGTCTTGCCCGCGCCCTGCAGGCCGGCCATCAGGATGACGGCCGGTGCCGGCACGTTGAGGTTCAGATCGCTGGCCTGCGACCCCATCACCGCGGTCAGTTCGTCGCGGACCACCTTGATGAGCGCCTGGCCCGGCGTCAGCGACTTCAGCACTTCCTGGCCGACCGCACGCACCTTGATGCGCTCGATCAGCGCCTGCACCACCGGCAGGGCCACGTCGGCCTCCAGCAGGGCGATGCGGACCTCACGGGTGGCCTCGCGGATGTTCTCCTCGCTCAGGCGGCCACGGCCGCGCAGGCGTTCGATGGTGCCGGAGAGTCGCTGGGTCAGGGATTCGAACATGGAAGCAGGCACGCCAGGGGAAAACGGACGGCGATTATAGCGGTCCCGCTCTCTGCCTCCTCCCCGCGCAGCGCGGGCCGCCTTCGCCCCTGCGCCGGCGCCGCCCGCTGTGCGACACTTCCCCGATGACAGTCATTCTCATCGCCGTTGCGCTCTATCTGCTCGCCGCCGGCCTGCTGGTCCGCTCCGTGGCCCGCGACACCGGCGAGGCCTCGCGGCCTTGGGTGTGGCCTGCACTCGGCGCGGTGGTGCTGCACGGCGCCTACCACCTGCTGGTGGCCTGGCGTACGCCCGGCGGTCCGGACATGCATTTCTTCGCCGCGCTCTCGCTGGTGGCGCTGGGCATGGCGGCCATGACGCTGCTGGTCGCCATCCAGGGCCGGATGGCCGCACTGGGCGTGGTGGCATTCCCGCTGGGGGCCGTCCTGCTGGCGGCCTACCACTTCTACGGCCACCAGGCCTCCAGCGGATTGGACTGGCGCCTCCAGTTGCACGCCTGGCTGGCGCTGCTGGCCTACGCCGCGCTGGCCATCGCCGCGCTGCTGGCGGTGATGCTGTGGGCACAGGAACGCGCCCTGCGCCGGCGCGAATTCCACCTCTGGCTGCGTGCCCTGCCCCCGCTGACGGAACTGGAAGATCTGCTGTTCCGCACGATCACGGTCGGCTTCATCCTGCTGACCGCCACGCTGCTGACCGGCGTGCTGTTCGTGGAGAACTTCCTGGCCCAGAAGCTCAGCCACAAGACCGTGCTGAGCGTGCTGTCGTGGCTGGCGTTCGGGGCGCTGCTGGTCGGCCGCTGGCGCTATGGCTGGCGAGGCGTGAAAGCCGTCCGCTGGACCCTCGCCGCGATGGCGCTGTTGCTGCTGGCGTTCTTCGGCAGCAAGTTCGTCTATGAAATGGTGTTGAGGCGCGCGTAACCGCCCGCTTCCAATGTGGGAGCGACGTGAGTCGCGATCGCGCGGCCGGCGCTCGCGACACGGTGTCGGTGGACTCAGTCCTGCTGTCGCGACTAACGTCGCTCCCACAACGTTCTCTGCCGCCCTACTCCGCCGCCGCCTCCAGCGCCTGCGACAGCCGCTCAACCGCCACGACTTCCAGGCCCTTGAACGTACCCGACTTCGGCGCGTTGCCCTTGGGCACGATGGCGCGCTTGAAACCGTGCGTGGCCGCTTCGCGCAGGCGCTCCTCGCCGTTGGGCACGGGGCGGATCTCGCCCGAAAGGCCCACTTCACCGAAGGCCACGGTCTTCTCGGCGAGCGGACGATCGCGCAGCGAGGACAGCACCGCCAGCAGCACTGGCAGGTCGGCCGCGGTTTCCTGCACGCGGATGCCGCCGACGACATTCACGAACACGTCCTGATCGCCCACCACCACGCCGCCGTGCCGGTGCAGCACGGCCAGCAACATCGCCAGGCGATTCTGTTCCAGACCCACCGCCACGCGACGCGGATTGGACAGCGGCGAGCTGTCCACCAGCGCCTGCACTTCCACCAGCAGAGGGCGCGTGCCCTCGCGGGTGACCATCACGCAGCTGCCGGGCTGCTGTGCGCTGCCGGAGAGGAAGATCGCCGACGGGTTGGGTACTTCCTTCAGGCCCTTCTCGCCCATCGCGAACACGCCGAGCTCGTTCACCGCGCCGAAGCGGTTCTTGAATGCGCGCAGCACGCGGAAGCGGCTGCCGCTCTCGCCTTCGAAATACAGCACCGCATCGACCATGTGTTCCAGCACGCGCGGGCCGGCGATGCCGCCTTCCTTGGTCACGTGGCCGACCAGGAACACGGCCGTGCCGGTCTCCTTGGCATAGCGCACCAGCCGCGCGGCGCTCTCGCGCACCTGGCTGACGGAACCCGGCGCGGCGGTCAGCGATTCGGTCCACAGGGTCTGCACGGAGTCGGCGACGATCAGTTTCGGCCGCGCCACCGAGGCGTGCTGCAGGATGGTCTCGATACCGGTCTCGGCCAGCGCCTGCAGGTTGTCCAGCGGCAGGTCCAGGCGCACGGCGCGGCCGGCGACCTGGGCCAGCGATTCCTCGCCGGTGACGTACAGGGCCGGCAGGCTGGCCGACATCCGGGCCAGCGCCTGCAGCAACAGGGTGGATTTGCCGATGCCCGGGTCGCCGCCCACCAGCACCACGGCGCCCTCCACCAGGCCACCGCCCAGCACGCGGTCGAACTCGCCGATGCCGGTGGTCACGCGCGCTTCTTCGCTGTGGCGCACGTCCTTCAGCGCGGTGATCTTCGGGGCTTCGGCCTTCCCAGCCCAGCCGGAGCGGCGGGCCGCCGGTGGTGCGCCGGCGGCGGTCTCCAGGACGATCTCGCTGAGCGAATTCCACGCTCCGCAGTCGGCGCACTGGCCCTGCCATTTGCTGTGGTCCGCCCCGCATTCGGCGCAGACGTAGGCGGTACGGGACTTGGCAGAGGTCTTGGCCACGGGAAACCTGTCGGGACGGCGAGCGGCTACTGTATCGGCCCGCCGTCTCCGCAGGCGAGACCCGGAAAAAACAAAGCCCCGCCGAAGCGGGGCCTTGTCACGACTGGTGCCGGAAATAGGAATCGAACCTACGACCTACGCATTACGAATGCGCCGCTCTACCAACTGAGCTATTCCGGCGGAGCCGCGAATTTTAGGGGTTGGGGTACCTATGGTCAATGCGCGGGGTCGGGCGGGCCCCGTCACGGGACGCATGGGCTTCGATCCTGACCCGCCGCACCTTCGATGGAGCCTCTCACACAACGGTCCCGCATCGCGGGGCCGTTGTTCTGCATCAAACTGCCACCCTCCCGCCGCTAGCCGTTGCCAACGCTCTCGCCCGGCGCATCGCTGTCGTGCGTGCTGATGCGGAAGCGGCTGGCCAGATGGCGGCGGGCTTCGTCCAGGCCCTTGCCCTTGCCGGCGACCTTCAGCACGCCGTAGACCTCCAGCGCGGCGGCCATCAGGTCGCTGCCCAGGGCCATTTCGGTGTCGGTCAATCGCTGGTAAAGGTGGGCGATGCGCAGGATGCGCGGGCGCAGTTGGTCCAGCGTCTGCTGGTCGCGACGAACGCCCTCGATGTCGAAGTCGCGCGCCATGATGCCGGCATGCTGCTCGGCCACGTTGAAGGCCGCGCGGCAGAAGGCTTCCGATTTGTCGCCCATCTTGATCAGGCCGCGCCGCTGTTCCGGCGTCAGCGAGATCAAGCCCGCCAGGCAGGCTTCCATCTGGGAGATGGCAGCATCCAGCGGATCGAGGATAGTGGTGTCGATCTGCAGGTCCACGAGGTTCTGACTCATTGTCGCTCCTTGATTCCTTGTCAGGTGAGGCCGCCGCATCCGACGGCATCGCCACGCTAACGCGATGCGCGCACGCTTCCAAGCGAGTCGCGACGGAAAATGACTCACAGTTGAGGGTGCACGCGGCTTACGCGCATGCACGGGCGGCGTCGCCGCGCCTCATGTATGAGAAATCGAACCAGAAAGGTGCGCGCGCGAGGTTTTCAGCTGAGATGACGAGGATGTTTTCCCCGATGACGCGGCGTTGAGGTGAGATGACGAGGAAAATTTCCCCGCCGCCGGACCTTTGAAGTGAGATGACGAGGAAATTTTCTTCGACGCCCAGGCTCTGAAGTGAGATGACGAAGAAATTTTCTCCGTCAGCGAGGCTTTCAGGTGAGATGACGAGGCTTCATTGTGAGCGCGCGAACCGGGAAGGTGCGCGCGTGCGGCACGGAAGGGCGGTGGCGAGGAAAATTTCCCCGGCATCGAGGCCCGGAGGTGCGGCAGCGAGGAAATTTTCCAAGGTCGCAGCGTGCGATGCGCGCCGCATCGACCGGTTCCGGCCCGCGGCGTCCCGCGAAGGATGCCTGCCCCGCTCCGGGACAGAGGCTCAGCCGACCAGCTGCAGCCGCAGTTCCTTCGGCAGCGCGAACACCATGTTCTCCGGCTCGCCGTCCAGTTCGCTGACGCCGGCGGCGCCGAGGTCGCGCAGGCGCTGGATGACGCCGTCGATCAGTACGTCCGGCGCGGAGGCACCGGCGGTCACGCCGATGCGCTGCTTGCCGTCGATCCAGCGCGGGTCGATCTCGTGCGCGCCGTCGATCAGGTACGACTCCACGCCGTCGCGCTCGGCCAGCTCGCGCAGGCGGTTGGAGTTGGAGCTGTTCGGCGAACCGACCACGAGCACCAGGTCGCACTGCTTGGCCAGGTCGCGCACGGCGTCCTGGCGGTTCTGGGTGGCGTAGCAGATGTCGTCATTCTTCGGCCCATGGATGGCCGGGAAACGCGCCTGCAGCGCCTGGATGATGCCCACCGTGTCGTCGACCGACAGCGTGGTCTGGGTGGTGTAGAACAGGTTCTCGGGCTGGCTGACGTCCAGCGTGGCCACCTGGTCGATGTCCTCCACCAGGTAGATCTGCCCTTCCCCGCCTTCGCGGTTCCACTGGCCCATCGTGCCTTCCACCTCGGGGTGGCCGGCGTGGCCGATCAGCACCACGTCGCGCCCGGCGCGGCAGTGGCGCGCCACTTCCAGGTGCACCTTGGTGACCAGCGGGCAGGTGGCGTCGAACACTTTCAGGCCACGGCGTTCGGCTTCGTGGCGCACCGCCTGGGAGACGCCATGCGCGCTGAAGATGACGGTGGCGCCATCCGGCACTTCGTCGAGTTCTTCCACGAAGATCGCGCCGCGCTGTTTCAGGTCGTCGACGACGAAGCGGTTGTGCACCACTTCATGGCGCACGTAGATCGGTGCGCCCAGCGTCTCGATGGCGCGCTTGACGATCTCGATGGCGCGGTCGACGCCGGCGCAGAAACCACGGGGATTGGCGAGCAGGACGTCCATAGAATCCGATAGTACCGAAGGCGGGAAAATGAAACGCTAAACGTGTTGCCGGTGCCGATCCCGCATGGCACCTACGCCCCTCTCCCCTCCGCGGGAGAGGGGAACGGGGTGAGGGAAAACCACCGCGATGCCCGCAGTGTGGGCCTTGGCCCACCGTGTTGATGCATCACCGAGTGGCGAGCCAAGGCCCGCTCTACGCGGCCTTCTTCTTGCCGTCGAACATGCCGAACAGCGCAATGCCGATGGCTCCGCCGACGACCGCGCAGTCGGCGATGTTGAACGCCGGCCAATAATGGTCGCGCCAGTGCCACTGGATGAAATCGATCACGTGGCCGTGGATCTGGCGGTCGATCACGTTGCCCAGCGCGCCGCCGATCACCAGCGCGTACGGCAGCGCCTGGCGCCAGTCGCCCCGGCGCGTGCGCGACAGCCAGAAGCCCAGCAGGCCGCTGATGCCCACGGCCAGCACGGTGAAGAACCAGCGCTGCCAGCCGCCTGCGTCGGCCAGGAAGCTGAATGCCGCGCCGGTGTTGTAGGTGCGGTACCAGTTCCAGAAGCCGTCGATCACCGGGATGGCGGTGTACTCCGGCAGCGACGCCAGAACCCAGGCCTTGGACCACTGGTCCAGGCCGATCACCACCGCCGACAGCAGCAGCCAGAGCAGCGCGTTGGGCTTGGGGGCGGCCGTCATCAGAACCACTCCCGGGTTTCGCCGGCGCCGTCGATGTTGCTGACGCAGCGGCCGCACAGTTCCGGATGCTCGGCATGCGCGCCGACATCGGCGCGGTAATGCCAGCAGCGCACGCACTTGCTCTTGGTGGTCGGCGTGGCGAGGACGAAGACCTCGTCGGCGCTGACTTCGGAGACGGTGACGTCGCCGCTGATGAAGAAGAAGCGCAGTTCTTCCGCCAGCGGCTGCCACTTGGCGGCGGCAGCGGCGTTCACGGACACCGCGATCTCCGCTTCCAGTGCGGCACCGATCAGGCCGTTGGCGCGCATCGGCTCCAGCACCTTGGCGACCTGTTCGCGCAGCGCCAGCAGCTGGTCGAAGTCGGCGGCGTTCAGGGCGGCGTCGGCCGGCAGCGGCGCCAGGCCGTCGTACCAGGTGGCGAACAGCACGTTGCCGACTCGCTCGCCCGGCAGGTAGCCCCACATCTCGTCGGCGGTGAAGCTCAGCACCGGCGCGATCCAGCGCACGAAGGCCTCGGCGATGCGGTACATCGCGCTCTGGGCGCTGCGGCGACCGCGCGAATCCTCGCGCATGGTGTACAGGCGGTCCTTGGTGACGTCCAGGTACAGCGAGCCGAGGTCGACGCTGCAGAAATTCAGCAGCGCCTGCACGATTTCGGCGAAGTCATAACGGTCGTAGGCGGCCTTGATCTTCTCCTGCACTTCGAACGCGCGGTGCACGATCCAGCGGTCCAGCGCGACCATGTCGGCCGGCGCCAGCAGGTCGCGGGCGGGATCGAAGCCGTTGAGGTTGCTGAGCAGGAAGCGCGCGGTGTTGCGCAGGCGGCGGTAGGCGTCGGCGTTGCGCTTCAGGATTTCCTGCGACAGCGACATCTCGTTGCTGTAGTCGGCGCTGGCGATCCACAGGCGCAGGATGTCGGCGCCAAGGGTCTTCATGATGTCCTGCGGCTCGATGCCGTTGCCCAGCGACTTGGACATCTTGCGGCCGTGCTCGTCCACGGTGAAGCCGTGGGTGAGGCACTGCTTGTACGGCGCCCGCTTGTCGATCGCCACGCCGGTCAGCAGCGAGGACTGGAACCAGCCGCGATGCTGGTCCGAGCCTTCCAGGTAGAGGTCGGCCGGCTTGCCGAGGCCGCGCTCCAGCAGCACGCCTTCGTGGGTCACGCCGGAGTCGAACCAGACATCGAGGATGTCGGTGATCTTGTCGTAGTCCTTCGCTTCGTCGCCGAGCAGCTCGGCCGCGTCCAGCGTGTACCAGACATCGACGCCGCCCTGCTCCACGCGTTCGGCGACCGCGCGCATCAGCTCGACGCTGCGCGGATGCGGCTCGCCGGTTTCGCGATGCACGAACAGCGCGATGGGCACGCCCCAGGTGCGCTGGCGCGAGATGGTCCAGTCGGGACGGCCATCGACCATGCCGGCGATGCGGGCTTCGCCCCATTGCGGGAACCAGCCGACCTGCTTGATCGCTTCCAGCGCGTCGGCGCGCAGATGGGCCTGCTCCATCGAGATGAACCACTGCGGCGTGGCCCGGAACGCGATGGGCGTCTTGTGGCGCCAGCAGTGCGGGTAGCTGTGTTCCAGCTTGCTGAAAGCGAGCAGCACGCCGCTCTGCTTCAGCACGTCGACGATGACGTCGTTGGCCTTCCAGATGTGCAGGCCGGCCAGCTCCACGCCATGCGCGGCCGGCGTGGACGGCAGGTAGACGCCGCGGCCATCGACCGGATTGAGCTGCGCGGCGGTGTACTTGTCCAGCAGGCCGTACTGCTTGCTGACGACGTAGTCTTCCTGGCCGTGGCCCGGTGCGGTGTGCACGGCGCCGGTACCGTCTTCGGCCGACACGTGGTCGCCCAGCAGCACGGGGATGTCGCGCGTGTCGTAGAACGGATGCGCGAACAGCAGGCCTTCCAGCGCGCTGCCCTTCACTCGCGCGTGCACGACCACGTCGGTAACGCCGTAACGCTGCAGCGCGCGCGTCGCGAGCGCATCGGCCAGCACCAGCCAGCGGCGCTTGCCGTCGTGCGCGGGGCCTTCGACCAGGGCGTATTCCAGTTCGCCGCCGATGGAGATCGCCAGCGACGCGGGCAGCGTCCACGGCGTGGTGGTCCAGATCGGCAGCGCGACCTCGACATCCGCCGGCACCGTGGCGCCGAACGCCGTCGCCACCGCCTGCGCATCGCGCGCGGCGTAGGCGACATCGACGGCGGGCGACACCTTGTCGGCGTACTCGATCTCGGCCTCGGCCAGCGCCGAGCCGCAATCGAAGCACCAGTGCACCGGCTTTACGCCGCGGGTCAGGTGGTCGTTGGCGACGATCTTCGCCAGCGCGCGGATCTCGTTCGCTTCGAAGCGGAAATCGAGCGTCTTGTACGGGTTGTCCCAGTCGCCGATCACGCCCAGGCGCTTGAAATCCTTGCGCTGGATGTCTATCTGCGACTCGGCGTATTCGCGGCACTTCTGCCGGAATTCGACGGCGTCGAGCTTCACGCCCACCTTGCCGAACTTCTTCTCGATGGCGATCTCGATCGGCAGGCCGTGGCAATCCCAGCCGGGGATGTACGGCGCATCGAAGCCGGCGAGGTAGCGCGACTTGACGATGATGTCCTTGAGGATCTTGTTGACCGCATGGCCCAGGTGGATCGCACCGTTGGCGTACGGCGGGCCGTCGTGCAGCACGAACAGCGGGCGGCCCTTGGCGTTCTCGCGCAGCTGCGCGTACAGGCCCTGGCTTTCCCAGCGGGCCAGTGTGTCGGGCTCGCGCTTGGGCAGGTCGCCGCGCATCGGGAAATCCGTGGCGGGCAGGTGGAGAGTCGCTTTGTAGTCCTGGCTCACGCCGTCGCTCGTTCTTTGTGTTCGGAAAGGAGTGCGCGCGCCTGGTCGGCATCGCGGTGCATCTGCTCGGTGAGGCTGGGCAGATCGGGGAATTTCAGTTCGTCGCGCAGCTTGGCGACGAATTCGACTTCGATGTGGCGCCCGTAGAGGTCGCCGGCGAAGTCGAACAGATGGGCTTCCAGCAGCGGCTCGACGCCGTCCACCGTGGGGCGCGTGCCGAAGCTGGAGACCGACGGCCACGGTGCATCGCCCACGCCGTGCACCCAGGTGGCGTAGATGCCGGACAGGGCCGGCGCTTTCGGGAAGCGCAGGTTGGCGGTGGGGAAGCCGAGCGTGCGGCCGAGTTGCTTGCCGCGCACGACCCGGCCGCCGATGGCATAGGGTCGACCGAGCAAGCGGGTGGTGGTAGTGAAGTCGCCGCTTTTCAGGGCTTCGCGAATGCGCGTGCTGGACACGCGTTCGCCCTGCACTTCGACCGGCGCGATCGCGTCGGCGCTGAAGCCCAGCTCACTTCCCATCGCCTGCAGCAGCACGACATCGCCGCCGCGGCGGTGGCCGAAGCGGAATTCCGGACCGATCCAGACTTCGCGGGCGGCCAGCCGGCCGACCAGCAGGGTGCGGACGAAGTCCTCGGCGGACATCGCCGAAAGCCTGGCGTCGAAGCGCAGCAGGCCGACGCGATCCGCACCCAGGCCCAGCAGGCCTTCTACTTTGGCGCGCGCCAGGGTCAGGCGCGGCGGCGGATGGTCCTTGGAGAAGAACTCGCGCGGCAGGGGCTCGAACGTGACGACGACGCACTCGACGCCCAGCGCACGCGCACGCGCCACGGCATGCCGCACCAGCGCGCGGTGGCCCGAGTGCAGGCCATCGAAGGCGCCGATGCAGACCACGCTACCGTGCGGGCACAGAGACCCGCCATCGACGTCACGGAACAGCCTGCTCATGGAATCCTGTCAGGGCGGACGCGCCAGGCGGCGGATCCGGGATGGTGCAAGACATTGAAGTATAGCCGGCCCGCCCGTCCTCAATGCCCACGCAGGTCTCGCGGCCGGATGCCCTGAACGTACAGCAGGCCGGCATACAGGCCGCCGCCGGCGCCGACCATCGCCGCAAGCCGCCAGCCGCGCTCCCACCACGTCCAGGCGGACCAGTCCGTCCACAGCAACCGGAACGCCAGCACCGTGAGCGTCATCGCCAGGGTGGCGATGCCGATCTGGCGCAGGAAACGCCCCCAGCCCGGCTGCCGGCGGTAAACGCCTGCTTTGCGAAGCAACCACGCCAGTTGCAGCGCATTGACCCAGCCGGCGATGGCAATGGCCAGGGCCAGCAGCGCATGCGCTCCGGGAATGCTCGCGAGCGCCTGCATCCAATCGCCGCCCGCCGCCTGCAGCGCGGCCTGCCCGGCAGGCGTGGCGTACAGCAGGCCGGCGAAGAGGCCGATGGTGCAAAACGCATTGGTCAGGACAGCCACCACGGCCGCCTTCACGGGCGTGCGGGTGTCCTGCCGCGAATAGAAGGCGGGGGCCAGCACCTTGACCAGCAGGAAGGCCGGCACGGCGGTGGATTGCGCGATCAGGCTCCAACTGCTCATGCGCGCGTCCATCGCAGTGAAGTTGCGGTACTGGAACAGGGTCGACATCAGCGGCTCCGCGCACAGGATCAAGCCTGCGCAGGCCGGCAGACCGATCATCAGGCAGAGGCGAAACCCCCAGTCGAGCCCCTTCGAATAGCCGTCGGGATCGGTCGCGGCATGCCGGCTGGACAGGTGCGGCAGGATCACCGTGCCGATCGCCACCCCGAACATGCCCAAGGGGAACTCCAGCAGGCGGTCGCTGTAATACAGCCAGGTGATGCTGCTGCCGATCAGGTACGAGGCCGCCATGGTGTTGAACAGCAGGTTGAACTGCACCACCGAGGAACCGAACAGCGTCGGGACCATCAGCGTCAGGATCTTGCGGACACCGGCATGGGCGAAATCGAGCCTGGGCCTCGGCAGCAGCCCCAGCCTCGCCAATGCCGGCAGCTGGAACCCCAACTGCAGGATGCCGGCGGCGAACACGCCCCACGCCAGCGCCTTGACCGACCCGCCCATCAACGGAGCCAGCCCCAGCGCTGCGGCGATCATCGCGACGTTCAGCAGGACCGGGGACAGCGCGGGCACCGCGAACCGCTGGTAGCTGTTGAGGATGCTGCCCGCCAGCGAGGCCAGCGAAATGAACAGCGCGTAGGGAAAGGTGATGCGCAGCATCTCGATGAACAGCGCATGCTTCTCGCCCCCGACCTCGAAGCCGGGCGCGATCACCCTCGTCAACCACGGCGCCGCCAGCAGGACCACCGCGGTGACCACCAGCAGGGCCGCCAGCAAGGTACCCGCGACCCGGTCCACCAGGTTCCTGACCGCATCCTGCCCGTACTTCTCCTTGTATTCGGCCAGCACCGGCACGAAGGCCATCGAGAACGACCCCTCCGCCGACAGCCGCCGCATGAAATTCGGGATGCGGAAGGCCGCAATGAACACGTCCATGGCCGGGTTGGCGCCAAAGACGATGGCGTAGACCTGATCCCGCACCAGCCCGGAGACCCGGGACAGGAACGTCATGGAACTGAAGATGGCGGTGGAACGAAGCAGCCGGTTACCGCTCATCGCCCCCCCTCTGCCCGGGGACGACCCAGGTTGACGCAACCCATTGAATGCCCCATAATTTCCGGCTCAATTTACCCGTCTTCCGTTCACCCCCTGAATTCTCTCAGGTATTCACCAGGAATCCCACCGTGGCCAATATCAAGTCCGCCAAGAAGCGCGCCAAGCAGACCGTCGTGCGCAATGCGCGCAACGCCGGTCAGCGTTCGATGCTGCGCACCGCCGTCAAGAAGGTCCTGAAGGCGCTCGACGCCAATGACGCCGCCGGCGCCCAGGCCGCGTTCGTCTCGGCCCAGCCGATCCTCGACCGCCTCAGCTCGCGCGGCCTGATCCACAAGAACAAGGCTGCCCGCCACAAGAGCCGCCTGAACGCCCGCATCAAGGCCCTGCAAGCGGCCTGATTCACGGCGGTACGCAACGCGAAGACACGGAAACCCGCCGAAAGGCGGGTTTCTTTTTGGTGCCTGGCGCCCATTGACGCCCTCGCCTCGCCGAGGGTCTGATGCCTGCGCCTAGCCGACCGGCGATGGCGGCGTTCGCTTCTGCAAGGCAGCGGTGGAAGCCGGCAAGACCTATTACTTCAGGACCCACATCATCGACGGCATCTGGGGACTCTCGCCGGTGCATCAGGACGCGCTAGCCGGCAAGGATTTCGAAGGATGGGACAAGGGTACCCGGCTGACGATCAACAGCCCGAAGTCGCTGGAATGGGGAGAGGCCAATCTCGAAAGCGCCACCCGGCGCCACAAGGCACTGGAACCCCAGGTGATCGCCGATTCCGCCTCGCTGCGCGTGCAGGACGGCCGCTGATGCTCGATCACGAGAAACGAAAAACCCGCCTTCCGGCGGGTTTTTCGTTGCCACTCAACCCTCGCGGGCGGCCTCGTCGGCCTCTTCCTTCTGCCGATCGAAGAACGCCATCACGTCCTTCATGATCGGCCAGGTGCCCTCGCGGGAGATGGCGGACACCTGGTACCAAGGCTGTGTCCAGCCCAGGCTGGCGATGATCTCGGCAGCGCGCTCTTTCGCCTCGTCCTCGAACATCAGGTCGGCCTTGTTGAGCACCAGCCAGCGTGGCTTCTGCAACAGCTCCGGGTCGTGCTTTTCCAGCTCGCGTTCGATGGCGCGGACCTGCTCGACCGGATCGACGTCCTCGACGCCGCCTTCCATCGGCGCCATGTCCACCAAGTGCAGCAGCAGGCGCGTGCGCTGCAGGTGGCGCAGGAACGTCGCGCCCAGGCCGGCACCGTCGGCGGCCCCCTCGATCAGCCCCGGAATGTCGGCGATCACGAAGCTGCGATGCGCTTCCACGCTGACGACGCCGAGATTCGGGTACAGCGTGGTGAACGGATAGTCGGCCACCTTCGGCGTCGCCGCCGACACCGCCCGGATGAAGGTGCTCTTGCCGGCATTGGGGAAGCCCAGCAGCCCGACATCGGCCAGCAGCTTGAGCTCCAGCTTCAGCAGGCGCTCTTCACCCTCCTCGCCCGGCGTGGCCTTGCGCGGCGCACGGGTGATCGAGCTCTTGAAATGCATGTTGCCAAGGCCGCCCTTGCCGCCCTTGGCGACCAGCAGGCGGTCGCCGTGTTGGGTCAGGTCGCCGATGACTTCATCGGTACTGACATTGGTGACGACCGTGCCGACCGGAACGGTGATGGTCAGGTCGTCGCCCGCCTTGCCGTACATCTGCCGACCCATGCCGTTCTCGCCACGCTGGGCGCGGAACTGGGTCTGGTGGCGGAAGTCGACCAGCGTATTGAGGTTCTCGTCGGCCTGCAGCCAGACGCTGCCGCCGTTGCCGCCATCACCCCCGTCCGGTCCGCCCAGCGGAATGAACTTCTCGCGCCGGAAGCCCACGCAACCGTTGCCGCCGTTGCCGGCGCCGACCAGGATTTCTGCTTCGTCTACGAGTTTCATGAGAGCCGGGAGTGGGGTTCGGGAGTGGAGAGTGGGAGAAGCGGGTGCGCTGCCCGATCATTGCCGGGTCTCGAAACGAAAAGCCCCGCACGCGGCGGGGCCCTTCGCTCGACGTGTGCGAAAGCCTCAGGCTTCCGTCACCACGCTCACGGTGCGGCGCTTCTTGGCGCCCTTGATCGAGAACTCGACCTTGCCGTCGACCAGCGCGAACAGCGTGTGGTCGCGGCCCAGGCCGACGCCCGGACCCGGATGGAACTGGGTGCCGCGCTGGCGGATGATGATGTTGCCCGCGTCGATCGCCTGGCCACCAAACACCTTGACGCCCAGCATCTTCGGGTTGGAGTCGCGGCCGTTGCGCGATGAGCCTACGCCCTTTTTATGTGCCATGACTGCTTCTCCTTACTTGTTGATGCCGGTGATTTCGATTTCGGTGTAGTGCTGCCGGTGACCCTGACGCTTCATGTGGTGCTTGCGGCGGCGGAACTTGATGATGCGCACCTTGTCGGCGCGGCCATGGCCGACGACCTTCGCGGTGACCGTGGCGCCCTTCAGGGCGTCACCCAGGCTGATGGTCTCGCCATCGCCCAGCATCAGGATGTTGTCGAAGGTGAGCTCATTGCCGGCTTCGGCCTCGAGCTTCTCGACGCGGAGCGTCTCGCCCTTCATCACGCGGTACTGCTTACCGCCCGTGACTACGACTGCGTACATGTGGATTCCTTGGTTTCTGTAGTTATTTTCTGGAGCCTGCCCGCCATCGAGGGCGAACAGAAGCGGAATTCTAGTGGATTCATGGGGTTACGGTCAACCGACCCCTGCGTCGCGAGCCGCGCGGCCATCCGCTCGCGCTTTGCGGACCGGAACTGTCCGCATGGACGCCCATGCTGGCGGGTCCCGCTTCCCCCTCCGCCCTGCACGATGGCATCGCATTCCCTTGTAACTCAGCCACTTGGATGCGCCGGGAGGACGGCGCTGCGACATCGCCCGATGACCTCCTAGCGGCTGCCCCGCACGGAGCCCGTGAGTGCCCATGCTGACTGCCCACCTACCCTTCCCCCTCGTTTCGCTGGCAATGGCGGTATTTGCCCCCACCTAGGCAGATCGCTACGCTTCCTTGTTCGCTTCCGGATCCCCCACCCGATGGCCATGGACTTCATCCGCATCCGCGGAGCCCGTACCCACAACCTCAAGAACATCGATCTCGACCTGCCGCGCGACAAGCTGATCGTGATCACCGGCCTGTCCGGTTCCGGCAAGTCATCGCTGGCGTTCGACACCATCTACGCCGAGGGCCAACGCCGCTACGTGGAATCGCTGTCGGCGTACGCGCGGCAGTTCCTGTCGGTGATGGAAAAGCCCGATGTGGACCACATCGAAGGCCTGTCGCCGGCGATCTCGATCGAGCAGAAATCCACCAGCCACAACCCGCGCTCCACCGTCGGCACGATCACCGAGATCTACGACTACCTGCGCCTGCTGTACGCACGTGTCGGCCTGCCGCGCTGCCCGGACCACGGTTATCCGCTGGAAGCCCAGACCGTCAGCCAGATGGTCGACCAGGTGCTGGCGCTCGACGGCGAGCAGCGCTACATGCTGCTGGCGCCGGTGATCCGCGAGCGCAAGGGCGAGCATGCGCAGGTGTTCGACCAGTTGCGCGCGCAGGGTTTCGTGCGCGTGCGCGTGGACGGCGAGCTGTACGAGATCGACGCCGTGCCGGCTCTGGCGCTGCGCCAGAAACACACCATCGAGGCAGTGATCGACCGCTTCCGGCCGCGCGAGGACCTCAAGCAGCGCCTGGCCGAGAGCTTCGAGACCGCGCTGAAGCTGGGCGACGGCATGGCACAGGTGATGTCCCTGGACCAACCGGAAACCGCACCGCTGCTGTTCTCGTCGAAGTACTCCTGCCCGGTCTGCGACTACTCGCTGCCGGAACTGGAGCCGCGCCTGTTCTCGTTCAATTCGCCGGTCGGCGCCTGCCCGACCTGCGACGGCTTGGGCGTTGCGCAGTTCTTCGATCCCTCGCGCGTGGTCGTGCATCCGGAACTGTCGCTGGCCGCCGGCGCCGTGCGCGGCTGGGATCGCCGCAATGCGTACTATTTCCAGCTGATCGCCTCGCTGGCCAAGCATTACCAGTTCGACACCGATGCGCCCTGGCAGTCGCTGCCCGCAAAGGTGCAACAGGCCGTGCTGTACGGCAGCGGCGAAGACGTCATCACCTTCACCTACCTCACCGAATCGGGCGGACGCACGCAGCGCAAGCACCGCTTCGAAGGCATCGTGCCGAACCTGGAGCGCCGTTACCGCGAGACCGAATCGCCCGCGGTGCGCGAGGAGCTGGCGAAGTACATCAGCGACCGGCCCTGCCCCGACTGCCAGGGCGCGCGCCTCAACAAGTCCGCGCGCAACGTGTTCGTCGCCGACCGTCCGCTGCCGTCGCTGGTGGTGCTGCCGGTCGACGAAGCGCTGGCGTTCTTCCGCGGTCTCGACCTGCCGGGCTGGCGCGGCGAGATCGCCGCGAAGATCGTGAAGGAAATCGCGGAGCGCCTCGGGTTCCTGGTCGACGTCGGCCTGGATTACCTGACGCTGGAGCGCAAGGCCGACACCCTGTCCGGCGGCGAGGCGCAGCGCATCCGACTCGCATCGCAGATCGGTGCGGGCCTGGTGGGCGTGATGTACGTGCTCGACGAGCCCAGCATCGGCCTGCACCAGCGCGACAACGAGCGCCTGCTCGGCACGCTGACGCGCCTGCGCGACCTGGGCAACACGGTGATCGTGGTGGAGCACGACGAGGACGCGATCCGCCTGGCCGACTACGTGCTCGACATCGGCCCGGGCGCTGGTGTGCACGGTGGCGAGATCGTCGGACAGGGAACGCTCCAGGACCTGCTGGAAGCACCGCGTTCGCTCACCGGCCAGTACCTTTCCGGCAGGCGTCGGATCGAGGTGCCCAAGGCCCGCCACAAGGCCAACCCGAAGATGACGCTGCACCTGCGTGGCGCCACCGGCAACAACCTGAAGGACGTGGACCTGGACATTCCGTCCGGCCTGTTCACGTGCATCACCGGCGTATCGGGTTCGGGGAAGTCGACACTGATCAACGACACGCTGTATTCGCTCGCCGCCAACGAGATCAACGGAGCCTCGCACAAGCCGGCACCGTACCGCGAAGTGACGGGACTGGACCTGTTCGACAAGGTCGTCGACATCGACCAGTCGCCGATCGGGCGCACGCCGCGTTCCAATCCCGCGACCTACACCGGCCTGTTCACGCCGCTGCGCGAACTGTATGCGCAGGTGCCGGAAGCGCGCGCGCGCGGCTACTCGCCGGGCCGCTTCAGCTTCAATGTGCGGGGCGGTCGCTGCGAAGCCTGCCAGGGCGACGGCCTGATCAAGGTCGAAATGCACTTCCTGCCGGACGTGTACGTGCCTTGCGACGTCTGCCACGGCAAGCGCTACAACCGCGAGACGCTGGAGATCCTCTACAAGGGCTACAACATCAACGATGTGCTGGAGATGACGGTCGAGGACGCCCTGACCCTGTTCGAGCCGGTGCCGTCGATCGCCCGCAAGCTGGAAACGCTGGTGGATGTCGGCCTGAGCTACATCAAGCTCGGCCAGAGCGCGACCACGCTGTCGGGCGGCGAAGCCCAGCGCGTGAAACTGTCGAAGGAGCTCTCGCGCCGCGATACCGGACGCACGCTGTACATCCTCGACGAGCCGACCACGGGCCTGCACTTCCACGACATCGAGCACTTGCTCGCCGTGCTGCACAAGCTGCGCGACGAGGGCAACACCATCGTGGTGATCGAACACAACCTGGATGTCATCAAGACCGCGGACTGGGTCGTGGACCTGGGGCCTGAAGGCGGTCACCGGGGAGGGCAGATCCTCGCGACGGGCACGCCCGAGGACATTGCCGCGCATGCGGATTCGCACACGGGTCGCTTCCTCGCCAAACTGCTGCCCACCGCCAAGGCGCCGAAGCCGACCAAACCTGCGGCCGTCGCGAAGCCCGACGTCCTGCCGCCGCGCAAGTCCGCCACCAAGAAGACCGCCAAGTCCACCACGAAGAAGGCCGCCCGATGAGCGACACCCACGATACCGGCCGCAAGCTGCTGGCGAAGATTCCGATCAGCGTGCGCTGGCGCGACATGGACAGCATGGGCCACGTCAACAACGCCAAGTACATCTCGTATCTGGAAGAAGCGCGCGTACGCTGGATGCTGACCGTGCCGGACGTGTCGATGACCGACCGCATCGCCCCCGTCGTGGCCGCCAACAACATCAACTACAAGCGCCCCCTGACGTGGCCGAACGACGTGGTGGTAGAGCTCTACGTCGACCGGCTGGGCACCAGCAGCGTCACCATCGGCCACCGGATCGTGTCGGCGAAGGACGACAGCGTGCTGTATTCCGACGGCAACGTGGTGGTGGTGTGGATGGACACGCAGACCGGCCAGAGCGCGGCGCTGCCGGCGGCGATCCGCGCGGCGTCGGAGTAACCGCGGGAAGGCTGTAGGAGCGACGTGAGTCGCGACCGGAAACTCAAACAGCCATGGACTATCCGGACATCCAGCCGCTATACCGTCCCTACCCTGCTGCCCTGGCGCTTGGGATCTACGGTCGCGACTGACGTCGCTCCTACAACAAGCCGACGGATCTCAGGGCGACGACTTGCGCACCTCGAAGGTCACGGGCAGCGAACGGCCATCGGCCAACTTCAGCGTGATCACGGGCCTCTCGCCCGCCACCAACGACTGGTCGGCGCCATGCAGCATCAGGTGCAACCCGCCCGGCTTCAGCTCGACGGCCTTGCCTGGAGCGACGGGTAGCGCGGTCACTTCGCGCATGCGGCTGACGCCGTTCTCTTCGCGCGTTTCGTGCAAGGACACATCCTGGAAAGCCAGGCTTTCCGCGCCGACGATACTGACCGGCGTCCTGCACGGATTCTCGATGCGCACGAAGCCGGCCATCATCGGCATCGCGGCCGGCGGCAGGCGCACCCATGCCGCCTTGGCCACTGGGAGGCACTCCGCGGCATCGGCGGTCGCCATGCACGACAGCATGAGGGTGGACAGGCATAACATTTCGACGCGACGGTTCATGCGCCTATGATACCGGCCTGGCTTCAGGGAGAGGATGAATGACGACCGGACTCATCGAGACCATCGACCACGGCGACATCCGCGAGATCCGACTGGCGCGCGCACCGGTCAATGCCCTCAACACCGAGCTGTGCCGTGCGCTGATCGATGCGCTCAACGCCGCTCTGGATCACGGCGCGCGCGGCATCGTGCTGGCGGGCAATCCGAAGATTTTCTCCGCCGGCATGGACGTCCCTTATCTGCTGTCGCTTGGCGACAACCGCAATGCGCTGCTCGATGCCTGGCAAGCCTTCTTCGGTGCAGCGCGCACGCTGGCCGAGTCACGTGTCCCCGTAGTGGCTGCTCTCACCGGGCACGCACCCGCAGGCGGCTGCGTGCTGGCGCTGTGCTGCGACTACCGGGTGATGGCCCGCAGCGCGGATCCAGCGCGCCCGTTCGCACTCGGGCTCAACGAAACCCAGGTGGGCCTGGTGGTGCCGGAAGGCATCCAGCGGCTGATGCGCCGCGTGGTCGGTTCCTACCGCGCGGAGCGGCTGCTGGTCGCGGGCGAAATGGTGCCGGCCGAGGGGGCGCTGGAGATCGGACTGGTCGATGAGCTCGTCGACCAGGACAACGTCACGGCGCGTTCCATCGCCTGGCTGCAGCAATTGCTGCGGCTGCCGCATCAACCGATGCTGCAGACCCGCACCCTCGCCCGTCGCGATCTGGTCGAGGCACTCGATCCGTCGTTGATCCAGTTGGAGCGCTTCGTCGATGCCTGGCATGCGCCCGATACGCAGGCAGCCCTGCAGGCGCTGGTGGAAAAACTGAAGAAGTGACGTGAAGCGGGGTCGCGTCAGTCGCCGCGTGCGACGGGACGCGACGGATCGCTGATCCAGCCACTCCACGAGCCGGGATAGATCCGGGCGCCATGCAGGCCGGCATGCTCGAAGGCGAGCAGCAGGTGGCAGGCCGTCACGCCGGAGCCGCACATCAGCACGCTATCGCTGGCGGCGCGCGTGCCCAGTAAAGCAGCAAGCTCCGTGCGCAGCGCTTCCGCAGGCCTGAAACGGCCGTCATGCAGGTTCTGTGCGAACGGCCGATTGAGGGCGCCGGGTACGTGCCCGGCGACCGGATCGATCGGCTCGACATCCCCACGGAAGCGTTCTGCCGCGCGTGCGTCGAACAGCCAGCCGCTGGCTTCGCCCAGGCGCGAGGTCACTTCCTCCGCGCTGGCGAGCCGACGCGTGTCGAAGTGCGACGGGTACGGCGCCTCCGATGCCACCGGCGCGCTATCGGCCGTCTCCTTGCCGCCGAAAGCACGCCATGCAGCCAGGCCACCGTCGAGCACGGCGACGCGCTCATGCCCCATCACCTTCAACAGCCACCACAGGCGTGCCGCGGCCATGCTGCCGTCGCCCGCGTCGTACACCACCACCTGGTGCCCGGGTCCGATTCCCCACGCCCCCAGCGTGCGCGCGAAGGCATCGCTGTCAGGCAGCGGATGCCGTCCCTCTCCCGTCTTAGAAAGGTCGGAGAGATCGTGATTGAGATGGGCGTAGACGGCACCCGGCAAGTGCGATACGAGGTAGGCCTCGCGTCCCGCATCGGGCGCGGCGTTGAGCATCACGAAGCGCGCATCCACCAGCTTCAAGCGCGGATCGCCGAGCACGGCGGACAGGGAAGACGCGTCGACGAGGGTAGTCCAGTTCATTCGAGCTGCTCCAGCCGTTCCCGCAGGTTGAAGAGGATGGCCGCCGTCGCACCCCAGATACGCTGTCCCGGCCATGCGTATTCGAGCACTACCCGCCGGCGCCCGCGATAGTCGACCTCGACACGGCGCAGATTGTCCGGCGACAGCAGGTAGTCGAGCGGGACCTCGAACACGTCGGCCACTTCATTGGGGTCGGGCACCGGCACGAAGGCCGGATCGATCAGGGCGACAACCGGCACCACGCGGAATCCACTGATCGTGGTGAACGGATCGAGGAAGCCGAGTGGCGTGACCAGCGATGACGGCAGCGCGATCTCTTCGTGGCTCTCGCGCAGCGCGGCAGCGACGGCATCGGCATCCGTCGGCTCGATGCGTCCGCCGGGGAAACTGACCTGTCCGCCGTGATGGCGCAGGCCATCCGTGCGGCGCGTCAGCACCACCTGCGTGCCCTCCTTTCGCGGCACCAGGCCCGCCAGCACCGCGGCTTCGGCCAGGGGCCCGGGGGGGAGCAGGTCGATCAGTTCGCCATGGTTCCAGCCGGCTGCACGGGGCACCTCACCCAGCGGATGCAGTGCGCGGCGCAGATCGCCGCCCTCGCGCAGCCGACGCTCGAGCGGCACGCGACCCTGCTCGCGTGCGGGCAGCACGTGTTCCATCAGACGCAGGCGTTCGTCATCGTTCATCTGCGACCAGCGCGCGATCTCGGCCGTGGTGCGGAGGCAACCTTCGCACAGCCCGTCATTGTCCAGCGTACAGACGCCGATGCAGGGGCTGAGCACGGCGCGGAATGCGGTAGTCATGTCTTCGGGCACCTGCGGAGGGTAACGCGATGCGTCGCCCAGCGCGGAAACGCACTGCGCCGGCACTAGGCCGGCGCAGAGGGTGTAGCGACTGCTGGAATTACTTGACGCTGACCAGCTTGATTTCGAACACGACGGCCACGTTCGGGGGGAAGCCCGTGCGCGGGTCCGCGCCATACGCCTTGTCCGGCGGCAGCGCGACTTCCCACTTGGAACCGGCGGGCATCTGCAGCAGCGCTTCGCGCATCGCCGCCATCTCGACCGCACTGACCTTCAGGTCCTTCATCTGCTGCGCCGGACGCGCTTCCGCCGGACGCTGGCCGAACGGATACGGACCGGACACCAGCAGTTCAACCGTGCTCGCCTGGGTCGGCTTGGCGCCGGTGCCGTTCTCCAGCACCTTGTACGCGACACCGCTCGGCAGGGTCTTCACGCCCGCCTGGCCCTTGAACGTGCCGATGAACTGGTCGCTCTTCGTCTTGTTCTCGGCGGCGACCTTGTCGTACTCGGCCTTGGCCTGCTGGGCGCGCGACTGCTCGCGCTTCTGGAAGGCTTCCAGCGCGGGCTTCAGCTGGTCGGCGGTCAGAGCCGGCTGCTTCTTGGCGTAGGCGTCCTGCAGGCCCTTTACCACGGAATTGATGTCGAGCTGCTCGCCACGTGCGGTCAGCTCGGCAAGGTTGTTGCCGTAGTCGTAACCGAAGTAGTAGCTCAGCTTGCCTTTCTCGGACGAGACGTCCTGGGCCAGGGCGCTACCGGCCATGGCGAATGCCGCAACAGCGACCGCAATCGAACGCAACTTCATCAACACACTCTCCGATATGGCGACGGCGGCATACCGCCTGGAATGGACGCGCTAGGATAGCCGCCGGGGCGCTTAACCGCCACTGACGACAGGCTGCTCAGACCGGGCCCTGCGGGCGGAGTTCCGAATTCACCCAAATTTTACAAATCGACGCGAAAAACCCATGTCCGAACCTCTTGTCCTGGTCGCCGATGACGCCGGCGTCCGTCGCCTCACCGTCAATCGCCCCGACAAACTCAATGCCCTCAATGCGGCCACGCTGGACGCGCTGCAGGCCGCGTTCGACGACGCCGCGCGCGATCCCGGCGTCCGCGTGGTCGTCCTCACCGGTGCGGGGCCCAAGGCCTTCGTCGCGGGCGCGGACATCGCGGAGATGGCCGACCTGCGCGCGACCGACGGGCGCGACTTCTCGCTGCGCGGCCAGCGACTCATGCGCACCATCGAAACCTTGCCCAAGCCGGTGATCGCCATGATCAACGGTTTCGCACTCGGCGGCGGGCTCGAACTGGCGATGGGCTGCCACCTGCGCATCGCAGCGGACAGCGCCAAGGTGGGGCAACCGGAAATCAACCTGGGCCTGATCCCCGGCTTCGGCGGCAGCCAGCGGCTGCTGCGCCTGGCCGGGCGCTCGGCGACGCTGGAATTGTGTCTGCTCGGTGCGCCGGTGACGGCCGAGCGCGCGCTCCAGTTGGGTATCGTCACCCGCGTGGTGCCGGCCGCGGAACTGGACGCCGAGACACTGAAGATCGCGACCCAGCTTGCCGCCTCCGCACCGCTCGCGCTGCGGGCGACGCTCGACATCGTCAACATCGGCGGGGAATGCGGCATCGAGGAAGGCCTGCAGTACGAGAGCGCGCAGTTCGGCCTGATGTTCGCCACCGACGACATGCGCGAAGGCACGCGTGCGTTCATAGAACGACGCAAGCCTGCGTTCACCGGTCGCTGAGGCGGGAATCACGCGTGCCGGCCATCGCCTGCCCCAGCTGCGATCACGCGCGCATCCTGCGAGCGCACCTCACGGCCGACGATGTCGATGCCGCGATCGAGGGGGGCCTGATGGCGTTCCAGCCGTGCGACTGCGCGGGCGACGCAGTCACCGCTGTCTTGCAGGCCCAGCAGCGCCTGCGGACGGCCTGGGCCGCCAGGGCGCGTTACCGGCAACGTCAGGCGCGACTGGCATGCCGCGCGGCGGAGCGTGAGGCGCGTCGATTGAAGGTGAGCGACGTCGCCAGCGACATCAAGGTCGCGCGACCTGCCCTGCCCTCAGGCGCCGCCGCGATCCTGGCCCGCGCGAAGGCGAAGGCGGCGGAAAGGATGAAGCCGTGACGCGTGCAGCCCGGCGCAGCGCTACGCTCACCCGCGCCGAGGTCGTGGAGCTGTTCTCACGGCTTCGCGAACTCAATCCGAAGCCGACCACGGAACTGGAGTACAGCACCCCGTTCGAACTGCTGGTGGCGGTGACGCTATCCGCCCAGGCGACGGACGTGGGCGTGAACAAGGCGACGCGACGGCTGTTTTCCATCGCCAACACGCCGGCCGCGATCCTTGCCCTGGGCGAAGACGGGCTGAAGAAATACATAGCGACCATCGGCCTGTTCAATGCCAAGGCGAAAAACGTCATCGCCACCTGCCGCATCCTGATCGACGACCACGGCGGTGAGGTACCGCGATCACGAGCAGCACTGGAAGCCCTGCCTGGCGTAGGACGCAAGACCGCGAACGTGGTGATGAACACCGCGTTCGGCGAACCCACCATCGCCGTGGACACCCATATCTTCCGCGTCTCGAACCGCACGGGACTGGCGCCAGGCAAGGACGTGCGTGCGGTGGAGGACCGGCTGGTGAAGGTGGTGCCGGCTGAGTTCACGCAGGATGCGCACCATTGGCTGATCCTGCACGGACGCTACGTGTGCAAGGCCCGCAAGCCGGACTGCCCGCAATGCGTTATCCGCGATCTTTGCCGGTTCAAGGACAAGACTGTCGCTTGATGCGGCAATAACACCTGCCGCCGGCGCGGCCCTGTTGCAGACGGCGCACGCAGGCTGTTGCGGGCCGGCTGATCCTGCACGGACGCTACGTGTGCAAGGCCCGCAAGCCGGACTGCCCGCAATGCGTTATCCGCGATCTTTGCCGGTTCAAGGACAAGACCCTCGCCTGACGTAGCGTGCGCCATGCGCACGACATCGCATTGCCGGATTCCACGCGTTCGTGCGCGCAGCGCACGCTACGGCGCGTCGCGCTCGATGAAGGGCTTCCGGGGCAGGCGCTCTTCGCGCATCGCGGCGTGCCAGGCGAACGAGGCGATGATGGCCGCGGCCTGTTTCAGGTCTTCCGGCACCACGTGATCGTACGTGTCGAGATGCGTGTGGTGGACGTGGGTGAAGTAGTCCGCCGGATCCTGGACGAACTGGAATCCCGGCAAACCGACGCGGTCGAACGAAATGTGGTCGGTGCTGCCGGTGTTGCGCGTGGTGACGATGGTGGCGCCGAGATCGTTGAACGGTTCCAGCCAGGCCTTGAAGATCGGCACCGCCGCATGGTTTTCCTGCGCATAGATGCCGCGGATGCGCCCGGTGCCGTTGTCGAAGTTGAAGTAAGTCGAGAACCGATCGTAACCACGCTGGCGCTGCAGCGGGCCGGTACCTCGCTGGTAAGCGCGCGGCAGTGCCTTCTGTTCCGGATCGGTCGGTGCGGGATAGTCCGCCAGATGCCTGGCCACGTACCCGGCCGAGCCGTTCAAGCCCTGCTCCTCACCGCCCCACAACGCCAGCCGGATCGTGCGCCGCGGTTTCGCACCGACCGTCTTGAGGATGCGCATGGCCTCCATCATCACGACCACGCCCGCGCCGTTGTCGCTGGCGCCGGTGCCCGTGTGCCAGGAATCCAGGTGTGCGCCGATGATGACCAGCTCGTCCGCCTTGCCGCTGCCGGGAATCTCGGCAAAGGTGTTGGTGGCTGGCAGGTCCTCTGCGCTGGTGAACGCAGAATCGACGTCGATGCGCAGGCGCACCGGTTGCTTGCCCTGCACCGCACGCACCAGCGGGTTGTAGTGCTCCGCGGGAAGCACCAGCTCGGTCACGCCGACCGGTTCGCCGGCCTTGCGTGCGCCACCGCCGGTCGCGCGGATGATGCCGTTGTCCCACGAACTGATCGACAGCGTGGCCAGCACGCCCTCTTCGGCGAAGAACTCGTTCAGCGCCTTGCTCAGCGCAGTACGCTTGCGGTATTCGTCGAGGCGCTTCTGCTGGGCGTCGGGCGCGGCGTCTTCCGGCATGGGAAACGTCTGCAGCTCGCCCAGCTCGGCCTCGCTGTAGCGACGGAAGTCGTTCTTGTCGGACGGCTTGTAGGCGCGCGCTTCATCGACCAGCACGATGCGGCCGCGCAGCTTGCCGCGCTGCTTCCCGATGTCTTCCAGCGTCTTGAACGACGCCAGCACGACCTCGCCTTCGACCGGTCCGTCGGTACCGCGTGTCCAAGCCTTGGGCAGCGCATGGACCGGCAACTGGCGCGGCGACAGCATTTCGACGCGGGACGCACGGAAGGCCCAGCCTCGGCCGAAGGCCGGGTCGTACACCTCGTCATGCACGTTCGCGAGTCCCCAGCCGGACAGCTTGCCGCGCGCCCACGCGCTGGCCGCCGTGTAGTTGGGCGAATTGGTCAGGCGGGGACCGATGGTCTCGGTCAGCTCCTTGAGGTTCGCGGCCGCCTGGGAGCGATGGAGCGCCTCGCTGCGGATCTTCGCCACCATGTCCAGGTCGACGGGCTCGGCGGCCCGCGCCGCCCCTGCCATCGACAGGCCCGCCCACAACGCCACGCCAAGAACACTCGCCGAATGCTTCACCACGCCCCCTGGTTCGAAAAGGATCCCCATCCCTCGGCGACCCGGCCGTGCCTGGGTGCCACCGCCAGTGTCGCCGCCCCGTGCGTGACGGCCCCCTGCCAATGGTCATGGTCGCCGGCATCCCCGCTCCAGAAACGACAAGGCCCGGGAGACGATCCCGGGCCCTGCGTTCACGCGGTCGCGGACATGGCCGCGCGACGGTCTTACCAGGCGAACTGCGTGCGCAGCGCGTACTGGGCGGTCTCGTCGCCGGTGACTTCGTTGTCGCCCTGCGTGTAGTTGAACATGAAGCGCAGGTTCGGATTGACGTAGTAGTTCACGCCGAGGATCCAGCTGGTGACTTCGCGGTTCAGCGTTTCGTTCTCGACATAGTCGTAGCGGCCGGTCAGTTCCCACAAACCCTTGTCGGCGACCTTCGGCGAACCGAACACGCCGGTGGCGCCCTTGTACGGCTTGTGTCCGCCGTTGAGCATGAAGCTGCCCTGTACGTAGTACGTGGTCACATCCTGGTCGCGGCCCAGCGGCTGGCCGAAGGTCGCATCGGCGTACTCGGCCTGGAAGAAGGCCGGGCCGAACGAACCGGCGGCTTCCACCGCCATCACGTCGACGGTGTTGCGGCTGGCGCCGGTCGTGGTGGCGATCACCTGCGACGGACCGCGACGGCCGGCGTAGTTCGAGGTGGCGACCAGGTCGGCCGAACCGAGGTTGTTGTTCTCGGTGCTGTACCAGGCGCCGAAGTGCAAGGTGTTGTTGTCGTTGTTGATCGGGGCCCAGGTCACGCGGCCGGCGGCACCGGTGCCTTCGTTGCGCGTGGCGGCCGCGCCGCGCAGGTTGAACACGCTCAGCCCGGCGGTGTAGTTCTCGCCGGCGCGCAGGTAACCGACGCCCTGCTGGAACTGGCGGCCGGAGAACAGGCCGGTGGCGGAAGAGAACGGCCGCTCCATCGTCAGCAGTTCGTTGGAGCTGGTCAGTTCCTCCATCGCACGGTAGGGCTTGAAGTGGCCGATGGTGAACTTGCCGCCGAGCGCGGACTTGGCGATGTAGGCATCGCGCAGGCCGTCGAGGTTGGTGCCGGCGCCGAAGTCCTGCTCCATCTTGTATTCCCAGCCGTAGGCCTTGCCGGACAGGGTCAGGCGCGCGCGGCGGAATTCGGTCGTGCCGGTGGTGCTGGCGATGTCGCGATCGAACGCGTAGGTGTCGAAGTGGATGCGGCCGCCGATGCTGGCCTCGAACTTGCCGTCGGCCGAGGTCACCTTGACGCCGCCCTTGGTGTCGATCTTCGGAGAGCCGGTGGTGATCTTGTCGAGCTGCGCCGCCGTGTCCAGGTTCACGTCGGACTGCGCGTCGGTGCGCTCTTCCAGCTCGGCCACCTTGGCCGACAGCGCTTCCAGCTGCGCCTTCAGTTCGGCGATCGTCTGATCGCGGGAGTCGGCGGCGGACGCCGAGAAGCTGGTGCTGCCCATGGCGACGGCAAGCGCGGCGGCCAGGAGGGAATAACGCATGGTGACTCTCCGAGTGGAATGGGAAGTGAAAGCGCAGGCTTCGTGGGCGACCCGCTTCGTTTCCGAGATCACCTTCGGAAATCATTAAGCGCCCGTCAAAGATGCGCTAAAGGATGGGAGTGAAATCTTGCAGTCACATGTGAGTTTCATGACCGATGTGTGACAGCGGCGCCGTGGCCCCCAGGTGATCCCGGCTCGAAGGCGATGCATCTAAATGTATCGCGCCTTCAGAGGCAGATTGGATCGACATCGCCGGCGCATCCCCACCTTCGGCCCTTGCCCGCATCGATGCCATCCCGGCCTGGAGGTGCGGAGGCCGCCCAGCGTCACGCGACTGTCGCAATGCCGACACCGGGCTGTCACACAAACGTCGTGGAATGGCCACCCAACGGGCATGCCCGTCCTTCCACCCTGCCTTCTCCCAGGAGATTTCCGTGCTCAACTCGATCAAATCCCGCGTCGCGCTGCTCGCGCTCGCCTCGGCCTTCTCGGCGCAGGCGTTCGCCGCCGACGTGACCGGCGCTGGCGCGTCGTTCGTGTATCCGGTGATGACCAAGTGGTCCGCCGACTACGCCAAGGCCACGAACAACCGCGTGAACTACCAGTCGATCGGTTCGGGCGGCGGCATCGCGCAGATCAAGGCCGGCACGGTGGATTTCGGTTCGTCCGACGCGCCGCTGAAGCCGGAAGAGCTGGCCAAGTACGGCCTGGCCCAGTTCCCGTCGGTGATCGGCGGCGTGGTGCCGGTGCTGAACGTCGCCGGCCTGAAGCCCGGCCAGCTGAAGCTGGACGGCCCGACGCTCGCCAACATCTTCCTGGGCACCATCAAGACCTGGAACGACCCCGCCATCGCCGCCCTGAACCCGGGCCTGACCCTGCCGGCGCAGCGCATCACCGTGGTCCGTCGCTCGGACGGCTCGGGCACCACCTTCAACTTCGTCAACTACCTGTCCAAGGTCAGCCCGGAGTGGAAGACCAAGGTGGGCGAAGGCACCACCGTGCAGTGGCCGACCGGCGTGGGCGGCAAGGGCAACGAAGGCGTGGCCGCCTACGTGAAGCAGATCAAGGGCGGCATCGGTTACGTCGAACTGTCGTATGCGCTGCAGAACAAGATGGCCTACGCCAGCCTGAAGAACGCCTCCGGCAACTTCGTGCAGCCCAGCGACGAGACCTTCGCCGCCGCCGCCGCCAGCGCCGAGTGGGCCAAGTCCAAGGACTTCTACCTGGTCATGACGAATGCGCCCGGTGCGAACTCCTGGCCGATCACCGCCACCAACTTCATCCTGATGTACAAGGCGCCGAAGAAGGGCAACAAGGACGCCCGCGACTTCTTCCGCTGGGTCTACGCCAATGGCGACGCCCAGGCCAAGTCGCTCGACTACGTGCCGCTGCCGCCGGCGCTGGTGCAGCAGATCGAGACGTACTGGAAGGCCAACCTGAAGTACTGATCGCACCCCGCCGGCACGGTCTCTCCCCGTGCCGGCACCGGCGCCGCGACCCTCCCGCGCGGCGCTACCCCGACGGGCCTTCGGGCCCGTTTTCTTTTCCCGGCGCCCGCACCGCGCGTCGCATGACAGCGCGAGATGGCGATGTCATCACGCTGTAACAAAAACATCATTTCATAGCCGGGATCACACACGACCTGTCTGGAGAGCCCATGCCTATCTGCACTGCCCGCCTGGCCACGCTGGCCCTGGCCACCGCCTTCTTTGCCACGGCCTGCGGTGGCAAGACCGATGCACCGGCCCCGTCGGCCGGCGGCGATGCCGCCGCACCGGCCGCCAGCGGGTTCCAGCAGATCTCCGCCGAGCTGACCGGCGCGGGCGCATCGTTCATCTACCCGCTGATGGCGCGCTGGTCCACGGACTACAACAAGACCACCGGCGCCAAGATCAACTACCAGTCGATCGGCTCCGGCGGCGGCATCGCGCAGATCAAGGCGGCGACCGTCGATTTCGGTTCGTCCGACAAGCCGCTCTCTTCGGAAGAGCTGGCGCAGGCCGGCCTGGCCCAGTTCCCGTCGGTCATCGGCGGCGTGGTGCCGGTCATCAACGTGGAAGGCCTGCAGCCGGGACAGCTGAAGCTCAATGGCACCGTCCTGGCCGACATCTTCCTGCACAAGATCACCACCTGGAACGATCCGGCGATCGTCGCGCTGAATCCGGGCGTGGCCCTGCCCGCCGGCAAGATCAACACCGTGCACCGCTCCGACGGATCGGGCACCACCTTCAACTTCGTCAACTACCTGTCCAAGGTCAGTCCCGAATGGAAGTCGAAGGTCGGCGAAGGCACCTCGGTCAACTGGCCGGGCGGTGTCGGCGGCAAGGGCAACGAAGGCGTGGCCGCCTACGTGCGCCAGCTTAAGGGCTCCATCGGCTACGTCGAACTGGCCTATGCCGAGCAGAACAACATGTCGTACGCGTCGCTGCAGAACGCCGCCGGCCAGTTCGTGAAGCCCACGCCGGAGAGCTTCGCCGCCGCCGCGGCCAGTGCCGACTGGGCCAGCGCCAAGGACTTCAACCTGGTCATCACCAACGCGCCGGGCGAACAGGCGTGGCCGATCACCGCGACCAACTTCATCCTGGTCTACAAACAGCCCAAGGATGCGGCCAAGGCCAAGCACACGCTGGACTTCTTCAAGTGGGCCTACGAGCAGGGCCAGGCGCAGGCCAACGAACTGGACTACGTGCCGCTGCCGCCGGAGCTGGTCGGCCAGATCGAGCAGTACTGGAGCACCGAGATCAAGCTCTGATGCAGATCGTGCGGTGGGCCGTCCCGAGGGGCGGCCCGCTGTCATCACGCGGTAACCGCATCACCGTGCACTAGCGCCTCCCGCGTCACCCCGCCCCTTCCCCACTCCCCGGGTTGCATGAACGCCACCGCCCTCCCCGCCTCACTGACGGACGTGCGTACCGCGAAAGACGCGCGCGCCGACAGGCTGTTCCGGCTGACGCTGACCGGCGCCGGCATGTTCGTCCTGATTTCGCTCATCGCTGCCGCGCTTTCGATGCTGTGGGGCGGGCGCGAAGCGCTGCAGACCTTCGGCCTGGGCTTCTTCACCAGTACCGAATGGAACGTGGGTACGCGCGAGTTCGGCGCGCTGGTGCCGGTGTTCGGCACGCTGGTCAGCGCCGGCGTGGCCATGCTGATCGCGGTGCCGGTGAGTTTCGGCATCGCGGTGTTCCTGACCGAAGTGGCACCGGCCTGGATGCGCGGACCGGTGGGCATGGCGATCGAACTGCTGGCCGGCATCCCTTCGATCATCTACGGCATGTGGGGCCTCTTCGTGCTGGCGCCGCAGTTGAGCGAACACGTCTATCCGTGGATCAACGACAACCTCGGCCAGCTGCCGCTCGTCGGCGCGGTGCTTTCGGGTCCGCCGCTGGGCATCGGCATGCTGACCGCAGGGCTGGTGCTGGCGATCATGGTGATCCCGTTCGTGTCGTCGGTGATGCGCGAGGTCTTCCTGACGGTCCCGGGCCGACTGAAGGAATCGGCGTACGCGCTGGGCTCCACGAAATGGGAGGTCGTGTGGGACGTGGTGCTGCCGTATACGCGCTCGGCCGTGATCGGCGGCGTCTTCCTGGGCCTGGGCCGCGCCCTCGGCGAGACCATGGCGGTGACGTTCGTCATCGGCAACGCCTACACGATCAGCGCCGCTCTGCTGGAGCCCGGCACCTCCATCGCCTCCACCATCGCCAACGAATTCGCCGAAGCCACCGACCCGCTGCACAAGGGATCGCTGCTGCTGCTCGGCTTCACCCTGTTCCTGCTGACCTTCATCGTGCTGGCCGTCGCCCGCCTGATGCTGCGCCAGCTGGCCAAGCGCGAGGGCAACTGATGTCCGCGTCCCTGTACACGTTCCGCAAGGTCAAGAACGCCGTCGCCCTGACGCTGTCGATCGCCGCGGCCATCTTCGGCCTGATGTGGCTGGTCTGGATCCTGTGGACCACGATCACCAAGGGCATGGGCAGCCTGAACCTGGATTTGTTCACCCAGATGACGCCGCCGCCGAACGAACCCGGCGGCCTGGCCAACGCGCTGTTCGGCAGCGTGGTGATGAGCCTGCTGGCCATCGTGCTGGGCACGCCCATCGGCATCGCCGCAGGCACCTACCTGGCCGAGTACGCCAACAAGCACTGGCTGGGCGAAACGGTCCGCTTCGTCAACGACATCCTGCTGTCGGCACCGTCGATCGTGCTGGGCCTCTTCATCTACACCGTGATGGTGGCACAGATGGGCCACTACTCGGCATGGGCCGGCGCCGTCGCGCTGGCGTTCATCGCGTTGCCGGTGATCGTGCGCACCACCGACGAGATGCTGCGGCTGGTACCGCAGCAGATGCGCGAGGCCGCGCTGTCTCTGGGCGTGCCGCAGTGGAAGGTCACCACCCAGGTGCTGATGCGATCCGCGCTGCCGGGCATCGTCACCGGCATCCTGCTGGCGCTGGCACGCATCAGCGGCGAGACCGCGCCGCTGCTGTTCACCGCCTTCAACAACCAGTTCTGGAGCACGGATCTCAACCAGTCGATGGCCAACCTGCCCATGGTCATCTTCCAATACGCGATGAGCCCGTACGACTCCTGGAACTCGCTGGCCTGGGCAGGCGCCTTCCTCGTCACCGGCATGGTGCTGGTGCTCAGCCTGATCGCCCGAACCATCCTTCTTCGAAACAAGGTGACCCATGAATGACGCCGCCCGCATCGCCGTGGTGACGCCGCAGCGCCACGACGAACACGCCGCGACCGCCAGCGTGAAACTGGCCGCCAAGGGCCTGGACTTCTATTACGGCGATTTCCATGCGCTGAAGAACATCAACCTCGAAATCCCGGAAAAGCGCGTGACCGCGCTGATCGGACCCTCCGGCTGCGGCAAGTCCACCCTGCTGCGCGTGTTCAACCGCATCTACTCGCTCTACCCCAAGCTGCGCGCCACCGGCGAGGTACTGCTGGACGGTGAGAACATCCTCGATGCCCGGTATCCGATGAACCGCCTGCGCAGCAAGGTAGGCATGGTGTTCCAGAAGCCGGTGCCGTTCCCGATGACGATCTACGAGAACGTCGCCTACGGCATCCGCCACCACGAACGCCTCAACAAGGCCGACATGGACGTGCGCGTGGAGCAGGCGCTGCGCCAGGCCGCGCTGTGGGAAGAAGCCAAGGACAAGCTGAAGCAGAGCGCGCTGGGCCTGTCGGGCGGCCAGCAGCAGCGCCTGTGCATCGCACGCGCGGTGGCGCTGCGTCCGGACGTGATCCTGCTGGACGAACCGACCTCCGCGCTGGACCCCATCTCGACCAGCAAGATCGAGCAGCTGATCGAAGAGCTGAAGCACCAGTACACCATCGCCATCGTCACCCACAACATGCAGCAGGCCGCGCGCGTGTCCGACTACACCGCCTTCATGTACCTGGGCGAGCTGGTGGAGCACGACGTCACCTCGACGATCTTCTCCAACCCCGGCAAGCAGCAGACGGAAGACTACATCACCGGCAGGTTCGGCTGAGGACGCCCATGAACACCCAACCCAACGACCATATCGTGAAGAGCTACGACGAAGAACAGCGCCGCATCGTGGCGGAGATCGTGCGCATGGGCGAGACCGCCGTCGCCCAGCTGGAGGCCGCGCTGGACGTGGTCGAGCGCCGCGACGACAAGGCCGCGCAGCGCATCATCGCCAACGACGAGGCCATCGACGCCATCGAGCACCAGGTCAGCCACGACGTGATGCACCTGGCGCTGCGTGGCCCGATGGCGCGCGACCTGCGAGAGATCCTCGCCGGCCTGCGCATCCCCGCCGACATCGAGCGCATCGGCGATTACGCGGCCAATGTCGCCAAGCGTTCCATCGCGCTCAATGTGTCGCCGCCGATGCCACAGATCACCGGCCTGCGCGCGCTCGGCAAGCTGGCCGCCCGCCAGGTGCGCGACGTGCTGGTCGCCTACCAGAATGGCGATGCGGACCAGGCCGTGCAGGTGCGCGAGCGCGACGCCGAACTCGACGCGCACTACACCGCCCTGTTCCGCGAACTGCTGACCTACATGATGGAAGACCCCCGCAACATCACGCCGTGCACGCACCTGCTGTTCATGGCGAAGAACCTGGAGCGCATCGGCGACCACGCCACCAACATCGCCGAGAACATCTGGTTCCTCGTACACGGCGAACAGCCCTTGCCGCCCCGCGACAAGCGCGACGAGACCAGCACCACCGGCGCGGTCTGAGATTTCCGCACCGCAGCACCCCCGCGCCCCGCTTCCACGCGGGGCGCGAGCATTTCCGGGCATGCATACGGCCGGCTAACGGACTGCGTCTACACTGTCGCCACTTCCCGTGCGGCTCCGCCGCACCTCACTGGAGAGCATGACGATGTCCAAGACGAACAAGCCTGCCGCGGTCGCCATTGCCCTGGCCGGAGGCCTCGCCCTGACCGGTTCCGCGTTCGCGATGGAGCCGCTGTCGCAGGGTTACCTGCTGGCGGGCCAGGAAGCGGCGAAGGCGGCCGAAGGCAAGTGCGGCGAAGGCAAGTGCGGCATGGCCAAGGCCGACACCGACAAGGACGGCAAGGTCTCGCAAGCCGAATTCAACGCAGCCCATCCCGACAAGGCCGCGAAATTTGCCGAGATCGACACCAACAAGGACGGCTTCATCGATGCCGCCGAGCACAAGGCCCATGCCGGCGCCAAGGGCGCGGAGGGCAAGTGCGGTGAAGGCAAATGTGGCGAGGGCAAGTGCGGCGGCACCAAGAAGGCCGGCGAGACCAAGTAAGTCCGAAGCAGGCCCCGGCGTTGCGCCGGGGCCTGCGCTTGCATCCGCATGATCACCCTTCCTCCCGCCTCCGCCGGCCTGGGCCTGCGCCGCGCCCTGCTGGACGAACTGCTGGCCGCGCCGGCCGGGGCGTTCGACTTCCTCGAATGCGCGCCGGACAATTGGCTGGGGGTGGGTGGACGCTACGGCGATGCGTTGAAGACCCTGGCCTCGCAGTATCCGATCACCTGCCACGGACTGTCGCTGTCGCTGGGCGGCACGGCGCCGCTGGACGATACGTTCCTCGCGCGCACGCGGCGCTTCCTGGACGAATACCGGGTGGTGCTCTACAGCGAACACCTCAGCTACTGCACCGACGACGGCCATCTGTACGACCTGATGCCGATCCCGTTCACCGAGGAGGCGGTGCATCACGTCGCCGCGCGCATCCGCCACGCACAGGACGCGCTGGGTCGGCGGATCGCGGTCGAGAACGTCTCCTACTACGCCGCGCCCTACCAGGCGATGGATGAAGTCGACTTCATCACCGCAGTGCTCGATGAGGCCGACTGCGACCTGCTGCTCGACGTCAACAACGTATTCGTCAACGCCATCAACCACGGCTATGACGCATGCGCCTTCCTCACGCGCATGCCTTCGGCGCGGATCGCGTCGTACCACATCGCCGGCCACTATGACGAAGCCGACGACCTGAAGGTCGATACGCATGGCGCCCCGGTGAAGGACGACGTGTGGGCGCTGCTGTCGCAAGCCTATGCCACGCATGGCGTGCGCCCCACGCTGCTGGAGCGCGACTTCAACTTCCCGCCGCTGGCCGAGCTGTGTGTCGAACTGCAGCGCATCCGCGCCCTGCAGGCGCTGCATCTTCCTGGCACAGCGGCGCGGGCGACGCATGGCTGACCCCCTGCACGACATGCAGTTCGCGTTGTCGCGCCACCTGCGTGATCCGTCCTCGCATCCGCCGCCGCCCGGCATCGAAGCGCGCCGGCTGGCGATCTACCGCGACCTGTTCTTCAACAACATCGAAGCCCTGCTGGCCGGCAACTTCCCGGTGATCCGGAAGACGCTGGGCGAGGACGCATGGCGCGTGCTGGTGCGCCGCTTCTACGCCGACCACCGTAGCCATACCCCGCTGTTCCCGGAGATCGCGCGCGAATTCATCCGCTACCTGGAAACGCGCGACGACGACCTGCCCCCTTGGCTGCGCGAACTCGCGCACTACGAATGGGTCGAGCTGGCGCTGCAGATCGCCGACGATCCCGTGCCAGCGCATGACCCGCACGCCGACCTGCTGACGGGCGAACCGGTGGTCTCGCCCTTCGCGTGGGCGCTGGCCTACCAATGGCCGGTGCACCGGATCGGTCCGGACTTCCAGCCCGATGCGCCGCCGGTCGAACCGACGCTGCTGCTCGTGCGTCGGGATGCGGAACACCAGGTGCGCTTCGCGGCGATCTCGCCACTGGTCTACCGGCTGGTCGAACTGCTGGGCGAAGGCGGTCGCAGCGGTGGCGATGCGGTGCGTCAGCTGGCAGCGGAGGCAGGAGTCGACGACGTGCCCGCCTTCGCCGACCAGGGCGCCGCAATGCTGGTGCGCATGCGCGACGAAGGCACCGTGCTCGGGACGCGCACGCCTGCACTGTAGGAACGACGCAAGTCGCGACCGCACGACACGGGCGACCAGGACATCACTGCAGGCCAGCAACCGGGGCATGGCGTCCGCCCTTCATGCGGCCCCCTCATTGTCACTGGAGTGGCAGGTTGACGGTCGCGACTTACGTCGCTCCTACAGAAAACCTGGCCGACGTTGGGTTTCCAGCCGAGGAAGCACCCGCGCCCTCTGCTACCCTTTCCCGCATGGAAAACGCTGCCGAACCCGTCCGCATCACCCCCATGGCCCACCGCTTCCGCGGTTACCTGCCCGTGGTGGTGGACGTGGAGACCGGCGGCTTCGACTGGAGCCGGCACGCCCTGCTCGAAATGGCCGCGGTACCGCTGGACCTGGACGAGAACGGGCTGCTGGTCTGTGGCGAAACCGCGAGCGTGCACCTGCATCCGGCGCCGGGCACCGAGATCGATCCGAAATCGCTGGAAGTCACCGGCATCGATCTGGACCACCCGTTCCGCTTCGCCAAGCAGGAGAAGGAGGCGCTGGACCACGTGTTCGCGCCAGTGCGCGCGGCGGTGAAGAAGCACGGCTGCCAGCGCGCGATCCTCGTCGGCCACAACGCGCACTTCGACCTCAATTTCCTCAATGCCGCCGTTGCGCGGGTAGCGCACAAGCGCAACCCGTTCCATCCCTTCAGCGTGTTCGACACGGTGACGCTGGCTGGCGTCGCGTACGGCCAGACCGTGCTCGCCCGCGCCGTGCAGGCCGCCGGCTTCGACTGGAATGCCGACGACGCGCACTCGGCGGTCTACGACGCCGAACAGACCGCGCGCCTGTTCTGCAAGATCGCCAACATGTGGCCGAAGCCGTTGGGCTGATACCTCGCACAGGACGGCGTCATGCGGTTGACTGCGATCCAGGCCGACATCACTGCGCTGCAGGTCGACGCCATCGTCAATGCGGCGAACAGTTCGCTGCTCGGCGGCGGTGGCGTGGATGGCGCGATCCATCGCGCGGCGGGTCCGGAGCTGGTGCACGAATGCCGACTGCTCGGCGGCTGCGCCACTGGCGAAGCGAAGATCACGCAGGGGTATCGCCTGCGGGCACGCCATGTGAACCATACCGTCGGTCCGGTCTGGCGTGGCGGTGGACACGGCGAGCCCGCCCTGCTCGCTGCGTGCTACCGCAACAGCCTGGCGCTGGCGGAAAGGCACGGCCTGCGCAGCGTCGCTTTTCCCTGCATCAGTACCGGTATTTTCGGCTATCCCGCGGAATCCGCCGCACGCGTCGCGGTCGACACTGTCCGTGCCGTATTGTCTGCATCGCCCACGCCGCCCGAGGTGATCTTCTGCTGTTTCTCCGGCAGCGACCTGGCGGTCTACCAGGCCTCGCTCGCCTGACTACGCTTCACCGTTGGCCGCGGTCTGCACCGGCGGACGCGAGGTCATCGCCGCGCCGGCGGACGCGACGATGATCGCCGCGATCGCCAGCCACTGCAGCAGCGACAGGCGCTCGTGCAGGAACAGCAGGCCGCACAGGGCGGCGATGGCCGGTTCCAGGCTCATCAGCATGCCGAAGGTGCGCGTGGGCATCTTCGTCAGCGCCACCATTTCCAGGCTGTAGGGGATCGCCGTGGACAGCAGCGCGACCGCCAGGGCGATGGGCAGCAGCGCTGGCGCCAGCAGCGCAGCACCGGCATGCGCGACGCCGAACGGCACCGCCACCGCCGCCGCGATGCAGCTGCCGATGGCGACCGTCTGCGGCCCGTGCGCATTGCCTGCCCGTTGGCCGAACACGATGTACATCGCCCAGCAGGCGCCTGCGCCAAGCGCGTAGACCGCTCCCACCGGATCCAGCGCCTCGGCACCCTGCTCCGGCACCAGCAGCACCAGCCCGGCGACGGCCAGCACGACCCACACGACGTCGCGCAGATGGCGCGAGCCGAACAGCGCCACGGCCAACGGACCCGTGAATTCGAGTGCGACCGCGATTCCCAGCGGCACCGTTTCCAGCGACTTGTAGAACAGCAGATTCATCAGCCCCAGCGACGCGCCGTAGAACACCAGCAGAGGCCACTGCTCGCGGGTGACGCGCGCGTGCCAGGGCCGGAACACCGCGACCAGCATCACCGTCGCCAACGTCAGCCGCAGCGCCGTGGCGCCGGTCGCCCCCACGGCGGGGAACAGGCCCTTCGCCATCGACGCGCCCGCCTGTATGGACAGCATGGCGATGAGCAGCAGTGCGATCGGCTGCCAATGCAGCGAGGCATGGGAATTCGGGGACGACATGACGGCATGACCTGCGCGCGCCGGGAGCGCCGCGCTTGAAGAAGGGAAGGAATGCGCACTATATTGCGCAGACCGAAGCTTACCGGATGCGCAATATAGTGCGCAACCCCGCCCATGAGTGTGCTGGAACACGTCGCCGAGAACATCCGCCGCCTGCGTACGGACGCAGGTCTCAGCCAGCAGGCCCTGTCGGTGGCGGCGGACGTCTCCCGCCGTATGCTGGTGGGCATCGAATCCGGCGATGCGAATGTCAGCCTCAACACCCTCGACCGCATTGCCGAAGCCCTGAAAGTGACCTTCGCGGACCTGGTGAAGCCGCCGAGTGCCCCGGGTCTGGACCGTATCGAAGCCTTGGCCTGGAGCGGCCGCACGCCGGGCTCGCAGGGCGTGCTGCTGGCCACCGCACCCGCCTCACACGATGTCGAACTGTGGGCGTGGACACTGATGCCCGGCGACCGCTACTTGTCGGCGGCCGATCCGGCCGGCTGGCACGAGATGTTCTTCGTCATCGAAGGCCATCTGGTCGTCGAGCTCCCGGACGGCGACCACATCGTCGCGGCGGGCGACTTCTTCGTATTCCCGAGCGATCGCGACTACGCCTACCGCAACGATGGCGACACGCCGCTGCGCTTCATCCGCAACGTCGTGCACTGAAACCGAGGAACATCACTTCTTGGGTGCGGTGATGCCGTGCCGCCGGAGGATCTCTCGCACCCGGTCGAGCGGGATGGCCTCGACGGTCTCGCCATTGCCGCTGACCGTGGTGGCCATGAAGAGCGAATTGTAGATCGCTTCCTCGACCGCCTCGACGCTGGCCTGGAAGACGGCACTCATCTGCTCGTTCGCCAGCTCCGAGGTGTCCAGCCGGGGCGCATCGAAGGCGCGCCGCACCGACTCCGCGGTGGAGAACGCGAGGACGTAGTCGCCGCTGCCGTTGGATGCGGAGCTGCCCGTGCGACCCAGGCCCATCATCGCGCGCGACGCGACGCGGCGCAGGTTGCGGTCGGCCAGCGGGGCATCGGTGGCGATGACGATGATGATCGAACCGTCGCCACGATCATCCGCCGGACCACGACGACCATCGCCCTGCATCGCGACCGCCTTCTGGAAGGCGTAGCGATCCAGCTCGCGGCCGACCGGCGCCCCCGACACCTGCAACACGCCACCGAAGTTGCTCTGTACCAGCACGCCGACCGTCCAGCCGCCCAGCGACGCAGGCAGCTTGCGCGATGACGTGCCGATGCCGCCCTTCCAGCCGAACGCCACCGTACCGGTGCCGGCACCGACGCTGCCTTCCTGCACGGCACCGCTCGTGGCGTCATCCAGCGCGCGGCGCACGGCGTCGGCCGTGACCGGACGCGCGCGGATGTCGTTGAGGCCTCCATCGTTGGTCTCGCCGACCACGACATTGAGCGAGCGCACCTGCTGCATGTCGGGCCGGGCCAGCATCCAGTCCGCCATCGCATCGGCGGCCTTCCATACGCACAGGGTGCAGGTCAGCAGGATGGGGGTTTCGAGCTCGCCGAGTTCGTTGACCTGGGTACTGCCGATGAACTTGCCGAAGCCGTTGCCGACGTGCACGGCAGCCGGCACGCGCGAGCGGTACACGTTGCCGGGGTGCGGCAGGATGGCGGTGACGCCCGTGCGTACCTTGTCGCCCTCCTTCAACGTCACCTGGCCGACCCGCACACCGGCGACATCGGTAATGGCGTTGTACGTCCCCGGCGCGAAGATGCCTGGCGCCACGCCCAGGTCTCGCGCGTGAGCGCGCGGCGCGTCCTGCGCGAAGGCTGCGAACGAGGACAGCCCCAGCAGCAGCGCCACCAGTCGCGGAAACGGAGGATGCGGCATGCGGGACACGTGGACTCCTTTACTGGCGCTGGCGGACCGCCTCGAACAGCGTGATGCCGGCGGCGACCGACACGTTGAGGCTTTCGATGTCGCCCGGCATGGGGATCTTCACCAGCCCGTCGCAGTGTTCGCGCGTCAAGCGGCGCAGGCCGTCGGCTTCGCCCCCGAGCGCCAGCGCGACGTTGCCGCGCAGGTCGGTGGCGTACAGCGACGCCGTAGCCTCGCCGGCCAGGCCGTAGATCCATACGCCGAGCTGTTGCAGGTCGCGCAGGCAGCGGGACAGGTTGGTGACCTGCACGACCGGAATCCGGTCCGCCGCACCCGCCGAGGTCTTGCGCACGGTGGCATTGACGCCGACCGACTTGTCCTTGGGGATGATCACCGCGGTCACGCCGGCCGCCGCGGCGCTGCGCAGGCACGCGCCGAGGTTGTGCGGATCCTGCACACCGTCCAGCACCAACAGCAGGGCCTTGCCTTCGGCGCCCTCCACCAACCCCTGCAGTTCGTTCTCGTCCCAAGTGGGCGCAGCGGCATAGCGTGCGGCGACGCCCTGGTGGCGCAGCGAACCGGCCACGCCATCCAGCGCCTGCCCGGTGACGCGGCGCACGTCGATGCCCTTGCGGCGCGCGTTCTCCTCGATCTCGGTGAGGCGCGCGTTCTTGCTGCCGCCTTCGACCAGGATCTCGCGCACGTTGTCGGCGTCGTTCTCGACCGCCGAGGCGACCGCATTGACGCCGACGATCCACGAATTCTGCTTGCTCATGCGCTGTAAGGCCGCGTTGGAAAGGGCGGCATTATCGCACCGACCGCCCGCTCAGCGTGGCGGCCAGGCCGCCGTGTCGTGGTCCGGATGCTGGAACGAGACCACCCCTGCCAAGAACGCCGCAGCCGCCTCATCCTCCTCGGTGCGCCGCTGCGGCAGTGCGGACAGGGCATCCACATAGGGTAGCTTGCCCTCCACGCCGTACTGCACCCAGGGCGCCAGCCCGGACGGATCATCGAACGCACCGGCTGCGAGAGCCACCCCATCCGGTGCTTCATAGGTCAGCGGCGTGCCGCACTCGGCACAGAAGCCTCGCCGCACCACGTTCGAGGACTGGAAGCGCTTCGGTTCGCCGCGCGTCCACGCGAGCACCGCGCCGCGCGTGGACACCAATGGCGCGTAATACGCACCGAAGGCTTTCTGGCACATCCGGCAGTGGCAGATGGAGGCGTCCTTCAGGTCGCCGGTGACGCGGAAGCGGACCGCGCCGCATTGGCAGCCGCCGGTGTGGGTCTGGGTGGACATAGCAGCTCCTCATCAAGCAGGGGAAACGAGAACCGACGCCGTCATCCCGGCGAAAGCCGGGACCCAGCGACTTTGGTTCCGTCGCGACCGTCGTCTGCGTGAACTTCGCAGCGTCGCCAGCAAACGGCCCTGGGTCCCGGCTTTCGCCGGGACGACGGACCTGAATCAATATTTCTTCTTCGTACGCTTGGCCGGTTGTCCGCGCGGCGGGGGCGGCGGCAGGCCGCTGTCCCTGGTCTTGTCCTCGACCAGGCGGAAGTCGATCTTGCGCTCTTCCAGACTGGCTTTCAGCACGATGATGCGCACGCGGTCGCCGAGACGGAACGACATGCCGCGACGCTCTCCCGACAATGTCTTGCGCAGCGGATCGAAGTGGTAGTAGTCCTGCGGCAACTGGGTGACATGGACCAGGCCATTGACCTTGGATTGGTCGAGTTCCACGAACAGGCCAAAGCTGGTGACGCCGCTGATGACGCCATCGAACTGGCCGCCGACGTGCTTTTCCATCCACGCGGCGCGGAAACGCTCGTCGACCTCGCGCTCGGCTTCGTCGGCACGGCGTTCGCGCTCGGAACACTGCAGCGCCAGCGCGGCCATGTCGCGTGACGAGTAAAGAAAGGCGTCGGGCTTCTTCTTGGTCAGCCCGTGCTTGATCGCGCGGTGCACCAGCAGGTCTGGATAACGGCGGATCGGCGAGGTGAAATGCGCGTAAGCGCTCAACGCCAGACCGAAATGACCGATGTTCTCGGGCGCATACACCGCCAGGCTCTGGCTGCGCAGCAGGACCGATTCCAGCAACGGGGCGTCGGGACGCTCGCGCACCTTCTTCAGCAGGTTGGTGAAATCCTTCGGCTGCACCTTGCCCCACGACGGCATCGACAGCTTGAACTCCTTCAGGAATTCAAGCAGGTCCATGTATTTGGTTTCCGGAGGCTTGTCGTGGATGCGGTACGGGGCCGGGATGTGCGCCGCGAGCAGGAACTTCGCCGCTTCCACGTTGGCCGCGATCATGCATTCCTCGATCAGCTTGTGTGCGTCGTTGCGCACCAGCATGCCGGCCTGGGTGACTTCGCCGCGGTTGTCGAGCACGAAGCGGACTTCCGAACTTTCGAATTCGATGGCACCGCGCTGCGTCCGCGCCTTTGCCAGCACCTGGTACAACTGGTACAGGCGTTCGACGTGCGGCAGCACCGGCGCGATCTGCGCGCGGGTCTCCTCGTCGTTCTCGCCGACGGCCTTCCACACCTGCGTGTAAGTCAGGCGGGCGTGCGAATTCATCACGGCTTCGTAGAACGTCGAGCCGGTAACTTCGCCGTCGCGGTTGACCTGCATGTCGCAGACGAAGGTCATGCGGTCGACCTTCGGGTTCAGCGAGCAGATGCCGTTGGACAGCGTCTCCGGCAGCATCGGCACCACGAATCCGGGGAAGTACACCGAGGTCGCGCGCTTCTGCGCCTCATCATCCAGCGGCGTGCCGGGACGTACGTAGTGCGACACGTCGGCGATGGCGACGATCAGACGGAAGCCGTCGCGCGTGGGCTCGCAGTAGACGGCATCATCGAAATCCTTCGCATCTTCGCCGTCGATCGTCACCAACGGCGTGGACCGCAGGTCGACGCGGTCGCCGATCATCGCCGGCTCGACCACCAGCGGCACCGCGGTGGCTTCGTCCAGCACTTCCTGCGGAAACTCATGCGGCAGGTTGTGCCCGTGGATCGCGGCCTCGACCACCAGCGACGGCGTCAGGCTGTCGCCGAGCACGGCGATGACCTTGCCGATGGGTGGGCGTCGCGCATCTGGCGCCTGGGTCAGCTCAACCACGACCAGCTGGCCATCCCGCGCACCCCCGGTCGCGTCCTGCGGAATCTGCACGTTGCGCTGGATGCGCTTGTCGTCCGGCGCCACGTAGGCGATGCCGACTTCGAAACCGAAGCGGCCGATCAGGCGGGTGACGCCGCGTTCCAGCACGCGCGCGATGCTGCCTTCGCGGCGGCCGCGGCGATCGATGCCGGTGACGTTGGCCAGCGCGCGGTCGCCATGCATGACCTTGCGCATTTCATAAGGCGGCAGGAACAGATCGTCGCCGCCGCCGGCGTCGGGACGGAGGAAACCGAAGCCGTCCGGGTTGGCGATCACGGTGCCGGAGATCAGGTCGGTCTGCTGCACGGGCGCGAAGCCGCCGCGCCGGTTCTGCACCAGCTGGCCGTCGCGGACCATCGCACCCAGGCGCTTGGACAACGCATCGAAGCGTTCGGGTGCATCCAGTCCCAGCGGACCGGCGATTTCCTCTGCCGTCTGCGGCCCTTCGGCCGCTTCCAGAAACCCGAGGATGGCCTCGCGGCTGGCGATGGGCTGTTCGTAACGCTGCGCCTCGCGCTGCGCGTGCGGGTCGACGAAACGCCCGCCCGTCCGCGGCGCGTGCCCACCGGCGGGGCGTCGCGACGGGGACGTGCCACCCGCTGCGCGCGAAGGCGAACGCGCCGCCTCGGGCATCCAGGGCGGCAGGCTCTTCTTTGCCGGAGTACCGGATCTGGCGGGCTTGCCGGCCTGGCCCGTGCCACGGGAGGCGGACGCTCCGCCCTGCTTGCTTCCCTTCCCGGCGGGCGTCTTGCCGCCACTTCGCTGTGTTTTCTTGGTCATGGGGGGATGGTACACCTCGCCTGAATACCGCCACGCGAAGGAACCGTTGACATTCCCCTGCCCGGTCCTCAAAATGCGCGCCTCGCTTACCTGCCCAGGTGGCGGAATTGGTAGACGCACTAGTTTCAGGTACTAGCGGGTAAAACCGTGGAGGTTCGAGTCCTCTCCTGGGCACCACGCACAACGAAGACCCTCGCGAAAGCGGGGGTTTTTCGTTTCCGGAATGGGCGCGTGCCTGCGGCATGCCGCCTCACGCGTCCTCACGCCGATCCGCAGTAGGCTGTCGGCACGCACGACGACGCAACGCACGGGGAAGCGCATGGAAGTCCAACAGATCCTGTTCCTCGCCATCCTGGCGATCACCCTGGGTCTGTTCATCAGCGAAAAACTGCGCGTCGACCTGGTGGCGTTGCTGGCCCTGCTGGCGCTCACGCTGACCGGCATCCTGGGACCGAAGGAAGCATTGTCCGGATTCGCCAGCGAGCCCGCGATCATCGTCGCGGCGGTATTCGTGCTGTCCGCCGGTCTCTCGGCCACCGGCATCACCGACCGCATCGGCGCCGGCATCGGCAAGGCGGCCGGCGGCAGCGAGTGGCGGACCATCGCCGTGGTCATGCCCGCGACGGCGGCGCTGGCGGCGTTCTCGCACCACGTGATGGTCACCGCGATGATGCTGCCGATCCTGATGCGCATCGCCCGCGAGCAGAAGCTGGCCGCGTCCCGGCTGCTGATGCCCATGTCGCTGGCCGCCTCGCTGGGCACCACGCTGACCTTGTTCAGCGCGCCGGCCTTCCTGCTGTCGAACGACCTGATCAAGCGCGCGGACCTGCCGGCCCTGGACATCTTCGCCATCACGCCGATCGGCGCGGCACTGGTGGTGCTGGGCACGGTCTACATGCTGCTGGCCCGGTGGCTGGTACCCAAGCGCGAAGGCGAAACGCCGCAGGGCGATTACCTGAAGCTGGACCGCTACTACACCGAACTGCTGGTGGAAGAGGATTCGCCGTGGATCGGCAAGTCGCGCGGCGATTTCGCGAAAGCCTTCGATGACCGCCTGCAGGTGGTGGACTGGCTGCGGCACGGCATGCGCCGCCGCGTCCAGCGCAGCGACAGCCTGCTGGCCGCGGGCGATGTGCTGCTGGTGCGGGCATCGCCGGACGAGATCGCCTCCATCCGCGACGAGCCGGGCCTTGCCCTGCATGCCGTGGCGAAGTACGGCGAAAAGCCGGGCGAGCAGCCGAAATCCGAAGCGCTCGGCGAAGAGCAACTGGTGCAGGCGGTGGTGGCGCCGCATTCGGAGTTCGTCGGCCGCAGCGTTGCGGACATCGACTTCCTGCGCAACCTCGGCGTCGTGGTCGTGGGCCTGTGGCGGCGCGAGGGCTGGCTGCACGGCGAACTGTCGGAGATGGTGCTGCAGGAAGGCGACCTGCTGGTCCTGTGGGGCCAGCAGCAGAACCTGGAGCCGCTGGCGACCCACCACGGCTTCCTGATGCTGATGCCGTTCGGCGGCCAGGAAAAGCCGCGCCGCAAGGCCCCCGTCGCGCTGGCCATCATGGTCGGCGCAGTGGCGGCGGCGGCCACCGAGACGCTGGCGCCGCACATCGCATTCCTCGCCGGCGCGGTGGCGATGGTGCTCACGCGCTGCGTCGATATCGAACGGGCCTACCAGGAGATCGACGTGCGCATCTTCGTGATGATCGGCGGCGTGATCCCGCTGGGCATCGCGATGGAGAAGACCGGCACGGCCGCGCTGGTGGCGGACCTGCTGCTCAACCACACCGCGCACTGGTCGCCGCTGATGCTGTTGCTGGTCATGTTCGGGACCGCCGCGCTGCTGACGCAGATCCTGTCCGACGCCGCCACCACGGTGCTGCTGGCGCCCATCGCCCTGGCGCTGGCGACGGGACTGGGACTGAATCCGGTGCCGTTCGTGGTCTGCACCGCGATGGGCGCCGTGGCCTCGTTCCTGACCCCCATCGGCCACCACGGCAACCTGCTGATCCTCAATCCCGGCCGCTACACTTTCGGCGATTTCCTACGCGTGGGCGTGCCGCTCACCCTGGCGATCGCCTTCACCACGGCCTGGCTGGCGCGCTGGCTGTGGCTGGACGGTCCGCTGCTGCCGGGTATCGGCGGCTGAGACGACGCGACGGGTAGAATGGCCGGGCTTCCGACCCGCAGACCGCACGCCCGCAATGACCGAAACGATCCGCCCCACCTTTCACGGCTTCGAACAGATCCCGCTGCGCGAGTACGCCGAGCGCGCCTACCTCGACTATTCGATGTACGTGGTGCTCGACCGCGCCCTGCCCTTCATCGGCGACGGCCTGAAGCCGGTCCAGCGGCGCATCGTGTATTCGATGAGCGAGCTGGGCCTGAACGCCGGCGCGAAGCCGAAGAAGTCCGCACGCACGGTCGGCGACGTCATCGGCAAGTACCATCCCCACGGCGACAGCGCCTGCTACGAAGCCCTGGTGCTGATGGCGCAGCCGTTTTCGTACCGGTATCCGCTGATCGAAGGCCAAGGCAACTTCGGCTCTCCGGACGACCCGAAGTCGTTCGCGGCCATGCGCTACACCGAATCCAAGCTGACGCCGATCGCCGAGGTACTGCTGGGCGAACTCGGCCAGGGCACGGTCGACTGGACACCGAACTTCGACGGCACGCTCGAGGAACCCACCTGGCTGCCGGCGCGCCTGCCGCACCTGCTGCTCAACGGCACCACCGGCATCGCCGTCGGCATGGCCACCGACGTGCCTCCGCACAACCTCAACGAGATCGTCAGCGCGTGCATCCGCCTGATCGACGATCCGGACGCGACGGTCGCCGACCTGTGCGAACACGTCCGTGGCCCCGACTACCCGACGAAGGCGGAGATCATCACCGCCGCCTCGGACTTGCGCGCGATGTACGAGAACGGCACCGGCAGCGTCCGCGCGCGCGCCACCTGGCGCAAGGACAACGCCAACATCGTCATCGACGCCCTGCCCTACCAGGTGTCGCCGTCCAAAGTGATCGAGCAGATCGCCGCGCAGATGCGGGCGAAGAAGCTGCCCTGGCTGGAAGACATCCGCGACGAATCCGATCACGCGAACCCGGTGCGCGTGGTATTGATCCCGCGCTCCAACCGCGTGGACGCGGAACAGCTGATGGGCCACCTGTTCGCCACCACCGACCTGGAGAAGAGCTACCGGGTCAACCTCAACATCATCGGCCTGGACGGGCGCCCGCAGGTCAAGAACCTGAAGATGTTCCTGACCGAGTGGCTGGCGTTCCGCGGCGACACGGTGACGCGCCGCCTGAAGCATCGGCTGGAGAAGGTCGAGCGTCGCCTGCACCTGTTGGAAGGCTTGCTGGTCGCGTTCCTCAACCTGGATGAAGTCATCCGAATCATCCGCACCGAGGACGAGCCCAAGGCCGCGCTGATCGCGCGCTTCAAGCTGAGCGAGGAACAGGCAGACTACATCCTCGACACCAAGCTCAAGCAACTCGCCCGTCTTGAGGAGATGAAGATCCGCGGCGAGCAGGACGAACTGCTGGCCGAGCGCGAGAAGATCGCCGGCATCCTGGAGTCGAAGAGCAAGCTGAAGAAGCTGATCAAGGACGAACTGACGGCGGACGCGAAGAAGTTCGGCGATGCGCGCCTGTCGCCGCTCGTGCAGCGTGATGCCGCCCAGGCACTGGACGAGACCGAACTGGTCGCCAGCGAGCCGATGACGGTGGTCTTGTCGGAAAAGGGCTGGATCCGCGCCGCCAAGGGCCATGACGTGGATGCCTCAACGTTGTCGTATCGCGACGGCGACGGGCTGCTGGGTGCGGTGCGCTCGCGCAGTACGCAGCAGGTGGCGTTCCTCGACTCGGAAGGCCGCAGCTATTCCACCGCCGTGCACACGCTGCCGTCCGCGCGCGGCAACGGCGAGCCCCTGACCGGGCGCTTCTCGCCGGCGGCGGGCGCGTCGTTCCAGGCGCTTGCCAGCGGCGACAACGACAACCGGTTCGTGCTGGCGTCGTCGCATGGCTATGGCTTCGTCACCCGATTCGAAAACCTCACGGGCCGCCAGAAGGCCGGCAAGGCCATGCTCAACCTGACCGCCGGCGCGAACGTGCTGCAGCCGGCCCACGTCCCCAACCCCCCGGCCGACCGCATCGTCGCGGTGACCAGCGCGGGGCATTTGCTTGCCTTCCCGGTCAGCGAACTGCCGGAACTGGACAAGGGCAAAGGCAACAAGATCATCGAGATCCCCAAGGCCAAACTGGGCACCGAGCATGTCGTCGCCATCGCCGCCGTATCGCCGGGCACCACGTTGTCGATCAAGAGCGGACAGCGCACGATGAGCCTGTCGTTCAAGGATCTGGACGCATACGTCGGCGCGCGCGCCACGCGGGGTGGCTTGTTGCCGCGGGGGTGGCAGAAGGTGGATGGACTGGAAGTCCAATAGTCCGTCGAACGGGCGCGCTGAGGTGCGCTCGTGAAGACCGAGTGCCGGAGGCTTCGGCACCGACTGCTTTTCATGCGGAAAGGCGTCTGACCTGACGCCTCCTGCAACGGCTCGATGGTTTCACCCAACGAATTCGACGAGGACCGGCCGATGGACACCGACTTCTGGCTGCAGCGGTGGCAGGAAGGCCAGATCGGCTTCCATCGCCACGACGTGATGCCGCTGCTGCAGAAGCACTGGCCATCGTTGCAGCTGCCGCAGGGCTCGCGCGTGCTCGTGCCGCTGTGCGGCAAGTCGCTGGACATGCACTGGCTGGCGGCGCAGGGGTACCGCGTGCTGGGCGTGGAACTGTCGCCGCTGGCGGTAACGCAGTTCTTCGAGGAAGCCGGGCTGGATCCCGTGCGGACGACCAGCCGCTACGGCGAACACGTCAGCGCCGGTCCCATCGAGATCATCGTCGGCGATGCCTTCGGCCTGGCACCGGCGCTGCTGGCGGACGTCGCCGGCGTCTACGACCGCGCCGCACTGATCGCCCTGCCGCCCGACATGCGCCTGCGCTATCGCGACACCGTGTATGCCGCGCTGCCGACCGGCTGCCAGGGATTGCTGATCACGCTCGAGTATCCGCAGGAGGAGAAGGCCGGGCCACCGTTTTCGGTGGCACAGGCCGAGGTCGAAGCGCTGTTCTCGGCGCCTTGGCGGCACACGCTGGCGGAGCGGCGCGACATCCTGGACCAGGAGCCGCGTTTTCGCGAAGAGGGGCTGAGCGCGCTGGAGACGGCGGTATACCGCCTCCGTCGCGGCTGATCACTCTGCGGCGGACTCGCCGTCGAGCTTCGACGTCAGGTACAGCGCGATACCGAGGCGCTCGATCAGGCCCAGCTGCTGTTCCAGCCAGTGCGCGTGGTCTTCCTCGGTGTCCTTCAACTGCGCCAGCAGGATGTCGCGGCTCACGTAGTCCCCATGCTGCTCGCAGATCCCGACGCCCTTGGCCAGGTTGGCCCGCACCGCGTATTCGACCTCGAGGTCGCGCTGCAGCATCTCCTCGACCGTCCTGCCGGCGGTGAAGGCTTCCGGCCGCATGTCCGGATCGCCCTCCAGGAACAGGATGCGGCGCAGCAGCGCGTCGGCATGCTGGGTTTCCTCGTGCATCTCGTGGTCGATGCGGTGGAACAGCGCCTTCAGGCCTTGGTCTTCGTACCGGCGCGAATGGATGAAGTACTGGTCGCGCGCGGCCAGTTCCCCGCGCAGCAGGAACTTCAGGTAGTCGACGACATCGGGATGGCCTTTCATGGGAGCGGCTCCTGGGGCAAGGCGCGCATCATGCCCCATCCCTCGGGGCGATGACCGAATCGGAATCAGTCTCGTTGGGCGCTGCAGCGCGGCGTTGGTGGCATCGGCTTCCATGGAATAATCCGGCCACCCCGCCACGCAATCTCCGCAAGGATCCCGCAATGCTGAAGTGGACCCGGCGCATCGCGCTGCTGTTGTTGGCCCTGGTGGTTTTGGCGGTGCTGGCGGCGTGGTGGTCGCTTCGGGGAAGCCTGGCGCATCTCGATGGCGAGCAGCCGCTGGCCGACCTGTCCGCGCCGGTGGCGATCCAGCGCGATTCACTGGGCGTGGTCACCATCGAGGCCGCCAGCGAAACCGATGCGGTGCGCGCACTCGGCTACGTGCACGCGCAGGAACGCTACTTCGAAATGGACCTCATGCGGCGCAGCTCCGCAGGTGAGCTGTCGGAGCTGTTCGGCGCGATCGCCCTGCCGATGGACAAGGAACGACGCATGCATCGCATGCGCGCACGCGTGACCGAACACCTGGAGGATTTCGCCGGCGACCGCCTGCCGCAGCTCGAAGCGTATGCGCGCGGCGTCAACGCCGGGCTGGGCGATCTGCGCGCGCGTCCCTGGCCCTATCTGCTGCTGCGGCAGGCACCGCGCCCATGGGAGGTGGCAGACTCTGCGCTGGCCGGGTATGCGATGTACTTCGACCTGCAGGACTCGGAGAACCTGCGTGAACTGGCTCTCTGGCAGCTTCGCCAGCAGGTGCCTTCGGGGCTCTTCGGGCTGCTCGCGCACGACGGCACGGAATGGGACGCGCCGCTGTATGGACAGCCGCGCGGCAACGCGGCGCTGCCGACGGCAGACGAGGTCGACCTGCGTACGCTGCCGATGCCGACGACGGGAGCGCACCGGCGGCTGGCCGACAAGGGCACGCCCGGCAGCAACAACTGGGCGGTGGCTGGCGCGCTGACGGCTGATGGCCGCGCCATCGTCGCCGACGACATGCACCTCGGCCTGCGCGCGCCGAACATCTGGTTCCGCGTGCGCCTGCGCTATCCGGACCCGCGCGCCCCGGGCGGCCGCGTGGACGTGTCCGGCTTCAGCCTGCCCGGCCTGCCGGCCATCATCGTGGGCAGCAACGGCCATGTGGCGTGGGGCTTCACCAACAGCTACGCGGATACCGCCGACTGGTATCCGGTGACGCCCTGCGGGAAGGATGCCGCACCCGGCACCTGCGATGCGGTCGAGCACCACGCCGAAACGATCCGTGTGGCCGGCGCCGACCCGGTCACGGTCGACGTGCAGGACACGCGCTACGGTCCGCTCATCCATCGGGCGCGCGGCAAGCAGCCTGCGCTTGCGCTGCGCTGGGTGGCGCACCAGCCGGGCGCACTGAATTTCGGCCTCGCCGATTTCGCACGCGCGGGCGACCTGTCAGCGGCCTTGTCGGTTGCGCAACGGACTGCCACGCCGGCACAGAACCTTGTGATCGCCGACCACAACGGCCGCATCGCGTGGCGAATCCTGGGTCCGCTGCCGTCGCGCGCCGGCGCCTGCCCGTCGCCCCTGGAAGCAGGCGGCCCGATGACTGGCGACAGGACCACATCGGGTGCACCGACGTGCACGCCATGGGCGATCTCGCGCCAGCTCACTCCCGTACTGACCGCCCCCGCCAACCATCGCCTGTGGACGGCGAATGCGCGCGTGCTGGACGGTGAAGCGCTCGCCCGCGTCGGTGATGGCGGCTATGCGCTGGGTGCGCGCGCAAAGCAGATCCGTGACGGCCTGATGGCGAAGGAACGCTTCACCGAACGCGACCTTCTGTCGATCCAGCTGGACGACCGTGCTGTGTTCCTCGAACGCTGGTGGCGGCTGCTGCAGGACGAAGCGAAGCGGTTGCCGGCCAGTTCGTCCATCAAGGCGCTCGCCGAGGCAGGCAAGACCTGGGAAGGACGCGCCAGCACCGATTCGGTCAGCTACCGCGTGGTCCGCGCCTGGCGACTGGCGGTGCACGCACGCATCGCCGACGGCCTCACCGCGCCTGCGCAGGCCACGCTGGGCGACGACTTCATCATGCCCGACCTGCCGCAGCTGGAGGGCGTGGTGTGGCCGCTTTTGCAGCAGCGCCCCCTGCACCTGCTGTCGCGCCGCTACGCAACGTGGGATGCATTGCTGGAAGACGCCGCGAAGGAAGTCCGCGACGACCTGGCCGAGCAGGGACCACTGGCAGAGCGCCGCTGGGGCGAGCGCAACACCGCGAAGATCTGCCACCCGCTGGCCAACGCGCTGCCCGGATTCCTCAAGGCGAAACTTTGCATGCCGGGCGAACCGCTGGCAGGCGACGGCGCCATGCCGCGCGTGCAGGGTCCCGCGTTCGGCGCGTCGGAACGCATGGTGGTCTCGCCCGGCCATGAGGCGGACGGCATCATCCACATGCCCGGCGGCCAGAGTGGCCACCCGATGTCGCCGTTCTGGGGCGCGGGCCATGACGATTGGGTGCATGGCAGGCCGACACCCTTCCTGCCGGGCGAAGCGACCCACACGCTCACGCTGCGGCCGGCCAACGCCCAGTCCAGGTAGTGATCCGGCACCGCCAGCCCCTGCTGGCGGACGGTGTCATGTGGTCGCCGCCTGCAACGCGGACGCATGCACGCCGGCGACGGCACGACCGGACGGATCGGCCATCTTCGCGAAGCTGGCGTCCCAGGCGATGGCGGCCGGCGACGAACACGCGATCGACTTGCCGCCCGGCACCGTCTCGGCGCAGGCCTGGCCCGGATAGTGCTGCTCGAACAGCGTGCGGTAGAAATAGGCTTCCTTGGTCTGCGGCGGGTTCACCGGGAAGCGCTTGTCGGCCGCTGCCAGTTCGCGATCGCTGACCTGCGCTTCGGCGTGCGCCTTCAACCCGTCGATCCAGCCGTAGCCGACGCCATCGCTGAACTGCTCCTTCTGCCGCCACAGGATCGATTCCGGCAGGTAGCCATCGAACGCCTCGCGCAGCACGCCCTTCTCCATGCGCTTCGCGCCCTGGCTCGTCTTGTCGATCATCTTGTGCGCAGCATCCATCTTCATCGCCACATCGAGGAACTCGACGTCGAGGAACGGCACGCGCGGCTCCACGCCCCATGCCATCATCGATTTGTTGGCGCGCAGGCAGTCGTAGTTGTGCAGCGCGTCCAGCTTGCGCACCAACTCTTCATGGAATTCCCGCGCATTAGGCGCCTTGTGGAAGTACAGGTAGCCGCCGAAGATCTCGTCGCTGCCCTCGCCCGACAGCACCATCTTGACCCCCATCGCCTTGATCCGCCGCGCCAACAGGTACATCGGCGTAGACGCACGGATGGTGGTGACGTCGTAGGTCTCGATATGGCGGATCACCTCGGGGATGGCATCCAGCCCCTCCTGGAACGTGTAGGTGAAACCGTGGTGCACGGTGCCCAGCGCCTTCGCCGCCACCTCAGCCGCGGCCAGGTCGGGCGACCCGTCCAGGCCGATGGCGAAGGAATGCAGGCGCGGCCACCACGCTTCCGTCGTGTCGTTGTCCTCGATGCGATGGCGTGCGTAGCGCGCGGCGACCGCCGCGACCAGCGACGAATCCAGTCCGCCGGAGAGCAATACACCGTACGGCACGTCGGTCATCAACTGCCGGTGCACGGCACGCTCGAAGGCTTCGCGCAGTTCTTCCCTGGGCACCTGTACGCCTTCGACGGCGGCGTAGTCGCGCCAGGGCTTCTCGTAGTACTTCACCAGTTCCCGCGTGACGGTGTCGTAGTAATGACCGGGCGGAAACTGCGCCACGTCCGCGCAGATCGGCGCCAGCGCCTTCATCTCCGAGGCCACGCACAGGCGGCCTTCGCGATCATGGCCCCAGTACAGCGGGCAGACGCCGATCGGATCGCGTGCGATCAACGCACGTCCCGTCGCACGGTCCCACAGTGCGAACGCGAAGATACCGTTGAGGCGGTTGAGGAAGGAGGCCGGCGCATCTTCGCGATACAGCGCGTTGATGACCTCGCAGTCCGAACCGGTCTGGAAGGCGTAGTCCTGCGCCAGTTCGCCCTTCAACTCCCGGTGGTTGTAGATCTCGCCGTTGACCGCCAGCACGAGTGCGCCATCGGCCGAGCGCAGCGGTTGCGATCCGCCGGCCGGATCGACGATGGCCAGGCGCTCATGCACCAGGATGGCGCCGTCGTCGTGATACACGCCACTCCAGTCGGGGCCTCGATGGCGCTGCTTCTGCGATAGCTCAAGCGACTGCCTTCGCAGGGCCTGGACGTCGTCGCCGGGCTGCAGCCCGAAGATGCCGAAGATGGAACACATGGATGGAAGCTCCTGGGTGGGGTTCGAAATCGGGGGCCGGAAATGAAAAAACCCGCATCTCGCGATACGGGTTTCTGGAATCCGGCAGGTCTTTCGTTGCCTAGTCGCAGAGCCGCATCGCCCGCACCCCGTTGTTCGGGCGCAGGTTGTTGCGGTTGTAATTGATGGCGGCGCGACAGGGCATGGGGCGACCGTAACCGCTTCACCCGGACCTTGGCAAGTCCCGAAAAAGTTGCGCGTGCAACCACCCACTTCCTGCAGGAGCGCTCTGGGGCGCGACGCTTTCAGGAACCTGCGGAACAGGCAGTGCGCCCGAGGGCGCTCCTACGAATCCGCGCGAACCGGCAGCATCAGCCGCTCGAGCAGCTTCTGGTACAGGCCAGGCAGTGCCTCGAGATCCGTCACGCGGATGTTCTCGTCGACCTTGTGGATGCTGGCGTTGACCGGTCCCACCTCGATGCACTCGGCGCCCAGCGGCGCGATGAAGCGGGCGTCCGACGTGCCGCCTGCGGTGCTTTCCTCCGGCGGCGCGCCGACGAACTCGCCCAGCACTGCGCGCGCGGTCGCACGCAGATGGCCTTCCGGCGTATAGAAGGGTTCGCCGCCGCGCAGCCACTGGATGCTGTAATCCACGCCATGGCGGCGGAGGATGCCCTCGATCTCCCGTTCCAGCCCTTCCGCTGTCCAGCTGGGATTGAAGCGCAGGTTGAACACCACCTGCAGCTCGCCCGGGATGACGTTGCTGGCACCGGTACCGGCGTTGATGTTGGAAATCTGCAGGCTGGTCGGCGGAAAGGTTTCGTAGCCTTCGTCCCACTGGCGCGCGGCCAGCTCGTCCAGTGCAGGCAGGGCCTTGTGGATGGGGTTGAGCGCCTTGTGCGGATACGCCACGTGGCCCTGCACGCCGTGCACGTTCAAGGTACCGGTCAGCGTGCCGCGACGACCCACGCGCAGCAGGTCACCCAGCGTTTCCTTCGAAGACGGCTCGCCGGTGATGCACCAGTCGATGCGCTGCCCGCGTTCGCGGAACAGCTCGGCGACTTTCTTCACCCCATCGTGCGCGGGCCCCTCCTCGTCCGACGTGACCAGCAGGGCGACCGTGCCCGGATGGTCGGGATGCGCATCGACGAAACGTTCCAGCGCGATCGTGCATGCGGCCACGCTGCATTTCATGTCGGCGGTGCCGCGCCCGTAGAGCACGCCCTCGCGCACGGTCGGCACGAAGGGATCACTGGTCCAGGCAGACAGCGGACCCGGCGGCACCACGTCGGTATGTCCGAGCAGCACCAGCACCGGTGAGCCGGTTCCGTGCGTGGCCCATAGATTGTCGGTATCGCCGAAGCGCAGGTGTTCGCACTGGAAACCCCATTGCACCAGACGCGTCGCCAGCACGTGCTGGCACCCTGCGTCATCCGGCGTCACCGAATGGCGGCGGATCAGTTCGCTGGAAAGCTCGACGACATCGCTCACGACCCGGCTCCGAACTGCTTCTTGAAACCATTGTCGCTGAAACCCTGTGAAAAACCCGCCATGCCGCCGATGACGACGGGGCGACGGATCAGCTGCGGATACTCCTTCAGCAGCAGTTTCCATTCCGCGTCCGAGCCGGGCGACTTGCGGTTCTCCGGCAGCTGCCGCCAGGTGGTCGACGACTTGTTGATCAGCGCATCCCATCCACCCGCCTTCTCGGCCCAGTCCTTCAGCGTCTCCGGCGCCTGCCGGTTGTCGCGGTAGTCGATGAATTCATGCGCGACGCCAAGGCGGGCCAGCCACTTCGTCGCCTTCTTGCAGGTGTCGCAGTTCTTCAGGCCATAAAGCGTCGTCGCCATCGATCAGTCCGCCAGGCCACGCAGCAGTTCGTTGACGCTGGTCTTGCTGCGCGTCTTCTCGTCGACCTGCTTGACGATCACGGCGCAGTACAGCGAGTGCGACCCATCGGCGGCCGGCAGCGAGCCGGAGACGACGACGCTGCCCGGCGGCACGTAGCCGTAAGTGATTTCCTTGGTGGCGCGGTTGTAGATGCGCGTGGACTGGCCGATGAAGACGCCCATGCCGATCACGCTGTGGTGGCCGACCACCACGCCTTCGACCACCTCGGAGCGCGCACCGATGAAGCAATGGTCCTCGATGATCGTCGGGCTGGCCTGCAGCGGTTCGAGCACGCCGCCGATGCCGGCGCCGCCGGACAGGTGGCAGTGCTTGCCGATCTGCGCGCACGACCCCACGGTCGCCCAGGTGTCCACCATGGTGCCCTCGCCCACGTACGCGCCGATGTTGACGAAGCTCGGCATCAGCACCACGTCCTTGCCGAAGTACGTGCCGCGACGGGCGATGGCGCCCGGCACCACGCGCACGCCGAGCTTGCGGAAATCGTTCTCGTCGAATGCGCCGAAGCGCGCCTCGACCTTGTCCCAGAACGGCGCGGGATAGGCCTCGACCAGCTCCATCTCGTTGACGCGGAAATACAGCAGCACGGCCTTCTTCAGCCACTCGTTGACCTTCCACCCGCCCTTGCCGTCGGGCTCGGCCACGCGCAGCTTGCCGGCCTCGAGGCCTTCGATGGCCAGCTCGACGGCAGTGCGGGTGGAGCCCTCGATCTCGGCGGGGGTCAGTTCGGCGCGGCGCTCGAAGGCGCTCTCGATGGTGGACTTCAGTTCTTCGGTCTTGCTGGCTTTACGGGTCATCGAACGGTCTACCGGATACGTGTCAGGGGGGAGTCTCGAGGCCGGCGCGCAACGCGTCGCGCAGCGTGTCCTGCAAAGCGGCGTCGTTCAGCGGCTGGTCGTGCTCGTCGGTGATCTGGAACACGTCCTCTGCGCGCTCGCCGAACGTCGCGATACGCGCATCGTGCACGCGCAGGCCTTGCCGGCGCAGCACCTGGGCCACATCCGACAGCAGACCGGGGCGATCGGGCGCGACCAGGCCGAGGATGGTACGGCGCCCATCGGGCGTCGTGCCGAATTCGATCCGCGGGGCGAACCGGAAATGCCTGAGTTGGCGCGGCACGGCGCGACGCGAGGTGCGGACGCTGTCGAGCGGGCGCGCCAACGCGTCGCCGAGGGTGCGCTCGATGTCGGCCGGATCGCGGGACGCGTAGGCGTCGGCCGGCAGCACTTCGAACGTGTCGAACACCGCGCCCTGCGGCCCGACCAGTACGCGCGCCTGGTGGATCGCGAAGCCCATGCGGTCCAGGGTGGCGAGGATGGCCGCGAACAGCCCGTCCCGGTCGGGCGAATGCACGAAGACTTCCATGGCGTCGGCATCGTCGGCGATGCGGCGCGCACGCACGCGCGTTTCGCCTGCCGACGCACCGCGGATCGCATGCGTCTGCCAGGCGAGTTGTTCGGGGCGGAAGCGCAGGAAGCTTTCTTCGGGCATGGTGGTGAACAGCGCATCAGCCTGCGCCGCGGACAGGCCCTGCAGTTCCAGCATGGCGCGCACGCTGCCGCGCGCCTCGTCCAGGCGTTCATCCACCGCCACCGGATTCTCCAGGCCTTCGCGCAGCACGCGGCGCGCGGCGAAGTACAGGTCGGCGAGCAGGCGGTCCTTCCACGCATTCCACAGCTTCGGGCTGGTGCCGGCGATGTCGGCGCAGGTCAGCAGGTAAAGATAGTCGAGGCGCTCGCGGTCCTCGACGAGCGCGGCGAAGGCGTGGATCACGTCCGCATCGGAGATGTCCTGCTTCTGCGCCGTCACCGACATGCGCAGGTGCTGCTCCACCAGCCACGCCACCAGGGCGGTGTCTGACTCGCTGAGCCCGTGGGCGGAACAGAATTCGCGCGCATCCACCGCGCCCAGTTCCGAATGGTCGCCGCCACGGCCCTTGGCGATGTCGTGGAACAGGCCGGCCAGCAGCAGCAACTCGGGTTTGCGCAGGCGCGGCCAGACCTCGTGCGCGATCGAGAAGCGCTCGTCAGCGCGACCCGCGGCGAAGGCGGCGATGTTCCGCAACACCATCAGCGTGTGCTGGTCGACGGTGTAGACATGGAACAGGTCGAACTGCATGCGTCCGGACACGCGCGCGAACGCGGGAATCCATTGCCCCAGCACGCCGAGGCGCGCCATGCGGGTGAGCGTTTCCATCGCTCGCGGACCACGCAGCAACGCCATGAATGCATCGCGCTGTTCCTTGCCGGCGGCGGGATACGCCGAAAGCTTCGGAAGCGACTCCGCCAGCGCGCGCGCCGTGCGCGAATGCAGCCCGCGTACCTGCGGATGGGCGGCCCACACCGCGAACAGCGCGAACACCTGGCCGACATCGTTCGCCGGCCAGGCGCCTTCACGTGCGGCCAGGTAGCCGCGACGGAGAGCGAACTGCCCGTCCAGCGGCTCGGGCAGCGCCTCGCCGTCGAACTGCTCCTCGAAGCGTTGCAGCAGGCGGTCGCTGATGCGGCGCACGATGGCCGCGCTGCGGTAGAAGCCCTGCATCATCTTCTCGACGCCGAGGCTTTCCTCGTCGTCGGCGAACCCGAGCCGCTGCGCCAGCGTCTTCTGGTAATCGAACCGCAGGCGCTCCTCCGGCCGGTTCGCCACCCGGTGCAGGCCATAGCGCAGGCGCCCCAGCGCGCGGCGTTCGCGCGCCAGCGCCGCGGCTTCGTCCGGGCCCAGATGCCCCAGTCCCACCAGCGCCTCGAGATCGCGCACACCGAACGTGCGCAGCGCCATCCAGCCGAGGGTGTGCAGGTCGCGCAGGCCGCCCGGGCCTTCCTTGATGTTGGGCTCCAGGTTGTCGGAGGTGTCGCCGAACCGCGCGTGGCGGATGCGCAGTTCCTCGCGCTTGGCGACGAAGAAATCCCGCGGTGGCCAGACCCGGGCCGGGCCGATGGCATCGATCAGCAGCCCTTCGTCGACAGGCTCGCCGACGATCAGGCGCTCCTCGATGAGCGCGGTCAGCACGCTCTGGTCGGCGGCGGCCGCAGCCGTGCATTCGCCCGCCGAGCGCACGCTGTGGCTGATCGGCAGTCCGGCGTCCCACAACAGCGCAAACAGGCGCGCCACGGCGCCGTGATGCGCCTGCTGCACGTGGGGCGCCGCCAGGACCAGCACGTCGACGTCCGAATGCGGAAACAGCTCGCCCCGGCCATAGCCTCCCACCGCGAACAACGCCATCGGCGCCTCCGGCGGAATGCAGCGCAGCCACGCATCCTTCAGCAGGTGATCGACCGCCCGCGCACGCAGCGCGAGGATGCGGTCCATACCGTCGTCCTGGTCGAAGCGCTTGTCCAGCCGGGCATCGGTATGGCCCAGCGACGCGCGTGCCGCCGCCGACCAGGCCGCGTCATCGGCAACGCCCGGGCCGATGTCCGGCAGCCGCGTCGCCTGTCCGTTCGCGGCTGTCGGGGTACTCACAGGTCGTTGTCGTCGCCCGGCACGCGGGTCAGGATCTCGACGCCATCCTCGGTCACCGCCACGGTATGTTCCCACTGCGCCGAAAGCTTGCGGTCCTTGGTCACCACGGTCCAGCCGTCCGGCAGCACGCGGGTATGGCGCGCACCCTCGTTGATCATCGGCTCGATGGTGAAGGTCATGCCCGGCTTCAACACCACGCCCTCGCCCGGGCGGCCGTAGTGCAGCACCTGCGGCTCGTCGTGGTAGACCTTGCCGATGCCGTGGCCGCAGTACTCGCGCACCACGCTGAAGCGCTCGGATTCCGCGTACTGCTGGATCGCGTGGCCCACATCGCCCAGGGTGGCGCCCGGCTTCACCGCGCGGATGCCGCGGAACATGGCCTCGCGGGTCACGTCCACCAGGCGCCTGGCCATCACCGACGGCGTGCCCACGATGTACATGCGGCTGGTATCGCCGTGCCAGCCATCCTTGATGACGGTGACGTCGATGTTGACGATGTCGCCGTCCTTCAGCACTTTCCCCTCGCTGGGGATGCCATGGCAGATGACGTTGTTGACCGAGGTGCAGACCGTCGCCGGGAAGCCCTTGTAGCCCACGTTGGCGGGAATCGCCTGCTGCACGTTGACGATGTGATCGTGGCAGATGCGGTCCAGTTCCGCGGTGGTCACGCCCGGCTTCACATGCGGGGCGACCACCTGCAGCACCTCGGCGGCGAGGCGGCCGGCGATGCGCATCTGGGCGAGGTCTTCGGGGGTCTTGAGCTGGATGGCCATTGGCCGATTATCCCCCATTTGGCGCGCGGGCTGAACGGCTCGGGCCACCAGCGCCCTCCCCGCGACTCCACCCGGTTTGCCGCCACCGGGCGAACCCCGCTATACTCCCGCGGCTTCGCGTCCTGGCCTGCCCGGCCGGACCGCCCACGTCGGGCGACACCGACGAATCCACACCTGCTGCCTCAACCCGTGCCGGGGTGCCCTTCGCTGGAGGGTTCGGACACGGATGCCGCAGGGAGGCCCAACCCCGGAACCCCGCCCTCACGGGCACCGCCTTCCTTTGCCTGGCGGTGGGTTCCTTATCAGGAGTCATGCAATGCCCCAAGTCACCATGCGCCAGATGCTGGAAGCCGGCGTCCATTTCGGCCACCAGACCCGCTACTGGAACCCCAAGATGGCGCCGTACATCTTCGGTGCCCGCGGCAAGATCCACATCATCAACCTCGAGAAGACCGTTCCGCTGTTCAACGACGCGATGAACTTCATCTCGGGCGTCGCGCAGAAGCGCGGCACCATCCTTTTCCTGGGCACCAAGCGCAGCGCGCGCGAAGCGGTGAAGGAAGAAGCCGAGCGTTGCGGCATGCCGTTCATGACCCAGCGCTGGCTGGGTGGCACGCTGACCAACTTCGCCACCGTGAAGAAGTCGGTCGCCCGCCTGAAGGAACTGGAAGCCGCCGAAACCGATGGCACCTTCGAGAAGCTGGTCAAGCACGAAGTGCTGGGCCTGCGCCGCGAGCGCGAGAAGCTGCTGGCCTCGCTGGGCGGCATCAAGGAAATGAACCGCCTGCCGGACGCCCTGTTCGTCATCGACATCGGCCATGAAGACATCGCCATCAAGGAAGCCAAGAAGCTCGGCATCCCGGTGATCGCGGTGGTCGACTCGAACTACGACCCGGCCCTGGTCGACTACGCCATCCCGGGCAACGACGACGCCATCCGCGCCGTGCAGCTGTACGCCCGCGCCGCCGCCGACGCCGTGCTGGAAGGCAAGGCCGCATCGCCGAACGCCGCCACCGTGCGCGAGGAAGAGTTCGCCGAAGGCGGCGACGACAAGGGTGCCCGCCGTGCCCCGGCCAAGAAGGCCGCCGGCAAGAAGTCCGACGAAGCCGCTGCCGAGTAATCCGGCTGCAACGCCGCCGCGCCATGCTGCGCGGCGGCCCCTATTGTTCCTTCTCCCCGGAGAAGGTGCCCGAAGGGCGGATGAGGGTACGGGAAGCACGCTGGCGTTCAATGCGTCGCGACTCCACCGGCCCTCACCCCAACCCCTCTCCCGACGGGAGAGGGGCTTTGCCAATCCAAACAGAGGTAATCCCGTGGAAATCACCGCATCCCTGGTCAAGGAACTGCGCGAGCGCACCGGCGCCGGCATGATGGAGTGCAAGAAGGCGCTCACCGAGAACAACGCCGACATCGACGCCGCGGCCGAGTGGCTGCGCAAGTCGGGCCTGGCCAAGGCCGACAAGAAGGCCGACCGCGTCACCGCCGAAGGCCGCGTGGCCGTGGCGCAGGACGGCGGCAAGGCCGTGCTGGTCGAGATCAACTCCGAGACAGACTTCGTCGCCAAGGACGCCAACTTCATCGCCTTCACCGACGCCATCGCGCAGGCCGCGCTGACCTCGGGCGCCGCCGACGTCGAAGCGCTGAAGAGCGCCAAGCTGGCCTCGGGCGAGACCGTCGAGGAAGCCCGCGCCGCCGCCATCGCCAAGCTGGGCGAGAACATGCAGATCCGTCGCCTTGTCGCCATCGACAGCGCGAACAACGTCGCGGCCTACGTGCACGGCGGCAAGATCGGCGTGCTGGTCGAGGTCAAGGGCGGCGACGCCGAACTGGCCCGCGGCCTGGCGATGCACATCGCCGCCATGAACCCCCCGCACAACAAGGCGGCCGACGTGCCGGCCGAGTTCGTGGCGAAGGAAAAGGAAATCGAGCTGGCAAAGATGTCGGACAAGGACAAGGCCAAGCCGGCCGACATCCTGGAGAAGATCATCTCCGGCAAGATCAACAAGATCGTCAACGAAGTGACGCTGTACGGCCAGCCGTACGTGCTGGACAGCGACAAGTCGGTCGAGCAGGTGGTCAAGGCCGCCGGCGCCGACGTGGTCGGCTTCCAGCGCCTGGTGGTCGGCGAAGGCATCGAGAAGGTGGTGGAAGACTACGCCGCCGAAGTGATGAAGCAGGCCGGCCTGGCATAAGCCGCGCATTCCGCTTCACCCGGAAAAGCCGCGGGAAACCGCGGCTTTTTTGTTGTCCGCGAAACGCGTCCCGACGCGGCGGCGTGCGCACCGCCTTTCGTCGTGCGCGCCTAAAGTTTGACGCTGCCGTGCCGAAACTGTCTACAAAGCTGCCATCCCGTCACGCTTTGCTGGCATGCTGCCGGCCACTTTCCTCCAGCGTAGTGCGCACCCGGATGCGTCCCGAACTCGAATCCCAGTTGTCGAACTGCCGCAACCTGCCCAGCCCGCCGGGCGTGGCGTTGCGCATCCTCGAACTGGCGCAGGACCCCGAGGTGGTGATGGCGACCGCGGCCGATGCGATCGGCCTGGACGCCGCCCTGAGCGCGCGCATGCTGCGCATCGCCAATTCCCCGCTCTATGCCAGCCGACGCCGCGTGGAAAACCTGTCGCAGGCACTGACGGTACTCGGCCTCAACGCGACGCTCACGCTGGCCCTGGGCTTCTCGCTCGCGCGCTGCGGCAGTGGCAGCCATCCCGTGGCGCAGGAGCGCGTCTGGCGCCGCAGCGTGATCGCCGCACTGGCATGTCGCCTGCTCGGCCAGCATGCCGGCACGCGCAAGGCCGAGGAACTGATGCTCGCCGGACTGCTGCAGGACATCGGCATGCTGGCCCTGCTGGAAGTGCTGGGCGACGACTACGCGCAGCTGGTCGAACGCACCGAAGACAACGCGGCACTGCTTGCCGCCGAACGCGACTGGCTGGGCTGCGACCACGCCTCTGTCGGTGGCTGGCTGGCGCGGCAGTGGAACCTGCCCGCACTGCTGCGGGAAGCCATCATGGAAAGCGAGGGGCCCGCTTCCGACACCACGTTCAATGCGTGCGTCGCCGTCTCCGGCCATGTCGCCGACATCTGGCTGGCCGGCGCGGATGAAGCCCGCACCGAGGCCGCCCATCGGCACGCGGCGCTGCAGGCGGCCACCCGCCTCGGGCTGGACTATGCGGCCTTCCTCACGCTGACCGAGGACATGATCGCCGCCCTGCCCGAAGTCTGCGCGATGTTCGACGTTCCGCCTGCGCCCCCCGCCCGCATCCAGGCCCTGCTGGACCAGGCGCGCGAGTTGCTGGTGGTGCGCAACCTGCGCGAGATCCAGGAAGCCGCGCGCGCGCGCAAGGAGGCCGACGAGCACGAAGACCGCGCACGCCGCCTGGCCGAGGAAGTGCGTCGCGATCCGCTGACCGGCGCCTACAACCGCAGCCAGCTGGAAGAAGTGCTGGAGAAGGAGTTCGACGCCGCCACCCGCCACGGCTGGCCGCTGTCGATCGCCTTCATCGACCTGGACGACTTCAAACAGGTCAACGACCGCTGGGGCCATCTGGTCGGCGACGAGGTGCTGCGCAACTTCGCCAAGTCGCTGATGCGGCATGTGCGCAGCAGCGACATCGTCGCCCGCTACGGCGGCGAGGAATTCCTGGTGGTACTGCCGGGCATCAATGAGGACGCGGCCGCCCACGTGGTGCGACGCATCCTGTCCGAGGTTTCCGGCGCAGCCATGGCGCACGTCAACGGCCAGCCGCTGCACATCACCTTCTCCGCCGGCCTCGCCACGCAAGGGGCGCTGGAACAGTTCCGCCACGTCGACGATCTGCTTCGCGCTGCCGACGAAGCGCTGTATGGCGCCAAGCGCGAGGGGCGCAATCGCGTCTCGGCGGGGGCCGTCGGCTCCTGAATCGACCCGTTGATGCCGGAGGCCGGCATCATCGTTCAGTCACTGCCGAGGCGCTCCCGCAACGGTGCAAGGTACCGCTCGTACGCGCGCCACTTCGGCACTTCCCGCACATGGATCGCGGTGCGGACCTGCACGGCGCTGGCCGTGACGACACCCCGCGTGCGCGACTGCATCCCCAGCATCTGCGGCTCGAAGGCGAGGCCGATGAAGTCGCAGACCCGGCGGACCACCTGTTCCGGCTCGCGCGTCAGCTGCGCGTAGTCCACGTCCATGATCCGCCCGGGATAGCGGGCATGCCAGTGAGCCATCAACGTGCGGTAGTGCGCGTGGAAATCGGCCAGTTCGCGCTGGTCGTAGCTGTAGGGATTGGCGTCGGAGAACAGTTCGCGCAGATTGGAGAAGCCGGTCTCCATCGGGTCGCGCACCATGTGCAGGATCTTCGCCTGCGGCAGGGCCTCGCAGATGAAGCCCAGGTTGAGGAAGTTCGAAGGAAGCTTGTCGGTGAAATGGCCCTCGCCGGACAAGCGCCAAGCGATGCCTTCCAGGTAACGGCGGCCGACCATGTCGAAGTCGACGGAAGCGGCCCTTGCGACGATCTCCGGACCGATCACGCCCGCGCAATGATGATCGGTGCCGTAGCGCATGGCACTGGTGAAGTCGTAGAGCTCGCCCAGTCCGCACACGTCGGAATGCCCGTCGAGCAGGTGCTCGATCAGCGTCGTGCCCGACCGATGCATGCCCACGATGAATACCGGCACCGCAGGGGTGCCGGACCCCGCCTGCACGGTGGAACCGCGTCGTTCGAAACGCAGCAGCCGCTCGAAAAGCAACGCCGTCTGCGCCGCGTCGTAGCGCAGCGAGGAACGCTTGCTGGCGCACCCTTCCTGCAGCGCATGCCAGGCCTCCTCGTAGCGCCCAAGACCGTCCAGTTCCTTGTGCAGCGCGAAGGCGAGCAACGCACGATCCTGCGCGGTCCGTCGCGGCACCTTCAGCTGCGCCCTGATCCGGGCCAGGTGGGCCTCGCCGGCGTGCTGCCTGCGGACCTGCGACAGGAGCCAGTAGCCCTGCGCGATCTGCGGCGCCCGCGCGAGCGCACGGGAGGCATCTTCCGCCGCCTCGTCGAATCGACCGAGGAACATCAGCACATGGGCCCGCGACAACAAGGTCGGCGGATAGTCCGGGTCCGCGCGCCGGGCTTCGTCCAGGAACATGATCGCCCGCTGCGGCAACCCCGCGTAGGTCAGCTGTGCCGCAATGGTGATCAACGAAGGGATCGGAATGCGGGACATCGGCAACATGCGCTCGATGCACGCCAGCATGGCCGGGATTTCGTTGAAGGTACGCAACCGTGCAAGCAGCTCCTTCACGACCTCGACCCGCTGCGTGTCGTGCTGGCTGGCCTGCAACGCATGGCCGTGCGCGGCCCGGTAACGGCCTGCGAGGGACGCCATGTAGGACAACTGCAAGAGGATGTCGGGATCGCCGGGCGACAGGGCGAGTGCGCGCCGGTACTCTTCGGTCGCCGCGTCGAAATCCTTGGCCACGGCATGCGCCTGGGCGCGTTGCATCAGCGCAGCCACGCGTCCGGACATCGGCTCAGCGGTCATGCCCGTTCCCCTGCGCGTCCAGCATCCGGCGCAGGGGCTCCAGCGGGACGGCGTAACGCCGCCATGCCCCTATGCCGCGGTCGTGGATGGGCGAACGGACTTGCGAACTGCTGGCGGTGGACACGGGCGCCGCATTGGCGGTGATGTCCAGCATGTCTAGGGCGGGCGCCAGGCCGCAGAACGCGAGAATGCCGCGCAGGGTGTCCTCGCCGCTCCGCACCAGCGCCTCGTAGTCCACCACGTGCATCGCACCCCGCGCCTCGGCCATCCAGTGCGCCAGCAGCCTGTCGAAACCGCGATGGTGCGCAGCCAGGTCTTCGAATGCGTAGCTGTAGGGATACGCGCCGCCCTCGAACAGCTCCTTCAGGTTCGAGAAGCAGGCGTCCATCGGATCGCGGCGCACGCAGAGGATGCGTGCCTGCGGGAGCGCCCGCAGTATCAGACCCACATTGAAGAAGTTCCGGGGGTTCTTGTCGATGAAGCAGCGACTCCCCGCGACCATCGGCGCCAGGCGATCCCTGTACCGTACGCCGACGGTGAGCGGATCGATCCCCGCGAGCTTCTCCCACCGCGACTCCCTCAGTCCGCCCGGGTAGAAATGGTCGGACACCTCGCTTATCGCCGCCTCCAGGTCGTTGCGCTCGCCCAGCGAAACGACCTCGGGATGATTGCCCAGCACCCGGTCCAGCACGGTCGTGCCGGTACGCGGCAGGCCGACGATGAAGATCGGCACGGGTCCGGATGGCACCTGATCGACGCGCACCGGCATAGCCCAGGGAGAGGACTGCATGAGACGCTCGAACGCCCGCTCCTCCTCTGCCGGATCGTGCCGCAGCGTGCTGCGCACCATGGCAGCTCCCTCCCGCAACGCGTCCCAGGCAGCCGCCGTGTGACCGGCATCGTCCAGTTCCTTGAACAGCGCATAGCGCAGCTGTGCACGTTCGGGCGATCCATCCGCATGTTGCCCGTAGGCCGCTTCGATCCTCGGCGCTCGGCTACCGGCTGGCTTCGCAGCCTGGTGGAACGCGAGGGTCCGGTGCACATAGGCGTTGTCCGGATCCAGGCGCAGTGCGTATTCGTAATAGTCGGTGGCTTCGTCCAGCCTGCCCAGCGACCTGAGTACGTTGGCGCGGGTGTAGCAGAGGAGCGGATCGGGCCGCACACGGCTGGCGACATGCGTCAGGAACTCGAGTGCGAGGTCGTGCCGATCCACCAGCCAGAGATGCTGGGCGAGCACCGCTGCCTGACGCAGGACTTCTTCGTCGGACCACGGCATGGACCGGATGAGCCGGACGATTTCCGCATCTTCGGCAAAGGCGAGCAGGCGCAGGCTGACGAAGCCGACCGACTTGGTGTCGTGGATCCGGGCGCATATCCGCGCGGCCTGCAGTGCGTGCAGGCGCGAATCGACATAACGATCGGCGACCTGCGCAAGCCGCGAAAGGCGAAGGTGTGGCGCCACCAGATCGGGCGCTATCGCCAGCATGGCCTCGTAACAGGCGCGGGCCGCGGATGGGTTCCTGGCGGCCTCGTGGTGGTTCGCCTCGTTCCAGTGGCGCTGCAGCGCTCCGTTCATGGTCGCCATCGTGAGGGAGTTGGTTCAAGCATATCCGCAACACGATCAACGCAGGCCGCGGCGCACAAGAAAAGGCCGCCCGAAGGCGGCCGAGAAGAGAGCATGGAGCGTTGTTCTTGTTCGAACAGATGCGGGATCAGAAGTCGTACTGGACCATGAAGCGGACCGAACGGGGTGCCTGGTACGAGCGTGGCAGCAGGTAGGTGCTCAGCGGATTGCCGGTCGCCGAGTCTTCCGCCACTTCGCTCACCGCCGTGACCTTCTGCGAATTGAAGACGTTGAACACGTCCATCTTGAACTGCAGGCCCGGTGCGAACGACGGCCTGAAAGCGAGGTTCAGGTCCAGGCTGGTGGTCGTGGGCAGGCGCCCGGCGGTACCACGCGGAACCGCGCTCACCGTGGAATCGTCAGAGGCGCCATTTTCCGAGTTGCTGCAGCGCATGAAGCCCGAACCATAAGGATGCGGCGAATAGTTGGTCACCGGACCCACGGGCTCCAGGGGGTTGAGATCCAGGACACCCAGGCAGTTGATCGGTCGTCCCGTCTGCACGATGAGGTTCGCACCGAGCGACCACTCGTCGTTGAAGTCGTAATTGCCGAACACCTTCAACGCGTGGCGGCGATCGTTGGGCAGGTAGCCGTAGGTATCGACCGTCAGCTCGCGGTAGTCGAAGTCCTGCGTGGTGTTGGTGTCACCCTGGCCGATGTCGGACTTCACGCCGCCCTCGGTATTGCCCTTGTTGTAGCCGAGCGTATACGAGGCCTGGAAGAAGAACTTGTCCCAGCTGCCGTCCAGGAACAGTTCCAGGGCCTTGTACGAACGCTTGGCGGGCGGGCTGAGGCGGTCGCCCTCCACCGTGTAGGTGGTGTAGACGCCGTCGCCGTTCAGGTCGGTGACCAGCACCGCATCTTCGCCCGGGTTGAACAGGCGGCAATACGGGAAGCCGGGGTTCGGCACGGTGTAGTCGAGCCCGTCGGCATCGGCCAGGTCGGTGATCGCGGTGTAGTCGCAGTTGTCGTCGATGGCGGCCTTCAACTTGCGGTAGATGCCGCGCGCACCGAAGTTGAGGTGGTCGGTCAGCGTGGTCTGGAAGCCGAGGATGAACTCGTCCTGGTACATCGGATCCAGGTTCTTGCTGGCGATCGTGTTCGGATCGTGCGCTTGGCCGTCTTCGCCGTTGATCAGGTTCAGCGGATTCAGCGGGTTGATCAGGATCGGCGCACCGGTCACCGGGTCGACGCCCGAGAAGCGGTTGTTGTTGGACCGCTGGTAGATGGAGGCGCTGGAGCCGCGCACCGCGACGCTCGGCGTCAACGGCAATGCGTAGCGACCCGCATTACCGTAGATCTTCAGGGAGGAGTCGCCCTTGGCATCCCACGAGAAACCCAGGCGGGGGCCGAACTGGTTGTCGATCTTGACGAAGGCGCGTCCGTCGGAGCCCAGGTTCTCGAAGGTATCCCAGCGCGCGCCGAGGTACGCCAGGAAGTTGTCGGTGATCCTCCACGAATCTTCGAGGTAGTAGGCGCGCTGCTTCACCTCGATGGTGGTGCCACGCGCCGTGGTCTGGCGACGGACCACGTCGAACTCGTCGCCGGTGTTCGGGCGCCCGTCGGGACCGTTGTTCGTCGAGTAGCGCCACAGCCAGCCACCCACGTTGGCTTCGCCCGCCACCGACTCGTAATTGTCCACGTCCACGCCGAAGCGCAACTGGTGCGAGCCGAGGATCCACTCCGCGTCGATGCGGTACTGGTCGCGGGTATCCTTGTTGTTGGATGCCTGCAGCAACGCGCCGTCGGTCAGATGGCACAGGCTGCCGTAGGCGCCGGTGATCAGTTTGCGATAGCCCGGACGCACGTCGATGATCGCCGGGCAGCCTCCGAGCGCGGTCGTCCCGTTGATGTCGGTCGTGTATGCCGTGGTGATATCGCCGTTGTAGCTGACGGTCGAACCGTCCGGATTGCGGAGATGCTGCGCGCGCTTGAATTCGCCGTGGCCATACAGCGCGGTCAGGGTGAAGGCGTCGGTGAGATAACCGGTGTACTTCAGTACGTAGTTGTTGCCGCCCTGCTCGTCGAACACCGTGCCGACATAGGTGGTGCGGTCCACTTCGCCCGGGGTGTTGTTGTAGACCCGCGTCTCGGTTTCCTGCTTGTCGGAGAACGCGGTCAGCTCCAGCTTGTTGCTGTCGTTGATGTTCCAGTCGAACTTTGCAAGCCAGGTCGGATTCTTGATCGACCCGTTGCGGTTCGTGACCGCATCCATGTTGCCCCAGGCATCGGTGTCGGTCTTGCCGTAGGACAACAGGCCGTAGGCGAACAGCGTGTCCTTGATCAGCGCACCACCTGCCCACACGGCCCCGATCAGCTCTTCCTGCGTATCGTTGCTGTTGTTCTCGGCGACGTTGCCGTAGTCGCCCGGGACCAACGGGTTGGAGTACTTGTAGTCCTCCACGTCCGAACGCAGCGATTTCGGCGACCAGAACACATTGGCACCGGCCTTGAACTCGTTGGTGCCGCGCTTGGTGATCTGGTTCACCACGCCGCCCAGCGAACGGCCGAACTCGGCGCCGTAGCCACCGGTCTTGATCTGCTGCTCGGCGATCGCCTCGAAAGGCACCTTCGAGAAGTTCAGGCTCCGGAACGAATTGGTGATGTTGAAGCCGTTGATGTAGTACTGGTTCTCGGCGACGGAGGAGCCACCGAACGAGGCAAGGTTGCCGAAGGCGCCATCGCCACGCACCGTGCCCGGCGCCAGCAGGGCCACCGAGGTGGTATCGCGCGGCACGGGGATGCGGGCCAGCTGCTCGGACGTCAGGATGGTGGTGGACTCGACCGACGAGACGTCGATCGGGTTGACCAACTGCGACCCGGTGACGGTCACCGTGCCGAGCGTTGTGGCACCACTGCCGGAACTTTCCGCTGCGAAATTGACGGCCGTACCGGTACCGACGTTGACCGCGACTTCGCGCGTCGTCGTCGTACCGTCGGCCCGCTGAAGCGTCACGCGGTACGTGCCGGGCGAGAGCGCGGATACGCGGTAACTACCGTCGGCGCCGATCGCGATTTCACGGCTGAAGCCGGTGGCCGGGTTCTGGACCAGGACCTTCTCGCCCGCCGATGCCTGGCCGAAGACCGCGCCGGAGGTATTGGACTGGGCGTAGACGGACGTGTTGAAGCAGACGCCGAGCGCCAGGGTAAGGGCGCTGCGTTTGAGTGTTCGATTGAACGTACGCTTGGACACTGTGCGACTCCCTGCTGCAGGTTTATTCACATGAGCGTCCGGACGGGCCCGCCCTCTCCGAGAATGTGCGGCGCGCCCTTCAGGCCAGCCACGGGCCTTAATAGCAGGTTAATCAAATGTTGGAATTAGGTTACGCAACACTCAAGTAATAATGAGAAATAGATCACAAAATGCCGTGTAGTTTTGCCCCCCCTCAGGCGCATTTTTTGGACGCCTCGAAACGTAATAGCGATAACAGAATGCGCCCACGCGCAACATCGACACGCTGTTACGGATAGCGAGGGATCTCCGGGTCCGCCGCACCGGGCGCCGCGTTTGATGGACGGCCGTGCGCCCGCGCCTTTGAAGCCGCGACAGCGCGGCAGAGGACTGGGCGTGGCGCGCGCATGCGGGTTCCCCCTCCGCAGTCGACGCCGCGCCTCCATGCACCGGCCGGTGACGCCGCAACAGAGAGGAACACCGGGCGCTTATTGCCTCGGCTGGTACACGACTTCTTCGTAGGGCTGCACCACCACCCAGCCGTCGCCCGCAAACCGTAGCTGCACGCTTTCTCCGGACCCCCGTCCCAGCAGCGTGCCCAGCGAGATGTCGGTGACTATTTCGGGCGTCAGGCTGCCCGACCACGCCACGGTGGCGTTGGGGTCGGTAAACACCGGACCGGTCTGCGCATTCACCGGCAGTGTCAGCGGTTCGTAGTGCGACGTGATCGCGACGATGCCGTGCCCGCTGAGGCGCACGTTGAACAACCCGCCGGACAGCATGCCGGCGACCTTGCGCATCATGGTGATGCGGCTCTCGATGCCCGACTCCACGGCCAGCACGTCGTTGCCGTTGACGAAGATGGCCTCCCCGGCGAGCCGCAGCAGGGTGATCCGCTTGCCGGCATCGGCCAGATAGACGCGCCCCTGCCCCTCGATCTTCATCAACTGCATGCCTTCCCCGCTGACCGCCTTCTTCAGCAGGTTGCCCAGGCCCTGCTCCAGCACGCCTTGGCGGGTGAACTTGACCGCCCCCTTGCGTGCGACCATCGCGCCGGACTTGGCCCAGACCAGCCCGTTCAACCGCACCTCGAGCAGGTGCGGGCTCTCGAGCTCGAAGGCATCCGGACTGGCATCCTTCTCACGCGACGAGGCGAGGAATTCCTGCAGGGTGCGCACGCTCATGGCCGTTCCTTGATGGTTGCCGAAAGAAGGCCACATCATAGTCGCCCCGCCCGACGGTTCCGCTCATGTCCCGCATCGTTTCCGTACCGCATACCCCGGATGAAGCCACGCGTGCGCCGGTCGCGGCGGAGCGCGTCGTGCACGGCGCGCCGCGGCAGGCGCTCGCCAACGCATATTCCACGCAGGACGAGCGCTTCCATTGCGGCGTCTGGGAAGGCAGCGTCGGGGCGTGGCGCGTGCAGTACACCGAACACGAGTTTTGCCACCTGCTCAGCGGACGCGTGCGCCTGCGCGGCGACGACGGCAGCGACGTGCTGCTGGAGGCAGGCCAGAGCTTCATCGTGTCGGCCGGCTTCAGCGGCACGTGGGAAGTGCTGGAAACCGCGCGCAAGCTCTACGCCATCTACGAACCCGGCGACTGAGACGGGGGCACTCGGCTAGAATTGCCGCGTTTGCCCCCACGCCGAGAGATCCCCATGCCCGCTCCCCTCGTGTATCGCCGCATCCTGCTCAAACTGTCCGGCGAGGCGCTGATGGGGGCCGAGGACTACGGCATCGACCCCGCCGTCATCACCCGCATCGCCCGCGAGATCATCGAGGCGCGCGACGCCGGCGCCGAAGTGGGCCTGGTGATCGGCGGCGGCAACATTTTCCGCGGCGCCGGCCTGGCCGCCGGCGGCATGGACCGGGTCACCGGCGACCAGATGGGCATGCTGGCGACCGTCATCAATGCGCTGGCCATGCAGGACGCGCTGGAAAAGCTCGGCGCCAAGTGCCGCGTGATGAGCGCCATCAAGATCAACGACGTCTGCGAGGACTACATCCGCCGCCGCGCCATCCGCCATCTGGAAAAGGGCCGCATCGCGATCTTCGCCGCGGGCACCGGCAACCCCTTCTTCACCACCGATTCCGGCGCTGCGCTGCGGGCGATCGAGATCGGCGCGGACCTGCTGCTGAAGGCGACCAAGGTGGACGGCGTCTACGACAAGGACCCCAGCAAGCACGCCGATGCCGTCCGCTACGATCAGCTGACCTACGACGATGTCATCGCGCGCGACCTGCAGGTGATGGACACGGCGGCGTTCGCCCTGTGCCGCGACAGCGACGTACCGCTGCGCATCTACGACCTGTCGGTGCCCGGCAACCTGATGCGCATCCTGCGCGGCGAGCATGTCGGCACGCTGGTGAAGGGCCGCAACTGACTGACGGGCGCGGCCCCGGTGGCCGCGCCTTTAGGCCACGTCGGGCACGTGGGACGCGATCGCCCTTGTAATAGTGTTCGCACAGGGCCGCAGGCACCCTAGTCCGCCATGGGACACGCACATCACCACGGGCACGGGGCGCACGCCCACCCGCAGGCTTCGGCCACGCGCACGTTCGCGTGGGTCACGCTGATCAACCTCGCCTACACCGCCATCGAAGCGGGCTACGGCTTCCACACCAATTCGCTGGCGCTGCTGTCGGATGCGCTGCACAACCTCGGCGATGTCCTCGGGCTCGCCCTGGCCTGGGGCGCCGCCGCCCTGGCCGGACGTCCGCCGCGCGGACGCCACACCTACGGTTGGCGGCGCGCGACGCTGCTGTCGCCGCTGGCCAACGCCGTCCTGCTGATGGTCTTCTCGGGCGCATTGGGCTGGGAAGCGTTCCGACGCTTCAGCGCGCCGCCGGAAATTCCCGCCACACCGGTCATCGTGGTCGCCTCGCTCGGCATCCTGGTCAACCTCGGCGCCGCCTGGCTGGTCAAGGACGGCCACCTGCACGACCTCAACAAGCGCGGCGCTTTCCTGCACCTGATTGCCGACGCCGCCGTGTCGCTGGCTGCCGTGCTGGCTGGCGTCGGCATGGCGACCCTGGGCTGGGCGTGGCTGGATCCGGCTACCGCGCTGCTGATCGCCGTGGTCGTCGCCGTCGGGTCGTGGGGGCTGCTGCGGGCCAGTTTCGACGCCGCCATGGACGCGGTGCCGGGACACGTGGATCCTGACGAGGTCCGCGCATTCCTGCAGGAACAGACCGGCGTGTCGGCTGTGCACCACCTCCACATCTGGTCCCTGGGCGCCAACGAGATCGCCCTGACCGCGCACCTGGTGCGGGCGCGGGACGACGACCACGACGCGTTCATCGACGCCACGGTGCATGCGCTGGACCATCGCTTCGGCATCAACCACGCCACGCTGCAGATCGAACGGGGCGCGGGCTGCGGCCACGATCTGCATGATGCGGCACCGCATCATTCGCACCGGACCGGCCCCTGACGGTCGGCAACGGGGCCGAATCGCCCTATAATCCGTCGTTTACAGGCTTTGCAACGGAAAGGGCGATGCTCAACGACATCAAGAAAGACGCGCAGGCGCGCATGACCAAGAGCATCGAAGCGCTCCGCCACACCCTGATCAAGGTGCGCACCGGCCGTGCCTCCACGGCCCTGGTGGAACACCTGAAGGTCAACTACTACGGTTCGGACATGCCGCTGAGCCAGGTGGCGACGGTGACGATCTCCGACTCGCGCTCCCTCACGATCACCCCGTGGGAGAAGCAGATGGTCGGCGCGGTGGAGAAGGCCATCCTGGCATCGGATCTGGGGCTGACGCCGAACACCGCCGGCACCACCATCCGGCTGAACCTCCCCGCGCTGACGGAAGAGCGCCGCAAGGAGCTCTCGAAGGTCGTGCACAGCGAAGGCGAGGATGCCAAGGTCGCCATCCGCAACATCCGGCGCGATGCCAACCAGCAGGTCAAGGACCTGCTGAAGGACAAGCAGATCACCGAAGACGAAGAGCGCCGGACCGAAGACGAGATCCAGAAGCTCACCGACAAGTCCATCAAGGACGTCGACGATGTGGTGAAGGCCAAGGAGCAGGAATTGATGGCGGTCTGAGGACTGCCATGTCCCCTGCCGCTTCCCCGTCCGTGCCCCGCCACCTGGCCGTCATCATGGACGGCAACGGGCGCTGGGCGGAACGCCGTCGCCGTCCCCGCGTGATCGGCCACCGCGCCGGCGCACGCGCGGTCAACCTCTGCATCGACTTCTGCCTGGAGCGCGGTATCGGCGCGCTGACCCTGTTCGCGTTCTCCAGCGAAAACTGGGGGCGTCCGGAAGAGGAAGTCGGTGCGCTGATGAAACTGTTCCTCAACGCGCTGGACCGCGAGGTCGACGAACTGCACCGGCGCTCGGTGCGCGTGCGCTTCATCGGTGACCGGGCCCGCTTCTCGACCGACATCCGCGCGCGGATGGACGCCGCAGAGGCACTGACCCGCGCCAACGGACGCCTGCACCTGGTCATCGCCGCCAGCTATGGCGGGCGCCAGGACATCGCGCACGCCGCGCGGGCACTGGCCACGGAGGTCGCCGCCGGCCGGCTGCGACCCGAAGACATCGACGAAGCCGCCCTCGGCTCGCAGGTGGCACTGGCCGACCTGCCCGCGCCCGACCTGTTCATCCGCACAGGTGGCGACCACCGCGTCAGCAACTTCCTGCTGTGGCAGCTGGCGTACACCGAACTCTGGTTCACCGATGTGCTGTGGCCCGACCTGGACGCGGCGCTGCTGCAGCGCGCGCTGGACGACTTCGCGCAGCGCGAGCGCCGCTTCGGCCTGACCAGCGCCCAGGTCGCCGGCAGCGCGACCGAGGATCACCCCGCATGAGCGCCACCCGCACCCGTGTCATCGCCGCACTGGTGATGGCGCCGTTCGCCATCGGGGCGATCCTGCTGCTGCCCACCTCGTGGCTGGCCATGCTGGCGGCGCTGGTGTTCCTGGTCGGCCTGTGGGAATGGTTCAAGCTCGCCGAAATCGACGACACCCTGCAGCGCACGGTGCTGCTGACCGCCAACCTGCTGGTGATGGTGGCGCTGGTATGGGCCTCGCGTGGCTCGGGCGACGCCACCGACCTGGTACCGCTGCGCCTGATGGCGCTGGTCGGCGTGGGATGGTGGTTGCTGGCGTTGCTATGGCTGCGCTTCTTCACCTTCGCCTCCGACCACGAGACCTGGGCGCGGGTGTTCAAGCTGGCGGCCGGCACGCTGGCCGTGGTGCCCGCCTGGTGCGCGCTCGGCCTGATCCATTCGTCGCAGCCGAACGGACACATCTGGCTGTTCGTCGCGCTGGCCATCGTGTGGGCCGCCGACAGCGGCGCCTACTTCGCCGGCCGTCACTTCGGTGGTCGCTGGTTCGGCGGCCGCAAGCTGGCACCACGGATCAGTCCCAACAAGACGCTGGAAGGGCTGCTGGGCGGCCTGGTCGCCGGCATGGTGGTCGCCGTGGCCGGTGCGCTGATCGCCGGCGCAGGCGCCGGACACCTGCCCGGCGTGCTGGTCGTGGCGGTGTTCACGGTGCTGTTCTCGGTCGTCGGCGACCTCTTCGAAAGCCTGCTCAAACGGCATGTCGGCGCCAAGGATTCGGGCGACCTGATCCCGGGCCACGGTGGCGTGCTCGACCGCATCGACGGCGTGTTGGCGGCCCTGCCCATCTTCGTACTGGGCAAGGAAGTCTTCGGGTTCTGAGCATGTCCCTGCCCGCCTACCGCAACGTGGCCGTCCTGGGCGCGACCGGCTCGATCGGCGCGTCGGCGCTGGACGTCATCGCGCGCCATCCGGACCGCTACCGCGCCAGCGTGCTGGCGGCCGGCGGCAACGTCGAGGCGCTGCTGTCCTTGTGCGCAGCGCATCGACCCGACCACGCGGTGATCGCCGACGCCGACCTCTACGCGCGCCTGCGCGACGGTCTGGCCGATGCCGGCCTGGCGACGCGCGCGCATGCCGGCGTGGCCGCCCTCGACGCGCTGGTGGCCGCGCCCGACTGTGAGGTCGTGGTCGCCGCGATCGTCGGAGCGGCCGGCTTGTCCTCGACCCTGGCGGCGGCCCGCGCGGGCAAGCGCTTGCTGCTGGCGAACAAGGAGTCGCTGGTGCTCGCCGGCGAACTGGTGACCGCTGCGGCGGACGCGGCGAGCGCCGAGATCATCCCGATCGACAGCGAGCACAACGCCATCTTCCAGTGCCTGCGTTCACGACAGGCTCAGGCCGACGTAAGCCGCATCGTGCTGACCGCGTCGGGCGGACCTTTCCGCGGACGCAGCCGCGCTGAACTCGCGCAGGTCACCCGCGAACAGGCCGTCGCGCATCCGAAATGGTCGATGGGGCCGAAGATCTCGGTCGATTCGGCCACTCTGATGAACAAGGGCCTGGAGCTGATCGAAGCCCACCACCTGTTCGGTGTCGGCCGCGAGCGGCTGGACGTGCTGGTGCATCCGCAGAGCCTGGTGCACTCGCTGGTGGAATTCGTCGATGGCTCGACGCTGGCGCAACTCGGCCTGCCCGACATGCGCACCTCGCTGGCGGTCGGCCTCGGCTGGCCCGAACGGATCGCATCCGGGGTGGGTGGGCTCGACCTGTTGGCCCACCCGCGCCTGGAGTTCGAAGCGCCCGACACGGACGCGTTCCCCTGCCTGCGGCTGGCCTGGGACGCCATGGCGGCGGGCGGCACCGCCCCCGCCGTGCTGAACGCCGCGAACGAAGTCGCCGTTTCAGCCTTTCTTCAGGGCCGGATCGGTTTCCTATCCATCCCCGCGCTGGTCGAGGACGCCCTCGCTGCGCTGCCTGCGGCGCCGGCGGATTCGCTGGAGGTGCTGCTGGCAGCGGATGCACAGGCTCGCCGGCTGACCGAACGCAACCTCGCAAGCCACCTTTCCCGATGAGCGCCGACATCCGATGAGTGAAGTGCTGGGCTCAATCTGGTGGATGATCGTGGCACTGGGCGTGTTGGTCACGTTCCATGAATTCGGCCATTACTGGGTCGCACGCCGTTGCGGCGTGAAGGTGTTGCGCTTCTCGGTGGGCTTCGGAAAGCCGTTGTGGTCCCGGCGCGACCGCCACGGCACGGAATTCGCGGTGGCCGCGATCCCGCTCGGCGGCTACGTGAAGATGCTGGACGAAGCCGAGGGCGACGTCCCCGCCGCCCAGCTCGACCAGGCCTTCAACCGCAAGTCCGTCTGGCAGCGCATCGCGGTGGTGGCGGCGGGTCCGCTGGCCAACATCGTGCTGTGCGTGATCCTGCTGTGGGTCATGTTCGTGATCGGCAAGCAGGACTACTCGGCCACGGTGGGCAGCGTGTCGGGCATCGCCGCCGATGCCGGCCTGAAGCGTGGCGACCGGATCCTGCAAGTCGGCAACCGCACGATCGACACGTGGACCGATGCATCGATCGTACTGACCAAGGCTGCCATCGACGGCGAAGACGTTCCCCTCGAGGTGGAAGCCGCAGACGGCACCACGCGCCTCGTCACGCTACCGCTGTCGCGACTGCCAGACGGGTTCGACCAGGAAAACACGGTTGGCCTGGCCGGACTGGTCTGGCAGCACTGGGTGACGCCGGCCACCATCGGCAAGGTCGCAGCCAACTCCGTCGCGGACGGCGTCCTCAAGCCTGGCGACACCGTCACCGCGGTGGATGGTCATCTGGTGCACGGCTTCGACGATATCGCCCGCCAAGTCGATGCCCTCGGCAAGCGCGGCGGGACCGCCATGATCGAGGTGGACCGGGCAGGCGAGCGGCTGGCCTTCGAGCTTGCGCCGCGCTGGACCAAGCACCCCGACGCCGGCAAAGGGCATTATTGGGCGCTCGGTCTCGCCCCTCCCGACAAGCGGACGATGCCCGCTTACGACGCCCGACTCCACTTCGGCCCCGTCGCCGCTCTTCCAGCGGCCGTGCGCGAGACGGGCAAGCTGACCAGCGACTCCCTCGGCATGATCCGCCGCATGCTGACGGGCGACGCATCGTTGAAGAACGTGTCGGGCCCCATCACCATCGCGCAGGTCGCCAATGTCTCGGCCCAACGGGGTCCGGATTGGTTCCTGTGGTTCCTGGCGGCCATGTCCCTCAGCCTGGCCATCATCAACCTGCTGCCGATCCCCGTCTTGGACGGCGGGCACCTGCTGTATTACCTTATTGAATTGGTCAAGGGCAGCCCCTTGAGCGAGCGCCACATGGTGGCCGGACAATATGTGGGCCTGGCCGCGCTGGCGGGCTTGATGGGATTGGCGTTCTACAACGACATCCTGCGTCTGATGACGCGTCTGGTGACCTGATGCCCCTGAACTTCTTCGGGCCGGCCCGCCCAAAGGCCGCCACCCTTTCCCTGGCAACACCCCGGACCGCTGCCCTGCAGTCCACTCCTGCCCCGCAGGAACCACCCCAACCGGATGTAACGATGACGCGACTGCCTTCCCGCCGCCTGCTTGCCCTCGCCCTGGCTTCGGCCATCGCCATGCCGGCACTGGCCCAGACGACGGAACCCGCTGCCGCGCCCGTGGCCGCCGCGCCGTCGAGCAGCGCATCGTTCACCGCGACGGATATCCGCATCGATGGCCTGCAGCGCATCTCGACCGGCACCGCGCTGACCTACTTGCCCATCGAGCGTGGCGACGTCGTCACCTCCGCCAGCGTGGCCGAGTCGATCCGTGCGCTCTACAAGACCGGCTTCTTCGAAGACGTCAAGCTCGACCGCCAGGGCGACATCCTGGTGGTGACGGTCACCGAGCGCCCCGCCATCAACAAGCTGACGCTGACCGGCAACAAGGACATCAAGACGGAAGACCTGATGACCGGCCTGAAGGACATCGGCCTGTCCGAGGGCGAAACCTTCGACCGCCTGAGCCTGGACCGGGTGACCCAGGAGCTGGTGCGCCAGTACAACAACCGCGGCAAGTACAACGTCGACATCACGCCGACCGTGAGCCCGCTGGACCGGAACCGCGTGGACGTCACCATCGCGGTCAAGGAAGGCAAGGCCGCCAAGATCAAGCACGTCAACGTCGTGGGCGCGGAGAAGTTCGAGACCGAAGACCTGCTGGAGAACTGGGAATCCAAGGAGTCGAGCTGGCTGTCCTGGTACCGCCGCGACGACCAGTATTCCAAGGAAAAGCTATCCGGCGACATGGAGCGCCTGAATTCCTGGTACCTGGACCGCGGCTACGTGGACTTCAACATCGACTCCACCCAGGTGTCGATCAGTCCCGACAAGCGCGACATGTTCATCACCGCCGGCATCACCGAAGGTGAGCAGTACAAGATCTCCGACGTGAAGGTCACCGGCGACACGGTGCTGCCGAAGGAAGAGATCGAGAAGCTGGTGATCGTGAAGCCGGAACAGACGTTCTCGCGCATCCTGCTGGAAATGACGTCCGATTCGATCACCTCGACGCTGGGCAACATCGGCCACGCCTTCGCGCAGGTCACGCCGATCCCGACCATCGATCGCGAAAACCGCACCGTCGCCATCAACCTGCAGGTCGTGCCGGGTCCGCGCGTCAACGTGCGCCGCATCCTCTTCAAGGGCAATACGCGCACGTCCGACGAAGTGCTGCGCCGCGAGATGCGCCAGTTCGAAGGCAGCTGGTTCTCGCAGGTGGCCGTCGACCGCTCGCGCGTGCGCCTGCGCCGCCTGGGCTATTTCGAGACGGTCGATGTCGAGACCACCCCGGTGCCGGGAACGTCCGACCAGGTCGACGTGGTCTTCAACGTCAAGGAAACCACGTCCGGCAGCTTCGTGTTCGGCCTGGGTTATTCCCAGCTCTCCGGCCTGACCACCTCCATCCAGCTGTCGCAGAACAACTTCCTCGGCGGCGGCAACCGCGTATCGGTGGAAGCGCAGCGCAGCGATTACCTGCAGCGCTATTCGTTCTCGTACACCAACCCGTTCTTCACCGACGAAGGCATGTCGCTGGGCTACAACCTGTGGTGGCGCGAGTTCGACTACTCGGACTTCAATACCGCGCAGTACTCGACCACCAGCGCCGCGGCACAGGGTGTGCTGGGCCTGCCCATCACCGAGAACGACACCGTCTCGCTGCTGTTCGGCGTCGACAGCAATGAAATCCTGACCTTCGGCGGATCCACGCCGTCTTCGATCATCGACTACATCAATGCCGTCGGCCAGCGCACCTTCCATGCCTGGCGCACGGAGCTTGGCTGGGCGCGCGACACGCGCAACGACTACTTCATGCCGACGGGCGGCACCTACCAGCGCGTGTCGGCGGAAATCGCGCTACCGGGTTCCACGGTCGAGTACTACAAGCTCAACTACGAGTTCTCCAAGTACTGGTCGATCAGCCCGGCGCTGGTGCTGAACACGCGTGCCGAGATCGGCTACGGCGACAGCTACGGCTCCGACATCTACCGGTACATCTGCCGCGCGAACGGCTCGGATCCGCAGATCCCAGGCCAGGGCACCACCACGCCGCCGGCCGCGGATGGCACGTGTGCGGATGGCGGCACCCTGGACCGCACCCTGGTGGCAACCGGCCTGCCGTTCTTCGAGAACTTCTATGCCGGCGGTACGCGCTCGGTGCGTGGTTTCCGCGACAACACGCTGGGTCCGCGCTCGGAGGTCATCTCGGGCTATCGCGGCCAGCCGCTGGGTGGCTCGCTGAAGACCACCGGCTCGGTGGAACTGATCTTCCCGAAGCTGTTCGATTCCAACGCGGCGCGTATCGCGGCGTTCTTGGACTTCGGCAACGTGTTCGACGGCGTGGACAACTTCGACGCCGGCCAGTTGCGCGCCTCCACGGGCATCTCGCTGCTGTGGCGCGCGCCGGTCGGTCCCATCTCGATCAGCTACGCCTTCCCGATCAAGAAGGAAGAGGGCGACGAGCTCGAGCGGTTGCAGTTCACCTTCGGCGGCGCGTTCTGACGCGGGCTTCCGGTCCGGCATGACGACCTGACGGGGGGGCGCAAGCTCCCCGTCTTCGTTTCCACCATACGCCCCCGTGGAGCGGTTCCAGGGCGGTGGGGCTAAACTACGCGCCCTATGACCCTGCCCTCCTTCACTTCCGGCGACTTGGCCGCCCGCTTCGGACTGGAGCTGCGCGGCGACGCCGGCCTGCCCATCGAGGGCGTGGCGACACTGGCGCGTGCCGAGCCGGGCCAGCTGGCGTTCCTCGCCAACAGCCGCTATCGCGCGCAGCTGGCGGACAGCCGGGCCAGCCTGGTGGTGCTGCGTGCCGAGGACGCCACCGATGCGGCCGGCACCGTGCTCGTCGCCAAGGACCCCTACACCGCGTTCGCGAAGATGGCGGCGCTGTTCGAACACAAGTCCGCCCGCGCACCCGGCATCCACCCGAGCGCGGTGGTCGATCCCAGCGCGCGGATTGCGCCGGGCGCGCACGTCGGCCCCTTCGTCGTGGTCGGCGCACGCAGCACGCTCGGCGAAGGCAGCGTGCTGGGCCCGGGCTGCATCGTCGGCGACGACTGCGTGGTCGGCGATGGCTGCGAACTGGTCGCGCGCGTCACCCTGGTCACGCGCGTGCGCCTGGGCCAGCGCGTCCTGGTCCATCCAGGCGCCGTGATCGGCGCCGACGGCTTCGGCTTGGCGATGGACAGCGGGCACTGGATCAAGGTGCCGCAGCTGGGCGGCGTGGTGATCGGGGACGATTGCGAAATCGGGGCGAACACCACCATCGACCGCGGCGCGCTGGACGATACCGTGCTGGAGGAAGACGTCCGCCTCGACAACCAGATCCAGATCGGCCACAACGTCCGCATCGGTGCGCACACGGCGATGGCCGGGTGCAGTGCCGCCGCCGGCAGCGCACGCATCGGCCGCTATTGCCTGATCGGTGGGGCGGCAGGCGTGCTCGGCCACCTCGAGATCTGCGACCGCGTGGTGGTCACCGCCATGTCGCTGGTGACCAGCTCGATCACCGAACCCGGCGAATACTCGAGCGGCACGCCGCTCACCGACAACCGTACCTGGCGCAAGAACGCCGCGCGCTTCAAGCAACTGGACGCCTTGGCACGACGCGTGCTGGCGGCCGACAAGGAAACCTGATGACCCTGGACCTGCAACTGCCCGTCGACTCGGCCACCATCCGCCAACTGCTGCCGCACCGCTACCCGTTCCTGCTGGTCGACCGCGTGGTGGAGTTCGAGAAGGACAAGCGCGTGCTGGCGTACAAGAACGTCACCCAGAACGAGCCCTTCTTCACCGGCCATTTCCCGGACCGCCCGATCATGCCCGGCGTGCTGATCATCGAGGCACTGGCGCAGGCCGGCGGCCTGCTGACGCAGCTTTCGCACCAGGGCGACACTGCAGGACGGATGTTCTACATGGTGAAGGTGGAAAACGCGCGCTTCACCCGCATGGTGGTGCCCGGCGACCGGCTGGACCTGGATGTCACGCTGAAGCGGCTGATCCGCAACATGGCCTTCTACACCGGCGTGGCGTCGGTCAACGGCGAACAGGTCGCCTGCGCCGACGTACTGTGCGCCGAGGACACCCGCTGAGATGAGCGCCCCCACCGCCATCCATCCCAGCGCGGTCGTCGATCCCGGCGCGATGCTGGGTGAAGGCGTGCGCATCGGTCCGTTCGCCTACGTCGGTCCCGAGGTCGAGATCGGCGACGGCACGGTGATCGGCCCGCATTGCTCCGTCACCGGGCCGACGCGGATCGGCCGCGACAACCATTTCGTCGGCCATGCCGCGATCGGGGGCGACCCGCAGGACAAGAAGTTCAAGGGCGAGCGGGTGGAACTCGTCATCGGCGACCGCAACCAGGTGCGCGAATTCGTCACCGTGAACCGCGGCACCGGCACCGGCGGAGGCATCACCCGTGTCGGCAGCGACAACATGCTGCTCGCCTATACGCACGTGGCGCACGACTGCATCGTCGGCAACCACTGCGTGTTCTCCAACAACTCGACGCTGGCCGGCCACGTCACGATCGAGGACTGGGTGATCATGAGCGGATTCGCCGGCGTGCACCAGTTCTGCCGCGTCGGCGCCCACGCGTTCATCGGCATGGGCGTGCTGCTCAGCGGCGACGTGCCCCCGTTCACGATGGTGGCCGGCGACGCGGCAGGGCGTCCGCGCGGCATCAACAGCGAAGGCCTCAAGCGGCGTGGCTTCGATGCCGAACGCATCGCCGCCATCAAGCGCGCCTACCGCACGCTGTACGTCGCCGGCCTGCCCCTGGCGGAAGCCAAGCAACAGCTCGCCGAACAGGCGCAGGCCAGCGAAGACGTCAAGGCGCTGCTGCACTTCATCGACAGCGGCGAACGGCCGTTGCAGCGCTGATGGACGCGACACCCGCGGCCCGGCCGCTCCGCATCGCGCTGTGCGCGGGCGAAGCATCCGGCGACGGCCTCGGGGCCGGACTGATCGCTGCGTTGAAACAGCGTTTCCCGCACGCCGAATTCGCCGGGATCGGGGGCGACGCGATGCGCGCCGCCGGCGCCGATACCTGGTGGGACGCGGGCGAACTCGCCGTGATGGGCCTGGCCGAGGTCCTGCGCCATCTTCCCCGCCTGCTGAGATTGCGCAGGGCGTTCCGTCAACGCGTGCTGGACTGGAAACCCGACGCCTACGTCGGCATCGACGCGCCCGACTTCAACCTGGGCATCGAGCGCTGGTTGAAGATGCGCGGCGTGCGCACCGTGCACTACGTCAGTCCTTCGGTGTGGGCGTGGCGCGAGAAGCGCGCCGAGAAGATCGGCCTCAGCGCGGATCGGGTGCTCTGCCTGTTCCCGATGGAACCGCCGATCTACGCCCGACATGGCATCGATGCGCGCTTCGTCGGTCATCCGATGGCGGACGACATTCCCCTGCACCCCGATCGTGCGGCAGCACGCGCTGCGCTCGGCCTGCCACTCGATGCCCCGGTCCTCGCCGTGCTGCCCGGTAGCCGCCTTGGCGAAATCGGTCGCCTGGCGCCGGACTTTTTCGAGGCGGCACGCCGCGTCGCCAGCCAGATGCCCGGCCTGCAGATCGTGGTACCGGCCGCCAACGCCGCCTGCCGCCGGGCCCTGGAAACACAGCTCGCCGCGCAGGGCGTCGACACGGCATGGCGCCTGCTCGACGGCCGTGCACGCGAGGCGATGATCGCCAGCGATGTCGTCCTGCTCGCTTCGGGCACTGCGACACTGGAAGCCATGCTCTGCAAGCGGCCGATGGTGGTCGGCTATAGGATCGCACCGTTGACCTACCGCATCGTCAAGGGACTGGGCCTGCTGAAGGTCGAGCGCTACGCCCTGCCGAACGTGCTGGCAGGCGAGGACATCGCGCCGGAGGTGATGCAGGACGACTGCACGCCGGAAGCGTTGTCCTCCGCCGTCCTCCACTGGTTCCTCGAGCCCGAGGCCGTCGCCGGCCTTCAGCCTGTCTACCAGCGGTTGCACGCGCAGTTGCGCCAGGATGCGTCAGCGAGTGCCGCCGAGGCGGTGGCGGAGTTGATCGGTCCCCCTGCAGGAGCGACGTAAGTCACGACCGGCCACCATGATTTCTGCTGCCTCCGCATCGCCCGACGGACAAGGCCCCTCCGCACCCTCTCATGCAGTGGGGAACATCCGCGTGGATGTCGTTTCCGCGGTCGCGACTGACGTCGCTCCTACAAGGAGCATTTCACGATGACCTCGGCGTCACTGTTCCCGGATCCTGTCGTCCGTCTGGTTGCCGGTGTGGACGAAGCAGGTCGGGGACCCCTCGCGGGGCCCGTGGCGGTTGCAGCCGTGATCCTCGACGCGTCGCGCCCCATCGAAGGCCTGAACGATTCCAAGCAACTCAGCGAAGCCAGGCGCGAGGCGCTGTTCCCGCTGATCCAGGAGCGCGCGCTCGCTTGGCGGGTCGTCTTCGTCGAGCCCGACGAGATCGACCGGCTCAACATCCTGCAGGCCACGCTGGAAGGCATGCGCCGTGCCATCGCGGCGCTGCAGCCGCTGCCGGAGCTGGTCCGCATCGATGGCAACCGCGCGCCGAAGGGACTGGGCTGCATGGCCGAGACGCTGGTGGGCGGCGATGCCATCGAGCCGGCGATCATGGCGGCGTCGATCCTGGCGAAGGTCTCGCGCGACCGGCTGATGGTGCAATTGCACGCCACCTTCCCGCAGTACGGCTTCGATGTGCACAAGGGGTATCCCACGCCCGCGCATCTCTCCGCACTGACGCAGCACGGCCCCTGCGTCCACCACCGGCGCAGCTTCGCGCCCGTGCGCGAGGCCTTCAACCGGCGCTGACGCGCGGACCACCGCGCATGACCACCGGCACGGTGTCCATCGTCACGGTGGCTTCCTGCAGGCGCGTCCGTGCCCACGCGCCGGCACCATGGCCCTGCATCCTGCACCCCCTGCGCAGGAGCCTCTTCCCCCATGAGGTGCGCCATGAGCCTGCCCGATCCCATTCCCGTCGCGTCCGCCCCGCCCCATCCCGTTGAAGATGCACGCGTGCAGTTGCTGCGCAGCCTGCTGGCGGACCGCGACTGGACGCAGTCCCCGATTCTTCGCGCCCGGCTGCAGCACGCAGCGGCGCTGCTTCGGAACGCGGACGCCCATCCGCTGGACGAAGCCACCTGGCTGCTGGTCGCCGACGAAACCGCGCGCTATCTGGATTTCCGCCGCCTGCGCAGCCTCGAAGCGCAACTGCAGGGGTGCGCACCCGACGCGCTGCATTACACCCGTGCCGACTGGGAAGCCGCGCGCACCGCCGAAGCCGCGCTGGAATCCCACCTGCGCCACGTCCGCTTCAGCAGCTATGTCCCGGAACCGGTGCCGATGTTCCGGATCCACTGACACTCCGGCGTCGCCCACGCAGCGGCGCCCACCCCACCCGACCCCTCGGGTTTTCCCCTGAGCCGCCTTCCCCGGGCGGCTTTTTTTCGTCCCCGCCGGCCCGTTCCGCGCACCCGGAATGTCAAGCCTTGCCCCACCCCACCCCCGCCGGTACGCTGCCCCGACAGTACCCCGAGTCGGCATGTCTTCCCGTTTCGTCCACCTCCACCTGCACACCGAGTTCTCGCTTGCGGATTCGATCATCCGCGTGCCCGAGAAACCGGATCATGCCGACCCGAAGAAGGCCAAGCAGGCCAACCTGCTGAGCCGGGCGGTGGAACTGGGCATGCCGGCACTGGCGGTGACGGACCGCAACAACCTGTTCGCCTTGGTGAAGTTCTACAAGGCCGCCGAGGGCGTGGGCATCAAGCCCATCGCCGGCGCGGACCTGCTGGTGGCCGACGGCAACGACGCGCCGTGGCCGGTGACGCTGCTGTGCCGCGACCGGGAGGGTTACCTGTCGCTGTCGCGCCTGCTGTCGCGCGCATGGATGGAAGGCCATCGCACCGATGGCGTCGCCATCGATCCCGATTGGCTGCGCCACGACCACCAGGGCCTGTTCGCGATCATGGGTCGCCAGAGCCTCGCGGGACGCCTCGCGCTGACCGGTCGCCATGATCTGGCGGAACAGCACTTGGCCGACTGGCAGCGCGCCTTCGGCGACGACCTGCACCTGGAACTCACGCGGACGCAGCGCGACGGCGAAGAGGCGTTCAATGCGTTCGCGCTGCACGCCGCCAGTGCGCGCAGCCTGCCGGTGATCGCCAGCAACGATGTGCGGTTCCTGTCGCCGGATGATTTCGACGCACACGAAGCACGCGTGTGCATCGCCTCCGGCCGCGTGCTGGACGATCCCAAGCGGCCGCGCGAATACAGCGCCGAGCAGTACATGAAGTCGGCCGACCAGATGGCCGCACTGTTCGCCGATGTCCCCGACGCGATCGACAATACGCTGGCGCTGGCGCAGCGCTGCAACATCGAGATGCGGCTGGGCACGTACTTCCTGCCTGCGTATCCGGTGCCGGACAACGAAACGCTCGACAGCTGGATCCGCAGCCAGTCGCACGACGGCCTGAAGGCGCGGCTGGAGAAGAATCCGCTCGCGCCCGGCCATACGCGCGAGGACTACGAGCGGCGGCTGGACTTCGAGCTCGACACCATCTGCAAGATGGGCTTTCCCGGCTACTTCCTGATCGTGGCCGACTTCATCCAGTGGGGAAAGAACCACGGGATCCCGATCGGACCGGGTCGCGGTTCCGGTGCCGGCTCGCTGGTGGCATGGGCGCTGCAGATCACCGACTTGGACCCGCTGCCGTACGGGCTGCTGTTCGAGCGCTTCCTCAACCCGGAACGCGTGTCGATGCCCGACTTCGACATCGACTTCTGCATGGACCGGCGCGACGAGGTGATCGACTACGTCGCGCGCAAGTACGGCCGCGACCGCGTCAGCCAGATCATCACCTACGGCACGATGGCGGCGAAGGCCGTGGTGCGCGACGCCGGCCGCGTGCTCGGATTCCCGTACGGGCTGGTCGACGGCGTCGCCAAGCTGATCCCGAACATCCTGGGCGTGTCGCTGAAGGATGCGATGGGCGAAGGCAGCAGCGAAGCCGCGTCGCAGGAGTTGATCGACCGCTACCGCGACGAGGACGACGTCCGCGACCTGATCGACCTCGCGCGCCAGCTGGAAGACCTGACGCGCAATGCCGGCAAGCACGCCGGCGGCGTGGTGATCGCGCCGTCGCCGCTGTCGGACTTCTGCCCGCTGTTCGCCGAACACGACGAAGGCGGTCGCGGCAAGAATCCGGTCACCCAGTTCGACAAGGACGACGTGGAGGCCGTCGGCCTGGTGAAGTTCGACTTCCTGGGCCTGCGAACGCTGACCATCATCGACTGGGCGGTGAAGGCGATCAACGAACGGCATGCCCGCGCGGGCGTGCCGCCGGTCGACATCACCACCATCCCGCTCGACGACGCCAGCGTCTACCGCGACGTATTCGCCAACGGCAACACCGGCTCGGTGTTCCAGTTCGAATCCACCGGCATGCGGCGGGCCCTGAAGGAAGCCAAGCCGGACCGCTTCGAGGACCTGATCGCGCTGAATGCGCTGTACCGGCCCGGCCCGATGGACATGATCCCGTCGTTCGTCGAGCGCAAGCACGGCCGCGAGGAATTCGAGTATCCCGACCCGCGCACGCGGACCATGCTGGAAGAGACCTACGGCATCATGGTCTACCAGGAGCAGGTCATGCAGATGGCGCAGATCGTCGGCGGCTATTCGCTGGGTGGCGCCGACCTGCTGCGGCGTGCGATGGGCAAGAAGGTGCCGGCCGAAATGGCCAAGCACCGCGAGATCTTCCGCGAGGGCGCCGCCAAGGGCGGCGTGGAAGAGCGCAAGGCCGATGAAATCTTCGACCTGATGGAGAAGTTCGCCGGCTACGGCTTCAACAAGTCGCATGCCGCCGCGTATTCGCTGGTCGCCTACCAGACGGCGTGGCTGAAGAAGCACTACCCGTCCGAGTTCATGGCCGCCACGCTGTCGTCGGACATGGACAAGACCGAGAAAGTCGTCGGCTTCCTCGATGAAGCGCGCGGCCTGGGCCTGAACGTGCTGCCGCCGGACGTGAACCATTCGGACTTCATGTTCGTCGCTACCGACGCCAACACCATCCGCTACGGGCTGGGCGCGGTGAAGGGCGTCGGCCAGGGTGTGTGCGAGAGCATCGTCGAGGCGCGCAAGGACGGCGGGGACTTCCGCGACCTGTTCGATTTCTGCAAGCGCGTCGATTCCTCCAGGCTCAACAAGCGCGCGCTGGAAGCGCTGATCAATGCCGGTGCGCTCGACGCGCTGGGCCGCAACCGCGCCTCGCTCGCGCTGCAGCTGCCGGAGGTGCTGAAGGCCATCGACCAGATCAGCAAGAACCGCAATGCCGGCATCGTCGACATGTTCGGTTCCAGCAGCGGCGGCGACGACATCCACGTGGAGCTGCCGGTCACGGACGAATGGCCGCTGATGCAGGTGCTGCACGGCGAACGCGAGACCCTGGGCCATTATCTCAGTGGCCACCCGATGGACCCGTATCGCGACGACCTTCGCTCGCTGGTCGGCAACGACCTCAGCGAGCTGGACCGCATCTGGTCCAGTTCGTCCGGCGGCGACAAGAAGGGTTGGCGTCCCGAAGTGAATGCCATCGTCGCGGGCCAGGTGGTGGGCATCCGCCGCAAGGGCGACAGCCAGGTCTTCGTGCAACTGGAAGACGGTCGTGGCCGCATCGAATGCAGTGCGTTTTCCGATGCGCTGGCGGAGTTCGGCGCGCTGATGACGCGCGATCGCGTGCTGGTCATCAAGGGTGGACTGCGCGAGGACGAGTTCAGCGGTGGCTACAGCCTGCGCATCCGACAGGTGTGGGACTACGCCCAGCTCTGCCAGCAGCACGCGCAGCGCCTGCAGCTGCGGCTGGACCTGCGCGTGCCCGGCCTGTGGGAGCGCGTCGATGCGCTGCTGTCGCGCCACCGCCCGGGCGGCACGCCCCTGCGCCTGGACCTGCTGATGGCGACCGACGGCGCCGCCATCGCCGGCATGCTGGACCTCAACGGCCAGAAGGCCGTGCGCGTGGATGCCGAACTGCTCGATGCCCTGCGCGCGATGCCGGGCGTGCGCGCGGCCAAGCCCGCTTTCAGCCGTCCTTGGGCGAACTGACGCGCTGCGCGTGCGCGATGGCGGCCCTACCCCCCCGTACGTGACCGCTGGAGCGCTTCGGCTACACTTTCCCCCTTTCCGGCCCATGGCCCGCAGATGAACCCGAACTACCTCGATTTCGAACAGCCCATCGCCGATCTGGAAGCCAAGATCCAGGACCTGCGCGCCGCCAGCACGGGCCCGGCGGTGAATGTCGATGCCGAGGTCCATGCGTTGCAGGACAAGCTGCGCGTGCGCACGGCACAGATCTTCCGCGACCTGTCGCCGTGGCAGGTATCGCAGCTGGCGCGCCATCCGGCGCGCCCTTACACGCTGGACTACATCAGGGTCTTCTGCGACGAGTTCCAGGAACTGGCCGGCGACCGCGCGTTCGCGGACGACTCCGCCATCGTCGGCGGCCTGGGCCGCATCGACGGCCGCAGCGTGATGATCATCGGCCACCAGAAGGGGCGCGACACCAAGAGCAAGATCGCGCGCAACTTCGGCATGCCGCGTCCCGAGGGTTATCGCAAGGCGCTGCGCCTGATGAAGATGGCCGAGCGCTTCAAGCTGCCGCTGCTGACCTTCATCGATACGCCGGGCGCATACCCGGGCGTGGGCGCGGAAGAGCGCGGGCAATCGGAAGCCATCGCCCGCAACCTGCTGGAAATGGCCGAACTGAAGATCCCGATCATCTGCACGGTGATCGGCGAAGGCGGCAGCGGCGGCGCGCTCGCCATCGGCGTCGGCGACCGTACGCTGATGCTCGAGTACGGCACCTATTCGGTGATCTCGCCGGAAGGCTGCGCGTCGATCCTCTGGAAAGACGCCGCCAAGGCCAAGGACGCGGCCGAACAACTGGGCCTGACCGCCAAGCGCCTGCATGGCCTGGGCCTGGTCGACAAGGTCGTTCGCGAGCCCATCGGCGGCGCGCATCGCAACCCGCGCCAGATGGCGGTCCGCCTGAAGGCCGTGCTGCTCAATGAGCTGGATGCGCTGGACCAGTTGCCGGTCGATCAGTTGCTGCAGAAGCGCTACGAGCGCCTGCGCGGCTACGGCGCCTACGAAGCGGCCTGAGTCCGCACGGGGGATGGCCTGGCTCAGAGCCACCCTCGGGACCCTGCTGGCAGTTGCGACACTCGTCACGGGGTTCTGCTTCGGTCTGCATGCCTACGGCGCTTCCGGACTTCCCGACGACCTCGATCCGAATCGCTACCGCGCTACGCCGGCGTTGCGAGCGCTTTATCTGGACGTTGAAGCAGGCGCCATCGAGGACGTGCCACGCCTCAACCCCGTCAGCATCTGGGGCTACTCGCTCTGGCACTACTCGGGCCGGCAACGCGAACCCCTCGGTCACCAGCTGCGACTGCTCGGCCGTGCAGGACGTGCTCTGGTGATACGACAAGATGCAGGTCAGTCGGCCGCTACGCGCTGGCACCTCACCCAACTGGCGGCCACGACTCACGTCAGTCGCACCTGGAGCATCGGACGGATGGTCGACACGGTGTTGGCGGAGAGCGGATTCGGCCGCAACGCCCGGGGCATCGAACAGGCGGCGCAGGCCTGGTACGGCCGACCGCTGGCCGATCTGGTGCCCGAGGAACGCGTTTTGCTGATCGCGCTAATGAAAGGTCCGTCGTATTACGACCCCGCATGTCGTCCGGAACGCTTCGCCAACCGTTATCGCCACCTCGCGGCGAAGGCCGGAGGATTCGATGCCGATACCGCGCTACCGCGTGCGTTGGCGCGACTGTCGATGCAGGGCTGTCCCGGCCGGCGCTGATCGCCGGCAGGACAGCGCGGGGTCACAACGACCTGAGGAAATCCACCAGCGCACGCCTGTCCTCGGCGCTCATCGCCTCGAACCGCTGCTTCGCCGCCGTCCCCTGTCCGCCATGCCACAGCACGGCCTCCTCCAGCGTGGCGGCGCGACCGTCGTGCAGGTAGCGCACGTTCGGATCGATGCTGGACGCAAGGCCGAGGCCCCACAGCGGCGCGGTCCGCCACTCTCGGGCGGTGGCGCGGCCTTCGACGTAGGTGTCGGCCAGGTCCGGCCCCATGTCGTGCAGCAGCAGGTCGGTGTACGGCCGGATGGTCTGGTAACGCAGTTCGACGAACCGGTGGTGGCCCGTGCGCAGTGCCGGGACGTGGCAGGTGCTGCATCGCGCGGCGTCGAAGAGCTGCGCACCGCGTTTCACGCGCAGCTGCCGGGCGCGCGCCTGGGCGTCCTGTTCCAGCGGATTGTCGAAGTCGCGTCGCGGCGGCACGCCCAACAGACTCAGGTAGAGCGTGGTGTGGTGGATGTCGGCCGCCGTCAGTCTTGCGCTGCCGTTGTCGACCTGTGCACACGCCGTGCCCTGGCTGCCGCGTGCGCATTCCAGCGACGGCATCAGCGGTGTCGTGACGCCCATGTCGGTGTTGAGCGCGAGCGATGTCTGCTGTTCCAGCGTCGCCGTGCCCGCTTTCCAACCGAACCGTCCGACGCGGCTGAGTCCCGCATCGCGCGCATCGGCCACCACCTGCAGCCGCCCGGCGGCCCCATCGGGATCACCCTGCTGCGCCAGCGCCAGTCGCTCCAGCTGCTGCTCGGGGACGGCTTCCAGCAGACCCAGGCCGATCAGCGAGGGCGCCACGCGTACCGACAGCGCCGTCGGCATCGCCAGCGGCTGACCGGCACGGTCGCGCAGCGCATAGGTCGGGCGGCGCAGCACATAACCGCTGCCATCGGCATAGCGGCCCGGAAGCTCAGTGTACCCGGTGAGCACCAGTTCGGCTTCGCGCCCGTCGAGGTTGGCGCCGGCTTCGCGATAGGTGCCCTGCTGCAGGCGCAAGCCGAAGCGTGCATCCGGCGCCTGCGTGCCCGCACCCGCCACCCCGACGAACACGCCCAGGCGATTCAGCGGCGCGCCGACCACGGGCGAACTGCGGCCATTGCCGGTGTGGCAGTCGACGCAGCGCGTCTGCGAGAAGCGCGGCGCCGCCTTGCCGGCATGCGCAGCGAAGACGGTGTTGCTCTCCTCGGAATGGCGACCGCTGGCGAACGAGGTATGGATCAGCCGGCGTCCTTCGGCCCACGACTGCATGTTGTAGCCGGCGATGTTGTGCGACGCCTGCTGCAGCATGCGGAACGGCTCGCTGGAGGTGTCCTCGTGCAGCGTCATCCACGGACCGGCACTGAGTGCTTCGCCCGGCATGGCCAGCGAGTCCAGCGGACGCTGCACGCCGTAGCCGGGCCCGCGGAACCAGGACACGATGCCGTGCGATCCCGCTCGGTAGACCAGCGCTTCGGCGTAGTAGTTGAAGCGCCCGATGAGGTCGGGATTGCCGGCCAGGAAGATGCCCAGCTCGAACTCCACCAGGTCGCCCTTGCGCAGCGGCCGGTGCGATTCGTTGGCGGCGGTGCGGATCTCCTTGACCAGCACGAAGGCGTTGCCCGGCGTGCCGGCCGGCGGCGTGTAGTTGCTGCCGGGGTCCTGCCCGAGCTGCGCGTAGCCGGTGATCGGCGTCTGCCCGACCACGCCGCCAGGCAGCAGCTTCATGCCGCCGTTGTCCGCGTACAGCGCGACCGAGGTAGGCGCCAGCGGATCCTCGCTGCGCCGGCCGATGTAGCCGTGCCGGAAATTGGTGCCGTACCAGTAGTGCTGCGGCCTGACCACGATGGTCAGGATGCGCTGCTCGCCCGACGTGCCGGGCACCGCATCGTCGTGGATGACGATCTCGTGCGTGCGCCGTTCGAAATACTGCGGCGGGAACACCTGGTAGCTGTCGTCGACGATGGGTTCGCGCGCATGGCGATCGCGCACGCGGCCACCGACGTGGGTCACCAGGGTACCGTCGTCCTGCGTGTAGAGGACCGGTGCGGCATCGTCGGGCCAGAGGAGCGGCTGGTAGGTGGCCGAGGGCGGCACCGGCCGCGGCGGCGGCAACAGCGGCTGCGTGCCGTTCTGCCGCACCGCCTCGGGCTCGCCCGCGCCCAGGTGGAACTGCTGTGCCGGCACCGCGGCGCACGCGAGCTGCTCAAGTACGGCGCCCGCCGCGGTGGACGCGGCGGTGATGCCCAGGCACTTTCCGCTGTTGACGTTGACGACGCGGTACCGGTCGCTGGTGTCGATCCGCTGCAGGCGGAATCGCTGCGCGCCGCTGCCGTTGTCCTCCCACTGCTGCACGATGACGTGGTCGGCGCCCGATCCTGCGGGAATGTCGGCGGACTTCTGTGTGGCCAGGTTGCGCAGTCGGTACTGCCCTGTCGTCGTCTCGGCGATATCGAAGAATTGCCGGTGCAGCGTGGCATCGCAGACCGATTGCACCAGCGGGGTGCCGTTGGCGGCACTCCCCTCCCGGACCTCGATGCACAGACCGCTCGCCACGCTCACGATGCGATAGCGGCCGGACGGGACCGGGTCGATATTGATGTTCTGCGGCGGAGCGGCCTGCGCTTCGGCGGACGCCGTCGTGGCCGTGCCACCGGCCATCCCCGCCGGGGAGGCCGACGCGACGCGCGCGCGACTCCAGAACGGCGCGTCGTCCGTGTCGTCGGACGGTGCGGAGCAGGCGGTCAGCGCCATGACGGCCAACACGGAAAACACCGGCGCGCGGCGGCGCCGGACGAACACGGGCAAAGGCATCGGGTACCGACTCCAGGGGACGCGTGGGGAACGTCGGCGGCACGCTCGCCTCATTCCCCGAAACGGGCGCGCGCCATCCGATGGTCGGACGCGGCATCGTCGCAGAGCGTTCGCCCGCACTGCTGTGACCGGCGCCGCACATCATGGTGCGAGGCGCATGCGGCCGGCCGGCGCCCTGCGCTGGCGCCGGTCAAGCGGATGGCCGATGCTTGGCGCTCCGCCGCCACTTCCATTACCGCATGAGCCCACTCCTGCTGCTGACCTATGCCGTCCAGATCGCGTGCTGCGTGCACGTGGTGCGCACCGGTCGCCCCCTCTACTGGGTCTTCATCCTGCTGGTCTTCCCGTTCCTGTCGGCCATCATCTATTTCATCGCCGAGATCCTGCCCGACCTGCGCCACAGCCCGTCCGCCCGCCGCACCGTGCGCAACGTGCGCAACCGCATCGACCCCGAGCGCGACCGCCGCGACGCCGCCAGGCTGCTCAAGGCGGCAGACACGCCGGAGAACCGTCGCCGGCTGGCCGACGAAAGCCTGCGCAGCGGCGACTACGCACAGGCCGCCGAACTGTACGAACAGGCGCTCAAGGGCCTGTACGCCAGCGATCCCGACCTCATGCTGGGACTGGCGAAGGCGCAGTTCGGCCTGGGCGAGTCGGCGAAGGCGCGTGCCACGCTGGATGCCCTGATCGCGGCCAATCCCGGCTTCCGTTCCGTCGACGGCCATCTGCTGTACGCGCGCACCGTGGAAGACACCGCCGATGCCGCCGCCGCGATCCACGAGTACGAGGCCGTGGTGCAGGGCTATCCGGGCGAGGAGGCGCGGGCGCGTTTCGGCCTGCTGCTCAAGCGCCAGGGCGAGCATGCCCGCGCACGCAGCGTGTTCCAGGAGATCCTCGACCGCTCCGACGCCGCGCCGCGCTACTACCAGCGCGAGCAGCGGGACTGGATCGAGGTGGCGAAACGGGAGCTGGCCACGTTGCCGCACGCCTAGATCGCGTCAGAACAGCCCCACGACCTTGCCGGTGATGTCCTCGCGCCGGGTCATGGGTTGCATCCGGCTGTCCACGCTGTTGTCGCGATTGTCGCCCATCATGAAGTAGTGCCCCTGGGGCACCCTGACCGGCGCGAACGCGAGGGCGTAGCCCGTGCGCACGTTCTGCGCCGCGACGTACGGCTCATCCAGCGCAACACCGTTGATGTGCACCTTGCCGTCGACGATCCCGACCCATTCGCCGGGCAGCCCGACGACGCGCTGTAGCCACACCTGGCCCGCGTGTTCGGGCACAAGCAACGTCACCACGTCACCGCGCTGCGGACGATGGCGGGTGTAGTAGCCGGCGCGTGTCACCAGCACCTGGCCGGGCACGATGCCGGGCAGCATGCTGGACGAAGGCACACGGTACAGGCCGTGCCCCAGGACGCGCTGTCGCGGATCGATCGAGCGCGCACCGAACGGATTGAAGGCGTACATCGCCAGCGACACCGCCGGGATGAGGATCATCAGCGCCACCAGCACGCGGGCGATGGAACGGCGAAGGCGGGACATGCTTCCCCAGCGGCGGGACCGATGACGAGCATGCCGCAGATCGCCGCACCCCGCACGCGTGGCCATGGGCCTCGCCCGATGGCGGGCGGAGATCTCCGTCCGCACCGCGGATCCGCCGCGCATCGGGTGAACCCGCGGCATGCCCGCCACCCGCGCCTGGCCGCATCGGCGCCATGGGTTGCGAAACCCTGCGCACGGTGGACGCGGGCGCCGTCCCGCGGCCCAGTCCTCGTCAGGCAGCGCGCCTGTCGGAGACCGTATCCTTCTGCCGACTGAGGTCTTCTTCCGCACGAAGGTAGACAAGATGCATGGCCTCGCCCGGCAGGGCGGTGGCGGCCCCCACGAGCATCGACAGTCCCTCACGCTGTCCGGCACGTCGCGCCGCGTCGCGAAGCGCATCCACGCGCGCATCCGCCTGCTCACCGTGGAGCAGCACGACGTACTCGGCACTGCCGGTGACCCGACCGACGTGATCGCCCCGTGCGGGCTGCACACAGGCATCGAAATCCGTCCCCAGCCCCTCCAGCTTCCGCTCCAGCACCCGTTCCCCCAACCGCCGCACGGCGTCCGCCATGCCTTGCAGCTCGATGATGGCTACCGTGAACGCAGGCGCGTCCGCCGTATCGGTGACCACCGCGGGCGTGCCGGCCTGGAGCGCAGCGAGCGCCGATGCGTCGTGCTCTGCCCTGTGCGCGTCCAGCAGCGCCATCGTGACGCGTGCGAGCGACCGCAACGAGGCCTTCTGCTGGCCACTGAGCCGGCGGGGCTGCGTGTCGACCACGCAGACGGTCCCGATCGCCTCACCGTTGCCGGTCACCAGCGGCATGCCGGCATAGAAGCGCGCCTTGATGTCGCCGGTCACGATGGGGAAGTCGGTGAAGCGCGCATCCTCGCTCAGGTCCTGCACCTCCAGCAGGTCCTCCGGATGCCGGATCGCATGGTCGCAGACGGCGGTATCCCGCGTGGTCTGGTGGTCATCCAGTCCGAGGCGTGCCTTGAACCACTGGCGATCCCGGTCGATCAGCGAGACCACCGCGATGGGCGTGCCGCAGAGCGCCGCGGCGAGCGTCACCAGGTCGTCGTACACCGTGGCAGGTAGGGTATCCAGCACGTGGTAACGGTCGAGCGCGTGCTGTCGCCGGGTTTCCGCAAGGGATGAGGCCGTGGACGCTGTCATGCGTTCTCCTTCGTTTCGGTGACGCGATCATCCTCGCCCGTGGCCGGTTCACACACCGTCAACGCGCCGTCGATCGCGGTGTGACCGGCTGCACATCGCACGCTTCGCCGCTAGCATGCACGCATGCAGCACCCTGCCCTTCCTTCGCTCGCCCTGTCGCCGTCGCCGGTCGCGGGCCGGGTGTGGGTGGCGTTCAGTGGTGGACGGGATTCGACGGTGTTGCTGCACCGGCTGGCACAGGATCCGGACGTACGCGCGCGAGGACTGCAGGCGATCCATGTCCATCACGGACTGCAACCGCAGGCCGACGCATGGGCAGCGCATTGCGAAACGACGTGCCGGGCACTCGGCGTGCCGTTACAGGTGCACCGCGTGCACGTCGATACCTCGCGGGGCGAAGGCCCGGAGGCCGCGGCACGGCGCGCACGGCATGGCGCCTTCGCGTCGGCCATGTCGCCCGGCGACCTCCTGGCGACCGCACACCATCGCGAAGACCAGGCTGAAACGTTCCTGCTGCGCGCCCTTCGCGCGTCCGGCCCTGAAGGACTCGCGGCCATGCGACCGTGGCGCGCATTCGGGCCGGGGTGGCAATGGCGTCCGCTGCTGGATACACCGCGCGCCCTGCTGGAGGCGTACGCCGACGCCCACGCGCTGCGGTGGATCGACGATCCCAGCAACGAAAGCACGGCATTCGACCGCAACTTCCTGCGGCACACGGTGATGCCCCTGCTGCGGCAGCGTTGGCCGCACACCGATGCCGCGTTTGCGCGCAGCGCCGCGCTGAGCGCGGCGGGCGCAGACCTGCTGGCGCAACAGGATCGCGCACTGCTGGCCCGCGCGGCCACGGCAGACCCTGCGGCGCTCCGCGTCGCCACGCTGCGGTCGGAGGATGCTCGCGCGCGTGCCCGCGCGCTGCGGCGATGGATCGAAACGCTGTCGCTGCCTTCCTTGCCTGCGCAGGGCGTGGCGCAGATCGAGGCGCAGTTGCTGACCGCGCGCGACGATGCGCAGGCGGAATTCGCTTGGCAGGGCGCGGTGGTGAGGCGCTGGCGCGGCCTGCTGCATGCCGAACGCCTCCGCACTGCGCTGCCCGGCACGTGGCAGGCAACGTGGGATGGCAACGTCCCCCTCACCCTGCCCGATGGCGGAACGCTAACACTGGAGGGTGAGGGAGAGCCCATCGCCCCCCGTCTCCGACTGACCGCGCGCCGGGGTGGCGAGCGCATCGCCCTGCCCGGCCGCGCGCACCGGCATGCGCTGAAGGACGTGCTGCAGTCGTGCGGCGTCCCGCCCTGGGAGCGGCGCCAACTGCCGCTGCTCTGGCAGAGCGACGAGCTCTGGGCCGCCGGCGACCTCGTCCTCTCCGCCGGATGCGACGCCTGGCTGCGCGACCGCGACCGCCGCCTGGTGTGGCGACGCGGCTGAGCCCACCGGGCGGTTTGACCTGACCGCACGCGATCCCCACACTTGCCCCATGGCAAAGAAGACCCCCGCAGGAGCCTCACCCGTCGCCCATTTCGAGCAGTCGCTGGATGAGCTCGAGCAACTGGTCGAGAAGATGGAACACGGCGACCTCAGCCTGGAAGCTTCGCTTGCGGCCTATGAGCGTGGCGTCGGACTGTACCGGCAGTGCCAGGCGGCACTCGAGCAGGCCGAGTTGCGCGTGCGCCTGCTGACCGATCCGGAACAGCCGGAGAACGGCGAACCCTTCGCACCCGCGCCCGATGGCCGCTGAGCCGCGTCTCGCGGCGTGGGCCGCAGCGCTGGAAGACCACTTGGACCGCGCACTGCCGCCGTCCGACGCCGCCCCGCACCGCCTGCATGCCGCCATGCGCCATGCCGTGCTCGGCGGCGGCAAACGCATGCGCGCACTGCTGGTCTATGCCAGCGGCACGCTGCTGCAGGCGGATGAAGCCACCCTGCATGCGCCCGCGATCGCGGTGGAACTGGTCCACGCCTATTCGCTGGTCCACGACGACCTGCCGGCGATGGACGACGACGACCTGCGTCGCGGCAAACCCACCGTGCATGTCGCCTTCGACGAGGCCACCGCCATCCTCGCCGGCGACGCGCTGCAGACGCGCGCATTCGAACAACTGGCGGACGCCGACGTCGACGCCGCGCTGAGCGTGGCATGGATGGGCACCCTGGCGCGGGCCTCCGGCGCCGCCGGCATGTGCGGAGGCCAGGCGCTGGACATCGACGCCACCGGCACACGGCAGCCACTGGACGACCTGCAACGGATGCATGCGCTGAAGACGGGGGCACTGATCCGCGCCGCGGTCCGCATGGGGGCCTTGGCTGGCGCCGCCGACGCCGGCACGCTGGCGCGGCTGGATGATTTCGCCGATGCGCTGGGCCTCGCGTTCCAGGTACGCGACGACATCCTCGACATCGAAGCCAGTTCCGACCAGTTGGGCAAAACCGCCGGCAAGGACGTGGCGCAGGCGAAGTCGACCTATCCGGCGCTGCTCGGCATGGAAGGCGCGAAGGCGAAACTGAGGGAACTCGATGCGCGGATGCGCGAGGCGTTGTCGGTGTATGACGCTCGCGGCGACGCCCTTCGTTCACTCGGCGATCTCGCGATCCATCGTTCGCATTGAGTGACAAAAAAGCCCGGCGATGCCGGGCTTTTTCTTGCCGCGCGAAGGTCGCTTACTTGACCAGGCGCAGACCGAACGGAAACCGATACGCGGTCCCGTCCTTGGCCTTCAGCGCCGCGATGATGCACAGGATGAAGCTCGCGAGGCCGAGGGCCATGTACAGCAAGCTTCCCAGCACCGCCAACTTGGCCGACACCATGGCTAGCACGACCACCACGATCCACAGCAGGACGAAGGCGATGGTGACGGAGATCGCCCAGTTCAGCGCCTCGCTGGTCTGATCCTTGGCGAAAGGTCCCTTGTCCTTGAAGACCGCCCAACCGATCACCGCGCCGATGATGCCGAGGAAAGCGGTGAGCAGGTAGGTGATGAGGGCTGCGGAGCGTTCTTCCGGTGAAACGTTCGAGGTGGACATGCGAATTCCCTGTTGTGAGTCGGACGAACCGCGCGCCCGCTGCGTCGCTGATGCGACGCGCGCGCCGGGTCCGCGGGATTCTAGGTGCCTGTCCACCGCTTGACACCTAACAATAAAAAAGCCCGGCATGGCCGGGCTTTCCCATCACGCTTGGCGTGCGATCACTTGATCAGGCGCAGCGCGAACGGATAACGGTAGGACTCGCCATTGTTGGCCTTGATGCCCGCGATGATGCAGAGCACGAGATTGGCGATGCCGATCAGCGGCATCAGCAGCAGGCCGATCAGCACGAAGGCCAAGATCCAGGAGATCACGAACGCGATCAGCACGGTGATCTGGAAGTTCAGCGCTTCCTTGGACTGGTCGACGACGAAGCCCTTGGAAGCGTCGTCCTTGCTCACCAGCCAGATGACCAGCGCGCCGATCGGCCCGGTGATGATGCCCAGCAGGTGCCCCAGCAGCGACATCGTGCGCTGGTCCTGCGGTGCATCGCCCGTGGCCGGCGGCGGAGGTGCTGTGACGTTGTCGAATTCGCTCATCTGGATGATTCCCCGAAAGTGTTGTGGTGGGCGGTCGAGCGCCGCGATCCCCCGCAGCACTCCGCACGCCAAGCATAACGGGTAACGATGGCGCCGTCGGCCAGGGTCGCGCAGCCGCGCCCCGTCACTCGCCCGCGACGGTCATCCGGCCGACCAGGACAGAGCCGATGCCGACATGCGAGCGACGATCCACGTCGCGCCCCACCGCCTCGATGCCGGCGAAGATGGCCTTCAGGTTGCCGGCGATGGTGATGCCGTCGACCGGGTAGGCGAGCGTGCCGCCTTCCACCCAGAAGCCGGCCGCACCCCGCGAGTAATCCCCGGTCACGCCGTTCACCCCCTGCCCCATCAGCTCGGTGACCAGCAGTCCCGTGCGCATGCCCGCGAGCAGGTCCTCGAATCCTCCGGCGTTGGCCTGCACCTGCAGGTTGTGGACGCCACCGGCGTTGCCGGTGGTCTGCAGGCCGAGCTTGCGCGCCGAATAGCTTCCCAGCACGTAGCGCTCCAGCACGCCGTCGCGGATCAGATGCGAACGCTTCGTCGCCACGCCTTCGGCATCGAACGCCGCCGAGCGCAGCCCATGCGGCAACAGCGGCAGCTCCTCGATGGCGAACCAGTCCGGGAAGATCCGCTGGCCCACGTGGTCGAGCAGGAAGCTGGCTTTCCGGTACAGCGCGCCCCCCGATACCGCGCCGAGCAGGTGGCCGATCAGCGACCGGGCGACCTCAGCGGAAAACAGCACGGGATATGCACCCGTCGCCAGCGGCCGCGGCTGCAACCTGGAGACCGTGCGTTGTGCTGCCTTGCGCCCGATCGACGTTGGATCGTCCAGTTCCAGATGCGACAACGCCGTGCTGTACCAGCCGTCGCGCTGCATGCCATCGCCCTGTCCTGCGATCAAGGCGCAGCCGATCGTGTGCTGGGTCTCCCGCTCCCTGCCGACGAACCCGTGCGAATTCGCGTACACCGACAGGCTTTCGCCGCTGCCGACGGACGCGCCGTCGGAATTCTCGATGCGCGCGTCGGCCTCGCGTCCCGCCGCCTCGCAGGCCATCGCCAGGTCGACCGCGTGGTCCATCTCCAGCGCCCACGGATGCCAGACGTCGAGGTCGGGGGCATCGGACGCCATCAGCGCCGCATCGGCCAGCCCGGCTGCCTCGTCGTCCTCGGTATAACGGGCGATGGCGCAGGCCTGCGCCACCGTCGCTTCCAGGCTTTCCTCGCGCAGGTCGGCCGTACTGGCGCTGCCCTTGCGCTGCCCGAAGTACACGGTCACGCCGATACCGCGGTCGCGGGTCGACTCCACCGTCTCCACGTCGCCCAGGCGCACGCTGACGTTGAGGCCGGTCTCTTCGCTGCAACTGACCTCGGCTTGCGTGGCGCCTTGCGCCCGGGCGCGCTCCAGCAGGCGCAGCGACAGCGCTTCCAGGCGTTCGAGCCGGGCCAGGCTCTGGTCGGGGGACGTCAGGTCGGTGGCGTTCAATGCTTTATCCTTGTGTCCTGTGATCCGCGCCCGCAGGGCAGGATCGGATGAATCCAGGCGTCCGCGCGATGCGACGGAAGCGAGAGAGAGAGGCAGCACCATGCGCGGACGCGACCCCGAAACCGGCGAATTCCTCAGCCCCAGCCGTACCCAGCAGCGGGGCGAAGCGCTGGAGATCCGCAGCCTGGCCGAAAAACTGGTGGCGCTGCCGCCCGCGCAGCTGGCGCGCCTGCCGATTCCGGAGGAGCTGATGCCGCATATCGTGGAAACCCAGCGCATCACCTCGCACATCGCGCACAAGCGCCAGCTGCAGTTCCTGGCCAAGCAGATGCGACGGGAAGAGGACGAGGTACTGGAAGCCATCCGCGATGCGATGGACGAAGGCGGCGACGCCGCGCGACGCGAGACGGCGCTGCTGCATCGCGCCGAGCAATGGCGCGACCGCCTGCTGGCCGGCGGCGACCAGGCGCTGGCGGACCTGCTGGACGAATTCCCGACGGCCGACCGGCAGAAGCTCCGACAACTCGTGCGCAACGCGCTCGACGAAAAAGCGAAGAACAAACCGCCGCGCGCGTTCCGCGAACTTTTCCGGGAACTGCGCGAAGTACTGTCCTCGCTCGATACGCAGGCCCCCGAAGACGACGAGACGGAATAGCCCCTCTCCCCTCGGGAGAGGGGTTGGGGTGAGGGTTCGGCGAAGTCCGTGCGAGGCAGGCGTCATGGACTCCGCCGCACCCTCATCCGCCCCTTCGGGGCACCTTCTCCCGACGGGAGAAGGGACAGCCAGGAATGCATCACGCTTTCGTCCCGCCTACCGTCAGGCCCTCGATCAACAGCGACGGCTGGCCCACGCCGACCGGCACGCTCTGGCCGTCCTTGCCGCAGACACCGACGCCCTGGTCCAACGCCAGGTCGTGGCCGATCATCCTCACCTTCTGCATGGTGTCCGGACCGTTGCCGATCAGGGTGGCGCCCTTCACCGGCGCGGTGATGCGGCCGTCTTCGATCAGGTAGGCCTCGGTGGCCGAGAACACGTACTTGCCGCTGGTGATGTCGACCTGCCCGCCGCCGAAATTGACCGCGTACAGGCCCTTCTTCACCGAGCGGATCATGTCTTCCGGATCGTCCTGCCCGGCCAGCATGTAGGTGTTGGTCATGCGCGGCATCGGCAGGTGCGCGAACGATTCGCGACGACCGTTGCCCGTGCGGGCGACGCCCATCAGCCGCGCGTTGTGGGTGTCCTGCATGTAGCCGACCAGCACGCCATCCTCGATCAGCGTGGTGCAGTTCGTCGGCGTGCCTTCGTCGTCGATGTTGAGCGATCCGCGGCGTCCGGGCAGCGTGCCGTCGTCGACGATGGTGACGCCCTTCGATGCCACCTGCTCGCCGATGCGGCCGGCGTACACACTGGTGCCCTTGCGATTGAAGTCGCCTTCCAGGCCATGCCCGATCGCTTCGTGCAGCAGCACGCCCGGCCAGCCGCTGCCCAGCACCACCGGCATGATGCCGGCGGGCGCGTCGATGGCGTCCAGGTTCACCAGCGCCTGGCGCAGCGCCTCGCGCGCGAGGTCTTCGGGCTTGCCGTCAGCGAACAGTTCGGCATAACCGTAGCGGCCGCCCATGCCGGCATAGCCGGATTCGCGGCGTCCGTTCTGCTCGACGATCACCTGCACGTTCAAGCGCACCAACGGGCGCACATCGGAGGCCATCACCCCGTCGCTGCGCGCGACCAGCACGGTATCGATGCCGCCGGAGAGACTGACGGTGACCTGTTGCACGCGCGGATCGGCCGCGCGCAGGAAACGATCCACCGCACGCAGCGCCTCGACCTTGGCATCGTTCCCCATCGCATCGATGGGATCGTCGCCGGCGTACAGCGCGCGGCCGCCGCTGCGTACCAGCGTGCGTGGCGCGTGGGTCGCGCCGTCGCGCGCGATGGCGCGTGCCGATTTCGACGCCTCGAGCAGTGCCTGCGCGTTGATGTCGTCCGAATACGCGAATCCGGTCTTTTCGCCGGAGATGGCGCGCACGCCGACGCCCTGTTCGATCGAATGCGCCCCGTCCTTGACGATGCCGTCCTCGACCGTCCAGCTCTCGCGTCGGGCGTGCTGGAAGTACAGGTCGCCGAAATCGATCCCGGGACCCAGCAGCGTGCCGAAGGCGCGGTCGAGGCCGGACGGGTCCAGTCCGGCAGGCAGGAGGAGGCGGGTTTCGGCGAGCGTGATCGGCAGAGTCATGGTCATCACAATGGGGGCGGAAAACGGCCGCGGCAAGCGCGGCCGCGGACAGGCGGCGTCAGGGCGCGCCCGCGCTGTCGGTACGGTCGTCGTCCGTGCGCACGCGAGACTGTTCGCGTCCCACCACCTCGACCTTGGGCGACTTCCACGGGCCGGTGACGCGATAGGTCTTGGCGCCCATCTCGGACAGGGGCTTCTTCAGCACTGCGTTGGCGACCGCGCCCACCGCCGCACCGATGGGGCCACCGGCCACGGCGCCGACGGCAGTCAGCACGTTGGCGGATTTGGGCTTCACGTCGACGGTCTGGTCGAACCGTTCGCTGCGCAGGTCGGTATCGCCGCGGATCGCGATCTCGGCCGCGGGACCATCGATCAGCAGGTTGTCGCTGCGTGCCAGTCCGCCGCCGATCCGGATATCGCCGTCGATGCGGTTGAACGCGAAGCCCTTGGAGAAGAAGTCGCTGAAGTCGAGCATCAGCCGGCGCCGCACCTCGGCCACGCTCAGCAGGCCCAGTACACGGCCCGCGCCGGGTTCCACTTCGAGCAGGTGACCGTCGCGCACGGCCAGCTTCACGTTGCCGTCGAGTGCGGCAAGGCGGAACGCGGCAGGGCTTCCCGGCCATGCGGCCTCGGCGCTGATCTGGCCATGACCGCCCCCCACCCTATCGCCCAGGCCAAGATCGTCGAACAGCACCCCGAAGTTCTCGCTCTTCACATCGGCCGCGAAACGCGTGCGGGCGGCGGACGTCGTGCCGGTCCACTGGCCACGCACGTCGATCTGCTGGCCGGGAGAGCGCAGCTGCAACTGGTCCACGTGCATGCCATCGGCCTGCTGGCGCGTGCGCAGTTTGGCCGTGCCCAATCGCGCATCGCCGAAACGGAGATCCTCGACGTCCAGCGACAGCGGCGGGACGGCAGCGGGATCGATGTCGTCGGTGGCGGCGCGCGCGCCCGACGCGGCGACCGGCGCACCTTCGACGGGCGCCTTGCGCCAGTGCACGCGCGCCAGCTTGCCGGCGATCGGCGCACCCTTCGCATCGGGCACCAGCAGGGCACCCGACAGCGCATCGCCATCCAGCGACACCGCCAGTGCCTGCTGCGCCGGCGCGAGTTGCAGGCGCGTGTCGGGAAACACCGAACCGATCATCAGCAGACGCTCGGCAGTGACATCGATATGCCGCAGCGGCACGCCATGGGCATCATCGCTCCCGCCGCGCGCGACCGCGATCCACTCCATCGCATCGAGGGTTCCGGTGCGCCCCGTCGCCACCAGACCCGACGATGGCGGCGCGTCCATCACCCGGTCGCTGCCGAGTACGACACGCACCCCGGTCTGCCCGTTGGTAGTGCGCGCGCGCAACGCCAGCAGATCGCCGAACGCCACATCAATCTCACCGCTGCCGATGGGCAAGGGGGCGCGGACCGTCGTCGGCAGTGGCGTTGCGGACGCTTTGCGCATGGGGGCCGGCAGGCTCATTGCCGTGCCGACCAGATCGGACGTCAGGCTGAGCTGGGTGGGCGGAGACACCGCGCCCGTCGGCGTACGCGGAATCGTCACGCCCACGGTCCACGACGAACGCCCGTCCATGTAGGGCTTCAGCCATGCCATCTCGGGCGCGCGATCGAGCAGGCGGTCGGCATCGACGGCTGCGGACAGGTCGGCTTCGAACGCCTGATTGCGGTCGCGCGTGCCGCTGCCTGCGCGCAGGCCCAGCACACCGGGCAGTCCGTCGTGCACCACCTGCAGCGGGCCTGACGCGAAACCGCCGTCGTCGTATTTCGCCTTGCCACGCACGTTGTCGAACACCAGGTTCCAGCGCGTTTCCGACAACTGCGCGCCCTTGAGGTCCACCGTGCCGGCGAGCTTCTTGCGTGTCTGCTCTGCGGCATGCAGCGGCTGCAGCAGGTCGAAGGTCGCCGCGACCGGTCCCTTGGCCTGCAGGTGGTCCAGGGTGTCGCCGTAGGTCTTGCGCAACGGACTCTGCCTCAGCAATGCCAGCAGCTTGCCCGCCTCCGTGTCGGTACGCGCTGCGATCTTCAGATCGCCCGCGGCGAAATCGGCGATGCCGGCCTGGAACGCCGGGATCGCAACGCCGCCCAACGCGCCTCGTCCCTTCAGTTCGAATCCGTTGCCGATAAAGGCGATGTCGGCATCCACCTGCTCGAGTGGCGGCCACTCCGGCTGGAACTTGAACTGCCCACGCTCGATGTTTGCGACCGCCTCGAAGCGACCGTCGCGATCATTGAACGGCCAGTCGTCCAGGTCGCCGCTGACGATCGCACGCCCGTTCCGCACGGTGCCGCCGACCAGCGCGGCATCCAGCCAGTCGACGGCCGCCTTCGACATCTTGTGGTGGATCCAGAAACCTTTCGCCACCGGGACGGGCGCATCGGCCAGGTCCGCCGCCACGTCGATCCAGGGCCGCGTGCCGTCGCCCTGGAACCACATCCCGCCGCGCACATCGGCCGCGTACTGTTCGCCCTGTACGTGCAGCGCGCTGGTGCCGACACGCCACCCGCCGCCTTCGCGCCAGCCGAGCACATCGCCCTTCAGTCGCACGTCGTGCACCACGGCGAATCCGCTGGGCCAGTCGAAACGCATCACCGACGCAGGATCCAGCGTCAGCCGGAAACCCTCCGCGTCGCCGTCGAAGTCGCCGGCAAGGCCGCTGAGACCGGGGGCATCGCCCACGGTCCGGAACGAGATGTCGCGCAACCGGCCTTCCGCACGCAGCCCGCCGTCGCGGCGACCGGCAAGGGTCAGTCGCGCGAGCCGTGCGCCCGGCCGTGCCTGCACCAGCCAGCGGCGCAGGCCGGCGTCGATCTTGTCGCTCAGGCCCAGGACGGCGAACAACGGCGCCGCATCCACCTGGTCGGCCAGCAGCGCATAGCGTTGGCCGCCGGCCAGCACCAGGCCATCCAACGTCTGCACGGCCGGCGCCGTGCCCACGCGCAAGTGCGGCGCGTCCAGCCGCCAGCCGCCGGAGACCAGGCGCCAGCGCATGCGGCCTTCCATCTGGTCGAACGCGATCCGGGTCGGCGCGTCCGCATCCGCCAGTGGCGCGCCGCGCAGCCCGACCTGCTGCAGGTTGGCGTCCGCCGTCACCAGCACCACGCGATGACGGCGCAATTCCGTCCACGCCTGCACGCGTCCCTTGCCACGCTCGGCGACGACACCGGCATAGCGAAGCAACGGCGACCAGGCGCCGATATCGTCCGCGGACACATCCAGGTACGCACGGCCATCGCCCGCCTTGCGGTCGAAGTCCACGGCGACGTTCAGCGGCGCAGCGTCCTTGCTGATCCACGCCCGTGTGCCGGCACGCACCCGGTCGCCCTCGACCCGCAGGCGCAGATCGATCTCAGGCAGCCGGATGTCCCAGCCCAGCGAAGGCGCGACGATGGCGAGCCTGCCGTCGATGACCTGCAACTCGCCCAACCCCTCGAGGCTGCGCAGCGGATCGTCGCCGGACTGCTGCTGCCCCGGCAGACCCCGCACCGACCACGTGCCGTCGTCACCACGCTGCAAGGTCAACGACAGGCCACGCAGGCGCAATTCGGTGAACGAACGACCGGGCAGCAGGCCGCCGTACATCGACACCAGCACTTCCGCCTGGCCGATGCGCACGCCGCTGTCGCCTTCGCCCAGGCGCAGGCCGTCGAGCTGCAGCAGCGGCCCGCGTCGCGTCCATTGTGTCTTCACGGCATCGAAGGCGACCGGCCGTCCGGCACGCTCGCTCAACCATGCGGCGACGCGGTCCGGATGGCGTTCGGCCAACGGCAACACCTGGCTGGCGATGCCGAGCACCACGGCCATGCACACCAGCACCACGGCGATGCCGTAGACGGCACCCCGGCGGGCCAGGCGCAGGCGGCGGCGCAGCGGCGTGGGCATCAGTTCGCGACGCTCGCCGGGATGCGGGTGTCTGCGTTCGGTCGCCCGGAACGCAGACGCCGGGATCCGCTCTTGCGGCTTCCGAATGCCGACGCCCGCCCCCTGGCCTTACAGCAGCACGACATCGAACTGCTCCTGCAGGTACTGCTCGTCGGCCTGGAAGCGGATCGACTTGCCGAGGAATTCCTCCAGCTCCGCGACCGCGGTCGATTCCTCATCGGTGATGCGGGCGACCACCTTGGGGGATGCGATCACCAGCAGGCGCGCGGCCTCGAACTGGCGCACGGCACGCGTGATCTCGCGGAAGATCTCGTAGGTGACGGTTTCGGTGGTCTTGATGCTGCCGCGGCCACTGCATTCCGGGCACGGTTCCGACAGCTGGCGCGCGAGGCTTTCCACCGTGCGCTTGCGCGTCATCTCCACCAGGCCGAGCGGCGAGAATTCGTACACCGTGGTCTTGGCGTGGTCTTTGGCGAGCGATTTTTCCAGCGTGCGCAGCACCTGACGCCGGTGCTCCGGATCGTCCATGTCGATGAAGTCGATGATGATGATGCCGCCCAGGTTGCGCAGCCGCAGCTGGCGCGCGACCGCCTGCGCGGCCTCCAGGTTGGTGCGATAGACGGTTTCTTCCAGGTTGCGCTGGCCCAGGAACGAACCGGTGTTCACGTCGACCGTCGTCATGGCCTCGGTCTGGTCGATCACCAGGTAGCCACCGGACTTCAGCGGCACCTGCTTGTCCAGCGCGCGACCGATTTCGTCCTCGACTCCGTAGAGATCGAAGATGGGCCGCTCACCGGAATAGAGTTCGATCCGTTCGGCCAGTACCGGCATGTACTTGGCCACGAACGCCTGCAGGCGCTCGTGGGTTTCCTTCGAATCGACCTTGACCTTTTCCACGTCCTTGCGGATGAGGTCGCGTACGGCGCGCAGCGGCAGGCTGAGGTCTTCGTACAGCACGCTGCACGAAGGCGATTCGCGGCCGCGGCGCTCCACCACGTTCCAGACGCGGGACAGGTACGCGATGTCTTCGGCCAGCGCCTCGGCCGGCTGGCCCTCGGCATTGGTGCGGATGATGTAGCCGTGGCCACCGTGCAGGCCGGCCAGTTCGCCGACGACCTGCTTGAGGCGCTGGCGCTCGGTTTCGTCCTCGATGCGCGCCGACACGCCGATCACCTTCGACTGCGGCAACAGCACCAGGTAGCGCGACGGAATGCTGATCTGCGTGGTGAGCCGCGCGCCCTTGCTGCCGATGGGATCCTTCACCACCTGCACCACGATGTCCTGCCCGTCGCGGAGCAGGTCCATGATCGGTGCCGCCGGCGGCGTGGGCAGCGGTGCGTCTTCACCATCGGCTACCGCGCCCGGCGACGAACGCACGATGTCGTTCGCATGCAGGAACGCCGCCCGGTCCAGTCCCACTTCGACGAACGCGGCCTGCATGCCGGGCATCACCCGCTGCACCTTGCCCTTGTAGATGTTGCCCACCACGCCCCGGCGCCAGCCGCGCTCGATGTGCAGTTCCTGCAGCATGCCGTTTTCGATCACCGCGACGCGCGTTTCGCGCGGGGTGACGTTGACCAGGATTTCTTCCGACATGGGGTCCTTCCCTCAGGCTGACACAGCAGCGGCGGATGCCGACGGATGGATGCCGAAGTCGCGGAGCAGCTTCGCCGTTTCGTGCAGCGGCAGCCCCATCACCGCCGAATAGCTGCCGGACAGGCGGGTGACGAATTGCTCCGCACGCCCCTGGATACCGTAGGCCCCCGCCTTGCCCATCGCTTCGCCACTGGCGACATAGGCCGCGATGTCATGCTCGTCCAGCTCGGCGAAGCTGACATCGGTGACCACCAGCGCCTGCGCCTCGCGCGAGGCGCTGACCACCGAGACGGCGGAGACGGCCTGGTGCGTGCGGCCGGACAGGCGACGCAGCATGGCGGCGGCATCGGCGGTGTCCACCGGCTTGCCGAACACCTCGTCGCCCAGGGTCACCTCGGTATCGGCCCCCAGCACCACGGCATCCGGGGTAGCCACGACCTTCAGCAATCCGGCACCCGCCTTCTCGCGGGCGACGCGGCGGACATAGTCGACGGCGGGCTCGCCGGGCTGGCGGTGTTCAGGGATATCGAGGTCGATCCGTCCGAAGGACAGGCCCAGGCGGGTCAGCAGTTCGGCACGTCGCGGGGATTGGGAGGCCAGATAGAGCATCGCGAAAGAATAACCCGCGGCGCCTGACTGAATGACCGCTGATGCCGGCCGGATCCCGCTAACCCTGCGCCGGATCACGACGCGTTCATGTCATCGTGAACACCCTTGCGCGTCGCCGACGACCCGGGTGCCCGCCACTCGAACCACGAAAAGGAGATCCCATGCGCCTGCCCCTGATCCGCCCGCTGCTGCTCGCCCTGACCCTGTCCCTTGGAACCACCGTCGCCATGACCAGCCACGCCCAGACCGCACCCGCCTACGCCGTGCCTTCCGACGGCACCCTGCTCAACGTCTCGGCGCAGGCCGACGCGTCGCGCGTGCCGGACATCGCCACCATCTCCGCCGGGGTGGTGACGCAGGCCGTGGACGGCAACACGGCCATGCGTCAGAACAGCGAGCAGATGGCCAAGGTCGTGTCGGCCATCAAGGCCGCCGGCATCGCCGACAAGGACGTGCAGACCAGCGGCATCAGCCTGAACCCGCAGTATCGCTACGCCGAGAACGAAGCCCCGAAGATCACCGGCTACCAGGCCAACAACACCGTGAGCATCAAGGTCCGCGACATCGCCAAGCTGGGCAAGGTGCTGGATGCGCTGGCCGGCGTGGGCGCCAACCAGATCAATGGCCCCAGCTTCGAGATCGACAACCCGGAGCCGGTGTACGACGAAGCCCGCCTCGCCGCATTGAAGAAAGCCCAGTCGCGTGCCGAAACCTATGCCAGGTCGCTGGGGCTGAAAGTGCGCCGGATCGTCAGCATTTCAGAGGGCAACGGCGGTTTCCGCCCGGTCCCGATGATGGCCATGGCCAAGATGGAAGCGCGTGACGCCAGCGGTGCCCCCCCGGTGTCGCCTGGCGAGACCACCGTCTCGATCAACCTGGACGTGGTGTTCGAACTGGGCAAGTAAGGCAGCGCCCGCCTATCCACGACAACGGCGCCCCGGGGGGCGCCGTTGTCGTTTCCGGGCCGGGCGACCGGACTACGCCAAAGGTCGAAGTCCGCCCCCTCTTGCGCACGCCATCCGCCGGAGTACAGTCTGGACGTGCGGCGCCGGGACGTTGCAACCCCACTCCCCGCGACCGAGCGTTGTTCCGTTCACAGCCCTCAAGGAGGTGGATCATGGTTCGCGCACTACCCCACGGTTCCGATACCCGCATCGACATCGGCCGCATCGCGGCCATCGCGGCCGCCATCGCGGTGCACGCCGCCGCCCTGCTCATGCTGCTGATGCCGATGGCGGCGCCCCCGATCACGCCCACGGTCAAGCCGAAACCCGTGGTGCGCTGGATCCAGAAGGAAGAGCCGGTTCCGGTCGTCGTACCGATCGAGGAACAGCAGACCACCGTCAAGCGCGAGGAGCCGCGCCCGGTCGTTCCGGCCCGCACGGTGACCACGGACACGACCATCGTCGACACGCCGGCCGTGGTGGACCCTGGTACTGAGCGCACGATCGACCTTCCGGCCATCGACAGCACCGCGTCAACCGGCACGTCGCTGGGCGCCGGCCCGCTGCCGTCCGCCACGCTGGAATACGTCCGTGCGACGTCGCCGCGCTATCCGACCAACGAGCTGCGCAACGGCATCCAGGGCACGGTGATCCTGCGCGTGCTCGTGGACATCGATGGAAAGCCGGTCGACGTGACCGTCGAGATCAGCAGCGGCAACCGCAACCTCGACAAGGAAGCGCGGCAGCACGTGCTGAAGACCTGGCGCTTCAAGCCCGCCATGCAGAACGGACAGGCGGTGCAGGCTTACGGCCTGGTGCCGATCGCGTTCAACCTGCAGTGATGCATCCGAACTTAAAGTGGAAGCCCGCCGAAAGGCGGGCTTCCTGCTGTTCCTGTAGGTGCGACGTGAGTCGCGACCACGCACCAGAGAGCACCGACAACCTCGCAACGGGTCGCCGACTCTCCACTTAGACCGTCCCTGCCGCGCACCTCACCCGGTCGCGACTTACATCGCTCCTACCGAGAGTCGCAAGCCTCATGCGCGATGGTACGGATGATTCGCCAGCATCGCCGCCGCGCGGTATACCTGTTCGGCGACCACCAGCCGCACCAGCATGTGCGGCAGCGTCAGCGGACTGAGCGACCATTTCTCGTGCGCCGCCGCGAGCACATCCGGGGCATGGCCCTCGGGGCCGCCGATCAACAACGCGATGTCGCGGCCCAGCGTGCGCCAGTGTTCGAGCCGTTGCGCGAGCTGTTCGGAGGAGTAAGGCTTGCCGGTGACTTCCAGCGCCACGACATGCGCGCTTTTCGGCAACGCCGCCAACACCCGCTTTCCCTCGTCTTCGATGGCCCGCTGCGGATCACGGCCCTTGCCGCGCAGACCGGGCTCGATCTCGACCAGTTCGAACGGCAGCCAGTGCGACAGACGCTTCTGGTATTCGGCGAAGCCTTGCGCGACCCATGTGGGCGCGCGTTCTCCGGTAGCGATGAGGCGGCATTTCATGTGCGCATGATAACGGTCGCAGGCCGCGCGCCTTGAACGAGAACGGCGCCACGAGGGCGCCGTTGCACCGAGTCGAGCGGCTGCGGATCAGAGGCGCGATTCGTCCGCCGTCTCGACGTCTTCCGGCGGCTGGTCGCCGACGGTCCAGAGGCGCTCCAGCGCGTAGAACTCGCGCACGCGGGGCAGCATGACGTGGACGATGACATCGCCGAGGTCCACCAGTACCCACTCGGCCTCGCGCTCGCCTTCCACGCCCAGCGGCATCACGTCGAGCTTCTTGGCGAACTTCACCACCTCGTCCGCGATCGATTTCACGTGGCGGGTGGAAGTGCCCGAGGCAATCACCAGGTAATCGGCGACGCTGGACTTGCCGCGCACGTCGATCTCGACGACATCCTTGGCTTTCAGTTCCTGTACCGCGGCATGCACCGTGGCGAGCAGGTCCGGCAGGGCCGGCGGCGGGCTGGGAAGGCGGGTCTTGATGACGTGGGCTTGGCTGGACAAAGGCTTGGTGGCTCTGGGAATACGGCCGGGATTATAGCGGACCCGTGTCGGCGGCCCGTGAGGCGTACAGCCTTTCGTCGGCAATGGCGTCCGCCACCCGCGCGGGCACGAGCTGGCGCCAGGCTTCGCCCGTTGCGATGCGGCGCCGGATTTCGGTGGCCGATTCGGGCTGAAGGGGCTGGTGCAAGCGGAACACGCGCCCCGCGGCCACCCGCGCCAGATCGTCCGGGTGGTCCGTCCAGCGACCCTCGAGAGCGGTGGCGAGCACGGGCGGCAGCGCTGAATCCAGCCCACTGCCCGGCCGGTCGGCGACGACGAAATGCGTGAGGTCGAGCAGCGCCGTCCACGCCCGCCAGGTGGGCAGTCCGAGCAGGCTGTCCGCGCCGATCAAAAGCGCGATGGGAACGACGTTGCCCAGCTCGCTCCTCAGCTCCCGCAGCGTGTCGATCGTGTAGGAACGGGAGGTCGGCTCGCGCGCGGCGCGGTCCAGTTCCCGCCGATCCACGCACAGGCCCGGGATGTCCCACGTGGCGAGGTCGAGCAGGCGCGCGCGCTGCGCAGCGGTGGCCCCCGGCGGAGCGCGATGCGGCGGATCCGCCGCCGGCATCAGGCGGACCGGCACGCCGAGGGCATCGTGCGCCGCGCGCGCGATGGCCAGGTGTCCGTTGTGGACGGGATCGAAAGTACCGCCGTAGAAGACGCGCAGCATCGCCGGATCAGGCGACCAGCAGGCGCACGGCCTTCGCGTCCGCGATCGCCAGCAACAGGCGCTCCAGCCCCACCCAGGCGTCGCCATCGCCACGGCCCTTGGCGGTGCGGTCGATCTTCGAGGCCTCGGCGACGAAGCGGTCCCAGCGCGCGGGCGTGGTATGGCGCTGCAGTGCGCGCTTGAAGGGCGCCTGCTTCGCCTCCCAGATGCCTTGCGATTTCATTTCGGCAGCGAGGTTGCCGCCGTTGGCCTGCACCCGCGCCAGCGACGCGGTGCGCAGCAGCTCCTTGACGATCATCGGCATCAGGCCCGCGACGACGTCGCCCTCGGCGCGCAATCCCGCCAGGATGCGCGACACCTGTGCCCCCTGCCCCGCCAGCACGGCGTCGGTCAGGCGGAACACGTCGTAGCGCGCGGCATTGGCGACCAGCGATTCCATGCGCTCGGCATCGAGCACCTCGCCATCGCTGAGCAAGGCCAGCTTGTCGATTTCCTGTGCTGCGGCGAGCAGGTTGCCTTCAACGCGATCCGCCAGCAGCTGCACCGCATCGCGATCCGCGCGCAGGCCCTTGCTGCGCAGGCGGCCTTCGATCCAGCCCGGCAGTTCGTGCGGCTTGATGGCCCAGGCCACCGCCAGCACGCCGACGCGCGTGATGGCATCGCTCCATTTGCCCTGATAGGCCTTGCCCCACTCTCCGGCCGTGATCAGCAGCACCACGTCGGACGGCGGGTTGGCGCAGAACGCGCTGATGACCTCGGCGCCCTCCTTGCCCGGCTTGCCTCCCGGCAGGCGGACTTCGACCAATCGCTGTGCGCTGAAGAGACTGGGCGCATTGAAACTCGCTTCCAGCTGGCCCCAGTCGAAATCGCGTCCGTCGGCATCGAAGACCTCCCGTTCGCCGATGCCCTGCGCACGCGCCTGCGCGCGCACCGCATCCGCGGCTTCCAGTACCCGCAGCGTCTCGGGGCCGGCGATCAGGTATACCGGCAGCAGCGGCTCGGTGGTTCCGCGCGCCGCCAGCTGTTCCGGCTTGAGTTCCATCAGGGGGCCGGCGTCACCGGGCCCGAACGCACGACGCCGTCGATGCGGCGCAGGATCGAGGCGGCCATCTCGCGGCGCAGTTCGTCGGCGAGCACTTCGCGCTCGGTCGAGGTGCCGGTCGCGTCCTGCGGCGGCGACACGTAGTCGCGCGACAGTTCGACCACCTGCTGCGGCACCAGGTCGGTGCCGTCGGCCTTCTTGAAGGAGAAGACGACGGCATAGCGCAGGCTGAATTCCTGCGCTCGGCCGAACTGGTCGACCGCGATCGGAAGATCGCCCCAACGCTCGGACACGACGCGGAGCGTGGCGACCTGTCCGGACGCCGTATCGTCGCGTTCGTCGCGTTCGTCGCCGATCGACGAGGCGAGCGTGGCACCGGCCGCCTGGAGGCCGCGCGACAGGCTGGTCACCAGCGCGCTGTAGGAAGTCGATGATGCCTCCACGCGTACCGGCCCCAGGTCCGCCGGCAGCGCGATCTTGTTGCGCAGGTGGAAGCCGCAACCGGCCAGCAGGGTCAGGGCGAGGATGAGGGCGGGCAGGCGGAATCGGGTCATGGTCGAAGTCTGGACGAGCCTGTCATGGGCGGCAAGAGCGTAGCCGGACCGGAGGTGAACACAGGGGCAAGGCGGTCGAGTGCCTTACCCCGCGACGATGTTGACGATCTTGCCGGGCACCACGATGACCTTCCGGATGGCCAGGCCCTCGAGGAACTTCGCGGTGTTGGGCTCGGCCCTGGCGAGCGCTTCCACGTGGTCGCGCGGCGCATCGGCGGCGACGTCGATGGTGCCGCGCAGCTTGCCGTTCACCTGCACCGCGAGCGTTACCGAGTCGCGCACCAGTGCATCAGGGTCCACGACCGGGAACGCCACATCCTCGATCAGCGTTTCCCCGTGGCCCAGCGCCTGCCACAGCGCATGGCTCGCGTGCGGCGTGATGGGATTGAGCAGCAGCACGGCCGCTTCCAGCGCTTCCTGGCGCACGGCGCGCCCCTCAGGGGAGGCATCGTCGAACTTGCCCAGCGCGTTGGACAGTTCCATCACCGCCGCGATGGCGGTGTTGAAGCTGTGGCGCTTGCCGTAATCGTGGCCGACCTTGTCGATGGTCTCGTGGGTCTTGCGGCGCAGGGCCTTCTGGTCCGCGTTCAGCGCGGCCACGTCCAACGCCGACGAAGCGCCATCGGCGGCATGCTTCTGCACCTGCGTCCACAGGCGGCGCAGGAACCGCGCCATGCCTTCCACACCTGCCTCGTTCCATTCGAGCGACTGCTCGGGTGGTGCGGCGAACATGGAGAACAGACGCACGGTATCCGCACCGAACTTGTCGACCATCGATTGCGGATCGACGCCGTTGTTCTTCGACTTCGACATCTTTTCGACGGGACCGATCTTCACCGGCTGACCGTCGGCCTTCAGCGTCGCGCCGACGACACGCGCCTTGTCGTCGCGCTGGATCTCGACATCGACCGGATTGATCCAGTCCTTCGAACCATCGGCATTGTCGCGATAGAACGTCTCGGCGATCACCATGCCCTGCGTCAGCAGGTTCGTAGCCGGCTCGTCGCTGTCCACCAGCCGCGCGTCGCGCAGGAGCTTGTGGTAGAAGCGGAAGTACATCAGGTGCAGGATCGCGTGCTCGATGCCGCCGATGTACTGGTCGACCGGCAGCCAGTAGTTGCCGCGCTTGTCGACCATGTCCTTCGCGCCGGGCGAGGTGTAGCGCGCGTAGTACCAGCTCGATTCCATGAAGGTGTCGAAGGTGTCGGTCTCGCGCTCGGCGGCGGCGCCGCACTGCGGACACTTCGTCTTGCGCCATTCCGGGTCGGCCTTGATCGGCGACTTGACGCCGTCCAGGGTGACGTTCTCGGGCAGCACGACCGGCAGGTCGGCGTCCGGCACCGGCACGGCGCCGCAGCTCTGGCAGTAGATGACGGGAATCGGGCAGCCCCAGTAGCGCTGGCGGCTGACGCCCCAGTCGCGCAGGCGGTAATTCACGCGACGCTGGCCCTGGCCCTTGCGCTCGAAGCGCTCGGCAAAAGCTTCGAACGCGCCGCGGTAGTCCAGCCCGTCGAACTCGCCGGAGTTGACCAGTTCCAGGTCGTCCCGCGTCTTGTCGCTGTACCAGTCGCGCCAGGTGGTGGCGTCGTAGGCCTTCTCCTCCTCGTTCCTCGGTGCCTTCAGCGCGATGACCTGCTGGATCGGCAACGCGTACTTGGTGGCGAACTCGAAGTCGCGCTGGTCGTGGCCGGGCACGGCCATGACCGCGCCGGTGCCGTAGCCCATCAGCACGAAGTTGGCGACCCACACCGGTACCCGGTCGCCGGTGATCGGATGGATGGCGCGCAGGCCGGTATCCATGCCGCGCTTTTCCTGCGTCTCCAGTTCCGCCTCCGAGACGCCGCCATGCTTCAGCTCTTCCAGGAACGCGGCCAGTGCCGGATTCGACGCCGCTGCCTTCAGTGCCAGCGGATGTTCACCGGCGATCGACACGAAGGTCACGCCCATCAGCGTGTCGGGTCGAGTGGTGAACACCGTCAGCGGCTCGTGGCCCTCGACGTTGAACTGGATTTCCAGGCCTTCGGAACGGCCGATCCAGTTGCGCTGCATGGTCTTGACCGCATCCGGCCAGCCCGGCAGGTCGTCCAGCCCGTCCAGCAGTTCCTGCGCGTAGTCGGTGATTCGCAGGAACCATTGCGGAATCTCGCGCTTCTCCACCAGCGCGCCGCTGCGCCAGCCGCGCCCATCGATGACCTGCTCGTTGGCCAGCACGGTCTGGTCGACCGGATCCCAGTTCACCACCGAGTTCTTGCGGTAGGCCAGGCCCTTGCGCAGCAGGCGCGTGAACATGCGCTGCTCGTGCACGTAATAGTCCGGGCGGCAGGTGGCGAACTCGCGCGACCAGTCGATCGCGTAGCCCAGCGACTTCAGCTGGCTGCGCATGTGGTCGATGTTGGCGTAGGTCCACTTGGCCGGCGCGGTCTTGTTCTTGATCGCGGCGTTCTCGGCCGGCAGGCCGAAGGCGTCCCAGCCCATCGGCTGCAGCACGTTGTGGCCGGTCATTCGCTTGTAGCGGCTGATCACGTCGCCGATCGTGTAGTTGCGCACATGGCCCATGTGCAGCGCACCCGACGGATACGGCAGCATCGAGAGGCAGTAGTACTTCGGCTTGTCCGACCGCTCGTCGACCTCGAAGGCGCGCCGGGCCTCCCAGAAGGACTGGGCCTGGGACTCGACGGATTTCGGATCGTAGGAGACGGGTTCGGCGGCAGTGGGCATGGCGGCGTGCGGAGACGGCTACGGCAAAGCCGCCAAGGGTACCGCAGCGCACCATGACCCGCCATGCCAGCAGTTAGCATGACGGGGTCGAAACAGGGGATCCCACATGAACAAGACCGTCCTTGCCCTCGCCATGGCCGCTTGCGGCCTGACCGCCTGCATGACCGCGAGGGCTGCCGCACCGGCTGCGCCGGCGACGCTGGCCCTGCACTGCGACCGGGTCTTCGATGCCCGCAGCGGGAAGGTCCTGGGTGAGCACACCATCCTGGTCCGCGACGGCCGGATCGCCGAGGTCATCCCCGGCCGCGCCAAGCTCGCCGATGCCGAATCGATCGTCCTGGCCGACCATACCTGCACGCCGGGCTGGACCGACCTGCACGTGCACCTGGACGGCGAATCCAGCCCGCAGAGCTACTCGGAAGGTTTCCGCCTGGACCCGGTGGATTTCGCCTACCGCTCGGTGGGATACGCCGAGAAGACCTTGATGGCCGGCTTCACCAGCGTGCGCGACCTCGGCGGTGACGTGACCCTGCACCTGCGCGATGCCGTGAACCAGGGTGCCGTGAAGGGGCCGCGCATCTTCGCCGCTGGCACCTCCATCGCCACCACCGGCGGCCACGCCGATCCCACCAACGGCTTCAATACCCATCTGGCGCACCTGATTGGCCCGCCGGGACCGACCGAAGGCGTCATCAACTCCATCGACGACGCCCGCCAAGCCGTGCGCCAGCGCTACAAGGACGGCAGCGACGTCATCAAGATCACCGCCACCGGCGGCGTCCTGAGCTACGCCAAGTCCGGCGACGCACCGCAGTTCACCGTCGAGGAAGTCAAGGCGATCGTCGACACCGCGCGCGACTACGGCTTCCGCGTCGCGGCGCACGCGCACGGCAAGGAGGGCATGAAGCGCGCCATCCTGGGTGGCGTCACCAGCATCGAGCACGGTACCTACATGGACGACGAGGTGATGCGGCTGATGAAGCAGCACGGCACCTGGTACGTCCCGACGATCTCGGCCGGCCGCTTCGTCGCCGAGAAGGCGAAGATCGATGGCTATTTCCCGGCCGTGGTAAGGCCGAAGGCCGAACGCATCGGCGCACTCATCCAGCAGACGGCGGGCATGGCCTACCGCAACGGCGTGAAGATCGCCTTCGGCACGGACATGGGCGTGGGGCCGCACGGCGACAACGCACGCGAGTTCGTCTACATGGTCGAAGCCGGCATGCCGGCCGCTTACGCCCTGCAGGCAGCGACGATCCGTGCGGCGGAGGTGCTCGGCGTGGACGACCAGGGCGTGATCGAAGCCGGCAAGCGCGCGGATATCGTGGCGGTGCCCGGCAATCCGGTGGAGGACATCAACGCCGTGTTGAAGGTGGATTTCGTGATGAAGGACGGCAAGGTGTATCGCCAGCCGTAACCGTGCCCGGGGGGTCGCGCTAGCCCAGTTGCTCCTTGGGCCAGCTCGCGCCCTCATCCACCCGAGCGCAGCGGAGCCAGCTCCCTACGCGCCGCGGTGTCGCGACGCCACGCACAACCACCCCAGCCAGCCTAGGTAGCCCATGCGCTGGGCCAGGCCCGCCGGCATCAGCTCCACCGCCAGCAGCGCGACGAACAGCACCAGCAGCGCCGCCACGACGCTGGCCCATGCCAGCCCGCGCCAGGACTGTCGTCCACGCAGACCGAGCGCGATCAGCAGCGCGCCCGGCACGAAGGCCACCCACCAGAGCATCCACGCCGTGGCGTGCAGGCTGCTGGCCGGATTGTCCAAATCCGATGGATCGAGCGGCAGCAGCCCCATCGCCGCGAACCCCAGCGCCGACAGCAGAATGAGTTGCGTGCCCACGCGCAGCGGCCAGCCGGCGTCGTGCGGTACATGGCGACGCAGGCGAAGCGCCGCCGACGCCGCCAGCAGACCCGTCAGGACGAATCCGAACATGTTGAACGCCACCGCGTGCTGGACGCCTTTCGCGCCCAGCACCGCCACCGGATGCCAGACCTGCGAATAGCCGGACAACGCCGTGCCGAAGCCGACCACCGCCAACACGAACACGCCCAGGGCCGCCCACCCGCTCCACGTCCACGCACTGTTCATTCGCCGCCCCATCTGAATACCTCGTCGATCCCCACGCCGAACGCCCGCGCAATGCGGAACGCCAGTTCCAGCGACGGTGCGTAGCGCCCCGCCTCCAGCGCGATGATGGTCTGGCGTGTCACGCCACAGGCATCGGCCAGTGCCTGTTGCGTCATCTCGCCGCGCTCGAAGCGCAGCCGGCGGATGTCATTGGCGATCGGCGTGCCGGTCATGCACGATCGCGCCGATAGAGCGCCGCAACGGTCGCATGGCCCGCGACATTGGCCACCGTCACGCCCACCAGCAACAGGCCCGGCACCCGCAACACGGGCGCCAGCAACGCCTCGCGCACAGGCGGCCAAGCCAGCGCAATGGCAAGACCTACCATCCAGATACTGGCGGCAATGCGGAACGAGCGGTCACCAGGTGCCAGCAGCACGTCGTCGCGCTCGTCCTCGATCGCGTGACGGCGGTCCGCTTCTTCCTGCCGAGCGCGACGCCGGAAGAAATACGACATCGCCAAACAGGCGGTGGTCGACAGGAAGGGGAACACCCCGCCCTGCACGACCACCGCGATGGCGGCGAACAACGCCAGCCCGGACATGCCCAAGGCCGAGTTGCGGGCGAACCGCTCGCCGAACCCCGCTTTCACCGTCTCCCGCCCGGCACTCATGCCCGGACCTCCCGACGATCACGCCAGTACAGCAAGGCCGTCGCCACGTACTCGCACAGCCAGCCCCACATCAGCGCGAACACCAGCAGGTTCGCGATCATGAAGTGCGTGGCCCATGCCAACCGGTCGGAAGGCGAGAACGCCAGCATCGCCGCCAGTCCGATCAGGCAGAACGTCAAGGCGCCACGTCCCCAGCCTGCCGCCTGCTTTTCGATCTCGCGGTCGCGCTCATCCTCCTGCACGCGCCCCTTCCAGCGCGCGCCCAGCACACCCAGGAGCACGCTCCAGGCGACCAGCAGCAACGCCAGGTTGCGTCCCACAGCGCGGGCGCCGTCATTCTCCGCCGCCGGACCATCGGCGAAGACATGCGCCTTGGCCAGAAAGTATCCGGTCGCCGCCAGCATGAAGGCGACGCCGACCCAGGCCTTCCACTCACCCGGCGACAGGATGCGCTCGGCCTCGTCCACGGGTGCGCGCGACACCGCAAACATCGAGATCCAGGCGACCGTCACCAGCAGGGCCGTTCCCCACTTGCCCAGGTCGACGCCCAGCAGCACGTCGGGCCCCGCCAGCAATCCCCAGAACGCCAGCATGGCGCCGAAAAGCAGGATCCACCACTTCGCTCGCTGCACTCGCATTGAGTAACCTTCGCTATACAAAATGTAAGGCAAACTTTACATGTCAATCGGCGAATGTCAAACACTTTTTACATCGCCTTGTATCCTGCGGCCCGCGACACCATCTGAACGCCACGCCCCCACACGCCCAAGAGCGCCCCGATGAGCGAACTGCCCCACGTTTTCGATGCCACCACCGAAACCTTCGAAGCCGAAGTCCTGCGCAAGTCGCTGGAGGTTCCGGTCCTCGTCGACTTCTGGGCCACGTGGTGCGGGCCGTGCAAGACGCTGGGGCCGATCCTCGAGAAGCTGGCCGGGGAATACAACGGCGCCTTCCTGCTGGCCAAGGTCGACGTGGACAAGGAGCAGCAGATCGCGGCCGCCTTCCAGATCCGCTCGGTGCCGACCGTGTTCCTGGTCAAGGACGGACAACTGGTCGACGGCTTCCCGGGTGCCCTGCCGGAAGGCCAGTTGCGCGAGTTCCTCGCTTCGCACGGCATCCAGCCGGCAGAAGCGGCCGACGCCCTCGTCGAAGAAGTCCCGCTGGATCCCCAGCACCAGGTCGCCGCCCTGCGCGAGGCCGTCGCCGTCGAGCCCGACAAGGACGAACTGAAGCTCGACCTGGTCCTCGCCCTGCTGAAGACCGGCGACGCGAGCGAGGCCGAGCGGCTGCTCGACGCGCTGCCCGCGAACCTTGCCACCGACGACCGCGCAGTCAAGGCCCGCGCCCGGCTCGGATTCGCGGCCGCCCTGAAGGACGCACCTGCGCGGGAGGTCCTGCGCGCCGCGGTCGCCGCGAATGGCGACGACCTGCGCGCGCGCCACCTGCTGGGTGTGCACGCGCTGGTCGCGGGCGAATCCGAAGAGGCGCTGGACCAGTTCCTGGAAATGCTGAAGCGCGACCGGTCCTTCGAGGATGGCCTGCCGCGCAAGAGCCTGATCGATGCGTTCCGGGTAATCGAGGACGACGCGCTGGTGGGCCAGTACCGCCGGAAGATGTCCTCCCTGCTGTTCTGATCCGCGAATACCTTCCCGTCCCTTCCTGATCCCTCCGTCGTCCTGCATGAAACCCGGTACCCTGCGCCACATCTTCAACGTGTGGCCGCCCTTCCTGCTCAGCGGCATCCACGTCACCGAGCTGGCCGACGACTGGACCTTCGCGCGTGTCGAACTGCGCATGCGCCCCTGGAACCGCAACTACGTGGGCACCCATTTCGGCGGCAGCCTGTTCGCGATGACCGATCCGTTCTGGATGATCCTGGCCAAGGAGCGGCTGGGTCCCGACTACTACGTCTGGGACAAGGCCGCCGAGATCGAATTCGTGAAGCCGGGCAAGGGCACGCTGCACGCCGAGTTCAGGCTGGACGGCCATGTATTGGACGAGATCCGCGCCGGGGCAGCCGATGGCCAGAAGTACCTCCGCTGGATGCCGGCCGACGTGTTCAATGCGCAGAACGAAGTCGTCGCCCGCGTGCGCAAGCAGATCTACGTGCGGTTGAAGCCCGAGGCGCGCACGACGGCACGCTGAGGCGCGGACGGCATCACGGCGTTTCACCGATGGCGCTACAGCCACCGCCCTGCAGCGGCCTACAATAGGCCCATGCTCCCCGACCATCCCCCGCACCGCGTCTCGGTGCAGAAGCTCTTCATCACCGGTCTGCTGACCCTGTTGCCCATCTGGCTGACGTGGGTCGTCATCAAGTTCGTGTTCGTGCTGCTGTCCGACATCAGCAAGCCGTGGGTGGAGCCGTTGTCGCACCAGATCGCGGCTACGTTCCCGCAGTCGCTGGGGTGGTTCAACGGCCTGTGGGTGCAGAACACCATCGCCATGGTCGCGACGCTGTTCGTGATCCTGGCCGTGGGTGCGCTGACGCGGCGCGTGGTCGGGCAGCGATTGCTGAGCTGGTTCGAGGCGCTGATCGCGCGCGTACCGCTGGCGAACGTCATCTACACCAGCGCACGCAAGCTGCTGGACATGCTCGAGACCAAGCCGGGCAGCACGCAGCGCGTGGTGCTGATCGACTTCCCGCACCGGGAGATGAAATCGGTCGGCCTGGTGACGCGGGTGATCCGTGAGGAAGGCAGCGGCCGCGAACTCGCCGCCGTCTACGTGCCGACCACGCCCAACCCGACGTCGGGTTACCTGGAGATCGTGCCGGTCGAGCTGCTGACGCCGACCGACTGGACGGTGGACCAGGCGATGAGCTTCATCATTTCCGGCGGTGCCGTGGCACCGGAAACCATGCCGTTCACCCGCGCCGGGGAGCGCTGACCGATGGACGCGCCGCGCACGCTGGACGACCGTGCGGTCCGCCTCTTCATCGTGCTGGCGGCGGTGTTCTGCGCCAACGCGGTGCTGGCCGAGTTCATCGGCGTCAAGATCTTCGCGCTGGAAGACACACTGGGCATCGCGCCGCTGGAATGGAACCTGTTCGGCCAGACGGGCTCGCTCAGCTTCACCGCCGGTACGCTGCTGTGGCCGTTCGTGTTCGTCCTCACGGACACCATCAACGAGTTCTTCGGTAAGCGCGGCGTGCGCTTCATCTCGTGGCTGGCGGTGGCGCTGATCGTCTACGGCTTCCTCTTCGCCTTCGCCGCGATCGCGCTGGCGCCGGCAGGCTGGTGGGTGGACGCGGCACAGGCGCAGGGCGTGCCGGATTACCAGAAGGCCTTCGCCGCCATCTTCGGTCAGGGCATGTGGACGATCGCCGGCTCGGTGGTGGCGTTCCTGATGGGACAACTGATCGACGTGTCGGTATTCCACCGCATCCGCGAGGCTACCGGCGAACGCTGGGTGTGGCTGCGCGCCACCGGCTCCACCGCGATCTCGCAGCTGGTGGACAGCTTCGTGGTGATCTACATCGCCTTCGTGCTGGGGCCGCAGAAGTGGCCGACCTCGCTGTTCCTGGCGGTCAGCACGGTGAACTACGTGTACAAGATGCTGGCGGCCATCGCGCTGATCCCGCTGCTTTACCTGATGCGGCATGGCATCCGCCGCTACCTGGGCCATGAACGCGAGCGTCAACTCCGCGCCGAAGCCGCCCTCGACTGAGCCGGTGCTAGGCTTCGCCCTGGGTGGCCGGGAGAAGGCGATGAAAGCAGCCTGTCTGTGGGGGATCCTGGTGATGGCGAACGTCGAGGCGAGCGCCGCCACGCGCAAAGACGATATCGACGCATGGATGCGTGACTATGCGGGCCAGGTCCCGGGCGCGTCGGTACTGGTGCTGAAGGAGGGCGTGCCCGTCTTCCAGCGCAGCTATGGCATGGCCGATCTGGAAGCAGGTATCGCCGCTTCGCCCGGGACCAACTTCCGCCTCGCCTCGATCAGCAAGCAGTTCACCGCCGCCTGCGTGCTCCTGCTCGCCGAGGACGGGATGCTGACGGTCGATGATCCGCTGCTGCGCTGGCTGCCTTCGCTGCCCGCGGCGGCCGAAGGCATCACGCTTCGCCATCTGCTCACCCACACGTCGGGCCTGGTCGACTACGAGGATCTCGTTCCCGCCACGCAGACGCGACAGGTACGTGATGCGGATGTGCTGCGCCTGCTGGAACGCGAGGATCGTCTCTACTTTCCCGCCGGCAGCACCTACCGTTACAGCAACAGCGGCTATGCGCTGCTGTCGCTGGTCGTGGAGCGCGCCTCCGGACAGCGGTTCGCCGAGTTCGTGCGCGCGCGCATCTTCACGCCACTGGGCATGACCGCGACGCAGGCACGCGAAGACGAAGGCCCGCCGGTAGCCGATCGCGCATTCGGTTACAGCCTCCGCGACGGCCGCTGGCGGCGCACCGACCAGAGCATGACCAGCGCGGTGCTCGGCGACGGGGGAATCTACTCATCGATCGGGGATCTTGCGCGCTGGGACGCCGCGCTCTACGACGATCGACTCTTGTCGGCCGCGTCGCGCGCACTGGCGTTCGCGCCTTCGATCACCACGCGGGAACCCGACGTGGCGCACTACGGCTTCGGATGGCGCCTGCAGGGCGGCATGCAGTGGCACTCGGGCGAAAGCATCGGCTTCCGCAACGTCCTGCTGCGCTTTCCGGCGCAACGGCTGACGGTCATCGTATTGACCAACCGCGATGCGCCGGAGCCCTACGCGCTGGCGCGCCGCATCGCCGCCCGGTGGGGCGGCACACCCTGAGGGTGCCGGGACGGGGCGCGCTCCGCCAAGCCAAGTCACATTAACGACGAACAAGGGCAACACCGGCCAGATGCCGGATCAAAGCTTCTATAATTGTGATCGATTCAACATTTCCTGACGATCAATGCGGGAGCGTGCAATGCGAGGGCGGGCGAGCCGGGGGAAAGGATGGCTGGGCTGGTGCGGCCTGGCGATGCTGGTGCTGGCGTCGTGGTCGGTCCACGCGCAGGAATGGGTCTATCGCGTCCGTCCCGGCGACACGCTGTGGGATGTGACCGGCGCGTACCTCAAGCCTTCGATCCCCTGGCAGCGGCTGCAGGCGCACAACCGCATCGCGAACCCCTACCAGTTGCCACCGGGCAGCACACTGCGGATTCCGCTCGAATGGCTGCATGACCAGCCGGCGACCGCCAAGGTCGTCGCGCTGCAGGGCGCTGCGGTGGCACGCACCGCAGCCGGCCGCGATGCGCCGGTGACGGCCGGGATGTCGCTGGGCAGCGGCGCGCGCGTGACGACCTCGCCGGAGGCCTCGCTCAGCCTGCAGTTCGCCGACGGCTCGCGGCTGCTGTTGCTCGGCGGCAGCGAGTTGCTGCTCGACCGGCTGACCCGCTTCGGCCGTTCCGGCATGGCCGACACCCGGCTGCGCCTGCAGCGCGGGCGCATCGGCAATGACGTCCGCCACCTGCGTGGACCGGCGGCCAACTTCATCGTGGACACCCCCAGCGCATCGTCCGCGGTGCGCGGCACGCAGTTCCGCGTGGAAGCCCGCGACGACAAGACGCACACCGAGGTGCTGGAAGGACGTGTCGCGGTCAGCGCTCCCCGCCAGCGCGGCGCCGTGCTTCGCCGGGGTTTCGGCGCGGTGGTGGCGCAGGGCCAGGCCGCAGTCACCCCGGTCGCGCTGTTGCCGGCGCCCGACCTGTCGCGCCTGGCGCCACTGTCGCAGCGTGCCCGCGCGGATCTCGCGTGGCCTGCCGTCCCCGGCGCGCAGCGATACCGCATCCAGGCCAGTGCGCAGCGTTCGTTCGACAGCCTGAGGGTGGATGCCGAAAGCGATGCTCCGCGCTACACGCTGCCTGCGCTCGGAGCAGGCCATTACTTCGTACGTGTCCGTGCGATCTCGTCCGCCGGGCTGGAAGGCCACGATGCGGTCGCAAGCCTGCAGATCGATGACCAGCCCGCGGCACCGTATTCCATCGCGCCTGCCGCAGGGGGCGTCATTCGCACGCCCGGGGTAGACCTGGCCTGGACGCAGGCGCCTGGCGCCACCGCGTACGACTATGAGGTGGCGGGCCCCTCCGGTTTCCACCAGCCCGTCGCGCAGGCGCGCATCGAGGGCACCACGCAGGCCCGGCTACCCGATCCCCTGCCCCCCGGCGACTACGCCTGGCGCATCCGCAGCGTGGACGGCACCGGGAAGGCCGGGCCCTTCGGCGACAGCGTGGCCTTCACCGTGCGTCCGCTGGCGGAGATCACCGACATCGACCGCGCTGCGGCCGAGCCTGGCAGCACCCGTGACGTGACCTTCCGCTGGCCAGCCGGCCAACCCGGGCAGCGCTATCGCTTCCAGATGTCGCGGACCCCGGATTTCAGCGCCCCGCAGGTCGACGAACTCGTCGCCGAGGCCGAGATCACCCTGCCCCGGCTGCGCTCGGGTACCTGGTACCTGCGCGCCCAGACCATCGACGTGGATGGCTTCGAAGGCCCGTTCCCGCCTGCCCAGGTGGTCGAGGTGCCCTGCCGCTGGTGCCGGATTGGCGCGGGAGCCGGCGCATTGCTCATACTGCTGGCCCTGTGAGCACCGCCCCGGCCACGCCCAAATGGAAACCCCGCCTGCTGACGGCGGTGGGCGCGGCCGCGCTGGCGATTCTCGTCACCCTGTCCGGGATCACCGCCCCGCTCGATGCGTGGGTGTATGACCGGTTGATCCTGGGCGCAGCGCCGGACGCCGACCCCCGCATCGTGGTGGTCGACGTCGACCAGAAAAGCCTGGCCGAACTCGGCCGGTGGCCGTGGTCGCGGCGCACGCATGCGCAACTCGTCGACCGTCTGCGGCTCACCGATGTGAAGGGCATCGCATTCAACGTGCTGCTGTCGGAGCCCGCACTGTTCGATCCCGAGGGCGACGCCCTGCTGGCGCGCGCGATCAGCCGCAGCGGCCGGGTGGTGCTGCCGGTGCTGGCCGAGCCGGTCCAGCTCAACAGCTCCACGGTCGAACTGATGCCGATCCCCGAGTTCGCGGCCTCGGCGGCATCGCTGGGCCATGCCGAGATGGCGCTGGATGCCGACGGCGTGGCGCGCACGGCTTATCTGCGCGCCGGCCTTGGCTCGCCGCACTGGCCCGCGCTGGCGTTGGCATTGCTGCAGCTCGACCAGGGCGCGGGCACGGAGTTGCCCGGGCGCCGGCTGGTCATGACGGGCCTGGAACCGGCCTCCGCGTCGGAGTGGGTACGCGACTACGAGGTCCGGGTGCCGTTCACTTCGCCGCCGAATGCGTTCCGCCACGTGTCGTATACGGACATCCTCAACCAGCGCATCCCGGCGTCGCTGCTGCGCGGCAACTGGATCCTCGTCGGCGTCAGCGCGACCGGCATGGGGCCGCTGGCGCGCGCGCCCGGCCAGCCCCCGAACGCCAGCATGAGCGGGACCGACTACCAGGCCAACCTGCTGAACATGCTGCTGAAACGCGCCGCCATCACGCCGATGTCGGAAGGCTGGCAGGCGATGCTGGCAGCGACGCTGGCGGCGCTTCCGCTGCTGCTCTCGCTGCTGCCCGGGCTCCGCCATATCTGGCGCCCCACCATCCTGACGATGGCCGGCGTCGTGGTGCTGTCGATCCTGCTGCTGCGCTATGCCCACGCTTGGTTCTCCCCGGTGCCCGCCCTGCTGGTGCTGGCGCTGGGCGCTTCGCTGTGGATCTACCGCCTGCTGCGGCGTACCCACCAGCAGGCGCAGTCGGACTCCCTTACCGGGCTGGCCAACCGCAGCCGGTTCGACCATGCCCTGGACCACGAACTGCGCATCGCGCGCCGCAGCGGCCAACCGCTTTCGCTGCTGGTGATGGACATCGACCACTTCAAACAGCTCAACGACACGCAGGGACATGCGGCCGGCGACGCCGCCCTGAAGTCGCTCGGGCGCATCCTCCGCAGCCGCGCGCGCCGTCCGCGCGACCTGGTCGCACGCCTGGGAGGCGACGAGTTCGCGGTGCTGCTGCCGGAGACCTCGGCACAGGCAGCGGCCACCATCGCCACCACCATCCACGTGGACCTGGCCAACCACGCACGCAAGCCGCACGGCGCGAACGCGGGCGCACCGCCGCCGTTCACCGCGAGCGTCGGCATCCACACCTATACGTCCGGCGACGATGTCGGACCGGAAGACGTGTTCGACCGCGCAGACGCCGCGCTCTACCGCGCCAAGCAGGCCGGCCGCAACCGCAGCTTCAGCCATACGGGCGAACACGACGCCATCGGTGCGCCGGTCACGCGCGCCTGACGTGCGGCGCACGGCGTCGTCAGACGTCGACCACCATCCCCGGCCGCGCCAGTTCCACCGGCACCCCGTGGCGCTCGCCGATCTCGCCTGCCAGGGCTTCGCGTGCGCGATCTTCGCCGTGCACCAGCACCAGCGGCGGCGCGGGCTGGAAGTTGCCGTACCACGCCAGCAGGCCCTGCTGGTCCGTGTGCGCGGACAGGCCGCCGACGGTGTGCCGCTGCGCGTTCACGCGGTAGTCGCGGCCATGGATGCGCACCCACGGCGCTCCATCGACCAGGCGCCGGCCCAGCGTGCCTTCGGCCTGGTAGCCGACGAACACGATATGCGCGTTGCGCCGCCCGACGTTGTAGCGCAGGTGGTGCTGGATGCGGCCACCGTTGGCCATGCCGGAGCCCGCGATGATGATGGCGCCGTTCTCCACCTGGTTGATCGCCATCGACTGCTGGGTGGTCTCGACCATGTGCAGGTTGGGCAGGCGGAACGGATTGGGCGACTGCGCCCACACGCGCCGCGCATCCTCGTCGAACAGGCCGTGGTGGCGCGCATACACGCCGACCACCTTTGCCGCCATGGGGCTGTCCAGGAATATCCGCCAGCGCGCCAGCTTCCACGCCTCCCAGTGGCGGGCGAACCAGTACAGCAGCTCCTGCGTGCGGCCGACCGCGAACGCCGGGATGAGCACGTTGCCGCGGTCGCGCCAGGCATGCTCGAAGATCTCGCCCAGCTCGCGGATCGTTTCCGGGCGATCACGATGATTGCGGTCCCCGTAGGTCGACTCCATCAACAGCAGGTCGGCCTGCTTCACCACGCTGGGATCGCGCAGGATGGGCGTGCCCTTGGGGCCCAGATCGCCGGAGAACACGAGCTTGCGGCCATCGGCCCACAGTTCGACGATCGCCGAGCCCAGGATGTGGCCGGCGTCGCGCAGGACGATGTCCACACCGGGCGCGATGGTCGTACGCTCGTCGTAGGGAACCGGACGCACGAGTTTCATGGTGGCGTGCACGTCCTCCTCGGAGAACAGGGGCTCCATCGCCGGCGCACCCGGACGACGGCCGCGGTTGGCGCGTTCGGTCTCGGATTCGGACAGCGACGCGGTGTCCAGCAGCATGATGGGCAGCAGTTCGGCACTGGCGCCCTGCGTATGGATGGGGCCACGGAAACCACGCTTGACCAGCAGCGGCAGTCGCCCGATGTGGTCGATATGGGCATGGCTCAGCACCACCGCATCCAGCGTGGCGGGGTCGAACGGAAACGGCTCCGCGTTGCGCGCCTCGGCGTCGCGGCTGCCCTGGATCAGCCCGCAATCCAGCAGGATGCGCTGGCCGGCCGCTTCGACCAGGTGCATGGAACCGGTGACTTCGCCCGCCGCGCCATGGAAATGGACCTGCATGGAATGCCCTCCTCGCCGTGGCGCCCAGTATGGCCGCTACGGCCCCCTGGGGCATGACCTTCGACACACCTGCCCCCCCGGTGACAGGCGTAGAGTCGCCGCCACGCCCCCTCCGGGGGTTCCTTTTTTTCCATTGCCCCTGTCCGGGGCCGGAGTAGATCGTGATTGCCCGCAAACCCCAGATACTGATCCTGTCGCTGGCCGTGGCCGCCGCCCTGGCCGCCTGCGCGAAGAAGGAAGACGCCGCCCCCGCCCCGGATACGGCCGCCAAGGCGCCCGCCGCGCTGGAACTGAAACTGGACGAAAGCAGCCTGCCGGGCGTGAACCGCTTCCAGCTGGCCGACCTCGATACCACCAAGAACGCGTGCACCGACTTCGCGGGTTATGCCAACGGCAAGTGGCTGGCCGCCAATGCGATCCCCAGCGACCGCACCAGCTGGGGCGCGTTCGAAATGCTGGATGAGCGCTCCACCGCCATCCAGAAACAACTCGCCGAACAAGCCGCCGCGCACGCCGGCGCGACGGGCGTTGAAAAGATCGTCGGCGACCTGTGGGCGACCGGCATGGACGAAGCCAAGGCCAACGCGCAGGGCGTCCAGCCGATCGCGCCGATGCTGGCCTCGATCGACGGCCTGCAGGACAAGGACGCCATCGTCGCCTACCTCAACCAGACCGCCGCCAAGGGACAGAACTTCCTGTTCGGCTTCGGCTCGCTGCCGGAGTTCAGCAACCCGGACATGAACACCGCGGTCGCCATGCAGGGCGGCCTGGGCCTGCCTGACAAGAACTACTACTTCGACGCCGACAAGAAGGACATCCGCACGGCGTACGTCGCGCACATCGCGAAGGTGCTCGAGCTCTCGGGCGTGGCCGCGGCTGATGCGCAGACGCAGGCCAACGACATCATGGCGTTCGAAACGCGCCTCGCGAAGGCCTCGAAGTCGCGTGAAGACCTGTCGCGCGACGTGAGCCTGTACAACAACATGGTGTCCGTCGCCGACGCCGACAAGCTGACGCCGAACTTCTCGTGGACGAAGTTCCTCGCCTCGCAGGGCGTAAGCGGCCTGCAGCAGTTCTCGCTCGCCATCCCCTCCTTCCATCAGGAGGTCAGCAAGATGCTGGGCGACACCGATCCGGCGACGTGGCGCGCGTACCTGCGCTTCCACACCGTCGACGGCGCCTCGCCCTACCTGAGCGATGCCTTCGCGAACGAGCAGTTCAACTTCTACAGCAAGACGCTGCGCGGGCAGAAGGAAATCAAGCCGCGCTGGAAGCGCGTGCTCGACACCATCGAGGGCCAGAGCGGCGAAGCGCTCGGCCAGATGTACGTGAAGGTGGCCTTCTCGCCGGAAGCCAAGGCCAAGATGGAAACGCTGGTGGCGAACCTGGGCGCCGCGCTCAAGGCACGCATCCAGAACCTGGCGTGGATGAGCGATGAGACCAAGGCCAAGGCGATGGAGAAGCAGGCGGCGTTCACGACGAAGATCGGCTACCCCGACAAGTGGCGCGACTGGGCCGGTCTGGCGACCAGCCGCGACAGCTACATCGGCAACGTGCTGGCCGCGCAGGAGTTCAACTACAAGTTCGACCTGGGCAAGATCGGCAAGCCCGTGGACAAGACCGAATGGGGCATGCCGCCGCAGATGGTCAACGCGTACTACAACCCGTTCCAGAACGAGATCGTGTTCCCGGCCGCCATCCTGCAGCCGCCGTTCTTCGACCCGAGCGCCACGGATGAAATGAACTACGGCGGCATCGGCGCGGTGATCGGCCACGAAATGACCCATGGCTACGACGACCAGGGCAGCCGCTTCGGACCGACCGGCAAGTTCGAGAACTGGTGGAGCGATGCCGATTCCAAGGGCTTCAAGGCGCTCACCGGCAAGCTGGTGGCGCAGTTCGATGGCTACCGCACGGACGACGGCCAGAAGATCAACGGCAACCACACGCTGGGCGAGAACATCGCCGACCTGGGTGGCCTGGCCACGGCCTACGACGCGATGAAGAAGGCCACCGAGGGTACGCCGGACGCGATGACCGACGGACTGACCCGCGACCAGCGCTTCTTCCTCAACTGGGCCACGGTGTGGCGCCGCAACTTCACGCCGGAAGAGCTGAAGAACCGCATCGCCACCGACGAACACGCCCCGGCGCAGTTCCGCGCCATCGGTGCGCCGTCGAACCTGCCCACGTTCGCTGCGGCGTTCTCGTGCAAGGCAGGCGATGCGATGGTGCGCGGCGGCGACCAGCAGGTCGTCATCTGGTAACGACACGCAACTTCGCGCGTGAGGAAGGCCCGGCATGTCCGGGCCTTTCCTTTTGCGGGGGCTGGCCCGTACCCCTCGGATCGCCGAGCTGTGACACGGGCCCGCAAAAGTCGCCACCTGCGGCGGGATTCCCGTCGATCCCGCACGGGGCATGGACGGCTGCCTTGCTAGAATCGCCCGACCCCTGAACTCCGGACAGTCCTGATGCCCAGCCCGCGCCACGTCTTCGGCCGCCCCACCCTGATCGCCTTCGCCCTTGTCATCGCCCTGGGTGTCCCGGATGCCGATGCGCAGCGCAAGAAGCGCAATGCCGCTCCTGCGGTGAGCGCACAGTGCACGGACTTCTACAGCGCCACCAATGCGGACTGGCTGAAGAAGAATCCGGCGTCCGCCGAGGCCGGTGCAGTGAGCGTGCTGGGCGCCTTCCGCGAACGCACGCTGGATCAGCAGCGCGCCCTGCTCGATGCCGCCATGAGGGCACCACAAGGCAACGTGCAGAAGCTGCTGGGCGACTTCTGGGCCAGCGGCCTGGACGAAGCGGCGGTGGAGGCCGACGGCTCCAAGCCGATCGCGCCGCTGCTGGACCGCATCAATGCCATCAAGAAGCCGAAGGACGTCGCGCCGGCCATCGCCGCGCTGCACCAGGTCGGCGTGCCGGTTGCCTTCAACTTCAGTCCCGACGTGGACCTGCAGGCGCTGGACCGCCACATCGGCTACTTCATGCAGGGCGGCCTGGGCCTGCCCGATCCGGCCTACTACACCCGTACCGACGCGGACACGCGCGAACTGCTCGGCCGCTACCGCACCTACGTGAAGCAGGTGCTCGCGCTCACCGGCACGCCCTCCGCCCGCCTGGATGCCGATTCGGCGCTGGTGCTCGACGTGGAAACCAAACTGGCGCAGGTCTCCAAGCCGCTGGTCGACCTGCGCAGCCCGTTCGCCAACTATGCGCCGGTGCCGACCAAGGAACTCGGCAAGCAGTACCGCAACCTGCAGCTGGATGCGTTCCTGAAAGCGCAGGGCGTCAGCGACGACACCGTGTCGATGGCCGATCCGGCGCTGTTCAAGCGCCTCGACAGCCTGGTCGGCGGCCTCAAGCCCGAGCAGTGGAAGGCCTACCTGCGCTGGCGCGTCGGCGATGCGATGGCGCCGTACCTTGCCAAGCCGTTCCGCGACGCCGAGTTCGACTTCCGTGGCCGCGTGCTGCGGGGCGAAACCGCGCCGGCGCCGCGCTGGCGCCAGGTGTTGGATGCGATCAACCTGGCCGCAGGCCCGATGCTGGGCAAGGAATACGCCGAACGTTACGTGCCCGCCGACCACAAGCGCCGCGCGGAACAGATCGCGGGCCAGGTGCGCGATGCGCTGGGCCGTGGCATCGAGCGCAGCACGTGGTTGAGCGACGCCGCCAAGGCCGAAGCCAAGGCCAAGCTCGACAAGCTGAAGATCGAAGTCGGCACGCCGAGGCGCGATCTCGACTACAGCGTGCAGCCGATGGGTCGCGGCAGCTTCGGCGGCAACATCCTGATCGCCTCGACCTGGCGCCATCGCGAGGAGATGAAGCGCATCGGCAAGGGCAACGCCGACCGCCGCTGGGACGTGCTGCCTCAGCAGCCGGCGCTGGCCTACGACCTGGCGCAGAACCGCCTGATCGTCACCGCGGCCGTGCTGCAGGAAGAGATCTTCGACGCGAAGCAGCCGGCCGCCGTGCAGTACGGCGCGTTCGGCGCGCTGGTCGGCCACGAGCTGAGCCGCGGCTTCGACGTGAAGGGCCGCATGGTCGACGCCAAGGGCCAGCTGCGCGACTGGTGGACGCCCGCCGATGTCGCGGCGTGGAACGCACTGGGCGACAAGGTGGTCGCGCAGTACAACGCCTATGCCTTCCCCGATCTCAAGAACGTCAAGGTCAACGGTGCGCTGACGCGCGACGAGAACCTGGCCGACCTTGCCGGCGTCGAACTCGCATGGGATGCCTTCGCCACCGCCGAGCCGCAGGCCAACGCCGCCGCCAAGCAGTCCTTCTACAAGGCGTGGGCCACGCTGTGGGCACAGAATCTGTCGGAAGCCCAAGCCGCACAGCGTGCCGCCGTGGACGTGCACGCCCCGGGCCAGTGGCGCGCCAACGGCCCGCTGACCCAGCAACCGTCCTTCGCACAGGCGTTCACCTGCAAGGCCGGCCAGCCGATGCAGGCCAAGGAGGCGGATCAGGTCAAGATTTGGCGCTGAGCCTGCGTCAGCCGGATAACGGAACGGCGCGGAATCTCCGCGCCGTTTCTGTTTACGTCGCTCCCGCCGACGCCATGGTGGATTGCTCACCCCTCCCCTGAAATGACCCCCTCCGCTGGGCTATGCTGCGGACTGCCCCTATCGCCGTAACCGGATGACGACGATTCCCCTTGATGGCCTGTTCGCGGCGCTGCACGCCAGCCCGGAGAACCTCGCCCTGCGTGCCGTGGTGCTGCAGGCATGCCTTGAGCGACAAGAGAGCACGGCACTCGTGCGCTTGCTGGACCTCTGCGGCGACCTCGACATGGACGCGGCGCAACGACGTGCGGCGCGCTCATTGCTCGCGGCCTGCGACCGTATTGATCTCCGTCAACGCCTGGAAGCGCCGGATCCTGCCGAGGACCTGTTGGAAGAGGCGCGACGGCTGGCCGATGGTGGCCACCTATCCGAGGCGAGCGACGCATATCGCCGTGCGCTCGCCCTCAACCCCACGCTCGATGATCCGGTACTGAGCGCGCGCCTGACCGGAAAGATCGTGCCATTCGGCGCGGCTCGCGGCCGCGAGCCCGTGCCCAGCCTGGCCAACGACGATACCGATGCGCTGGATGCATCCCGGCTGCTGCAGCCTGCGGCGGCACGGGTGGTGTTCGACGACGTCGGCGGACTGGAGGCGGTCAAGCAGGAAATCCGCCGGCGCATCATCACCCCATTCCTCAAGCCTTCGCTGTTCCAGCGTTTCAAGCGCCAGGCGGGCGGCGGCATCCTGATGTACGGTCCTCCCGGCTGTGGCAAAACGCTGCTGGCGCGCGCGACCGCTGGCGAATGCGGCGCACGCTTCTACAACGTCGACGTCACCGATGTGCTCGACATGTACATCGGCGAATCCGAGCGCAAGCTTCATGCGATCTTCGAGCAGGCACGCCGCACGGCGCCCGCCGTTCTGTTCTTCGATGAGATCGAAGCGCTTGGCGGCAAGCGCCAGCATGCCCGCGAGGCGACGTCGGCCAAACTTGTCAGCCAGTTCCTGACTGAACTCGATGGCTTCGCGCAGAAGAACGAAGGCGTACTGATTCTCGGCGCAACGAATGTACCTTGGGCGGTAGATCCGGCCTTCCGTCGCTCCGGCCGCTTCGACCGCGTGTTGTTCGTGCCGCCGCCGGACCTGGCTGCGCGACGCACGATCCTGGAACGCTTGCTGGCGGAGCGTCCCGGATCGGAAGACATCGACGCGAAGGAGGTCGCGAAGCGAACGTCTGCGTTCTCAGGCGCGGATCTGCGCAACATCGTCGACAGCGCAGCGGACGAGGCAATCGAGCAGTCGATCGAACGCGGGCTGGAAGTGCCGATATCGATGGCACACATCGGCGCCGCCCTCCAGCAGGTCCGTCCGACCACGCTGGAATGGCTGACCACGGCCCGCAACCACGCCCGCTACGCCAACCAGGGCGGGCAGTACGACGCGGTGCTCGACTTCCTCAAGGATCATGGATGATGCAGGCACGCTATCGACTTCCCGACGAACCGCTGCCGTCGGGGCTCTCACGGTTCGCCGTCGACCCGATGTGGCCCCTGCTCGCGTTGATGCTGGCCGGCCGCGGCGTCGGACTTGCGTGGTTCGCCTTCAACAGCGCGGCCCTCGGCAGCCCCACCCGCACACGCGAGTGGCTATACGTCGCAGCCGCGTTACTCGGCAGCGCCCTGCTGTTGTTGTTCCTGGGCGTCGCGGCTTCGCAGGCATGGCTGGACCCCCGGCAACTCCGCTATGCCGCTTTGTCGCTGCTCGCCCTCAAGATCACGCTGGCCTACATGATCTACATGCTCCAACTGCGGCCGCACGAACTGTGGACCTACCACGGGGGTGAGTCCGCGAACGGCCTGCCGACACTGGTTCTGCTGGGCCTGCTGGCAAGGCCGTTGCTCGCCAGCACCGAGCTGCACCCGCTGCTTGGCGGAATGCTGCGATGAGCCAGCATCACCTGATGGAGCGCGCCCAGCGCCTGTACGACAACGGCCAGATCGACGCTAGCATCGATCTGCTGACGCGGTTCTTGGGCGAGCACCCGGACGATGCAGATGCGCATGCACTGCTCGCCCTCTGCCTCGTCCGTCGCAAGCGCTTGCATGCCGCACGGTCGGAGGCCGGCCTGGCTGCAACCCTGGACCCCGAAGCGGGATTCGCGCACTTGGCGCAGGGCGTCGTACTGACGGCATCACGCGATTTCCGTGCGGCCGAAGAACACCTCAAGACCGCATTGGCGTTGGAACCAGAGTTCTCATACGCGCACGTCGCACTGTCGCGACTGTACGACCTGTGGGGCGAGCCGAGTCGGGCTGCGGAGCACGCCGAGCGGGCCTGTGAGCTTGCACCGGATGCATCCGGTCATTGGGCGCATCGTGCCTGGCTTGTCTGGCAACGCGGCAACCGGCAGCAGGCCATCGCGTATGCCCACACTGCTCTGCAGCTGGATCCGGAGGACATCTCCGCCATCGTGCTGCTGGGCCAGTGCGAACTCGCCAACGGTAACGTCGATGCGGCACGCGAGCATGCCGCCTGGGCGTTGCAGAACGACGCCACCGACGAGGCCGCACTGGCCTTGCTGTGCGGCATCAAGGCCCGGACCAGCGTTGTGCTCGGGGCCTGGTGGCGCTTCCAGACATACGTGGCCGCCGGTTCGAACCGTCGCGCACTGCTGATGCTGGTAGGTATCTTCCTGCTCTATCGCGTGCTGCTGCTCGTGCTCGACGACACAGGGCTGCCGCAATGGGGTACCGCCGTCACCCTCGCGTGGATGGGCTTCTGCGTCTACACGTGGTTCGCACCGACCCTGTTCTGGAAATCGGTCAGGCGTGAGCTGGAAACCGTCCGCCTGCGCCCGGACTTCTGAAGGCTACTTGACCACCCGTAGCTGCGGCCCCTTCTTCTTCCTCGGGCCGCCGAACGGCGGCTGTCGCCGCCAGTAGCGGATCACCAGCCATCCGAACAACATGCCGCCGAGGTGGGCAAAATGTGCCACTCCGGCCTGTGTCCCGGTTATCCCGTAGAACAGCGCCAGCGCGCCATAGATCATCACCAGCGTGCGGGCAGGAATTTCGGCAGGGAAAGGAAACAACACCATGCGGCGGTTCGGGAACACCATCGCGAACCCCAAAAGCACGCCATATACGCCACCAGAAGCTCCCACCGTGCGGATGATGGAACCGTCCCAAGCGGCCATCCCGCTGCTCACCAGCAACTGGCACAGGTTGCTGCCAACCACGCAAATGAGGAAGAAGGTCATGAAGTCGCGGTATCCCCAACGCTCCTCCAGTGCCGAACCGAACATCCAGATCGCAAGCATGTTGAAGGCGATATGCATGACGCCGTCGTGCATGAAACCACTGCTCAGCAGCTGCCATGGCTGGAATCCGTAGCCTGCCGACGACGCGAGCGCGCTCACTGGCCAGAGCTTGAAATACTCAAGAGCCTGGTCCGCAAGGAAGAACTGCAGCAGGAACACCGCCGCGTTGGCGATAAGCAGGGCCTGTACGGCAGGCGTCAGTCGGGGAAACATGGCAAACCTCGAAACGGTCGCGTTACATCATACGGGCAGCGCATCACCGCGCACCGGGACCCCACAGTGCCGCATCCAGATCGTCCGCCTTCGGCGGGCGCTTCACGCGTCCGTTCTCCACCTTCACGCCCTCGGCGCGCAGGCGCTGGCTCTGTTCGCGGAACGCTTTCGAGCCCTCGGGGAAGGCGATGCGCCCGTCCGAGCGCAGCACGCGATGCCACGGCAGCGAAGGGTCGGCGTTCTGGCTGAGGATGCGCGCGGTCAATCGCGCACGGCCCGGCAAGCCTGCCCGCTGCGCCACTTCGCCGTAGCCGGCGACCTGACCGTGCGGTATCGCACGGATTGCGGCAAGAATGCGATCTTCGGGAGACTTGGCGCCCATGCGGGATTAGCATAGCGGTATCGGCAACAGGGGAGCATCCCATGCAGAACTTCGAACAGGTCCGCGGCCACCTGAGTTCCTCCGGCTACAAGGTGACCATGCACGACCCGTATGTCGCCTGCGTGGAGTTGTCGCTGGACAATGGCAAGCGCCACCAGACGATCTACCTGTCCGAACTGGGCAACGATGACGAACGCGGCTATCTGCGCGTGAGCACGGTGATCGCCCCGATGACCGGCATCGACGCCAGGCGCGCATTGAAGTTCAACTGGCAGAGCAGCGTCGGCTACCTCGCCATCGGCGAACTCGATGGCGTGCCCTACCTGCAGCTGTGCGAGAACCGTCCGTACGAAAGCCTCAGCCCGGCCGAGGTGGACCGCCTGGTGCTGGAGATCGGCGGCTTGGGCGACAGCATGGAGCGCGCCCTCTCCGCGGAGGGCGATCTGCTGTAGCCCCGGCCCGCCATCGCGGCACCGGAAAGAAAAACGCCGCGCAAGCCCGGCGTTTTCTGTTCCAACGGATGCGGGGCCACGTCACGCCCAGCCGATCGATTCCAGCAACCGCAGCAGGCCGTAGGCGATACCGCCCGCGGCGGGAATCGTCAGCACCCACGCCCACAGGATGCGCTCGATCACGCCGAACTTCAGCGCGCGCGGGTTTTTCGCGAAGCCCACGCCCATGATCGCGGTGGAGATGCTGTGCGTGGTCGAGACCGGCATGCCGAAATGCGCGGCAACGGTCAGGATGGTGGCCGAGCTGGTCTCCGCGGCGAAGCCGTTGATCGGATGCAGCTTCACCATCTTGTGACCGAGCGTCTTGATGATCTTCCAGCCGCCCGACGCGGTGCCCAGCGCCATCACGATGGCGCAGGTGATGACGATCCACATGGCGATGTCCTGCTCGCCCGCACTGCCCGGATGCAGGAACGCCAGCCAGCCCGGCAGGTTGTCGAGCGCGCCGCTTGCCTCGGCACCGAACAGCGTCAGCGCGATGATGCCCATGGTCTTCTGCGCATCGTTGTGACCGTGCGCGTAGCCCATGTAGGCAGCCGACAGGATCTGCGCCTTGCCGAAGAACTTGTTGACGAAGTGCGGACGCGCCAGCCGGCCCAGCCAGCCGCCGAGCTTCGACAGCAGCACGATCAGCCCCCACAGCAGCACCATCACCACGATGCCGAGCACGAAGCCCGCCACCGGCGACGAGATCATCGGCAGCACGACCTTCCACAGGATGCCCTTGTTCTGCGTCCAGTCACCGGCCGCCTGCGACCAGATCAGCGCGCCCCAGTCGTTGTGCGCGGCGGCCAGCGCGGCGCCGCACAGGCCGCCGATCAGCGCATGCGACGACGACGACGGCAGGCCCTTCCACCACGTGATCAGGTTCCAGATGATGCCGCCGAGCAGGGCGCAGAGGATCACCTGCGAGGTCACCTGCACCACGTTGGTATCGACCAGGCCGGAAGCGATCGTCTTCGCGACGGCCGTACCGGTCAGCGCGCCGATCAGGTTCATCACCGCGGCCAGCATCACCGCCTGGCCCGGCGACAGCACCTTGGTGGCGACGACCGTGGCGATGGAGTTGGCGGTGTCGTGGAAGCCGTTGATGAACTCGAAGACGAGCGCGGCGAAGATCACCACCAGCACGAGGGTAAGCATGGGCGCGACCCGTCAGCTGTTCTTGAGGACGATCTGGTACGCCACCACGCCGGCCTCGCGGCAGCGGTCGATGGCCTTTTCCAGGATCTCGAAGAACTCCTTCAGCAGGAACATCTGCAGGTGGTCCAGGCGACCGGAGTAGATGTCGCGGTACAGCTCCAGCATGAGCCGGTCGGCCTCGTTCTCGATCGCGCGCAGCTTCTCGTTGAGCGACGTCATGCGATCGATGTTCATCTTCTTGATCTCGTGGACCATCTCCACGACCACCGACGCCGCCTGCTCCAGCATCGCCGCGCGCGGCGCGAAGTCGATGCCGTCCAGGTGCTGGATGGCCAGCGAATAGCGGTCGGCGAACTTCTCCACCTGCTTCGGGATCTTGTACAGCGCCGAGCCCAGCGCCTCGATGTCCTCACGCTCGATCGGGGTGATGAAACTGTCCACCAGCGCCTTGCCGATCTTGTCCGAAGCCGCGCGCTCGCGCAGGCGCGCCAGTTTGAAGGCATCGAGCGCCGGCTGGCGGTCGGTGGCCTTCATCATGGTATGCAGGGCCTTGGTGCTGTCGTGGGCGGCTTGGGCGGCCTCGTCCAACAGCGTGTAGAACTGCTGGCCGGAGCCGAAGATCGTCTGGAGGGAGAACATCGGGCGGTCCCACCGTCACGGGATGGACGGCTTCAGGGGCGGAATTATGACCGTTCCGTGACGGTTGCGGACAGCCCGAGCCGGTGGCCAGCGCGCCCGAGGGACTCCCCATTAGCCGAATGTCTCGTTCAGCTTCACGCGTCCGCGCGTCGGTCGTTTGCTAAACTCGCGCCGCGCCTCCGGGTGCACCCTATGGACGACGACCCTACCTCCCCCCACTGTCCCCCGCGACAGACCCCGCCCGCCCTGCCGGCCCTCCCCGCTCTGAACGGAGGCTCCCGTGCTTGAGCTGCTGATCGTTTTTGCCCTGGTGCTGTTGAACGGCTTCTTCGCCATGTCCGAGATGTCGGTCATGACCTCGCGCAAGAGCCGGCTGAAGCAGATGGCCCAGACCAGCCATCGCGCGCAGCGCGCACTCGACCTGTCGGAGAAGCCGGAGAACTTCCTGTCGACCGTACAGATCGGCATCACGCTGATCGGCGTCCTGACGGGTACCTTCGGTGGCGATGCCATCGGCAGCGCGATCGGGGCATGGCTTGTTTCCACCGTTCCGGCCTCCGCGCCCTATGCGTCCAAGATCGGCGTGGGCGTGGCGGTCGCGCTGATCACCTATCTGACGCTGATCTTCGGCGAGCTGGTGCCCAAGCGTCTGGCAATCACCCGTCCGGAAACCATCGCGGGTTTCGTCGCCGTCCCGATGGGATGGCTGGCCAAGCTGACCGCCCCTGCGGTTGCGCTGCTTGCCTTCAGCACGCGCCTGGTGCTCCGCGTATTCGGCTTGGCGGACGACAACAAGGAAGCGGTCACCGAAGAGGAAATCCGCATGCTCGTGTCCGAAGGACACGAGGCAGGCGTGATCGACGCCGACGAACGCAACATGATGAACCGCGTGCTGCGCCTGGGCGATCGCACGGCCGACAGCCTGATGACCCCGCGCAAGAAGATCACGTGGCTGGATGCGGCGGCACCGTACGAAGACAACCTGCGGACGATGCATGATTCCGCGTTCTCGCGCTTCCCCGTGTATCGCGGCAACGACCAGGACGTGGTCGGTGTGCTGGAAGTGAAATCGCTGCTGGACCGCTTCGGCATCGCCCAGCCCGACCTGTTCATCAAGCTGCGCGAGCCGCTGTTCGTGTCCGAATCCACGCACGCGATGAAGCTGCTGGAAATCTTCCGCGAGGAACAGCAGTCGCTGGCGCTGGTGGTCGACGAGTACGGCGAAATTCAGGGCCTGGTCACCCAGAGCGACCTGATGGGTGCCGTGGTCGGCCGCCTGCAGGCAACGGAGAACACCGAAGACGCGCCGCTCGTCGTGGTGCGCGAGGATGGATCGCTGCTGGTGGACGGCTCGCTGCCCAACGACGACCTGCGCGAGTTGATGGGTGGGGTGGCGCTGCCGGACGACGACGAATACAACACGGTCGCCGGCCTGATGATCGAGCGCTTCGGCCGCATCCCGCATGTCGGCGAACGCCTGGACTGGGCCGGCTGGCGGTTCGAGGTGGTCGACCTGGACGGCGCACGCATCGACAAGCTGCTGCTGCAGAAGCTGCCTGAAATCGACGAAGACCTGGCCATCTGACATGGCCGTCGACGAAACACCGCACCACACCAGCACTGCCGCGCTGCTCGACGGCTTCGCGGCCGGCGACCCCGACGAGGTGCTGCGGATCGGCGACCTGCTCAAGGATTTCGGCCCGGCGGCGTTCGGCATGCTGCTCTTCATCGGCGTACTGCCGGCCTTCATCCCGGTGCCGGGCGTCGGCGGCGCCATCGGTGGCCCGATGGTGGTCCTGGTGGGCGTGCAGTTGCTGCTCGGCATGCGCAAGGTCTGGCTGCCGGCCTTCCTGGCCCATCGGGGGCCGCACCGCAGCACGATGATCCGCTTCCGCCAGCGCATGGCGCCGTGGCTGCGCCGCCTGGAGAAGCTGGTGCGACCGCGCATGGCAGGCTTCCTCGACAACCGCATCGCGCTGAGCTTCACCGGCTTGCTGCTGGTGTTGCTGGGCATCCTGCTGGCACTGCCGATTCCCTTCACCAACTACGTGTTCGGCTTCCTGCTGCTGCTGTTCGCGCTGGCGCTGCTCGAGCGCGACGGCGCGCTGCTGCTGGTGGGCTGGATCGCAGGCGGCATCGCGGTGGTCGTGTTCGGCTTTCTGTCGGGGAACCTGTTCGAATCGCTGGCCCGGCTGGTCGACAGCTGGTTCTGAACAAGTCGCGCTGCTGTGGGAGCGACGTAAGTCGCGAGCCTCTCCTCAGCGGCACGTCATCGCGACTGACGTCGCTCCCACGGCGGCCCCGGCGGACGTGCTTCAGGCGATCAGCTGCGCGAACTCCGCCGCAGTCACCGGATATCCCAGCCAGTAACCCTGTGCCAGGTCGCAGCCGCGCTCGCGCAGCAGGTTGAACTGGCCTTCCTTCTCAACACCCTCGGCGACGACGGTGATGCCCAGCGAGTGCGCCATGGCGATGATCGCGGTGGTCAGCGCCAGGTCGTCCGGGTCGCGCAGCATGTCGGCGATGAAGCTGCGGTCGATCTTCACGCCGTCCACGGGCACGCGGCGCAGGTGGCTCAGCCCGGAGAAGCCGGTGCCGAAGTCGTCCAGCCACACCTTCACGCCGGTGCGGTGCAGCGTGGCCAGCAGCGCGCTGGCGTGCGCCTCGTCGCTGATGACGGCGGTCTCGGTCAGCTCCAGGTGCAGGCGCGATGCCGCCAGGCCGGTGTCGCGCAGGCACTCTGCGACCACATCCGGCAGGTCGCCGCTGCGCAACTGGCGCGGCGACACGTTGACCGAGACGAACAACGGATCCAGCGCGTCGCGTTCGGTGCTCCAGCGCGCGGCCGCGGCACAGGCGGCACGCAGCACGCGCGGACCGATGCTCTCGATCAGTCCGCTCTGTTCGGCCACATCGATGAACACCGACGGCGCCACCATGCCAAGCTCCGGATGTTGCCAGCGCAACAACGCTTCAGCACCGACGATGCGGCTGTCGGCCATGCGGAATACCGGCTGGTACATCAGGCTGAGTTCGCCGCGCTCCCACGCGCCCCGCAGTTCCTGCTCCATGCGCACGCGGCGTTCGACGGCCTGGTCCATCGCGCGGCTGTAGAAGCGGTAGCAGTTCTTGCCCGCCACCTTGGCCTGGTACATCGCGATGTCACCGTTCTTCATCAGCGCGGTGGCGCCGGAGGCATCCTCCGGGAACAGCGTGATGCCGATCGAGGTGCCCAGGAATACCTGGCGTTCCTGCACGACGATCGGGCGACCCAGCTCCGCGACCAGTTTCTCCGCCAGGCGGGTCGCGCTGCCGCGCACGTCGCCGTCCTGGATCAGGATCACGAATTCGTCGCCACCGAAGCGCGCGAGCAGCGCATCGTCGCCGCCCATCAGTTCGACCGCGTCGCGGATGCGGTGCGCGAACTGCTGCAGGACCTCGTCGCCGGCCTCGTGGCCCAGCGTGTCGTTGACGCGCTTGAAGTCGTCGATGTCGGCGAACAGCAGCGCCAGCTGGCGGCCGGCGCCGCGCAACATCATCAAGCGATGGTCCAGGCTTTCACGGAACGCCAGCCGGTTGGTCAGACCGGTCAGCGAATCGGTGTAGGCCATGCGTCGCACGTCGCGGTCGTGCCGCGCGATGCTGTCGCTCATCGTGCCGAACGCACGGACGAGCTCGCCCACTTCGTCCTGGCGTTCGCTGGCCATGCGCTCGCCGTTGTAGTTGCCTACTTCGATGTCGTGCGCCGCGCGCGCCAGCTCGCGAATCGGCCTGACCAGCGTGCGCTGCGCGTACACCATGATGGTCACGCACACCGCCACCAGCGCGGCGAGCAACAACGCGATCCAGCCCAGGTGGCGCGCGCCGAGTTCGTTGAGGCGCTCGCGCGCGGCAGTGATCGCCTTTTCTTCGTACGCACGCACGGAGGCCACCGAATAGCCCACGCGCACGCCGCCGATGCGCTCGCTGCCGATCATGATCGGTTCGGACACGTCCACGATCTGCGCCGACCACTGCGTGTGCATGCTGCGCGCATTCACCGCTTCGTAGGCCAGCGGATCGGTCATGGTCTGCCCGTACACCGCGATGTCGGCGGTACCGTCGTGGATGATCCGGCCCTGGTTGTCGTAGACCAGCACGTAGCTGACGTCAGGCTCCTTCTGGGCGGAACGGACGATGCTGCCGATGGTGTCCAGGTCGAAGTAGTACAGCGGATTGGCCAGCGCATCGCCCAACTGGTCGACGGTGGCCTCGCCGTGGCGGCGCAGGCTGTCTTCGACCATGCCGTGCATCGCTTCGCGGCCGAGGTCCGCGACTTCCTGCTGCATCACCTTCTGGCGGTGCAGCAGCGTACCGAGCAGCGCGATCACCACCACCAGCATCAGGGCCATCGCGGCGAGGAAGCGCGCCTGCAGGCCGAATTTCAATGGCTTCATTCGACCTGCTCCCGGACGCGGGTCACGCCACGGCGCAGGTCGTCGAGCGCCTGCTGCGATGCAGGATCGACCGGCAGGAAGCGGGTGGTGCGGAAGAAGACGTTCAGCGCGTCGCGCGCAGCGGGATCGCTGGCCGCCTCCAGCAGCACCTCGCGCAGTCGCGCCTCCACCCGGGGGTCCAGGTCGCCACGCACCATCTCGAGCGCGCGCGGGAAATCCTGCGTCTCGTGGATCACGCGGAAGTCGCGGCGGAATGCCGGCGGCATGCGTCGCACATCGTCCCAGTCCAGGTTGCTGACCACGCCGGCATCGACCAGGCGCTTGTGCACCCAGGCCGCGATGTTGAGCTCGGAGCGGGCGAACACATAACCGACCGAGTCGGCCGAGGGCCGGTCCATCGGCGAGAGCAGGATCTCCATCCGCTGCCCCGCATCCAGCAAGGCGACCGATGGCGCGAAGTAGGCACTGGTCGATGCGGTGTTCTGGAACGCCACCGTCCGCCCCTTCAGGTCGGTCAGGCGCTCAAGTCCGCTGTCGCGCCGGACGAAGAACACGCCGTGGTAGCGGCTGACGCCACCCCGCTCGGTGAGCAGCAACGGCCGCGCGCCGGCGCGCTCCTGCAGCCGCATGCCGGTACCCGCCGTCTCGGTGACCCAGTCCACCCGGCCGCGGCGCAGGTAGCTGGTCATCTGCTGCGCGTCGCGCGCCATCAGGATGCGGCCTTCGGTGATGCCGACATCGCGCATGCGCGGGACCACATAGTCCAGCAGCGGCTTCAGCTGTTCGTAGTGCGCCTTCGGATCGTCGCTGATGCGGCCGAGGACCAGGACGCGCTCATCGCCCGCGGCGTTGGCCGGGACGATGGTGGCGGGGAGCAGGGCTGCGCCGATCGCGGCCAGCGCCAGGCTGAACCAGGTTGTACGCAACGATAGGCGCCCGCCAGAACGATGGCGGCAGCCTATCGGAAAACGTGAGCTCAAGACAGTGATCCGGTCCCGCGATCGCCCGCCAGTCGGGCCATGCGCTGCGCGTCGGCCAGGATGCCGCGCAGCAGGCGCACCTCCTGCTCGTTCAGGTCGGCCTTGGCGAACAGGCGGCGCAGCTTGCGCATCGCCGAATCGGGTGTGCGCCCCTTGTGGAAATCGATCGCGTCCAGCGTGTCGCCCAACTGGCCGAAGAACCCCTCCATGTGGGCATGGCTGGCGGGCACATCGTCCGGGTGACGCGGTTCCGCAGGCGTCGGCACCGCGCCTTCCAGCAAGGCGAGCCTGAGCTCGTAGGCCAGGACCTGCACGGCGGCCGCCAGGTTCAACGAGCTGTAGGCGGGATTGGCCGGGATGTGCACGGCGGCATGGCAGAGCTGCAGCTCCTCGTTGCTCAGGCCGGTACGCTCGCGACCGAACACCAGCGCCACTTCGCCGCCTTCGGAGGCCCGGCCGACCGCGAGCGCGGCGGCCTGCCGCGGCGCGTGCTCCTCGAGCTGCACGCGGCGGCTGCGCGCGGTGCACCCCAGGACCAGGTGGCAATCCGCCACGGCCTCGGCCAACGTGGCCACGACGGGGGCATCGCCGAGCAGGTCATCGGCGCCGGCGGCGCGCCGGTAAGCCTCTTCGGCCGGATAGTCCTCGGGGGCCACCAGCACAAGCCGGGCGAGGCCCATCGTCTTCAGTGCGCGCGCGGCGGCGCCGATGTTGCCGGGGTGCTGGGTGCCGACCAGCACGACGCGCAGGCGGGCGGCCGTGGCCGGGGAGACGGAATCGGGAACGGAAACGGGCGTGTTCATGGAGGCAAATGGTAAACTGCGCGGGCCGGCCACTGCGCCGTGCTGCTCTTTTCCACTCGTTTGCCCCACCCCACGCCTGTCCGAGGTTCGTTCGCATGCAGAAGCCCGTCGTCACCGTCATGACCAAGGCCGCCCGCCTGGCAGGCAACGTGCTGTTGCGCAGCATCAACAAGCTGGATGCGCTGAACGTGGTGCAGAAGGAGCGGATGGACTACGCAAGCGAAGTCGATGCCGATGCCGAGAAGGTCATCATCAAGGAGCTGCGCCGGGCCTACCCGGATTACGGCTTCGTCGGCGAGGAAAGCGGCGCCCAGATCAACGGCCGCTACACCTTCGTGATCGACCCGCTCGATGGCACCAGCAACTACCTGCGCGGCTTCCCGCATTACTGCGTGTCCATCGCGCTGGTGGACAACGGCGAACCCACCGATGCGGTGATCTTCGATCCGCTGCGCAACGACCTGTTCACCGCCAGCCGCGGCGCCGGCGCCCAGCTCAACGAGCGCCGCATCCGCGTGGCCGACCGCAAGGACCTGGCCGGCACCGTCATCACCACCGGCTTCCCCCCGCGCGAGCGCGCCCGTGCCGGTGCGCAGCTGGAATGCGTGCGCGAGTTGCTGGTGCACGCCGAGGACATCCGCCGTACCGGCTCGGCCGCGCTCGACCTGGCCTACGTGGCCTGCGGTCGCGTCGATGCCTACTTCGAGGCCGGCGTGAAGGACTGGGACATCGCGGCCGGCGTGCTGCTGGTGCGCGAAGCCGGTGGCAAGGTCTGCGACTTCCGTGGCGCCGCGCTCGGCAAGATCGACGGACGAACCGCCCTGCCCCGCCAGATCGTGGCCGGCAACCTCAAGGTGGCCGAAGCGCTGCAGAAGACGATCGTCTCGTCGGGTTACGCGGCTTCGTTCAACGGCTGATCGCCTGCTTGTACCTGTAGGAGCGACCTGAGTCGCGACCGGAAACCGGAACATGCGGGAAGCGTCGGCCAAGCGTTCGCCTGACCTGATCGACCGTCGCCGGACCATGTGATCCTTTCGATCTGGCCGTGCGGTCGCGACTGACGTCGCTCCTACAGAAGTCGCCCAAAGAAAAGGCCACGCATTGCGTGGCCTTTTTCGTACCTGAACGACGCCGCTTACGGGCGACGCGCCAGCAACGCTTCGTCCTTGGCCTTCGGCATCAGGTCCTGCTTGGTGACCTTCAGGAAGCCGAGGGTCAGCAACGGGCAGGCCACGAAGATCGAGGAGACCGTGCCGATCACGATGCCGATCATCTGCGAGATCGCCATGCCTTCCAGCGAGCCGCCGCCATACAGGTACAGCGCCAGCACCGTCAGGAACGCGACGAACGAGGTGATGATCGTGCGGGACAGGGTCTGGTTGACCGAGCGGTTCAGCACTTCGACCGGCTCCACGCGCAGGCTGCGGAAGTTCTCGCGCACGCGGTCGAACACGACGATGGTGTCGTTGATCGAGAAGCCCATCACCGACAGCAGGCCGGCCAGGATGGTCAGGTCGAACTCGCGGCCGGTCAGCGCGAAGAAGCCGGCGCAGATCAGCACGTCGTGCAGGGTGGTGACGATGGCCGCCACGGCGAACTTCCATTCGAAGCGCGCGGCGATGTAGATCAGGAACCCCACCACCACGAACAGCAGCGTGTACAAGCCGTTCAGCGCCAGCTCCTTGCCGACCTGGGGGCCGACGAATTCGCTGCGCATCACCGTCGCCTGATTGTCCGGGCTGGATGCCAGGCGGACGACGTCCTGCGCGGTGCGGTTGGTGGCATCCAGGCCGGCGGGGCCCTCTTCGGCCGCCGCTTCTTCCCGTGGCTGCAGGCGGACCAGCAGGTCGCTGCCCGTGCCGAAGGTCTGGACCTGGGCGCTGCCGTAGCCGGCCGTCTCCAGGCGCGAGCGCACGGCATCCACATCGGGCGCCTTCTGGAAGCGCAGTTCCACCACGGTGCCACCGGTGAAGTCGAGCGCGAAGTTGAATCCCTTGAAGGCGATGGCGCCGATCGCCACCACGGCCATGATCACGGCGATGGAAATCGAGATCCAGCGCAGCCGCATGAAGTCGATGCGGGTGTCGTTGGGGACGAGATGCAGCGGGAAGAGTTTCATGGTTCGGTTGCTCTCGTCAGATGGCCAGCGACTTCAGCTTTCGGCGGCGGCCGTAGATCAGGGTGGCCAGGCCGCGCGAGACGGTCACGGCGGTGAACACCGAGGTCAGGATGCCGATCACCATCGTGATGGCAAAGCCCTTCAGTGGGCCGGTGCCGAACGCGTACAGCGCCACGCCCGCCAGCAGCGCGGTCATGTTGGAGTCGAAGATGGTGCCCGACGCCTTGTCGTAGCCGGTGGCGATGGCGGCCAGCGGCGGCACGCCCGCCCGCAATTCTTCGCGTATGCGCTCGTTGATCAGCACGTTCGCGTCAACGGACATGCCGATGGTCAGGGCCAGGCCGGCGAAGCCGGGCAGCGTCATGGTGGCGCCGAACAACGACATCACCGCGACCACCATCACCAGGTTGAGCAACAGCGCCACGCAGGTGATCACGCCGAACATCCGGTAGTACACCAGGAAGAACGCGAGCGCGAAGATGAAGGAGTACACCACCGCCTTGGTGCCGCGGGCCACGTTCTCGGCGCCCAGGCTGGGGCCGACCACGCGCTCCTCGATGAAGTCCATCGGCGCGGCCAGGGAACCGGCACGCAACAGCTTGGCCAGGTTGTCGGCCTCGGTCTTTTCCAGGCCGGTCGTCTGGAAGTTCTTGCCGAACACGCCGGCGATGCGGGTCGGCGCCAGGGCTTCCTCGCGCACGCGCACGCTGCGCACTTCCTTGCCGTCGACCATCGTCACCGTCGGGACGCGCTCGATGTAGACGACCGACATCAGCTTGCCGACGTTGGCGCTGGTGTAGTCGAACATCCGCTGGCCGGCGATGTTGTTGAGGGTCACGTCGACCGCGGGCAGGCCGTTGTTGTCGACGCCCACGCGGGCATTGACCATCTCGTCGCCCGAAGCGAGCACGCGCTTGTTGAGCAGCACCGGACCGGCGTTGTCGCGCAGCTGGTAGACCTTGGCTTCCGGCGGGATGCGGCCGCTGGCCACGGCGTCGGCAGCATTGCCTTCCACCACGGCGCGGAATTCCAGCGTGGCGGTGGCGCCGATCAGGCGCTTGGCTTCGGCGGTGTCCTGCACGCCGGGCAGCTGCACGACGACGCGATCGTTGCCCTGGCGCTGGATGATGGGCTCGGCGACACCGATCTCGTTGACGCGATTGCGCAGGGTGGTGAGGTTCTGCTCGATCGCCTCGGAGGCGATCTGGTCCAGCTCCGCCTGCGGCAGTCCGATGGTGATCTGGTTGCCGCTCGCCTGATAGGTCAGGCCGGCGCCTGCCGCGAGCGTGCCGGCGTTGCCACCGCGCGCACTCAGGGTCTGCGCCAGCGCCTGCTGCGCCGCGGCCACGTCCTCGCCATCCGCGAGCGTCACGAGCAGCGTGTTGTCGGGGCGCCGCTCGACCGCCGTATAGCGGATGCGCTTGTCGCGCAGGGTGACGCGCACGTCTTCCAGATAGCCATCGATGCGCTTGTCCAGCGCAGCCTTCTGGTCGACCTGCATCACGAAGTGCACGCCGCCCTGCAGGTCCAGGCCCTGCACCATCGAACGCGCACCGAGCTTGCCCAGCCAGTCGGGCACCGTGGATGCCAGGTTCAGCGCCACCAGATAGTCCTCGCCCAGTGCCTGGCGCAGTGCGTCGTTGGCCTTGGTCTGCGCGTCCAGGCCGGGCAGGCGGACCAGCAGGGTGCCGTCGTCGACCTCGACCTGCTTGGGCTGCACGCCCGCCTGCTTCAGTGCGGTATCGACGCGGGCACGCAGCGCGTCATCGACGGCGAAGCCGCGATTGGCGGTGATCTGCACGGAGGGGTCCTGGGGGTAAAGGTTGGGAAGCGCGTACAGCGCGCTCGCCAACACGACGATCAGGATCAGGACGTATTTCCAGCGAGGGAATTCAAGCATCGTGGCAACCCGCGCAGACCCTTCCCGGGCATGCGCTCAGCGGTGGTTCGGAACAGCGGGAATCGCGCGGGCCAGACCCGCCGGCGCGAGGAAACGGATCAGGCGGACTTCAGGGTGCCCTTCGGCAGCACATTGCCGACGGCGGCCTTCTGCACGCGGACGCGCACGTTGTCGGCCACTTCCAGGGTCACGAAGTTGTCGCCGATGTCGGTGACGGTGCCTGCGATGCCACCCGAGGTGATGACTTCGTCGCCCTTGGACAGCTTGTCCAGCATGGAGCGGTGCTCCTTGGCGCGCTTCATCTGCGGGCGGATCATCAGGAAGTACATGATGGCGATCAGCGCGATCGGCATCAGCAGGCCGAAGCCGCCCATGCCCTGCTGGGCCGGGGCGGCCTGGGCGATCACGGGGGCAACGAAGAACTCAAGCAGATTCATGGACTTGTCCATTGGGTATGAAAAGCAGCCGGGGATTATGCCACGCGCCGGGAAGGCCCGCCCGGCCTCCCCAGTCAGCCCGGACCGGAAAAGACCGCGTCGGCGCCGGATGGTTCCCGGCCGGCGGTCCGGACATGCACCGCAGAGGACTTCGCCTCCGCCACGAAGCCTTCAGGAGCGCCCCACGGGCGCGATGCCCTTCCGGACGGCCGAAGGAGATCATCGCGGGCATGGCCCGCCCCTACAGAAGCCTCTGGCGGCGTGCGGCCCGGTATCCGGACTACGGCGCCGGAACGATCCCGCGGGCCGCGTAGAAAGCGGCCCGGAAGTCGGCGAATCGTCCTTCGGCGATGGCCGCGCGCATCTGCGCCATCACCTGCTGGTAGTACCAGAGGTTGTGCAGGGTGCCGAGCATGGGAGCGAGCATTTCATTGCAACGGTCCAGGTGGCGCAGATAGCTGCGGGTGAAGCCGTTGCGGCAGGCATAGCAGCCGCAGCCGGGCTCGATCGGCTGCAAGTCGTGCTCGTACTTGGAATTGCGGATGCGTACCGTGCCGAACGAGGTGAAATAGTGGCCGTTGCGCGCGTTGCGGGTCGGCATGACGCAGTCGAACATGTCCACGCCGCGCGCCACCGCTTCCACCAGGTCCTCCGGCCGGCCCACGCCCATCAGGTAGCGCGGCTGGTCCGTCGGCAATTGCGGGCACGTGTGGTCCAGCGTGGCGTTGCGCTCCTGTTCGGTCTCGCCCACCGCGAGTCCGCCGATCGCGTAACCATCGAATCCGATCGCCTTCAGTCCATCCGCCGATCGCGAGCGCAGGTGATGGTGCACGCCGCCCTGCACGATGCCGAACAGCGCAGCGTCGTTGCCTTCATGTGCGCGCTTCGAACGCTCGGCCCAGCGCAGCGACAGTTCCATCGACCGTTCGATCACCCGCGGGTCGACCGGCTTGCCATCGACGTTCACCGGCGGGCACTCGTCGAAAATCATCACAATGTCCGAGCCCAGCACGCGCTGGATGTTCATGCTCTCTTCGGGGCCCAGGAACACCTTGCTGCCGTCCACCGGCGAGGCGAACGTCACGCCCTGCTCGGTGATCTTGCGCCGGTGCGCCAGCGAGAACACCTGGAACCCGCCCGAATCGGTGAGGATCGGCCTGTTCCAGCGAGCGAAGCCGTGCAGGCCGCCGTGCGCACCGATCACGTCCAGGCCGGGCCGCAGGTACAGGTGGAACGTGTTGCCGAGGATGATCTCGGCGCCCAGGTCCTCGACATGCTCCGGCAGGATGCCCTTCACCGAGCCGTACGTGCCCACAGGCATGAACGCGGGCGTTTCGATGGTGCCGCGCGGGAACGTCAGGCGTCCGCGGCGCGCGGCACCGTCGGTGGCCAGCAGGTCGAAGGACATGCGGCTCATGCGGCCGTCTCCGGGAACAGCAGCATCGCGTCTCCATAGGAAAAGAACCGGTACTGCTCGCGCACCGCATGGGCATAGGCGGCCATGATCCGGTCCTTGCCGGCGAACGCGCTGACCAGCATCAGCAGCGTGCTTTCCGGCAGGTGGAAATTGGTGACCATCGCATCGACGCTGCGGATGCGGTAGCCGGGGAAGATGAATATCTGGGTCTCGCCGGCGAAGGGGTGCAGTTCGCCGTCCCGCATGGCGGATTCCAGCGCACGCACGACCGTGGTGCCCACCGCGATCACGCGCCCACCGCGGGCACGCGTCGCACGCACCTGCTCGACCAACGCCGCACCCACGTTCAGCCATTCGCTGTGCATGTGGTGCTCGTGGATGTTGTCCACGCGCATCGGCTGGAAGGTGCCGGCACCGACATGCAGGGTCACGTGGCCGAACTCCACGCCTTGCTCACGCAACGTGGCCAGCAATGCGTCGTCGAAGTGCAGGCCGGCGGTCGGCGCAGCGACCGCGCCCAGTTCGCGCGCGAACACGGTCTGGTAGCGCTCGTCGTCGTCCTGGCCGGGCTCACGCTGGATATAGGGCGGCAACGGCAGGCGACCGGCCTTCTGCAGCCAGCTTTCGAGTGCGCCGGGCACATGGAAGCGCAACTGGTAGAACTCGCCGTCGCGGCCAACCACCTCCGCCTCGCCGCCGGCATCCAGCTGGATGCGGCTACCGGGCTTGGGCGACTTGCTGGCACCGACCTGGGCGCGCGCCGCGTTGTCCGGCAGCAGGCGCTCGATCAGGATCTCGACCCGTCCGCCGCTTTCCTTCTGCCCGAACAGTCGCGCCGGGATCACGCGCGTGTCGTTGAACACCAGCAGGTCACCGGGCCGCACCCACTCGGGCAGGTCGCGCACGTGGCGGTCCACGAACGGCACTTCGCCCGGCGGCACGACCAGCAGCCGGCTGGCGGAACGCTCCGGCAGCGGCGCCTGGGCTATCAGCGCCTCGGGCAACTCGAAATGGAAATCGGACTTCTTCACGTGCGGGGCCTTGCGGGGGCGTGCATTGTACGTGACCGGCCCGCGCGGCCCGCGCCCACTCAGCGCTCGAACTTGGTCGACAGCACGATGGACGAGGTGGTGCGCTCCACGCCATCCAGCGCGCCGATGCGGTCGGTCAGCACGTCCATGTCGCCCACGCTCGGCACCGCACCGATGGCGATCAGGTCGTGGCTGCCGCTGACCGAATGCAGCACGCGCAGTTCCGGCATCGCGCGCAGGGCGGCGACCACCGAGGTCATCTGCTTCGGATGCACGGCAATCATGATGTGCGCGCGCAGGTGGCTGCGGTCGTACTCGTCATGGACGCGGACGGTGTAACCGCTGATCACGCCCTCCCGTTCCAGCCGCTCGATGCGGCTCTGCACCGTGGTGCGCGACAGGTTCAGCCGGCGGGCAATCTGCGCCGTGGAAGCACGCGCGTTCTCACGCAGCATTGAGAGCAGTTGCTGGTCGGCATCGGTGAGCTTCATTGATCAGGCGCGCTTCGTCGAATCGACGAAATATCCTCTAAATGCGCGCAGTTCACAACTGTCAAATGACGAATTATTCCCGATAATACGGGTTTGCCGCCTGCAGCCGGAGATTCCCATGGCCCTCACCGATGCCCTCGCCCCCCTGCGCGCCCACACGGGCCAGCGCCTGACCCTCGGCCTGGACGATGCCGCCATCGAACGCCTGGCCAAGGGCCATCCGGACCTGGCCGCCGTGATCGAGGCCGCCGCCGCCGAACACGCGCGCCTGAAGGACGAGTTCTCCGAGCTGTTCGACCTGGACGAAACCGAGCAGCTGCGCGCCGTGCAGGCCGGCTATGTCAACTTCTATGCCGATGACGCGATCAACCCCTATATCGCACTGGCCGCGCGTGGTCCGTGGGTGGTCACCCTCAACGGTGCGGTGCTGTACGACGCGGGCGGCTACGGCATGCTCGGCTTCGGCCATACCCCGGCCGCGGTGATGGACGCGATGGCCCGTCCGCAGGTGATGGCCAACATCATGACCCCCAGCCTGTCGCAGCTGCGCTTCGATCGCGCCCTGCGCAAGGAGATCGGCCATACCCGTGGCGGCTGCCCGTTCGCGAAGTTCCTGTGCCTCAACTCGGGTTCCGAATCCGTCGGCCTGGCCGCGCGCATCGCCGACATCAACAGCAAGCTGATGACCGACCCGGACGGCCGCCACGCCGGCCGCACCATCAAGCGCATCGTGGTGAAGGGCAGCTTCCATGGCCGCACCGAACGCCCGGCGCTGTACTCGGATTCCTCGCGCAAGTCCTACCAGCAGCACCTGGCCAGCTACCGCGGCGAAGATTCCGTCATCGCCATCCCGCCGTACGACGTGGATGCGCTGAAGCAGGCCTTCGCCGACGCCGAGGCCAAGGGCTGGTTCGTCGAAGCCGTGTTCCTGGAGCCGGTGATGGGCGAAGGCGACCCGGGCCGTTCGGTGCCGCCGGCGTTCTACGCGGCCGCCCGCGAACTGACCCGTAGCCACGGCAGCCTGTTCCTGGTGGATTCGATCCAGGCCGGCCTGCGCGCGCATGGCGTGCTGTCCATCGTCGACTACCCGGGCTTCGAGGGCCTGGATGCGCCGGACATGGAAACCTACTCCAAGGCGCTCAACGCCGCGCAGTACCCGCTGTCGGTGCTCGCCGTGAACGAGCGCGCCGCCGGCCTGTACCGCAAGGGCGTGTACGGCAACACGATGACGACCAACCCGCGCGCGCTCGACGTTGCGTGCGCCACGCTGTCCCAGCTGACCCCTCAGGTGCGCGAGAACATCCGCAAGCGTGGCGTCGAAGCGGTGCAGAAGCTGCAGCAGCTGCAGGCGGAGCTCGGCGGCCTGATCACCAACGTGCAGGGCACCGGCCTGCTGTTCTCGTGCGAGCTGTCGCCGGCGTTCAAGTGCTACGGCACCGGTTCGACCGAGGAATGGCTGCGCCAGCAGGGCCTGAACGTCATCCACGGCGGCGCGAACTCGCTGCGCTTCACCCCGCACTTCGCCATCGATGGCGAAGAGCTGGACCTGCTGGTCGGCATGGTGGGCAAGGCGCTGCGCGAAGGCCCGCGCATCAGTCAGGCCGAGGCGGCCTGATCGGCACGGCGGATGCGACGAAAAAGGCGAGCCTCGGCTCGCCTTTTTCTTTCGTAGGGTGGGTCTTGACCCACCGTTGATCGCGCATGTGGATGGTGGGCCAAGGCCCACCCTACGGTTGTGCGGTGAAGCGATCCAGCGAGGCCTGGATCAGCGCCTTCGCTTCCTTCGCATCGCCATAGCCGTTGAGCTGCACCGGATTGCGGCCCTTGGGCAGGTCCTTGTAGACACGGAAGAAGGCCTCGATGCGTTGCCGTTCGATCTCCGGCAGGTCGGACAGGTCGCGGATGCCGGCATAGGTCGGATCGATCTTGTCGGTCGGCACGCCGATGATCTTTTCGTCGTGCCTCCCATCATCGAGCATGCGCAGCACGCCGATCGGCCGGAACTTCACCAGCACGCCCGGATGCAGGGGCTCGCGCGTCAGCACCAGCGCATCCAGTGGGTCGCCGTCGCCGGCCAGCGTGCGCGGCATCGAACCGTAGTTGGCCGGATACGCCACCGGCATCGACTGGAAACGGTCTACGAAGACCAGGCCTTCGTCGTTGATCTCGTACTTGGTGAAACTGCCCGCGGGAATCTCCACGGCCAGCAGCACCTCGTCCGGCGCGGCCTTCGGCTGCTGGGCGAGGAACGGATGGCGGATGTGCGCTTCGCGGGCGAAGGCAGTACCCGCCGATACGGCGAGCACCATCGCGAGCAACAGCGGCGTCGTGCGCTTCGACATGGCGAAAGTCCTTGGATGGTCGGAGGAAGGATTCATTCCCAGCACCGGTCGGCGCGACCCTTCAGGGTCTCGGCGCGGGTGCAGGTACGTTCCTCGATGCGACCTTCCGCATGTTCGAGGACCCGTTTGCCCGCGGCGCCGCCATCGACAAGGTCGAATGCGTCGTAGAGACGGCCGGTCGCCGTGCGTGCCTCATAGCGCAGGCGCGGACCATCGAAGCGGAGCACCTGGAACAACTGCGTGTCTTCGGCGACAGGACGCATGGTCCTGCGTGCTTCGTCCGAAAGCCGGTACTGCTTGGCGCCGGTGACCGACACGACGAACACCGGTGTCGGTGCTTCGTTCTTCAAACGACCATAGACGTGGTCGTGTCCCTGCAGCACCAGGTCGACCTTGCGCTTGCGGATCACCGGCAGCAGGTGCTGGCGCAACAGCACGTTGTCGCGCCCCTCGCGCGGCGAGAAGAACGGCTGATGGGTCAGCACGATGCTCCAGCGCTTGGGGCTGCTCGCCAAGACACCATCCAGCCATGCCGCCTGCGCCTTCGCGGTGCCGAGGTCGAGTGCCGAAGTGCCGTCGATCACCACCACGCGCACGTCCTGGTAATCGAACCAGTACGTGGTCCGCTTCGCCTGCGCCACGCCGTTGCCCGGCAGCGCGAACGTCACCGGCCAATGCGCACCCAGTACGCGACGTTCCTGCGGGGTGTCCTCGAACTCCTCGAAATACTCGTGATTGCCCGGCGCCGGCGCGACCACCAACGAGGTCGGCAGCACTTCGTTGGCCTCGAACCACTCGCCCCACTCGTTGTCGTCCTCGCCGTCACCGCCACTGACCAGGTCGCCGGCGAACAGCGCCAAGCGCGCATCTGGCGCCGCGCGCATCGCTTCGCGGACGACGCGGGTAGTGAGGCTGACGTTCTTGTTCTGGGTATCGCCGAAGTACAGCAGCGTCAGCGGTGCGCTTGCGGCAGCCGCTGTGCGCGTGTGGTGCCAAGCGCTCCAGGTGCGGTCGCCCTGCACGCGCCACGCGTACAAGGTGTCCGGCTGGAGGCCCGTGACATCCGCGCGATGGTGATGGGCTTCGCCATTCTCGGTCTTCAGCGGCGTGCTGGTCGCCGCGATGCTGCGCGACTCACCCATTTCGGGCGAATCGCCTGCGACGACGATCTCCAGCGAGGGCGTGTCGATGCGCGCATCGGTGCGCCACGCCACCGAGAAACCCGTGGCGGCGTCCTGCGCGGGCGAGGCCACGATGCGATCCGGGAAGCCGCTCGGTGCGTAGCGCACCACGCCCTGCGGCACGCGTGTGTTCGGTTCGGGCTGGCGCGCCGTCGCATCCTGCGCGAGCGATGCCGCGCAGGTCCCCAGCAACAGCGCGGCCAGCACCCACTTCATCCCCGCATCCCCTGCGTTCTTCATTCGACGCGGCACTCCGGCAGCGACAGCGCCTTGGCGATGTCACGCCAGTCGAACGCCGCCACCGCCTGGTCGTCGTCGACGGCATAGAACGCACCCTGCGGGAAGCGCGCATCGGCGCTCTGGTCCAGCCACACGCCGTCGGTGTTCGCGGTCTTGTTGCCGGCGAACGCGCCCTTGTACGCCAGCGTGATGCGCTCGAACACGTGGAACACGCTGCGGTCCTTGAACTGGTCGGTGGCGATCCAATAGCCAGTGCCACCCGCGCACTGCGCCAGCGCCATGCCTTCGGCCTGTGCCTTGAACAGATCCGCGCCGATGTCGCGGCCGCGGTAGGTGCCGTCGAGGCCGTACTCGCGCAGGCCCGTGCCAACGGCGACATCCTCTTCCGCGAGCAACAGGCGGTCGTTCTCCGCATCGCCGAACACGGACTCCGCGATGCGAATCGCGCCGGCCTCGCCGGTGTCGCCGAACGTGCCGGCGAGCGTGGCCTTCCAGCCGCTCTCGGCGCGCTGCAGGTGGTAACGCTTGAAGCGCTGGCCCAGTTCAGCGAGCGGCGGTGGCACGTCTTCGTTTTGTGGCGACATGTAGTTGTCGCTGACGATCACTTCGTACGCGTCCTTCTGCGGTCGCACCCACAGGCCATACGGTTGCTTCAGGTCTTCCGCACCGAACACGAGCAACGGCGTGAAATCGGGCAGCTGGAAGACCTGCACACGACGGTTGTCGCGCTCGACCACCAAGGCCAGATCATCGATCACGGCGATGCCGTTCGGCCGCTGCATCTGCCCCAGCGCGTTACCCGGACCGGAAACGGTGCGCAGCTGCTTGCCCGTACTGCCGTCGTAGACGACCAGGCGATGCGTGTCCTTGGCGGTGGCGATCAGCAGGCGACGCCCGTCGGCCGCACGCCAGCTGGCCGGAGAATCCACGTTCTCGGCCGGCGTGGCCGCAGTGATGAAGGCTTCCGGCACCACGACATGGGCGACCTTCGCCTCGCTCAGCAGCGGATCCTTCTCTACGTGTTCGTCCGGCTCTTTCTCGCGCGCCTGCAGCGGCGCGTCGACGGCGGGTGCGGCAGGCTTCACGCCGCAAGCGACGAGCAGGAAAGGAATAGCGAACAAGGCAAGACGTGGTTTCACTGGGTTCCCCATGACATGAAGGCGTCAACAAACTGCCATGTTCTACGCAGGCCCCATGACATTTTCGTGTCAGTGCACTGCATGCGGATACCTGTCACCACACGGGAACCTGCGTGTCATGTTTCCGCCATGTGACGTGTTTACAAAGTGCCGTTTACTTTCGTCACGGGGACGACACACATGAAACGCAACATTCTGGCCGCCTCGCTTTCGCAGGCGCTGTTCTGCGCTGCGCTGATGCCGGCGAGCTTCACCGCCATGGCGCAGAACCAGGCGCCGGACGCCGGCACGGCCGGCGACCCGAAGCAGCTCGACACCGTCGTGGTACAGGCCGAGATCGCCTACCGCGACCGCACCGACGACATCGCGCCCACGCTGGTCTACGACCTGGAATATTTCCAACGCTTCGAGCCGAACACCGTGGGCGACATGCTCAAGCGCGTGCCGGGCGTGGGCTTCGTCGGTTCCGACATCATGGAATACGACGGCGTGCAGCTGCGCGGCCTGGGCGGGGGCTACACCCAGGTGCTGATCAACGGCAAGAAGGTGCCGGGCGCCGGTGACGACCGCTCGTTCTACGTCGATCGCATCCCCGCGGAGATGGTGGACCACATCGAGATCAAGCGCAGCGCCAGCGCCAATCGAAGCGGCGATGCGATGGCCGGCGCAATCAACATCGTGCTGCGCGATGCCTACGAGTTCACCGGAAGCTACATCCGCGTCGGCGTGAACCGCTGGGACGACGGCGAGATCAACCCGACCTTCGGCGCCGTGACGTCGTTCGAAGCGCTCGGTGGCCGCCTGTTGGCCGGCATCAACGTGCAGGACCGTTACCGCGCGAAGTCCAAGCGCTCGGACCGCTTCACCGACAATACGCGTGAAGAGAAGGTCAGCTGGGAAGACCAGACCGAGGTCAAGGACGGCCGAGACTATTCGGCCAACCTTTCGTACACCGCGGACGTGGGCGACAACGGCCGCTTCAGCATCGACGGCTTCTACGTCAAGACCGATCGCGACGTCACCGAGGTCTCGTTCGAAGAGGAACTGGACGACGACGAGACGATCAACATCCGCGTGCCGGGCCTGGACCCGTACGACCAGAAGAACTACGGCGTCGGCGCCGAATACAAGTTCGACATGGCCGGCGGTACGACGGCCGTGAGCGTCGACCATGCGCGCTTCGAGAATTCGCAGGCCACCACCGAGGGCGAGCAGGTCTACGTCAGTGGTGCGGAGAACTGGGACGACACCTGGAGTATTCCCGCCGACGCAGAATGGGACGAGACCGTCTACAGCGCCGAATCCGTCACCGCCAAGGATTCCGAAACCGGCTTCAGGCTGACCCATGCGCGCCCGCTGGGCGGCGCCGAACTGGAGTTCGGCCTGGATTACCGCACCAAGAAGCGTGAAGGCCTGGTCGTCAGCTACGAATGGGAAGCCGACGAAGATGGCCAGACGCCCACCTCCCTGGCGGACTACGACCTCGACGGCAGCGTCGCCTCGGTGATCGAGGAGAAGCGCCTGGACCCGTACATCATGCTCAGCGGCAAGGGCGAGGCCTTCTCGTGGGAAGCGGGCTTGCGCTACGAGACCACGGAGTCGAAGGTGGAATACCTCGAAGACGAGGAAAGCGAAGGCCGCGTCAGCAAGGACTACAACGAACTGCTGCCGTCGGTGAACCTGCGCTGGAACCTGGGCGATGCGGACCGCATCAGCCTGTCGCTGGCCAAGACCATCAAGCGTCCGAACTTCAACGAACTGCTGCCGGCCCTGCTGGACGGCGAGTTCGGCGACAACGATTACATCGGCAACCCGGAACTGGACCCGGAGACCGCCAACGGCCTGGACCTCGGGTTCGAACACCGCCTCGGCCGCAAGGGCGTGGTCGGTCTGAATTTCTTCTATCGCGACGTTGAGGACCTCATCGAGATCGTCAACACCGGCGAGCCCAGCGAAGAGATGCAGGACACCTGGGAAGAGATGATCGAGGATGGCGACGCCGTCGACCTGGCCGATGCGATGGCGCAGGAACCGGCTTCGAGCTGGCTGTACACCTCCTCCAACGTCGGCGACGGCAAGGTTTACGGCTTCGAATTCGATGTGTCCACGCCGCTGTCCGCCATCGGTCTGGAGAACACCGGCGTCTTCGCCAACTACTCGTGGGTGAAGTCCAAGGTGGACGACTTCCTCGGCGAGCGCCGCTTCAACGACCAGGCCAAGTCTGTCTACAACATCGGCTTCATCCAGGACCTGCCGACGCTGGGCGCCAGCTTCGGCGCAACCTACCGCAAGCAGGGTGACGCGTACACGCGCCTGCTGGGTGAAGAAGTGCTGATCCGCTACGGCGGCGAGCTGGATGTGTTCGTGGAGAAGCGCTTCGGCAAGAGCGTGTCGGTGCGCCTGAGCGCCAACAACCTGCTGGATGCGAGCAAGGACGAGTTCTTCGACAAGTTCGACACGCTGCAGGACCAGATCGACCGCGACTACGACGAGTACGAGCTGGAAACCGAAGAGGCCGGCCCGAGCTACCAGCTGGTCATGCGCTGGGCGTTCTGATCCGCGACGTCTCCACGCTCCAGGCAGAAAGCCGGCTCACGCCGGCTTTTTGCTTTGTAGGGTTGCGGAGTTTGATGCAGACTTCCCTCATCACCTGCCGCCCTGCCCTCGCCATGAAGACCGTCGAAGTCCGCCACCCGCTCGTCCAGCACAAGATCGGCCTGTTGCGGAACGCCGGCCTCAACACCAAGGATTTCCGCGAACTGGTGACCGAGCTGGGCACCCTGCTGGCCTACGAGGCCACCGCAGACCTGGAACTGACGACCGAAACGATGGCGGGCTGGGCCGGGCCGGTGACGGTGAAGAAGATCGCCGGCGCCAAGATCACCCTGGTGCCGATCCTGCGCGCCGGCCTGGGCATGCTGCCGGGCGTACTCGCGCTGATCCCCACCGCGCGCGTCAGCGTGGTCGGCCTGCAGCGTGACGAGGAAACGCTGCAGCCGGTGCCCTACTTCGAGAAGCTGACCGGACGGCTGGAGGAGCGCGATGCGCTGATCCTCGACCCGATGCTGGCCACCGGCGGCACGCTGATCGCCACGATCGACATGCTCAAGCGCGCCGGGGCGAAGCGGATCAAGGGCATCTTCCTGGTCGCCGCACCCGAAGGCCTGAAGGCGCTGGAAGCGGCGCACCCCGATGTCGAGGTCTACACCGCGGCCATCGACGAACGCCTCAACGACAAGGGCTACATCCTGCCGGGCCTCGGCGACGCCGGCGACCGCATCTTCGGCACGCGGATCGGCTGAAATCCCGCTGTTGCGGGAGCGATGTCAGTCGCGACGGCAAGCCGCCGCGTCGCGACTGACATCGCTCCCACCGCCTTAACCGGTTATGCGGCCAGCGGGCGCGCGTGCAGTTCGGCGACTTCGTGGGCGACGCCGAACTTGCCCTTCTCGTCGCGGGTCACCTGCGCCAGTGCGCAGCCCGGGTCGTGGGTGAAGAACAAATGGACGTTGCGCGCCAGCTTGTCTTCCAGGAAGGCGCGCTTCTCGTCGATCAACAATTCGGCATTGCGGTCGTAGCCCATGGTGATGGGCACGTGCACCCACGACCGGCCCGGGATCAGGTCGGCGCAGAACACGACGCCACCCTGCGGCTGGCCGTCCACGCCCGCTGCACCGACCACCTCCGCCAGCATCAGCCCCGGCGTATGGCCATCGCTGAAGCTGAAACGGACCGCGCGGCCCAGCGCAACGGAGTGCTCGCCGGATACAAGTTCCAAGCGCCCACTGGCTTCCAGCAATGGCTGCAACTCCGGGATGAAGCTCGCGCGATCGCGCGGATGCGGCTTCAGCGCGCGCTGCCAGTGATCGGCGCCGACGATGAAGGTCGCGTTGGGGAACAGCAGTTCCGGCGCATGCCCTTCCTGCCACGGCGCCAACAGGCCGCCCGCGTGGTCGAAATGGAGATGGCTGAGCACCACGACATCGATGTCTTCATGCGAAAAGCCGGCGTCGCGCAGCGAATCGAGCAGCACGTGGCGCTCTTCCTGCACACCGAAGCGCGCGCGCATCTTCGGTTCGAAGAAGGCGCCGATGCCGGTCTCGAACAACACGGTCTTGCCGTTGAGCGGCTGCACCAGCAGCGCGCGGCAGGCCAGCTCGATGCGGTTCTCCGCATCGGGCGGCGACCACTTTTCCCACATGGCGCGCGGCGCGTTGCCGAACATCGCGCCACCATCGAGTTTCTGGGAATTGCCCAGCAGCGACCAGAGCTTCATGGCCCCGATTCTACGCCTCTCAGCGTGACGGGGCTGACTCGACGACCTTGGCTGCGCCGACAGGATTGCGCGGGTCGCTGCCACCCATCAGGGTGTTGGTGGTCTTGTCCCACTCCACCGTCTGCAGGTTGCCCCACACGTGGCTGGAACCGCGGCCGCCCTGGGCGCTGTTGCCGGGCACCTTGAAGCGGTGCCCCATGGCTTCCAGTGTCTGCTGCGTGGCCTGGCTCAGCGCGTCGGTCTCCATCTCGATCAGGTCCGGCATCCACTGGTGATGGAAACGTGGCAGCGCAGCGACGGCCTGCGGCTCGAGCCCCGCGTCGTAGCCGAGGATGCCCAGCAGCACCATGGTGATGATGCGGCTTCCGCCCGGCGTGCCGAGTACCGCGACCTTGTCCGGCGACTCGAGGAACGTCGGCGTCATCGAGCTGAGCATGCGCTTGCCGGGCTTCGGCGCGTTCGCGTCGTAGCCCATCACGCCGAAGGCATTCGGCGTGCCCGGCTTCAGCGCGAAATCGTCCATCTCGTTGTTGAGCAGCACGCCCGTGCCGGGCGGCACCAGCCCGGAGCCGTACAGCAGGTTGACGGTCTGGGTGCCGGCGACGCGGTTGCCTTCGGCATCGATGATGGAGAAGTGCGTGGTCTCTTCGTCCTCGAGCGGCGTCTGCAGGCCGGACAGCTGATCGCTGGGCGTCGCCTTCTGCGGATTGATCGTGGCGCGCAGCCCGGCCGCGTAGTACGGGCTGGTCAGCGTCTTCATCGGGATCTCGACGAAGTCGGGATCACCCAGGTAGAAGGTGCGGTCGCGGAAGGCGCGGCGCATCGATTCCACCACCAGGTGCGTGCGCTGCGCTTCGTCCAGCTCGGACAGGTCGTAGGCATCGAGGACCTGCAGCATCTGCGTCAGCGCCACGCCACCGGATGACGGCGGCGGCGCGGTGGTCACCTGCCAGTCGTTGTACGTGAAGGTCAGCGGGGCGCGCTCGCGCACGCTGTACCCGGCCAGCTCCTTCGCAGTCCATTGCCCGCCCTCGGCCTTCACGCCGGCCAGCAGCAGCTTGGCGGTTTCGCCGCGATAGAACCCGTCGAAGCCCTGCGCAGCCAAGCGTTCCAGCGTGCGCGCCAGGTCGGGCTGCCTGAAGACGTCGCCCTCCTTGATCGGCTTCCCGTCCACCAGATAGACGGCACGCGTGCCCTTGTAGCGCTCCATGACCTCGCGGCGCGCCTGGTAACCGCGTGCCATGCGTGCATAGACGGGGAAACCTTCGCGCGCGGTGCGGATCGCCGGCGCCAGCGACGCCTTCAGCGGCAGTCGTCCGTATTTCTCCGCCAGGTGCACGAAAGCGGCTGGCAAGCCGGGGATGCCGGCCGCCCACGGGCCGTTCTCGGCGCGATCACGGTTGAAGTCGCCATTCGGCAACAGGTACCTGTCGGGCGTGGACGCGGCCGGCGCGGTTTCGCGCGCATCGATGAAGACGTCCTTGCCGGTCTTGCCATCGTGCAGCAGGAAGAAACCACCGCCACCGAGGCCTGAACTGATCGGCTCCACCACGGAAAGCGTCGACGAGACGGCGATGGCGGCATCGAACGCGTTGCCGCCCTGCGCAATGACGTCCAGTCCCGCCTGCGTGGCGAGCGCATGGGCGCTGGCGATGGCGGTGCCAGGGGGGTGGGACGGAGCGGAGCTGCGGACTGCGTCGGCAGCCAGCGCGGCGGGCACGAACGCGACGAAGAACAACAGCACGAACAGACGGCGAGGAATCACGACTTCTCCTGGAACGGCTACCGGGGCGAAGCGCGTGCGTACATGGCGATCAGCCGGCCTGCAGCCTCAGCATCTTCGCCAGCAGGGCTTCGTGGGTCTCAGGATACGCCGGATCGGGGTCGATGCACTCGACGGGGCACACGACGACACATTGCGGTTCGTCATGATGGCCGACGCATTCGGTGCAGCGCGCCGGATCGATCACATAGATCGTCTCGCCCATCGAGATGGCCTGGTTGGGGCAGGCCGGCTCGCAGACATCACAGTTGACGCACAGTTCATTGATCTTGAGGGACATAAGGTTGCCGTCATCCCGGCGCAAGCCGGGACCCAGCGACTTCATCGCGGCATTCGCCGGGGTACCGAACCACTGGATCCCGCCTTCGCGGGGATGACCTTTCCGCCGAAGCGTGGCCGCCCAAGGGCGGCCACGCGCCGGAAGATCACTTGGCTTCGACGAACACGTATTCGGCGCTGCTCGGGGCCACGGCGGCCTTCACGCGCTCGCTGTCCTCGGCCTTGCCGATGAACAGCACGCGCACGCCCTTGAACGCATCGGTCTCCACACCGGTGAACGCGGCGACCGCCAGGTCGGCGATCTTGGCGCTGTTCGGCGAGCCGAACGCGATCAGGTTGCCGCTGCTCACGCCGCGCGCGACGGCGCCCTTGGCCTGCTCCAGCTGGCGGCCATACTTGGCCTCGAACTCCGGATCGGTGTCGGCCGGCAGGTAGTACACGTAGGGCGTGTTGGTGATCGTGCCCATGTTGGCGTCGACCACCTTGCTCAGGTATTCCTTCCACGGACCGTCCTCGGTCGTGGCCGGCGCGACCAGGGCGACTTCGGCCGGCTCGGCCGGGGCTTCTTCCTGCTTCTTGCACGCTGCGAACGGCAGCACGAGGCAGGCGGTGAGCATGATGCGGCTTGCGAACTTCTTCATGGGTAATCCCCCTCTTGGTAAAGCGGTTATCGGAATCGTGGCGCTCAGGCGCCCTGCTTGTGGTGCTGCCACTGCGCCTTGAGCGCGGCGGTGACGGCCGGCGGCACGAACCCGGACACGTCGCCTCCCAGCCGGGCGATCTCGCGCACCAGCGACGAGGAGATGAAGCCGTACTGCTCGGCCGGGGTCAGGAACAGCGTCTCGACCTCGGGGATGAGGTGGCGGTTCATGCTGGCCAGCTGGAATTCGTACTCGAAGTCGGATACCGCGCGCAGCCCGCGCAACAGTACGCCGCCGCCCACGTCCTTGACGAAATGGGCCAACAGGCCGTCGAAGCCGCGCACCTCGACGTGCGGATGCCGGGCCACTGCGTCGCGGGCCAGCTCGACGCGCTGGGCGAGCGGCAGCGCCGGGCCTTTGCCCGGGCTTTCCGCCACCCCGATGATCACGCGCTCGAACAGCGGCGCAGCGCGGTCGATCAGGTCGATATGGCCATTGGTGATGGGGTCGAACGTGCCGGGATACACGGCCGTCCGGGTGCGCGCCACAGTCATTCAGTCGTCGCCGGCGGATCGTCGGGACGCAGTGTAGCAGCGGGCTGCGGGGCCGGGGTCCGGTACAGGGCGTAGCGCACGTCCCGGGTGCGGCCTTCCCGGTGCAATATCCAGCCCGCGGGGACCGTCGGCACCCGGTCCGCCGGGGACTCCACGTAGATCCACGCATCCGCCGCCAGCCGGGGCACGAGCGCGGCCAGCGCGCGCTCCCACAGGCCCTCGGCGAAGGGCGGATCCAGGAAGACCAGGTCGAAGGTGTCGGCGCACCCGGCCAGCCACGCCAGCGCTTCCGCCGCATGGACCTCGGCATCCGCCGAGAGCTTCGCCACCGCCTCGCGCAACGCCATGGCCAGGCCGGGATCGCGCTCCACCAGCACCGCCTGTGCGGCCCCGCGCGACAGCGCCTCGAGCCCCAGCACGCCGGTCCCGGCGAACAGGTCGAGTGCGCGAGCGCCCGGAAGCGCCGGCATCAGCCAGTTGAACAGCGTCTCGCGTACGCGGTCGCCGCTGGGCCGCAAGCCCGGGCGGTCCGGCACCGCCAGCTTCGTGCCGCGCCAGCGCCCGCCGATGATGCGCACGTAGCCGAGGCCACGCGGCGCGGGGACGGGAGCGGAGGGTGGCCGGCGGGCGCTGCGGGACATCGGGGAAGGGGGCGACGGAAGGCTCCGCATGATACGGCCCGGCCATGACCGGCGGGGCTTGGCCCCCCTCCGCGGCCCCGCCAGGTTGAGAAAGCCACGACCGGCCCATACACCGGACGCATCGGCCGCTGCGCGCGGCCCAGACGAATGCCATGGAGCACGACCGCGATGACCGTTGAAACCCGCAAAGAAACCCTGGGCTTCCAGACCGAGGTGAAGCAGCTGCTGCAGCTGATGATCCACTCGCTGTATTCGAACAAGGAAATCTTCCTGCGCGAACTGGTGTCCAACGCTGCCGACGCCGCCGACAAGTTGCGCTTCGAGGCGCTGAAGGACCCGAAGCTGCTGGAGGAAGACCCCACCCTGCGCATCCGCGTCGGCTTCGACGCCACCGCGCGCACGGTGACCATCGACGACAACGGCATCGGCATGAGCCGGGAAGAGGCCATCGCCCACCTCGGCACCATCGCCAAGTCGGGCACGGGCGAATTCCTGCACGCGCTGTCCGGCGACCAGAAGAAGGACGCCAACCTCATCGGCCAGTTCGGCGTCGGCTTCTACAGTGCCTTCATCGTGGCCGACCGCGTGGACGTGTTCAGCCGCCGCGCCGGCCTGCCGGCGAACGAAGGCGTGCACTGGTCCAGTGCCGGCGAAGGCGATTTCGAGGTCGCCACCGTCGACAAGCCCGAGCGAGGCACCCGCATCGTGCTGCACCTGAAGGACGGCGAGGAAGGCTTCGCCGACGGCTGGAAGCTGCGCGGCATCATCAAGAAGTATTCCGACCACGTCGGGCTGCCGATCGAGATGCCGAAGGAACAGCACGGCGACGACGCGCCGGCTCCGCCGGCGTGGGAAGCCGTCAACAAGGCGAGCGCACTGTGGACGCGCGCCAAGTCCGAGATCAAGGACGAAGAGTACGCCGAGTTCTACAAGCACATCGCGCACGACTTCACCGATCCGGCCGCATGGGCGCACAACAAGGTCGAAGGGAAGCTCGAATACACCTCGCTGCTGTACGTGCCGGGCCGCGCGCCCTTCGACCTGTACCACCGCGACGGCGCCAAGGGCCTGAAGCTCTACGTGCAGCGCGTCTTCATCATGGATCAGGCCGAACAGTTCCTGCCGCTGTACCTGCGCTTCCTGCGCGGCGTGGTGGACTCGTCCGACCTGTCGCTGAACGTGTCGCGCGAGATCCTGCAGTCGGGCCCGGTGGTGGATTCGATGCGTTCGGCGCTGACCAAGCGCGCGCTCGACATGCTGGAGAAACTCGCCACGGAAAAGCCCGAGGATTACAAGGCGTTCTGGACGAACTTCGGCCAGGTGCTGAAGGAAGGCCCGGCCGAGGACTATGCCAACCGCGAGAAGATCGCCGGCCTGCTGCGTTTTGCCTCCACGCGCGATGCCTCCGGTGCGCCCAGCGTCTCGCTGGCCGATTATGTCGGCCGCCTGCAGGAAGGCCAGGACAAGCTGTATTACCTGACCGGCGAATCGCATGCGCAGATCAAGGACAGTCCGCACCTGGAGATCTTCCGCAAGAAGGGCATCGAGGTGCTGCTGCTCACCGACCGCATCGACGAGTGGCTGATGGGATACCTGACCGAGTTCGACGGAAAGTCCTTTGTCGACATCGCGCGTGGCGATCTGGACCTGGGCGCGCTGGAGAGCGAGGACGACAAGAAGGCGCAGGAAGAAAGCGCCAAGGCGAAGGAAGCGCTCACCGGCCGCATCAAGGCCGTGCTCGGCCATGACGTGGCCGAGGTTCGCGTCTCGCACCGACTGACCGACTCGCCGGCCATCCTCGCCATCGGCCAGGGCGACCTGGGCCTGCAGATGCGCCAGCTGCTGGAAGCCAGCGGCCAGCAGGTACCGGAAAGCAAGCCTGTGTTCGAGTTCAACCCGGACCATCCACTGATCGCCAAACTGGATGCCGAAAGCGACGCGAACCGCTTCGACAGCCTCACCCGCGTGCTGTTCGACCAGGCCGCACTGGCAGCGGGCGAGAGCCTCAAGGACCCGGCCGGGTACGTGAAGCGGCTCAATGCGTTGCTGCTGGAGCTGTCGGCGTAAGCGACGCCCTCTCGCTGCTCCCCTCTCCCCGTGCAACGGGGAGAGGGTGCCGAAGGCGGGTGCGGGGCGAGCGGAGGCAGCGGGCTCTGGCGCCTTTAACCGGTACCAGACGCAGCCTACGGTGGGCGCAGCGTGCGACCGAGAAAAGCGCCCCTCATCCGCCCTCCGGGCACCTTCTCCCCGCGCGCGGGGAGAAGGGATCGCATTCCTACGCGCTGATATCCAGCAGGCTGCCCAGCGTCTGGTCTGCCACCTTGAGCACGAACAGGTTGGCGCCGGCCATCGCCTTGTAGGTCAGCATCGCGGCCACGTCCTCGATCGGCGCGGCCGGATCGGTGGATGCCCCGACCACGTGCGCGGACACACCGCCTGTCGCTTGCGCGGACAGCACCACGGCCTGCCGGGTGGCATCGGGCGTGGCCAGATTGGCGAGATTGTGCGCCGCAGCCTGAAGACCGGTCGAGGCGGCCCGCAGGCCCGAGTTGGCGATACCGGTGATGGCGTGCATGCGGGGATTCCGGGTTGTCCGCCCTCGATATCGGCCGTGCCTGGCCCCACTTGAGTTCCCGTGCCCGGGCGTCCGACAGCCGGGTGGTAGCATGTCGCCCTCCTCGAGATACCCCCCGCGATGATCGGTTTTTTCCGCCGCAAGAAGCCCCAGGACGGCCCCGACGCCGCCCAGACCCGCCCCAGCACCGAAGAGCTCGCCGCCGCCTTCCCGCGTGCGCCCGGCGAGCCGATGCCGACCGACAGTGGTCCGGCGTCCGTCCCCGCCGCGGACGACACCGCGCCCCAGGCGGATGCAGCGGCCGACGACATCGCGCCAGTTTCCGTCCCCCCTGCCCCGCCCGCCCCCCATCCGGATGAAGAAGCGCGCACGGACGCGGCCCCCGCCGCCGCCGCGGGCAAGTCCGGCTGGCGCGACCGCCTGCGCCGCACGAGCGCCGCGCTGGGCCTGGCTGGCCTGTTCACGCGCAACCCGCGCCTGGATGACGACCTGCTGGACGAGATCGAGACCGCGCTGCTGACCGCCGACGTCGGCGTGCCTGCGACCACCGCGATCGTCGAGGACCTGCGCAAGCGCATGAAGGAACGCGAGTTCGCCGACGCGCAGGCGCTGCTGAAGGCGCTCCGCGCGGACCTGATCGCACTGATCACGCCGGTCGCGAAGCCGCTGGTGATCGATGCCGGTCGCAAGCCATTCGTCGTGCTGACCGTCGGCGTCAACGGTGTCGGCAAGACCACGACCATCGGCAAGCTCGCGCGCCGTTTCAAACAGGACGGCCACAGCCTGATGCTGGCCGCGGGCGATACGTTCCGCGCTGCCGCGGTCGCGCAACTGCAGACGTGGGGCGAACGCAACGGCGTGCCCGTCATCGCGCAAGGCCAGGATGCGGACGCCGCCTCGGTAGCGTTCGACGCACTGCAGTCGGCCAAGTCGCGCGGTTTCGACGTGTTGATTGCCGACACTGCCGGCCGCCTGCACACCCAGACCGGCCTGATGAACGAGTTGGGCAAGATCCGCCGCGTGCTCGGCAAGATCGACGCGGATGCGCCTCACGAGGTGCTGATGGTCATCGACGGCACCACCGGGCAGAACGCGCTTTCGCAGCTTCGCCAGTTCCACGCGGCCGTCGGCGTGACCGGCCTGGTGGTCACCAAACTGGACGGCACGGCGAAGGGCGGCGTGGTGTTCGCGCTCGCACGCGAATTCGGCATTCCGATCCGTTATGCCGGCATCGGCGAGCGCGTGGAAGACCTGCGCGTATTCGATGCGGAATCCTTCGTCGACGCGCTACTGCCGGAAGCGCTGGGTGGCGGCTGACATCGGAGCCTCTGCTGTTGTGGGAGCGACGTCAGTCGCGATGACGCCATCGCGGTGGCCGATCGCGACTGACGTCGCTCCCACAGGACGCTGCACGTGAGCGCTGACTCGTTCGCGCAACGCCTGCTGGCCTGGTTCGACGGGCACGGTCGCCACGACCTGCCGTGGCAGCATCCCCGCGCGCCGTATCGCGTGTGGCTGTCGGAAATCATGCTGCAGCAGACGCAGGTCACCACGGTCATTCCGTATTTCCTGCGCTTCGTCGAGCGCTTCCCCACCCTGCCCGATCTCGCGGCCGCATCCACCGACCACGTGATGGCGCACTGGGCGGGACTGGGCTACTACGCCCGTGCCCGCAACCTGCATGCCGCCGCGAAAACCTGCGTCGCCAACCATGACGGCGACCTGCCGCGCGATTTCGACGCGCTGCATGCGCTGCCCGGCATCGGCCGCAGCACCGCCGGCGCGATCCTGTCGCAAGCGTGGAACGACCGTTTCCCCATCCTCGACGGCAACGTCAAACGGGTGCTCACGCGTTTCCACGGCATTGCCGGGTGGCCCGGCCTGCCAGCGGTGGAAAAGCAGCTGTGGGCGCTGGCTGAAGACCATTTGCTCAACGTCCCCGACGGCCGGCTCGCCGACTACACGCAGGCGCAGATGGATTTCGGCGCCACGCTGTGCACGCGCGCCAAGCCTGCATGCGGGATATGTCCGGTACAGGACGACTGCGTGGCGCGTCGCGAGGGGCTCACCGGCGCGCTCCCCACCTCCAAGCCGTCGAAAGTGCTGCCGGAACGCGAAGCGGTGGCGCTGTGGCTGGAAAACGCGGATGGCGAGATCCTGCTGCAGCGGCGTCCGGAGACCGGCATCTGGGCCTCGCTGTGGACGTTGCCGCAAGCCGACACCGATGCCGGCCTGCGCGAATGGTTCGCGCGCGAGATGAAGGGCGCGTACGACAACGTCGAAGAACTGCCCGTGGTCGTGCACACCTTCAGCCACTACCGCCTGCAGCTGCAGCCGCTGCGCCTGCGCAAGGTCGCCCTGCGCGCCGTGGTGCGCGACAATGACGACCTGCGCTGGGTGGCTCGCGGCGAGCTCGCCGCGCTGGGCCTGCCCACGCCGATCCGCAAACTGCTTGGGAATTGACTGATGTCGCGCACCGTCTTCTGCCAGTACGAACAACGCGACACCGAGGGGCTCGATTTCGTCCCCTATCCCGGCGAGCTGGGCAAGCGCATCTACGCGGACATCGGCAAGCCCGCCTGGTCGGCCTGGCTGGCGCACCAGACGATGCTGATCAACGAGAACCGGCTGTCGCCGCGCGACCCGAAGCACCGCGCCTTCCTGGAAGCGGAGCTGGAAAAATTCCTGTTCGGCGGTGGCGCGGACAAGCCGGCGGGCTACGTCCCGACGCCCTGAGCCCGCATGCCCATCACGGCTCGGCCTGGCGCTCCACCGCCGACGCCTCGCGCAACTCTTTCTCGCTGGCACGCAAGGCCTTGACGTCCAGCGGACGGATGGTCTCGATGCGGCAGGGAATCTTGATGGGGGACGTGCCGGGACCGACCGGCAGGACGTCATCGAAACGCGCGTTCACCCGATTGGCGAACTGGGTGATGCTGATGGCGGCGGCGGACTCCAGGTCCTGGCAGCGGCCGGCGAACTCGAGCAGGTAGCCCTCCTTCGGCTTGGTCCAGACCGCGAGCGCCGAATCGCCCACCGGGGTCCAGCCATTGAGATGGCCGAGATAGCGGAAATCCTTGACGGGCTCACCGGCATGGTCGCGGTAGAGGGCCAGCCTCTCGGCCGGGCTCAGCTTGCCGGTGGCGCAGCCTGCCAGCAGTAGGGAGGCCAGCAGGGCCGTGGGAATCAGGCGTTTCATGGGCGGACTCCTGTCGTTCGGGAGAAGGGCTGTCGATAACGCCGATGATGCGCCGGCGGCGGACAGGCGGCGCAGGCCCTCCAAACCGCGTTCAGCCCGGATGCGGCTTGCCATCCCCCACCCCGATCCGTATCATCTGCGGCCTTCGCACCGGCAGCGCCGGCCCGCGACCGTTCATGGCCTGGTAGCTCAGTTGGTAGAGCAGCGGATTGAAAATCCGCGTGTCGGTGGTTCGAATCCGCCCCGGGCCACCATATCGATTCCGGAAGGCCCGCAGCGATGCGGGCCTTCTTCGTTTGTATCGGCTGCCTCGCCCCCGCGCGGATCGCGTCCGCCACGAAGCGACCTCCTACCTCCGAGATATCCGGCGCCCATGTCCGAACCCATCCGCCTTGCCAAACGCATTGCAGAACTTACCGGATGCTCGCGCACGGAGGCCGAGCAGTACATCGAAGGCGGCTGGGTCACCGTGGACGGAGAAACCATCGAAGCGCCACAGCACCCGGTGACCACGGAACGCGTGGAGATCGATCCGGCGGCAGAACGGGGCGCGGTCGAGCCGGCCACCCTGTTGCTGCACAAACCGGAGGGCGTGGCGTGGCAGGACGCGCCGGCACTCGCGACGCCCGAGGCACACATGGACGGTGACAACAGCGGCGTGCGCCCGCTGAAACGCCACTTCCATCGCCTGACGCCGCTCGTGCCGCTGGACGACGAAGCGAGTGGCCTGGTCGTGCTCAGCCAGGATGGCCGGGTGTGGCGCCGCTTGTCCGAAGACTACGCGCAGATCGAGCAGGAGTTCGTGGTGGAGGTCCGAGGCGCGACCGACCCCTACACGCTCAGCCGCATCGGTCTCGTGGCGGCCTATCGGGGCCAGGGCCTCGCGCCCTGCAAGGTCAGCTGGCAGAACGAAGTGCGCCTGCGCTTCGCGATCAAGAACGTGCAGCCCGGCGAACTGCGCCACCGATGCCGCGAAGGCGGCCTGGACGTCGTCTCGATCCGGCGCCTGCGCATCGGCCGCGTGGCGCTGTCGAAGATGCCGGCAGGCCAGTGGCGTTACCTGCCGGCGGGTACGCGCTTCTAGCCGGCCGCCGCGTCGCGCGCGCGGCGGATTCGCATGCAACGAACCAGCGCCCGCATGCGTTGATGTTAGGCAATCGCAGCGTGCCGCGCCGCGGGTCGACAAGGATTACTAGGAGCTGCGACAGCGCGCCGTGGCCTCGCCTACCGAGAAGAACCGGCAGAGCCTGGCAGAAGCTGCAGCGGCAGGTGACGCTCGCGATGCGGCCGGAGCGGCGTGGGCCGAAGGTCGCTGCCCGCCGCGCTAGCGCAACGCGATCGCGGGAGACGTGCGGATCGGCAGCGATGCCGCTGTGATCGGCGCAGAGCGGGAATCTTGTCGCATCCGTTCCGCAGACGAGGGCTGCGTCATGCATCGTGATTGGCCGCGCTCGAAGCCCTTTCCATTGCCATGCAACCACGTCGCCAGCAGGATCAGGGAGGCACCGCAGATCCTGAGGATCGTGCGGGAATTCGCGTCGGGGGGCATGGCATCGGACTCGGTGAACAGATGGGACTGGGCGACCGGGGTGCTCTGTGGCGCGCGGCAGGCCGTCCGCTACCCCTATCGGCAAGCACGCCCTGTGCCGGACAGAAGACCTGAGCGGGCAGCATGCTCACGCGATCCAGACACGTAGTAGCCGACGCTGAACGCTGAAACGATGCTGCATGCCGGGGCACGGGATGTTGACACCGCCTCCACGTGCCTTGCCCCAACGTCTGCGGCATCTCAGCTCCGGAACACGCGCGTGAACATCGTCATGAAGACATCCCCGCATGTCCTTCCCGAACGCTTCGCCTGGCACCGCACCGACGCCGGCCACGAACTCCGAGTGGATGACACTGCGATTGCCGAGGTGCGACCCGTCAACGCGGGCCTGGTGCTGCGCGTGCTGGTCGACATGGGCGACATTTCGCCGTTCGAGATGGCGGTTCGCTGCGAGGAGCGTGCGATCGGCTGGGCTACCCAGTGGGCCCGCCAGCGTGCGGGACTGCTGTGCCGGTATGTGGACCGTCAGCCTGTGCAGCCGCCGCGCGGCGTCGACCCCGGGATGGCGCTGGCAGGGTGATGCGGCATCACGGCGCGTCGCGCGGGGACCGCGTCACGCGATCAAGGAAGGCGACGCTTCGCTCCATGGCCATGCGCCCGGCATCGCTGTCGAGATTGAACTGGTATTCGTGGCCCAGTGCGGGAACATGGTCCTTCGGAAAGAACAGGGCGTCCACGGCGACTCCCTGCTCTTCCAGCGCGGCGGCCAGCGCACGTGAGTGCGGTTCCAGAGGATCGGCGTTGCCTGCGCTGATGAAGGTTGGTGGAAAGGCCGGGGTGACGTGGTGCACGACAGAGAACGTGTGCAACCGGGGATCGTCTCGGAAGTCCTTCCGGCCAAGGTACGACCACAGGACGGTACGCATGAAGCCTGCGAACGGGCTGCCCCACTCGACCAGGCCGGCATCGTAGGGACCGCAATACAGCAGTGTGCCCGCGAGTTGTCCCGCTCGCAGGGCCGGGGTGATGCCGACACGACTGGCGTGCTCGGGTGAGGTGGTGATGGTCGCCACTTCGGCCGCGATCTGCGCGCCTGCCGAGTCCCCGGCCAGCACGATGCGGCTGGCATCGACATTCAGATCGCCTGCATTCTCCTGCACATAGGCCAGCGCCGCATTCAGCTGCCGCGCAGGCGTGGGCCACGTCGCGCCGGGCGCGATCGAGTAGTCCACGTTGACGACCACGACGCCCCGTGCGGCGAGGATGCGCAGGTAGTTGGCGACGTCCTCCCGGCGACCGGACACGAAACCCCCGCCGTGCACCCACACCACCGTGGTCAGCCGCCGGGTGCTTCCCTGCACGTCCGCGGGGAAGTAGACGTCGAGCAGCGCATCGGGATCCGTCGCATCGTAGGACAGGGCGCGCTTCTCGGTGACGCCCGGGGGCAGATGCTTGCGCAGGGCATCGGACGCATCGGCCGCGCCGCGATCGAACGCCCAGCGGATGAGCAGCACGGAGGGCAACGGGCTCAGCTGGAACGCGGTCCATGTCCCCACCCCTACGAACACCACCGCCAGCGCGATCCGTATCGCCCACCGACGCGTGCCGCCACCCCGCCTCTCGGTCGCCATCGCCGTTCCCGCTTTCCCAGCCCGGCGCCGATGGTGCGCCTTTACGGCCGCGGCGCAAAGGGGAGGCAAAAAAAAGAAAAGCCACCTGGCTGGAGAGTAGCCAGGTGGCTGGGGACACGCGCCGGCCTCTCTCCGGCGCGCATGCACTCAATGACCGTTGCCGGCCGCCAGCTTGTCCAGATCGATGCCCTGGTTGCGCAGTGTGCGGGTCGCGGCAATGGCGTAGTACGCCAGGTAGGCGAAGCACAACACGCCGACGATGAAGCTGTAGTGGATGCCGACCTTGTCGGCCAGCGCGCCCTGCGCGATGCTGACGAAGCCGCCCCCCATGATCATCATGATCAACAGGCTGCTGCCCTGGTTGGTCTTGTCGCCCAGGCCGGTGATGGCCAGCGCGAAGATGCACGGCCACATGGTGCTGCAGAACAGGCCCACGCTGATGAAGGCCACCACGCTGGTCCAGCCGGTGGTGAACATGCCGATCAGCAGTGCAGCGATGCCGCAGAACGCGAAGTACAGCAGCATGCGCGCCGGATTGCCCTTGCTCGCCAGCGTGGCCAGGATCATCAGCACGATGACGGCGGCGTAGCCGAAGAACTGGGACACCTCGTGGCGCATGATGGCGTTGACGGCCAGGAATACGCCGAACGCCAGGTAAGGCAGCAGCAGCGTCAGCCAGCGCTTGGCTCCGGAACTGACATTGAACGCGCCCGCCGCACCGCCCCAGCGCCCGATCATCAAACTGGCCCAGTACAGCGACACGAACGGCGCGATCTGCGAGGTATCCAGACCCAGCCCCTCCGGCGATTCAAGATATGCCGGCAGGTTGCTGATGGTGGAAACCTCGACGCCGACGTAGACGAAAATGGCGATCATGCCCAGCACCAGCTGCGGGTACGCCAGCGCCGACTTCTTGTGGATCAGCTTGCTGCTGTCCTGCGCCTCGGTCTCCGAGAGCTTCTCCAGGTCGATGTGGTTGGGCACCGAGGAGAACTTCAGGAAGACGGCCACCAGGATGAAGGCGACACCCAGCACCAAGTACGGCGTCTTGACGCTTTCGATGCTGGCTTCGGTGTTGCCGCTCAGCACGCTGCCGAAAATGGCCAGGCTGACCAGCAGCGGGCCGATGGTGGTGCCGAAATTGTTGATGCCACCCGCCATCGTCAGGCGCTGCGCACCGGTCTTCGGATCGCCCATGACGATCGCCAGAGGATTGGCGGCGATCTGTTGCAGTGAGAATCCGAGGCCGACGATGAACAGACCCGACAGCATCAGGCCGAACGAACCGGTGTTGGCGGCCGGATAGAACAGCAGCGTGCCGAGCGCCGAAATGACCAGCCCCAGGCAGATGCCGTTCTTGTAGCCGATCTTGTTGAGCAGATCGAGGCCGATCAGCTTCGAGACCGCCACGTAGATCAGGGACCCCACGGTGTAGGCCACGTAGAACGCAAAGGCGACGTACTGGCTCTGCGCCTGCGTCAGGTTGAACGCTTTCTTGAACACCGGGATCAGGATGTCGTTGCTGGCGGCAACGAAACCCCAGAAGAAGAACACGGTGATCAGCACGCCGAACTGCGACCATCGGGTGGTTTGTGTGGTCATGGATTGGTATGCCTGCTTGAAGAGGATCCGGACGGAGCGGCCAGCCTACGGAGCGGCCGCGCGATTGCAACTTGCACTGCGTCAGCCGCGCCCCGGGGCCCTGCGGCCATGGGGCGTGGCTGGATTACCGGGCGCACTTCACCACATCGGCGCCGTCGGCGGCACCGGCCACCACCTGGATGTTGGTGAAAGCGGCTGCGAACGGCGCATCGGCGCTGATGCTGAAAGGCGTGTCGACACCGGTCAGGTCAGCTCCGAGCTTGCCGAAGCAGGCCAGCGGAACCTTGACCGTCTGCTTCTTGCCGATGGCATCACCGGAGAACGTCGCGGTCAGATCGAGGCTGGCGCCGCAGTTCGCACCGCAGCCGACGGTGAACTGTACCGGCTTGGTCGGTGCCTGCTTCACCACGACATCGAACTGCACCACGCCACGCGCGGTCGCCATCGCCGCCAGGTTGTTGTTCGACGGATTGCGGGCGAAGAAGCGCGCGGGCGCCAGCCAGGTCACTTCCTTCGCGTCCTGCTGGGTGTTGACCTGCACGGTCGCCACCTGCAAGGCCGGCTTGGCCTGTGGCCAGCGCTGGACGGTGTTCATGTCCGAGCCCACCGCCTTCTCTTCATTACCCGCCGCCATCTGGAGGCTGAAGGGCGCGATGTCGGACTGCTTGAAGATGCCCAGCGCAGTTGCATCGCCGCAGCTGGCCGTCGCATCTTCCGGCAGCTTGCCGACCGTCTTCGTGTCGCCGTAGCGCAGGCCGCTGTCCAACGCGAACTGCGGCGTGCTGTCCGCCTTCGGACAGGCGACGGCGGGCCACGGGAACGTCAGCTTGCCGCGGAAGTCGTGTGCCGCCTTGCCGTCCGCTCCCGCTACCAGAACGTCGGTGACGCCCTTGCCTTCCGTGCCCGGCAGCCAGGCCGCGACGAAACTGTTCGACAGGTTGATCAGGTCGTTGGCGTACAACGCGCGCCCGGACAGGAACACCGTGACCACCGGCTTGCCCGTCGCCGCAGCGGCCTTCAGCACCGCCAGGTCTTCGGGGTGGCGCCGGCTGTGGGCCATCGAATCGGACGGCACGATGTCGCCGTTGGTCTCGGCATACGGCGTTTCGCCGATCGCCGCGACGATGACGTCGTAGCTGGTCGGGTCAACACCCTCGGCGCTGTCGCGCAGGACGACGTTGGCGTCGCCGAGTTGCTCGCGCAGGCCGGCCGCGATGCTGTCCGCGTTCGGGAAATCCGCATTCGTGTTGTCGGTACCTTGCCAGGTCAGCGACCAGCCGCCGGTCTGGTTGGAGATGCTGTCGGCGCTCTTGCCGACCAGCAGCACGCGCTGCCCCTTCTTCAGCGGCAGCGTGGCGCCGTCGTTCTTCAGCAGCACCAGCGACTCCCGCGCAGCGCGACGTGCGAGATCGCGGTGCACCAGCGATTCCGGCTTGCCGGCGAACTGGCTGGCGGATGGCTTGTGTTCCCACAGGCGTGCGCGCAGCTTGACGCGAAGGATGCGGGTGACGGCGTCGTCGATGCGCGCCTGCGGGATCTCGCCCGACTTCACCTGCGCGATGGTATTGGCGATGAAGGTCTTCCACTTGTCGGGGACCATCACCATGTCGATGCCGGCGTTGATGGCCTGCGGGCAGCTGTCGTCGCTGCAGCCGGTCACCTGGCCGATGCCGTTCCAGTCCGACACGACGAAACCGTCGAAGCCCATCTTGTCCTTCAACGCCACCGTCAGCAGGTCGCGTGCGCCATGCATCTTGCCGTAGTCCTTGCCGGCAGCGACGTCGTTCCAGCTGTTGAACGACGCCATGACGGTCTGCACGCCGGCCTCGATGGCCCCGTAGTAGCCTTGGCCGTGGACGTTGATCATCGTGGACTGCGTGACCGTGGCGTTGCCCTGGTCCTTGCCGCCGTCAGTGGCGCCATCGCCGATGAAATGCTTGGCAGTGGCGACGACATTGCCGTCCTTGTCCAGCATGCCCTGCATGCCCTTGACGTACGCGGCGGCGTACTCGCGGATCAATGCCGGCTGCGAGGAATAGCTTTCATACGTCCGGCCCCAGCGCGCGTTCTGCGCGACCGCGACCGTCGGGGCAAACGTCCAGGTCACGCCAGTGGCACGCGTGGACTGTCCCGTGGCTTCGGCGATGCGCTCGATCAGTTCGACGTCGTGCGCGGCACCCAGGCCGATGTTGTGCGGGAAGATGGTCGCGCCGTACACGTTGCTGTGGCCATGCACGGCATCGGTCCCCCAGATCACCGGCACGGGGATCTTCGCATCGGTCGACATGGATGCGTCGTAATAAGCGTCCGCCAGCTTGACCCAATCCTCCACCTTGGCCCGCTTGTTCATCGCCGGCCAGGAGCCGCCGCCATTGAGCACCGAGCCGATGTAGTACGTGCGCACTTCGGCGGGCGTGATCGCCTTGATTTCAGGCTGCACCATCTGGCCGATCTTCTGCTCCAGCGTCATGCTGGCCAGGATCTCGGCCACGCGCGCTTCCACGGCGGCATCCTTGGCGAAGCTGCTTTTCAGCGCCGGCCAGTCCTTCAGTTCCGCCGCATCGCGCGGTGTCGCCGCGGCGGCTGCCGGTTCGGGTTGCTTCTTGTCCGTACACGACATGCAGGCCAGAAGACTGGCTCCGAGCAGGGTCATTCGGATCGGATTCACGCACTTCTCCTTGGTGGCGGCGCGCAGGGACTCCCGACAGGATCCGCGCCTGGGTGACAGCCCGGCGGGACGCAGGCATTGCGCTGCGTCCCGCCAGGTACGGCGATGGTCAATACGGCCCGGGGATCACAGCTTGTAGCGGAAGCCCAGCAGGTACTGGCGGCCGTACTCGGTGTATTCCTCCGGGAAGAAGAGGTTCGGATGCGTGCCGGAGCTGACTTCGGTGCGGAAGGGCTCGTTGTTGACGTTGTTCACCTGGAACAGAATCGACAGGCCCGACAGACGGCTCGACTCCGGGAAGTCGTAGCCCAGCTGGAGGTCGATGGTGCGTTCGTTCAACGTGTAGCGGTAGGTGCGCTGGTTGAAGATCGAGCCGTACTCACCACGGTAGGGATCGCGGAAACGCTGGCTGACACGCGCCGAGAAGCCGTGCTTCTCGTAGTACACCGTGGCGTTGGCGACGATCTTGGACAAGCCCGGGAACGTATCGGTGCCCGATCCGATGCCCGGGCCGTCGGGATCGATCGACGACTCCGTGTACGACGCATTCAGCAGCAGGCCGAACCCGTCGAGGGCATCGTGCAGCAGCTCGCCGCCCAGCGCGGTCGAGAATTCGTAGCCGCGCATGTAGCCACCGGTGCCATTGGCGGGTGTGGAGAACACGCCCAAGGGGGAAGCCGGTGGCTCGGTGCCTTCGTAGTCGTAGCCGGAGAAGTCCCAGGGAATCTCGCGCGTGTAGATGTACGAGTCCATGTCCTTGTAGAACGCCGCCAGGGCGACATAGCTCGCTTCGCCGAAATACTTTTCGATCGAAAGGTCGTAGGCGTTCGCACGATAGGGCTCCAGCGCCGGATTGCCGCCGCTGCCGCGCCATTCGGACGGCCCGCCCTGCGACGTCTGCACGTAGACGCTGGCGCGCGCGCCCATGTCGTTGATGCGTGGGCGCATCATCTCGCGGGCCGCGCCGAAGCGCAGGTTCCAGCCGTTGCCGAAGTCGGCGACCAGGTTGAGGCTGGGCAGGATGTCGCCATACGAGGCGCCCGCCGTGCCGGCCACCAGTGCCTGTCCGTTCTCGTTCTGCTGGATGACGATGCCCTGGGACGTCTGGTCCGTGCGGATGTACTGCACGCCGGCATTGCCCCGCAGGCGCACCGTATCGGTGAGGTCCATGTCGAGGTTGGCCTTGAAGTAGAACGTCTTCACGTCCTCCTCGGTGATCGCGTCCTTCTGCAGGTCGTCGTTGGACTCGCTGATGTACACGTCGTAGTAGCGCGACAGCAGCGCGCGCGGGTCGTAGGTGATGACGTGACCCATGCCGGCGAAGCCGAGATCGGTGGGCGAGGACAGCAGCGAAGGGTCGATCAGTGTCGGCGTGCGGCCCGGCAGGTCGGCGAAGTACACCTCCGCGCTCTTCTCCTTGGTGCGCTTGCTGACATGGAAGCCGGCATCCCAGCTGCGCAGGAAGTCGGAGGACTCGATCACGTGGTTGACGGCCACGCGGAATGCCTTCATTTCGTCCTTCTGGTGGCTGTCCTCGAGGCGACCGTCATGACCCCAGTTCTGCGGATCGCGAAGGTAGACGGCGGAGGGATCCGACATGTCGGGCAGTGCGTAGTAGCCGTAGCCGGGCGACAGGCGCACGCGGAAGTCGGCCGAGACGCCCCCCAGCCGGCCCGCGTAGGTTTCGAGCTTCGATTCCTCGACCTTGGCGCGCGAGTAGCTGAGGTCGCTGGTCAGCGTCCACGTGTCGCTGATCTTGAACTCGTTGTTCCAGCCCGCCGAGAACAGACGCGACTCGCGGGTGTTGTTGTCGTTGCGGATCGCCGGCTGGATGCCGCTCAACGTGCCGCCGGTGACCACCGGGGTGCCGTGGTAGTCCGTCGTGCTGACGTTGCTGTAACTGACCGCGCCGCCGTTGAACCAGGGGTCGTTGCTCCACATCGCACCGCGCATCCACTCCTCCTGGTCGAAGCGCGACGCGTACACGTCCAGCACGCTGTGCCAGCGGTCGTTCGGCTTGAATTCCAGGACCGCCATGACGCCGTCGCGCGTGGTATCGCGCGATTTCACCCACGCTTCGGCGCCCTGCAGGGCGATCGCGTCCACCGGCTTGCCGGGCTGTGGTGCGCCCCACATGTCGGTATTGGCCCACCACCACGACTTGTAGTGCTTTTCCTGGAACGGGGCATCCATCCGCGCAACGCCGATGGCGAAACCGATGGTGTCGTCGGCGAACTGGTCCACGTACGACGCCGAGACGCGGTAGCCCTTGTTGTCGCCGCCCTCGGTGAGCTGGTCGAAGGAATTCGTTTCGCCCTGGCCGGTGAACACGATGCGCCGCTCATCGAACGTCAGCGGCCGGATGGACTGCAGATCGACCGTGCCGGAGATGCCCTGCCCGATCAGCGACGCATCGGGCGTCTTGTAGACCGTGACGCCATTGATCAGCTCGGCAGGGTACTGGTCGAGTTCCACGCCGCGGTTGTCGCCGGTGGTGACCTGCTCGCGGCCATTCAGCAGCGTGCCGGCGAACTGTTCGGACATGCCGCGGATGTGGATCACCTGGCCGCGTCCATCGAGGCGCTGCATGGTCAGGCCCGGCAGCCGCGAAATCGAATCGGCGATGCTGATGTCGGGCAGCTTGCCGATGTCTTCCGCGGAGATCGCCTCGACGATCGAGGTCGATTCATTCTTGGTCTCGACGGCATTGGCGATCGCGGCGCGGATGCCGGTGACCTTCACCGTATCGAGGGTTTCGACGGTCGGATCGACCGGCGCTGCCGCCTGTTGTGCGCTTGCGATGACAGGAAACGCCAGCGCGAGGGCGCAGGCTGCAGCGAGATGCTGCTTGCGCGGCACACGGCGCGCGCAAGAATTCGTGGGGTGGTTCGCGTGCATCGTCTGGTCCCTCTCCGACCATGGTTGACAGCGCTGTCATATAGAAGCTTCAATGCACTGTCAACAAATTCCTAACAACCGTGACACGTTGACGCACGCACGAGCGAATCTGCGTGCTGCGCGACCGCTGCAACCGAAAATCACGCTGCGATGCAGCACCCGCTTTGCGTGGATTCCGGGAGGGATTCGCGACGCTCCGCGAGAGGACTCCGCCATGACGCGACACCCGCTTCGACGCCTGCATTCTTTCTTGCTGCTCGCCTGCACAGCGCTTGCGATGCCGGCCACGACCCGCGCGCAGGACGTCGCCGTATGGATCACGACCGCGGACCACAAGACAACGCTCGCCGCATCGACGCCGGCGACGTTCGGAGCCGCCGGATCGACAGAGCGGCCGCGCATCCTCATCGACGAGCAGGCGCGGTTCCAGGAGATGGTCGGTTTCGGCGCATCGCTGACCGACTCGTCGGCCTGGCTGATCCAGCACAGGCTCGACCCGGTCCAGCGCGACGCCCTGTTGCGCGAGCTGTTCGGCCGCGCGCACGGCGGCCTTGGCCTGAGCTTCTCCCGCCTGACGATCGGCGCTTCCGATTTCTCGCGCCGTCATTACAGTCTCGACGACACGCCCGATGGCAAACCGGATCCGGCGTTGGCGCATTTCAGCATCGAGGCGAATCGCGGCGATGTCATCCCGGTCGCGCGCGCGATGCTGGCGATCAATCCGCAGCTGAAGATCATGGCGTCACCCTGGAGTGCGCCGGCGTGGATGAAGGACACCAACAGCCTGATCCAGGGAACGCTGCTGCCACAGTACTACGATGCCTTCTCCCGCTACCTGCTGAAGTACGTCGATGCCTATGCCGCGGAAGGCATACCGGTCTTCGCGCTGACCGTGCAGAACGAGCCCGACTACGAACCGAAGGACTACCCCGGCATGCGCCTCAATGCGCCGGCGCGCGCGCGATTGATCGGCGACCACCTCGGCCCGATGATCGCGGCGCGGGGGAACGGTCCATTGATCTTCGACTGGGACCACAACTGGGATAAACCGCAGGAACCAATCGGCGTGCTGGCCGATGCGAAAGCGAATCCCCATGTGGCGGCCGTGGCATGGCATTGCTACGGGGGCAACGTGGCGGCCCAATCCCCCGTGCACGATGCGTTCCCGGACAAGGATGCATATATGACGGAGTGCTCGGGGGGCGACTGGGAGCCCGTGCGCAGCGGCGGACTGCCCTTGCAGATGAAGAACATCATCATCCGCAGCGCGCGGCACTGGGCGCGCGGCGCCCTGTTCTGGAACCTGGCGCTGGACGAGAACAACGGGCCGTACGCGGGTGGTTGCAGCACGTGCCGTGGCGTGGTCACCATCGATTCGCGCACGGGGTCCGTCACCCGAACGGACGAGTATTACGCGCTGGCGCACGCGAGCCGCTTCGTGCGCCCCGGTGCGCATCGCATCGCATCCAGCGAGGCCACCCACGACCTCGACAACGTCGCGTTCCGCAATGCGGATGACGGCTCGCTGGTGCTGCTGGTCGCCAACGCCGCGACCCAGGCACGCCAGTTCAGCGTGGGCCAGGGCGGACAGGCGTTCGACTACACCTTGCCCCCACGCAGCGTCGCCACCTTCGTCTGGAAACCTGCTGCAACGCAGCACGACTGACCCGGATGGCGTAGCGCGCGTCGGCATCCCGCCCGCCATACGCCGTAGTATCCTGCCGCATCCCCTGACGGAGCCGCGGCATGATGCGACGTACTTCCCTGCTGGCACTTCTCGCCGTGGCCACTTTGCTGGCCGGATGCGGCGATGGCGTGATCAGGCGGGTCTCCGACCCCGCGGTCAGCGTGCAGCAGTTGACGGTGAAGGCGGATGGCCAATGGGCCGTGGACCTGCGACTGCAGAACTACAGCAGCATCCCGATGCGTTTCGACACCGTGGAGGTCGAGGTGCAGATCGGCGACCAGGACGCGGGCACGTTGCGCGCGACCCCCGGCCTGTCGGTCGGTCCGGAATCGGCCGATGTCGTCACCGTCGCGTTCTCGCCCAGCAGCGCCGCCCGCATCGTGGTGGCGGATGCCCTCGCCAGCCGCCGCACCCTTCCCTACACGCTCAAAGGCAGCGCCGGCGCGACACCGGAAGAAGCCAAGCAGCGCACGTTCGACATCGATACCCGCAACACCCTCAACCCCGTCCCCGGCCTGGACGGTGTGCTGCGCTGAGCGCGGCCCCACCCTCCCCTACGCGCCTCCGAGAAACCGCATGCCCGCGTCCTACAAAGCTCCCCTTACCGATCTGCGCTTCGCCCTGTACGACGTCCTTGGCGTCGAACCCCTGTTCCAGCGGCTCGGCTATGCCGACGCGACCCGCGACATCCTGGATGCCGTCCTCGACGAGGCCGCCCGTTTCACGGAGACCGTGCTCGCACCGCTGAACAGCGTCGGCGACGAGATCGGCAGCCAACTGGACAAGGCCACCGGCGAAGTCACCACGCCGCCCGGGTTCAAGGCCGCGTACACGCAGTTCGTCGAGGGCGGCTGGACCGGGCTGACCTCGGCGCCCGAGTTCGGTGGCCAGGGCTTGCCGCACACGATGGGCGTCCCGCTCAATGAACTGGTCAACGCCAGCAACCTGGCCTGGGGCAACTTCCCGCTGCTGTCGCATGGCGCGGTTGAAGCGCTGAAGCACCATGGCGAAGCGTGGCAGCAGGAGGTCTTCCTGAAGCCCCTGGTGGAAGGCCGCTGGACCGGCACCATGTGCCTCACCGAGCCGCACTGCGGTACCGACCTGGGCCTCCTGAAGACCAAGGCCGAACCTAACGCGGACGGCAGCTACGCCATCACCGGCACCAAGATCTTCATCACGGCGGGCGAGCACGACCTGACCGACAACATCGTGCACCTGGTGCTGGCCAAGTTGCCGGATGCACCCGCCGGCGCGAAGGGCATCTCGCTGTTCGTGACCCCGAAGTTCAAGGTGGCGAAGGACGGCACCGTGGGCGAGCGCAACACGCTGTCCTGCGGCTCGATCGAGCACAAGATGGGCATCAAGGCGTCGGTGACCTGCGTGATGAATTTCGACGGTGCGCAGGGTTACCTCGTCGGCCAGCCGCACAAGGGCCTGCAGGCCATGTTCACCATGATGAATACCGCGCGCCTCGGCGTGGGCCTGCAGGGCGTCGGCCTGAGCGAGCGCGCGTACCAGAACGCGCTGCGGTACGCGCGCGAGCGCCTGCAGACGCGCGCATTGAGCGGACCGAAGTTCCCCGACAAGCCGGCGGATCCGATCATCGTCCACCCCGACGTGCGCCGGATGCTGCTGACGATGAAATCGCTGATCGAGGGCAGCCGCCTGCTGGCGCTGCACGCGGGCAGCCTGATCGACGTGGCCAACCATGCCGAGGATGCCGCGGAGCGCGAGCGGGCCGACACGCTGGTGAGCTTCCTCACTCCGATCTCGAAGGCCTGCCAGACCGAGTGGGGCATCGAGAACACGTACCACGCGCTGCAGTGCTTCGGCGGCCACGGCTACATCCACGAACACGGCATGGAACAGCTGGCGCGCGATGCCCGCATCACCACGCTGTACGAGGGCACCACCGGCATCCAGGCGCTGGACCTGATGGGGCGCAAGACCGCCGCCACCCAAGCGGCGGGCCTGAAGCTGTTCCTGGCCGACGTGCATGCCTTCGTCCAGCAACACAAGGACGACGCGTCGCTGACGGAGTTCATCGATCCGCTTCAGCAGAAAGCCGCGGAGTGGGCGGGGCTGACGAAGAACATCCTGCAGCGTGCGGCGGCGAACCCGGAGGAAATCGGTGCAGCCAGCACCGACTATCTGTTCTACTCGGGCTACGTCGTGCTGGCCTACTGGTGGGCACGCAGCGTGGCAGCCGCCGACGCATCGACGCATGGCGATGCCTTCCGGCAGGCCAAGCGTGAGACTGCCCGGTTCTACTTCGCCCGCATCCTGCCGCGCACGCTGGCCCATGCCGCCGCCATCGAATCCGGCGCGGACACGCTGATGGCGATGGACGACATCCGCTTCGGCGAGTGATCCGGTACTGGAGGAGCGCGGGCGTCGCGCTCCTCCGAACAAAAGCCGCGCCGGATACACATTTCGTCAACATTTGGGTATAACCTGCTTCTCCATGGAAGCAGACAGAGCTCAGCTTCACCTGGTACAGACCGGTTCTCTTTCCTCGCCGGTTCCGTCTCCGTCGTCCCCCCGTCCCCACCCCGCCGCCCTGCGACTGCTGTCGCTGGATGCGCATGGCCGCGTGCTGGACTGGATCAACTGGCAGGACGCAACCTGTCTGTACGCGCGCGGTGCAGTCGCATGGACGCTGGGCGACCCCTGCCTGCATGTGCACGGCGGCGTCTCCCGGCTGACCGGCGAGCAGAGCCTGATCGAACTGCACCCGATCGTGGCCTCGCGCGGCCATGCCCGCGCGCATGCCCTGTCGCCCACGCCGACGCTCACCAACACCGCGCTGTTCGCCCGCGATGCCCATCTGTGCCTGTACTGCGGGCATGAGTACGCGCGCCCCCACCTGACCCGCGACCACGTGCTGCCCCTGTCCAAGGGCGGCAAGGACATCTGGGAAAACGTGGTGACGGCCTGCTTCCACTGCAACTCCCGCAAGAGCAACCGCACCCCGCAACAGGCGCACATGCCGTTGCTCGCGGTGCCGTACCGGCCGAGCTGGATCGAGCACCTGATCCTCTCGAACCGCAACATCCTGGCCGACCAGATGGCATTCCTGAAGGCCCAGCTGCCGAAGAAGTCCAAGCTGTCCGCTTGATTCACGGGCAGCATGCCCGGCCCACACGCGCGGAAAGGCGGTCGCCGACGCGAACCACGAGAGGTCGATCGCAAGCGCACGCGGCCATGCTGCCCGACCCGGGGACGCCCTGACGCACCCGCTGGCGAGGAACGCAGGGATGATGCCTGCCCGACCCTCGCCACGACCTTCCTGAACCGCCGTGGGGGACCCCACGCCGGCTTCACGCGCTTGCTTGCCCCACTTCACATCAGGGGGGGACAATGACGCCTCAGAAGAAGCCTGCTGCCGATGATCGCCCCCGACCGCTATCCCCGCCTTTCACGCATCCACGTTCCGGCCGACCTGCGCCAGTTCGACGAATCCGAACTGCCTGCCATCGCCGAGGAGCTGCGGGGCTACCTGATCGAGTCGGTGGGCAAGAGCGGCGGACACTTCGGCGCCGGCCTGGGCGTGATCGAACTGACGGTCGCCCTGCACTACCTGTTCGATACACCGCGCGACCGCCTGGTGTGGGACGTCGGCCACCAGACCTATCCGCACAAGATCCTGACCGGCCGACGCGACACCATCCACACGGTCAAGCAGAAGGACGGCGTGGCGCCGTTCCCGAAGCGCGACGAAAGCGAGTACGACACGTTCGGCGTGGGCCATTCGTCCACGTCGATCTCCGCCGCGCTAGGCATGGCGATCGCGCTGCAGCAGCAGGGCGACGACCGCAAGGTCGTGGCGGTGATCGGCGACGGCGCGATGACGGCCGGCATGGCCTTCGAAGCGCTGAACCATGCCGGCGGCATGGAGCCCGAGCCCAACCTTCTGGTGATCCTCAACGACAACCAGATGTCGATCTCCGAGAACGTCGGCGGCCTGACCAAGATGCTGGGCCGGCTGAGCAGCAGCCGCACGCTCAACGCATTGCGCGAAGGCGGCAAGAAACTGCTGGGCGACAAGAAGAAACCGCCGGCCCGATTCATGCGTCGCTGGGAAGAGCATTGGAAGGGCATGTTCGTGCCGTCCACGCTGTTCGAACAGATGGGCTTCCACTACACCGGTCCGATCGACGGCCATGACGTCGAAGCCCTGGTCGGCGCGCTGAAGACGCTCAAGACCCTCAAGGGTCCGCAACTGCTCCACATCCTGACCACCAAGGGCAAGGGATACGAACTGGCCGAGGGTGACCAGATCGGTTACCACGCCGTGGGTCCGTTCGATCCCGAGAAAGGCCTGGTCAGCAAGGGGGGTACGAAGAAGCCCACCTACACCGACATCTTCAGCGACTGGCTCTGCGATATGGCCGCCGTCGAACCCAGGCTGCTGGGCATCACCCCGGCGATGCGCGAAGGCTCGGGCCTGGTGCGCTTCAGCAAGGAATATCCCGAGCGCTACTTCGACGTCGCCATCGCCGAACAGCACGCCGTGACGCTCGCGGCGGGCATGGCCTGCGAGGGCAGCAAGCCGGTGGTCGCGATCTATTCGACCTTCCTGCAGCGCGGCTACGACCAGTTGGTGCACGACGTGGCGATCCAGAAGCTGGACGTACTGTTCGCGATCGATCGCGGCGGCGTGGTCGGCCCGGACGGGGCCACGCATGCGGGCAACCTGGACCTGAGCTACCTGCGTTGCGTGCCGCACATGGTCGTGATGGCGCCGGCGGACGAGAACGAATGCCGGCAGATGCTGAGCACGGGCTACCACTTCAATGGCCCGGCCGCCGTGCGCTACCCGCGCGGCACCGGCCCCGGCGTAGCGCTGCAGACGACGCTGGATACCCTGCCGATAGGCAAGGCGGACGTTCGCGTGCGCGGCAACCGCGTGGCGCTGCTCGCGTTCGGATCCACCGCTGCCGCTGCAGAACAGGTCGGTCGCGAGCTGGGCCTGACCGTGGTGAACATGCGCTTCGTGAAGCCGCTGGACCGCGACCTGATTCTCGAGCTGGCGAAGACCCACCAGGGCTTCGTCACCATCGAGGACAACGTGGTAATGGGCGGCGCAGGGTCCGGCGTCGCCGAACTGCTGAATGCCGAAGGCATCTCGCTGCCCGTGCTCCACCTGGGCCTGCCGGACGAATTCCAGCACCACGCCAGCCGTGAGGATCTATTGGCCGAAGCCGGTATCGATGCCAGCGGCATCCGCGCCAGCGTGCTGAAGCGCTGGCCTGTACTCGCGGCCACGCAGACACCGATGACCGCGGCGGGCTGAAGCCGCGCCGCGAGGTGAAGTGTCGCTGGTCCCGCGCAGCGCGCGTTACTCCGGCGCTTCCACCGTGTAGCCCCGCGCCTGCAGCGCCGCGAGATAGCCGTCGGGCTTCACCAGATCCCATACCGACAGCGTGGCGAAGGTGATGCGGTTCTTGCGCAGGGAGGCGTCCGCCATTTCGAGCCACTTCGCACGCACGCGGGCGTCGATATCGCGGACGCCGTGCTTGCGTGCCGTGTCGGTGTCGAACCACGCCGACTCGCAGGCGGCGCGCTCGTCGGCCCGGGCTCCATTGCGGATGGCCGTCCAGTCGCCCACCGCCCAGGCGCGCGCGCTGGCTGCGGATTGGGGGAGTTCGTGTTCGATCAGATCGAGCGTCTTCCGAAAGCACGCCAGGTCCTGCGGCTTCAACGTCTCCTTGCGGAAGTCCGCCAGGGCGCCCTTGGGGTCTTCCAGGGTGATCTTCAGCTGGGTCGGCGTGCGCTTCATGCCACGCGCCTTCAGCGCGCCCTCGATTACCGGGGTGACGACGCCGCCGGCATTCTGCAGGCCGCTGCGGGACAGGGCCTTGCCATAGAGTTCATAGACCGCAATCAGGGGACGCTTCTTCTCGACGCCGCCGTCGCGCCCCATGTAGCGCTGCTTCAGCACGGACCAGCGCGCGTACAGTTCCGGCGGAAGGACGTCCTGCAGCTTTTCGCCATCAGGATTCTTGGCGGCCTTCAGCGCCGAGGGCAGCATCGACAGGCCGCGGAAGAATCCGACATCGGCATTGACCGTCACGCCTGGCGGACCGAGGACCTCATCCGCCAGCTGCAACACCTGCGTCACTTCGTCCGATCGCCACGTCATGCCCTTGGGGAGCGGCGACTGGGTACCCAGCAGATAAAGCAGATGGTCGCCATGGCGCACCTTCCAAAGACCCGGCCCCGGCTGCATACCGGAGACGACGACCGCCTCCATGTCGATCACGCCTTTTTCGTCCACCACGACCGTGTCCGCACCGGTCGCTCCCGCATCCTGCGCGATGGCGATACCCGGCATCAGTGACAGCGACAGGCAAAGCAGCACTCGGTTGAACGACAGACGCATCCTGGCGACTCCATGTGGAAGAGTCGCGAGTGTGCCCGTGCCCAGGCGAACCGGCATGCAGTGCCGCGCAGCCGGGCGGGGAATCGTTCAGGCGACCTTGCCGCCCGCCTCCCGCAGCGTCCGCGCTACCTCGCTGCCGCTCTGCATCAGCTCGAACCCCTGCCAGCTGAAACCCGGCGATACCGAACAATCGACCAGCGTGAAAGCGCCCAGCGAACGTGCGCTTTGCCACACGCCGGCCGGCACGACCTGGTTGGATTGCCCGCCCCGCGCGGAGGTGTCCAGCTGGACCCGCGTCAGGGTGCGCTGGTCGGGATCGAACATCGACAGTTCCATCGGACTGCCGTCGTGCCAGTCCCAGACCTCGGTCGCGTCGACGCGGTGCCAGCGGGTCACCACGCCTTCCGGCAGCAGGAACTTGATGGCGGTCAGCGCGGGCCGCTCGATTCCGTTGACCTCGGTGCGCTTGGCGGACTCGTAGACGCGCCGGAAGTAGCCTCCTTCCGGATGCGGCGCCAGTTGCAGGTCACGGATCAGGGCATCGGTCATCGAAGGCATGGTCGGTCCTGCGCGTGATAACCGTGGGCCATCCTGCACGGCGGCGGACGACGGGCACAAAAAAGCCCACGCATGTGCGCAGGCTTGATGTCGAACCGCGATTGGTCGGGACGGCCGGATTTGAACCGACGACCCTCTGCCCCCCAGGCAGATGCGCTACCAGGCTGCGCTACGCCCCGAATCTCGCGGATCGGCCCGCCTTGCGACGGGCCGCGCATTATAGCCGGAATTCTTCGGCGACTCCCAGCAGGAGCGCCGCCATGCCTCACCGGCGGAGCAACTGGAGGATTTCCTCCAGCTCCATCCGCACCTGGCGCACGATCTGCGCGCTCATCGCCGATTCCTGCTTGGCGCCCTCACCCTCGAGGCGCAGGCGCGCGCCGCCGATGGTGTAGCCCTGTTCGTACAGCAGGCCGCGGATCTGGCGCACCATCAGCACGTCATGGCGCTGGTAGTAACGGCGGTTGCCGCGACGCTTGGCGGGCTCCAGGCTGGGGAACTCGGTCTCCCAGTAACGCAGCACGTGCGGCTTCACGTCGCACAGCTCGCTCACTTCACCGATGGTGAAGTAGCGCTTGGCCGGAATCGGCGGAAGCTCGCGGTTACTGCCCGGATCCAGCATACGTTTCCACCCGCTCCTTGAGTTTCTGCCCCGGCCGGAACGTCACCACGGTGCGCGCCGAGATCGGGATCTCTTCACCGGTCTTGGGGTTGCGGCCCGGACGCTGGTTCTTGCGCCGCAGGTCGAAATTGCCGAACCCGGACAGCTTCACCTGCCGACCCTGCTCCAGCGCCTCGCGCAGCACGTCGAAGTACGCATCGACGAATTCCTTCGCCTCGCGCTTGTTCAGGCCGACCTCGTCGAACAGACGTTCGGCCATTTCCGCCTTCGTCAAAGCCATGGATTACTGCATCCCCATTGCGGCCGTCACCGGCCCAGCCACTGCCTTCACACGCTTCATCCGCGGATCTTCGCGCCATGCGCGGCGTCGATCGCGGTGACCACGGCGGCCACGACCTGCGCCACCTCGCTCTCAGTGAGAGTGCGTGAGTTGTCCTGCAAAATCAAGCCCATAGCGAGACTCTTTTGACCGGATTCGACCCCTTGTCCCACGTAGCGGTCGAACAGCTGCACGTCCCGCAGCAACGGCCCCGCCGCCGCTTTCGCAGTGGCGGCGAGCGCCGCCCAGGACACCGTCTCCGGGACGACGAACGCGAGGTCCCGGCGGACGGACGGGTAGCGCGACAATTCCATCGCGCGCGGCAGCGCACGGACGCTCAACGGCGCTACGTCCAGTTCGAACGCGAACACCTCCGCATCCAGGTCCAGCCCGCGTTGCAGGCGCGGATGCAGTTGCCCGATCCAGCCCAGGCGCACACCGTCGCGGTAGACGTCGGCCGACCGGCCGGGGTGCCCATGGACGGCGGTCGAGGGACGGAATTCGAGGTTCGCGCCGGCCAGCGACGCCACGCTTTCCAGATCGCCCTTGAGGTCATGGAAATCGACCTTCCGCGACGCCGCGCCCCACTGTTCGCCGAGCGCCTCACCGGTGACGGCCGCAGCGATGCGCAGCGTTTCGACCGGCGCATCGCCGGGTCGGACCGGCGCGTGGAACACGTTGCCGATCTCGAACAGGCGCACGCGGCCCGCCTGGCGCGCGGCGTTGCGCTGCAGCGCAGCCACGACACCAGGCAGCAGCTGTGTGCGCATGATCGCCAGTTCCGCGCTGAGCGGGTTGGCCAGCGGCACGGCACCGTCGCTGGCGTTCCACTGCGAAAGCCATTGAGCGTCGACGAACGCGAAATTGACGGTCTCGAAATAATCCCGCGCCGCCAATTGGCGACGCACCATGCCCGGTTCGACCCTCGTCTCGCTGGGGGCCGCAATGCGGGTCGCGCCGCCGGGCAGTGTGGTGGGCACGCGGTCGTAGCCGTGGATCCGCGCGAGTTCCTCGATCAGATCTTCCTCGATGGCGAGATCGAAGCGCCGGCTCGGCGCAACAACGCGCCAGCCTTCCGCAACCGTGGTCGCCTGCAGGCCAAGGGCACGCAGGATGCGTTCGATCTCGGCATCGGGAATGTCCACGCCCAGCACGCGTGCCACGCGCGCGCGGCGCAGCAGGATGGTGGCGGCCTGCGGCAGGTGGTCGGAAAGCACGGCCTCGGTGGTCGGACCGGGCACGCCACCGGCCACATCCAGTATCAGGCGCGTGGCGTATTCCACCGCGATACGCGGCAATTCCGGATCCACGCCGCGCTCGAAGCGATGGCCGGCATCGGTGTGCAGGCCGAGTTTGCGGCTGCGCCCGATGATGGCGGACGGCACCCAGTGCGCGGCTTCAAGGAAGACATTGCGCGTGGCGTCGGTGACCCGTGTATCGAGCCCGCCCATGATCCCGCCGAGCGCGACGGCGCGCGCGCCATGGCCCCCCTGTCCATCCGAAACGACCAGGAAATCCTCGTCGAGCACGGCCGTGCGGCCATCGAGCAGGGCAACGGTCTCCTCAGCGCGCGCAGGACGCACGACGATGCCGCCCACCAGGCGGTCCTTGTCGAAGGCGTGCATGGGCTGGCCCAGCTCGAGCATCACGTACTGGGTCACGTCGACCAGGAAACTGATCGGACGCACCCCACTGCGGCGCAGGCGTTCGGCCATCCATACCGGGGTAGCTGCCTGGGCGTTGACGCCTTCGATCACGCGGCCGGCGAAGCGCGGCACCTTCGCCCCGGCCTCCAGCGCAACTTCCATCGTTACCGGGCTCTGCGCGTGCACCGGCGCGTCGTCCAGTGGCTTCACTTCACTGCCCAGCGAGGCCGCCACGTCGTACGCGATACCGCGCACGCTGAAGCAGTCGGCGCGGTTCGGCGTCAGCTTGATCTCGATGCTGGCGTCGGGCAGGCCGAGATAGCCGGCGACCGGCGTGCCGACGGGCGCGTTGGCGGGCAGTTCCAGCAGGCCGGAGGCATCGGCGTCGATGCCGAGTTCCTTGGCCGAGCACAGCATGCCGTTCGATTCCACGCCCCGCAGCTTGGCCGCCTTGATGGCGATGCCGCCGACATTGGCGCCGACCATCGCCAGCGGCGCGATCAGACCCGGGCGCGCGTTCGGCGCGCCGCATACGATCTGCAGCAGACCACCCTGCCCCGCATCCACCTGGCAGACCTGCAGGCGATCGGCTTCGGGATGCTTCGCGCATTCGACGATGCGCGCGACGATGACGTTTTCCAGACCCTCGCCCAGCACCGTGACGTCCTCGACCTCCAGGCCGATGGCAGTCAGCGTTGCGGACAGCTCATCGCGGCTGGCTTCGGTGGGGACGTGGCTGCGCAACCAGTTTTCAGAGAACTTCATCGTTCGTTGTCCGTAGGGCGGGTCCGGGCCCGCCGCCTTCAAGAGTCAGATATCGAGGGGTGCGTGCGGTGCGACGCGTTACGCGAACTGCTTCAGGAACCGCACGTCGTTCTCGAAGAACGCGCGCAGGTCGTTGACGCCGTAGCGCAGCATCGCGAAGCGCTCCACGCCCAGGCCGAACGCGAAGCCGGTATAGCGCTCTGGGTCGATGCCGCAGTTCCGCAGCACGTTCGGGTGCACCATGCCGCAGCCCAGCACTTCCAGCCAGCGCGTGCTGCCGTCCGGCTGCTGCCATGCGATGTCGACTTCCGCGCCCGGCTCGACGAAGGGGAAGTAGCTGGGGCGGAAACGCATTTCGAAGTCGCGCTCGAAGAACGCGCGCACGAACTCGGCCAGCGTGCCCTTGAGGTCGGCGAACGTGGAGTGCTCGTCCACCAGCAGGCCTTCGACCTGGTGGAACATCGGCGAATGCGTCTGGTCGCTGTCGCTGCGATAGACCTTGCCCGCCGCGATCATGCGCAGCGGCGGCTGATGGGCGTCCATGTAGCGCACCTGCACACCCGAGGTATGCGTGCGCAGCAGGCGGCCGTCGCCGAAGTAGAACGTGTCGTGCATGGCGCGCGCCGGATGGTGCGGCGGGAAATTCAGCGCCTCGAAGTTGTGCCAGTCGTCCTCGATCTCGGGACCGTCGGCCAGCTCGTAACCCAGGCGGCCGAAGATGTCGGCGATGCGCTCAAGCGTACGGCTGATCGGATGCAGGCCGCCGCGGGTGCCGTTGCGGCCGGGCAGCGTGATGTCGATGGTCTCGCCCGCCAGGCGCGCATCGAGGGCGGCGTCTTCCAGCACGGACTTGCGCATCGACAAGGCGTCGCCGATCGCATCCCGCGCACGATTGATGGCTTCGCCCGCCGCCTTGCGCTGGTCGGCGGGCAACGCGCCCAGTTGCTTCAGCTGGGTGGTGATGCTTCCGCTCTTGCCCAGCAGGGCGACACGCAACTGCTCCAGCGCATACGGCGACTGCGCCGCTGCGATGTCGGACAGGGCTTGCGTGGACAGGGATTCGATATCGCTCATTGGATGTCCATGAGAGGGTGTTTTCTCGTGGGAGCGACGTAAGTCGCGATGAGGCGCACGGAACGCCCATCGCGACTTACGTCGCTCCCACAGGGCAGAACCACAAAAAACAATGGGGAAGGACTCGCGCCCTTCCCCACGTGTTTCCGGCGATCGACTGCCGGAGTGCTTTACGGTGGAGACGCGGCTTACGCCGCGAGTGCGCCCTTCGCCTTTTCAGCCAGGGCCGCAAAACCGGCCGCGTCGTGCACGGCGATGTCCGCCAGCACCTTGCGGTCCAGGGTGATGCCAGCCTTCAGCAGGCCGTTCATGAAGCGGCTGTAGCTCAGGCCATTGATGCGGGCCGCCGCGTTGATACGCGTGATCCACAGCGAACGGAAGTTGCGCTTCTTCTGCTTGCGGCCGATGTAGGCGTACTGCTGCGCCTTGATGACCGCCTGCTTGGCGACGCGGAACACCTTGCGACGGGCGTTGTAGTAGCCCTTGGCCAGGGTGAGGACCTTCTTGTGACGGCGACGCGCCATCACGCCACGCTTAACTCGTGCCATGTCTCAGTCCTCAGAGGTAGGGAAGCATGCGGTTCAAACGGCCGCTGTCCTCGGCGCGAATGATATTCGTCGCACGCAGGCCGCGCTTACGCTTGGTCGCTTTCTTGGTGAGGATGTGGCTACGGTTGGCGTGGCCAGCCTTGAACTTGCCGGATGCGGTCTTGCGAAAACGCTTCGCCGCCGCCCGGTGGGTCTTGATCTTGGGCATTGCTATGTCCTTGACGGGTTTATGTCACTGATCCGGGCGGCACCCTTTCAACGCTTTGCGGCTGCGCCGCGAAGACTGAAAGGCCACTCTTTCCATCCATGCCCATATCGGCTTTTAAGTCGTTGATTCCAGAACGGAACCCCCGACGGGTCCATCGGCTGCGAGCAGCCTCCCGGCGTACCGGGCCGCGTATTATGCCCGCTGCTGTTTTCTCTTGCAAATCCGGCCACTTAGCGGAAAAGCGAAAGGCGCCTTGCGGCGCCTTCCCCTCACCCTTTGCCCTCTCCACGCTTGCGGGGCGAGGGGAACAGTAGGCGTCAGCGGCCAAGCCGCTGACATCACTTCTTCTTGGGGGCGATCATCATGACCATCTGACGGCCTTCCAGGCGCGGACGGGACTCGATGACGATCTCGTCGCCCAACTCGGCCTCGATGCGCGCGGCCATCTCGCGACCCAGCTCCTGGTGGCTCATCTCACGGCCACGGAAACGGATGTTGACCTTGACCTTGTCGCCTTCTTCCAGGAAGCGGCGGATGTTGCGCATCTTGATCTGGTAGTCGCCCTCGTCGGTGACGGGACGGAACTTGAGTTCCTTGATCTCGACCTGCTTGGTCTTCTTCTTGGCTTCGTTGGCCTTTTTCTGCATTTCGAACTTGAACTTGCCGAAGTCCATGATCTTGCAGACGGGCGGTTCGGCGTTCGGCTGGATCTCGACCAGGTCCAGGCCTTCGTCTTCCGCCTTGGCCAAGGCTTCGTCGCGCGAAAGCACGCCGATCATCTCGCCATCGGAACCGATCACGCGCACCCGCGGCACGCGGATCTCGTGATTCTTGCGGTTTTGCTTGTTGTCAGGGGTGCTGATGTTGCAGTCTCCAGGGAGGGGTGCACCGGTCCGCGATGGACCGGAACCTTATTGCGCGGCGTGCTCGCTGCGCAAGCGTTCGGCGAAGGCGGCAACGGACATGCTGCCCAGGTCTTCCCCGGAACGCGTACGCACGGCGATGGCGCCATTCTCCTTCTCGCGGTCGCCGACCACCAGCAGGTATGGCACCCGCTGCAGCGTGTGCTCGCGAATCTTATAGCCGATCTTCTCGTTCCGCAAATCGGCCGCCACCCGGAAGCCTTGATTTGCAAGGGTTTTCCTGACCTCGGCCACGTAATCGGCCTGGGCGTCGGTGATATTCATCACGACGGCCTGCTGAGGGGCCAGCCAGGACGGGAATGCACCAGCATGGTGCTCGATCAGGATGCCGATGAAGCGCTCCATCGACCCCACGATCGCCCGGTGCAGCATGACCGGGTGCTGGCGCTGGCTGTTCTCGTCCACGTACTCGGCGCCCAGGCGGCCCGGCATCATGAAGTCCACCTGCATCGTGCCCAGCTGCCAGGTCCGGCCGATGGCGTCCTTCAGGTGGTACTCGATCTTCGGGCCGTAGAAGGCGCCCTCGCCCGGCAGTTCCTGCCACTCCACCCCGCAGCTGCGCAGGGCGGCGCGCAGGGCGGCCTCGGCCTTGTCCCAGGTAGCGTCGTCGCCCAGGCGGGAATCGGGGCGCAGGGCGATCTTGATCTGGATGTCTTCGAAACCGAAGTCCGAGTACACCTTCAGCGCCTGCTGGTGGAACGCCGTGACCTCGGCCTCGATCTGGTCTTCCGTGCAGAAGATGTGGCCGTCGTCCTGGGTGAAGCCGCGCACGCGCAGGATGCCGTGCAGCGCGCCCGATGGCTCGTTGCGATGGCAGGCGCCAAACTCGCCGTAGCGGATCGGCAGGTCGCGGTAGCTGTGCAGCCCCTGGTTGAACACCTGCACGTGGCCGGGACAGTTCATCGGCTTGACCGCGTAGGTGCGGTTCTCCGACTCGCTGAAGAACATGTTTTCCTTGTAGTTGTCCCAGTGGCCGGACTTCTTCCACAAGGCGACGTCGAGGATCTGCGGGCAGCGCACTTCCTGGTACCCGCTGTCGCGGTAGACCTTGCGCATGTACTGCTCGACCACCTGCCAGATGGCCCAGCCCTTCGGGTGCCAGAACACCAGCCCCGGTGCCTCTTCCTGCAGGTGGAAGAGCTCCTGCTGCTTGCCGATCTTGCGATGGTCGCGCTTCTCGGCTTCCTCAATGCGCTGGATGTAGGCCTCCAGCTGCTTCTTGTCGGCCCAGGCCGTGCCGTAGATGCGCTGCAGCTGCTCGTTTTTCGCGTCGCCGCGCCAGTAGGCGCCGGAAATGCGGGTCAGCTTGAACGCCTTCAGGAAGCGCGTATTGGGCACGTGCGGGCCGCGGCACATGTCCACGTATTCCTGGTGGTAGTACAGGCCCATGGCCGTCACCTCCGGACCCATGTCCTCGATCAGCCGCAGCTTGTATTCCTCGCCACGTGCCTTGAAGACGTCGATCACCTCGGCGCGCGGCGTCATCTTCTTGATGACGTCGTAGTCCTGCGCGATCAGCTCCTGCATGCGCTGCTCGACCGCCGCCAGGTCTTCCGGCGTGAACGGGCGCTCGCTGTAGATGTCGTAATAGAAGCCTTCGGCGATGACCGGGCCGATCACCATCTTCACGTCCGGATACAGCTGCTTGACCGCATGGCCGACCAGGTGCGCGCAGGAGTGGCGGATGATCTCCACGCCCTCTTCGTCCTTCGGGGTGATGATGCGCAGCGCGGCATCGTGGTCGATGATGTCGCTGGCATCGACCAGCACGCCATCGACGGCACCGGCCACGGTGGCCTTGGCCAGGCCGGCGCCGATGGACTGGGCCACCTGCATGACGGAGACGGGATTCTCGAACTCGCGGCGGCTGCCGTCGGGGAGCGTGATCGTGATCATCGGTTGGGCTATCCAGTTGCCTGCGAACAGGGCTTTGGCATCGGAAAGTCCGGCCATGGATGGCCGGGCTGGTGTTCAGGGACGAACGAACGACATGAAAAAAGCGCCACGAGGGCGCCTACGGGATGCAGTGCCTCGGGCAATACCAGGTTCAGGCGGTGGTAGTGCTCATGTCGCACGCTCGGCCGGCGTTTCCGCGGGCCACCTCGTGAATACGGATGGCGCATCGGGCTGGCCCCAGAACTCCGGAATCCACGCTTTGGAAGCGTGGTGGGCGGTACAGGGTTCGAACCTGTGACCCCTACCATGTCAAGGTAGTGCTCTACCGCTGAGCTAACCGCCCGGTCTGCCCTTTGCAGGGGCGCGAATTCTAGCCCGGAAGCAGGGTCGCCGACAACCGCTGCGAACAGGGCATGCATCACCCCCCCAGGCTGGCCGCCTTGAGGCGCTGGATCTGATCGCGAAGGCGGGCCGCGTCCTCGAACTCCAGGTCGCGGGCGTGCTGGTACATCTGCTGCTCCAGCGCCTTGATCTTCGCTACCGCCTTGGCCGGATCCATCACCCCGTACTCGGCAGGTTCTTCCGCCACGCGACGCGCCTTGCCGCGGCCCGTCTTGCCCTCGTTGGCCGCCTCACTGCGGGCACCTTCCAGGATGTCCACGATGGGGCGCGCCACGGACTTCGGCGTGATGCCATGCTCCTGGTTGTACTCCACCTGCTTCTCCCGGCGACGACTGGTCTCGTCGATCGCCGCCTGCATCGAGCGGGTCATCTTGTCCGCGTACAGAATGGCCTTCCCGCGCAGGTTGCGCGCGGCGCGGCCGATCGTCTGGATCAACGAGCCCGTGGAGCGCAGGAATCCTTCCTTGTCCGCATCGAGGATAGCGACCAGCGACACCTCCGGCATGTCCAGGCCCTCGCGCAGCAGGTTGATGCCGACCAGCACGTCGAACTTGCCCAGACGCAGGTCGCGGATGATCTCCACGCGCTCCACCGTGTCCACGTCCGAGTGCAGGTAGCGCACCTTGATGCCGTGCTCGCCCAGGTACTCGGTCAGGTTTTCCGCCATGCGCTTCGTCAGCGTGGTGACCAGGACGCGGTCGCCCCACGCCACGCGCTCGTTGATCTGGGACAGGAGGTCGTCGACCTGCGTGCCTACGGGACGGATCTCGACTTCCGGGTCGATCAGGCCGGTGGGCCGCACCACGAGTTCGACGACCTCGCCCGCGGACTCGCGCATTTCATACGGTCCCGGGGTGGCGGACACATAGATGCTGCGGGGCGAACGCGCCTCCCATTCCTCGAAGCGCAGTGGGCGGTTATCCAGTGCCGAAGGCAACCGGAAGCCGAACTCCACGAGCGTCTCCTTGCGCGACCGGTCGCCCTTGTACATCGCGCCGATCTGCGGAATGGTGACGTGCGATTCGTCGATGACCAACAGCGCATCCGCCGGCAGGTAGTCGAACAGCGTGGGCGGCGGCTCGCCCGGGGCCTTCCCGGTCAGGTGGCGCGAGTAGTTCTCGATGCCGGAACAGAAGCCGACTTCGGCCATCATTTCCACATCGAACTGGGTCCGCTGCGCCAGGCGCTGGGCCTCGACCAGCTTGTTCTGTGCGTACAGCTGCTCCAGCCGGTCCTTCAACTCGATCTTGATCGTCTCGATGGCCGCCAGCACCCGCTCGCGGGTCGTCGCATAGTGGGTCTTGGGATACACCGTGTACCGCTGCAGCTTGCGCAGCGACTCGCCGGTGAGCGGGTCGAACAGGCTGATGCCCTCGACCTCGCCGTCGAACAGCTCGATCCGCACGGCCTCGGCATCGCTTTCGGCCGGATGCACGTCGATGATCTCGCCACGCACGCGGAACGTGCCGCGCTGCAGCTCGTACTCATTCCGCGTGTACTGCAGTTGGGTCAGGTGGCGGATCAGCTCGCGCTGGTCGATCCGCTCACCCACCGACAGGATCAGCCGCAGCGACAGGTAGTCTTCCGGCGCGCCCAGGCCGTAGATCGCGGAGACGGTCGCCACCACCAACGCATCGGGGCGCGACAGCAGCGTCTTGGTCGCCGCCAGCCGCATCTGTTCGATGTGCTCGTTGATCGAGCTGTCCTTCTCGATGAAGGTGTCGCTGGATGGCACGTACGCTTCGGGCTGGTAGTAGTCGTAATAGCTGACGAAATACTCCACCGCGTTGTGCGGGAAGAACGCCTTGAATTCGCCGTACAACTGGGCCGCCAGCGTCTTGTTGGGCGCCATGATCAGCGTCGGCTTCTGGACCTGCTGCACCACGTTGGCGATGGTGTACGTCTTGCCCGAGCCCGTCACGCCGAGCAGCGTCTGCTTCGCCAGCCCGGCCTGGAAATTCTCCACCAGCTTCTCGATGGCGCGCGGCTGGTCGCCGGCCGGCGAGTAGGGGGAAACGAGCTGGAAACGGTCGGTCATGGTGCACAACCCAGAGGCAAGCGAACGAGTATAGCGAGGGGGCGTGACGAGAGCCGCGGCGAATTCCTACATGCGGACAGGTCTGGACCTGATGGCGAGCAGATCAAACGACCGCGAACCTGACCCCACCCCATTCAAAAGGAGCTGTCGATGGCAAGGATGCCCTCGCTTCCCGCCCGGAGGAGTCCTATTGGCTCCACCATGCATACCCAAGGTTTCACTCTGATGGAAACCGCTGTGACCCTTTCCGTCCTGGCGCTCATGGTCGCCATCGGCCTGCCGTCGATGAGGGAGTTCCGGGCTCGACAGCAAGCCAATGCGACCGCGAACCTGTTGGTGTCCCACTTCGCATCGGCGCGCATGACGGCCATCAGCCACAACGTGCCGATCGTGGTATGCCCCAGCGATGGCGCCGGCACGTGCCGACAGGACACCGACTGGGGAGGTCATTGGCTCTCTTTCCGCGATCCGGACGGCAATCGCCAGCCCGACGACGGTGACGACATCTACAGAAACGAGACCGTGGTGGAAACACCCTTCATCCGTATGATCTCGACCCAGGGACGCCGACAGGTCCGCTACCAACCCACCGGCATGAGTTACGGCACCAATCTGACCATCCGGATCTGCTACGACGGCCACGTGGCCAGCAGCGTCATCATGAACAACAGCGGTCGAGCCCGTATCGTGCGAGGCGACCTCTCCACGGCGTGTTGAATGCCCTGCGGGGACCGGACTAGCGATGGCTGCCGGACATCCCGCGAGATTACCGGGTACAAAAGCCAAGGCTTGTCCCCGCCGGAATCGCTGGCTACAATACGCGCCCCCGCCCGAATAGCTCAGCCGGTTAGAGCACTTGACTGTTAATCAGGGGGTCGTTGGTTCGAGTCCAACTTCGGGCGCCACATTCAAGAAAAGCCGCATCGAGAGATGCGGCTTTTTTTTGATGACCGACGGTCAGACTGGTCCTGTGATCTACCAGCAGCCGGTCGTCGCCGGCGAACGGGTACCGGCCTGATTGATGGTGAGGGTGCCACAGCTGTCGCCCGCCTGCTTACCTATCGGCGTCGCGCTCAACGTGTAGGAACGCGCGGCCACTGCGGCGGGCGCCACCGTGTAGAACTGGGCGGTGTCCCCCTCGCAAGCGAAGGCTGCTGGCGACCCCGCCCCGTCGTAGGCGAGGGCGGTCGTGTAGAAACGCTCCATCTGCTGGGCGGCCTGCATGAGGCACGCCGTTCCTGCCGCACGACGGCTCTTGCGAATGTGTTCGTTATACGCAGGCAGCGCGATCGAGGCGATGATGCCGATGATCGCCACTACGACCATCAACTCAATCAGCGAGAATCCGGCGTGGGCCCCTGCCTTCGCACCCTGGCGCATAGATCTATCCATCTGCATCTCCATCCGTCAGTCCCTCCGAAGCTCGCGCCATGACGCCCGATCCCACCGTGGCCGGGCTGTCTGCGGTGAATTCAAGCCACTGCCTCCCGTGCCACCCACGACCAGCAGACCCCTGAGCAGGTTGGGAAGCGTCGGCATGCCGTTGCCCACGTTCACCGAACCGACCGGCAGACCTCCGCTCACGGACGTGTCGTCCGTACCATTCCTGCCATCGAGGTCGAAGTAGGACATGCCACCGCTCGTGCCGGTGAACGCATCCAGCGCGTTGATGTAACCCGTGCCGTTCGCATTGCAGGCATCGCCGGAGGGAATCACGCTGGCAGTGACCATGAACCGCGCCGCAAGCTGCGCATCCTGGATGATTCTCTCACCACGCACAGGCAGATCGATGTACCACCCCTTCGAAGCGGCGGGAAGCGCCGACTTCGACTCGAATGCCCGCACGTTACCTTCGGTCACCTGGATGGTGCGGGGCGTAAGGCTCGCCCGGGTAAGGCTGGCACCTTCGTCCACGAAACCATACATCGTCTGCACATCGACATTCGTGGATTGCGCGTCCTCGGCTGTCAGGTAACGACCGGTACCGAAGAATACCCAACGCTTCTTCGTAACAGGATGGATGCCCAGGGCCACCGCACCACTGATGGGCTGCGCCTTGCCGCCGGCATCCTGAGCGGTAAACAGCCGCGTTGCGCTCCAGGCACCGGGGGTCGGACTGGTCAGATCGAACTTCCATACATTGCCCAACATGTCGCCGGCGTAGACATATGCCAATGTCCGGCCATCAGGCCCGTAAATACCCGTAGGCGTCGAAAGCCCATTGGGCAATGCGGTGGAACCTACGCCAGTGTCGATCTCGCGGATCACGGCGCCTGTATCCGCATTCAACACCATCAACACAGCGCGCTCGTTGGTACTGTTGATGCCGTTGGCAGTCACCACAGCTGCCACGCCGGTCTGAACCCGTGCAAAGAAAGGCTTGCCGAGTATCAGGCCCATGTTGGCACCCGACGCACGCTCCCACTTGTAGACGGACGTTGCGCTCGCTGCTGCCGGATTCGTCACATCCAACGCGTAGAGTCCCTTGCCCCCCTTGCCCAGCGTTCCGACCAGCACGTTCCGGTTTGACGTCACCGCACGATTGCTCACTGCAACCGGCCCATCGACGAAAAACTTGTGTGCGTAGTCACCGCGACTCAGCGTCGACAGGTGGTTTATGTTGATGATGCTCGGAACGTAGGAAAACAGTTCCACGCCCGTCGCAGCATCGAACGCATGCAGCATGCCGTCGTTGGCACCCACATAAAGGGTGTTGGTCTCCTTCACGTAAGCAGGCGACGACCCGATGATGTCACCGATCTTGGTGGCGATTCGGTTGCGCAGTACGCCCCCGCCCGTATGCTCCTCGAGTCGCTCTTCGCCCTTGATGTAGTTCGCATTGTCGGACGCGCTGACCGGATAATTCAATGTGCTGCCCGTGCGGGCCAGCAAAGGCAGCTGCGTAGCGGAGGGGAACGTCGTACCGCTCGTACCGGTGGAGGTGAAAACCTTGCGGCTATTCCACGCCGGCAGCGTGGCCGCCCAGCTGATCGTACTGGCCACACCCGAAGCGGTGACCGAGCGTGCGGTCACCTCGCCCGTCCAGCTTCCTGGGACATAGCTGGCATTGAACACTTGAGCGCCCGTATCCAGCGACACCGTATTGCTTGCGACGTTGGAAAATGAGCTTGCACGCCCACGGATCTCGCTCAACGCACTACGCAGTGCCCGGGCGAAATCTTCGGCGTTGTTCGCCAACACGAACGTACCGCGACCGTTCACTGCCGCGTGCCACAAATCGTCGATGCTGGGAGGCTGGTTGTTCGTGGGGAATGGCCAGGTCTTCGTGCCCGCTGTGATTGCCGGCAGGTCCGTCTCAGGATTCAGCGTACCCGCGGCGCCGAGCGACACCGAAAAGGTCACCATGTGCTGCCAGAACGCAGGGTTGGCCGTGGACGTGGGCACCACGTTATCGAGGTCCGGGCGCAGATCGGTCTTCCAGTACCGCATGGCGATATCGGCCAGAGTACTGGAATAGGCGCTCCTGTAAGGAAGCGACGGCGTATAGGTATAGGGTGCGCCGCTGGGATTTGCGATTTCCGCGCCCGCGACATTGTCCTCTTCGCCGACGGCGTTCCATCCGTCGCTATCATTCCGATAGCCATCGGTCGTCAGAATGGTGAAGTTCTGGCGGCAGGCAAACTGATCCTCGCCCCAGGGGCCCGTGTTCGATCTGTCCGTGGCGAAGTACTGACCCGCTTGGTACAAGGCTTCGCGCAGTGGGGTATTGCCGCCACCGGTCTCCGCGTAGAGCCGCTGATACCAGGCCGTCTTGTTGTTGTTCGCACCGGTAGGTCCACTAGGATCCTCGAACAGACCCTTGTTGCGCGTCACCGGGATAGGCTTGCCTTGCTGGATAGGATGACCACTCCAGCTTACGCCGCCGCTCGAGCCACTGCTGGGCGTATTGCCGGTGATGTTGCGATAACCCACGCGATACTCGGAGCCGATCTCGGCAAAGGCACGCCCCGAGGCCGCTTTGGCGATCTTGTAGCGGGTGCGATGGTAGGAATACCAAGTCGCATAATTGATCAGCTCATCCGCTTCCGAACGGGCAGTCGGCCTGACTCGGTCACAGTTCCGGAAATTGTTGCCGGTGTCCGTAGAGCACCCGCGGCCGTCAAGACCCCGGTTGTACGGGAAGGATGTCCCCACCCGTGGGCCGAAATCGCTCCGGATGATCGCACCATCCGAGTGAATCTGATAACGCCAGAAATTGGTCTGATCGTTCAGATTTCCGGCCGGATTCTTGACGACGTAAAACGTCTCGTTGATGAACGCACCCCCGGTATCGACATTCAGATACAGATCGATCGTGCTGTTGTCGAAAGGCGGAATGCGCTCAGTACCCGCATAGGCTCTGCCGAAATCCTGGCCCCCCGTCATGGTAGCGCCCGTCGAGTCCACCCAGGGAAGATAAGTGGTGGCGGGGTTGTAGGCGATGAGGTTGTGCAGGTAGCTGCTGCGCCGCCAGCCAGAGGGCGCACTGTCTGGCAAGTAGTCGTTCCGCATGGAGCCCGAATTATCGAGGACGAACAGGATATTCGGCGGAATGCGCGCGCCCACGGTGAGCGGCTGGTCGGGGATGGCGATGCCAGCATGAGCGGGCAACGTCAGCAGTGTGACCAGGAAAGCCACGAGAAGGCTCCGCCAATCAGGGCGGCGCGCAACGTTTTGACGAAGGCGGAAAGTGCGATCGGTTTTCATGGCTCATCCGGAATACGGCTGATGACGGTGGCTTGCACGAGTACGTCGGCGCGGCCGGCGGCACGGCTGCGTGCGGTCACGCGATAGATGGGGTTGGCGCAGTTCAGGAGCGTGCCCGAAGTGGAATCGCACCCGCCGGGTTGGCCAGGCCCCGTACCGATGTATTCGATCCAGTATTCGGGCGCTTCGGGGATAAGTACGTTGTCATAACTGTTGGCGGGCACAGCGGTCCAGGCAGGCGCCGATCCGCTAGGGCAGACTCCGTTCACGCAGGGCGAACCGACCGCAGGCGTCTGTGTGTCCCAGTTTCCGACGCCCAGCACCTGGTCCTGTCCGAAGCGCAACGCGCCCTCCGCCGCCTGGAAGGCAACGCTCCGGTCACGGAGATTCGCCGCCATGAGCTCCTGCATGGCCGAACTACGCATGATCACCAGTCCTAGGATGGCGGTCACGACCAGCAGTATCAGTACCACGACCAGTGCAATACCCTGCTGGCCCGAGCGCGAAAATGCAGGCGACGTTCGGCAGTAACTCCGGCTCATAGCGTACGCGCCCTCAAGTTGACAACATTCGAGACCTGACGTGTGATCGCAGCGCCGTCGTCACCCACCCCACTCAGCGTGAGGATGATTCGCACCGAGACAACATCGTCGCCAGCGACGTTCGCGTAATTGGCCGCACCGCGCTGCAAGTACTGGAACGCGATGGCCTGCACGCCGTCGATAACCTCTTCGGCCGCTCCGCCCATGCGGCTCATGTACAACGAATTGCCTGGGCGACCGCCCCCGCTCGCCGCGACAAACCAATTGACGTCGCGGAAACGTGCCATCGTGACGGACGGCAACAGCGCCGCGTCGTTGACCGGATAATCAGGCAGCGCCGCGAAGGTAACCGTATTGGCGCTCACACCGGTTGCCGTGACCACGTGCGTGCGGTTGCTGTTGCACAGGACAATCATGTCGCCTATCGAAAACGCACGTGTGGCGTCAGCGATGTCCTGATTGTTCAGCGTCACCGACGTGCTGGTCGTACCCGTAACCCGGTAAGCAGCGTCATCGCCAGCGAAAACACGAAGCGTCGTGGCGGTGCCCGCGAGCGGCGCAGTGTTCAGGCGCGTCGCCTGGAAACTCGCGCCCTCCACTGCGGAAAAGCGGGAGCATGCGCTTCCCCCTGCAGAACGGATGTCGCGGGACATCAACTCGAAGGCGATGCGGGCGTTTTCCTGCACGCGGTTCAAACCCTCATTGGAACGATAGGTAGCCTGGTTCGACTGCAGGATGGCAAGCGCTGCGCCGGCCACCAGCAACCCCAACACCAGGGCGACCATCAGTTCGATCAGACTGAAGCCTGCCGCATCGCTGCGCGACGGCCTGCCGACGGCGTCACGCATGCTCATATGGTCGTCCTCGTGACGATGGTGCGGGTCTGCCCGCCGCCGGCGCGCGAATCGTCCCACTGGACGGTGATGACGCATGCCTGCGGGCACCCCTGGATCTGGCCGCACGTGGTGGCGTCGGCCGCATTGTTGGTGATGTTGAGCTTGAGATCGCCGATCCAGTTCCGCAGGTCGTTCTGCGCCAGCGTACCGGCAGCACCTTGTGCGCATACCATCCCGCCGGTGTTGTAATTGACGGCGTTGGCGCGATTGGAACGCATCGCGTCCAGGATCGCATTGGTCTGCATGATCGCCTGACTGGTCTCCAGTGAACTCTGACCACCCCGCAACGCCACGGACTGCATGGCGGCGACGCCGAGCAACCCGATGCCCAGCACGACGACGGCCACGAGCACTTCGATGAGACTGATGCCGCGGGACGCGCGAAGGGACTGCGACCGGCTGCGCCGAGAAAATGAATGTGCGCGACTGGGGTACTTCACGGGCAAGCGCCTCCGCCGTTGTTCCTGTTGGTCACGACATGACCCGCCATGCTGACTGCGATCACGCGCTGGTTGTCGGCCGGCTTGTCGGTGGGGATGCAGACCGTCAGCACGGACCCCGCCGCAAGGAGACCAGCCGAATTGAAGGTGAGTCCAGCCGCGGGGCCCGCCAGATCCAACGTAGCCGGGAAAATCCCTCCCCGGATGGTCGCCAGCGTTGCGTCACGGTTGTTCCGCCCTACCACAGCCCAGCCTCGCCAGCCCGCTCCTGCCGTGCAGGTGATGCCGTCGTTGCTGCCGCACAGCACCACCGGGGCGCTGCGGCGGATGGCCTCCGCACGGGCGAGCTGGATAGCGGCGGTAAGCTCGCCCGCTGTGCTGGAGAGGCGATTTGAATTCATGAGCGTGACCATGGCGGGCGAAGCCACCGCTGCAATCAGGGCGATCACCGCGATGGTCACCATCAGCTCGATCAGCGTGAAGCCCCGGCAGCGGCGCCGCCAGGTGTGCTGGGTACCGCGCGGGGTGGGTTGTAGTGCGGGCATGCCATTCCCCTAGTGGACGGCTCACGCTAGCGTCCCGGCCCGTGGGGTGCCACCCTTTCCGGAACGAACGGCGTAATCCGGCGACTCAAAGGCGGGCGGAGGCCAGCCGACGCAGAGCTTGGGGCATCATGGGAATCTGTCCCGGATGCCTCGTCTCATGACTAACCCGTCCCCACCGAGCGCGCTGGCGCCGCTCGACACTCTCTGGCAGGCACGGACCCTGGTCTGGGTATTGTTGGCGGGTGAAGCCCTCGCGGCCGTGCTTGCCATTGCCCCCAACCATGAAACCGACCGCCTGACCTTCTTCGGCGTCGCCTCCCTGGCCATCCAGTGGATATCACTGACATCACTGAGCCTTCTCTATGTGTTCCGCACCCGATTGGCGAAACTCAGCCCCCCTGCTGTCGCACAGATCGGCTTGGTCGCCCTGTTGCTCAGCACCTGGATGGTCATCGTGTTGGCATGGCTGACGCTGGGCGATCTCGCGCTCATGCCACCCGGTGCGTGGACAGGTTTTGCGCTACGCGTGACGGCGATCGCACTGATCATGGGCCTGCTGGGCCTGGCTGCCTTCCAGGCGCAATGGAACGTCATGCAACTGGCCATCGGCGCCGAGCACGCCAAGCTGCAGGCACTCCAGGCACGCATCCAGCCGCACTTCCTGTTCAACACGCTCAATACGGGCATCTCGCTGCTCCACGCCAAGCCCGACCTGGCGGAGCAGTTGCTGCTCGATTTGTCTGACCTGTTCAGGGCAGCACTGTCGCAACGCGCCTCCCTGAGCCTGGCAGAGGATCTCTCGCTGGCGCGCCGGTATCTCGAGATCGAACAACTCCGGCTGGGTGAGCGTCTGACCCTGCACTGGGAGGTTCCCGACGTGCTCCCACAGCTTCAGGTGCCCACCCTGTCCGTCCAGCCCCTGGCGGAGAATGCGATCCGTCACGGCATCGAGCCGTCAACCTCGGGCGGCGAGCTGAGCCTGCGGGTCGGGCTGGATGACGGCCATCTGCAGATCACCGTCGCCAATACCCTGCCTTCCAGCACGGCACGCGCCGCGCCGGGGCACCAGGTCGGCCTGAGCTCCGTCCGCGCCCGCATCCATGCGTTGACGCAGGGACGGGGCAGCGTGGAAACGACGACAGCGGACGGTCGCTATACCGCGATCATCCGCCTGCCGCTGGACGCCTGAGGCGTCTCAGGTCACCACCCGGTAGCAGGGCTGGTACTCGCCGGCGATCTTCATGCGCCGCTGCTCGACGAACGCGCGCAGCAGTTCGTCCAGGGCCTGCATCATCGGCGCATCGCCGTGGATCTCGAACGGGCCGAACTCCTCGATCCGGCGCATGCCGTCCTCCTTGACGTTGCCGGCGACGATGCCGGAGAACGCACGCCGCAGGTCGGCCGCGAGGTCGTGCACGGCACGGCCCGGCCGCAACTGCAGCGCTGCCATCGCCTCGTGCGAGGGGACGAAGGGCTGCTGGTAGTCCTCGGGGATCTGGATGGCCCAGTTGAAGAAGAACGAATCCTTGTGCCCGATGCGGTATTCGCGCACCTTGCGGATGCCGGCACTCATCTTCTTCGCCACGGCGACCGGGTCGCCGATGATGATCTCGTAGCGCTCGGCCGCGGCATCGCCGAGCGTCAGCCGGATGAAGCGGTCGATCTGCTCGAAGTAAGGCGCCGCGATGGTCGGGCCGGTCAGGATCAGCGGGAACGGCAGGTCGGCGTTGTCCGGATGCAGCAGGATGCCCAGCAGGTAGAGGATTTCTTCCGCCGTGCCCACGCCGCCGGGGAACACGATGATGCCGTGGCCGATGCGGACGAACGCCTCGAGGCGTTTTTCGATGTCCGGCATGATCACCAGGTGGTTGACGATCGGGTTGGGCGATTCGGCCGCGATGATCCCCGGCTCGGTCACGCCGATGTAGCGCGTCTTGCTGCGGCGCTGCTTCGCGTGCGCGATGGTCGCGCCCTTCATCGGGCCCTTCATCGCACCCGGACCGCAGCCGGTGCAGATATCCAGGCCGCGCAAGCCCAGTTCGTAACCCACCTGCTTGGTGTAGAGATACTCGTCGCGCGAGATGGAGTGGCCACCCCAGCACACGACCAGGTTCGGATCGCTGGGCTTGAGGATGCGCGCGTTGCGCAGCAGGCCGAACACCGCATTGGTGATACCGGCGGAGGATTCCAGGTCGGCCGCGTACTCGGGGCCGAGTTCGATGGCGGTATAGGCCAGGTCGCGGACCACGGCGAACAGCAGTTCGGCGATGCCGCGGATGATCTCGCCATCGACGAAGGCCATCGCCGGCGCGTTGATCAGGTCGATGCGCACTCCGCGGTCCTGCTGCAGGACCTGGATGTCGAAATCCGGATACAGATCGCGCGCCGCGCGCGGATCGTCGGACGCGCTGCCGCTGGTCAGCACCGCCAGTGCGCAGCGGCGCAGAAGTTCGTGCATGCCGCCGCTGGATGCGTCGCGCAGTCGTGCCACTTCGGCGCGGGAAAGCACGTCCAGGCCGCCGCGCGGATAGATGCGTGCGTCCTGTACCGGCAACGCCCTCGATGCCGTCTGGTTCATGGAAAGTCCTGTCTTCGTTCGTCAGAGGCGGGACTTTAGCGCAGTCGCGCGGGCAAGAGGAGGCTGACCAAAAGAAAACGGCCGGGTTTCCCCGGCCGTTCGTGTTGCGTTCCGCGGTAAGGCAGCGGATCAGAACTCGTACTTGAAACCGACTTGCAGGGACCACTGCGAAATGCCGTTGGTCTGGCTGTCGGCATTGGTCGGGATACCGAGGGCGGTCGCCTGGCCGAACTCCGTGCCGCTGCGGTAGCCGTACACGTACTTGCCGTTGTACATGCCCTGCAGCGTGGCCACTGCGTTGTTGGCGTTGAAGCCGTAGTCGATGACGTGGCCCCAGTCCTTGTTGATCAGGTTGCCCACGTTCTGGATGTCGATCCAGAGCTTGGACTTGTGACCCTTCATGAAGCCCGGCAGCTCCTGGCTGATGCGGACGTCGAACGTGTTCACCCAGCTGCTGGTGAAGCCATTCTCGGGGGCGTACGTACCGGCGTAGCGGTTCAGGCCATCCTGGCGCGACAGCCAATCCCAGAACGCCTGCTCCATTGCCGCGTTGGCGGTGAACTGGCCGGTCGCGCTCAGGCTGCCGAACAGGACGTCGCCAGGGCCGGCGGGCACGTAGAACAGGTCGTTGAAGGTGCGGTTGTCGCCATTGGCATCGCCCGAGAAGATGTAGCTGTACGGACGGCCGCTGCGGCCTTCGTAGAACAGGCCGACCTGGGTGGCGTAGTCACCGAAGAAGTTGTGCGTCCAGTTCAGCGAACCGCTGAAGCGGTCCTTGATCTCGTAACGCGCCGTGCTGCTGGTCGGTTCGTTGATGCTGAAGCCCAGCTGCGAACCGTAGCCCGAACCCGCGGTGGAGCTGGTCAGCGCCGACACTTCCTCGGCGTTGGTACGCGTGTAGCCCAGGCTCCAGGACCAGTCGCTCTCGCTCGACGCCGGCTTGGTCAGCGAGACCGTCAGCTGCTGTCCCTTGCCCTTGTTGGTGTTCTCCAGCAGGAAGACGTCGCCGAAGTAGGTGTTACGACCGGTGCGCGCGCCATTGGGCGAGAGCAGGCCGGTGCCGGCGCTGGTGTTGCCGAACGGACGGCCGCTGTTCGGGTTCCAGTACAGCACGCGACCGTCCGGACCCACGTAGCCCGGGCCGACGTTGAGGCTGCGGTAGAACAGGCCGTTCTTGACGTCGGTCAGCAGCAGCTCGGCGGAGGCCACGACACCGTTCCACGGCGTCTCGACGTCGATGGCCAGGTTGGCCTTCCACACCGACGGCAGCTCGAAGTCGTCGCTGATGGCATTGACGTTGCGCACGCCCGTACCGCCGGCGGGCACGTTCTGGTCCAGGCCATCCGGACTGAACGGAACCAGCGTCGGGTTGGTGTTGTTCTGGTAGGAGATGTAGTTCATGCCCGTGTTGCTGTAGGCATTGCCCACCCACACCTGCGGAGCATCGCCCTGGAACAGGCCGATACCGCCGCGCAGCTGGGCCGGACGCTCCCAGTCGAAGGTGTAGTTGAAGCCGAAGCGCGGCTGGATGATGTAATCGCCGTTATAGGTGTTGTTGTTGGCGATGCCGAAGCCACCGGTGTAGGTACCGCCGGTGCACGCGGCGTTCGTCGTGCCGGGAGCGGCGGCGAAGCACGCGTTGAACGGCGCGGCCGGGCTGGCGCTGGGCTTGTCGGCGCGCACGCCGAGCGTCAGCGTCAGGTTGGGCGTGACGTACCACGTATCCTGCACGAAGAAGCCGAGACCCTTGTTCTTGTAGCGCGCGGCGATCATGCCGGGGTCGGTCGGGTTGGTCTGCAGGTCGTAGTCGAAGTAGCGACCGTTGATCAGGTTGCTGAAGTCGGACGTACGGGTGCCGCCGACCAGCGGACGCGGAACGTAGAAGCTGTAGTTGCCCCAGTAGTCCTGCAGGAAGAAGTTGTAGATCTCGTTTTCGCTGTACTCGGCGCCGAACTTGATGTCGTGGTCGCCGACGGTCCAGGTGGCCGAACCGAAGTAGTTCCAGGTCTCGGTGAGCAGCGCGTTGCCCGGCGAGCTGCGCTCGGTACCCAGGCGGATCGCGTCCAGGCCGCTGAAGCTGTTGCTGCTGGTGCCGATCGGGTTGTCGTTGCCGTTGCCGGTGACGCCATCGTCGAAATAGACCTGGATGGTCGGCGCGGTGGTCGGGCTGACACGGACGGCCGAATAGTCGCGGTAGGACACCTTGAACTCGGTCGAGAACGTGTCGGACCAGTCGCTGAACAGCTGGCCGACGTAGCTTTCCACGGTCTTGACGTGGTTGTACCAGTTGGAGCTGAGCGACAGGATGCTGGCCGTGGAGGCTTCCGGACGCACGCGGTTCTGCTCGAGCTTGCTGTAGCGCAGGCTGGCGCGGTGCGCGTCGCTGATGTTCCAGTCCAGCTTCAGTGCGTACTCTTCCAGCTCGGTATCGCCGGCGCCGGTCAGGTCGCCCGGCTCGAAGCCCCACACATCGCGCGCGATGCGCTGCACTTCCGCCAGGTCGGTAGGGCTGAAGTCGGCGGTGCCGGCGGCCAGCGGGTTGGTGCCCTGGCTCTTGCCGGCCGGGCCGATGTTGGTCTGCTTGAACTTCTCGTAGTTGGCGAAGAAGAACAGCTTGTCCTTCACGATCGGGCCGCCCAGGGTGACGCCCCAGGTGGTCTCGTCGTCGTACTCGTCGAACGGCAGGCCGGTGACGTCGAGCGAGCTGCCGGCGATGCGCGCCGGGTAGTCGCCGAACCAGTCGCCATCACGGTAGGTGCCGTAAACGGAGCCGTGGAATTCATTGGTACCGGACTTGGTCACGGCATTGACGTTGGCGCCGGCGGCACCGGCCATGGTGACGTCGTAGTTGGACAGGTTGATGTCGATGGCCTCGATGGCCTCCATCGACACCGGCTGGCGCTGCGTCGGCATGTTGTTGCCTTCCAGGCCGAACGTGTCGCTGGCCGACACGCCGTCGATGGTGATCTTGTTGAAGCGCGGGTTCTGGCCGCCGGCGGTGATGCTGCCCGAGGCGCGGTCGCTGAAGGTCACGCGCGGATCGAGGCGCATGAAATCCTGGATGTTGCCGTTCATAGACGGCAGGTTCTCGATGGTCACGCGGTCGACGCTGGTACCCGAACCCATCTTCGTGGCGCTGAACACTTCCGAGCCACCCGAAAAGCCCACGGCGGTGACCGTCTCGAGCGTGGTCAGGTCGCCGGTCAGCGCCGCATTGACGGTGCTGGTCTGGTTGAGCTGCAGGTAGATGTTGTCTTCAGTCTTGGTGCCCGAACCCGGCTTGGTGATCGTCACCTGGTAGGGACCGCCCACACGCAGGCCGCGCGCGGTGTAACGGCCGCTGGCATCGGTGGTGGCGCGGCTGACCGTACCGGATTCGATGTGGGTGATGGTCACTTCAGCACCGGTGACGGGCTGGCCGCCATTGTCGGTGACCAGGCCGCCCACACCGGCCGAGGTGCTCTGCGCGAAGGCAGGCGCGGCGGCGAGTGCGACGACGAGGCCAAGGCTGAGCTTGGACAGGCGAAGACGACGGGATTGGTTCATCGGATAAACCTCGGTACGGGAGTGATGTGGCGAAGCTGGCTGACAGGACGTGCGGAACCGCCCGGTGGGGTCGGTTCTGGAGGGCGTGCTAGGGGTTCCCATGGCCCACGCGGCGTCCGCGGAGGTTAATAACAGGTTAACACGATAGGACCATTTTGTGACCGCGGCATGACAATATTCCGCACCGCAGCATGACACTGCAGCGACTCGCGGAAGGCACGCGTCAGCCCCGCTGGCAACAGGCCCGGAGACCCGCCGTCATCAGATGTTGGGCGGGGTCAACTTCAGGTAGGTGCCCACCCCATCGAGCACCATTTGGACGGAAATGGCGACCAGAAGCATGCCCATTAGCCGCTCGATCGCGGTCAGCACGCTCCTGCCCAGCCACTTGTACAGCACGGTCGCGGAGAACAGGATCACCGCGGTGGCACCCCAGGCCAGCAGCAGGGCCAGGCTCCAGTCGCCAAGACGGGACGGGTCGTTGCTGCCCATCAACATCACGGCGGCCATGCCCGAGGGGCCGGCCACCAGCGGGATAGCCAGCGGCACGATGAAAGGCTCGCCGCCGGGGAGTTCGCCCATTAACCCCTCGGGACGCGGGAAGATCATCCGCACGCCGATCAGGAACAGCACGATGCCGCCGGCGATCGCCACCGACTCCTGCCGCAGGTGCATCATTTCGAGCGCGTACTTGCCGCACCACAGGAACAGCATGAGTACCGCGAGCGCGATCAGCAGTTCGCGCACCACGACGATGCGCTGGCGACGCGGCGGCAGCGGCTTGAGCACGCTGAGGAACACCGGGACGTTGCCCAGCGGATCCAGGATCAGGAACAGCAGCAGGGCCGCCGACAGGACGGTCATGCCCGTACCTTCCATATCTGCCCCCTGTGCGTGGCGCCTGCCGATGACAGCAGGGTGACACAGGCGGAGGCGTATTCCTTCGCCTCGCACGCCTGCGCGTCGGTGTCGTCGGCGTACGCGCGCGCGCGGAGCCCGGTGCGCATCGGCCCCGGCTGCAGCGCGGACACCCGCACGGGGCTGGTGGCCAGTTCGGCATGCAGCATGCCGACCAGCGATGTCAGCGCATGCTCGGCCACGCCGTAAGCGCCCCAATAGGCCTGCCCGACACGCGACAGGTCGTCGACACTGAAGACCACAGCCGCGTCGGCCGACTGCTTGAGCAGGGGCAGGCAGGCCTGCGACAGCCACCAGGGCGCAGTGAGGTTCACATGCACGACGCGCGCGAATGCCGCCGGATCGGTGTGTTCGAGCGGGGTCAGCCCCTTGAACTCGGCCGCGCAATGCAGCACGCCGTCCAGCCGGCCCAAGCCAGCATGCAGGCGATCGGCGAGTTCTGCATAGTCGTCGGGCGTGGCACCTTCGAGGTCCAGCGGGTAAAGCAGCGGTTCCGCACCGACTTGGGCCACCGCGTCGTACACGCGGTTCAACTTGGGCACCTTGCGTCCGAGCAGTACCACGGTGGCGCCCGCCTCAGCACACGCCACCGCTGCGGCACTGCCCAGGCCACCATGGGCACCGCTGACCAGCACGACGCGCTGATCGAGCGCACGCGGCGCGCGCGTGGGGAGGCCGACCAGACTCACGGAGCGAAGGCCTCGGTCACGATCCGCCGCAACTCTCCGGATTCGTGCAGTTCCAGGGTGATGTCGCAGCCGCCGATCAGTTCGCCATTGATGAAGAGCTGGGGAAAGGTCGGCCAATTGGAGAAGCGCGGCAGGTTCGCACGGATCTCCGGCTCCTCCAGCACGTTGATGACGTGCAGGTGTTCGGCACCGGCATCGCGCAGCGCATGCACGGCACGGCTGGAGAAACCGCACATCGGGAACTGCGGCGTGCCCTTCATGAAAAGGACGATCGGGTGGCCATCCACTTCGGCCTGGATGCGTTCCATCACCGGCATGCTGATTTCTCCTTCCTTGACGGTTTGGCAACCACCGTCGGGTACACTTTCGGTCCGTTCCGCCGGCTGCGCCTGCGGATTGCATAGTGTAAGCCTTTGCATCGCCCACCGATGCCGGGCATCCCCCTTTGACCCGCCTAGCGTAAGGAACCGAGCCATGGCCATCGAACTGCCCCCCCTGCCCTACGACCGCACCGCGCTGGAGCCGCACATTTCCGGCGAAACGATCGACTTCCACTACGGCAAGCATCACAAGACCTACGTCGACAACCTCAACAAGCTGATCGAGGGCACCGAGTTCGCCGATGCATCGCTCGAGGACATCGTGCGCAAGTCGCAGGGCGGCATGTTCAACAACGCCGCGCAGGTGTGGAACCACACCTTCTACTGGAACTGCCTGAAGCCCAACGGCGGCGGAGAGCCAGGCGGCAAGCTGGGCGAACTGATCAACAAGGCGTTCGGCGATTTCGCGAAGTTCAAGGAAGAGTTCACCAAGACCGCCATCGGCACCTTCGGTTCCGGCTGGGGCTGGCTGGTGCAGCGTCCGGACGGTTCGCTGGCGCTGGCCAGCACGTCGAATGCGGCCACCCCGCTGACGGGCGAAGACAAGCCGCTGCTGACGATCGACGTGTGGGAGCACGCCTACTACATCGATTATCGCAACGCGCGTCCGAAGTACGTTGAATCGTTCTGGGCCCTGGTCAACTGGGACTTCGTGGCCGGCAACCTGCGCTGATCGCGGGCGCCTGCACGCTTCGGAAACGGCCGGGGAAACCCGGCCGTTTTTTTTTGCGACGCTGGCTGGCCGATGAATGCGGCGAGGCCACGCGTCAACAACGGCGCGTGCGCGGGCGTTCCAGGAGCCGTGGTCCCAACCCCGAGGAGAACACCATGGCACTGCGTTACGGATTGGCTGGATCCCTGCTTACCGTCCTGCTGGCGATGTCGGCGAACGCCGACGCGGCGCCACGCGACCGCGACAACAATCCGCCCGGCCCGGCCGGCGGCCGCGGCACCAACTGGGAGAATCCGCCCGGCTGGAAGGGCGGCCCGGGCGCGTCGCCCGATCGCCGCTGGTACCGGCACGGCGGCAAGCGCTACGAGTTCGTCGTAGGGAAGAACGGCTACTACTTCAATCCCCAATACGGCTATTGGCATCCCCGCTACGGCCTGTGGAACCAGGCCAGACGTTGCTGGCTGGACCTCGACAACAACCCGCCGGGACCGCACGGCGGCCGTGGTACCAACTGGGAGAATCCGCCCGGCCCGAAGGGCGGGCCGGGCGCATCGCCCGACCGCTTCGGCCGCTGCCGCTGAGGAGCGATGCCGCACACATCAGAACGGCCGGATGATCCGGCCGTTCTGCGTTTCCCGCCGATGATCGCCCGCGTCAGCCGGTCAGGCGCGCAATGACCGGCGCCACCTGCGCCTGGCGCTCAAGTGCGACACCGATGCGGGCCAAGGCGTGGGCGAGCGATGCGGCATCGTCGGCGCGGACCGTGGCGTGGCCCACCTTGCGCCCCTCCCGCGGCTCCTTCCCGTAGTCGTGCCAGTGGCCGCCGGCCTCCTGGAGTACGGACGACGCCTCCGGCATCTCACCGATCCAGTTCAACATGCAGGCGTGGCCCATCACGCGGGTGTCGCCCAGTGGCAGGCCCAGCACGGCGCGCAGATGGTTCTGGAACTGCGACGTCTCCGCACCTTCGATGGTCCAGTGGCCGGAGTTGTGTACACGCGGCGCCATCTCGTTGGCGAGCAGTTCGCCGTTCCGGTAGAACAGTTCGAGCGCGAACACGCCCACGTAGTCGAGCGACTCCGCCAGCCGCCGTGCGTGCGCACATGCCGCTTCGGCGAGTGCCGCATCGACGTGTGCCGGCGCAAGGCTGGCCGACAGCACGCCGTCGACATGCCAGTTTTCGGTCAACGGCCAGGTGCGGAATTCGCCATCGCGGCCACGCACGGCCACCACGGACAGTTCCCGCTCGAACGGGATGAAGGCTTCGACGATCAGGCCGACGGTCCCTGCCTGCGTCCCCAATGCCTTCCACGCCGCATCCACGTCCGCCGGCGACTTGATGCGGAACTGTCCCTTGCCGTCATAGCCCAGGCGACGCGTCTTGAGGATGCACGCGCCTCCGAGTCGTTCGACCTCGCGGCGCAGTATCTCGAGGCTGCCGACATCGGCGAAGTCGCCGACCGGAATCCCCAGCTCGCGGAACAGGCTCTTCTCGACCAGGCGATCCTGCGCCACCGCCAGCGCGCGCGGATTGGGGAACACCGGTACGCGGCCGGCGAGCCACTCCGCGCTCTCCGCGGGCACGTTCTCGAAGTCGAAGGTGGCCACGTCGACTTTCGAAGCGAATTCGGCCAACGCCGCTTCGTCACGATAGTCGCCCACCAGCAGCGGGGCGAACTGGCCGGCGCACGCATCCGCGGCGGTATCCATCACGAGAAAGCGCAAGCCCAGTGGCGCGCCGGACAGCGCCAGCATGCGCGCCAGTTGCCCACCGCCCAGGATACCGACGGTCGTCATAGCGGCTGGCGCGGATCGTCGTGCGCCATCACGTCGTCGGTCTGGCGGCTGCGGAACGCCGCGAGCGCGGCACCGATGGCCGGATGCTCCGGCGCCAGCAGCGCCGCGGCGAACAGGCCGGCATTCGCTGCCCCGGCATTGCCGATGGCGAAGGTCGCCACCGGAATGCCCGCCGGCATCTGCACGATGGACAACAGCGAGTCCATGCCGTTGAGCGCCTTCGACTGCACGGGTACACCCAGCACCGGCACGGCGGTCTTCGCGGCGAGCATGCCCGGCAGATGGGCCGCGCCGCCTGCACCGGCGATGATGGCGCGCAACCCGCGCGAGGCGGCTTCGTCGGCGTACGAGAACAGCACGTCCGGAGTCCGATGCGCCGAGACCACTCTCACCTCGTAAGGAACGCCGAGCGCATCCAGCTTCTGCGCAGCGTGCTGCATGGTCTCCCAATCGGACCGGGAACCCATCACGATGCCCACGATGGGGCGGGAAGCACTGGCGGTCATGGCCGTCCTCTGTCGCAAAGACGTATTCTACCCTCCTGACCGAACCGCTGATCGAGTCCCCACATGGACCGCAAACTGCTCGACCTTCTCTGCTGCCCCGCCACCCGCCAGCCCTTGGCCATGCTCGAAGCGCGCGGGCTGGAAGCGCTCAACCGCGCCATCGGCGAGGGACACGTCAAGCGTGCCGATGACACCACGCAGGCCGAGCCGCTGCGCGAGGCGCTCGTCACGCACGACCGCAAGACCGTGTATCGCGTCGAGGACGGCATTCCCGTGCTGCTGGCCGAGGAGGCGATCGCCACCGCGCAGGCGGGGGACTTCCCCTCGCGATGAGCACGCGCCCGACGCCGCCGCCCGCGGATGCCATCGCGTCGGATGTGGCCCGCGCGCTTGCCGAGGACATCGGCAGTGGCGATGTCACCGCCGCCCTGCTGCCCGACGCCGCCGACATCGCTTACCTGCTCTGCAAGGAGGCAGCCATCGTGGCGGGCAGTCCGTGGTTCGAGGCCTGCCATCGCGCACTCGATCCGGAGGTCCGCATCGACTGGCGCGTGCGGGACGGCGACCGGGTGCAGCCCGGCACCGTGCTCGCCACGCTCGCCGGGCGCACGCGCGCGCTCGTCACTGCCGAACGTTCTTCGCTGAATTTCATGCAGACCCTCAGCGGCACCGCCACCGCCACCGCCGCCTATGTCGACGCGGTGCGGGGCACGGGGTGCACCGTCCTGGATACGCGCAAGACGCTGCCGGGCTTGCGGTTGGCGCAGAAGTACGCGGTCCTCTGCGGCGGTGGAAGGAACCATCGCGTCGGTCTCTACGATGCGGTGATGCTCAAGGAGAACCATGTGCGTGCCGCCGGATCGCTGGCCGCCGCCATACGCACGGCTCGCCAAGCGCAGCCGTCGTTGCCGCTGATCGTGGAAGTGGAAACCCTGGCGCAGCTCGACGAAGCACTGTCCGAGGGCTGCGAACGCATCCTGATCGACGACTTCGACGCCGATACGCGTCGGGAAGCCGTCCGCCGCGCGAAGGCGGCTCCCTATGCGGGCCGCATTCCGCTGGAGGTGTCGGGCGGCGTCGACCTGACCACGCTGCGGAGCATCGCTGACGACGGTGTCGACTTCGTGTCGATCGGCGGCCTGACCAAGCACGTGCACGCCATCGACCTGTCGATGAAACTCGGTCCCGCACCGTGAGGCCGGCATGTCGCCGCTGAGCGCCCTGCTGTGGCTGATCGCGGCCGGCGCCGCCTTCGCCTACTGGAATGCGGCGCGCGCGGCGGCCGAGCGCGCCATCGCGCTGGGGCGGAACGCCTGCGAAGCTGCCGGGGTCATCTGGCTCGACCAGAGCGTGCATGCCAGCGGGTGGCGCCTGCGCCGGGGCGAGGATGGGTGGCTGGGCTTCGAACGCAGCTTCCGCTTCGAGTACTCGCACGACGGCATCGACCGCCATGTCGGACGCCTGGTGCTGCGCAAGGGGCAGCTGGTCGCCTTCGTCGGACCGGTCACCCCGTCGGTGACGTCGATCGAGCGGCACTGACCGCCGCAGACGGCGGACGCCCGACGCAACGGACTTACTTCACCACGCGCAGGAACGGCGGACGCTTGCCGCCACCGGGCGGCGGGGTGTCGTCATCGGGGGGCGAGTCCTGTGCATGCGCGGCATCCTCGTGGTCGCCGCTCGCCTCCGCGTCGTGCGGGACGTCGTCCGGCAGCGCCATGCCCTGCCCTGTCTCGCGCGAATAGATCGCCAGCACCGCGCTGATCGGCACATGGACCGCGTAGCTCACGCCGCCGAAGCGGGCGGTGAAGCTGACCGCATCGTTGTCGATCATCAACCGCACCACGGCGCGCTCGGCGATGTTCAACACCACCTTGCCTTCCTTTACCGCGCTGGCGGGCACCTGCACGCCGGCCATCGTCGCGTCGACCAGCAGGTGCGGCGTCATGCCGTTGTCGGCGATCCACTCGTTCAGGGCCCGCAACAGGTACGGGCGATGGCTGGTCATGCGGGAAGAGGCGTCGGTCATTTCACTTCTCGGCAGCCAATCGCATCGCGTCGGCCTGATCCTGCACGGCAGCCGGTCAGGCCGGGATTTCGCGCAGCTTCTTCTCCGCATCCGTCAGGCTGCGCAGGAAGCCGGGGTGCCGGAAGATACGGTTGCCATAGTCCTCGATCGCCTTGCCGTCCTTGGGCAGCGGCACCTCCAGCGACGGCAGGCGCCAGATGATCGGCGCCATGGCGCAGTCGGCCAGGCTCATCTCGGGATTGAGGAAGAACTTGCTCGCCTTGAACAGCGGCACGGACGCCGTCAGGAGTTCCTTCAGGCGCTTGCGACCGGCTTCCGCCTGCTGCTTGTTGCCCAGCTGGATGGCCTGCACCTGCGGCACCCAATCGTGCTCGATGCGCAGCATGGCGAGGCGCAGGCGGGCGCGTGAAAGCGGATCCACCGGCATCAGCGGCGGATGCGGATAGCGCTCGTCGAGGTATTCACTGACCACCGACGCGGCGTAGAGCACCAGATCGCGCTCCACCAGCGTGGGCACGGAATGGTAGGGATTCAGATCGATGAGATCTTCAGGCGGGTTCTGCGGATCCACCGGCACCAGGTCGTAGCTCACGCCCTTCGCGGCGAGCACCAGCCGCACGCGGTGGCAGAGCACGTCATCGGTGGAGGAAAACAACGTCAGTGTATTGCGCATACGTGGGCTCGCAGCCATTCACGGCTCTCCGACGACCGGAATCCGCCGATCGCACCGACGCCGTCGGCCCCTTGCCGAAGGTCGCCCCGGTCCCTGAGTGTGCAATCCCCGCCGGAAAAAGCCAAGCAACCCCAATGCCCGGCAACTCCGTCTACGGCGCGGGCGTGTGCCCGCGCCGTGGCGGCAGATGCGGCGTCCTTAGTGGACGTCCTTCCAGTACTCCTCCTTCAGGAGGTAGGCCAGGAACGTGAGTGCCGCCAGGAACAGGATCACCCACACGCCGATGCTCTGGCGCTTCAGGGCCGCCGGCTCGCCGACATACTCCAGGAAGTTGGTGATGTCGCGCGCAGTCTGGTCGAACTCACGCGCGTCCTGCCGGCCGGCCTGCGTCACCTTCAGGCTTTCCACATGGCGCTCGCCGGTGGCCGGATCGACCGGACCGAATTCGGCGTGCTGCAGGCCCTGCAGCTCCCACAGCGGGTTGGGCATGGAGGCGTTGGGGAACAGCTTGTTGTTCCAGCCCAGCGGACGCGATTCGTCCAGGTAGAACGACTTCAGGTAGGTATAGATCCAGTCACTGCCACGCACGCGGGAGATGACGCTCAGGTCCGGCGGCATCTTGCCGAACCACTTCTCGCCACCCGCGGCCGGCATGGACACCTGCACCTGTTCGCCGAACTTGGCGCCGGTGAAGTTGAGGTTGTTCATCACCTCGTCTTCGGTCAGGCCCAGGTCGTCGGCGATGCGCGAGTAGCGCATGTACTTCAGCGAGTGGCAGCCGGCGCAGTAATTCATGTACAGCTGCGCACCGCGCTGCAGCGACGCGCGGTCACCCAGGTCGTTGCCGGCCTGAAGCGTGGCGCCGCCCTCGGCGGCGAACGCGGAGAACGAGATCAGCAACCCGCTGGCGAACACAGCTAGGCGAGAGGCGAAAGTCTTAGTCATGCGTCGTCACCCGCTCGGGCACTGGCTTGGTCTTGTCGATCTTGGTCCAGATCGGCATGGTCAGGAAGAACAGGAAATAGAAGCCGGTCAGGAAGCGGCCGATGATGGTTTCCACCGGATCCGTACCCGGGCCCGCACCGATCTTGCCCAACCAGACGAAGCTGATCGCGAACAGGCCCAGCAGCACTTTCGACAGCACGCCGCGGTAGCGGTAGGACTTGACCTTGGCGCGGTCCAGCCAGGGCACCAGGAACAGGATCGCGATGGCGCCGAACATCACCAGCACGCCGCCCAGCTTGTTGGGCACCACGCGCAACATGGCGTAGTAGGGCGTGTAGTACCACACCGGCTTGATATGCGCCGGGGTGACCAGCTTGTTCGCTTCGCTGAAGTTGTCGTGCTCCAGGAACCAGCCGCCCATGGCCGGTGCGAAGAACACGATGAAGGCCGCCAGGATCAGGAAGCAACCGACGTAGAACCCGTCCTTGACCGTGTAGTACGGATGGAACGGCACGCCGTCCGCCGGGGCGGTGGGCGACCAGCGGTTGCCCTTCGGCCCCTTCTTGATCTCGACGCCGTCGGGGTTGTTCGAGCCGACTTCGTGCAGGGCGAAGATGTGCAGCACCACGAGCAGCAGCAGGACCAGCGGCAGCGCGATGACATGCAGCGCGAAGAAGCGGTTGAGCGTGGCATCGCTGGGCAGGTAGTCGCCCATGATCCACTCGGTCAGGCCGTTGCCGATCACCGGGATGGCGCCGAACAGCGAGATGATGACCTTGGCGCCCCAGAACGACATCTGGCCCCAGGGCAGCACGTAGCCCAGGAAGGCTTCGGCCATCAGCACCAGGTAGATCAGCATGCCGAGGATCCACACGAGTTCGCGCGGCTTCTGGTACGAGCCGTACATCAGGCCGCGGAACATGTGGATGTAGACGACGATGAAGAACAGCGACGCGCCGGTGCTGTGCATGTAGCGGATCAGCCAGCCCCACTCCACGTCGCGCATGATGTATTCGACCGAGGCGAAGGCTTCCGCCGCGCTCGGCTTGAAGTGCATCGTCAGGAAGATGCCGGTCAGGATCTGGTTGACCAGCACCACGATCGACAGCACGCCGAAGATGTACCAGATGTTGAAGTTCTTGGGCGCGTAGTACTCGCTCATGTGCTTGCGGTACACGGGCATGAAGCCCGGCGCGCGCGCGTTGAACCAGTCCACTACGCCATCGGCGGCGCGGGTGATGATGTTCGCCATGGCTTACGCGCCCCCTTGCGGATCGAGGCCGATCACGATGGTGTTGTCGTCCTGGTAGAAGTGCGGCGGCACCACCAGGTTGGTGGGTGCGGGCACGCCCTGGAACACGCGGCCGGCCATGTCGAAGCGCGACTTGTGGCAGGGGCAGAAGTAGCCGCCCTTCCAGTTCGGATCGTACGGCTCGGGCTTGATCTCGGCGGCCATTTCCGGCGAGCAGCCCAAGTGCGTGCACAGGCCGACCAGCACGGAGACTTCAGGCTTCAGCGAGCGCGTCTCGCCGGTGATGTACGACGGCTGCTGGTCCTTGTTGGTCGACTGCGGGTCGCGCAGGTTCGCATCCAGCGTAGGCAGCGCATCCAGGATCGCCTTGGAACGCTTGACGATCCAGATCGGCTGGCCGCGCCATTCCAGGATCAGGCGCTGGCCTTCCTGCAGGCCGGTGAGATCGGCGGTCACCGGAGCACCGGCCAGCTTGGCCCGGGCGCTCGGATTCCACGACTTGATAAAAGGTACAGCTGCAATGCCGGCACCCACTGCACCCACCACCGCGGTGGTCGCAGTCAGGAACCGGCGTCGGCCCGTATTCACAGGCCCATTGACCCCATCGATGGCCATCCGGCACTCCGCAAAACAATCAGGTAGCAAAAAAGGCTGCCAAGGCCGCACCCAGACACGGACGCGGGCCGCAAAAGACGGCAAAGTGTAACGGATGGCTTAATGGGCCGACAACGGCTGCCGTGGAATCAATGGCTTGCGTGCGCCCGAGGCGCCCGCCACGACTCAACGCGCGGCGACCGCCTGGCGGTAGCGGTCGGCCAGCACGGCGACGCGCTGCACGTAGCGCTGGGTTTCCTTGTACGGCGGGACGCCGCCATGGCGGTCCACTGCGCCTTCGCCTGCGTTGTAGCCGGCGGCCGCCAGCGTCAGGTTCCCATTGAAGCGCTTGAGCAGCCAGGACAGGTACTGCGCGCCGCCGCGGATGTTCTGGCCGGCATTGTAGGAGTCGGTCACGCCGAACCGGCGCGCCGTGGCCGGCATCAGCTGCATCAGGCCCTGGGCACCCGCATGCGACAGCGCCATCGGGTTGTAGGACGACTCGGCGTGCATGATCGCGCGCAGGATGGCCTCCTCCACGCCGAACTCGCGCGATGCCGCAGCGATTTCGGCCTGGTAGGCGGAGGTGTTCAGCCGCAGCCGGCCGAAGTCGACGCCGGGGTTGCCGCAGGCGAAACACGTTTCGATGTAGCTGTACTTGATGGTGCGCAGGCTGGCCACCTGCGTGCCGCCCTGCGGGCGCGCGCTGGTGTAATGACGGACGCCGTCCTTGATGTACGAATAGACCTGTCCGCTGACCACGCGGCGCGGACCGGTCGCGGCAGGCGCCGGCGCCGGGACGGCGGCCGGGACGATGGCACTGGCGGAATCCGACAGGGCGGGCGAGACGGCGGCGCCGATGGCCGGCGTTGCCTCGGCGGGCCGGGACACGGAGGCGACCTGGGTCGGGCGACTGCGTTCGGGCGTGTAGCGGCTCACGACTTCGCAACTGGAACCACTGACGCGCTTGCTAACATACGCCGGCACGCCGTCGGCGCCGGTGCACTTGTACAGCGTGCCCGCGCTGGCCGGCAGTGCGGTCAACGCGGCCAGCACGGCCAGAAGCGTCAGAGTCCCCCTCATGCCGCGCAGTGTCCCGAATTCCCGGGGGATTGCCAAGTCCTTGTCCAACAAAGGGTTCCTCCAATCTGTGCGGCCGGTCGGAGTTCCAACAGCCGGCGGCACGGCGGCCAGGGATGGCCTGTTACCCGCTATCAACGCCATCCGGTACGGGTTCCGGCCGCCCCCAGCGCGTAAACTACGCGGCCCTGCCCGCCCCACCCGACTGGATTAAGCGCCATGACCGGGACGCAAGCCCCCGCACTGCCGACCACGGCCGGCCCTGCCGTGACCGACCCCGCACTCGTCCCCCTGCCCGTTGGCCGCGCCCGCGTGCCCGATCAGGTGCGCGGCAAGCTGTACATCAAGACCCACGGGTGCCAGATGAACGAGTACGACTCGGCCAAGATGGCCGATGTGCTCGCCGCCTCCGACGGTCTCGAGCTGACCGACAACCCCGAGGAAGCGGACGTGGTGCTGGTCAACACCTGCTCCATCCGCGAAAAGGCGCAGGAGAAGGTCTTCAGCCAGCTCGGCCGCTGGAAGGCGCTGAAGGCCGGCGGCCGCGACGTCATCATCGGCGTCGGCGGCTGCGTGGCCTCCCAGGAAGGCGAGGCGATCGTCAAGCGCGCGCCTTACGTGGACCTGGTGTTCGGCCCGCAGACCCTGCACCGCCTGCCGGAACTGATCCGCGCCCGCCGCGAACAGAACAAGCCGCAGGTGGACATCAGCTTCCCCGAAATCGAGAAGTTCGACCGCCTGCCCGAGCCGCGCGCCGAAGGTCCTTCCGCGTTCGTGTCGATCATGGAAGGCTGCTCGAAGTACTGCTCGTTCTGCGTGGTGCCCTACACCCGCGGCACGGAAGTCAGTCGACCATTCGAGGACGTGCTGGTGGAAGTGGCGCAGCTCGCCGCGCAAGGCGTGCGCGAAATCAACCTGCTCGGCCAGAACGTCAACGCGTATCGCGGCCCCTACGGCGACGGTGAGGTCGCCGACCTGGGCCTGCTGATCCGCACCATCGCCGAGATCGACGGCATCGGTCGCATCCGCTTCACCACCTCGCACCCGCTCGAGTTTAGCGACTCGCTGGTGGACGCCTACCGCGACGTGCCGCAACTGGCCAACTTCCTGCACCTGCCGGTGCAGGCGGGCAGCGACCGTATCCTCTCGGCGATGAAGCGCGGCTACACCGCGCTCGAGTTCAAGCAGAAGATCCGCAAGCTGCGCGCCGTGCGGCCCGACATCTCGATCAGCTCGGATTTCATCGTCGGCTTCCCCGGCGAGACCGATGCCGATTTTGAGAAGACGATGAAGCTGCTCGAGGATGTCGGCTTCGACCAGAGCTTCAGCTTCATCTACTCGCGTCGCCCGGGTACGCCCGCCGCGGACCTGGAAGACGACACGCCGGACGCCGTGAAGCATGCGCGCCTGGAGCGCCTGCAGCAGCACATCAACGCCTACGCCGCGGGCATCTCGCAACGCATGGTGGGCACGGTGCAGTCGGTGCTGGTGGAAGGCCCGTCGAAGAAGAACGCGACCGAGCTGACCGGCAAGACCGAGAACATGCGCTCGGTGAACTTCCCCGGCCATCCACGTCTGGTCGGCCAGTTGGTCGACGTGGTGATCACGGAAGCGCTGACCAATTCGCTGCGCGGCCGCATCGCCGGCACCGACTGACGTCGCACCTCAGCCGACGGCAGGCAGGAGCACGCCGTCGCGCTCGTTGTCCCAGATCATGTGGATGATCTTCCAGCCATCCTCTCCCTTGTAGAGCTGGATGCTGTTGATGCCGCGGCGTTCCGCCACCGCATCGCCGGGCGCGTGGCGGGCCTCGTAGGCGCTCCAGACGTGGGCGATGTTGCCGAACACGCGGATCTCGCGCCCGGTCTCCACCTCGAAGAAATCCATCTCAGCCAGCAGTGCGTCGGCGTTGGCACGGTATTCCGCCAGCGAGAAAGACAGCCGCCATGGCGTTCCCTGCGCATCCACGCCCGTGCGGATCTGGCGGCAGTCGGGATGGAAGACATCGTCCTGCGTCGACCAGTCGCGCGGACCCGCCGGACCCGAGATCATCGCGTACATGGCATCCACCACCGCACCGATCGCTGCGTCGTCCATCGCTCGCCCCTCTTGCCGGAAGGTCGCCAGCCTATCAGTCCAGCCGCTTGCGGAACCGCAGGATCGCCGCCGTCATCATCACCGTGGTGAAGCCCAGCAAGGCGAGCACGTCCGGCCATAGCTCCCACAGGCTGGCGCCTCGCAACATCACGCCGCGAATCAGGCGCAGGAAGTGGGTCAGCGGCAGTGCCTCGGCGATCCACTGCACGACCTTCGGCATGCCGGCGAACGGGAACATGAAGCCGGACAGCAGGATCGACGGCAGGAAGATGAAGAACGTCATCTGCATCGCCTGGAACTGCGATTTGGCGCCGGTGGAGATCAGCAGGCCGAGCGTCAGGTTCGCGACGATCAGCAGGCAGGCGGCGATGTAGACGTGCAGCAGGCTGCCACCCAGCGGCACCTGGAACAGCCACATGCCCAGCGCCAGCACCACCGTGGTCTGGACGAAACCGGTGGCCACGTAGGGCAACACCTTGCCGATCATCAGTTCTGCGCTGCTGACGGGCGTGGCGATCAGCAGTTCCATGTTGCCGCGCTCGCGTTCGCGCACGATGGCCACGCCGGTGAACAGCACCATCGTCATCGTCAGGATCACGCCGATCAGTCCCGGCACGATGTTCACCGCCGAGCGCCGCTGCGGGTTGTAGAAGCCGACCACGCTGATCGTGCGCGTCGCCAGCGGGCTGCTGCTGCCGTCCAGCGGCATCTGCGCCAGTTGCGCGGCAGCGCTCTGCACGGCGTTGTCGCTGCCGTCGACGAAGATCTGCACGGCCTCGCGGCCTTCCGCCCGGCGGCGCTCGTAGTCCGGCGGAATCACCACGCCGATGCTGATCTCGCCCTGGCGCATCGCCTGCACGAGTTCCTGCGGCGTCGCAGCTTCCTTCGTCGGGGTGACCACGCCGGTGGCGACGATGTCCATCATCAGCGCGCGCGACGCGGCCGTGCGCGACTGGTCGGCGATGCCGGCGGACAGGTCGCGTAGGTTGGTGTTGATCGCGTAACCGAACAACAGCAACTGCATCACCGGGATGCCCACGATCATCGCCAGGGTGATGCGGTCGCGCCGCATCTGCCGCAGTTCCTTCACCATCACGGCCATCAGGCGGCGGAACTTCATGCGGTCTCCTCGCGCGCAGGCTGGCCGCGCGTGGCGGAGACGAACACGTCTTCCAGATTGGCCGGCGCCGCCGACACCTCCGCGCTGATGCCAGCCGTGCGCAGGCCCTGTGCGATGCGGTCCGCGGCCTGTCCGTTCTCGGCCAGCAGCACGCGCAGCACGTTGCCGATCTGCGCCACGCTGATCACGCCGGGCAGGCCGACGAGGACTTTCTGCGCCTGGCGCGGCTCCGGCGCGTCCACGACCAGCGTGCGTCCGGCGAGCTCCCCCGTCAGCGCATCGGGCGTGCCGTCCGCGACCAGCACGCCACGATCAAGGATGGCGATGCGATGGCAGCGCTCGGCCTCGTCCATGTAGTGCGTGGACACCAGCAGCGTGGTGCCGGCGTCGGCGAGCTCGAAGAGCTTTTCCCAGAAATCGCGGCGCGATTCGGGATCGACCGCGCTGGTCGGTTCATCGAGGAACAGCAGCTCCGGCGAATGGATCACCGCGCCCGCGAGCGCGAGGCGCTGCTTCTGCCCGCCGCTCATCGTGCCGGCCAGTTGCTTCTGCCGGTCCTGGAAGTGGTACTGCTCGACCAGTTCATCGATGCGACGCCGCGCCTGCGCACGCGGGATGTCCTGCACCGCTGCGAGGAACTCGAGGTTCTCGCGGACAGTGAGGTCTTCGAACAGCGAGAATTTCTGCGTCATGTAGCCAATGCGCGTACGCAGCTGCTCGGCTTGTTCCGGGATGCGCAGGCCCAGCACTTCGATGGCGCCCGCGGTCGGCGTCAGCAAGCCACACAACATGCGGATGGTGGTGGACTTGCCGGAACCATTCGGCCCAAGGAAGCCGTAGACATTCCTACGCGGCACCTGGAGGTCGACGCCGTTCACCGCAACCAACGCACCGAAGCGCTTGGTCAGCCCGCGGACGCGGATCGCCATTCCCTCGTCATTCGTCGCCATCGGACACCACATGCAGCGGCGCGCCTACCGGAAGGCTGGCGGCGTCCTTGCCCAGGCTGATTTCAGCGAGGTAACTCAGACGCGCGGCGTCCTGACCGGTCAGCGCGAAGTACGGCGTGAAGCTGGGCTCGCTCCGGATCATCCGCACGCGGCCCGCGTGTGTCGCACTCTCGCCCCCCAGGCGCACGCGCACGGTGTCGCCGACTTTCAGCCGGTTGCGTATCGCCTGCGGCAGGTACACGCGCGCATACGGCGCATCGCCGACCAGCATGACCGCGAGGGGCGCACCGACCGGCGCCTGGTCACCCAGCTTGTAGGGAAGGCTGTCGATGCGGCCCGCACGTGGCGCGACGATGGTGAGCTTTTCCAGCGTCACCGCCTGCACCCGTGCCTGTGCATCGGCCGAAGCGACGGCGGCCTCGCCTTGGGCGAGCTGTTCGACGCGCGTGCCGTGCTCCAGCTCCAGCAGCGCAGCCTGCGCCACGCGCACTTGTGCCTGCGCGCTCTGCGATGCCGCGCGCGCACGATCCACCTCGGAGGCCGCCACCAGGCGCTGGCGTCCCAGCGGTTGCAAGCGCGCGTAATAGGCATCCGCATCCCGGACTTGTGCCTGCGCAGCGGCCAGGCTGGCACGCGCCTGGGCGATGGCCTCGACGCGTGGGCCGGCGCGCAGTTCTGCCAGGGCTTCGCGACTCTGCGTGGCTTGCGCCTGTGCGGCGGCCAGTTGCGACTGGGTGCGCGCCAGTTCGAGCTGCAGCAACGGCGCGCCTGCGGCCACCTGCTGGCCTTCGCGCACGTCGATGCGCACGATTTTCTCGGCGACCGGCGACGGCAGCGTCACCCGGTCCCACTCCAGCGTGCCGAGCGCCTGCGGCGCATCCGGCTTGCAGCCGGCCAGCACCATCAGCGCGATCGCGAGGGTCGCGCGGGTCGGTTCATTTCGCATGGTCGAGCTCCAGGCCGCGGTCCAGCAGCACCAGCGTGTGCCGGCGCAGGTCGTCGAAATCGATGTCGTCGGCGCCGAACAACTGGCGCCAGATCGGCGCGCTGGCCATCGGGAACATGGTCAGCCCGATCAGCGAAACCATCAGCAGGCGGGGATCGAGGTCGGGGTTGAGTCGTCCGGCCTGCTGTGCGGCGGCGAAACGACCCGCCATCATCTTCGGGAGCAGCGGGCCGACCTGGCCGATCATCACCTCGCGCAGCGCGCCGCCCTCGCACAGGATTTCGCGCACCCAGAGGGTCGGCAGCCAGGGATGCTGCGCGACCACGCCGCCGATGCCCTGCACGAACCCGGCCACCAGCCCCGCCACGTCGCCCTCACCCGCCTGCATCACCGGTGTGCGCATCTGCGCCACCACCGGCAAAAGCCGCTCGGCCACGACCGCCGCTTGCAACTGGGCCTTGTCACCGAAGTAGTAGTGCACCAGCGCCGGGGTCACGCGGGCTTCGCTGGCGATATCGCGCAGGGAGCTGGCGGCGATTCCCTTCCTGACGAAACAGCCCAGCGCGGCGTCGAGCAGCGTCTCGCGGAGATCGGCGGATTCGGCGGTCGGGCGACGGCCGCGCGCGCGCCTGCGCGGCGTGGCGGTCGTTGTGCCGTTGGCGGCCATGTCGGTCTTGGGTGGTTTCGAAGAGGTCATGACTTTATTTAATTTATGATTTAATTAAATTTCAAGCGACATCCGACGAGCGGCGCGTGATGGTCCGCCTCATCGCCGCCGGGTTACGCTGCCGCCCGTCCTTGTATCCAATGGAATCGCCGCCATTTCCCCCGACAGCCCGCGCCTGTGGGTGTTCACCCTGGAAGCCCGTCCGCAGCCCGACAGCCCTGATTTCGTGGAAGCCGGCGGGGCCTTCGTCACCTGCTACCTGCGCCCGGATTTCGTGCCGGATCCGATGCATCGCGCCATCGCCTTCGTCCGCGAACAGGGATGGGAGGTCGTCGCCGTGGAGGACGAACCCGTGCGGATCGAGCGCCATGACGCGCCGGAGGAGGAACACTTCGACCAGGCCCTCGTCGACGACGAGGTCTACGTCTTCCACCAGTGGCCGGTGGACGACGCGGACGAGCACACCCGTCACTAGCGCCACGCCTTGAGACCCCTGCCTGCCCCATGACCGCACCCAGCCACCACGAATTCACCCTGCAACCCGAGAACGTCGAGCGCCTGGCCAACCTGGCCGGTCCGTTCGATGCGCACCTGCGCCAGATAGAACTGCGCCTGGGCGTGGAGATCGCCAACCGCGGCGCCATCTTCCGCGTCACCGGGCCGGAGAAGTCCGCTGCGGCGGCAGAGAAGCTGCTGCATGCGCTGTACGAGGAAACCGCCAGCGAGACCTTCGACAGCGAAGCCATCCACCTGCGACTGAACGCCGCCAACGTCGACCGCATCGCCGACGAGGACTACCAGCCACAGGACGTGGCCATCAAGGTCAAGCGCGGCACGGTGCGCGGCCGTGGCGCCAACCAGGCCAAGTACCTGCATGCCATCGCCACCCATGACATCAACTTCGGCATCGGTCCGGCGGGCACCGGCAAGACGTTCCTGGCCGTGGCCAGCGCCGTCGAAGCATTGAACGAATCGCGCGTGCAGCGCCTGATCCTGGTGCGCCCGGCGGTGGAGGCCGGCGAGAAGCTCGGCTTCCTGCCCGGCGACCTCACCCAGAAAGTCGACCCCTACCTGCGCCCGCTGTACGACGCGCTGTACGAGATGCTCGGCGTGGAAAAGGTTGTCAAGCTGCTGGAGAAGAACGTCATCGAGATCGCGCCGCTGGCCTACATGCGCGGCCGCACGCTCAACGACGCGTTCGTGATCCTGGACGAAGCGCAGAACACCACCATCGAACAGATGAAGATGTTCCTGACGCGCATAGGGTACGGGAGCACCGCCGTCGTCACCGGCGACCTGACCCAGATCGACCTGCCCAAGCACCAGAAATCCGGCCTGAAGGACGCGCTGGAGGTACTGCGCGGCGTGGACGGCATTTCGTTCAACTTCTTCACCAGTCGCGACGTCGTGCGCCATCCGCTGGTCGCGAAGATCGTGCGGGCTTACGATGCACGCGACGGCAAGGACGCGGAGATGGAACCGGCCGCGTGACGAACGCGGTCGAGCTTGCCCGACCGCTTTGCCCCGCAGGATGATGGCGCCACGAGCAGTCGAGCGGGCTCGACTCTACCGAGACATACCCCATGACCCAAGGTCCCGTCCGCCTCGAAGTCGCCGTGAACTACGCCCTGCCGCGTGTCGGCATCCCGTCCGCGGTGAGTTTCCGCAAGTGGGTGGCGGCGGCGCTGAAGGGCCGCATCCGTGAGGCGGACCTGGCCATCCGCATTGTCGACAGCAAGGAAGGCCGCGCGCTCAACCGGCATTACCGCGGGCGCGACTATGCGACCAACGTGCTGAGCTTCCCGGCGGAGATGGCGGAAGGCGTCAAACTGCCGAAGGGCGTGAAGATGCCGCTGCTCGGCGACCTGGTGATCTGCGCGCCGGTCGTCGCGCGCGAAGCGAAGGAACAGAAGAAGCCACTCGCCGCGCATTACGCCCACATGACCGTGCACGGGACGCTGCACCTGCTCGGCTGGGACCACGAGGACGACAAGGAAGCCGAATGCATGGAACAGCTCGAGCGCGGGATCCTGGCCGAACTCGGCATCGCCGACCCCTACGCGGAAGACTGATCGCATGCGTCGCACGTCCTTGTCCGCCCCGTTGCTGGCGCTGCTGCTCCCGCTGTCCGCCACCGCGCAGGAAGCATCCGTCGACCTCGCCGCCCTGATCGAATGCCGTGGCGACCTGGCCCGGCTCATGGCGTTGGCGCCGGCGCTTGAAGACCCGCTAAAGGCGGTCGCCCAGGGCTGGCAGCCGTTGCCGCAGGCGAACATGTTCATGACCGAATATCGGCTGGCGTCGCCGATCCGGGTGTTCGGGCACCAGACAGCCCACATCGCGTTTTCCGGCGGTGGCGTGGTCGCCCTGCTGGACCTGCCCGATCCACGCACCCTGGCCAGGCAACTGGCGCTGGAGACCGCCATCGACACGCCCGAGAAGGCGATGTTCGGCAAGGAAGTCCGCAGCGAGGAAACCCTCGACCCGGACACCGGCAAGGTCATGATCGACTCGGCGGTGCTCAACGTCAGCAACGTGTCGTCGCACCCGGGCAAGACCCTCGTCGGCTGCAGTTACAGCCTGGACCTGCTGGAGGACGAGCCCGCGGACACGCCTGCCGACCCCGGCCAAGCGCCTGCGCCAGCGGTCCAACCGGGTTAGACTGGCCGCCACGCCCCGCACGGGCGACCTTTCCGAAGAGATGTCAGAAGACGACAGTACCCTCGCGCCGGATGGCTCCGACAAACCGTCGGAGAAGCGGCGCACCTGGCTGGACCGCCTCAGTTCGGCGTTTTCCGGCGAACCCAGCACACGCGACGATCTGGTGGCCATCCTGCGCGATGCGCAGTCCGACGGCCTGATCGCGGGCGACACACTGAAGATGATGGAAGGCGCCATCGCGGTCGCCGACCTGACCGTGGGCGACGTCATGGTGCCGCGCGCGCAGATGGTCTCGCTGCCGGTGGAGGCGCGCTTCCTTGATCTGATGAAGGATGTGGTGGAGTCCGGCCATTCGCGCTTCCCGGTGCATGGCGAGAACAAGGACGAGATCCTCGGCATCCTGCTGGCCAAGGACCTGCTGCGCGGCGTCGTCGCCGACAACGGCCCGGGCAGCGTGCGCGAGTTGCTGAGGCCCGCGGTGCTCATTCCCGAATCCAAGAAGCTCAACCTGCTGCTGAAGGAGTTCCGGCTGTCGCGCAACCACATGGCGATCGTCGTGGACGAATACGGCGGCGTGGCGGGCCTGGTGACCATCGAGGACGTGCTGGAGCAGATCGTCGGCGAGATCGACGACGAACACGATGACGCCGAGGACGGTGCCGCACTTATCGCGGCGCAGGCCGACGGCCAGTTCGTCGTGGATGCCTTGACGCCGATCGCCGATTTCAACGAGCGCTTCGGCGCCGACTTCCTCGACGACGAATACGACACGGTCGGCGGCCTGGTCACCGCCGCCATCGGCCACCTCCCGGAAACCGGCGAGGAACTGACACTCGGACGCTTCATGTTCCGCGTGGCGCGTGCCGATGCGCGGCGCGTGCACGCCTTCCACGTCGGCGTGCTGGCCGATGCGTAGCGCGGCCACGCGCCTGGCGCTGCTGGGCGCACTGTGGTTGCTGGCGGCGACGGCATGGGCGGCACCGCGGATCGGCGTGGCAACGATGCAGCCGGGCGAGGTGTTTTTCGAGCGCTTCGGCCACAACGCCATCGTGGTGATCGATCCCGCCAGCGGCGATGCGATCTCGTACAACTTCGGCTTCTTCGATCCGGGCGAAGCGGACTTCGTTGGCAACTTCGCCCGCGGCCACATGATGTATTACCTGGTCGCACTGCCGTTCGAACAGGACCTGACGCAGTACCGCGACAGCGGACGCGGCGTGTCGCTTCAGTGGCTGGACATCGAGCCCGCGCAGGCGCAGGCGCTGGCCGATGCGTTGGCCGAACGGGCCAAGTCCGAGAACGCGCGCTACCGCTACGACTACTTCACCTCCAACTGCTCCACCCAGGTGCGCGACGCGTTGGACGCCGCGCTCGGCGGCCGGCTGAAATCCCAGCTGGCCGGACGCTCGCGCGGCAACACGTTCCGCAGCGAGGCCGTGCGGCTCGCCTCGCCCGCGACGTGGATGTGGCTGGGCTTCGACCTCGGGCTGGGTCCGAATGCGGACAGGCCCATGTCCCGATGGGAGGAAGCGTTCGTGCCGATGCGCCTCGCCGACAGCCTGCGCGAGGCGAAGAATGCCGTGGGTCGACCGCTGGTGCAGTCGGAGATGCAGTTGCTGCCGCACCGCATCGCGGCAGAGCCTGTCGAGACGCCCCGCCGCTGGCTGCCGTGGCTGGGTGCGGGCGTGCTGGTTGCGATCGTCATGGCACTGGCGGGTCGACGCTGGCCGCGCGCGCTCGTCGCCGTGGCGCTGCCGTTCTGGCTCGTCTGCTTCATCGGCGGCTCGCTGCTGGTCTATCTGTGGGGTTTCAGCGACCACTGGGCCGCGTGGGCGAACCGCAATCTGCTGCTGCTCAATCCGTTGTGCGTGCTGCTCATCCCCGGCGCAATTGCCGTGCTGCGCCGCCGCACGCCGCCGCGCTGGTTCGGTTGGTTGCTCGTGGCCATCGGCGCGGGTGCGCTGGCCGCGTGGTTCCTGCACTGGCTGCCGTTGCGGCTGCAATACAACCAGACCTGGATCGCCCTGCTGCTGCCGGTGCACCTGGCGCTTGCATACGTATTCATGCCGCGACGCTTGTCGCACTGAGCCCCGCCACGCACGATGCGGCCCTCTGCCTATCGCGAGGGTCGCATGCTCCGTTTCCTCTCCACGTTTGTCGTGCCCCTGACGGTCGTGTTCGCCGTCGCCTCCTCCGCGCACGCCGGCCCCGGCCCACGCGTCACCTCGCCGGACGGTTCCCTCATCGTCGAGCTGTCCACCGACAACGATGGCCGCCCCGCGTACGCGGTATCGCGCAAGGGCCAGCCGGTCATCGCACCGTCGCGGCTCGGCTTCCTGCTGCTGGACGCGCCGAAGTTCGAGCGCAACATCGAGATCGTGCAGCCGCGTACGCGCGCGTTCGACGAAACGTGGGAGCAGCCCTGGGGCGAGCGCCGCTTCATCCGCAACCACTTCAACGAACTGACGGTCACGCTGAAGGAGAAGGCCAAGCCCTTCCGCAGCTTCGACGTGGTATTTCGCGTGTTCGACGACGGCGTCGGCTTCCGCTATCGCTTCCCGAAGCAGCCCGGCCTGGAGCAGGTGAAGATCAGCGAGGAGCTGACCGAGTTCTCGCTGGCCCGTGACGCGACCGCGTGGTGGATTCCCGCCGGGGAATGGAACCGCGAGGAATACCTGTACCACCGCACGCCCGTGCAGCAGGTCGGCGATGCGCAGACGCCGATCACGTTCAAGTTCGAGGACGGCACCCACCTCTCGATCCACGAAGCCGCGCTGGTCGACTACAGCGGCATGAACCTGACCCGCGTCGAAGACCGAAAGCTGAAGGCCGCCCTGACACCGGGCATCGGCGAAGGCAAGGTGGTGCGCGCCGCTCCGTTCGACACGCCCTGGCGGACGCTGCTTCTGAGCGATGATGCCGCCGGTTTGGCGATGTCGTCCCTGACCCTCAACCTCAACGAGCCCAACGCGCTCGGCGACGTGTCGTGGGTGAAGCCGATGAAGTACGTCGGCGTGTGGTGGGAGATGCACCTGGAGCTGAAGAGCTGGGCCTCCGGCCCCAAGCACGGCGCCACCAACGAGAACGTCCGCAAGCACATCGATTTCGCCGCGAAGCACGGTTTCGGCGGCGTGCTCGTCGAAGGCTGGAACGTGGGCTGGGACGGCGACTGGTTCGGCAACGGCGAGGATTTCAGCTTCACGAAGTCGTATCCCGACTTCGACCTCGAAGCGCTCAGCCGCTACGCCCGCTCGAAGAACGTGGTGCTGATCGGCCACCACGAGACTTCGGGCAACGCCGCGCATTACGAGTCGCAACTCGATGCCGCGTTCGACCTGTACCAGCGCGTCGGCGTGCCGGCGGTGAAGACCGGCTATGTGGCCGATGCCAGCCAGGCCAAGGTCACCGGCACCGACGGCAAGCGCCACTATGCGTGGCACGAGGGACAGGACATGGCGCGCCACCACCTGAAGGTGGTGACCGAGGCGGCGAAGCGCCATATCGCTGTCAATCCGCACGAGCCGATCAAGGACAGCGGCCTGCGCCGCACCTATCCGAACTGGATCACCCGAGAAGGCGCGCGCGGCATGGAGTTCAGCGCCTGGGGCCAGCCCGGCAATCCGCCGGAGCACGAGGCCAACCTGGTGTTCACCCGCCTGCTCGCCGGGCCGATGGACTACACGCCGGGCATCTTCGGCATGAAGACGCGCTCCACCGACGGCATTGCCACCACCTGGGCCAAGCAGCTCTCGCTGTATGTCGTCATCTACAGCCCGCTGCAGATGGCCGCGGATCTCCTCGAGAACTATGAGAAGAACCCGGCGCCGTTCCAGTTCATCAAGGACGTGCCGGTGGACTGGGACGACACCCGCGTGCTGAACGGTGAAGTGGGCGACTACGTGACCATCGCCCGCAAAGAGCGCGGCGGCCCGAACTGGTACCTCGGCGCGCTGACCGACGAAGACGGCCGCACGCTCAGCGTGCCGTTGTCGTTCCTCGACGAAGGCCGTCGTTACACCGCGCAGATCTACCGCGACGGCGACAAGGCCAACTGGAAGACCGCGCCGCAGGACATCGCGATCGAGGAGCGCAGCGTGACGCGCGGCGACACGCTGACGCTGAAGCTGGCACCGGGTGGCGGCCAGGCGATCCGCTTCGTCGCCCAGTGAAGTGGACCTGGTTGTGGGAGCGACGTAAGTCGCGAACCAGGATCAGCGATGTACTAGACCGGCCATCGCGACTGACGTCGCTCCCACAACAGCGGACCGGGCTTGTCGGACGCGGCTCCGTGGCGCACGATTCCCGCCATGAATGATCTCGCGACCGTCGACACGAAGCCCGCCCTGCCCCAGTGCGTCATCAACTGCGTGGTATACGACAAAGGCGGGAAGCGACGCGATATCAGCCTGGACGAGATCAGCGATGTGCTGGCCGTCGACGACGGCAGCTTCATCTGGGTGGGGCTGTACGAGCCGGCGGACGCCATCCTGGAGAAGCTGCAGGAGGAGTTCTGCCTGCACGACCTTGCCGTCGAGGACGCGCAGAACGCACACCAGCGACCGAAGCTGGAGGCCTACGGCAACTCGCTGTTCGTGGCCGTGCATACCGCGCAGGTGGTGGACGACCGCATCAGGTTCGGCGAAACCCACGCCTTCCTCGGCCCGCGCTACCTGGTGACCGTGCGCCACGGCGCGTCGCTGTCGTATGCGCCGGTGCGCGAGCGCGTGCAGCGCGAACCCGACCTGCTCGCGCTCGGTCCGTCGTATGGACTCTATGCGGTGCTCGACTACATCGTCGACAACTACCGGCCGATCATCGACCAGTTCAAGCAGACGCTGGACACGCTGGAGAAGGACATCTTCGCCGACACCTATCGCCGGGTGACGGTGGTGAAGCTGTACGAACTGAAGCGCGAGCTGACCCAGATGCGTCTGGCGGTGGCGCCGCTGCAGGACGTGCTGGCGCAGCTGACCCGCTCGCAGAGCACGCTGATCCCCGAAGAGGTGCGGCTGTACTTCCGCGACGTGCAGGACCATGTGCTGCGTGTCAACGAATACACCGACACGCTGCGCGAAATGCTGACGACGGCACTCAGCGTGAACCTCTCGCTGGTGACGCTGGCCCAGGGCGAGATCGTCAAACGCCTGGGTGCCTGGGCCGCGCTGCTCGCCGCGCCCACCCTGATCACCAGCTGGTACGGCATGAACTTCGAACACATGCCGGAACTCGGCGGACGCTTCGCCTACCCCGTCCTGATCGCGGGCGTGGCGCTGGCGTGTTTCGGCCTGTACCGACTGTTCAAGCGCTCTCGCTGGCTCTGATGCCAGTACGCTTGCGGACTGCGACCAAAGTCGAAGGCTGAATCGGCCATTACGGATTGACCGGCCTCGTGCATGGGGCGACCCTTGTCCCGACTTGTCGGAGGGTTCCCGAATGAACGGTTTTTCCAAGATCGGTTGGGCAGCGCTCGCGCTGCTCGGCGCGGTGTGCCTGGGCGTGGTGGCACTGCGCCAGGGCGAGCAGATCAGCGCGCTGTGGATCGTCGTGGCGGCGGTGTCCATCTACTTGGTGGCGTACCGCTACTACAGCCTGTACATCGCGAAGAACGTGATGGGGCTGGATCCCACCCGCGCGACCCCCGCCCACATCCACAACGATGGCCTGGACTACGTGCCCACCAACAAGCACGTGCTGTTCGGCCACCACTTCGCCGCCATCGCAGGTGCTGGCCCGCTGGTGGGCCCGGTGCTCGCCGCGCAGATGGGCTACCTGCCCGGCATGCTCTGGCTGATCGCCGGCGTGGTGCTGGCGGGCGCGGTGCAGGACTTCATGGTCCTGTTCATCTCGAGCCGTCGCAACGGCCGTTCGCTGGGTGATCTGGTTCGCGAGGAAATGGGCCAGGTGGCAGGCACCATCGCGCTATTCGGCGCGTTCCTGATCATGATCATCATCCTGGCGGTGCTGGCGATGATCGTGGTGAAGGCGCTGGCCGAAAGCCCGTGGGGCATGTTCACGGTGATCGCCACGATGCCCATTGCGATCTTCATGGGCATCTACATGCGCTACATCCGCCCGGGGAAGATCGGCGAGATCTCGGTGGTCGGCATCATCCTGCTGCTGCTGGCCATCTGGTTCGGCGGCAAGGTCGGCGCGCATCCCACGTGGGGTCCGGCGTTCACCTTCACCGGCACCCAGATCACCTGGATGCTGATCGGCTACGGTTTCGTCGCCGCCGTGCTGCCCGTGTGGCTGCTGCTGGCGCCGCGCGACTACCTGTCGACCTTCCTCAAGATCGGCGTGATCGTCGCGCTGGCCATCGGCATCGTCATCGCCAGCCCGGAAGTAACCTCGCTGAAGATGCCGGCGTTCACGCAGTTCGCCAGCACCGGCGATGGCCCGGTGTGGAAGGGCGGCCTGTTCCCGTTCCTGTTCATCACCATCGCCTGCGGTGCGGTGTCTGGCTTCCATGCGCTGATTTCCTCGGGCACTACGCCCAAGCTGCTGGCCAACGAAACGCATGCGCGTTACATCGGCTACGGCGGCATGCTGATGGAATCCTTCGTCGCCATCATGGCGCTGGTCGCGGCTTCGATCATCGAGCCGGGGGTGTACTTCGCCATGAACAGCCCGGCTGCGGCCATCGGCACGACCGCGGTGGACGTGGCCGCGAAGGTCAGCAGCTGGGGCTTCGTGGTGACGCCGGAAATGCTGACGCAGACCGCGCAGAACATCGGCGAAGGCACGATCATCTCGCGCGCCGGTGGCGCACCGACGCTCGCGGTGGGCATCGCGGTGATCCTGCACGACGCGCTGCCGGGCGGCGACGCGATGATGGCGTTCTGGTACCACTTCGCCATCCTGTTCGAAGCGCTCTTCATCCTGACCGCGGTGGATGCGGGCACGCGTGCCGGCCGCTTCATGCTGCAGGACCTGCTGGGCAACTTCATTCCGCCGCTGCGCAAGACGGACTCCTGGGGCGCGAACGTCATCGGCACCGCCGGCTGCGTCGCGCTGTGGGGTTACTTCCTGTACCAGGGCGTGGTCGATCCGCTGGGCGGCATCAACACGCTGTGGCCGCTGTTCGGCATCGCCAACCAGATGCTCGCCGGTATCGCGCTGATGCTGTGCACGGTGGTGCTGTTCAAGATGAAGCGCGACCGCTACGCGTGGGTCACCGTCGTCCCCGCGATCTGGCTGCTGATCTGCACGACCTACGCGGGCCTGATCAAGATCTTCGACAGCAACCCCGCGGTCGGCTTCGTCGCCCAGGCGAAGAAGTACCAGGCCTCCATCGCCGACGGCCAGCTGCTCGGCGCGGCCAAGAGCATGGGTCAGATGCACCAGGTGGTGATCAACAGCTACGTGAACACCGGCCTGACCGTGCTGTTCCTGTTCGTGGTGTTCAGCGTGTTGCTGTATGCGGTCAAGGCGATCCTGAAGGCGCGCGCCAGCAGCGTGCGTACCGATCGCGAGTCGCCGTACGTCGCGCTGACCGACGAACAGCAGAAGGCCTGGCTGTAAGCCATGGGCACGGAACTCGTTCCGCTCTCGCACTTCGCCACGCACAAGCGTGTGTGGCGGAGGCTGGTGCAGACCGCGCGGCTATGCTGCGGCGTGCCGGACTACGACAACTACGTCCGGCACGTGCTGGAGAAGCACCCGGACCGCGAGCCGATGGATTACAAGACGTTCTTCCGCGAACGGCAGGAAGCGCGATTCGGCGGCAGGAGCGGGTTCCGCTGCTGCTGATCGATTCCGGCAGGCAAACAAGAAAGGGCGAAGCCAGTGGCTTCGCCCTTTTTCCATTGCTCCCTTGTAGGAGCGACGTAAGTCGCGACGTTGATGCTTCCGGTCGCGACTTACGTCGCTCCTACAGAAAAGCGTGCGTCAACCCTGCCCCGCCATTGCGCGCAAGCCAACGCCGACCGCGTACGCCGCCACCGTTCCAGTCGCATAGCCCAGCGCACCCAGCAACGCACCGACCGGCGCGAGCGAGGGATGGAACACCGACGCCACCACCGGGGCCGATGCCGGCCCGCCGATATTGCTCTGCGAGCCCATCGCGAAATAGAAGAACGGCACGCGCAGCAGCTTGGCGAGGAGCACGAGCAGCGCGATGTGCACCAGGATCCAGATCAGTCCCAACGCCAGCAGCCAAGGCTTGTCGGCAAGCGAGCCGATGTCCATCTGCATGCCGATGCAGGCGATCAGGATGTACAGGAACAAGGCGCCGATCTTTGACGCGCCCGCGCCATCCAACGTACGCGCACGCGTCAGGCTCAGGCCAAGACCGATCAGCGTGGAGAGCACGACGACCCACACGAAAGGCTCGTGCAGACTGACCTGCTTCGCCCACGAGACGTTCTCAGCGAACCAGGACGATGCCGGCCCCGCAATGGCGTGAGACAGGCCGACCGCCCCGAAGGCGATGCCGAGGATGACCATGAGGTCGGACAATGACGCGACACGTTCGTGCTGCTTCTGATAGCTGGCGAGCCGTTGCTTCAGGTCTTCGATGGCGCGCGTATCCGCACCCGTGCGTGCATCGATCGCCTGCGCGCGGTTGGCGAGGAAAATCAACACGGCCATCCAGACGTAACCAACAGAAACATCGACGACGACGAACTGTCCGAAGGTCGTTTCATTGACATCGAAGATCTCCTTCATCGCCAGCATGTTGGCGCCGCCACCGATCCAACTGCCTGCCAACGCCGCCATGCCGCCCCAGGTGTCGCCGACGACGGTTTCCGGGTGAATCAATCCCATCAGCCAGAATGCCGCCCAGGCGCCAATCATGATGCTGATCGACGCACCCGCATACATCACCAGCAACTTCGGCCCCAGTTTCAGCACGCCCTTCAGGTCGATGGTCAGCGTCAGCAACACCAATGCCGCAGGCAGCAGTACGCGGCTCGCGACCGGGTTGTAGAGCTTGCTGGCGGCGCCGTCGATCAGGCCGACGCTGTTGAAAATGCCGGGAATGAAGTAGCACAGCAGGAGCGCGGGCACGTACGTGTAGAACTTCTTGAAGAAGCCCGTCTCGCGCGAGGACGTCCAGAACACCACGCCCAGCGTGGCGGCGATCAGGCCGAACAGGACGATATCGTTCTGGATGAGCGCAGTGGAAGTCTCGGTGGCTTCGATCGCCATCGGCGGGTTCTCCTTGAGTCAAAGAAAAAGGGCCGGCATGACCGGCCCTTTCGAGAAAGCGTCAGCGGCCGATGTGCTGCTTCAGCCACGCATTGACGGTGTCGTGCCACAGGATGCTGTTCTGCGGCTTGAGCACCCAGTGGTTCTCGTCGGGGAAGTACAGCAGCTTGGATTCGATGCCCTTGCGCTGCAGCGCGGTGAACGTGGACAGGCCCTGGTCCACCGGTACGCGGTAGTCCTTCTCACCCTGCACCACCAGCATCGGCACGCGCCACTTGGCGATGTGGTTGACCGGATTGAACTTCTCGATGTTCTTCGGCACGTCGTACGGGGTGCCGCCGTTCTCCCATTCGGTGAACCACAGCTCCTCGGTGACGTATGCCATCGAGCGGATGTCGAACACGCCGTCGTGGTTGACCAGGCACTTCCACGGCTCGTTCCAGTTGCCGGCGATCCAGTTGATCATGTAACCGCCGTAGCTGGCGCCCAGCGCGCAGGCGTTCTTGCCGTCGAGGAAGGCGTACTGCTTCTGCGCCGCCGCCCACCCCTTCTGCAGGTCTTCCAGCGGGCGGTCGCCCCAGTGCTGGCTGATCGCATCGGTGAAGGCCTGGCCGTAACCGGTCGAGCCGTGGAAATCGATCATCACCACCGCGTAGCCCTGGCCTGCGTAGGTCTGCGGGTTCCAGCGATAGCTCCAACCATTGCCGAAGCTGCCCTGCGGGCCACCGTGGATCAGGAACGCCACCGGGTACTTCTTCCCTTCCACGTAGTCGTGCGGCTTGACGACGTAGCCGTGCACGGTCTCGTTGTTCCAACCCTTGAAGTTGAACTGTTCGAAGTCGCCGAACGAGACATCCTTCAGGACCTCATCGGCGCTGGGCGTGATGGCGCGAAGGGTGGCGCCGACATCATCGCTGGTGGCGTAGATCACGTCGCCGGACTTCAAGGTGTTGCGCGACAACACCAGCGTCTTGCCGACCATGTCGAACGCCGAAACGCTGCCGTCGCCGACGATCTTGCGGGCCTGGCCGCTCTGGATCTCCACCGAGAAGAGCGGATGCTCGCCCATATCCTGCGCGGTGGTGTAGATCCTTTCACCGTCATCCGACAGAACGATGCTGTCGGCGCTGCGATCCCAGTTCGGTGCGATTTCGTGGACTTTTCCATTGTCCAGGTCCATCGCCATCAAGCCGAAGCGGTCGGCTTCGAAACCCGGGCGCTTCATCGCGCGGTAGAAGAGCGTCTTGCCGTCCGCACTGAACACCGGACCGGTATCCCACGCGGGATTGGCGGCGGTCAGGTTGACCGGCGCGCTGCTGCCATCCGTCGCGATCTTGTAGAGGTCGAAGTTGGTGGACCATGCTTCCGACTTGCCTGCGACACGGATGGCGGCCACGACCGAGCCGCCATTCGGCGACCAGGTGTATTCATCCGCGCCCCCGAAAGGCTTGGAAGGCGCGTCACCGTCCAGACCGTCGGTCAGCGAGGTGGCACTGGCGACCGGCTTGGCCTTGCCTGCAGGAAGCGCGGCCACGAACAAGCGGCTGCGGCGGCCGTCGGCCCAGGTATCCCAATGGCGTACGAACAGGCCGTCGTAGACCACGCCAGAGGTCTTGCGTGCGGCGGTGTCGTCGAGCTTCTTCTGCGTGCAGGCGAAGTCCGCCTTGCAGTCGGCGAAGGTGTCGGCGCTGAACAGCAGGCGCGTGCCATCCGGCGACAGCTTGTAGCTGGCGACGTCCAGCGCGAACGCCGTCAGCTGGCGCGGCGTGCCGCCGGCGACCGGAATCGAATACAGCTGCTGCACACCGGACTTGCCGCTGAGGAAGTAGATCGTCTTGCCATCTGGCGAGAACGACGGCGAGTTGACGCTCCAGCCCTCCGGCGTCAACCGCTTGGGCGGTGCCATATCGCGGGTCAGCAGGTTGCGGATCCACAGACTGCTGCTGGCCTTGACCACCTCGGCATCGACGATGCGCTTGGCGAACACGACAGTACCACCGTCCGGCGAAAGGACCGGCGACGAGACGCGGTCCAGCTTCTGCAGGTCGCGCACGTCCAGGCCGCGGGCGGCGGCGAGCGACGGCAGCGCTGCCAGCAGGCAAAGGGGCAACAGGGCGGATTTCAGCTTCATCCGGGGCTCCGGCAACAGGGAAACCCCGATGGTAGGCGCTAAGCGCGCCGGGGCGCAAAGGCGTGAGGTCACGCCCTTGCGCCGTGTGTTGGCTTAACGGGGGCCGGGTTCGGCGTCGCCCAGTGCCTTCGACTTGGCGCCAGTACGGTAGATCAACCAGCCCACTGCCAGCAGGACCGCCAGACCCACGATCTGTCCGAAATGGAATTGCTCCGGCAGCGCAAGCACATCCGCTCGGCCGCTGACCACGATGGGGATCGCGATGAAGATGCCCATCAGGGCCTCGCCGGTAATAAGGCCGGCCGAGAACAGGACACCGGGACGATGGACGCGATCGCGGACTTCCTCCTCCGCCCCAACCACGCCATGGCGGCGCTCGACCAGCCAGGCCAGCAGACCGCCCAGGAAGATCGGCACCATCAATTCCAACGGCAGGTAGATACCGATCGCGGCGGCCAGAACGGGGACGCGGAAGCTGGAGTTTCGAGCTTTCAGCCAGCCGTCGAACGCAATGATGAGGGCACCGATCACCGCGCCCGCCCCTATCATTTCCCACGGCAGATGCCCACCGAACATCCCTTTCGCGACCGAAGCCATCAGTGTGGCCTGCGGCGCCTGCAGCGAGCCCGGGCGTGTCGGATCGCCGATACCGTACGCCTGGTCCAGCAGGTTGAGCACCGGTGCCATGATGAGCGCGCAGGAGAATGCGCCGATGCCCAGCATCAACTGCTGCTTCCAAGGAGTCGCTCCGACCAGATAGCCGGCCTTCAGATCCTGCAAGTTGTCGCCGCCTACCGCCGCTGCACAACAGACAACGGCGCCGATCATGATGGCCGCCACGGCACCGATCTTGGAGTCGCTGCCAAGAAGGAACATCAGCACGACGGATGCGAACAGGATCGTCGCGATGGTGATGCCAGATACCGGGTTGTTCGAAGACCCGACCAGACCCGCCAGATATGCTGACACGGAGACGAACAGGAAGCCTGCGACGATCATGATCACCGTCATCGGCACGCTGACCAAGAAGTTGCCGACGATCGCCTGGTAGAGCGCCAGCAGCGGCAGTACGAATAGCACCAGTGCGATCAGCATCCACTTCATTGGCAGGTCGCGCTCCGTCTCGGCCACGTCGGCGCCGCCGGAGCCCGCGCGGGCGGCCGCGATGCCGCTCTTGACGCCGGAAAGAAGCGACTTGCGCAGCGAGAACAGCGTCCAGATACCGCCGATCAGCATGGCGCCGACACCAAGGTAACGAATCTTCTCGGCACGGATTATCGCAGCGGCTTCTGCGGCCGTCTTGCCAGCGACCTGCATCGCCAGAGCAGGATCCGAATTCAGCAGAAACGCATGGTAGAACGGGATGGCCACGTTGTAGGCCAGGATGCTGCCCGACAGCACGACAATGCCGATGTTCAAGCCGACGATGTAACCGACGCCCAGAAGTGCAGGAGACAAGCCGGTGCCCATGTAGCCAAGGTACTTGCCGAAAAAGCCTGCACCCGCCGCATTGTCGGGAATCATCCGGAAGCCACTTTCGGCGGCCAGCTTGACCAATCCGCCGATGCCTGCCGACAGGCCGAGGATTTTCAGACCGGGGCCAGGGTTCTCACCGGCCTTCAACACTTCGGCCGCGGCCTTGCCTTCGGGGAACGGTAGCGGCTCCTCGACAATCATCGAGCGGCGCAGCGGTACCGAGAACAGCACGCCCAGCAGGCCGCCCAGGCCGGCGATCGCCAGCACCCAGGAATACTGGAAGTCCTGCCAGTAGCCGAGGATGATCAGCGCGGGAATCGTGAAGATCACACCGGCCGCGATCGACGAACCGGCGGAGGCGCCGGTCTGCACGATGTTGTTCTCAAGGATCGTGCCGCCGCCCAGCAGGCGCAGCACGCCCATCGACACGACCGCCGCCGGGATGGCCGTGGCAATAGTCAGGCCTGCGAACAGGCCCAGGTAGGCGTTGGCGGCCGACAGCACGACGGCCAGCACGATGGCCAGCACGACGGCGCGGAAGGTAAGTTGCGGGGTCCCCGAGCTCATTGCATGTTCCCGAATTGCGGAAAGCCGACACGCTAGCGTCCGCTGCCCGGCAAGTCCAGCCGGAACGCTCGCCGTCGCTATACTCGCCGCGGAATCCACGCCGGAGCGGCCCTTGACCCCCCTCGCCCCCGCGGCCACTGGCCGCGACGACTTCCTGGGCCACCCCAAGGGGGTCTACGTCTGCTTCTTCACCGAGATGTGGGAGCGCTTCTCCTTCTACGGGATGAAGGCGCTGCTGCTGCTGTACCTGACCAAGTACCACCTGTTCGCCGACGGCGCGGGCTACGACCTGATCGGCGCCTACGGCGGACTGGTCTACTGCGTGCCGGTGATCGGCGGCGTGCTGGCCGACCGCTGGCTGGGCATGCGCAAGGCGGTGGTCTTCGGTGGGTTGCTGCTGGTGGCCGGCCATGCCGGCATGGCGCTCGAAGGCGCGGCGGCGACCATGGACGCTGGCGTGGTCACGCGCGATGAAGGCGCGTTGCGCACGATGTACCTGTCGCTCGCGTTGATCGTCATGGGCGTGGGCTTCCTGAAACCCAACATCACCGGCATCGTCGGCCGGTTGTATCCGGTGGGCGACCCGCGCCGTGATGGCGGCTTCAGCCTGTTCTATGCGGGTATCAACCTCGGCGCGCTGCTCGCTTCGCTGGTGTGCGGCTATCTTGGCGAGACACTGGGCTGGAAGTACGGTTTCGGCGCCGCTGGCATCGGCATGCTGCTGGGCCTGGCGATGTTCCTCTGGGGCCAGCGCTACCTGCAGGGCCACGCCGAACCACCCTCGCGCGCGGCACTGCGCGTAGCGGTATTGGGAGTTCCACGGGAATGGCTGATCTACGCGGGCGCAGCACTGGGCGTGCTGCCCGTGGCGTGGCTGATGTGGGCGGCGGCCAACGGCGCGTTCGCGCTGGGCGGCGAATTCTCGCTAGCGCTAGCGCTGATGCTGCTGGTGCTGGCCACGGTGCTGGCGTGGTTCCTCTGGTTCATCACCACGCAATGCACGCCGGTGCAGCGTCGCCAGATGCTGGCGCTGATGGCGCTGATCTTCATGTGCCTGGTGTTCTTCACCCTGTACGAGCAGACGTATGGCTCGTGGGTGATGTTCACCGACCGGATGCTGACGAAAGACCTGTTCCCGTCATTGGTACAGCCGGCATCGGTGGTGGTCTGGTCGGATAGCTTTACCGCGAACATCGCGCTCTTCCTCGGCAGCGCGCCGTGGTCCACCTGGGCGCTGGTGGCGATGCCGCTGTCGTTCGTGATCGCGTCGCGCTGGTCGGAGCGGAGCACGCGCACGGGGCCGCCGCGCGCCTTGTTCCTCGGCACGGCCGCGCTGATGGTGGTGCTGGTGCTGCGCGACTCGTTGGTGCTGCCGCAGACGGCCGGCTCACTGACCTACCTGGGTGCGATGTTCCTGGTGGTGCTGGCGCCCGTATTCGCGTGGCTGTGGGCCACGCTGGGGCGACGCGGCCTCGATCCGTCCAAACCGGTGAAAGGCGCGCTGGGCCTGTTGTTCGGCGGCCTGTCCTTCATCCCGCTGGCACTCGCGGCGCAACAGGTGGGTGACACTGGCGTAGTCGCGAGCGTGTGGTGGCTGGTGCTGGCCTACCTGTTGCTCGAGATCGGCGAGATGTGCCTCGCCCCGGTGAGCCTGGCCGCCGTCACCGAACTGTCGGTGCCGCGCGTGGTGAGCTCGATGATGGGTATGTGGCTGCTCGCCACTGCATTCTCGGAAACGCTTGCCGCACAGTTCGGCAAACTTGCCGCGATGGATATTCCGGACGATGGCGCACTCGATATCGCGCACGCGGCCACGGGCTTCGCCGACCTGTTCTGGCTGATGATGTGGATCGGCCTGGGATGCGCCGTCATCGCGCTGCTGGCCTCGCCGTGGTTGCGGCGGGCGATGCGCACGACGGACTGACCGGCCTTGCGATGGTAGGGCGACGGGTGGCTGCGCTTACATGACGTCTTACCTTGCCGTTGCGCCACCAAGTGGCAACTGATAAACGTCGCCACTTCAATGGATCACCTTCACGCTAGTAGAGCCTATTGAAATTACTGCGAGTTCCTCCATAAGCGAATCGCACGATGTCTACCACCAGCCAGATGGTCGCGCTTCTGCACCGGCGCCCACGCTAGCCGCGCGCGAGCCCCATCATAGACGCCCATCTTTTCTGAACTTGTACAGGACATCATCACCGAGAGGCCGGATCGTCACACTGATATCGCGATCAGTGTCGGGAAGCGTATTCCCCAGAAAGCCGCCGCAGCCTCCGACCTATTCGACTGGAGATGGTGCGGGGCGCCTCGTTTTACGCCCGATTGCCCAGCAGGCTACCCTTATTCGAACCAACAGCATTCATCCAGGACAGCCGCGCTAGGGATTAACCAAACAGGAAATACCGCGCGACTCTTTCAGCCAAGATCACACTGGTCGCACCTGTTTTCCTCCAATACAGCCCGGCACGGCCCTCCCGCTGTACCGTGCGGCGAGGAACTCGCCCTCAGATGACAGCTTTATGTCTGTGAAAGTTAACTCAGCGGCGGCCCCCCAAGTACCATGCAGCTCACGATCGCTGCGTCGCACGATCGCATATACCCATTTCACCCTAGGCGTTCCAGTGGCGTTATCGTTCCGTGGAAGCCACGTGCCTTCAAAGTCACACGACTATGTTGCAGGCAATAGCATCGCTTTCATCGCCCATCTAACACCTGCCGCAACCCAGTACGCCAATCAGGCAGTCGATGTCCGAGCATCCGCTCGAGCTTGCCGACATCCAGATGGGAGTAGGCCGGACGACGCGCGCGAGTCGGATATTCGGAAGTGGTAACGGGGAGCAGGCGGGGCGCGCGGGAAATTAGTCCGCGCGCCATAGCTTCCTCAAAAATCGCTTCGGCAAAGCCATGCCAACTCGTTTCTCCACGTGCCGTGAGGTGGAATGTGCCCGTTCCCGCAGCAGGGTTGTCGAGCACCTCGACCGTAACGCCAGCAATGAGGTACGCCGGGGTGGGCGTCCCGATTTGGTCGGCGACAACCTTCACTTCGTCACGCTCACTACCTAAGCGCAACATGGTTTGCATGAAGTTGCGACTATGTCGCGCATATGCCCAGGCGGTGCGGAAAATCAGATGTCGGCCTCCTACAGCCTTGATGGCCTCCTCGCCAGCCAGTTTGCTGGCGCCGTAGACGCCCAACGGAGCCGTGGGATCCTCTTCTCTGTAAGGACGCCGCCCACGACCATCGAACACATAGTCGGTGGAATAATGGACAAGTAGGATGTCGCGTTCAGCACATGCGCGCGCCAAAACATTCGGCGAGTGAGTGTTGGCTCGAACAACGGCGGCGCGGTCGTCCTCCGCACGATCAACAGCGGTATAGGCTGCCGCGTTGACCACGACGTCCGGCGCGACTCTGCGCACCAACTCTGGCAAATCCTCTGGCCTATCCAAGTCTGCAACTTCGCACGACTCGCCTCCCGGCAACACTCCCGTCCGTGTCGCTGAAATCACATCACCACTTGCCGTCAGACTCTTGCTCAACTCCAGTCCAAGCTGGCCATTGGCCCCTAGCAGAAGTAGCCTCATGACTCGATAACGGGCAGCCGATCCCGCGCAATATCAGCCAAAAATGGAGCAGCCGCATCCTTCTCGGAGAGTTGGGGTTCGCTGATTGGCCAGTCGATGCCAATGGCGGGATCATCCCAGCGCACGCCGGCATCAGCCGCTTTATCGTACATGGCAGTGCACAAGTAGCTGAAGACTGCGCGCTCAGAGACAACTGCGAAACCGTGCGCGAAACCTTCCGGGATCCAGAACTGCCGCTTGTTCTCAGCGCTCAGCATTACGGCTGCCCATTGCCCGAAGGTGGGCGAGCCACGGCGGATATCGACCGCCACGTCGTAGACCTCGCCTTCGACGACGCTGACAAGCTTGCCCTGCGGATTGGGCCACTGGTAATGAAGGCCACGCAGCACGCCACGCGCCGAGGAGGACACGTTGCTCTGAACGAATGCTGTGGGGAGCCCATGCTGGCCATAGCGATCGGCATTCCATGTCTCAAAGAAGAAACCGCGCTCATCTCCGAAGACCGCCGGCTCAACCACCACACAACCTGGCAGAGACGTTTCGACAATTTTCATCGCACGATTCCACGGGCGACCAGCGACAGCAGATACTGCCCGTACCCGTTTTTGGCCAGCGGCGCGGCGAGCTTCTCGACCTGCGCAGCATCGATCCAACCGTTACCAAAGGCGATCTCTTCCGGGCAGCACACGCGCAAGCCTTGACGCGCCTCGATGGTCTCGATGAAGGTGGATGCCTCGAGCAACGACTGGTGCGTACCCGTGTCCAGCCATGCATGCCCGCGCCCGAGCGGCTCAAGGTGCAACGCGCCGGCTTCCAGGTATCGCCGATTGAGATCGGTGATCTCAAGCTCGCCACGCGGTGATGGTTTCAGCTCCGCCGCGTAGTCGCTAGCATTCCCATCGTAAAAATAGAGTCCGGTTACGGCGTAATTCGATCGCGGATTCGCTGGCTTCTCTTCGATGTCGACGACGCGCCCCTCCGTATCGAACTCAGCGACGCCATAGCGCTCGGGATCGTTGACCCAGTAGCCAAATACCGTGGCACCCTCCTCGCGCGCGTCTGCCCGCCGCAGCTGCTCGGTGAAGCCATGCCCGTAGAAAATGTTGTCGCCTAGAACCAGACAGCTCGGCTTTCCACCGACGAACTCCTTGCCGATCAGGTAGGCCTGCGCCAACCCGTCCGGGCTCGGCTGAACGGCATACTGGATATCCATGCCCCACTGGGATCCATCGCCCAGCAACGCCTTGAACAGCGCCTGTTCGTGCGGGGTGTTGATCACCAACACTTCGCGGATGCCCGCCAGCATCAGCACGCTGAGCGGGTAATAGATCATCGGCTTGTCGTAGACCGGCAGCAGTTGCTTGCTGATGGCCTGCGTCAGCGGATACAGGCGGGTGCCGGAGCCGCCCGCCAGGATAATGCCCTTGCGCTTTGTCATCGTCGTCTTCCCTTACGCGGCCGTGCCGATGCGTTCCAGGCGGTAGCTGCCGTCCAGCACGCGCTTCACCCAATCCTGGTTGGACAGGTACCAGTCGACGGTCTCGGCGATGCCCTGTTCGAAGGTGTACTCGGGCTCCCAGCCCAGCTCGTCGCGCAACTTCGATGCATCGATCGCGTAGCGCCGGTCATGGCCAGGCCGGTCTGCGACGAAGGTGATCTGGGAGCTGCGGGATTGCCCATCAGCGCGCGGCACGCGCTCATCCAGCAACGCGCAGATCGTGTGCACGACCTCGAGGTTCTGTTTTTCGGCATTGCCGCCGACATTATAAGTTTCGCCGACGCGGCCCTTCTCCAGCACCCGGCGGATCGCGCTGCAATGGTCGCCGACGAACAGCCAGTCGCGCACGTTCCTGCCATCGCCATACACTGGTAGCGGTTCACCCGCCAGTGCCCGCGCGATGATCAGCGGAATCAGTTTCTCGGGGAAATGATACGGGCCGTAGTTGTTCGAGCAATTGGTCGTCAGGACCGGCAAACCATACGTGTGGTGGAAGGCGCGGACCAGATGGTCGGACGCGGCCTTGGACGCCGAGTACGGGGAGTTGGGCGCGTAAGGCGTGGTTTCCGTGAACTTTCCGGTCTCCCCCAGCGATCCGTAGACCTCGTCGGTGGAGACGTGCAGGAAACGGAAATTTCCGCGCCGCTCGCCCTCCAATGCCTTCCAGTAGTCGCGCGTCGCCTCCAGCAGGCCCAGCGTGCCCACCACGTTGGTCTGGATGAAGGCGCCGGGCCCGTCGATGGAACGGTCGACGTGGCTTTCTGCCGCGAAGTTGACGACCGCATCGGGGCGGTGCTCGCGGAGCAGTCGCGACACCAGATCCCGGTCGCCGATATCGCCCTGCGCGAATACGTGCAGCGGATTGTGCTGGAGGGACGCCAGGGTATCCAGGTTGCCGGCGTAGGTCAGTGCGTCGAGGTTGATCACCTTGATGCCGCTGGCGACAGCGCGCAGCACGAAGTTCCCGCCAATGAAACCGGCGCCGCCGGTGACAAGCCATGTAGGCATGTGTTGCTCCTTTCTTCAATTAGTCCTGGTCACGCCAGATCCCGGTTAAACCCATACACGTTGGGAAGCTCAGAACGGAATGTCGTCATCCGCGAAATCGTCCATCGGCGCCGGTTGCGAAGTCGGTGCAGGCGCGGAACGGCGCTGACCGCCGCCACCCCCCTGGCTGCCATAGTCCTGGCGCGGCGCGCGGGCCGGGCGGTCGCCGCCCATGCCACCGCCACCACCACCCTCACGGCCGCCCAGCATCTGCATCTCGTCGGCGATGATGTCGGTGGAGTACTTCTCCTGCCCGTCCTGGCCGGTGTACTTGTCGTAGCGGATCGAGCCTTCCACGTACACCGAGCTGCCCTTGCGCAAGTATTCGCCGGCGATCTCGCCGAGCTTGCCGAAGAACACCACGCGGTGCCATTCGGTGCGCTCCTGCTGGTTGCCGTCCTTGTCCTTGCGCACGCTGGTGGTCGCCAGGCTGATGCGGGTGATCGCCATGCCACCCTGGGTGTAGCGGGTTTCTGGGTCGTTGCCGAGGTTGCCGACCAGGATGACTTTATTGATGCCGCGGGCCATATCGATATCCGTTCAGGGATGCCCGCCGAGCGCGGGCAAAGACCAGTGAAGTATACCCGTCGGGGTCCCGCCATCGGCCGCCGACCGGCTCACATGTAGGGCATTGCCGCACGCCAGACCTTATAATTACGTGACTTTCCGGCACCTCGCCCCATGTCCGTCGTCGATTCCCCCCGTTCCGCCTTGACCCTCCCCGCCATCCAGTCGCTCGCGCAAGCGGACATGGCGGCTGTCGACGCATTGATCCGGGCGCGGCTGGCCTCGGACGTGGTCCTGATCAACCAGATCGCCGACCACATCATTTCGGCAGGCGGCAAGCGCCTGCGGCCGATGCTGGTGGTCCTGGCCGGGCTGGCCTGCGGACCGACCGCGCCGGACCATCACCAACTGGCGGCCATCGTCGAGTTCATCCACACCTCCACCCTGCTGCACGACGACGTGGTGGACGAATCTGACCTCCGCCGTGGCCGCAGCACGGCGAACGCCCTGTGGGGCAACGCGCCGAGCGTGCTGGTCGGCGATTTCCTGTATTCGCGCAGCTTCCAGCTGATGGTGGAACTGGACCGCATGGACGTGATGCGCCTGCTGGCCGACACGACCAACCGGATCGCCGAAGGCGAAGTGCTGCAGCTGCTGCACGTCCACAACCCCGACACCGACGAGGCCGCCTACCTGCGCGTGATCGAGCGCAAGACGGCCGTCCTGTTTGCGGCGGGCACGCAACTGGGTGCACTGGCGTCCGGCGCCGATACCGCCACCCAACGTCGCCTCTACGACTACGGCATGGCGCTGGGCTATGCCTTCCAGATCGCCGACGACGTGCTCGACTACACCGCCGATGCCGAGGCGCTGGGCAAGAACCTGGGCGATGACCTCGCCGAGGGCAAGGCGACCCTGCCGCTGATCCATGCCATCCGCCACTCGGATGCGGCCACCGCGGACCGCCTGCGCACCATCGTGCAGGCCGGCGAGGCGGACGGGATGCCCGAGGTGCTGGCGGCGATCCGTGCGACCGGGGGCCTGGACTACAGCCGCGCGCGTGCGCACCACTACGCGACGCTGGCTGAGCAGGCGCTCGACGGCCTGCCGGCATCCGAGGCGCTCGCCGCCCTGCGCGGCCTGGCGCGTTATGCGGTGGAGCGCGGGCACTGAGCGCGCCCGCGCCCGGTCAGCGGGCGAATACGTCGGCGAAGAAGTCCGCCATCATCCGGTAGGCGCGCTTTGCCGACGGCGCGTGATACACGCAGCCCGGCGGATTCTGCGCATCGGATTCGGCGAAGCAGTGCACCGCACCGCCGAAGCTGACGAACTGCCAGTCGGCGCCGGCCTTGCGCATCTCGTCCTGGAAGGCGGTGATCTCCGCCGCGGATACGTAGGTGTCATCGCCCCCGTTGAGCACCAGCACGGGTGACTTCACCGGACCGGCCGCCGGCAGATCGGTGGCGAGCCCGCCATGCAGGCTGACAATACCCGACAACGCGTCGCCGGCACGAACGAGCTCCAGCACCGTGCTGCCACCGAAGCAATAACCGAATGCGCCGATGCGGGTCGCGTCGACCAGCGTTCCGGGTTGCTGCTTCAGCACCTCGACCGCCTTCTGCACACGCGCGCGCAATGTCGGCCGGTCCGCGCGCATCGCGGTGGCCACCGGTCCGGCTTCGGCATCGGTCTTCGGGCGGATACCCTTGCCGTAGACATCTGCCACCAGCACCACGTAGTCGTCGCCGGCGACCAAGTGCGCTTTCTCGATCGCGGACGCGTTCACGCCTTTCCAGTTGGGCACCATCACCAGGCCGGGGCGCGGTTTCTTCACGGCATCGTCGTAGACGAGCACACCGGCGAACGTATCGCCGCCGATCTTCCATTCCACCGGCTTGGCGACGGGCGCCGCCAGCAATGCGGGCGACCACAGCAGGGACAGCAGGCAGGGCAAGAGCAACATGCGGCGCATCGCGCGATCTCCTTGGGGGATGGCCTGCGAGTGTACGCCCGCCGTGTTCACGCGATCTGACGAGGCGTGCGGCCTCAGCCGGCCCCCAGGCCTGGAATCGACGTGATCGCATCCGGGTCGAATCCGGCGAGTTCCGCGAAGTGCCTGCCGCGCGCCACGTAGTCGCGATACTGACCGAAGCTGGGCGCACCAGGCGACAACAACACCACGCCCTCATCGCCCAACGCCTCGCGTGCGGCGGCGATCGCCTGCGGCAACGTCTCCACGCCGATCAGCGTGAACCCCGCCTCGCTTGCCACGGGCGCCAGCAAGGCGTGGATGCGCGGGCCGTTGGCGCCCATCGTGATGATGGTGGCCGGCGCGTCGTGGCGCATGTGCGAAGCGAAATCGGACCAGTCCACCCCACGGTCGTGCCCGCCCACCAGCAGCGCGATGCGCCGTCCGGCGAAGCACTCCAGCGCGGCGAGCGTGGCATGCGGCGTGGTGCTGATCGAATCGTTGACCCAAGTGATGCCGTCGCGCGTGCCCATCGCCTGCAGGCGGCTGGGCAACGGACGGAACGACTGCGCATGCGCCGCCAGCGGCAGCGCATCGATGCCCCGCGCTTCCAGTGCGGTCAGCACGGCGCACAGGTTGCTGCGGTTGTGGCGTCCCGGCAGCGGCAGCGGGCGGGTGTCCATGACGAACACGTCGCCGCGATACAGGTCGTCCTCGCGCAGGTGCCAGCCCTCGGCATGATTGAACCAGCGCACGTCACTGCGCGGCAGCTCAAGCGCAGCCAGGCGAGGATCGGCGGCATTGAGCACGGCGATGCGCGGGTGCGCGCCGGTGACGAGCTTCAGCTTGTCTTCGATGTAGCGCGCTTCACTGCCGTGCCAGTCCAGGTGCTCGGGAAACAGGTTCAACACGATCGCCACGTCCGGGCGTGCGCCACTGTCGGCGACATCGCCGGTCTGGTAGCTGGACAGCTCGATGGCCCACTCGTCCGGTGCCGGCCGCGGATCCAGCACTTCGAGCATCGGCAGGCCGATATTCCCGGCCAGCACCGTGCGTCTGCCTGCCGCGCGCAGCAGGTGCGCCAGCAACGAGGTGGTGGTGCTCTTGCCCTTGGTGCCGGTGACGCAGAACGTGTGCGCGACCACGCCGTCGGCGCCCGCGTGTTCGCCGAACCACAGGCCGGTGCCGCCGATGAAACGCGTACCTGCGCCCGCCGCAGCCACCGCTGTGGGCGTGTTCGGGCTGATCCCGGGCGACTTGATGACGATCTCGAACGCCGACAAGCGTTCGGTGGTCACTTCGGTTTCCATCGAGAGCAGCGGATCGCCCAGCGCCGCGGCCTCTGCGGCTTCCTGCGCGTTGCAGAACAGCGTCAGCGGCAGCGTGGGAAGCCGCGCGCGCACCACGTGGTGGGCGGCGCGACCTTCGCGCCCCCACCCCCACAGTGCGACACGCCGTCCCTCAAGCTGCGAAATTTGCACGCAGGCGCTCCCACAGCGCAGCGGGGATGCGGTGCTCGCCGCCGATCTCGAGCAACGGCGCCACGGCCAGTTCCGATGCATCGAGTTGCGGGCGGATCTCGCGGTTGAAGCGCGCGACGATCACGTCCTCGCGCCATTCAGGCCGGTCACCCAGCGTCGCCATCGCCGCGCGCGATTCCTGGCCTTCGCCGACGCACTCGAACGGCTTGTGGTCCTGGTACTCCAGCAAGGCGTCGAAGCCGCCCGTCTGGTTGGCGTCATCCAGGAGGTTGCGTCCGAAGATGCCGACCAGGCGCGGCTTGGGCATGAACGGCGCCAGCGCGAGGAATACGAAGTGGCACTTCGGGCACACACCGCACCAGCGGTTGGTGGGGCGTTCGCCGAGCAGGTGGAAATTGCGGTTGCAGCTTGAGAAATGCGCGTCGTAATGATCGGTGCGGGCGAACTGCCGCGCCACCGCGAGCTCCGACAACGGACGCAGCAGCGAGTAGTACTGCAGGTCGGCGGCCACGTGCGACTGCACGTGCGCGCCGAACGCGCTCTCGAACGCCCAGCCCTTCGACCACTGGTGGTTCACCTCGCCGGTGCCCGGGATCATGCTGCCGTAGCTGGCCGAGCGCTCGTTCGAGAACACTACCTGGTCCACGCCGTGCAGCAACGCCGCCAGCACCATGATTGCCGAGTTGATCGCGGTGACCGGGATGTGCCCGTTCCACGCGCCCTGGCGGTTGTATTCGAACAGTTCCGGCGCCAGCGCGCGGCCGATGTTGAGCGTCGACAGGCCCGTGCGCGCCGCGCAGGCCGCGATCAGCTGCGAACCGCCGATCCAGGTGACGGTCTGCTCGATGCCGGCACCGCGGAGCGCCTCGATGCTGACCAGCGAGTCCTTGCCGCCGCCGATGGCGACCAGTGCGTGTTCCTGCAGACCCGCGGCGGGTGCCGCGGCCTGCGCCGGCGCACCCACCGGGAACCGCACGCGGCCATGCAGGCTCAGGCCGTTGCGATAGGCAAACTCGCCCAGCCCATGCACGTAGACCTGTTCCATCAGCACGGCCGTGGCCGCGTCGATCGCGTAGCCATCGATGCGGATCTCGTTCGGCACCGCCGCCTTGTAGTAGCTCACGCCGGTGACCAGGTGCAGCAGGCGCACGGCGTGCTCGACCGCCTGCGCACGCGTGGCGTCCAGCGCGAACGGCGCGCCCGGTACGGTCACCGTCTCGGTCAGCTCCGGACCGTCGTCGAAGGCGTACACCAACCGCGCGACGCCGGTCTCCGCATCGAAGGAACAACGGACGAAACGGAAAGTGCGGATGCTGGATTTGTCGAAAGTCGTCATGCGTGATCCGGGGAAAGTGCGGCCCGTCGGCGCAGGTAGCGGCGGCAGGCGAAATATTCGATAGCGAACAACGGCGCAGCGCCGAACACTGTCGCGAGCAGCGAGCCGTAGAAGACGAGGACCGGCAGCCAGGCCAGCGCCTCGTCCGATCCGCCTGGGTGGCTGGCGGTCAACGAGTCGATCGCGATCGCGGTGACCGCCCAGGCGGACAGCGACAGCGGAAACAGCAGCAGCACCACCAGCAGCAGGCGCAAGGTCATGCCGCCCGCCTTCCAGCGTTGGCCCGCGCGCTGCGCACGCGCCTGCCATCGCGTGACGAACCAGGCGCCCAGCCCGACCGCCAGGAGTGCAGCGGGCGCAAACCGCAACGCCGCCGTGAACTCGGCGACGCCAGGCATGCGGCGATCCACATCCATCAGCACCACCACCGCGATGCTCAGCAACGCGGCGGTCAGCAGGCTGGACAGGACGAACTCAGTGCGCGGCGACATCGCCAAACACCCCATCGATCACATCCTCCGCCGGCAAGCCGCGCAGGTTGTAATGGCTGGCCATCACGAACCCATACGCGCCGGCGTCGGAGAACAGCAGCACGTCGCCCTCGGCCGTCGCGGACGCGAGCTTGCGGCGCTTGCCGAAGATGTCGCTAGATTCGCAGATCGGGCCGACCACGTCGAACGGTTCCTGTTCGGTGTCTTCCAGACGCGACAGGTTGGTCACGTCGTGCCACGCGTCGTACAGCGCCGGGCGGATCAGCGTATGCATGCCCGCGTCGCTGCCCACGCGGCGGATGCCGAGCTTCTCCACGACCTGCGTGACGTGGGCCAGCAGGACGCCCGACTCGGCGACCAGGTAGCGGCCCGGCTCGATGACGAGCTGGTACGCCGGGTACGCAGCCTTGATCGCGGCCAGGCCCTCGCCCCACGCCGCCAGGTCGAACGGCTCGTCGCCTTCGGCGTAGGGAATCGGCAGGCCACCGCCGATGTCGATCGTCTCGATGGTGCCGATCTGGTCGGCCAGTCCGCCGAGCTCATCGGCGATCTGGTTCCAGTGCTGTGCGCTTTCCACGCCGCTGCCCAGGTGCGCATGCAGGCCGACGACGCGCACGTCGATCGCGCGGGCCGCTGCGAGGAAGGCCTCCAGCTTGGCCAGCGGCAAGCCGAACTTGGACGTCTTGCCGCCAGTCTTCACCTTGTCGTGATGGCCGTCGCCGCGCCCCAGGTCGACGCGCAGCCACAGGCGGCGACCACGGAAGATCTCGGGCCATTGCTGCAGCGCCTCGACATTGTCGAGGGTGACGTTGATGCCCCGCTCCAGCGCGAATGCGTACTCCTCGCGCGGCGCGAAGCTCGGCGTGAACAGCACTCGCTCCATCGGCAGCGCAGGCGCGATCTCGAACACGCGCTCCAGTTCGCCGCGCGACACGCACTCCAGGCCGAATCCTTCTTCCACCAGCGCCCGCAGGATGGCGGGATGCGAATTGGCCTTGATCGCGAAGAAACGATGATCGACGGCCGTGATCGCGGCCAGCGCGCGGGCACGGGCGCGGACGATGTCCAGGTTGTAGGCGTAGCGCGGCGTGCCGGCCCGCGCCAGCGACAGCAGCCGTTCGCGGGCGGCAGGCGCACTCCACCAGCGCACGCCGCGATGGCGGACCGCGCCGTTGATCTCCCGCCAGCTGGGACCGAACACGCTGGCCTCCTCGACGGGCATGGCGCCGCTGTCGATCAACGCCTCGTGCAGCAGCGGCAGCATGCCGTCGGCATCAGCCTCGTCGATCACGAAGGTCAGATTGAGGTCGTTCGAAGACTGCGAGATCAGGTGCACGCGCTCGCGGCCGAACATCGCCCACACATCGGACAGCTTGTGCAGCAGCGACCGCATGCCGCGCCCGACCAGGGTGATGGCCGTGCACGGCGCGATCACCTTCACCCGGCAGATCTCCGCCAGGTCGGCCGACAGCGCGGCCAGCACGTCGGTGTTCACCAGGTTTTCGCTGGGGTCCAGCGACACGGTGACGTTGGTCTCCGACGAACCGATCAGGTCCACCGAAAGACCATGCTTCTTGAAGCGCGCGAACACGTCGGCCAGAAAGCCGACCTGCTGCCACATGCCGATGCCTTCCATCGAGACCAGCACGATGCCGTTGCGGCGGCTGATCGCCTTCACGCCCGGCACGGTCAGGGCGTTGCCGTCGATGGTGGTGCCCGGCAACTCCGGCCGCTCGGTATCGAGGATGGCCATTGCCACACCGGCATCGCGGCATGGCTTGATCGAACGCGGATGCAGCACCTTCGCGCCGGTGGTCGCGATTTCCTGCGCTTCGTAATAATCCAGTCGCGTCAGCAGGCGCGCATCGGGCACTTCGCGCGGATTCGCGCTGAACATGCCGGGTACGTCGGTCCAGATTTCCACGCGCTGCGCACCGAGCAGCGCACCGAAATACGCGGCGGACGTATCCGAGCCGCCGCGGCCGAGGATGGCTGTGCCGCCATCGGCGTGCCGCGAGATGAAGCCTTGCGTCAGCAGCATCGTCGTCGGTTGGCCCGCGAACGCGCGGCGCCAGTCCTGGTCCGGCGCGGTGTTGCACGACACCGACAGCCGCTGCGCCCACGGGCTCTGGTTCGGCAGGAAGTTCGCCTGCAGCCAGTGCCGCGCGTCGACCCAGCCGAAATCCAGTCCCTGCGCGCGCAGGTAGGCCACGCCAAGCGTGGACGAGAGCAGTTCGCCCTGCCCCAGCACCTCGGCCTGCCAGTCGAGCGCGCGGCTCGCGGCGCGCGGATCGGTCAGCAGGTTGCGCAGTGCCGCCAGGCGGTCGCCGAGCACGGCATCGGCGTCCAGCTCGAGCTCCGAGAGGAATTCCCGATGGCGCTGTTCCAGTTTCGCCACGCGTTCCGCGCTATCGGCCGCGCCGTCGGCGATGGCGGTCAGCTCGTTGGTGACGCCGGACAACGCCGACACCACGACCAGCACGCGCGCGCCCTGTTCGTCCGCCCGCTGTTTTGCCAGTTTGCCGATCGTGTCCCAGCGATGGCGACGCGACACCGAGGTGCCGCCGAACTTGAGGACGATCCAACGATCAGACGCAGGCGTGGCAGAAGGCATGGATAGAATGACGGGGAATGCCCGAACCCTTCGGGCGTGAACCGTCGATTCTAGCCCAAGCTCCCGCGCGCGACCGGACCGTACCGCATGCAACGAACCTCACACCGCTATCTGCAGGTCGACGTCTTCGCCGACCGCCCCGGCGCGGGCAATCCGCTGGGCGTCGTACTGGACGCCGGTGGATGGGACACGGCGCGCATGCAGGCGTTCGCCGCCTGGACCAATCTGTCGGAGACGATCTTCTTCCTGTCCCCGACCACCCCAGACTCCAGCTACCGCATCCGCATCTTCACCCCGCGCCAGGAGCTGCCGTTCGCCGGCCATCCCAGCGTGGGCGCGGCATGGGTCGCGCTGCACGCCGGCCTGGTGCCCGCCTCCGCGACGCTGGTGCAGGAATGCGCGGCGGGCCTGCTTCCCGTGCGGGTGGAGGGCGACGGCCCGCAACGCGCGATCCGCCTGCGTGCGCCGCGGGCGCACCCGATGGAGGTCGCTGCCGCCCTGCCCGAACGCGATGCCATGCTCGCTCGCTTGCCTGCGGCAGGCCTGCCCGCCGCGCTCTGGAACAACGGCCCCGCCTGGTGGCTGGTGGAACTGCGCGACGCGGCCGCCGTGCGCGCCCTGCAGCCAGACCTGCCGGCGATCGCCGCGCTGACCCAGGCCACGGGTGCGGTCGGGCTGGCCGTCTTCGGCCGCGCCGGCGTGCACGACGACCACGACCTGGCGGTACGCGCGTTCTGCCCCGCCGACAACATCCCGGAAGACCCGGTCACCGGCAGCGTCAATGCCTGCATCGCGGCCGCGCTGAATGCCGCGGGCGCGTTGCCCGGCACTGCGGGCCGCTATCTGGCCAGCCAGGGCCGCGAGCTCGGTCGCGATGGCCGTGTTCACCTGACGGTGGACGACGAAGGCGAAGTCTGGATCGGCGGTCAGGTGCAGCCGGTCATCGACGGCCAGGTGAATTGGTAAGCTGCGCGGCCCCCACGCGACAACGCCCCCATGACCCTCCGCCGCTACGTCCAGCTGGACGTGTTCGCCGACCGCCCCGGCGCGGGCAATCCGCTGGCCGTCGTCCTCGACGCCGCCGGCCTCGATGATGCCGCCATGCAGGCGATCGCCCGCTGGACGCGCCTGCCGGAAACCACCTTCGTGTTCGCGCCCACCCGACCGGGCGCGAGTTACGCTGTGCGCATGTTCAGTCCACGCCGCGAAGTGCCGTTCGCCGGCCATCCCAGCGTCGGCACCGCGCACGTGGTGCTGGAGGCGGGCCTGGCCGCGCCGGTCGACGGCGTGCTGATGCAGGAAGGCGTCGTGGGCGTGTTGCCGCTGCGTGTCGATGGCGACGGTGCGGACCGCACCATCGCCGTGCGCACGCCGCGCGCGACGGTGCTGAAGGAAGGCGATCCCTCGGGCGATGGCCTGCTGGGCGCCGCCCTCGAAGGCCTGTCGCCAGGTGTGCTGCCCGCCGCTCTCGTCGACGGTGGCCGCCGTTGGTGGCTCGCCGAGGTGCGCGACGAAGCCACGCTCCGCAGCGCCTCGCCGGACTGGGACGCGATCAGTGCGTTGGCGCGCGCTACCGAGAGCATGGGTGTCTGCGCCTATGCACGAACGCCGGGCCGCGACTACGACCTGGCCGTGCGCGCTTTCGTCGGCGCGCCCGCCGCCTTCGAGGACGCGGCTTCAGGTGCGGCCAACGCGACGCTGGCCGCCTGGCTGGCGTCGCGCAACGCGTTGCCCGGCCGCGACGGACGCTACGTCGTCAGCCAGGGCCGCGAAGTCGGTTACGACGCCCGTTTGCAGTTGCGCGTGGACCCTGCCGGCGATGTCTGGTCCGGCGGCCATGTGCGCACCATCGTGACCGGCCAGATCGACTGGTAACGATGGCGGCTTCTTGTGGGAGCGACGTCAGTCGCGAAAGCGCAGTCCTTGAATGCGCGAGGCGACCGGGCGCGGTGAGCCGTCGCGACTGACGTCGCTCCCACAGAGGCAAGAACTTACTTCGCCTCGTACACCGGCCTGCCATCCACCCAGGTAGAGCGGACGTGCAGCGCATCGAGCTGTTCGCCCGGCACGGCCAGGGGATCCTCGTCGAGGATGACGAAGTCCGCACGCAGGCCGGGAGCTAGCTTGCCCACCTCCGCCTCGTCGTGCGCCGCCCATGCCGCATCGGCGGTGAAGCCGCGCAGCGCTTCGCCCGCACTCAGGCGCTGATCGGGCATCCAGCCACCCGCGGGCGCATCGTGCCCGTCCTGGCGCGTCACCGCGGCGTGCAGTCCGCGCCGCGGATCGACCGATTCCACTGGAAAATCCGATCCCAGCGCCAGCTTCGCGCCGCTCGCCTGCAGGCGCTGCCACGCATAGGCGCCCTTGATGCGCGTCGGGCCCAGGCGATCCTGCGCCCAGGGCATGTCCGAGGTCGCATGCGTGGGCTGCATCGACGCGATCACGCCCAGTGCGGCGAACCGCGGGAATTCCTCCGGCGCCACCACCTGCGCGTGCTCGATCCGCCAGCGATGGTCGGTCTTCGCAGCATCGCCGAGCACGCGGGTGTACGTGTCCAGCACCAGCCGGTTGCCACGGTCGCCGATCGCATGCGTGGCCACCTGGACGTGGCAGCCGCGCGCCCTGCGCATCGCCGCTTCCAGCGCCGCCGGCTCGGTCACCAGCAGGCCACGGTTGCCGGGATCGTCGCTGTAGTCCTCCAGCAGGGCAGCGCCTCGGCTGCCGAGGGCACCGTCGGCGTACAGCTTCACGCCCCGCATCTGCAGGCGGCCGCCCGCGTGGCGATACGGGCCGTGCGCACACAGATCCGCCAGTGCGTCCCCATTGCCGTCGGCGTAGGTATCGATGCGCAGCGGCAGGCGGCCTTCATCGGCGAACTGCTTCATCAGCGCCAGGTCCTCGCGCGACACACCCATGTCGTGCACGCCCGTCAGGCCATGGCGCACGGCGGCCTGCGTGGCCTTCTCCAGCGCCTGTCGGCGATAGGCCGCATCCGGTGCCGGGACGACGTCATTGACGAGCGACATGGCGGCATCGATGAACACCCCGGTAGGCTTGCCTGCGACGCGCTCGATGCGCCCGCCCTCGGGCTGCCAGTCGCCGTCCAACGGACGCGATGCCTTCGCAGCGACGGCACGCAGCGCCGCGCTGTTGCCCCAGCCCGCATGGCCATCCACGCGCTCGAGCCAGACGGGACGGTCGGGAAACGCCTCATCGAGATCTTCGGCCGTCGGAAAGGCCTTGCCCGGCCAGTCGTTCTGGTCCCAGCCACCGCCCAGTAGCCACGCCCCCGGTGGCAATGACATCTCGAAAGCGCGCAGGCGCGCGATGACCTCGGCCTTGTCCGCCGCATCCACCAGGTCCGCCCGCATCAGTGCGTAGCCCAATCCCATGACGTGGCCGTGCGCGTCGATCAGACCCGGAATCACCGTCTTGCCCGGCGCATCGATGCGTCTCGCGCCGGGATAACGTGCCAGCAGATCACGCGCATCACCGACCGCCAGAATGCGGCCCTGCTCGTCCCATGCCATCGCTTCGACGAGAGGGCGTGCAGGATCCAGGGTATGCACGCGCGCGCCGGTCACCAACTTCACCTGGGCCTGCACGACGCCCGTGCACGCAAGCAAGCCCGCCACCCCCCACGCCAAATGCCGCATATCCCACCCCCGCATTGATCCAGCGCGGGACTATGCGCGGAGTGGGCCGGCACGGCAACGCCCATGGAAAAGGGGCCTTGCGGCCCCTTCTCGCGACTCTCGCCCGCCTGCCACATCGGGCTCACCATGCCCGCTCCGTCATTCCGGACGCACGTCCACGCGTACGCGCATGCGATCGCCCGGGTGGTAGCCGGTGCGGGTACGGTAGGTACGGCCACCATATTCGTACGTCACGTCGTACCCTGAAACGCGCCCGTCGCGTTCGTAGCGTTCATCGTATCGACCGTCGTTCGCGGGCACCGGATCGCAGACGCGCACCTGCCCGCGCTGCACCTGGCGGTTGCGCTGGCTGTTGTCGTAGATGGAGCGGCCCGCCATGCCGCCGACCATGGAGCCCACCGCCGTGCCGACATAGCGTCCGCTGCCGTCGCCCACCTTGCTGCCCAGTACCGCACCGGCGATACCGCCGATCACGGTGGCCACGGTACGGCCAGCTTCGTTGCCTCCGCTGGATACGCGGCGTTCGCCATAACCGTCCTGCCCGTAAACGTCGCGATAGTCGCCGCTGTCGTAGACATCGCCGTAGTCGCGAGTCCCGTAGACATCGCCACGATAGTCGTCCCGCGCATAGACGTCGTCGGCATCCCGGTAGTAACACTGCTGGGCCGCGCCGCGCGTCTCACGGTAGCCGTTGTCGATGACCGGGTCTACGCGGACCACGCGCGCGTAGTCGTAATAGGGTTCGTCGCCGTAGCGGTCCGTCGTGCCGTAATAGCGCGTGGACTGCGCGGATGCCACGCCGGAAGCGAGCAGGCCGATGGCCAGCACGGTGGCGGATAGACGCTTCATGTCGGGTACTCCCCCACGCCGGATTGGCGTGCTGGCATGCTCGGCCGATGCGGGTGAAACATGGCTGAACTCAGCCGGTTTTCGCGGCCCGGTTTAGCCATTCGACAGCTTGCGCGGCAATGCCGGCCGCTTCGCGCCCGAGCAACGGCCCGACATGCGAACCTGAGACCGTTTGCAGCACCTCCGCGCCCCACGCCTCGGCCATCGCCCGCGTGATCGCAGGCGGCACGTCGTCGTCTTGCGCGGACGCCACGCACAGCATCGGGCATGCGGGACGTTCCGCCGCGACACCACCATGGGCTTCGCGCAGCACGGCACCGGACTCGTCGCGCCAACGGCGGAACGCGTACAACGTCGTCGCGTCGTCCGCCTCGGGCAGTGCCCTGAGTGTGCCGGACAATCGCGCGTCGCGCCGCCACGGCACCACATCGGGCCAGTCGCGTGCCGGCATGTCCACGTGCCACGGCGCCGGCGGCAACGGATTCACCAGCACCACCGCATCCGCACCCTCGGCGGCATCCAGTACGAGCAATCCGCCCAGGCTCGCACCGACCAGCACGCGCGGCCGCGGCAATGCCGCCAACGCCGCGCGCACCTGCGCCTGGTAGTCCTCGATATGCGTGGCCGCCACGTCGCCGCGCACGGGCACGAGGTCGGGGGCCGCCACCTGGAAGCCCGCCGCCTCGAACACGCCACGCCACACATTCCACTCCCAACCGCCACCGCCCGCGCCATGCACGAACAAGGCGGCCCGCGTGTCCGTCAAAGCAGGGTCGCCTCCAGCGATACCGGCACAGACAGCGCGCGCGAGATCACGCAACCCGCCTTGGCCTGCTGGGCGATCTCCTCGAACTGCGCCGCGCTGATCCCCGGCACGCTCGCCGAGACGGTCAGCTTGATCGCGGTGATCGTCGGGCCCGGATCCATGCCCGGTTCCATCGTCGCCTCGGCGCGCGTCTGCAGCTTGTCGGGCGTGAAGCCCGCCTTGCCGAGCACCGCCGACAACGCCATGGTGAAGCAGCCGGCATGGGCGACCGCCAGCAGTTCTTCCGGATTTGTGCCCTTCTCGTCGCCGAAGCGGGTCTTGAACGAATAGTTCTGGCCTTCGAACAGGCCGCTCTGCGGCGTGCTCAGGCTGCCCTTGCCGGACTGCAGATCGCCAGCCCACACCGCATCCGCGTAACGCTTCAAAGCCATGGTCGTGCTCCTCGGGTCAGGGGAAGCGAAGGGTACACCGACGGATGTTCACGCCATGTACCGCAGTGCGACTTGACCCCTCCCCCGCACGCGCAGATGCTGGCCGCCCGCCATGACCGCCCGCCGAGCGCACGCTCACGGGACGCGCTCAGCCCGGACAGCCATGACGGCCCTTCGACCCAACCCACGGGAGGAACGGCCTCATGTCGTACAGCACACAACAGATCCGCAACGTGGCCCTGGCAGGCCACCCCGGCGCCGGCAAAACAACGCTCTTCGAAGCCCTGCTGCATGCCGGCGGCGCCCTCCAGGTGGCAGGCACCATCGAGCGCGGCACGACCGTCTCGGATCACGATCCGATCGAGAAGACGCGTGGCCATTCCATCGACACCGCCATCGCCAGCACCGACCACGGCGGCATGCACGTCAACCTGATCGATACACCGGGCTATCCCGAGTTCCGGGGCCCGACGCTGTCGGCCCTGTCGGCCGTGGAAACCGCATTGATCGTCGTCGATGCCGACAGCGGCGTCGCCCACGGCACCCGACGGCTGATGGATCGCGCCTCCCAGCGCAACCTCTGCCGCGCCATCGTCATCAACAAGATCGACCACGAGGGTGCGGACTGCGCCGGTGTGCTCGCCGCGCTGCGCGAGGAGTTCGGCGCCGAAGTGCTGCCGCTCAACCTGCCTGCCGACGGCGGCAAGGCGGTCATCGATTGTTTCTGGCAATCGACCGGCACGTCCGACCTGGGCGATGTCGCCGACTGGCACCAGAAGATCATCGACCAGGTGGTGGAGATCAACGAAACGGTGATGGAGCACTATCTGGACCTGGGCGAAGGCGGCCTGTCGGGCGAAGAGCTGCACGATGCCTTTGAACAGTGCCTGCGCGAAGGCCACCTGGTGCCGGTGTGCTTCGCCTCCGCGCGCACGGGCGTGGGCGTGAAGGAACTGCTGGACGTGGCCGAACGCCTGTTCCCGAATCCGGCCGAGGCCAATCCGCCGCCGTTCGTGAAGCTCAACGGCGCCGGCCCGCAGTCGATCGAGGCCGTGCCCGACCCGCGCGCGCACGTCATCGCCGATGTCTTCAAGATCGTCAACGATCCGTTCGTCGGCAAGCTGGGCATCTTCCGTGTGTACCAGGGGACGCTGAAGAAGGACACGCAGTTGTTCGTCGACGACGGCAAGAAGCCGTTCAAGGTCGGCCATCTGTTCAAGCTCAAGGGCAAGGACCACGTGGAAGTCGACCAGGCCATCCCCGGCGACATCGCCGCCGTGGCCAAGGTCGAGGACCTGCATTTCGACGCCGTGCTCCACGACAGCCACGACGAGGACCACATCCACCTGGCGCCGATCGATTTCCCCAGGCCGATGTTCGGCCTGGCGATCGAAGCCGCCAGCAAGGGCCAGGAACAGAAGCTCTCTCTCGCGCTGCAGAAGCTGGCCGAAGAGGATCCGGCGTTCATCGTCGAACACCAGCCGGAATTGAACGAAACCGTCATCCGAGGCCTCTCCGACCTGCACCTGAGGGTGATGCTGGAGCGGCTGAAGGACCGTCACGGTGTCGCGGTGACGACGCGACCGCCACGCATCGCGTATCGCGAAACCATCGGCGCGAAAGCGGAAGGCCACCATCGCCACAAGAAACAGACCGGCGGCGCGGGGCAGTTCGGGGAAGTCTCGCTGCGCGTCGAGCCCCTGCCCCGGGGCAGCGGATTCGAATTCGTCGACGAAGTGAAAGGCGGCGTCATTCCCGGCCAGTTCCTGCCGGCCGTCGAGAAAGGCGTGCGGCAGGTGCTGGGCAGCGGCGCGCTGGCGGGCTATCCGCTGCAGGACATTCGGGTCGTCGTCCATGACGGCAAGCACCACGCGGTCGACAGCAAGGAAGTCGCCTTCGTCGCGGCCGGAAAGAAGGCCTTCCTCGACGCCATCGCCAAGGCGCGGCCGCAGGTGCTGGAACCGGTGGTCGATCTGGAAGTCGTCGTGCCGGAGGCACAGGTGGGCGACATCACCGGCAGCCTCGCGGGCAAGCGCGCCCGCATCAACGGTACCGACGCGGTGCGCGACGGGATTGTGGTGAAGGCACAGGTGCCGCTGGCGGAACTGGACGGCTATGCGGCCGAGTTGAAGTCCATGACCGCCGGCCAGGGACGCTACAGCCTGGACTTCAGCCACTACGAAGCGGTACCACCGAACGTGCAGCAGAAGCTGGTCGACGCGTACAAGCCGCGCCACGACGACGAGTGAGCCGGGGTGCGTCATGCGGTCGCGGTGGTGGCGACCGTCCTTGCGCATCGACGCATGCGAAAGGTGATTTGGTCATGCCGACAGGCGATTTCCGACACGCGGCGACAGAAAAACACGAAAAAAGCGAAAAAAAAGCGGTTTCGGGGCCTTCCTGCCCTTGGCGGCGCCATTCCTTTGCCCTACATTTCGCTTGCCGATGCGATCGGCCCGATTACCCAACCACTCGACAGTAGAGACAGGACACATGGCAAAGAGCACCAAGAAGGCCGCGCCGAAAAAGGCCGCCAAGAAAGCTGCACCGAAGGCCGCCGCCAAGCCGGCCGCCCCGAAGCCGATCAAGGAAGCGCTGAGCAAGTCGGGCCTCGTCGCCCACATCGCCGAAGCGACCTCCGTGGCCGCCAAGGACGTCCGCGCCGTGCTGGCCTCGCTGGAAAGCGCCGTGCACGCCTCGGTGAACAAGAAGGGCGCGGGCGCCTTCACGTTGCCCGGCCTGCTGAAGATCACGGCCGTCAACGTGCCGGCCAAGCCGAAGCGCAAGGGCATCAACCCGTTCACCAAGGAAGAGCAGTGGTTCGCCGCCAAGCCCGCCACGGTGAAGGTCAAGGTCCGTCCGCTGAAGAAGCTGAAGGACGCCGCCGCCTGATCGCGGCGCACCTCGCGTGACACGAACGGGACGGCCATGCCGTCCCGTTTTTTTTTGATGCCGCTGGCCGCCCTTGCGAAGCCCCGGCATCGCCCGCACGTCATCCTTCATCTCCCCACGACAAGGTGCTCCGCGCATGAAGATCCAGGGCTTCCTCGACCATCTGCTGAAATCCTCCAGCGGCAGCGGCAGCGTACTCAACGCCGACTTCGGCAAGGGCGCGATCAGCGGCGGCGCGCTGGGCCTGCTGCTGGGCAAGAACAAGACCACCCGCAAGCTCGCCACGTATGGCGGCCTGGCCGCGATCGGCGTGATGGCCTATCGGGCCTATGGGGACTACAAGCGGCAGCAGGGCGGGTTCGCCGCCGGCGCCGGTCCGCAGACCGTGGATCGCCTTCCGCCGCCGCAGGTGGAGCTGCACAGCCAGGCCATCCTCACGGCGCTGGTCGCGGCAGCGAAGGCCGACGGCCACATCGATGCGCGCGAGCGCGAAGTGATCGAAGGCGAATTCGCCCGACTCGGCACCGACGGCGATGTACAGCAGTGGCTGCATGCCGAGCTGGAGAAGCCGCTGGATCCGGCGGACGTCGCGCGCGCCGGCAGTACGCCGGAGATCGCGTCGGAGATGTACCTGGCCAGCCTGATGGTCGCCGACGAACAGAGTTTCATGGAGCGCGCCTATCTGGATGAGCTGGCGAAGCAGCTGAAGCTGGATCCGTCGCTGAAGGCGCAGCTGGAACGCCAGCTGGCGCAGATGCAGTCCTCTCCGCAGGGCTGATCGAATGGTGCGGCCCGCCGCGCGGCGCCTGAGGCGCTTGGCCTGGACGCTGTTGTCGCTGGCCGTGCTGGCGATGCTGCTGGCGTGGGCATGGGGCCGGCCTTTCATGGCCCCTGCCCGCATGCTGTGGGATATCTCGCGGGCGCCCGCGCCGACCGCGTTGCCCGTTCCCGTCGAGGGAGTGCGGGCGCGACAGGTGGCCGACACGTTCGGCGCGCCGCGAGGCCGCGACCGTACCCATCAGGGCGTGGATATCTTCGCCAGGCGCGGCACGCCTGTCGTCAGCGCGACGCGCGGGATCGTGGTGTCGATCCGCGATGGCGGACTGGGGGGCAAGCAGGTGTGGGTGCTCGGCCCGGGACGCGAGCGCCACTACTACGCGCACCTGGACGACTGGGCGCCCGGCCTGGCCGACGGCCAAGTCGTGCACCCCGGTGACGTGCTGGGGTTCGTCGGCACGACCGGCAATGCGCGAGGCACGCCACCGCACCTCCATTACGGCATCTATGGCGCCGCTGGCGCTTACGATCCGCTCCCGCTGTTCACGGCAGGCGCGGCCACCGCGACCGTCGACTGAACCGCCGCGCCGCCGGGCGGAACAGTCCATCGCGGGGGCGACGCTCGTTACCCACGGCGTGTGGGCCTATCTTTGATTCGTCCCCGACGCGTGCCTGTACCGCTGCCATGCCCAACGACTCCCACCGCTATCGCATCACCGTCACGCCGATTGAGGGCGATGGCCAGCCCTCCCCCGGCCGCTGCACCATCGAATTCGAGCATGGCTGCCACGACGACTGGATGCGCATCCTCGAGAACGTCCAGCGCCAGCGCGGCCTCAGTGGCGACGAGCGCGCCGCACTGGTCGTCGGCACGAAGCTGCTCAGCGGACTGATGCTCGACCACCGCAGGGATGCCGACGACCTGTTCGCCCCCCTGCGTCCACACATCGGCACGTTCATCGCCGCGCTGAAGACGCGCAGCCGGGACGGCAGCTGACCTTCCCCTGCGGCAGTCCATAGCGATGAAAGCCCGCAGCGCCGACGACGCCCACCGGCTCGAGGACCTCCCGAACATCGGGCCGTCCATCGCGGGCGACCTGCGCGGCATCGGCATCCTCGGCCCCGGCGACCTGGTCGGCCAGGATCCGTACGCGCTCTACCAGCGGGTGAACGAGGCGACGGGCCAGCGCCATGATCCCTGCCTGTGCGACTGCTTCATCGCGGCGGTGCGCTTCATGGAAGGCAGTGGTCCTCTACCCTGGTGGCACTACACCGCGGAGCGCAAACAGCGATTCCGCAACGACCCTGCACTCGCCGGTTAGCCGTCGGACAGGCGGTTACGGCTAAGGTGCGGCGACCCGTCACGGAGCTTTCCATGCGCACCCGCCGCCGCTTCCTGGTCGCCGCCTTCGCCGCCACCGCCACGCTCGCCCTCTCGGGCTGCGAAACCCTGGATGCAGTCACTGGCCTGTTCGGCAACCAGATCAACTTCACCCAGCCGCAGCTGCAGCGCTACCTCAACCAGAGCTTCCCGCGCGAGTTCGACAAGCTGGGGGGACTGGTCTCGGCCACGCTGACCAATCCGCGCCTGAGCATTCCGTCGGGCGATGACCGCCTCCGGCTGGACTTCGACATCGGCGTCAGTGCGCTCGGCGCTCGCGATGTCAGCCGTGGCCACTTCGCGCTCGCCAGCCGACTGCGCTATGACCCAGCGACGCGCGGGCTGCACCTGGACAATCCCGAGATCCTGTCGGTCGACGTGCCGGGGTCGGGTTCGCTGATGTCCGGCGGTACGCGCCAACTGGTCAACACCGTGCTGGCCGAATACGCGCGCAGCGAGCCGGTCTACCGCATCGACAACGACATCCTGCAGCGCCTGCCCGCCAGCAAGCGCATCGGCAGCGCCCTGATCGAGGATGGCCGCGTGGTCATCCACCTGCAGTGAGGCAGCACGATGAAGACCCTGATCCCCCGTATCGCCCTGCTCTGCGCAGTCGCGCTGCCCTCTCTGGCCGGGGCGGACAACGCCGGCACGCTCCGCTTCGACGCCACCCAGCTGCAGGCGGCCGCCCGCGCCGGCTTTCCTGTGGAGCACGCACTGCTCGAAGGTTTCGCCTCCCTGACCCTGACCGATCCGCAAGTGCGCATTCCCGTCCCGGGTGAGCGCCTGCAGTTGCAGATGGACTATGACGTCGGCCTGGCCAATGGCGACCGGCTCGAGAACGGCAACGTGGTGGTCAGCAGCGGACTGCGGTACGACCCCGACACCCGGGGCCTGCACCTGGTCGATCCCCGCATCGAACACATCGGTACCGGTGCGGCAGGCCGCGGTCTGCCGGGCGGCTCGCGCGAGGCGTTGCAGGAGCTGGTCGGCGAGTACGCGCGCACGCGGCCGCTCTACACCCTCACCGCCGAGGATCTCGCCCAGGCACCCGGCCCGCTGGATGCGGACTCGCTGCGGATCCGAGACGGTCACGTGGAACTGAAACTGGCCCCGCCCGTCACTCGCTGAGCGCGACAGACGCTGCGTACCGCCGTCGGGCGGTGCGCGCTCAGATCTCGAAGCGGTAACTCAGCTTGACCACCAGTTGCTCGTCGTCGCGCAAGCGCAGGCTGTCCTGCAGCAGGCCGCCCACGTCGTCGGTTCCGGTACGCTGATCGTAGCCACCACGCGCGTAGACCACGTAGAGGTACGAAAGCGGCGCCAGCTCGTAGCGGTAGCGGATCTGGAACCCGAGGTTGCGCACGCTGAAGTCGTCCACCGTATCGGACGCGGCCAGCGCATGGCCCAGCGCATCGAAGCGCCACGCATCCCGTACGCGGGCATCCAGCGCGATCGCCTGCATCTTCACGCGCAGTTCGTGGCGGTCCGACATCACCCAGTCCAGCCCCGCGTCGAGGCTGACCTGGCGGCGCCGGAAACCGCCGACCAGGTCTTCGCGCTGCCAGACCAGCCAGTCGGGGGTGTACAGCGCATAGAAGCCGCCGTAGAGGCTGAAAGCGTCGTTGATGAAGTACGTACCGGTATAACCCACGCCGCCGCCCAGCTTGCGGTTGCCCGCCAGGCCACCGCTGACGATCTCCATCTCCGTCTCGTGCGCCCAGTCGCCCTTGCGCGGCCGCTCGTACTCGAAGTAGGTGTTGAAGTTCGCCGGCAGCCGGATCACGCCATTGCCGCGCAGCACGGTATCGGCCAGTCCCGCGCTGTTGACGTTGATCTGCGCATATTCGTAGCTGCCGTTGCGCAGCTGGCCCTCGCGGCTCATGCGGAACTGGTCATTGAGCTTGTCGCCATGGTTGTTGTGGCTGCTGCTGACGCGCCAGCGCCAATCCTTGGAGGCGTAACGCGAGTCCGCCGGCATGTCGGTGAAGCGTTTGCGCACTTCCCAATGCAGGTAATTGGTGCTGTTGCGCGACAGGTAGCCGAAGTCGTTGAGCTGCAGATCGTTGCCGAAGTGCATGGCGATCCATTGCTGGCGCCAGCCGTGGTCCATTTCGTAGTCGGCCCATACCGTCGCACCGACATCGCCGGTATCGCTGCCGGCCTGGTCGATGCGGCTGCCCAGCAGGCGCGTACGGATGTTCCAGCGCGCGCTTGGGCGCCAGTTGTGGTCCACGCCCAGCACGGTGGCCTCGCGATCGCGCGAAGGATCGTCGACGCGGCTCAGCATCGCGCCGAGGTTCTGGCTCTCGAAGTCGCGTACCAGCCGCACCGCGTGGTAGCTGCGTCCGGTTGCGCCGTCCTCGTCGGCGGAGAACAGCCCGTAGTTGGCCTGGCCCAGGCTGCCGTTCAATTTCACCGCCGCGACGATGTCGCCGGTGCTGCCCACGCGGCGCGTATAGAGCTGCTGGCTGTCGTCCGACGGCGTGGTCAGTTCGAAAATGCCCTGGTTCTCGGTGAAGAACGGGCGCTTGTCGCTGATGAAGGTTTCGGTGGCGCTGAAGTTGACCACCAGGTCGTCTGCTTCGACCTGGCCGAAATCCGGCTTCAGCGTCGCGGTGAGCTGGAAGCGGCCATTCGGTTTCCAGAACAGATCGGCACCGGCATTCAGGTCGCCCCGCCCGCCGACGTTGTCGTACAGGCCGGAGACATAGGGCGTGATCGCCAGCAGCGACTGGTCGTAGCGGGCAACCGTGACCGGTGCGAAATCGGACAGGAAGCGCGGCCGCTCGAAACTCGCCTGCGGCCAGGCCATGCGCTCGCCGGTCGCGCCGATCACGCGGGCAAGGAAGACTTTCAGCGTGCGCTGGCCGTCGGTGCCGTCGCGCATCGGCGCGGTATGCCAAGGGACCAGCAGTTCCACAGACCAGCCCTGCTCGTCTTCAGCCACCGCGTGGCGCCACTGACCGTCCCAGTCGTCGCTGAACTGGTTCTCGTTGGTGATGATCTCGTCGGCGATGCCGCCAGTCGAGCTGACGGTAAAGGCATATCCCGTCCGGCCATCGCCATCGAAATCGATGAAGGCGTTCACGCGGTCGACCTGTTCGTCGAAGTCGCGTTGCACCTTCTGCCGCGTGCGCGGAACACTGGAGGGATGCGTGGCCCGGAAGGCAATGGCGAGACCATCGGGCGTGGCCAGGATCCATGCCTCCGTCGCGAGCGAGCCCGGCTCGCCGGTCAGTGGCTGGGTCTTGCGGAAGTCGGTGACGTGGCGTGCTTCCTGCCATTCGGCAGGATCGATGCGGCCGTCGATCTCGACGGCATGGGCAAGGCTGCACGGCAGGGCCAGCGCGAGCAGGCCGGCGAATCGGGTCAGGGTCATGGCAGGCGGGTGGTGGTCCGGTGCGCGCACGTTAGCGGCGGGAAACACGGGCCACACCTGCCTTCGGTCATTTCAACCTTTCGGCTTCCCGCGGCATCCGTGCCAAGTGGAGATCAGCGCCCTTTCTTGGGCTGCAGCATCGTGCCCGTGCATTTCTTGCTGCCGCAGCGGCAGGCCCAGATCTTCTTCAGGCGCGCGGTGTGCGGCTCGGCAAGGGTGATGCCGTAGTTGTAGGTCAGCTCTTCGCCAGGCTTGATGGCGCGGATCGCTTCGATGAAGACCTTGTCCTTCTTGCGGTTCTTGCCGTCATGCTCTTCGATGACGGCCTCGCAGTTCGGGTCGCAGCTGTGGTTGATCCAGCGCGCCTTGTTGCCCTTGTGGTTGGCATCGATGACGTAGTCGTCGTTGAGCGTGAACAGGAAGGTGTGGCCGGAGTCGACGTCCCCGGTGTCGTCGGCGTCGACTTCTTCATGGGTCCGCCGCTTGCCCTTGTACTCCACCACGCGCTCGCCCTTCTCGATCGGCGCGATGGCGAACACGCCGTTACCGTGGATGTCGGATTGGCGGGCTTCGATCTTGCGGGGCATGCGGGGGTCCGGCGGGAGGAAGGAAGGGGGATTCTCGCCCATGCGCAGGGCGTTTCCCAACTTTCCCTCGCCTGAACGCTGCGGCTGCGGCGGGTGGCCGGTCTGCGCAGGGCCGCGCGTTCGATGCCCGTTCCCCTCATTGCGACCACCACCATGCGCGCCAGCCCGCTCCTGTTCACCACCGCCCTGTGCCTCACTCTGTCCGCCTGCCAGCCTGCGGAAACGCCGACGACGGCCCCACTGCCGTCGGCCGCGCCGAGCGCCGCCGACCTGCTCGCCCGCGGCGAATATCTCGTGCGAACCACCGGCTGCAACGACTGCCACACGCCGGGCTACGCCGAATCCGGCGGCACGACCGACAAGGCCGGCTGGCTGGTGGGTTCGCCGATGGGCTTCCACGGGCCGTGGGGCACTACCTACCCGAGCAACCTGCGGCTGCGCATGCAGCAGCTCACCGAAGCGCAGTGGCTCGAGTACAGCGCCAACCTGCGTACCCGCCCGATGATGCCGGACTTCGCCGTGCGCGCGATGACCGAGGAAGACCGCCGCGCGATCTACCGCTTCGTGCATTCGCTCGGTGCCGCCGGCCAGCCCGCGCCCGAGGCGTTGCCGCCGGGACAGACCCCGCCGGCACCCTACCTCGGCCTGGTGTTGCCGACCCCGCCAGCGGACGCGCCTGCGGCCCACTGAAGGCGTGCGGCCGCCTCACCAGGGGAAGAGGCGGCCGTTGAACATCCAGACCAGGCCCAGCGCCAGGCCGAACACCGTCCAGAACAGCTGGCCCAGCCCGCGGAACAGCTTCACCGCCAGATAGACGCCGCCGATGGCGAGCAGCACGCGCCAGAGGAAGCCTTGGTCCAGTCCGTGGGCGGACGGGGCGGAACCGGAAGAGGCGTGGGTGGTGGTCATCGAAGCGTTCCTGGAAGGGACTGTCCGGGAGTGGACGGGGCCCATGTTCCCGATATGCGGGTCGCCGCATCAGTCGCAGCCGTCAACCATCGCGGGTGACATTCGTCAGCCGGAGCGGCCTCGCCTGAACAGGCAGAACCCCGGAGTTTGAGCCGGCCGGCCTGAAAGCGTACAATTTCGGTACGTTTTCCGAGTTCCCTCCCCCATGCTCCGCGTCACCAAGCTGACCGACTACGCCACCGTGGTCCTGACCGTGCTCGCCGCCCGGCCGGGCCAGGTGCTCAGTGCCTCCGACCTGGCCGAACATTCCGGCCTGGAAACCCCGACCGTCAGCAAGGTGCTGAAGCCGCTTGCGCAGGCCGGCCTGGTGGAAGGTCTGCGGGGCGTGCACGGCGGCTACCGCCTGAGCCGCGACGCGGCCGAGATCACCCTGGTGGAAATTGTGGAAGCCATGGAAGGCCCGCTCGCGATGACCGAATGCAGCCAGAGCGAAAGCCAGTGCGGCATCGCACAGAAATGCGGTGCGCGCGCGAACTGGCGCCTGATCAACGACGTGGTGGCCGACGCCCTGCGCGGCTTCACCCTGGCGCAGATGGTCGCGCCTCCCCCCTCTTCTTCCGACGACGTGCGCAGGCGATCCATCGCCGTGCAGGTCGCGACCCGCTGAACCGTAGGCAGCCCGATGGCCACCGAGAACGCTGAAATCCTGGAACAGCTGGGACGTCGCTACGACGCCGGCTTCATCACCGACATCGAATCCGATTCGTTGCCGCCCGGCCTGGACGAGGACGTCGTCCGCGCCCTGTCGGCGAAGAAGAACGAGCCGGAATGGATGACCGAATGGCGCCTGGCCGCCTACCGCCACTGGCTGACCATGCAGGCCCCGCATTGGGCCAAGCTGAAGATCGGTCCGATCGATTTCCAGGCCATCAGTTACTACAGCGCACCGAAGGCGAAGTACGCCTCGCTGGACGAGGTGCCGCAGGAACTGCTGGACACCTACGACAAGCTGGGCGTGCCGCTGCACGAGCGCGCGAAGCTGGCGGGCGTGGCGGTGGACGCGGTGTTCGATTCGGTCTCCGTCGGCACCACCTTCCGCAAGGAACTGGCCGAGAAGGGTGTGATCTTCTGTTCGATGTCCGAGGCCATCCACGAACATCCCGAACTGGTGAAGCAGTACCTGGGCAGCGTGGTGCCGGTGGGCGACAACTACTTCGCCGCGCTCAATTCGGCGGTGTTCTCCGACGGCAGCTTCGTGTTCATCCCCAAGGGCGTGCGCTGCCCGATGGAACTGAGCACCTACTTCCGCATCAACGCGGGCCACACGGGCCAGTTCGAGCGCACGCTGATCATCTGCGAAGACAAGGCCTACGTCTCCTATCTGGAAGGCTGCACCGCGCCGATGCGCGATGAGAACCAGCTGCACGCCGCCGTGGTGGAACTGGTCGCGCTGGAAGACGCCGAGATCAAGTACTCGACGGTGCAGAACTGGTACCCGGGCGACGAGGAGGGCCGTGGCGGCATCTACAACTTCGTCACCAAGCGTGCCGAATGCCGGGGCGACCGCAGCAAGGTGACGTGGACGCAGGTGGAGACCGGTTCGGCGATCACCTGGAAATACCCGTCCTGCGTGCTGCTGGGCGACGACTCCGTGGGCGAGTTCCACTCGGTCGCGCTGACCCACCACCGCCAGCAGGCCGACACCGGCACCAAGATGATCCACGTGGGCAAGCGCACCAAGTCCAAGATCGTCAGCAAGGGCATCAGCGCCGGCCGCGGCCAGAACACCTACCGCGGCCTGGTGAAAGTGGACCGCAACGCCGACGGCGCGCGCAACTACACCCAGTGCGACAGCCTGCTGATCGGCAAGAAGTGCGGTGCGCACACCTTCCCCTACATCGAAGTGAAGAACCCCACCGCGACGCTGGAGCACGAGGCCACCACCTCCAAGATCAGCGACGACCAGATGTTCTACTGCCGTGCCCGTGGCATCAGTCAGGAAGACGCGGTATCGATGATCGTCGACGGCTTCTGCAAGCAGGTCTTCCGCGAGCTGCCGATGGAGTTCGCGGTGGAAGCCAAGAAGCTGCTGGAAGTATCGCTGGAAGGCAGCGTCGGGTAGCAGAGTCCCCTTCTCCCTCGGGGAGAAGGTGGCGCGAAGCGCCGGATGAGGGTGCGGCGGAGCCAATGACGTCCAGACCATCCGGACTTCGCCGAACCCTCACCCCAACCCCTCTCCCGGTGGGAGAGGGGCTCAAGCAATCAAACTGGAAACGCACCATGTTGAAGATCGATAACCTCCACGCCAGCGTCGCCGGCAAGGACATCCTCAAGGGCCTCTCGCTGGAGGTGAAGCCGGGCGAAGTGCACGCCATCATGGGCCCCAACGGCGCCGGCAAGTCCACGCTGGGCAACATCCTGGCCGGCCGCGAGGGCTATGAGGTCACCGCCGGCAGCGTCGAGTTCGACGGCAAGCCGCTGCTGGAACTGGAACCGGAAGAGCGCGCCGCCGCTGGCGTGTTCCTGGCGTTCCAGTATCCGGTCGAGATCCCGGGCGTGAACAACACCTACTTCCTGCGCGCGGCGCTCAATGCCCAGCGCAAGGCGCGCGGCGAGTCGGAACTGGATTCGATGCAGTTCCTCAAGCTGGTGCGCGAGAAGCTGGCCGTGCTGCACCTGAAGGACGAACTGCTGCACCGTGGCGTCAACGAAGGTTTCAGCGGCGGCGAGAAGAAGCGCAACGAGATCTTCCAGCTCGCCGTGCTGGAACCGAAGCTGGCGATCCTCGACGAGACCGACAGCGGCCTGGACATCGACGCGCTGAAGAACGTCGCCGATGGCGTCAATGCGCTGCGCTCCCCGGACCGCGCGTTCGTGGTCATCACCCACTACCAGCGCCTGCTCGACTACATCAAGCCGGACGTGGTGCACGTGCTGGCCGGCGGCCGCATCGTCGAGACCGGCGGCCCGGAGCTGGCGCTGGAACTCGAACAGCACGGCTACGCCTGGATCAAGGACCGGGTCGCCCCGGAGCAGGCCGCCTGATGAGCGCGCTGCTCGACTCCCTGTCCGCCGGCTTCAGCGGCGACGCCGCGCGCCGCGCGGTGCTCGACGAGGCGCTGCGCGACGGCCTGCCCGGCCCGCGCACCGAAGCGTGGAAGTACACCTCGCTGCGCCAGTTGGAACGCCGCAGCTTCGCGGCCGTCGATGCGCTGCCGTCGCTGGACCCGATGCTGCTAGCCGACATCCCGGCGCCGCGCGCGGTGTTCGTCAACGGCCGCTACTCGGTGGCGCTGTCGCTGACCACCGATTTGCCGGACGGCGTCAGCCTGCAGCTGCTGTCCGAGGCGCTCGCCGACGGCGGCGATGCGGCGCGCTTCCTGCAGCGTCGTTTCGAGCGCACCGACGAAGTCTTCGCCCGGCTCAACGCCGCATTGGCGACCGAAGGCCTGCTGCTGCGCGCCGAAGCCGATGTGCGCAGCGAAAAACCGCTCCACCTGGTCTTCATCGGCACCGACGACGGCGCCGATCGCGCCTGGCACCTGCGCAATCTGATCGAACTGCGCGCGGGCGCCTCGCTGACGGTGGTGGAGCACCACCTCGCCGCCACGCCACACGCGCACTTCATCAACACGCTCAGCCACGTGCATCTCGCTGCCGGCGCCACGCTGTCGCACGCCCGCGTGCAGACGGACAGCGACCGCGCCACCACGCTGCTCCGCACCGACGCGGTACTGGCACGCGATGCCGATTACCGGCGCGTGGACCTGGAACTGGGCGGCGCATTGTCCCGCCATGAACTCAACGTGCGCCTGGAAGGCGACAACGCGCGCCTTGCGGCGAACGGCGTACTGCTGGCCGGCGGACGACGCCACGTCGACACCCGCCTGGGCATCGACCACATCGGTCGGGACACAGCCTGCGAACTGACATGGCGCGGACTCGGCGCCGGGCGTGGCCGCGCGGTGTTCCATGGCGGCATCCTGATCCGCGAAGGGGCTGACGGCACCGATGCTGCGCTGTCGAACAAGAACCTGCTGCTGTCGGACAACGCCGAAATCGACACCCAGCCGGTGCTCGAAATCCACGCCGACGAAGTGAAGGCCGCCCACGGCGCCACCGTCGGCCAGCTCGATGCCAATGCCTTGTTCTACCTGCGCTCGCGCGGCCTGACCCAGCCGGAAGCGCGACAGCTGCTGACCACCGCGTTCTGCCGCGAACCGCTGGGCGTGATCGAAGACGCCAACGTGCGCGATGCATTGCTCGCCCGCGTGGATGCCGCGCTGGCGGCGCTGGAGGCGGGATGAACCGCGAAGTCGTGACAGATGCCGGCACCGCCATCGATTGGGCACGCGTCCGCGAGGACTTCCCCCTGCTCGCGCGGCAGGTCAACGGCAAGCCGCTCATCTACCTGGACAGCGCCAACACCGGCCAGAAGCCGGTGTCGGTGATCCGGACGACCGACGACTTCTATCGCCAACACAACGCCAACGTCAGCCGTGCGGTGCATACGCTGGGCACGGAGGCAACGGAAGCCTACGAAGGCGCCCGCAAGACGCTGGCGCGCTTCCTCAACGTGCGCGCGGACGAGCTGGTCTTGTGCAGCGGTACCACCTTCGCGATCAACCTGGTGGCCTACTCGTGGGCGCTGCCGCGCCTGAAGGCCGGCGACACGATCCTGGTGTCGCGCATGGAGCACCACGCCAACATCGTGCCCTGGCAACTGGTCGCCCAGCGCACCGGCGCGACCATCAAGGTTGCGGAAATCCACGCCGACGGCACGCTCGACCTCGATGCGCTGCACGCCGCGATGACCGGTGATGTGAAGCTGCTGGCGATCACCCACACTTCGAACGTGCTGGGCACAGTCAACCCGGTGCGCGATATCTGCCGCGAGGCACGCAAGCGCGGGATCACGACGGTCGTCGATGGTTCCCAGGCCGTGCCGCATCGCGCGGTCGACATCGCCGCCATCGGCTGCGACTTCTACGCGCTGACCGGCCACAAGATGTGCGGGCCCACCGGCACCGGCGCCCTGTGGGCGCGCAAGGAACACCTGCAGGCTATGCCGCCGTTCATCGGCGGCGGCGAGATGATCAAGGAAGTGAGCTTCGACGGCACGGTGTTCAACGACCCGCCGCACAAGTTCGAAGCCGGCACGCCCAACATCGCGGGTTTCATCGGGCTGGGCGCGGCCGTGGACTACCTGGATGCGCTGGGCATGGCCAACGTCGAAGCCCGCGAAGCCGAACTTCTGGCGCACGCCACCGAGGAACTGGACCGGATCGAGGGCCTGCGCATCTTCGGCCGCGCGCCCGACAAGGCGGCGGTGATTTCCTTCCTGATCAAAGGGGCGCATGCGCACGACCTGGCCACGTTGCTGGACCTGGAGGGCGTCGCCGTCCGCTCCGGCCAGCATTGCGCGCATCCCTTGCTGCAGTTCTTCGGCGTCGCCGCCACCCTGCGGGCCTCGTTCGCGTTCTACAACTCGCACGAGGATGTCGAGCGCTTCATCGCGGCCCTGAAGAAAGCGCGCAGCCTGCTGGCCTGACGCTGGGGTAGAAGGGGTTGCCGCCCTACAATGGGCGGCATGGATACCCTGACCTTCCGCTCCGCCGTCCCCGCCGACATTCCGGCCCTCGTCGCACTGGTGACCTCTGCCTACCGCGGTGATGTCAGCAAGCAGGGCTGGACCACCGAAGCCGACATGCTCGATGGCCAGCGCATCGATCCGGACGTGCTCGCCCGCGACATCGAACGCGATCGCAGCCGCATCCTGCTGGCCGAACGCGATGGCCTGCTGTTGGCCTGCGCGCACGTGGCGGAAGACGAGGGTGCGGGCTACTTTGGCATGTTCTCCGTGCGGCCCGACCTGCAGGGCGGTGGCGTCGGCAAGGCCATGCTGGCGGAAGCCGAACGCGTGGCGCGCGACGAATGGCGATTGCCCGCGATGCGGATGACGGTGATCGACATCCGTGACGAGTTGATCGCGTTCTACGAACGCCGCGGCTATGTGCGAACCGGCACCAAGAAGCCCTTCCCCTACGGCGACGAGCGCTTCGGCATACCGAAGCGCGACGATCTGCGCTTCGAAGTCCTCGAGAAGCCTCTGACGGAAGCCGCGGCATGAGCGAGACCTGGACCTTTGTCTGTGCCACGGGCGAGCTGTTGCCCGGCGAAATGAAAACCGTCTTCGACGAGGTCACGGGTACGCCGATCCTCGTCGTCAATCACGAGGGCACGCTGTACGCCCTCGAGGACAAGTGCAGCCACGAGGATTTCGAGCTGTCATCCGGCACCTTCGACCCGAAGGACGCCAGCATCGAGTGCGTGCTGCACGGCGCGCGGTTCGATGTCAGGGATGGGCGTGCCCTGTGTGCGCCGGCGTATTCGCCCGTTCCCAAGTTCCCGACTCGCATCGAACACGGCGGCGTCTGGACGCGTGACGATCGCGACTGACCCAAGCCGCTGGCGCGCCTGTTGTAATCGCAAATCATTCTCATTATCCTGTCGCACCGCTGCGACAGGCTGTCGCAGCCGACCCATCGAGACCCCGTGCTGCGCGAAGTCCGCCCTCTTTCGATCCTGTCAGGCTGCCTGCTGTGGGCGAGCCTGTTCGTGCTCGCAGGCCTGTTCGTCGCGTCCACTGGCGCGGATCTCCGGGGCGCGTCGCCATGGTCTTCGGCTGCCCAGTACGAACCCGACATGGACGGCCCGCACCGTAGCGGGTACACGTCCGCGTCTCCCGCCGGATACATGGTCGAAAGCCTGCCGATGCCGGCAGAGTCCGAAGCCGACGGCGACTGCATCGTTCGACGCTGTGTCGCGACCGCACCGCAGCTCGCGCGTGCCGATAACCGGCATGCGGACGCCCCGGCTTCGCGTCGCGTCCGTTCGCCCGGACGCGGGCCGCCGCCCTTCACCTGATCCGCTTCTCGCGGGCCGCTCGGCAAGTGGCCGCGACGATGCTCGAACGATCACGGCGCCGCCGAGGCGCGCATTCCCCCTCGCCACCGATCTCTCCCGCCAGCCTTCGCCACCGGGTGTTCCCTTCCTGCACCTGAGGATGCTCATGAATCTGCGCCACTCTCCCCTCGCCGCTGCCCTGCTGCTGGCCCTCAGCACCCCTGCCCTTGCCGCTCCGGGCGGCGAGATTCCTGCCGACGCCGCCATGCAGGCCAAGGAACTGGACACCGTCGAGGTGCACGGTGAGCGCGTCCAGAAGGCCAGCTCGCCGAAGTACACCGAACCCCTGCTCGACACGCCGCAGACGATCACCGTGGTGACCAGCGACGTCATGGCGCAACAGAACCTGCTGGGCCTGAAGGACGTGCTGAGCACGCTGCCCGGCATCACCTTCGGTGCCGGCGAAGGCGGCGGCGGCTATGGCGACAGCATCAACCTGCGCGGCTTCACTGCCAGCAGCGACATCACCACCGATGGCGTGCGCGACAGTGCGCAGTACACGCGCAGCGACACGTTCAATCTCGAGTCGATCGAACTGATCAATGGCGCCAACTCCGCCATGTCCGGTGCCGGCTCCGTCGGCGGCACCATCAACCTGGTCAGCAAGACCGCACGCGAGGGCGATTTCAACACGTTCACCGTGGGCGCTGGCTCGGACAAGTACAGCCGCGTGACCGCCGATAGCAACGTCGACTTCGAGAACGGCATCGCCGTCCGCTTGAACGCGATGGGGCATACCCAGGACGTACCCGGGCGCGACGAAGAATTCAAGCACCGCTGGGGTTTTGCGCCGTCGATCGCGTTCGGCCTGGATTCCGACACCCGTTTCACGCTGAGCTACCTGCACCAGCACGACAACAACATGCCGCAGTACGGCGTCCCGTTCGCATTGAGTCCGTTCAACGACGGCCCCCTGCCGGGCGTGGATCGCGAAACGTATTTCGGTTATCGGAACACGTCGCGTCAGGAAAGCGACGTCGACATGCTGACCGGTGTGTTCGAAATGGACTTCGGCGACCACGTGACCCTGCGCAGCCTGGGTCGCCTGCAGCGGGTCGAGCAGTACACCAATGCCACTGCACTGCAGGGTTCGTGGTGCCTGTCGAACAACACCAACCCCTATACCGGCCAGGCCTGCGTGGGTCAGCCGGCGGGCACATGGAATCCGAATGGTGGCCCGCGTGGACTGGTACGCGACACCGAGAATTTCATCGCCCACAGCCAGACGGACCTGACGGCCAGCTTCAGCACGGGCGCCGTGCGCCATGACGTCGTCGTGGGCATGTCCTTCAGCAAGGAGGACTTCGAACTGGACACCGGCACGACCTTCCGCAATCCCGACGGATCCACGACGGGCATCACCTACCCGATCCAGAACTTCGACAATCCGTACAACATCTGGGCCGGTCCGCAGAACTATTTCCGTACCGGCCGCACCGAGGGCAGCCTGAACAACCAGACGGTGTACGTGTTCGATACGTTGAAGTTTGGCGACCAATGGCTGCTGAACCTGGGCGCGCGCTACGAGCACAACGAAGGCGACACGGTGAACTACGCCGTCTCCACCACGGGCCAGATCACTGGCGTGAGCGGCGTCTTCGAGAACGAGGACGATCTGTTCTCGTATCGCGCGGGCCTGGTGTACAAGCCAGTCGACAACGCCAGCGTCTATCTGTCGTACGCCAACAGCAAGACGCCGTCGAAGGCGTCGGTCAATGGCGCTTGCAGCGCGGTGACGTGCAATGTGGATCCCGAAACCGCGGTCAACATCGAGCTCGGCACCAAGTGGGACGTATTGGAGAACCGCCTTGCGGTAACCGCCGCACTGTTCCGCAACGAGCGCCAGAACTACAAGGTGGCGAGCGTCGACCCGCTGCAGCCGGAGCAGGTGCTAGACGGCAAGGTGCGCGTGGACGGTATCGCTTTGGGCGTGGCCGGCAACATCACGCGCGAGTGGGCGGTGTTCGCCAACTACACGTTCCTGGACAGCGAGGTCCTGCAGAACGCAGCGGACGGTGCCGCCACGGATCCGGTCAAGGGCCACGAACTGACCCAGACACCGCGCCACTCGGCGAGCCTCTGGAGCACGTACGAACTGGGCGACTGGACCTTCGGCTACGGTGCGACCTACCAGGGCAGTTTCTATCCGAACAACTCCTCTGCAACGGCCTACCTGAAGACGGAAGCCTACTGGGTCCACCGTGCGATGGTCGGTTACCAGATCAATGAACGTATCGGCCTGCAGCTCAACGTCAGCAATTTGTTCGACGAGGAGTACTACACCGGTATCCGCAACAACCTGACCGTCAACGGTGCTGGCGTGGTGACCGCCGGCAACGGCTGGGCCAATCCGGGCGAAGGCCGCTCGGCGGTGCTGACGGCCACGTTCCGGTTCTGAGTCACCCACGCGATACCACCCCGCCCATGCACAATGGGCGGGGTTTCTTTTCGAGGCGAACCGCATGTTGCTGGCGATCCCGGATGTCCTGACTCCCGCGCAGGTCGCGCAAGCACGGGCGCGGCTGGATACCGCCGATTGGGCGGACGGCCGCATCACCGCGGGCTACCAGTCGGCCAAGGCCAAGGACAACGCGCAGCTGCCGGAGGATTCGGCGGCCGCGCGGGACGTCGGCGCACTGATCCTCGACGCGCTCTCGCGCAACAGCACCTTCTTCTCGGCGGCGCTGCCCAGGCGCATCTATCCGCCGCTGTTCAATCGCTACGCCGGTGGCCAGTCCTTCGGGTACCACGTCGACAACGCGATCCGCTACGACCGCAGCCGCGGCGGCGTGGACCCGGTGCGCACGGATCTCTCCGCCACGCTCTTCCTGAGTGCACCGGAAGACTACGACGGCGGCGAACTGATCATCGAGGACACCTTCGGCACCCAGAGCGTGAAGCTTCCGGCCGGCCACATGGTGCTCTACCCCGGCACCAGCCTGCACCGGGTGACGCCGGTGACGCGCGGCGCGCGCGTGGCTTCGTTCTTCTGGCTGCAGAGCATGGTGCGCGACGATGGCCATCGCCGGCTGATGTTCGAGCTGGATGTCTCCATCCGTCGCCTGACTGCCGACGTGCCCGAGCACCCTGCGCTGGTGCAGCTGACCGGCGTGTACCACAACCTGCTGCGGCAATGGGCGGAGGTCTGACCCATCTAAACAAGATCCATCCTTGTTTGCATTTGATAAGTATTCTCATTTAAGATTCGCCGTGTCCGGTGGGCCGCCATGGCTCGCCGCCGGGGAAGTCAGGTGTTCCAAGCATTCGCCTCCATCGTCGGACAGAGCCGCGCGCCACAGGCCCGCGCGGGACTGTACTGCCGTCTGCTGGGCCTGCTGGCGATCGTGGTCTTCCATGCCGCGATCAGCCTTTCGCTGGGAAGTGGCCATGTCAAAGCCTTGGACGCCGCCGGGTCCGGCACGCCGACAACCCTCGCAAGCGCTGCCGAGGACGGCGATCCGCCACCGGTGATGCCGTATCGCGGACCGCACCTGAAGAAGCCTCGTGTCAGCGCGCTGAAGGTCTGGACTGGGTCCGCCTCCCGCGCTGCCGCGCCGGCGCCGGCATTCCTGGCCGGCCACGCTCTCACCGTTTCGTCCGAAGGAACGCGAGCGTCGCGCGCGCCTCTGTCGAACACCACGCCGATGCTTCGCCCCGACGCCACACGGCGCTTGCATCCCGGCCAGGCGCCACCGCGCGTCGCCTGATCCTCGCCGGCCGTGCGAGGCACGGCGTGCGGTCCGCGTCGCGCCATTGTCCGCGTGATGCGCCTCCTTCTTCATCCCTGCGAAGCCCTTCATGAACCTCTCTTGCAGCTCCCTGCAGGCGCCGCCGCGCCACACCCGCCTTGCGCTCGCCCTTGTCGTCCTGGTGTGCGCGCCCGCGCTGGCCCAGCCCGTGCCTGAAGGTGCGGCGGAGGCCACCGAACTCGACGCCGTGGTCGTCACCGCGTCCGGTTTCGAGCAGAAGATCACCGATGCGCCCGCGAGCATCAGCGTGATCACCGCCGAAGAACTGCGCAAGCGCCCCTACATCACGCTGATCGACGCCGTGCGCGACCTGGAAGGCGTGGACGTCGGCGAAACCTCGGACAAGACCGGGCAGAAGACGATCAGCATCCGCGGCATGGGGCCGGACTACACCCTGATCCTCATCGACGGCAAGCGCCAGAACAATCATGGCGACATCTACCCGAACTCGTTCGGCGGCAACCAGTTCAACCACATTCCGCCGCTGGACATGATCCAGCGCATCGAAGTCATCCGCGGTCCCGCCTCGACGCTGTACGGCGCCGATGCGCTGGGCGGCGTGATCAACATCATCACTCGCAAGGTCTCGGATCGCTGGCGCGGGTCGGCCACGCTCGGCCACGGCATCCAGGAGAACAGCGATTTCGGCAGCGACACCACGCTCGACTTCGCGCTGATGGGACCCCTGCTGCAGGATCGCCTGGGCGTTGGCGTACGCGGCTCCTGGTATGAGCGCAATGCGTCGACGCCGGAGTACGAAACGATCACCGCGCCGGATGGCACGGTGTTCGAACGCGCGTTGGGCTTCGGAGGTGGCGGCAAGACCGTGGACAACACCAACAAGAGCGCGGGGATCACGCTGAGCTGGACGCCGACGGATCTCCAAAGCGTCACCTTCGACTACGACACCTCCGAACAGGTCTACGACAACACGCCCTACATCAACAACCTGGGCACGGAAACATATCCGCTGGGTACCGTGGATGGCCTGGCAGGCATCTGGCGTGCGGCGCCGCAGGTAGGCTACGCGGCCGACCAGGAGTTCACCCGCGACCAGTGGTCGGTCACGCACAACGGCCAGTGGGCCTTCGGCACCAGCTTCGTGTCGCTGGCGCACATCGACACCGGCAATCATGGACGCACCCTCCCCTTCACGGTGGCCGAGCGCCTGCTGCACCGTGACATCTACTGCAACAACGCGGCCACCTGCGCCACCGGCCCTTACGCCGGGCAGACGCGCGCGCAACGCCAGCAGTTGGCCCTCGCGACGTTCCTGCCTCGTCCGAAACGCACCATGGAGAGCAGCCAGTACACGCTGGACGCAAAGCTGGATTTCGCTGTCGGTGACGCACATCGATTCATCGTCGGAAGCCAGGTCATCGACGGTGAACTGCAGGACGGCGTCTTCGGCATGGAAGGGGGCGGCGATGGCGCCGGTACCGTACAGGAACACAAGATGTGGTCGCTGTTTGCGGAGGACAACTGGACGCCGATAGAGAGGCTCACCATCACACTGGGTCTGCGCCATGACGACCACAACGTGTTCGGCGGCCAGTTGAGTCCCCGTGCCTATGCCGTATGGGATGTCAGCAGCGCATGGACCCTGAAGGGCGGCGTCAGCACGGGCTTCAAGACCCCCAAGACGACCGACCTTTACGACGGCGTCACCGGATTCGGGGGCCAGGGCACCACGCCCTTCGTCGGCAACCCGGACCTGCAGCCCGAAACCAGCGTCAACAGCGAAATCGCGTTGTACTGGACCTCGCCGGACGACGCGCACAACTTCAACATCACCATGTTCCGCAACGACTTCGACGACAAGATCGCGCGCGGCGAGACCAGCCTGAGCTGCGAGCAGACGGGGGGCGTCCGCCCCTGCGCCAACCTGGGGGACTACGCGCTGCTGGGTTACACCACGTATGCGCAGAACATCAATATCGACGAAGTGCGCATCCAGGGCGTCGAGATCGCAGGCCGATGGGGCATCAGTGGCAGCCTCTCACTGCGCGCCAACTACACGTTTACCGACAGCGAGCAGCTGAGTGGAGCGCAGAAGGGCCTGCCCCTCACCAACACCGCGCGCCACATGGCCAATGCCAGCCTGAACTGGCAGGCGACCGACGCGTTCAGCATGCAGTTGCTGGCGGAGGCCCGCTCGAGGCGCTACCGCGACACCCTCAACGGCGTGCGCCGCGACTACCAGGACTACACCGTGCTGCACCTGGGGGCGCAGTACCGCTTCAACGAACACGTGTCGCTGTCCGGCCGCATCAACAATCTGCTCGACGAGGACTTCACCACGTTCCAGACCGTCTTCACCGACCTCGATAACGACGGCATCTACACCTCCAACGAAGTGTCCTACCTCGACGATTACAACAACAAGGACAAGTCACGGAACCTGTGGCTGAGCCTCAACGTCAGCTTCTGACGTGCGAGCGCGTGCGCGGTCGTGTCCGCCGCGAACGCCAGTCAATTGAGAGCGATTCTCATCTGTGATGTAATGGTCGCCCGCTTCATCTGCGCCGAGAAAGCCGTTGTCCCCTTCCGCCTCCCCTGCCCTCCCGCAACAGCGCCGCGGCTTCTGGCTGCGCACGTTGCACCAATGGCACTGGATCAGCTCGGCCGTCTGCCTGATCGGCATGCTGCTGTTCGCGATCACCGGGATCACGCTGAACCACGCATCGAAGATCGAAGCCACACCCGACGTCGAGAACATCACGACGACCGTGCCCGCCCCGATCCTTGCGGCACTTGGCGACCGTCAGGACGGGAATGCGCCCCTGCCAGCCACCGTCGCGAGGTGGCTGGAAAAGGAGCTGTCGGTCGCCATCGGCACGCGACCGGCTGAATGGTCGGACGTGGAGCTCTACCTCTCCATGCCCGGCCCCGGCAGCGATGCCTGGTTGAGCATCGACCGCGAGACCGGCGCCGTGGAATACGAGCGGACCGACCGCGGCTGGATTTCCTATTTCAACGATCTCCACAAGGGCCGCAACGCCGGGCCGGCATGGGGATGGTTCCTGGACATCTTCGCCGTGGCCTGCCTGGTGTTCTGCATCACCGGGCTGTTCCTGCTGTACCTCCATGGCAGGCAGCGCAGCATGACCTGGCCGATGGTAGGGCTCGGCCTGCTGGTGCCCCTGCTCATTGCGCTGCTCTTCATCCACTGACCCTCTTCTTCCGGAAACCCGCATGTCGAAGATCGCCGTCCACACCACCCTGACCATCGCGCTCAGCGGCCTGCTGGCCACGCCGGCCTACGCCGCCGCGCTTGACGTCACTGTCGAGATCCCCAAGCTCAATGTGGCCGAATACCACCGGCCTTATGTCGCCGTGTGGATCGAAGGCGCGGACCAGAAGGTCGCCGCCAACCTGTCGGTCTGGTACCAGCAGACGAGCAATTCGGAAGGCCATGGCACCAAATGGCTGCCCGACATGCGCCAGTGGTGGCGCAAGTCCGGGCGCTCTTTGCAGGTGCCGGTGGATGGCGTGACCGGGCCCACCAGGCCGGTCGGCAAGCACGCATTGAGCTTCAGCGACAAACAGCACCTGGCCAAGCTGGCGCCCGGCCAGTACACCCTGGTCGTCGAGGCCGCGCGCGAAGTCGGTGGCCGTGAACTGCTGAAGATTCCCTTCACCTGGCCCGCCAAGGGCGCAGCGCAGTCGGGCAAGGCGCAGGGCGCCACCGAACTGGGCGCCGTCACGCTGACGGTCAAGCCCTGATCCTTTCCCTCTATCCGCTGGAGATTCCGATGAAGCGTTCCCTCGCCGTAGCCATCGTCCTGGCCTCCGCCATTCCCGCCAGTGCGCTGGCGCACAAGGCGTGGCTGCAACCCTCGCAGACTGTCATCGCCGGTACCAACCCATGGATCACGGTCGATGCCGCGGTGTCCAATGACCTCTTCTACTTCAACCACGTACCGCTGCGCACCGAAGGCTTGGTCATCACCGCGCCGGATGGGTCTACTGTCGAGGCGCAGAACCTGGCGACGGGCAAGTACCGCACCGTGTTCGACGTCGAGCTGAAACAGCAAGGCACTTATCGCATCGCGACCGTCAACAGGAACCTGATGGTTCGCTGGGAAGGCGCCGACGGCAAGCCGGGCGGCCTACGCGGCGCGAAGCCGGAAGACCTGGCCACCAAGGTGCCGAAGGATGCGAAGAACCTGCAGGTGTCGGAATCGATCGGCCGCATCGAGACGTTCGTGACAAACGGTTCGCCGAACGACACCGCGCTGAAGGCCACGGGCACGGGCATCGAACTGGTGCCGGTCACGCATCCCAACGACCTGTTCGCCGGTGAGGCCGCCACGTTCAGGATGCTGGTGGACGGCAAGCCCGCCGCGGGGCTGGAGTTCGAGATCACCCGCGGCGGAACGCGCTACCGGAACGCGCAGGATGAGATCAAGGTCACCACCAACGCCGACGGCGAGTTCAGCGTGACCTGGCCGGAAGCCGGCATGTACTGGCTGGAAACCGGCACCCAGGACGACAAGACCACGGTGCCGCAGGCCAAGCAGCGCCGCCTGAGCTATGTCGCCACGCTGGAAGTGCTGCCGCAATAAGCCGACCCCACGTTGCCGGACGCTCGTCCGGCGTCGTGCATCGACATGAACACCCCCCTCTCTTCGCCCCCCGTTTCCCCCACGCCCGTGCACGCATTGCGCGGGCATACCATGGGCACGACGTGGTCGGTCCAGTACGGCAGCGCGGTGCGCACCGATCCGCATGCGCTGCATGATGCGGTACAGGCGGAACTCGACCGCGTCGTGGCCCAGATGAGCACGTGGGAGGAAGACGCGGACATCATGCGTTTCAACCGCTGTGCGCCCGGCCAATGGTTTGACCTGCAGGACGACCTGCTACGCGTGCTCGCTGCGGCATTCGATGTCGCAGCACGCAGTGGAGGGGCATTCGATCCGACCGTATCGCCGCTCGTGGCGGTATGGGGCTTCGGCGCGCACGCCGGCCACCGCCGTCGTCCGGCGGACGTGGACCTGGTCGAGGCGCGCGCGAGGGTCGGCTGGCAACATCTGCGGCTCGACGCCGAGCAGCGCCGACTTCGCCAACCCGGTGGCGTGATGCTGGATCTGTCGGCCATCGCCAAGGGGTATGGCGTGGACCTGGTCGCCGGCCTGCTGCAGCGCTGCGGCATCGACGCCGCACTCGTCGAGGTCGGCGGCGAGCTGTACGGCTACGGCCGGAAGCCGGATGGGCAGTCGTGGCGGGTACTGGTGGAATCGTCGCCCGACGAAGAAGCCGACAGCGAAGGCATGGCGCCGCGCGTGCTGAGGCTGGAGAGCGTTGCGGTCGCCACGTCCGGGGACTGCTGGCACGCCTATGCACAGGATGGTCGTCGTTACTCCCACACGATCGATCCGCGCAGTGGCGAACCGGTGACGGATGCCGCCGCTGCGGTGACCGTGGTCGCTGCCGATGCCATGCATGCCGACGCCTGGGCGACCGCGCTGACGGTGATGGGTCCCCATGAAGGCCACGCGTTCGCGCTTCGGCATGGCCTGGCCGCGCGGTTCCTGCATCGCACTGCCGACGGTCTGCGGGAATCGTTGACGCCCGCCTTCGAACAGCATCTCGCCGCATGAGTGCGACATCCGCCAGCGCGCGACGGAGCATTGCCCCGCTGATCGGGAATGCATGTGCGATGGCGCTGCTGGTCGCATGCGCCTGGTGGCTCGGGGGCCTGCACGACGCCGAAGGGTGGCAGGCCATGCCGTCGACGATCCGGCGCCAAGCCGCGGTCGCGGCGGTGCTGGCGTATGTCGGCCTTGTCGCCGCGTGCCTGTACCGGGCGCGCGCCCGCGACCGCTCGGCGCGCCCGGCCCCGCGCGTTCCGCAGGATGCCATCTGGGTGGTGCATGCCAGCCAGACCGGCTTTGCGATGGAGCTGGCGGACCTGACGGGAGCGGCGCTTCGCAAGGGCGGCGTGAGCGTGCAGCGCGCCGCACTGGAACGCCTGGATGAAACGCGACTGGCCGGCATCACGCGGGCCCTCTTCGTGGTCAGCACCACCGGGGAGGGGGATCCGCCCGACCCTGCACTCGGTTTCGTGCGACGGGTGATGCCACTGTCGCTGTCGCTGGACAACCTGCAGTACGCGGTGCTGGCGCTGGGCGACCGCGAGTACGACCACTTCTGTGCCTTCGGCCATCAGCTGGATGACTGGTTGCGGAAGCACCATGCAAAACCCTTGTTCGATCTTGTCGAGGTGGACAACGCCGACGACAGCGCATTGCGCCATTGGCAGCACCACATCGGCCAGCTCGGCAACGGGAACGAAGCGCCGGACTGGGCGCCGCCCCGCTACGGCTCGTGGCAGCTGCGGAACCGCGTCCACCTGAATCCGGGCAGCGTGGGCAGGCCTGCTTTTCACCTCGTGCTGGAGCCCGCGGAGGGCACCTTGCCGTCCTGGACGGCGGGAGACATCGCCGAGATCGGGCCGCGCCGCGCCACGGGGGATGTCGAAGAGGTACTGCGCCGCATCGACAAGCCGGGCAATGCGAAGGTGCGCTGGCAGGACGAAGTGCAGCCGCTGGCATCCGTTCTGGCGCGCACCCGCTGGCCCGATCTTGCGACGATGTCCACCGCAACGGACGCACAGGCGCTGGCGGATGCCTGCACGCCGCTTCCGCACCGCGAGTACTCCATCGCCTCCCTTCCAGCAGATGGCGGCGTGCACCTGCTGGTACGCATGATGCAGCGCGCCGATGGCTTGCCTGGCCTGGGCAGCGGCTGGCTGTGCAGGTACGCACAGCCAGGGGATGCGATCGCCCTTCGCATCCGGCGCAATCCGAACTTCCACCCACCCTCGCCTGACGTGCCGATGATCCTGATCGGCAACGGCACCGGCCTCGCCGGCCTGCGCGCCCACCTGCGGGCACGCGTGCAAGCGGGTGCTGCGCGCAACTGGCTGCTGTTCGGTGAGCGCCAGCGCGCGCACGACTTCTTCCACGGAGATGAATTGCTGGCCTGGCATGCGAACGGAATGCTCGAGCATCTCGACCTGGCGTTTTCGCGCGATGGCAGCGAGCATCGCCATGTCCAGCATGCGTTGCTGGCACGCGCTGACCGGTTGCGCCAGTGGATTGCGGAAGGTGCCGTGGTTTACGTCTGCGGCAGCCTGGCCGGCATGGCCCCCGAGGTGGAGGCCGCGCTGTGCAGCCTTCTGGGCGAGGATCATGTCGACATACTGCGCGCCGAGGGACGCTATCGCCGCGACGTGTACTGACCCGTGGCCTCAGCCGGCGCCATCCTCGATGCGGATAGCCAGCAACTCCCCTCCCCCCTGGAGCGCGTAGCGCTCGCGGCCTTCGCCAGGCACCAGGATGGCCGTATCGCCGCTCCACAGCGGGCCAAGGCCACTGGCGTCATCGAAGGTCGCCTGGCCGGCGATCAGGTGGATGACCCAGTGCACGCCCGGCCGTGTGAAGAACAACATCGTCCCCACCAGCGGACGATGCAGCAGTTCGGCCCGCACGCGACCGCGTCGCCACATCAGGTTGAAATCGTGCGTCACGCCATCGATCAGTTCGCCGGTGACGCTGTCTTCGCCGGCGAACCGCACGCGATCGTGCGGCGGCATCACGTCGACCACCCGTCCATCGCCGAACCGCAGGCGCAGTCCGTTCCCGCGGAGCAGCACCAGTTCGCGTTCGATGCCGGGAAATGAAGAGAACGCCGCGTCATGCTCGATCTCGGCGATCGACAATCGCCAGTCCCACGCATCGCTGTCGGGAACCCGCAGGATCTCGCGCGTCCATCCGAGACCGTTCTTCCAGCGATCACGACGGTACTCGTTCGCAGGAATGAGGCATGACGATGCCGGCATGGTGTTTCCGTGTGAGGGCGCGGCGCGATTCTAGCCGGTCCCTCTGCCGGCTACGCGAAGCGCGACCCGGAAACGACATCGCCCGGGCGCGCATCCTGCGCTCCCGGGCGATGTCCACGTCCGTGTCGGCATCCTGCCGGTATCAGGCTCCTGCCCGCTCCTGACCCTTGCGCATCCTGCGCGGTGTAGGTACGTCCTTGTCGGCTTCCTGCCTGTTTCCCTTGGCCTCCTGCCCCTGCGCCTGGCGCCGCACGTCCTGTGAGGACGCCAGGCGCGGGATTCGATCAGCGTCGCGCCACCGGTTTGGCGGGCTTCGCAGCGGCGGCCGCCGGCTTGCTTGCCGGGGTCGCGCCTGTCCGCAGTTCGATCCGTTCGCGGTTCTGCTCGATCGTGCTCAAGCCGATCCCTTTCACCATCGCCAGCTCCTCGGCGCTCTTGAACGGGCCATTCGTCTTGCGGTATTCGACGATCGCAGCCGCCTTGGCAGGCCCCACGCCGACCAGCACGCGATCGAGCGCGGCCGCGTCGGCCGTATTGATGTTGACCCTCTCCGTCGCCATCGCCTGCATGGCGAACAGCAGCGACAGCGCGGTGGCGAACACGATCTGGATGAACGACTTCATGACGACTCTCCTTGTGGCATTGGACTCTCCATGCATGCGGGATGCGTCACGGCATCCGGCATGTTTCCGCCGGCAGCGCATGGCCTGCGGCGGTAGGGAAAGTGTCCAATCCCGACAGCTGCCACGGTATCGCCCATGCACGGGCGAATCTGCCCGTAAACGCCGCAGCCGGCTGTAGGAAAAGTCCTACACCGGGCCAGGCGTAGAATGGCGACCTGCCTTTCAGTGCCCGGAGTTGCCATGGATACCGCCAAAGTCGACCGTTACGTTGCCGAGAAATGGGATGACGACATCGTCCCGCAGCTGGTCGAGTACATCCGCATCCCGAACAAGTCGCCGATGTTCGACAAGGACTGGGTGGCCAACGGCTACATGGAGCAGGCCGTCCAACTGATGGAGCGCTGGGCCAAGGCGCAGCCGGTGCCGGGCATGCAGGTGGAGGTGATCCGCCTGGAGGGCCGCACGCCGCTGATCTTCATCGAGGTTCCCGCCAGCGGGCCGGAGACGGGGGCCGACACCGTGCTCCTGTACGGACACCTGGACAAACAGCCGGAAATGACCGGCTGGGACGACGACCTTGGCCCGTGGGTGCCGGTCATCAAGGGCGACAAGCTCTACGGCCGAGGTGGTGCGGATGACGGCTACGCGATCTTCGGGTCGCTGGCGGCGCTCCAGGCGTTGCAGCAGCAGGGCGTGCCGCATGCGCGCTGCGTGGTGTTGATCGAAGCCTGCGAAGAGTCGGGCAGCTACGACCTGCCCGCTTACGTGGATCATCTGGCCGACCGCATCGGCAAGCCCTCGCTCGTCGTCTGCCTGGATTCGGGGTGCGGCAACTATGAGCAGCTCTGGTGCACCACGTCGCTGCGCGGCCTGGCCGGCGGCAACTTCACCGTGAAGGTGCTGGAGGAAGGCGTGCATTCCGGGGACGCGTCGGGTGTGGTGCCGTCGAGCTTCCGCCTGCTGCGCCAGCTGCTGTCGCGCCTGGAGGACGAGCAGACCGGTCGCATCCTGCCGGACGGCCTGCAGGCGGAGATTCCCGCCGCCCGCGTCGCACAGGCGCAGGAAGCCGCGCGTGTGCTGGACACGGCGGTATTCGACAAGTTCCCGTTCCTGCCCGGCATGACGCCGATGGCCGAAGACCTGGCCGAACTGGTACTCAACCGCACGTGGCGCCCCGCATTGTCGGTCACCGGCGTGGACGGCATGCCGCCACTGTCATCGGCGGGCAACGTCCTGCGCCCCTACACATCGGTGAAACTGTCGCTGCGCCTGCCGCCCACGCTGGAGGGCAAGCAGGCAGGCCAGTTGCTGAAGGACCTGCTGGAAAAGGATCCGCCGAACGGCGCGCAGGTCAGCCTCGACCTGGAGAAGGCCAGCACCGGCTGGAACGCGCCGGCGATGTCGCCGTGGCTGGAGAACGCCATCGATGCGTCCAGCCGGGAGTTCTTCGGCAAACCGGCGATGTACATGGGCGAAGGCGGCACCATTCCCTTCATGGGCATGCTGGGCGAGAAGTTTCCCGGCGCGCAGTTCATGATCACCGGCGTGCTGGGCCCGCATTCCAATGCGCACGGCCCGAACGAGTTCCTGCACATCCCCATGGGCAAGAAAGTCACCGCCTGCGTCGCACGCGTGATCGCCGAACACCACGCTGCGAGCGTGCGTGGCGAGACCACGGGCGTGGCTGCGGTGGCGGGTGGCGAACAGCACGGTGATCACGGCTGCTGCTGATTCGCACGGGCGTCGTCATGCGCAAAAGGCCGGGGCAACCCGGCCTTCGTCGTTCCGGCACGACATCGAAGACGACGTGCGCATCGCGGCGTGGAGAGTGCGGCGCGACTCACGTCGCCTCTACATGACGCTGCGGATACTTCACATCGACCGCCTGAGGCTCCACTTCGCCTCCTCTGCCAGCAACCGCTTGGGCGATGGCTGGGTTACGCTGCGCAGGCCCCCATTTCCCAACCGGAGTTTTTCGATGGAACAGATCTTTGGCGGTGGCATCCTCTGGACCTTGCTGATCGGCTTCCTCGCCGGCCTGCTCGCACGGGCGCTCAAGCCGGGCAACGACAAGCTCGGCTTCTTCATGACCATCGTGCTGGGCATCCTGGGTGCTTTGCTGGCGCGCTTCGTCGGCATGCAACTGGGCTGGTACGGTCCCGGTGAACCGGCGGGCTTCATCGCCGCCGTCGTCGGCGCCATCGTGCTGCTGGTGATATATGCGATGATGAAGAAGAAGCGCTGACGCTTCATCCCGGCGCAATCGAATGCCCCTCACGGGGCATTCTTTTTTTCAACCTTACGAAACGCCAGGCGCGAGACCAAGCCGTCCTGCTGCGGCAATCGTTAAGGGCGAGCCACAGGGTCAGCGGCAAGCCTCACCGCATCGCGCTTCGAGGTCGCGCGGGCCTGCTGTCCGTCAGCGTCGGCGAGAGCGATGCACGGGAGGACAACGTCAGTCTGGACCCGCGGGGCGCCAGAGCGTGGACGCGCTGCGGGGAGGGCAAGCGCCAGCGAACGCGAACGCGAAGCGTGCCGGCGAGTCCGTCGGGACTCGGCAACACGCCTGTTTACTGGCTGCGGCCGTAGACATCCTCGAAGCGCACGATGTCGTCTTCCCCCAGATAGCTGCCCGACTGCACTTCGATCAGTTCCAGCGGCACCTTGCCGGGATTCTCCAGCCGGTGCTTCACGCCGAGGGGAATGTAGGTGCTTTCGTTCTCCGAAAGCAGCAATGTCTCGTCGCCCCGCGTCACCTTGGCGGTACCGCTGACCACGATCCAGTGCTCGGCACGGTGATGGTGCATCTGCAGGCTCAGCGCGGCGCCTGGCTTCACCTTGATCCGCTTCACCTGGTGGCGACCGCCGTTGTCGACGGAATCGTAGCTGCCCCACGGCCGATGCACCTCACGATGGAGGATGGCCTGGCTGCGCTGCTCCTTCTTGAGCCGGGCGACGACCTGCTTGACGTCCTGCACCCGGTCCTTGCGAGCGACCAGTACCGCATCATCCGTTTCGACGACCACGATGTCGTCCACGCCCACCAGCGCGACCAACCGTTGCGCGTAGGCATAACTGTTGCGACTGTCCACGGCGATCACGTCACCGTGATGCGCGTTGCCGTGTTCATCGCGTTCGGCCACTTCCCACAGTGCCGACCAGCTGCCGACGTCGTTCCAGCCGATATCGACCGGCAGCACCATCGCATGTGCGGTCTTTTCGAAAACCGCGTAGTCGATGGAGTCGGAAGGACAGGCGGCGAAGGCGTCCCGGTCCAGGCGCACGAAGTCGCCGTCGTGCCGCGCGCCTGCATGGGCCGCACGCACCGCTTCCACGATATCCGGGCGGAAGCGCGCGAGCTCCTCGAGATAGCGGCTGGCGCGGAACAGGAACATGCCGCTGTTCCAGTAATAGCCGCCGGCATCGAGGTAGGACCGGGCGGTGGCGGCGTCGGGCTTCTCGACGAAGCGCGACACCTTGCGCAGGCCCTCGCCGGACTCCGCATGGATATAGCCGAAGCCGGTCTCGGGCGCATCGGGCACGATGCCGAACGTCACCAGCGCACCGGACTCCGCGGCCGCCGAGGCTTCGCGCACGGCGCGCTGGAAACCTGCCACGTCGCGGACCACATGGTCGGACGGCAGCACGAGCAGCAGCGGGTCGGAACCGCCCGACATGGCCTGCAACGCGGCGGCCGCAATCGCGGGCGCGGTGTTGCGGCCGACGGGCTCCAACAGGATCGACGGTACCGGCGCGCCGATCTGCCGCAGCTGTTCTGCGACCAGGAAACGGTGCTCCTCGTTCGCGACGACGATGGGCGCAAGTCCGGCGATGGCGTCCACGCGGCGCCACGTGGCCTGCACCATCGTGTCGTCGCCCGCCAGCGGCAGGAACTGCTTGGGATAGGCCTCGCGCGAGAGCGGCCACAGGCGCGTGCCGGAGCCGCCGGACAGCAGCACGGGTTGGAGAGGGGCCATGCAAGCCTCGCAAGTCGGTAGGGCGCCAGTTTACCCTGTAGCCCTTATCGCCTCTGCGTGGCCGCGACTGCATGAACCCAACGATTCAGGACCCCTCGGGGCGTGGCGCCCAGCGCCTGGACTGGGCGCGCGGCGCGCTCGGCGACCCGTATGCGCAACTCGAACGCGCTTCCATGGACGCGGGCTACCGCAGCTATTGGCGCAGCCTGGGCGATGGACCGGGACGGATCGTGATGGATTCCCCGCCCGGCCTGGAGGACGTGCGGCCCTGGTTGGCGATGCGCGAGCTGCTGGCCTCCGGCGATGTGCGCGTCCCCGAGGTGCTGGCCGTCGACACGGAACTCGGTTTCCTGCTGCTCGAGGACCTCGGCGGTCCGACGCTGGCGCACGTGATCAGCGACGACAACGCGGATACCTGGTTCGATGCGGCCATCGAACAGCTGCTGCGCCTGCAGGCCATCACGCCGCCGGAGGGCATGGGCGAGTTCGGTGAAGCGCTGCTGCAGCGCGATGCCGGGTTGTTCGACGAATGGTTCCTGCGTCGCCATCTCGGGCTGACGCTGGACTGCGGCGAGATCGACGGGTTGGAGCTGTCCCAGCGCCGGCTGATGGACAACGCGCTGGCGCAGGCACGTGTACTCACCCACCGCGACTTCATGCCGCGTAATCTGATGCCCGTGACGCCGGGTCCGGCGGTGATCGACTTCCAGGATTGCGTGCGCGGCCCTGTTGCCTACGACGCGATGAGCCTGTTCAAGGATGCGTTCCTGAGCTGGCCGATCGAGCGCGTCGACGGCTGGCTCGCGCGCTACCACGCGCGCGCCACGCGCGCCGGATTGCCGGTACCGGAGCTCAAGGTGTTCCTGCGCGACGCCGACTGGATGGGCATCCAGCGGCACCTGAAGATCCTCGGCATCTTCTCCCGACTGCACTATCGCGACGGGAAGACCCGCTACCTGCCCGATGTACCGCGCTTCATCCGCTATCTGGACGAGGTGCTGCCCCGTTATCCGGAACTGGCGGGACTGCAGGCGCTGCTCGACACGCGCATCAAACCCGTGCTGCACGCGCGCGGTGAAATCGCATGAAGGCGCTGGTGTTCGCAGCGGGACTCGGCGAGCGCATGCGCCCGCTGACCGACCACACGCCCAAGCCATTGATCGAGGCTTGCGGCAAGCCGCTGATCGTCTGGCACCTTGAGAAGCTGGCCGCCATCGGCGTGCAGGACGTGGTGGTCAACACCAGCTGGCTGGCCGATCGCTTCCCGGCGGTGCTGGGTGATGGTGCACGCTGGGGGATGCGTCTTCACTACCTCCACGAGGGCGACACGCCGCTCGAAACGGGTGGCGGCATGCTCAACGCACGGCCGTTGCTCGGCGAGGCGCCCTTCCTGCTGGTGAACGGCGACATCTGGACGGATTTCGACTTCGCTCGCTTGCCACGGGAGCCCTCGGGGCTTGCGCATCTGGTGATGGTGGATCCGCCCGCCTTCGCGCCGCGCGGCGACTTTGCCCTCGACGATGCGGGTCACCTGCACCGCGACGGCGGGCACCGGTTGACGTACGCCGGCCTGGGGATCTATCGCCCCGCCTTGCTGGATGACTGGCGGCAGCATGCCGCTGCGCAGATCCGCGAGACGCCCAGTGGAAAACCACGATTCCCGCTGTTGCCCCTGCTCCATGCCGGCATGGTGTCGGCATGCGTCACGGGTGAGCGGCTGCAGGGACGATGGACCGACGTCGGCACGCCGCAACGGCTCGCCGAACTGAACCACGAGCTCGCCGCGCGTTGACCATGTTGCGACGATAGGCGGTTCCGGCACGTATCGCCTACATGGACTCCCCCGTCACCCCGGAAGACGAACCGACCTTGGTCAGGAAGGCCCGCCGGGGGGATGCGTCCGCCTTCGCCACGCTGTATCACCGGCACGCCAGCGCAGTCCATACACTTGCCTATCGCGTGACGGGCAATACCGCGACCGCAGAGGACATCACGCAGGACACTTTTCTCCGCATGGTGCAGTTCCTCGGAGGCTTCCGCGACGGCGAGCCCTTACGGCCCTGGCTCAAGCGCGTCGCCGCGAACGCAGCCATCGATCACCTGCGACGCACCGGACGGCTGGTACAGGACGACGCCGTCGAGACCCGGCTCCACGCGGCGGGCCACCCGTCCGATCTCGCGGAGGCCGACGGCCTGCTGCGACGCCTCAGCGCTACCGAACGTACTGTCGTGTGGCTGCATGAAATGGAAGGCTGGTCGCACGAGGACCTGGGCCGCCGCTTCGGGCATACCACCAGTTGGTCCAAGTCGCTGCTCTCTCGCGCACTCGCGCGACTGCGTGCCGACCTGGAAAAGGAAGAGGCATCTACCCATGAAAGTTGAATTACTGCGCACCCACTTCGCCGAGTTGCCTGAGCCTGCCCTGCCGCCTGAGTTATGGCCAAGAATCGAGCGGGCACGCGTGCGCCAGCGTACGCGGCGCAGGCAGCTGCTCGCGACCTCGGTGATGGCGGCGGCGATGGCCGTCATCTCCCTGCCTCTTCTCCACGACCGCATTGCAACCGCCCCGGACATCATGGCCGGCGCGCCGCGCGCGCCGTTGCGCGAACACCCCTTGCGTACCCTAGACCGCGAGTTGCAGCGCGCGTACGAGCGCGGCGCCAGTGACCAGGAGCTGAAAAGGCTGTGGCAGCAGCGCGAAGCACTGGCACGCCAGGGTGCCGACACCGACATTCCCCGACCCGTCGAAATATGAGGCCATCGTTATGGACGCCCTTCGTAAATCCCTTCGCTCTGTGCTTGCCGTTGTCGTGACCGTCTGCGCCGCGGCGGACAGCCAAGCGCAATCGACCCGTGAACTGGATGCCGCGCTGCTCCAGATGTCGGAGCGCGGCGAGCTCAAGGACGCTGGCCGTCCCCAGGTCATCCAGAAGCCTGCGCAGGTCCGGTACGAGTTGGGCGCGGTCGTCGACGTGCGGTCGTCGCGAGGCGCTGGATTGCCCATCCTGGCCGTGACGCCGGAAGGCGCTGCGACCCGTATCGGCATGAAGGTGGGAGACCGGCTGGTCGCTTTGAACGGCGTGCGGCTCGATGGGACGGCAGCGCCAGCGCCGCTGTTGGAGCAGGCGATGCAAAGCGGCCAGGGTCGCATCACCGCAGCGGTGATGCGTGGCACCGCGACACAGACGCTGCAGGGCGATGCAGACGTCGTTGCGGTGCCGGCCTACCGGCTGGAAATCGGTCCCGATGCCAAGGGTGCGTGCGGATTCGTCACCGTACGGGCCGGAACCGTCCCAAAGACACGCAATATCTTCCGCGCCGAAATCACCACCATCGACGGGCGCAGTACGCCTCTGCAGTCGACCAACCGCCATCAGCTGGCGGCGGGGCGCCATGTCCTGGTCGTGCAGGAGTTGATAGACACGAATCGCCTGAGCCCTTCGCAGTTGGTGCAGATCGCCAAGATGAAGCGTTTCGCCATGGCCAGGGCGTACAAGCCACTGGTCATCGACATCAAGCCGAATACCAGCTACCGCATCGGCGCACGCCTCCTGCGCGACAAACTGGATGTCCAGAGCCTGCGCGACAATGCCTACTGGGAGCCGGTGGTGTGGGAGGAAGTCGCGGAACGCTGCCCGTGACTCAAGGAGCCGCCGTGTGACCGTGACCCAGCGCCTGCCGGAGGAAAGGCACGGTGACCCGTCGCTGCGCGGCGAGGGATGCGCGGTCCAGGCGGTCCAGCAGGGCGACGAGCGCACCCAGGTCGCGGTCGGTATGGGTGAGCAGCCAGTCCAGCGCGGCATCCTCCACGACCAGCCCGCGCCGTTGCGCACGATCGCGCAGTACGTCGCGACGGCCGTCGTCGTCGAGCGGGTGCAGCGCGACGCGCAGGCACTGCTGCAGGCGGGAGCGCAGGTCCGGCAGGACCAGGCCGATCTCGTCCGGAATGCCGCGCGCGGTGTACAGCACGTTGAGGCCGGACGTCCGGGCGCGGTTGTGGAAGTCGAACAGCGCCACTTCGTCCTCCCGCGTACCCGCGATCGCATCCACGCCATCCAGCGCGACCACGTCATGCCCTTCCAGCGCGTCCAGCGCATCGCGCAGGCGACCTGAGGCGGCCGCCATCGGCAGGTAGGCGGCACGTCGGCGTTGCTGCTCCGCCGCGGCACAGGCCGCAAGCGCGAGGTGGGTCTTCCCCGTCCTCGTCGCGCCGGACAGGTAGACCCAGTCGGCGTCCGGTTCGGCCGCCAGCGCCTGCAGTGCCGACACCGCGCCCTCGGGCGGAGCGATGAAACTCTCGAAGCGCTGGTCGGGCGGATAACGCAGTGCCAGCGGCAACTGCGGGCCGAGGCCGGTCGCCTGCGTTCCGCTGCTCACGGCAGCTCGATGTCGCGCACCGGCGCCTGTTCCACGCTGCCCTTGTCGATATACGAATCGAGCACGATGGAAGGGCGATCGCCCGCATACAGGCGACTCTGCGTGTAGCGCTCGTGCGCGAAGCGCAGCAGGACGTTCGCGATCGCCGCGACCGGCAAGGCAAGCAGCATGCCGAGAAAACCGAACAGCTGGCCGCCGGCCATGATGGCGAAGATGACCGCCACCGGATGCAGGCCGATCCGGTCGCCGACGATGCGTGGCGTCAGTACGTAGCCTTCCAGCATCTGGCCGACCACGAACACGCCCATCACCATTGCCACCAGCGACCAGTCGCCGCCGGACTGCACCAGCGCGGCGATCACGCCCAGCACGATGCCCGTGGCCGTGCCCAGGTAGGGCACGAAGCTGATCAGTCCGGCGATGATGCCGACCAGCAGGCCCACCTTCAGGCCGACCACCGACAGCCCGAGCGCATAGATCGCACCCAGCGCCAGCATCACCAGGAACTGGCCGCGCAGGAACGCGCCCAGTACCTCGTTGGATTCCAGCGCCAGGCGCGTCACCGTCGCGATGTGGTCGCGTGGCACCAGCGCGGCGATGCGCTCGACCAGCAGGTCCCAGTCGCGCAGGAAGTAGAACGTCAGGATCGGCAGCAGTACCAGGTTGGCGATCCACGCCATCACCGCGAAACCGGAGCGCGAGAAGTACCCGAACATCGTCGCTGCGACGCCGCCCGCCTGCTGCCAGTGGCCGCGGACCCAGTCCGTCAGCCGGTCCGGGTCGAGCCAGGCGACCAGTTCCAGCCCGGTTCGACGCTCGACCCACGGCAATGCGGTCTGCACGAACCAGTCCCGGTACGCCGGCATCGATTCGATGACGGTCACCACCTGCCGCTCGATCATCGGTACCAGGATCACCAGCGCCAGCACCAGCAGCAGCGTCATCAGGGTGAACACCAGCACCACCGCCGTGGTGCGCGAACGTCCCGAGCGCTCCAGCCGGTCCACCCACGGATCGCCCAGCCAGCCGAGCAGCGCGGCGCACACGAAGGGCGTGAGCACCGGTGCCAGCAGCCAGATCAGCCAACCCACGATCAGCGCGATCAGCAACCATTGCCAGCGACGGGCCAGCGTGCCGGCAGGCGTTGAAGAGAGGTCCATGCAGCGTCCTTGTGTCAGCGCATCTGGTAGGCCGGCGGCTCGCCTTCGCCACCGGTGAACGGAGCGTCGTCGCCCATGGTGCGCCGGAAGCCGGCCAGGCCGGAGACCAGCTCCAGGTCGAATTCCAGCACGTCGCCACTTGCGCGCACGGGCGTGATGCGGCGGACCACGGCCATCTTCTGCAGGTGACCGGTCAGGCGCAGGTAGTCATCGGTGTTGCGGATGCCGGTGAACAGCACGCGGTAGGTACCGGCCGGACCCGCACTGCCGCGCTTGCCATAGCGCTTGACCAGCGCGTCGGCCGTACCGTCGGCACCGGAGGCCATCGCGCGGCGCGCATCGGCATCGGTCACCGACCACTTCGCCAGCACCTTGCCGGCGTCGACGAACACCCAGTCCGCCGTCCAGCCGCCCTTGGCGTTGCGGTAGAGCTTGCCGATCAGCTGCATCGGCGGGCTGTAGCGGGCCGAGGCACGCGCCACGGCAGCGGTATCCTGGCGCCAGATGGCACCGACCAGCGCCTGCTCCGCCGCGCCGCCCGCCGGCAGGCCGAGGCCATACCCCCGCTCGATGGCGCGGTTCAGCAGCGGTCGCGCGGCATTGGACTGCGGCAGCCCGACCAGGCGCGGCCCGCTGCCATCGTTGATCGCCAGCCACACCACCGGCTTGGGACGGGGCTGCGGCCACACGGGCAGGCCCAGCGCGCCGGCCAGACCGTTGACCTGGTCGGCATCGAAACGCACCACCAGCGTCGTGCGGAAGGTGGGCGCACCGGTGGCCGACGTGCCCTGGTCCTGGCGGTAGTCATACCCCTCCACGTAATCCTTGGCGTTGCGCAGTTCGGCGCCCACGCCCGGGCGCGACATCGCGCCACGGTCGCCCGACAGCTTGCCCAGCACGTTGCCCAGCGCGCGCGCGAAGCCGCCCTGGCGCTCCGCCTCGCCCTGCCCGTTGACCGGCACCTCCGCCTGGTACAGCCCGCGTGCGGAGACCGCGTCGCCTTCCGTGCGCAGGCCGGACTGCGCCTGCACGGGGGGCGTCGTGGTCAGTGCCGCCAGCAGCAATGCCGTGGCGAGTGCGATACCTGGGATCCGGCGCATCGAGCGTCCTTGAGCTCTACAGACCCGGTGGATTGTTGCCCGAATGACCCTGTACCGCCAACGGCACCCGTTCAGGACGGCCGCTCGACGCACCGATTCCTTTAAAATCACGCCTCTTGCCCCACCGACGACGACCCGTGACCCAGCCGACGCCTTCCAGCCCCACCCCGATGACCTATCGCGACGCGGGTGTCGACATCGACGCCGGCAACGAGCTGGTCGAGCGCATCAAGCCGCTGGTGAAGCGCACCTTCCGGCCGGAGGTGATGGGCGGCCTGGGCGGCTTCGGCGCGCTGTTCGACCTGTCGGGCAAGTATCGCGAGCCGGTGCTGGTCTCGGGCACCGATGGCGTGGGCACCAAGCTGAAGCTGGCCCAGCAACTGGGTCGCCACGACACCATCGGCATCGACCTGGTCGCCATGTGCGTGAACGACGTACTGGTGCAGGGCGCCGAGCCGCTGTTCTTCCTCGACTACTTCGCCACCGGCAAGCTGGATGTCGACACCACGGTGGCCGTGGTCGGCGGTATCGCCCGCGGCTGCGAACTGTCCGGTTGCGCACTGATCGGGGGCGAGACCGCCGAAATGCCCGACATGTACGGCCCGGGCGAATACGACCTGGCCGGCTTCTGCGTGGCGGCGGTGGAGAAATCGCGACTGTTGGATGGCGCCAAGGTGCGTGACGGCGATGTGCTGGTCGGCATCGCCTCCAGCGGCCCCCATTCCAACGGCTACTCGCTGGTCCGTCGCATCTACGACCGCGCGGGCCGCCCGGCCGACATCGACGTCGGCGGCGTGAAACTCGCGGACGCATTGATGGCGCCCACGACCCTCTATGTGAAGCCGATCCTTGAACTGCTGCAGGCGCACGACCTGCACGGCATGGCGCACATCACGGGCGGCGGCCTGACCGAGAACATCATCCGCGTGGTTCCCGAGGGGCTGGGCCTGGAGATCGATGCCAGCGCCTGGGCGCTGCCGCCCGTGTTCGACTGGCTGCAGCGCGAGGGCGCGGTCGAGAACAGCGAAATGTGGCGCACCTTCAACTGCGGCATCGGCTTCGTGCTGGTGGTCGCACCGGACCAGCTGTCCGCGGTACAGGCCGACCTCGCCCGCTTGCAGTTGACCCACTGGCAGATCGGCGAAGTCGTCGCTGCCGGCAGCGGCGAACGCGTCCACATCGGTTGAGCGCGGCATGCCGCGTAACAAGGCGATCGCCTTCGGGCTGACACTGGCGGTGTTCGCCGCCAGTTGGATCGCACCGCGCTGGCCGGTCGAACAGGCGATGCACAGCAGCCTCACCGTGCTCGGCCTGGCGTGGCTGTGGCGGCATGACCGGCGCTGGCCGCTGCGGCCTTCGCACTTCGCGCTGATCTGCGCCTTCATCGTCGCCCACTGCATCGGCGCGCGCTGGCTGTATTCGTACGTGCCCTACGACGCCTGGATGCAGTCCGCGCTCGGCTGGTCGCCCGCGGACGCCTTCGGCTTGCAACGCAACCACTTCGACCGCTTCATCCACCTGATGTACGGCGTCTGCTTCACCCCGGCCGCATGGCACTGGCTGCGCCAGCGGTGGCCGCGGTTGTCGGTCGGACAGGCCTTTGGCCTGGCGGTGATGCTGATCATGTGCACCAGCCTGGCGTACGAGTGGCTGGAGTGGGGCATCGCGCTGACGATGTCCCCCGAAGCGGCCGAGTCCTACAACGGCCAGCAGGGCGACGTGTGGGATGCGCACGCAGACATGCTGCTGGCGACGCTCGGCGCCCTGGTCGTCTGGCCGCTGGCCTCCGCGGAACGCAAGGGAGCGCCGGCGTGACCACACGCATTGCCGTCCTGGCGTCGGGTCGCGGCAGCAACCTGCGCGCGATCCTGCAAGCCATCGATGCCGGCTCCCTGGATGCCGAGGTCGTGGGCGTGTTCTCAGACAAGCCGAACGCCCCCGCCCTGCGGCAGGTACCCCGCGATCGCCGCTGGAGCGCGCGTCCCGCGTCCTTCCCGCATCGCCCGGCGTATGAAACCGCCCTGGCGGAGGCCGTCGGCGCGAGCCAGCCGGACTGGGTCGTGTGCGCGGGCTACATGCGCATCCTGGGCGACGCCTTCATCGCCCGCTTCCGTGGGCGCCTGCTGAACATCCACCCGTCGCTGCTGCCCAAGTACCGGGGCCTGCACACCCATGCCCGCGCGATCGAAGCGGGCGACCCGGAGCACGGTGCCAGCGTCCACTTCGTCATTCCTGAACTGGATGCCGGCGCCGTCATCGCCCAGGCGAAGGTACCGATCCTGGAAGGCGATACGCCGGAGACACTGGCAGCGCGCCTGCTCCCCCGCGAACACGCCTTGCTGGTGGCGGTACTGCGGCTAGCGGCCGCAGGCGCACTGGCTGAACAGGGCGACATCACGCTCTGTCACGGTCAGCCGCTATTAAATGCCCTGTCCCTAGATTCAGCCGACCGTTTGCTGCCCTGAGCCTCGCTCTTCCGATGTTCCGCTCCCTCCGCCCTCTGCTGTTCGGCCTGGCAATGGCCGGCGCCGCTGCCCCCGCGCTGGCGCTGGAGCCGTTCGTGGCCAGCTACCAGGCCTACAACGAGGGCAAGCTGGCCGGCAGCGCGAGCATGAAGGTGGTACCCAAGGCGGGTAGCCAGTGGGAGATCGACCTGAACGTGAAAGGGACGCGCGGGTTCGCGCGTCTGGCGGGACTGAACATCGAACAGAGCACCGTCTTCGATACCGCTGGTGGCCAGTTCCGCCCCCTCAGCCAGGCCACCGTCCGCCATGCGTTGCTCATGGGCAAGAAAATGGTGGGCACCTACGATTGGAACGCCAGAACCGCGCAGTGGCAGGGTGACATCAAGAAGAGCCGGCGCGCGCCGTTGCCGTTGCAGCCGGGCGACGTGAGCGCGCTGCTGATGAACCTCGCGGTGATCCGCGATGCTGCTCCCGGCAGGCAACTCGATTACCGGGTCGTGGACAATGGCCGCATCCGCGACTACCAGTACGTGGTGTCGCCCGAGCCGGAAAACGTGACCGTCGAAGACCTCAGCTACAGCGCCCTGCGCGTCAGCCGGGCCAACGGCGGCGATGACGAAACGATTTTCTGGGTCGCCGATGGCGTGCCCACCCCCGTGCGCATCCTGCAGCGGGAAAACGGACAGGACGGCGTGGATCTCCGCCTGGTCGAATACCAAGGAGCACCGTGAACATGACGAAGAATTCACTCCCGTATCCGCGCGCCCTGTTGGCCGCCATGTTGCTGGCCGGCGCCAGCGCGCCCGCCTGGGCCGTCGAGGCGTTCACCGCGCAATACAGCGCCAGCGCGCTGGGCATGGTGGGCGAAGGACAGATGTCGGTGACGCCGCAGCCGGGCAACCGCTGGCAGTACGCGTTGACCGTGCGCAACCAAGCCGTCGACCTGAGCCAGAAGACCGTCTTCGACGTGCAGGAGGGCCGCATGCGTCCCTTGAGCAGCAGCGACAGTTCGCGCCTGCTCATCAAGAAGAAGAACGTCAACACGGTCTACGACTGGGGGAAAGCGCAGGCTACCTGGAACGGTGACGTGAAGCCCGATCGCGCCGGTCCGGTGAAACTGGTCGCCGGCGACATGGATGCGCTGCTGGTCAACCTGGCCATCGTGCGCGACGTCGCCGCCGGCAAGCCGTTGACCTACCGCATGGTGGAAAACGGCCGCGCCAAGCCGATGAACTACCAGATCGCGGGCAAGGAGCGGATCACCATCGGGGGCAAGCCGCAGGACGCGACGAAGGTCGTTCGCACCGATGGGGACAAGCAGACCATCGTCTGGGTGGTCGCCGACGCTCCGGTGCCGGCACGCATCCTGCAGCGCGAGAACGGGCAGGACACGATCGACCTGACGCTGAAGTCCTGGCGCTGACGCAGCACGTTGCCGAGAACAAGAAAGCCCGGCGTTGCCGGGCTTTTTTCATTACTTGGTTGCTGCGTCGGCCTGGAACACGGTCTTGCAGTCCATCCGGATCGTGCCGGCGCCACTGCGCCAGGCGAAGGTGTTGCACTGGCGGTTGCCATCCTGCTTCTGCTCCACCACGACCGAGAAGATCGCCTGCGCGATTTCGCCCTGCGTGACCGTGCCGTCAGCGTTCCAGTCCATGTCGCGCGTGGTGATGCCGTGCGTCGCGGCGGATCCGGTGTAGTGCAACCCGGCGACCAGCGCGAGCGACCCCACCACGATGCCCAGCAGGATCTTCCGGCGCAGCGGGAAGCGCGGCCGGATGCCCGACAACGAGGGATCGGGCCGGCTCACGACACGCGCCTGATCTTCGCGCCCAAGCCACCGAGCTTCTCCTCGATGTTCTCGTAGCCGCGGTCGAGGTGATAGATGCGGTCGATGGTGGTTTCTCCCCCGGCGACCAGGCCGGCCAGGATCAGCGACGCCGACGCGCGCAGGTCGGTGGCCATCACGGGCGCGCCGCCGAGCTGCTGCACGCCACGCACGATGGCGGTATGGCCTTCCACGCGGATGTCGGCGCCCAGGCGCAGGAGTTCGTTGACGTGCATGAAGCGGTTTTCGAAGATCGTCTCGTTGATCACGCCCACGCCATCGGCCACGCAGTTCAGCGCCATGAACTGCGCCTGCATGTCGGTAGGGAAGGCCGGGTACGGCGCGGTGGTCAGATCGACCGCCTTCGGTCGCTTGCCCTGCATGTCGAGGGTGATGCTGTCGGCGGTCGTGTCGATCTTCGCACCGGCTTCGGTCAGCTTGTCGAGCACGGCTTCGAGCGTGTCGGGACGCGCATTGCGCGCAGTGACCCTGCCGCCGGTCATCGCCGCCGCGACCAGGAAGGTACCCGTCTCGATGCGGTCCGGTACTACCGAGTGGCGCCCGCCGCCGAGGCGCTCGACGCCGTGGATGGTGATGCGCGACGTCCCCGCGCCCTCGATCTTCGCGCCCAGCGCATTGAGGCATTCGGCAAGGTCGGTGACTTCCGGCTCCATCGCTGCGTTTTCCAGCACCGTGGTGCCTTCGGCCAGGGTGGCGGCGGCCATGACGTTCTCGGTGCCGGTCACGGTGACCATGTCGAACACGAAGCGGGCACCCTTCAGGCGCGCCGCACGCGCCTTGATGTAGCCGTTCTCGACGGTGATCTCGGCACCCAGCGCCTGCAGACCCTTGATGTGCTGGTCGACCGGGCGCGAGCCGATCGCGCAACCTCCCGGCAGCGACACGACCGCGGCACCGTGGCGCGCGACCAGCGGGCCGAGCACGAGGATCGACGCGCGCATGGTCTTCACCAACTCATACGGTGCGACGAAGCGGCTGACCGTGGTGGGATCGACGGTGATGCCACGCCCCTTCGCCAGCGTGCCCTCGTCGATGGTGATGCCGGCACCCAGTTCGCCCAGCAGCTTGATGGTGGTCACCACGTCGTGCAGGTGCGGCACGTTGGTGATCTCCACCGGCGCATCCGCCAGCAGCGTCGCGCACAGGATGGGGAGCACGGCGTTCTTGGCGCCGGAGATGGTGACTTCGCCGTTGAGCGTGTTGCCACCGGTGACGATGATCTTCTGCATGGAAATCCGGAAAGGAAACTGCGGGTGGGAATCGGGATCGCCGGGATCGCCGGCGGGTTCGCGTCAGCGGGCGGCACCAGCCTCATCGGGCGTTACGGTCCTGAGCTGCAAGGCATGGATCGCACCGCCCATCAGGTCGCCGAGGGTGGCGTAGACCATGCGGTGCCGCGCCAGCGGCAGCTTGCCGCGGAAGGCGTCGGCCACCACGGTCGCCTCGAAATGGACGCCATCGTCGCCCTGTACGTCGGCACGGGCACCGGGCAGGCCGGATTCGATCAGTTTACGGATGGTTTCGGCGTCCAACGGGCTTTCCTAATAAAATACCCGGCCATTCTACCCGCCGGCGCCCCGTCCGCATGTCCCAGCCGCTGCCCCCGACCCCGTCCGTTTCCGCTGCCAGCCTGGCGGCGAGCGGGCGTCGCGTGGTCGAGATCGAGGCCAGGGCGCTGGACGCATTGGCGGCCCGCATCGACGGCGCTTTCTCGTCCGCTTGCCAGGCCATCCTGGCCGGCCATGGCCGGGTGGTGTGCACCGGCATGGGCAAGTCGGGGCACGTGGCCCGCAAGATCGCCGCGACCCTGGCATCGACCGGCACGCCGGCGTTCTACGTGCACCCGGGTGAGGCCGGGCATGGCGACCTGGGCATGATCACCGATGCCGACGTGGTGCTGGCACTGTCGTATTCCGGGGAATCGGACGAAGTGTTGATGCTGCTGCCCGTGCTCAAGCGTCAGGGCAATCTGGTCATCGGCATGACCGGCCGGCCCCAGTCCACGCTGGCGCGGGAAAGCGATGTCCACCTGGACGTGAGCGTGCCGGCCGAGGCCTGCCCGCTTGATCTGGCCCCGACCAGCAGCACCACCGCGTCGCTGGCGATGGGCGATGCATTGGCCGTCGCATTGCTGGACGCGCGGGGCTTCACTGCCGACGACTTCGCCCGTTCCCATCCCGCCGGCAGCCTGGGCCGCCGCCTGCTGCTGCACATCACCGACGTGATGCATGCGGGCGAGGATGTTCCCCTCGTGGATGTGGGTGCGACGCTGAGCGACGCCTTGATGGAAATGAGCCGCAAGCGCCTGGGCATGACGGCCGTGGTCGACGCGGACGGTCGCCTGGCCGGACTGTTCACCGACGGCGACCTGCGCCGCACACTGGACAATCCGGCGCTGGACGTCCGCAGCGCGCGCATCGCCGACCTGATGACGCGCGCGCCCAAGACCATCGGTGCGGACCAGCTGGCGGTGGAGGCGGCACGCCTGATGGAAACCCACAAGATCAGCGGTCTCATCGTCGTGGACGAGGCGCTGCGTCCGGTCGGCGCACTCAACATTCACGACCTGTTGCGTGCCCGCGTGGTGTAAACCACAAGGTTGCACGCTTTTCCTCCCACGATTCCTCCGCCTGCCCATGCCCCTCCGCCACCTCCATGACCTGACCGATGACGTGCTGGCCCGCGCCGCGCGCATCCGCCTGGCGTGCTTCGATGTGGATGGCACCCTCACCGACGGCCGACTGTTCCTCGACAGCGAGGGCCGCGAACAGAAGGCCTTCCATGTGCAGGATGGCCAGGGTCTCGTGCTGCTGAAGCGCGCGGGGATCGAGGTCGCCTTCATCACGGCTCGCGGCGGTACCGTCGCCGTGGCGCGTGGCCGCGAGTTGGGTGTGCAGGTGTTCACCGGGATCAAGGACAAGCTCGCCACCGTCCGCGAATTGGGCGCCGGCCTCGGCATCGGCCTGGACCAGGTCGCCTTCATGGGTGACGACCTGCCGGATGTGCCCCCGTTCCGTGCCGTCGGACTGGCCATCGCACCCGCCGACGCACATCCGTGGACCGCCCAGCATGCGCACTGGCGTACCCGCCGCGCGGGTGGCCAGGGCGCCGCGCGCGAAGCCTGCGACCTGCTGCTGGGCACGCAGGGCCATGCGCCTTCGTTCGAGGGAGGCACGGCATGAGCTGGCGGGTCGCGCTGGGCCTGGTGTTGCTGGTCGCCGCCATCGTGAGCGGCTGGTCCGCCTGGAAGAACCGCGATGTGCCCCCGCCCAACCGTGTGGTCGCGGACCGTTCGGACTACGTGATGCGCGACTTCGAGATGATCGCGCTCAACGGCGAGGGCAAGGAGGCCGTCGCCGTGCGCGCGCCGGAGATGGCGCGCAACCCGCAGGACCAGACCTACACCATCACCACGCCGCTTTTCCTGCTGCCCGAAGAGGACGGTCGCTCGTGGGAGCTGCGGTCGAAGACCGGCTGGCTCAGCGCGAAGGGCGAAGAACTGCGCCTGAAGGGTGACGTGCACGGTACGTCACCCGAGGGCGGTGCGCGTCCGGCCGAATTCCGTACCGACACGCTCAATGTCTTCCCCGACCGCGACCTGGCCCAGACCGAGGACGTGGTGACGGTGGTCCAGCCTGGCTCTAGACTGAGCGGGCGCGGTTTTGAGACCAATCTCAAGACCAAGGAATACACATTCAAATCCCAGGTGAGATCGATCTATGAACCGCGTTCTGCTCGCTAGCGCTGCGCTGCTGCTCCTGCTGCCCGCCGCGGGCGCCATGGCCAAGGCCAGCGACCGCAACCAGGCCATGACCATCGACTCCGGCAGCCAGAGCGGCAACATGGAAGGCAGCGGCAAGACCGTGCTGGGCGGCGGCGTGGTAGTGACCCAGGGCACGCTGGAGATCCGCTCGGCCGCTGCCGAGATCTACATGGCCGACGGCGAGGTATCGCGATCGGTCTTCACCGGCAAGCAGGTGAAGATGAAGCAGCAGATGGACGACGGCACGTGGATGGACGCACAGGCTGATCGCGTCGAGTACGACATGAAGACCGAGACCATCACGTTCATCGGCAACTACACGGTCAAGTCGGAGCGCGGATCCAACAGCGGCCAGCGCATGGTGTACAACACCAAGAGCGGCAACATGCAGAGCGGCGGCGACGGTACCCGCGTGCGCACCGTGATCCAGCCTAAGTCCGCTGCGCCCGCGCAGGGCAAGAACTGATGCTCACCGCCAAGGGCCTGCGCAAGCGCTACAAGCAGCGCGAAGTCGTCGCCGACTTCGGCCTGACCCTGCAGCCGGGCGAAGTCGTCGGCCTGCTGGGTCCGAATGGCGCCGGCAAGACCACCTGCTTCTACATGATCGTCGGCCTCGTGGCCGCCGATGCCGGCAGCATCGAGCTGGACGGCCAGGACATCACCGCCCAGCCAATGTACCAGCGCGCCAAGCTCGGCGTCGGCTACCTGCCGCAGGAACCCTCGGTGTTCCGCAAGCTCAGCGTGGCCGACAACATCCGGCTGGTGCTGGAACTGCGCGAAGACCTCGACGGCGCCAGCATCGAGCGAGAACTGGCCTCGCTGCTCGACGAACTGCAGGTCACCCACGTGGCCGACCAGTTGGGCGCGAGCCTCTCCGGCGGCGAGCGCCGTCGCGTGGAAATCGCCCGCGCCCTTGCCGCCCGCCCGCGCCTGATGCTGCTGGACGAACCCTTCGCCGGCGTCGACCCCATCTCGGTCGGCGAGATCCAGCGCATCGTCAAACACCTGAAGGACCGCGGTATCGGCGTGCTCATCACCGACCACAACGTGCGCGAAACCTTGGGAATCTGCGACCGGGCGTATATCCTCAATGCCGGTAGCGTTCTGGCGCAGGGGGCCCCGGACGCATTGCTGGCCAATCCGGACGTACGCCGGGTCTATCTGGGCGAAACCTTCCGCCTGTGATCCCGTCGGCGGCCGTGGGCCGCCTCACGGGTTTCCAAGGTCGGGAATGAAGCCACGCCTGCAGACATCGCTGGGACAACAGCTGGTCATGACGCCGCAGTTGCGTCAGGCCATCCGGCTGCTGCAGATGTCCACCGTCGAGCTCGAGATCGAACTGACCGAAGCGGTGGAGACCAACCCGCTGCTCGACTGGAGCGAGCCGGAAGAAGAACCCGCGCAGCTCCGCGGCAACGACGACGACCAGCCACCCGCCGAACCGGCGCCCGAAGCCGCACGCGAGACCGCCGAGGACCGCGACGACTGGTCGCCGGACGAAGGCCCCTGGACGACGTCCGGCAGCGGCGGCTCGTTCGACGACGATGAGGACGGCAGCCCGGCCGAACGCGTCGCGGAGGCCGACTCGCTGCATGACCACCTGCTGTGGCAGCTGCACCTCTCGCATCTTTCCCTTCGCGACCGTCGCATCGGCGCGACCCTGATCGATGCGCTCGAGGACGACGGCTACCTGCGGGAGCCGCTGTCCGGCATCGTGCAGGCGCTGCGCCCCGACATCGAGGCCGACGAGGACGAGGTGCTGGTGGTGTTGCGACAGATTCAGCGCTTCGATCCCGTCGGCGTCGCCGCGCGCACCCTGGGCGAATGCCTGCACCTCCAGTTGGCGGTCCTGAGCGACGACACGCCCGGCAAGGCGTTGGCGCTGCGGATCGCCGATACCGCGCTCGAGCGCCTGCCCCGCAGCGGCGTGGCGGGCATCGCGCAGGAGCTCAAGCGGCCGGTCGCCGAGGTCGAGGAAGCCGTGCACCTGCTCCGCACCCTTGATCCCAAACCCGGCGCGCAAGTGGGCGAGCTGTCGCACGACACCTACGTGGTTCCCGACTGCGTGGTGTGGCGCCAACGCGGCGTCTGGCGCGCCGCCCTGTCCGGCAACACGCTGCCGCGCATCACCATCCATCGCGGGTACGAACAGATGATCCGGCAGTGCGGCGACAGCGACGCCGGATACCTCAAGGCCCAGTTGCAGGAAGCGCGCTGGCTGCTCAAGAGCGTCGAGGCCCGCGGCGACACGCTGCTGAAGGTGATGCGGTGCCTGCTCCACCAGCAGGCCGGCTTCCTCGAATTCGGGGAACAGGCCCTTCGCCCGCTGACCTTGCGCGACGTGGCCGACGAAGTCGGCCTGCACGAATCCACGGTGTCGCGCGCGATCGCCCGCAAGTATGTCCGCACCCCGCGCGGCACGCTGCCGATGCGCGCCTTCTTCGCCTCCGGCATCGACACGGACGGCGGCGGCGAAGCGTCGAGCACGGCGATCCAGGCGATGATCAGGCGGCTGGTCGACGCCGAGAATCCGCGCAAGCCGCTGTCCGACGCGAAGCTGGCCGACCTGCTGAAAGCGTCCGGCATTCCGGTCGCCCGCAGGACGGTGGCCAAGTACCGCGAGGCGCTCAACATCCTGTCCTCGCACGAACGCGTGCGCATCGCCTGAACCACGCCGACCCGGCGCCGATTCCGTGATCGCGTTCCACCCGCGAAAAACGGTTTCCTAACACGCCGCACTGGGACTCGAAAAAGAAACCCGCAACGGTTGATAGTTGCCGCGGACGGGTCCATCTTTGTCGTGCAGGCGTCGCCCGCCATCGCCACCGGCACAGGAGCATCCACGGAACCCCAGACCCTGCCGCGTTGTCATTCCTGACACGCTCCGCGCCACACGCGCGGTTCTACCGACCTGAAGGAGGCATACATGCGTATCGAGACTTACGGCCATGAAATCGAAGTCACTCCCGCCCTGCGCGAATACGTCGAAACCAAGCTGAGGCGGTTGGAACGCCACTTCGAGCAACCCTGCGAAGTCCGTACGCAACTGGGCACCCGTAAACCCGATTACCTGGCCGAAGCCACGGTCAACGTTGCCGGCCGCCGGCTGCACGCCGATGCCGGCGCGCCGGACATGTACGCCGCCATCGACATCCTCGCCGACAAGCTCGACCGCCTGCTGGTCAAGCACAAGGAAAAGCGCACCGACGTCCAGCGCCACGGCGCGCGCGGCGAACTGATCGGCTGATCCCGTCCCCGACGGAGTCGCTCCGCCATGCGGAGCGGTTCCGTCTTGTCCTCCATCCATTCTCGACGTCGCGGCCTGCGGTCGCATGCCCACGCTCCGGCCTTTACACTCCCCATGCCACTACCGGAGCGGTCGGTATCGACGCATGTCGCGCTGCCTGCGCAGCGCCGGAGCGGCGTTCCCTTCCCGCCGGCTGCCTCCGCATGATGAATACCAGCATCACCGCCCGTGAACTGTTCGACCAGCAGAAAGACAAGCTGGCGCTGCGCTGGCTCGCGGGGCAGAAGGGCGAAAAGCGCGTGCTCGAATCCGGCGACACCGTCTCGCGGCGTCCCTCCCTGGCGGGTTATCTCAATGCCGTCTATCCCAACAAGGTCCAGATCCTCGGCACCGAGGAGCTGACCTGGCTCGATTCGCTCGACTCCCGTCAGCGCTGGGAAACGATCGAGAAGATCGTGCAGGCCAAGCCGCTGGCGCTGGTCATCAGCAAGAGCCAGTCCTGTCCCGAAGACCTGCGCGAAGCCGCCAACGAGAACGACACGCCGCTGTGGGGCTCGCCCAAGCGCGGGCACGAACTGCTCAACCACCTCTCCTACCACCTCGCACGCACGCTGGCGCCGCGTGTCACGCTGCATGGTGTCTTCATGGAGATTTACTCGATCGGCGTACTCATCACGGGCGAGGCGGGGTCGGGCAAGAGCGAACTGGCGCTGGAACTGTTGAGCCGCGGCCACCGCCTGGTCGCCGACGACGCGCCGGAGTTCACCCAGATCGCGCCGGACGTGCTGGACGGCACCTGCCCCGAACTGCTGCAGGACCTGCTGGAAGTGCGCGGCCTGGGCGTGCTCAACGTGCGCGAGATGTTCGGCGACACCGCCGTGAAGAAGAACAAGTACCTGCGCCTGATCGTGCACCTGACACGCCCGATGACCGAACCCAACCCGCACGGTTACGAGCGGCTGACCGGCGACTCCGGCACCCGCCACGTGCTGGACCTCGACGTGCCGCTGATCACCCTGCCCGTGATGCCGGGCCGCAACCTGGCCGTGCTGACCGAAGCCGCCACGCGCCTGCACATCCTGCGCACCAAGGGCATCGACCCGGCCGCGATGTTCATCGCCCGGCACAGCAACCTGCTCGAGCGCAGCACGCCATGACGCAGTTCGAACCGGCCTCCGACCTGCACGACGACACCGGCGCCGCGACGCCGGTGGCGCCGACGGTGGTGATCGTCAGCGGGCTGTCCGGCTCGGGCAAGTCGGTCGCGCTGAAGACCTTCGAGGACCTCGACTACTACTGCGTCGACAACCTGCCGGTCGACCTGCTGCCGTCGTTCGTGCGCAGCCTGGTGCGCGAGGACGAACTGCCGCCCAAGATCGCCGTAGGCATCGACGTTCGCAGCCGGCATAGCGACCTGTCGAAGCTGGCGCAGTGGCGCGCGGCCCTGGCGCAGCTTGGGCTGGAAGGCCGGCTGGTCTTCTTCGACGCCGACGACGACGTACTGCTGCGTCGCTACTCCGACACCCGCCGCCGCCATCCCCTCGGCCACGGCGGCCTGTCGCTGCAGGAAGCGATCCGCCAGGAACGCGCCATCATCCAGCCGCTGCGCGACGAAGCGGACGTGGTCATCGATACCGGCCAGCTCAACGTTCACCAGTTGCGTCGCCGGATCATCGCCGAGTTCGCCTTCAACAAGGGCACGCAGCTCTCGCTGCTGTTCGAATCCTTCGCCTACAAGCGCGGCGTGCCGGCGGACGCGGACTTCGTCTTCGATGCGCGCGTACTGCCGAACCCGCACTGGAATCCGGAACTGCGGCCCTATGCCGGCCGCGACCCGAAGGTGCGGGCATTCCTGGACGCGCAGCCGGAAGTGGCCGAATACGTCGGCCAGGTCAGCGGCTTCCTCGACACCTGGCTGCCCCGGCTGCGGGGCGAGACGCGCAGTTACGTGACCATCGCGTTCGGGTGCACGGGGGGCAAGCATCGCTCGGTCTATCTGGCGGAAACCCTGGCCCGGCACGCCCGCGAGCAGGGCTGGGAAGAAGTCGCGACCTTCCACCGCGAACTGGATTGACCCCGGATTCCGTAGCGCCGAGCTTGCTCGGCTGGCTGACGCTGTCCTGAGCCCCGGACAGAAAGGCAGCGGAGCAAGCTCCGCTCTACGTGACCGATCCACGGATAGCTGGGACCCTTACCGTTCCATCCGCGCCGCTTCCAGCCTGTCATGCCCGTCTGTTAACGTTCCTGCATGGCCTGTGGCATTCTCCTTGTGACTCATCCTGGCGTGGGCGTGTCGATCCTGACGGTCGCCACTGCGCTGCTGCGGCAACTGCCCCTGAAGGCGGAGGCCTTCGAGGTGCCGTTCGACGCGGACCTGGAGGCCCTGCTCCCGCAGGCGTCGGCCGCACTGCGGCGCGTCGACGGCGGCGAGGGTGTGCTGGTGCTGACCGACCTGTACGGGGCCAGCCCCAGCAACCTGGCGGGCAAGCTCGCCCGTCTGGGCACCCCGGTGCGCCGTGTGTCGGCGCTCAGCCTGCCGATGCTGCTGCGGGTGATGAACTATTCGGAACAGGGATTGGACGAACTGCCGGCCACGGCCGCGGCCGGCGCACGCAATGGAGTCATTCACGACGATGCTTGAACAAGAACTCACCATTTCCAACCGCCTCGGCCTGCATGCGCGCGCGACCGCCAAGCTGGTGCAGACGCTGTCCGGCTTCCGCTGCAACGCGACGCTGGCGGCCAAGGGCCGGGAGGTGAACGCGAAGAGCATCATGGGCGTCATGCTGCTCGCCGCCGGCCAGGGCACGCCGGTCACCGTGCGCATCGAGGGCGAGGACGAGGCCGCCGCGATGCGGGAAGTCGTCTCGCTGTTCGAGCGACGATTCGACGAGGAAGGCTGACCCGATGAGGGCGCTGCTGCCGGGCCATGGGGCATCGCGCGGCAGCGCGCTGGGACGTGCGCGTGTCCGCTTGCCGCATGTCCTGGATGTCGCCGAGCAGCAGATCCGTGCGGACCAGGTCGACGACGAGGTGGCCCGCCTCCATGAGGCCGTCGACGCCACCCGCCGCGAAATGCACAGCCTGCGCACACGCCTGCATGGCGCGCTGGCGAAGGAGGTCGGCGAGTTCCTCGACCTGCATGCACTGCTGCTGGACGACCCGGAACTGCTGCATGGCCTGGACGAACTGATCCGCACCGGACGCTATTCGGCCGACTATGCGCTCCGCCTGCAGCGCGACCGGCTCGCCGCCGTGTTCGACGGCATGGACGACGCCTACCTCAAGAGCCGCATGGACGACCTCGACCATGTGATCGGCCGCATCCATGCGCACCTGCACCAACGCGCGGCCGATGCCCCCGGCGTGGCCGGCGAGATCCTGGTCAGCGACAACGTGGCGCCGTCGGAACTGGCGGAGTTGCAGCAGCAGGGCGTCGTCGCCGTCATCACGGCCGCCGGCAGCACGCTGTCGCACAGCGCCATCCTCGCGCGCAGCCTGCACCTGCCGCTGGTGGTGGGCAACGCGCAGGCCCTGCAGAAGATCAACGACGGCGACGTACTGCTGGTGGATGGCGGCACCGGCGAAGTCGTGGTCAATCCCGACCCGGGCGACCTGCGCCGCTACCGCGAGCGCCTGCGCGATGCCGCGCGCGAGGCCCGCGAACTGGGACGCCTGCGGTCCAAGCCCAGCCGCACGCGCGACGGCGCCACCATCGCACTGTGGGCCAACGCCGAGTCGATGCAGGACGTGGCGAGCGCCCACGCCCTGGGCGCGTCGGGCGTCGGCCTGTATCGCACCGAGTTCCTGTTCCTGCAGCGCCGCGAACTGCCCAGCGAGGACGAACAGTTCCAGGTCTACCGCGACCTCGTGCTGGGCATGAGCGGTCGCCCGGTGACCATCCGCACCCTCGACCTGGGTGCAGACAAGGCCGATCGGACCGGACTGGTCGTCGGCGATGAAGAGAATCCCGCCCTCGGCCTGCGCGGCGTGCGCCTGTCGCTCGCCCATGGCGGCGTCTTCGACACGCAACTGCGCGCCATCCTGCGCGCGTCGGCCTACGGACCCGTGCGCATCCTCGTGCCGATGGTGAGCAGCCGCGAGGAGATCCTCGACGTCCGCCGCCGCCTGCGCCGCGTGTCCCTTCAGCTGCGCAAGCAGGGGCATGAGATGGCCGGGCAGGTCGAACTCGGCGCGATGATCGAAGTGCCCGCCGCCGCGATCGCCTTCCATTGTTTCGTAGACGTGGTCGACTTCGTCTCGATCGGTACCAACGACCTGGTGCAGTACCTGCTGGCGGCCGATCGCAACAACGAGGCCCTGGGCGAACTCTATTCCCCCCTGCACCCCGGCGTGCTGCGCCTGCTCCGGCACGTCATCGGCATCGGTGCCGAACACAAGGTCCCGGTGGCCATGTGCGGCGAGATTGCCGGCGACGCCGCCCTCGCGCCGATGCTGCTCGCGCTGGGACTGCGGGAGTTCAGCCTGCATCCGGCGACGTTGCTGGAACTGCGCAAGACGATCCGCGACAGCGACCTGACGGATTTGCAGGCACGCGCGCCCAAGCTGCTGCAGGCGCGGGACCGTGCCGGGATCGAGCGCTGGCTCAAGGCTGCCACCGCAACCTGATCCTTGCATTGTGGGAGCGACGTCAGTCGCGATCGACCACCGCAGGTGCCTCATCGCGACTGACGTCGCTCCCAACCCCACGCTTCGTTTCGGCCGATCCTGCAGGGTGTCCATAAATCGCAGGCCGGGCGATAATGGCGCGATGAACGCCTGATGCCCCGGTCGCATCCGCCTGACGGATCGGCCCCATTCCGGAGTACCGAATGGTCGAGACCATCCGCCACGACAAGACCGCACGCCAGTTGCGCCTGCTCTCCGACGCGCTGGACAGCGGTCGGCTGGGGCCCGTGCGTCGGTTGGTCAACACCTTGTCGCCCGCGGAGATCGGCAACCTGCTGGAATCGCTGCCGCCGGGCAAGCGCGAAGTCGTCTGGGGCCTGGTCGATCCGGAAGACGACGGCGAGGTGCTGGTGCACGTCGGCGACGAGGTGCGCGAAAGCCTGCTGGCGGACATGGACACCGACGAGATCGTCGCCGCGGTCGAGGACCTCGACATCGACGACCTCGCGGACCTGGTCGAGGACCTGCCCGACACCGTCATCGACGAAGTCCTCAAGTCGATGGACCGCGAGAACCGCGAGCGCCTGGAGCAGGTGCTGTCGTACGCGGAGGACACGGCCGGCCGCCTGATGAACCCGGACGTGGTCACCGTGCGCGCCGACGTCAACGTCGACGTGGTGCTGCGCTACCTGCGCCTGCGCGGCGAACTGCCCGACCACACCGACCACCTGTACGTGGTCAGCCGTCGCCACCAGTACCTCGGCCGCGTGCCGTTGGCCGCGCTGGTCACCCACGAGGACACAACGCCCATCAACCGGCTGATCGACGACGAGCAGCCGGCCATCGACGTGGGCGAGAGCGCGCAGGAAGTGGCGCGCCAGTTCTCCGACCATGACTGGGTGTCGGCGCCGGTCGTGGACGACAACAACATCCTGCTCGGCCGCATCACCATCGACGACGTGGTCGACATCATCCGTGAGCAGGCCGAGCACCAGGCGCTGGGCGCCGCCGGCCTGGACGAGGACGAGGACCTGTTCTCGCCGGTCACGCGTGCCGTGCGTGGTCGCGTGGTATGGCTGGGCATCAATCTGTTCACCGCGTTCATGGCGGCGACGGTCATCAAGGAGTTCGATGCCACGCTGGAGAAGATCGTCGCGCTTGCCGTGTTGATGCCCATCGTCGCCGGCATCGGCGGCAACGCGGCGGTGCAGGTGCTGACGCTGATGGTGCGAGGCCTGGCGCTGGGCCAGGTGGGCGCGAGCAACGCGCGGATCCTGTGGTGGAAGGAACTGCGCGTGGCGCTGATCAACGGCGTGCTGATCGGTGGCATCGTCGGTGTGATCGCCTTCCTGTGGTTCCGCAGCCCGATGCTGTCGCTGGTGATCGCGATGGCGCTGGTGCTGAACTTCTGCGCCGCCGCCACCGCCGGCGTACTGCTGCCGCTATTGCTCAAGCGGATGAACATCGACCCCGCCGTCGCCGGCACCGTCGTCGTCACCGCCGTGACCGACGTCATGGGCTTCTTCTGTTTCCTCGGCCTGGCGACGCTGATCCTGCTGCACTGAGGCCTGCGCATGGAGCGACTCGGCAAGGTCAGCGAATGGAACGACGACCGCGGCTTCGGTTTCCTCGCCCCGCTCGATGGCGAGCCCGCGCTCGTGTTCTTCCACGTCCGCGACTACCGGCTCGACGGTCGTCGTCCCGAAGTCGGTGAGCTGGTGAAATTCACCGCGCAGCGCCAGCCCGACGGCAAGTGGCGCGCACGGGCGGTACGGCGGACGGTGCCCGTCGCGCGCCATGCCAAGCCCGCCGCACGCGCCGCCGCTGCGCCCCGCCCCGCGTCCCCCCTCGCCGGTGCGACGGCGGTGGTGCTGTACGCGCTCTTCATCGGTTGGGCGATCCGCGGCAACCGGCTTCCGGTCGAAGCGATATTCGTGGCGCTCGCCGTGTCGGCCATCACCTTCGTCGTCTACGCGCTCGACAAGCATGCCGCGCAGACTGGCCGGTGGCGCACGCCGGAGTCCACGCTGCACCTGCTCGAACTCGCCGGCGGCTGGCCCGGCGCATGGATCGCGCAGCAGTGGCTGCGGCACAAGTCGCGCAAGCCCGGGTATCGCGTCGTCTTCTGGACGATGGTGGTGCTGCACGTGGTTGCGCTGGTCGCGTGGTGCTGGACGCGGGCGTGATCCCGATCCCACGGTCTGCCCTGGCGTGGCATCGCTGACCCGGCCATCCGGGCGGAGTTTCCACGGGACACTTTCCTACCGACTGATGCGGGTTGCCCCGATGCCCATGCGCGGGCGACGCGCGCGATGCTGGCGCATCATCCGTTCCGGTCACCGCCGCCATGCGCCTGCTCCTGACCCTCCTGCTTTGCGTACTGGCCTGGCCGGTCCTGTCGGCATCCCCCGAGCCGATGCTGGCGACGGCCTACCGCGATGGCGTGCCGGTCGATGCCTTCCTCGTCAGCGAGAAACTCGACGGCGTGCGGGCGCGCTGGGACGGACGCGCACTCTGGACGCGGGGCGGCTCGCGCATCGCGGCCCCAGCGGCGTTCACCCGGGGCTGGCCCGGCGAGCCCATGGACGGGGAACTGTGGATCGCACGTGGCCGCTTCGACTACATCAGCGCCCTCGTCCGCCGCGCGGCCACCAACCCGCAGGCGTGGCGCGATGTCCGTTTCATGGTATTCGACCTGCCCTCACAGCCGGGACCGTTCGCGGAACGCGTCGTGCGGATGCGCCGCCTGGTGTCGACGGCGCGCAGTGCGCACCTGGCAATGATCCCGCAGCACCCCATTGCCACCCGCGCCGCACTGGACGCGGAACTGGCCCGCGTTGTCGCGGCCGGCGGGGAAGGACTGATGCTGCATCGACGCGACGCGCGCTATCGTGCTGGACGCAGCGACGACCTGCTCAAGTACAAACCCCACGAGGACGCCGAGGCGCAGGTGGTCGCGCACCTGCCCGGCAAGGGAAAGTACGAGGGCATGATGGGCGCGCTGCAGGTGCGCACGCGGGACGGGCGCCTGTTCCGCCTCGGGACCGGATTCACTGATGCCCAGCGCGCCAGCCCGCCCCCGCTGGGTGCGTGGCTGACCTATCGGTACACGGGCGTGACATCGACCGGGTTGCCGCGGTTCGCCCGCTTCCTTCGGCTGCGGGACGACATGCCGCCGGCGGATCCGACGCGCTGACGAAGCGACGCGATCCGACGCCCATTCCCGCGGGTTATGCTGCGACCGTTACCCTTCGATCACGACCGTCATGCGCCTTTTCGCCACCGCCTGTATGGGCTTGCTGCTGATCCTTATGACCGCCTGTACCACCACGTCCCCGATGAACCAGACGGGCGAGTTCGTCTCGCGCGAGGTCGCGCTTGCGGGCAAGACCTACCGCTACCAGGTCTTCGTGCCGGCCGCGCGCTTCCGCAAGGCCAAGCCGCCGGTGGTGCTGTTCCTCAATGGCTCGGGCGAGCGCGGCAGCGATGGCGTGAAGCAGACCATGGCGGGATTGGGACCGTACGTGCGGCAGCATGCCGATACCTTTCCGGCGCTGGTGGTGTTCCCGCAGGCACCCGACGACACCGAGTGGACCCAATCCGCCGGCCCCATCGCATTCGCGACCCTCGATGCCGCCATGCGGGAATTCAACGGGGACCCCGACCGCGTCTCCCTGACCGGCATGTCGATGGGCGGCTACGGCACGTGGGAACTGGCGCTGCAGCAGCCGACGCGTTTTGCCGCGCTGGTGCCCGTGTGCGGCGGCATCACCGTCGACTGGGGACGTGACCGTTCCAGCATGAACGTCCACAGCGTGGCGGGCGAGGCGGACCCGTTCGCCGCCGCCGCGCAGCGCCTGAAGGACGTGCCCGTGTGGATTTTCCATGGCGGCGAGGACGACGTCGTACCGCCGTCGCAATCGCGCCGCATGGAGGCGGCACTGGACAAGGCCGGCGCACGCGATGCGCGATACACCGAGTTCCCCGATGCCAACCACAACAGCTGGGACGCGACGTACGCCCATGCCCCTTTGTGGGACTGGCTGTTCGCCCAGCGGCGCGGGCGCTGAGCCGTGGCCGAACTCGTCCCCGACTACTTCAGTGCCGGCTGGCGCGAACGTTCCCTGGCCTGCCCCTGCGACTGGGCGGGCGACAGTCGCGCCATGGCGATGGAGTTGCACGACGCCGTCACCGACTATGCCTGCCCGCAGTGCGGCAACCTGCTGCTGATCGTCTCGCACCCCAGTCTCGAGCAGGTCCGCGCCGCCGCCGCGGAGGGCAACGAAGAAGCCAGGACCCACCTCGGCATCATCGAAGAAGCCCACGCCCGGCTGTCCCCGGCCAGCAACTGACGCCCGCGCCGGCGTCACGCTTTCGGCCACCTCCCGTCCGACACGTCCTGCCTGCCCTCAACCTGCGCCCGCCGCGGCCGATAACCCGGCATCCCCTGGTGGTCATCGGGCATCTGCCCCTGGCCGTGCGAGCGACTTGAATGGCTGACGTGGCCGACGAAAATTCGGGTATCGCGGGCGGTTTCCGCCGGCTCTGGTCGCGTCGCCGCGAGGCGGGCGCACCCGCCTCGCGCGAGTTGGCCACGACAACAACGGCCAGACCGCGGAACGCCATCAGCAGCGCGCAGCTGCAGGCGCTGTTCGCCCACGCGGAAGAACCCGGCGCCCTGCTGTCCGCGTTCGCCGACGGCGTCGCCGGCCTACCGGGTGAACTGCACGGCATGGGCGAGCGGCTGCAATCCGCGCAGGCCGACAAGGACTGGCCGCGCTATGGCCGCGCGCTTCGCCAACTCATCGACAAGTACATCCGCACGATCCAGGACGAACCGCTCGCCGGCGAGGCCGAACAGCTGCGCGACCTGCTGTACCAGCTACTGGTCGGCGGCGTGGAGCAGTTGCTGCGCGACGACGGCGCCCTCTTGCCGCAGGCGCATGCGCTGGCGGACCGCGTGCGCCAGTGGCAGGCCAACCAGCCGCTGGGCGAGCTCGGCGCGGACCTCCGCGACCTCTGCCAGCAGGTGAGCCAGCGGTCGCACGAGGTGGACGACGCGCAGGAGCTGATGCGCAGCCTGTTCGACCTGCTGCTGGAGAACGTCGGCGAGCTGATCGAAGACGGCAGCTGGCTGCAGGACCAGATCGGTGCGGTACGCCAGTTGCTCGCGGGCCCGCTCGACCGAACCGCGCTGGAGCAGACGCGCGCCGGGCTGCGCGAGGTGATCTACAAGCAAGGCCTGCTCAAGCAGGGGCTGGCCGAATCGAAGGCGTCGATGAAGGAGATGATGGTCACCTTCGTCGAACGCCTGGACGGCATGGCCAGCAGCACCGGCGAGTACCATGACCGCATCAGCTTCCACGCGCAGGCCGTGCGCGAGAGCCGCAGCATCGCCGAACTGGGCAAGCGGATGGAGGACATCCTGGAGGACACCGCGCAGGTGCAGGCGCAGGCCCTGCGCGCGCGCGACAGCCTGATGGAAGCGCGACGCGAAGTGGAAGACGCCGAGCGGCGCGTGATGGACCTCGAGCAGGAACTGCAGTCCGTGTCCGAACTGGTGCGCGTCGACCAGCTCACCGATGCGCTGAACCGGCGCGGCTTCGACGAGCTGTTCAAGCGCGAGTCCGTGCGGGCCCTGCGCAGCGGCCAGACGCTGACGCTGGCGATGCTGGACCTGGACGACTTCCGCCACATCAACGCCGCGCACGGACACCTGGGGGGCGATGCGGCGCTGTGCCATGTCGTGACGCTCGCGCGTGCCACCCTGCGCGCCACGGATGCCGTCGCCCGCTTCGGCGGCGAGGAGTTCGTGCTGCTGCTGCCGGAGACCAGCTTCCTCGAAGCGATGGGAACGCTGGAGCGCCTGCGCGACCGGCTCGCGCACAAGCCGCTGGTGTACGAAGGCCGCGGCATCCTGGCGACCTTCAGCGCGGGCGTCGCGCGCTGGGTGCCGGGGGAATCGCAGGACGATCTGCTGGCACGCGCGGACCGCGCCATGTACCAAGCCAAGCAGGCCGGCAAGAACCGGGTGGTCGCGGCGCCGGAGTGAGTGCGGCGCGCGAAGGCCGGCTGGCAAGCATGGATCGACGCCCTGCGACCCCGCCATCGTCATTACGGCGAACGCAGGGATGACGGCAGCGTCCGGGTTGCACGTGCGGAAATTCGCGGCCGTATCGCGAATCGCAACGGCAGACCGCTGGAACTCACCCCAGCAGCGTCTCCAGCACCGCCATGCGGATGGCGACTCCGTTGCTCACCTGCCGCAGGACCAGCGACTGCGGCCCATCGGCGACCTCGTCGGTGATCTCGACGCCACGGTTGATCGGGCCGGGATGCAGCACCACCGCATCCCTGGCGGCCAGCGCCAGCCGCGTCGCGGTCAGGCCGTAATCGCGGTGGTAGTCCTCCAGCGACGACACCAGCCCCTCTTCCATGCGTTCGCGCTGCAGGCGCAGCATCATCACCACGTCGACGCCCTCGAGCATCTCGCCGAAATCCTGCCCCACGTCGCACCCCGACAGCGTGCCGTCGTCCGGCAACAGGGACGCCGGGCCGCACACGCGGATCCGGCCCGCGCCCAGCGTACGCAGCGCATGCAGGTCCGAGCGCGCCACGCGCGAATGCTTTACGTCGCCCACCATCAGCACGTTCAGGCGGGAGAAATCCGCACCCTTCGCCTGGCGGATCGTCAGCATGTCCAGCAATCCCTGGGTGGGATGGGCGCTGCGGCCATCGCCCGCATTGATGAGCGCGGTGCCCTCGCCGGCTTCGGCCGCCAAGGCCTCGACCGCACCGTCCTCGGCATGGCGCACGACGAACCCGCGCACGCCCATGGCTTCCAGGTTGCGCAGCGTGTCGCGCGCCGTCTCGCCCTTCCGGGTCGACGAGGTCGAGGCGTCCACGTTCAGCACGTCCGCGCCCAGCCGCTGCGCGGCGATATGGAACGAACTGCGGGTGCGAGTGGACGGCTCGAAGAACAGCGTGCAGAGGGTGGTGCCGTCCAGCGCCTGCCGCCGCGGCGTGCGGCCCAGCGCCGCGTCGCGGATCTGGCCCGCGCGGTCCATCAGGCGGCACAGGGTGTCGCGCGGCAAGCCGTCGAGGGTCAGCAGGTGGCGCAGGCGTCCATCGGAATCGAGTTGTGGGGTCATGGTGTGGAGTGGGCGAAGAGTCAGGTCAGTTGGGTCGCGTCATGGGGCGCGGCCAGCCAGCGCTCGATGATGACCGCAGCGGCGACGGCGTCGAGCGCGGCGGCATCGCGGCGGCGCTTGCGGCCTTCGGCACGATCCAGGGCAAAGCGTTCAGCGGCCTCGACGGAGCTGGTGCGTTCGTCCACCAGCACCACCGGCAGCTGGTAGCGTGCGCGCAGTTCGCGCGCGAAGGCATGGGCACGCTTGCGGATGGGCTGGTCGCCCCCGTCCAGGGTCATCGGATCGCCGACCACCAGGCCATCGGGCTTCCATTCTGCGTGCAGCTTGTCGATCGCCGGCCAGTCGGGACCATGGCCATGCACGTCGATTACCGCCAGCGCGCGGGCGCCGGTGCCGAACGCGCTTCCCACGGCCACGCCGATGCGGCGCGCGCCCACGTCGAATCCCAGTACGGTGCCATCCAGCTTCATGCCTGCTGCCTCCGTTCGATCACGCGTGAACCATCCTGCGCGGTGCGTCGTGGACACGACTCTGCGGGCGCAGGCGCCATGTCATGCGTGCCCGCTGTAGTCCGTCATGCACGTCATGTCCACGCCGATCCGTTGTCCTGCCGTTTGCCAGCGCTGCTCCAGCGGCACGCCGAACAGCAGCTCCGCATCGGCGGGCACCGTCAGCCAGCTGTTTTCGCCGAGCTCGTATTCCAGTTGGCCGGCACCCCAGCCCGCGCAGCCCAGGGCCATCACGGCGTTCGCCGGACCTTCGCCGATCGCCATCGCCTCGAGGATGTCGCGCGACGTGGTCAGGTAGAGGCCGGTCGCGACCTCCAGCGTCGATTCCCAGGCGTGCGCGCTGTCGTGCAGCACGAAACCCCGCTCCGGGTGCACGGGCCCGCCCGCCAGCACGATCTGGTCGTCCAGCCGCGGATCGTGGGATGCCAGGTTCATCTGCCGCAAGACGTCACCGAGGGTGTATTCGGAAGCACGATTCACGACCACGCCCATGGCGCCGTCGTCGTCGTGCTGGCAGATCAGCGTCACGCTGCGGGCGAAATTCGGGTCCGCGAGCGCCGGCAGGGCGATCAGCAACTGGTTGGCCAAGGGCGTGGCGGCGTCTTGCATGACGCCATTCTAGCCCGGCCCCGCGCACGACGCGCCGGCGAGGGCGGCCCTTGTCCGCGATACGCCCTAGAATCCCGACTTCACTTCAGGACCCGCCCCCATGTCTGGCTACTGCGACATCGCGCCCGGCCATCCCCTGCACGGCCCCTACCACGACCACGAATACGGCTTCCCGCAGCACGAGGAATCGGTGCTGTTCGAGCGCCTGCTGCTGGAGATCAACCAGGCCGGCCTGAGCTGGGAGACCATGCTGAAGAAGCGCGAGGGGTTTCGCGCGGCGTACAGCGGCTTCGAGGTCGAGAAGGTCGCCCGCTACGGCGAGAAGGATCGCGCCCGGCTGCTGGCCGATCCCGGCATCATCCGCAACCGGCTGAAGGTGGAGGCCGCCATCCACAACGCCCAGGTGATCCTGGACTTGCGCGCCACGCACGGCGGTTTCGCCGCATGGCTCGATGCGCACCATCCGCTGTCGAAGGCCGAGTGGATCAAGCTGTTCAAGAAGACGTTCCGCTTCACCGGCGGCGAGATCACCAACGAGTTCCTGATGAGCCTAGGCTACCTGCCCGGCGCGCACCGGGAGGATTGCCCGGCATTCCGGCGTGCGGCAAAGCGCCACCCACCGTGGATGGCCGCGGCGGGGCATTGATCCGGCGCAACCGCCGCGTGACCCGATGGCTTTATCCTGCGGCGCAACGTCCCAACGATGTCGTCGTGACTCAATGCTTCCACCGATAGGCGAAGAACGCATCCGCCACGCCGGGCTGCGCGGGCGCGTGATCAGCGCCGAGCACGCCGCCAGCCTCATCCAGCCCGGTGAAACCGTTGCGATGAGCGGTTTCACGGGCTCGGGCTATCCCAAGGCCGTGCCGCTGGCGCTGGCGGCGCGCATCGAACGCGCGCACGCCGCCGGCGTGCCGTTCCAGATCAAGCTGATGACCGGCGCCTCCACCGCGCCGGAACTCGACGGCGCACTCGCGAAGGCCGATGCCATCGCGCTGCGCATGCCGTTCCAGAGCGACCCGGACGCGCGCAAGCGGATCAACGACGGCACCCTGGACTACATCGACATCCACCTCAGCCACGTCGCCCAGCATGTGTGGTTCGGCTTCTACGGCCCCATCGATATGGCCGTGGTGGAAGTCTCGGCGATCCGCGAAGACGGCACGCTGGTGCCGTCGACCTCGGTCGGCAACAACAAGACCTGGCTGGACCTGGCGAAGAAGGTGATCGTCGAGGTCAACGACTGGCAGCCGGCCGGCCTGGAGGGCATGCACGACATCTACTACGGCACCGCCCTGCCGCCGCACCGCAAGCCGATCCCGCTGGAACACGTGCAGGACCGCATCGGCGATACCGCGCTGCATTGCGACCCGGACAAGATCGTCGCCGTCGTGCGCACGCACGGCCCCGACCGCAACAGCCCTTTCAGTCCGATCGACGCGACCAGCGAGCGCATCGCTGCGCACCTGATCGCGTTCCTCAAGCACGAAGTCGCGCAGGGCCGCCTGCCGGCGAACCTGCTGCCGCTGCAGTCGGGCGTGGGCAACATTCCCAACGCCGTGCTGGCGGGGCTGGCGAAGAGCGGTTTCCGCGGGCTCACGGCGTTCACCGAGGTCATCCAGGACGGCATGCTCGACCTGCTGCGCGATGGCGTGCTCGATGTCGCCTCGTGCACCGGCTTCGCGCTGAGCCCGGAGGCGAACGAGGTGTTCAAGCGCGATATCGCCTTCTACCGCGAGCGCATCATCCTGCGCACGCAGGAGATGTCGAACCACCCGGAACTGGTCCGCCGGCTCGGCTGCATCGGCATGAACGGCATGATCGAGGGCGACCTCTACGGCAACGTCAATTCCACCCACGTGATGGGCAGCCGCATCCAGAACGGCATCGGCGGCTCGGGCGACTTCGCCCGCAACGGTTTCATGTCGGTGTTCCTCAGCCCCAGCACTGCGAAAGGCGGCAGCATCTCCGCGCTGGTGCCGATGGTCAGCCACGTGGACCACACCGAACACGACGTCTCGGTGATCGTCACCGAACAGGGCCTAGCCGACCTGCGCGGCCTCACCCCCAAGCAGCGCGCCCGCACGCTGATCGCGAACTGCGCCCATCCCGACTATCGCGATGCACTGCAGGACTACTTCGACCGCGCCCTGCACCACAGCTACGGCAAGCACACCCCGCACCTGCTGCCCGAGGCGCTGTCATGGCACCAGCGGTGGTTGGAGACGGGGAGCATGAAGGAATAGGCGCCTTCACGCGTTCGCCACTCCGCGAGGTTGGGGTGAACGAAATCGCCCCAACGTACGTCATCCGCGGCGGCTATGTCAGGGTTCGCAAGATCACCCCAACCGATAGCCCTGCCGCTTCGTCAGGCCTCGCCAGCAGTGGCATCCGAAATCTCAAGAAACCATCGACGCCTTTCACTCGGCTGATCCAGCCTGTCGTAGTCCCGCGTGAAAGCATCCAGCAGCGCCGATGTAGGCGACTCATACTTCCAAAGCTTCTTCGCAAGCAGATGTTGAAGGACCTCCAGTTGGGACAGCACCTCGTCATCCCCTTCGGTTGCCAGGGCGGCGTCGGCAAAACGGCGATACAAGTCCGCCAGCATGTCGCTGCCCTCGCGGGAAGAAAGCGCTTCATAGAGGTAGCGCTGGTCCACCACAGGATCGACCGATCCCGCATGTACGCCATGCTCCGAGAGGAAGCCTTCCATCAGTTCCGACCGGCACGCGATCTCGGCCGCCAGAAGCCTGTAAACCCCGGCGAACGCTTCGACCGCTGTCATGGGTGATCCTTTCTCCTGCACGTGGACCTCTGTGTCCACGACGAGTGGGGGGCTGGATCGAGCCGTCATCGTCCCCCCCCCATCCTACCCGTTCGCCGTCAGGCGTTCTGCTCCACCAAGCGCGGCGATTTCATCACCCCCAGCACCCGCAGCGCGCGTGCCATGAACAGGCCGCTGAAGAGGCCGTAGGTGCCGGCCACCACCACGACGGCCGTCGTCGTCTCGAGGAGGCCCGGCGTCATGGCATGGACCACCGCCACGGCGTACTTGAAGAAGAAGATGCCCATCATCAGCGCGAGCGGTAGCCAGCTGCCGGGGACGGTGAACTGCTTCGTCGATGCGTCGTAGGCCACGCGGCGCGACGGTGCGCGTAGCATCGCGATGGCCACCACGGCGACCCATGCGCAGGCCCAAGCGGTCAGCGCGGTAAGGTGGGCGTCGAACGTCGACCAGACCGAGTACAGCGACCACGCCAGCATGGCGACCGGCAGCACGATCAGGCGGCCGCGCGAGACCTGGCGCGTCCTGCTCTGCAGGCAACCCAGGTAGACCAGGCCGAAGAACAGGCCGAAGACCCAGAGGGGGGTGTGGGTGAGGATCTGCATCATGGGGCGAGGGTCCGGGAGGGGCCGACACCGCGTCGGCTCATGCACATCCTCGGACCCGCCCGCCTTGCCGTGAGGTGCCGGAAGTCAACACTTTCAGGTGCCGGAGGTCGTGGGGCCTCCCCGCGGGTCCGGTCGGCTCGGCGATGAGGCTTGCCGTCACCGTCGCAGGGCTTTCCTGTGCCATGACGAGGAAAATATCGTCGATGGCGAACCTATCTGGTGCGTCGCCGTCGTTCTTAAGTGCCATGACAAGGAAAATTTCTTTCGACGTCGAAGCATGGAGGTGCCATGACGATGAAATTTTCATCGATGGCGAAGTTCTTTTGTGCCATGACGAAGAAAATCGCAACGACGCCGCTGTTCTTTCTTGTGCCATGACAATGAAAATATCTTCGGCATCGACGCTCCATGGTGCGATGACCGGGAACATTTCTCCGATGGCGCCCCTCTCTGGTGCGGCATCGAAGAAAAAAGCATCGCCATCGATGAAATTTTCATCGCTTCCGGTATTTCCGGCCTCGGCAGCCGATCAGAGTGCACAGCCGCGGCGGCTCATCGAAGCCTGGATCGTGTTCGCGCTGGAGGGGCTGTTGCGCATGGCGCGGCGAAGTTCTTCACAGGTCACGTTCTTGAGGAACTGCTGGTAACGGCCAACGAACGAGCTGTCGTGGAGGATCACGTTGAGCCGTGACGGTGCCTCGAACGCGCGCTTGTCCTGGCGGACGAAGAGATCACGCTCGCCTGCGCTCAGCGGCGCGGCCGGCAGCGAGAGCACCAGCGGCCCCGTGTCCTGCGATGGCAGCGGCGGCGCGTCGTGCGGTGCCGTCTCCGGAGGCGTCGCCGACATGCGCGGCGCGGGTCGCGGGCGTGCAGGCAGCGACGGCAGGTTCGGGCGCGAAGCCACGGTGCGTGGAACGACGGTCGGGCGCGCGATGAAGCGCAGGCGCAGGCGATCGCTGTCCTCCGCCATCCGTCCCTGCCCCGACGGGCGGGAGACCAGCAGCACAACGCCGACACATGCATGCACCAGCACGACCACGACGACGGCGACGATCCTGTCCCTGCGCATGCGTTCCATCCTGGCGGCGAGCGAGTGTGCGAATGGCTCGCCACCCTACCTGCACGACCGCCGCGCCACGCATCGCAGCGCGAACACGTTCAGAACGAAGTCAGCCCCATGTAAGGGATGGGTTAAACGCCTACAAAAAAAGGGGCGGTCGCCCGCCCCTCTCCGTGCGTCGCGTCGGGCGGAGGTCAGCGAACCTCCGCGATCTCCACGCCATCCAGGCCCTGCGCCAGTGTGCGGGCGTCGCCGCCCTGGGCCAGCTTGATGCGCAGGCGCACCTCGTTCTGCGAGTCGGCGAAGCGCAGCGCATCCTCGTAGCTGATCTCGCCGGCCTGGTACAGCTCGAACAGGGCCTGGTCGAAGGTCTTCATGCCGAGGTTGGTGGATTCCTTCATCACTTCCTTCAGCTTGTGGACCTCGCCCTCGCGGATGTAGTCCTGCACCAGCGGGGTGCCGAGCAGGATTTCCATCGCCACGCGGCGCGCCTTGCCGTCCGGCGTGGGGATCAGCTGCTGCGCCACCACGCCCTTCAGGTTCAGCGAAAGATCCATCAGCAGCTGCTGCCGGCGGTCTTCCGGGAAGAAGTTGATGATGCGGTCCATCGCCTGGTTGGCGTTGTTGGCATGCAGCGTGCACAGCACCAGGTGGCCGGTTTCGGCGAAGGCGATGGCGTGGTCCATGCCCTCGCGGGTACGCACCTCGCCGATCATGATCACGTCCGGCGCCTGGCGCAGCGTGTTCTTCAGCGCGGCTTCCCAGCTGTCCGTATCGATGCCGACCTCGCGCTGGGTGATGATGCAGCCTTCATGCTTGTGCACGAACTCGATCGGGTCCTCGATCGTGATGATGTGGCCGGTCGAATTCTGGTTGCGGTAGCCGATCATCGCCGCCAGCGAGGTCGACTTGCCGGTACCGGTGGCACCGACGAACAGGATGATGCCGCGCTTGGTCATCGAGAGCGTCTTGATGACGGGCGGCAGGTTCAGCTCTTCGATGGTCGGGATGCGCGTCTCGATGCGGCGCAACACCATGCCGACCTGGTTGCGCTGGTAGAAGCAGCTCACGCGGAAGCGTCCCACCCCCGCCACGCCGATGGCGAAGTTGCACTCGTGGGTCTTCTCGAACTCCTCGCGCTGCGCCGGCGTCATCACGTTCAGCACCAGGTCGCGCGACTGCTGCGAGGTCAGCGGCGTCTGCGTGATCGGCGAGATCTTGCCGTGCACCTTGATGGACGGCGGCATGCCGGACGTGATGAACAGGTCCGACGCCTTCTGGTGCGCCATCAGCTTGAGGAACGAGGTGAAATCGATGGTGCTCATGGCGATGCTCCGTAAGACGGAAGAAGCCGCGGGACGGCGGCCGCCGGTGGCGGCGCCGCGCGGCCGTTACTCGAACAACCGCTTTTCCTTGGCGTATTCCTTGGCCTGCTGGCGCGTGATCAGGCTGCGCTTCACCAGATCCTGCAGGTGCTGATCGAGCGTCATCATTCCGTAGTTCTGGCCGGTCTGGATGGCCGAGTACATCTGCGCCACCTTGTCCTCGCGGATCAGGTTGCGGATGGCCGGAGTGCCGACCATGATTTCCCAGGCCGCCGTGCGGCCGCCGCCGATCTTCTTCAGCAGCGCCTGCGAAATGACCGCGCGCAGCGACTCGGACAGCATCGAGCGCACCATTGGCTTCTCGCCAGCGGGGAACACGTCGATGATGCGGTCGATGGTCTTGGCCGCCGAGCTGGTGTGCAGGGTGGCGAACACCAGGTGGCCGGTTTCCGCGGCGGTCAGCGCCAGGCGGATGGTTTCCAGGTCGCGCAACTCGCCGACCAGGATGTAGTCGGGGTCTTCACGCAGCGCCGAACGCAACGCCTCGTTGAAGCCGTGCGTGTCGCGATGCACTTCGCGCTGGTTGATCAGGCACTTCTGCGAGGTGTGCACGAACTCGATCGGGTCCTCGACGCTGAGGATGTGCCCGTACTCGTTCTTGTTGATGTGGTCGATCATCGCCGCCAGCGTGGTCGACTTGCCCGAACCGGTCGGGCCGGTGACCAGGATCAGGCCCTGCGGCTGCTGGATCAGTTCGCGGAACAGCGGCGGGCAGCCCAGGTCTTCCAGGGTCAGGACTTCCGACGGAATCGTGCGGAAGACGGCGCCGGCGCCACGGTTCTGGTTGAAGGCATTGACGCGGAAGCGCGCCAGCGACGGAATCTCGAACGAGAAGTCGACCTCGAGAAATTCTTCGAAGTCGCGCCGCTGCTTGTCCGACATGATGTCGTAGACCAGCGCGTGCACCTGCTTGTGGTCCAGCGCCGGGATGTTGATGCGGCGTACGTCGCCATCCACGCGGATCATCGGCGGCAGGCCGGCCGACAGGTGGAGGTCGGATGCTTTGTTCTTTACCGAGAACGCCAACAGTTCGGCGATATCCATGACGCTGCTTCCCCAAGTTGCTGCGAACTGGAACCTTGATTCCCCGGAGGGCAGTATAGCGCCCTCGCCGTTCCCGCCAATGGTTGGATGAACATGCTCGCCGACACCCTCAGCGAGACCCTGCAACACCTTGAAAACGCAGCGAAAGCCGCGCATCGGCCAACCCCTGCGTTGCTGGCCGTGTCCAAGCTGCAGCCGGCGTCGGCCGTCGCCGAACTGGCCCGCGCGGGCCAGCGCGCGTTCGGCGAGAACTACGTGCAGGAAGCCCAGGCGAAGATCGGGGAACTGGCAGGCATGGGCCTGGAATGGCACCTCATCGGCCACCTGCAATCGAACAAGGCCGAACTCGCGGCGCAGCTGTTCGATTGGGTGCAGACGGTAGACCGTCACAAATTGGTTGGCGCTCTGTCACGCTATCGCCCTTCCGATCGTGCGCCGCTCAACGCGCTGGTGCAGGTGAACATCGACGATGAAGCCAGCAAGCATGGCTGCCAACCCGACGAGGTCGCCGCCCTCGCCGATGCCATCGCCGCCGAGCCGCGGCTGCGCCTGCGCGGGCTGATGGCGATTCCCGCGCCCCACCCCGACACCGCCCGGCGCATCGACGCCTTCCGCCGCATGCAGGCATTGCAGGATCAACTGGCGGCGAAACACCCCGGCGTGGATACCCTGTCGATGGGCATGAGCGAGGACTACGCGCTCGCAGTCGCGCACGGGGCCACGATGGTCCGCATCGGCACCGCCCTGTTCGGCGCGCGCCCGCCGCGACCCGCCTGACTCCTTTCGACTTTCCCGAGGCCTGACACCATGACTCCTTCCACGTCGCGCGTGCTGACGCATCCTCTGGCCTTCATCGGCGGCGGCAACATGGCGCGCAGCCTGATCGGCGGCCTGCTCAAGCGTGGTGCGGACCCCTCGCGCATCCGCGTGGCCGAGCCCAACGAACCGCTGCGCGCCGCGCTGGCGGCCGACTTCGGCGTGCAGGTGTTCACCGAGGCCGGGGAAGCGGCCTATGGCGCGGACACCTGGCTGTTCGCGGTGAAGCCGCAGGTCATGCGCACGGTGTGCGAATCGCTCGCGCCGATGGCGCAGGCGCAGCGCCCGCTGGCCGTCTCCATCGCCGCCGGCATCACCGTCGCGCAGATGCAGCGCTGGCTGGGCGGTGGCGTGCCGGTGGTGCGCAGCATGCCCAACACGCCCGCCCTGCTCGGCGCCGGCGTCACCGGCCTGCATGCGAGCGGCGAGGTCGACGCGACAGGCCGTGAGCGCGCGGAACTGCTGCTCTCCGCCGCGGGCCCGACGGTCTGGATCGATGCCGAAGCGAAGATGGATGCCGTCACCGGCGTGTCGGGCAGCGGCCCGGCCTACGTCTTCCTGCTGGCCGAGGCGATGGAATCGGCTGCCGTGGCCGAAGGCCTGTCGGCCGACGCCGCACGCACCTTGGTGCTGCAGACCGTCCTGGGGGCGGCGCGCATGCTGACCGAGAGCGGCGAGACGCCGGCCGAATTGCGCCGCCGCGTGACCTCGCCCAATGGCACGACCCAGGCGGCGATCGAGACCTTCCAGGCCGGTGGCTTCGAAGCCTTGGTCGCGCGGGCCGTGCGCGCGGCGACCGCACGGGGCGGCGAACTGTCCGCGGCGAACGATTGACTTCGCATCCGGCCCGCTCGGAACCTCGTAACGTACCTACAGCACACAGGCACCCACGCCGATGAAACGCCTGATCGCCCTGCTGATTCTCGCCCTGTCCCTGGTCGCCTGCTCCGGCAGCGAGACGCCGCGTGTCGCCGAATTCGTTCCACCGGCGCCCGCCGAAACCGACTTCGGCAGCCTGCGCGTGCGCTACAACGCGCTGCCCACGCTGGCGCTGAGCGCGCCCGTCGCGAAGCAGTACGGCGTGCAGCGCGACGCCGGTACCGCGCTGGTGCTGGTCGCCCTGCGCGAGGTTAAAGGCGCCGAGGAAATCGATGCGGATGGCGAGGTCAGGGTGACCGCGCACGATCTCTCCGGCACGCGCCAGGCGATCGAACTGCGCAAAGTCGAAGCCGGGGGATACACCGACCTGATCGGTACCGCCCGCCTCTCGCCGCGCAATTCCTATCGCTTCGAGATCGTGGTGCAGGCCGGTGGCCGCACGGAAACGGTGACGTTCCAGCGGAATTTTTGAGGTCCGCGGGACCCGATGTAGGAGCGACGTAAGTCGCGACCGCACGCCGTCCCTATCGAACTGGCCGTTGCAGAACACCGTGATGATGACGCACCCGCCCTATCGAACGAGCGGATGGCGTCCGGTCCGCGGTCGCGACTTACGTCGCTCCTACAGAAGCGTCAACCTCAGGACTGGCGAGCCGCCCAAGCCCGCACGATCGCCGCGATGGCTCGCACGCCGTCGGTCAGCGCCGCTGGCCCCGGCTGCAGGATCAGCGGCGACTTGATCTCGTGCAGCTCACCGTCGCACACGGCGGGGATCGCGTCCCAGCCCGGACGTGCCGCCACGCGCTCGGGCCGGAACTTCTTGCCGCACCATGAGCCCAGGATGAGGTCGGGTGCGCGCCGCACCACCTCGCTGCCGTCGGCGAGGATGCGGTGCTTGGCCAGCGACTCGCGCGCCATCTCCGGGAACACATCGTCGCCCCCGGCGATGCCGATCAGCTCGGACACCCAGCGGATGCCGGTGATCTGCGGTTCGTCCCACTCCTCGAAGTAGACCGTCGGCCGGCGCGGCAGCCGCGCCGCCTGCGCGCGGACATCGTCCAGTCCACGCGCGAGCGTGTCGGCGTACGTGTTGGCGCGCGTCGCGGCACCGACCAGCGCGCCCAGCCGCCGCACGTAGTCGATGATGCCGTCCACGCTGCGATGGTTGCTGATCCACACTTCCACGCCCCGCCGCACAAGTTCGGCGGCGATGTCGGCCTGGATGTCGGAAAAACCGATGGCGAGATCCGGCTGCAACGACAGGATGTCGTCGATCTTCGCGCTGGTGAACGCGCTGACCTTCGGCTTTTCCTTGCGGGCTTGCGGCGGACGCACGGTGAACCCGCTGATGCCGACGATGCGGTCCTGCTCGCCCAGCGCGTACAGCGTCTCGGTCGGCTCTTCGGTCAGGCAGACGATGCGCTGTGGGCCGGTCATCGCAGTATCTGTGCTTTGGGAGCGACGTGAGTCCGCGAGCTGCTGGCATGCCGGGACAAGCTCGCGACTCACGTCGCTCCCACAACGACGCTCAATAGCCATCACGGAAACAGCATCCGCTTGCTCCACGCGCCCGCGGCATCGCATTCGTAACGCCAGCGCTCGTGCAGTCGGAACTGCGCGCCGTACCAGAACTCGATGGCGTCGGGCGCCACGCGATAGCCGCTCCAGCCTTCGGGACGCGGCACGTCGCCGCCGGCGAAGCGCGCTTCGACGTCGGCCATGCGGTTCTCGAAGGCCTCGCGCGAGTCCAGCGTCTCGGACTGGATCGATGCCCAGGCACCGAGCTGGCTCTGGCGTGGACGCGAGGCGAAGTATGCTTCGGCCTCTGCGTCGTCGACCGGCGTCACCCCGCCCTCCACGCGCACCTGGATGCCGGCCTCGCGCAGGCTGCGCCACAGGAACAACAGCGCGGCGCGCGGATTGTCGTGCAGTTCGCGGCCCTTCTGGCTGTGCGTGTGCGTGTAGAAGACGAAGCCGCGTTCGTCGAACGCCTTCAGCAACACCGTGCGCGCGGACGGGCGGCCGTCCGGCGTGGCGGTGGCCACCGTCATCGCATTGGGTTCGACTTCGGTGCCTGCGGTTTTCGCTTCGCCGAACAGCGTGGTGAACGTGGACAGGGCCTCGGCGTACAGATCGGTCATGGCATCGCAACAGGCAGCGCCCGCATCCCGGGCATGCGCTATTGTCGCGCGATGACGACACCCGTGCATCCCGAGGGTTTTCCCGCGCTGCTCGTCGAGGACGCGCTGCGGACGGCATGCGCATCGCCAGCGAGCCCTCCGGTGTTCGCCATCACCGGTCTGCAGGGCAGCGGCAAGTCGACGCTGGCGGAGCAGGTCGCGGCCCGGGCGCGCGGCGAAGGCCTGCGGGTGGCGGTGCTGTCGCTGGACGACCTGTACCTGACCCGCGCGCAGCGACGGCGGCTCGCCGCCGAGGCGCATCCCCTGCTCGCCACGCGTGGCCCGCCCGGCACCCACGATGTGGCACTGGGGTGTCGCGTCCTGGATGCGTTGCGCCATGGCGAAGGGGTGATCCTGCCACGCTTCGACAAGCTGGCCGACGATCGTGCGCCCGACGACGCCTGGATACGGATCGACGGCCGCGTCGACCTGGTGCTGTTCGAAGGCTGGTGCCTGAAGGCGGCGCCCGAGGACGACGCGGTGCTGGCCACGCCGATCAATGCGCTGGAGCGCGACGAGGACGCGGACGGCCGCTGGCGCCGCCATTGCAACGATGCCTTGCGCAACGATTACCCGGCGCTGTGGTCACGCATCGATGCGCTGTGGTTCCTGCAGCCGCCCGGCTTCGAGATCGTGCGGACCTGGCGCTGGGAACAGGAGCAGGCCCTCGTTGCGCGCGACCCGCAGCGGACCGGCATGGACCGCGCGCAACTGGACCGCTTCATCCAGCACTACGAACGCACCAGCCGGCACCTGCTGGCGATGCTGCCGGCGATCGCCGAACGCACGATCGCGCTGGACGAAAGCCGCCACCCGATTCCCGTGCAGGGCCCTGTGGGAGCGACGTAAGTCGCGATGGGGGCACCACGATGCGTCATCGCGACTTACGTCGCTCCCACGGCAATGCTTTTTTCCAGCCGACCCCGTCACTGCACCACGAAGCTGATCCGCAGGTTCACGCGCCACTCGGTGACGTTGCCGCCGTCATCGGTGACGACCTTGATCTCGTTCACCCAGGCGCCCTTTATGTTCTTCACGGTCTCGGAGGTCTTCTTCAGGCCTACCTTGACCGCGTCTTCCATGCTGGTCTTCGATGATGCGTTGACTTCGATGACCTTGACGACGGACATGGCTTGCTCCTCGATGGCCGGCACGGTGCCGGAGGGCCACCCTAGTCCCGGCCGTGTTAAGTCCACGCCACGTGTGCGGGCGGTGCTAGCATCTGGGGCATCATGAATCCGGCCCCCAACCTGATCCTGGTCGGCCCCACGGGGGCCGGCAAGACGTCCATCGGCAAGCGCGTCGCCGAGCGCTTCGGGCTGGTGTTCGTGGATGCCGACCAGGCCATCGTCGAACGCACCGGCGCCAGCATCGCGACGCTGTTTGAGCATGTCGGTGAGGCCGGCTTCCGCGAGCGAGAGAAAGCCACGTTGCATGAACTGCTGGCGGGCCACGGCCAGCTGGTGTCCACCGGCGGCGGTGCCGTGCTGGACGCCGACAATCGGGCGCTGATGAAAAAGCGCGGCTATGTGGTCTACCTGCAGGTCAGCGTGGACGCCCAGCTGAAGCGCCTCGGCCGCTGCGCGAACCGTCCGCTGCTGCAGCGCCCGGACCGCGAGCAGGTGCTGCAGGAGATGGCCACCCTGCGCGAACCGCTGTACCGCGAGATCGCCGACCTGGCCCTGGACACCGACGGGCTGACCCCGCCGGACGCCACCGCCCGCCTGACCCAGCTGCTGGCGCACCGCTGGCAGCCCATCGAAGAGAACGCATGAACCACGCACGCACCGTCGATGTCGGCGGCGAGATCCCCTACACCATCACCATCGGGCCGGGCCTGCTGGGCGACGGCGCCGCGCTCGCGCGCCATGTGCGCGGCCGCCACGTGCTGCTGGTCAGCGATTCGGTGGTGGCGCCGCTGTACGCGGGCGCCGTGCGCGAGGCGCTGCATGCCGCGCGTCCGGACCTGGCCATCGGCACCTTCATCCTGCCGGCGGGCGAAGAGTCGAAGACGCTGGCCCACTTCGGCCATGCCATCGAGGCGCTGGCGACGCTGGGCGCGACGCGCGACGCGTGTGTGGTGGCGCTGGGCGGCGGCGTGGTCGGCGATCTGGCCGGGTTCGCGGCAGCGTGCTGGATGCGCGGCGTGGATTGCGTGCAGGTGCCCACGACGCTGCTGTCGATGGTGGATTCGTCGGTGGGCGGCAAGACCGCGGTCGACATCCCGCAGGGCAAGAACCTGGTGGGCGCGTTCCACCCGCCGCGCGCGGTGTTCGCCGATACCGCGGCGCTGGCCACCTTGCCCCCGCGCGAACTGCGCGCTGGCCTGGCCGAAGTGATCAAGTACGGCGCGATCCGCGATGCGCGCTTCTTCCAGTGGCTGGAACAGGAACGCGCAGCGCTGCTGGCGATGGACGGAGAAGCGCTGGCCCTGGCGATCGCGGCCAGCTGCGAGCACAAGGCTGAGATCGTGGCCCGCGACCCGCTGGAGAAGGGCGAGCGCGCCCTGCTGAATTTCGGCCACACCTTCGGCCATGCCATCGAAACCGAGCAGGGCTACGGCGGGCTGGGCAACGACAACCTCAACCATGGCGAGGCGGTGGCGGTGGGCATGGTGCTCGCGGCGCGGCTGTCCGCGGAGCTGGGCCTGGCGCCCGCCGCGGACACGGACCGCCTGGAAGCCTTGCTGGCGGCGTACGGCCTGCCGGTCCGGATGCCGGCCGGCGTGACGCCCGAAGCCCTGCTGGCCCGCATGCGCCTGGACAAGAAGAACCTCGCCGGCCGCCTGCGGCTGGTGCTGTGGCGCGGGCTCGGCCAGGCCGAGGTGGTGCCGGACGTGGACGAAAACCGGGTGTTGGGCGTGCTGTCCGGCTAAAATGCCGCCATGCGCGTCTTCCTCCAGCAACGCCCCGACGCGGGCGAAGCGCCCCGCTACGTCCAGCTGACCCTCCAGCCCGATTTGTTCGGGGGATGGGAGCTGTTGCGCGAAACGGGGCAGATCGGCGGTCGCGCCACGCTCAAGCGCGAGCAATACCTGCTGCAGGACGAGGCGAATGCGGCCTTCGAGAAGGCGCGCGACAGCCACCTCAAGCGCGGCTTCCAGCTGATGTTCGCCCGCGGCGCCGACGCGCCCAAGTAACCTTTTCCCGGAACCACGATGACCGCTCTGAAGAACGATCGCTTCCTGCGCGCGCTGCGCCGCGAACCCGTGGACTGCACGCCCGTCTGGCTGATGCGCCAGGCCGGCCGCTACCTGCCGGAATACCGCGCCACGCGCAAGGAAGCGGGCAGCTTCCTGGGCATGGCGAAGAACCCGCAGATCGCCTGCGAGGTGACGCTGCAGCCGCTGCGCCGCTACGACCTGGATGCGGCGATCCTGTTCTCGGACATCCTGACCGTGCCGGACGCGATGGGCCTGGGCCTGTACTTCGTCGAGGGCGAGGGCCCGAAGTTCGAGCGCACCGTGCGCAGCGCCGCCGACGCCGCCAAGCTCGGTGTGCCGGACATGGAAACCGAACTGCGCTACGTGATGGATGCCGTGCGCGTCATCCGCCGCGAGCTGGACGGCAAGGTGCCGCTGATCGGATTCTCCGGCAGTCCGTGGACGCTGGCCTGCTACATGGTGGAAGGCGGCGGCAGCAAGGACTTCGCCCGCATCAAGGCGATGGCGCTGAACGAACCGGCCGCGCTGCACCGCCTGCTGTCGGTCAACACCGATGCCGTGATCGCCTACCTGGCCGCGCAACGCGCTGCCGGCGCGCAGGCGCTGCAGGTGTTCGACACCTGGGGCGGCGTGCTGAGCCCGGCGATGTACCGCGAGTTCTCCCTGCCCTACCTTCAGCGCATCGCGCATGAACTCGACCGTGGCGAAGGCGCGGAGCGCACCCCGCTGATTCTGTTCGGCAAGGGCACCGCGGCCTACCTGGAAGACCTGGCCGCCACCGGCGCCGAAGGCGTGGGCGTGGACTGGCTGGTCGAACTCGGCGATGCGGCGCGCCGCACCGGCGGCAAGGTCGCGCTGCAGGGCAACCTGGACCCGGCCACGCTGTATGGCTCGCCCGAGGCGATCCGCCACGAGGTCCGCCGCGCGCTGGACAGCTACCGCGACGGCAACGGCGGTTCGCGCGACGGTCACGTCTTCAACCTCGGTCACGGCATGTCGCCGGACATGAACCCCGACCACGTCGCTGTGCTGGTGGACGAAGTCCACGCCTACAGCGCTCGCTGACGCCGTCCTGCCCCACCCGCGGAGTGACGCAATGGAGTGCCGCCCCCTGCTCGCCCTCACCACCAGCCTGTTGCTGGCGGCCAGCGCGCACGCCCATACGGACGAAAGCGGCGCGGCGCGCGTCCTGCACGTCGCCGGTGGCGACTTCCCTGCCCTGGTGATGGTGGTGCCGCCGGACCAGCACGCCGCGCACAGCGTGGCGGACGCCATGCCCGGCTGCGACCGCATCCGCGCCCGCCGCCTCGACGAACTTGCGCCGGGATGGCGGCAGCGGGTGGCACGGATCGACCTGGACTGCGAAGACACCCTGGCCGACGACGCGCAGGACATGCTGACCGCCGTGGCCGCGCGCGCGCTGCTGCATCCCGGACGCGTGCAACTCGCCGGCCAGCCGGTGGTGGAGGTCCGGCTGATGGATTCGCAGCGTTGGGGCGACCACCAGTATGTGGTCGCGTCGACCTACACCGAGGCCGCCCCGGTGCTGAAGGCCTTCGTGGAGGACGCCTGTCGTGCGCGTGTGCTCGCGGAGGAAGCGGCTCCGGCTACCTGCACCATGCTGCAGGCCGACGACGGGTACTTCCTGCCTGCCGGCGATGCCGGCGGCATCTGGATCCATGCCGACAGCGACGACGCCACGCGCACGCTGTACGTCGAAGCCTGGGCGGACTGATCCGGTGCGCCGCCTCTTGCTGCTGGCGCTGTCGGCGTGCCCCGCCATCGTGATCGCGGGGGATGCGGATCGCTTTGCCGGTGACTACGGTCATGACGCCACCGCCACGGCGGATGAGGTCGTGTGGACGGTGGTCGCGGTCGGCGACCAGTGGCGGATCGTGCGCACGGCCGATGGCGAGGCACAGGCGGCGCACCGCCTGCAGGCGCGTGGGCGCGCGACGTTCTGGGACCGCATGGGGTGGCCCGCGGACACGGCCACCGACGCGGACTGCCTGAGCTGGGGGGAGAAGCCGGCATCGCTGGCCGACCTGCTGGCCGACCCGCCCACCTCGGCGACGGCATCCGGCGACGAGGCCGGACTCGGCGTGCTCTGCCACGTGCCGCCCGCGAGCCGGGCGCGCATCGACTGGCTGGCCAGCCATGCGGGCGACTGGTTCTATTACGACCCTGTCGCGGGGGTCATGGACGTTCGCCGCCTGCGCTGAACGCCCTCACCCCAGACCCGACCGCGGACTCCGCAGGCGCGGCGTGGTGCCGTCGGTACGTTCGGCCGGCAGGCGGTATTCGAAGCGGATCTCGCGCATGCCGTCGGGCACGGTGATCTCCATCGCGTCGGGCGCCACGCAGCGGCCGCGCAACAGGTCGCGGACCGCTTGTGCTTCCTGCCGCAGCGTCTCCGCCTGGTCCTTCCGCGCGATGACGGCCGGACGCAGGTAGACCGCATCGTCGGCGATCCACATCTCGTCCTCGCGCCCCTCATGGGTGCTGGCCAGGACGGTATCGAGCCGGGCGTCGCCACTCGGCATGCCGCGCACCTGCAGCACCTGTCGGCAGCGCCCCGTATTGAGCACGCGGACGTCCGCCGCGAAGCCGGCGAGGAACGCCTCGGCCTGGCGCTGGACCTCGTCGTCCGACGTACTGTCGGCTTCGACGCTGTAGCGCACCTTGATGAAGTAGAGGTCGCGGACGGTCATCGCGAGCGCCGAGCGATAGCGCTTCTCGCGCATCGGGACTTCCATCGCGAACGAGCGCGCCTTCACCGCCATGGCGCCGAGCATGTCCTGTCCCCCCACCGGCGCGGTTTCGAAGGTACGGCTTTCGCCGAGCCGCACCTCACCCGCGTTGCGACCCCGCGCGATCTGCACGATCTCGTCGACCCCCTGCTGGAACGCACGCTCGAACACCGGATCGAACACAACGCCGGCGGGATACAGGTACAGATCCATCCAGCGGTCCGGCTGGCGCGAGTCCTGGTAGCGCACCGACACGCCCAGTTCCTGCTGCTCGTACCGCTTCTCGCCGATCGCCTCCCAGCCCTGCACGCGCAGCGGATACAACGCGCGGGTCGCGGTGATGTAGTCGCCCAGCAATGGCGGTTCGGGCGTTTCCGCACGCGCCGTCGCGGCCAGCAGGCCGAACGCGAGCACACCCAGGCAGCGGCTGAACGCCCTCACGGCATGTCCTCCCGTACTCCGGATGCCCCGCGCGCGACCTGCGCCGCGATCACGGCAGCCAGCATGTCGCCGGTGACGGGCTTGCGCACGAAATCGTCGAACCCGGCCTGTCGCGCCAGCGGCTCGGCTTCCGCATCGGTGCGTGCGGTCAGGGCGATCAAGGGCGTGGTCATGCCGTGCAGCCGCAACTGGCGGGCCAGCGCCATGCCGTCCAGGCCCGGCAGGTCCAGATCGAGGAAGGCCACGTCGAATACCGTGGTCACCACCTCCGTCAGCGCGGCCAATCCATGCGGCGCATGCGTCACGCGGTGGCCGCGCGCGCGCAGCAGCCCCGCCACCACCTCGGACACGGTCACATCGTCTTCGACCAGCAGGATGTCCAGCGTGCCGACATCGACCGGGGCCGATACCGCTTCGGCCGGCGTCGCGTCCCCGGCCGGGTCGGTCGCGAGCGGCTGCAGCGCGGGCAGGTCGACCGAGAAGCGCGTGCCCTTGCCCGGAGCGCTGTCCACGTCGATGCGCCCCCCCATGGCGACCGCCAGTTCCTGGCAGATCGCCAGGCCCAGCCCGCTGCCGCCGTAACGCGCCGTGGTCTGCGCGCCTTCCGCCTGTTCGAACCGACGGAACAGCCGCGCCTGCTGTTCGGCGTTGATGCCGGGGCCGGTATCGCCCACCGTCAGCCGCACCCCGTGCGGCGACAGCGGCACCGCGTGCAGGGACACATGGCCGGCCTCGGTGAACTTGATCGCATTGCCCAGCAGGTTGAGCAGAATCTGCCGCAGCCGCAGCGGATCGCCACGCACCAGCCTCGGCACGCCCGCGGCGACGCCGTCATGGAACGCGAGCCCGCGCTTGCCCGCCACCGACCCCATCAGCGCGACCACGTCGGCGAGGAGCGCATGCAGGTCGAACTCCACCTGCTGCAGCTCCAGCTTGCCCGCTTCGATCTTCGCCAGGTCCAGCGCATCGTTGACCAGCCGCAGCAGGTGCGTGCCCGCCCGCTGGATTGCATCGGCATAGCCGCGCTGGCGTTCGTCCAGCGGCGTGGCCTGCAGCAGCTCGGTCATGCCCAGCACGCCCGTCATCGGCGTGCGGATCTCGTGGCCCAGCGTGGCGAGGAAGCGGGTCTTGGCCAGCGAGGCCTGTTCGGCCAGTTCGCGCTTGTGTTCGGCCAGCTGCCACGCACTGCGGCGACGCACGCGCCGGCGATACGCCGCCGCGGCGAAAAGCAGCAGCAGCACGCCGACCACGGCAAACATCGCCATGCCCCACGCACTGCGCCACCACGGCGGCAGTACGTGCAGGGACAGCACCAGTTCGCGCGACGCATTGCCGGCGGCGTCGTAGGCCTGGACGCGCAGCCGGTAGCGGCCGGGCGTCAGCGCGGAGAACACGCGCTCGCCGCTCGCGCCCTGGTCCATCCAGCCGCTGTCGAAGCCTTCCAGCAGCGAACGGTAGCGGTTGCCCAGCGGATTCTCGTAGCTCAGCAGTCTCGTGCCGACGAGCAGTTCGTGGTCTTCGGGCTGCAGTTCCAGGGGCTGGTCTATCCGCAGGTGGACCACGTCGTCGCCGCGGCTCACCTGCAGGCTGTCCAGCACCAGGTTGGGAGTCACCGGTTTCGGATCCGGCAGCTGCGTGTCCAGCAGCGCGACCGAACCGTCCGCTGCGGTGGTGGCCAACAGGCCGTCGGCGGTCATCAGCAGGCCGCGGTCGTTGAGCTCCTGGCTCAGCAGCCCTTCGCGCACGCCGAAGTTGCGCAGCAGCGCGCGCGATCCCTGCAGGTTGGGATCGATGCGGAACAGGCCACGCCGGGTGCCCAGCCAGACCCGTCGCTGCGGATCCACGGCCAGTCCCGTCGACTCGACCGCCGGCAATCCCTGTTCGGCCCCGATCAGCCGTTCGCGTACCCAGCGGCCGCCCTCGCGGCGCCACGCCTCCACGCCCGAGAGGCGATGCAGCCACAGCCGGTCGGCATGCTCGAACGCGAATGCGTACACCCGCTCGCGACCCATCGCGCCCTGCGCGACAAACCGGCCTGCCGCCGCATCCCAGACCATCATGCCGGCGGCGCCACCGAGCCAGACGTGGCCGTCGGGCGCCACAGCAATGCCTTCGATGTCCGGCAATCCGCCGCCGTCCTCCTGCTTGGCGACCGTGCGAAGCACGCGACCGCTGGCGATGTCGCGCTGCTGCACGCTGCCCATCTGCGAGACCAGCCACAGCGTGTCGTCCGGTGCCTCGACCAGCCAGTCGATCGAGGTATTGTCGGGAACGGCGTCCTCGCCCTCCTGCCCCCACTGCCGCGAGGCGCCGGTGCGGGGATCGATCCGGATCAGGCCGCTGCGATGGCCGATCCACAGATGCCCCCGTCGATCCTGCCGCAACGAGGTGAGCCGCAGTTCCCCCAGTGCCGCGGCATGGTGCGGCAACGGCACGACATGGCCGCTGCGCGTGTCCAGGCGTTCGACCTTGCCCGTGCTGCTGGCGATCCAGAGGCCGTCGGCGCCCGCCTGCGACAGGCCGCGGTAGAGTCCGCCGCCCAGTCCCTGCGCCGACGAGAAGGCCGCGATGCGTCGCCAGTCCGAACGCAGGTAAGCCAGCCCGCGCGTGGGTACCGGCACCCACAGTCCACCGTCCGGCAACGCCAGCACGGTCTGCAGCACGCGGCCGATGCCCACGTTCTGCGCGTCGTAGTTCACCGGCGCCGGCGCACGATCGCCTTCGGTGCGCCACAGGCCGCCCTGGCTGGCCAGCCAGTACTCGCCCTGGCCGTCGCTGGTCATCGCGATCAGCGCATTGGGGCGCGCGAACATGGGCGACCACGGCGGCGACACCCAGCGCCCGTCAGGCGTCCAGCGATGCACGCCGTCGGCCGCGCCGACCCACATCGCACCGCCGTCGGCGGTCACCGAGTAGATGATCAGGCCCTCGCCGCCCGGCAGCGCCAACCGGCGCAGCCGGCCACCTTCAAGACGGGCCAGGCCGCCCATGGTGCCGACCCACAGCGTGCCCCGCGCGTCGAAGGCCAGCGACAGCACGTTGTCGGACGGCAGGCCATCGCTTCCCTCGGCCGCCGCCGCGAAGCGGGTGATGCGACCGTCGGCGGCGAGCCGGTGCAGGCCGCCGCCGAACGTGCCGAACCAGAGTTCGGCGCCGCGGCTGGTGATGGCGAACACGTCATCGCTGCCCATCTGCGGGTACTGCGCCTGGCGGTAATGGCGGAACCCGCGACGGTCGACATCCATCATGCTGAGTCCGCCGTTCTCGGTCGCCACCCAGATGCGGTCCGCGGCGTCGATGTGCAGCGCCTGCACCACGTTGCCGGGCAGCGATGCCGGATCGGCGGGATCATGCCGCCAGACCTTGAAGCTGACGCCGTCGTAGCGCGCCAGGCCATCCCACGTGGCGACCCACAGGTGGCCCGCGCGATCGCGGGCAAGCGCCGGAATGGTGGTGGACGGCAGGCCATCGCCCGCACCCAACAGGCGGAAGCGGGGAATCTCGGGTACCGCAGCCGGCGCGAGCGCGGGCGCGCACAACAGGCAGAACAGCAGCCACCAGCACGCACGCATCGCCATTCCTGCCCGCCCCTCGTTCCCTGGTCACCCCTGCCGGGCATCGTCGCAACGGACCGTTGCAGGCGCAAGCGGGGTATCTTCATGGGCCGGCCCCTAGAATCCGTCCCCATGCCCGGATCGACCCCCCGCCGCCTGCTGGTGCGCAGCCTCTGCCTGCTGGCGCTGCTGCCCGCACTGGCCTCCGCGCGCGACGCGCGCGCGGAATACCGGCTGGACCCGGTGCACACGCGGGTGATGTTCGCGATTTCGCATGCCGGCTTCTCCCATGCGCTCGGCACCGTGTCGGGGAGCACCGGCACGGTGGTGTTCGACCCCGATGACTGGACGCACGCGCGTGTCGATGTGCGCGTGCCGATCGCGCGCATCGACCTGGGCGATGCCGACTGGAACAAGGCGACGCTGGCGAAGTCGTTGCTGGACGCGGAAGCGCACCCCGACGCGCGCTTCGTCTCCACGCGCATCGAACCCGTCGATGCGACGCATGCGAAGGTGCATGGCGACCTCAGCCTGCGCGGCGTGACGCGCGAGATCGTCCTCGACGTCACCCTCAACGCCGCCAAGCGCCATCCGATGCCGCCGTTCCGCCGCACGGTCGGCTTCTCCGCCACCACCACGCTCAGCCGCGCCGATTTCGGCATCACCGCGTGGAAGTCGGTGATCGGCGACGAAGTGACGCTGCGCATCGAAGCGGAAGCGACCTACGATGGCAAGGCCGACGACGCCGATGCCGCGCCGCCCCCTTCCCCCTCGCCACCGGAGCCGACGCCATGACCCTCAAGAACACCGACGAGCGCTGGGGCGCCGTCAGCCAACTGTTCCATTGGGTGATCGTGGTGCTGATCCTGGTGATGGCCTACCTGGGCCTGACCATGGGCGACCTGCCCAACGGGCCGCGCAAGATCGACATCTATGCGCTGCACAAGTCGATCGGCCTGACCATCCTGGCGCTGGTCGTGCTGCGCGTGCTGTGGCGCATGTATGCCGGCGCGCCCTCCCCGGTCGCCGGCACGCCGACGTGGCAGCAGCGCGTGGCATCGGTGACGCACTTCCTGTTGTACGCGCTGCTGTTCGCCATCCCGCTGTCGGGCTGGGTGCTGAACTCGTCCGCAGGCTATCCGCTGCAGTGGTTCAAGCTCTTCAACCTGCCGGCGATCACGGGCCGCAACGATGGCGTGCACGAAGCGGCCGAAGGCGCGCACGAGCTGCTGTTCTGGGTGCTCGTGGCGCTGGTGCTGGCGCACGCCGGCGCCGCGCTGTACCACCACCTGTTCCAGGGCGATGCCACGCTCACCCGCATGCTGCCGGGGCGCCGCAGGGCCCTTGCGCCGGCACCGGCGGCAGTGCCTTCTCCCTCTTCCCCCACTCCGCAGGATTCTCCCGATGAAAACCCCTGATCGCGCACGCCTCGCGCTCGTCTCCCTGTTGCTCGCCACCGCAGGACACGCGGCAGCGGCCGACTACGTACAGGCCCCCGGCTCGACGCTGGTGTTCGCCAGCAACTACCAGGGCGAAACCTTCACCGGCAAGTTCGGCAGCTTCGCCACCACGATGAGCTTCGACCCCAAGCAGCTGGCCACCAGCAAGCTAGACGTCGCCATCCAGCTGGCCGGCACGCAGACCGGAAACAAGGACCGCGACGACACGCTGGTGTCGAGCGATTTCTTCAACGTGGGCAAGTTCGCGCAGGCGCGCTACACGGCGACCAAGTTCCGCGCGCTGGGCGGCAACCAGTACGCGGCCGACGGCACCCTCACGCTGCGCGGCGCCAGCAAGCCGGTGACGCTGACGTTCACCTGGACCCCCGGTGCGCAGCCGGTGCTGACCGGAAAGGCGACGGTGAAGCGGCTCGACTTCGGCGTCGGCGGCGGCGACTGGGCGGACACCTCGACCATCCCGAACGACGTCGCGATCAGTACGAAGGTCGTGCTGAAGCCGCGTTGATCCCTTGGGGCCGGCAGTCGCGCCGGTCCGTCGCATCCGGCGCCAAGGTGATGCGGCCCAGCCCGTAACTGAGGGCGCCCAATACATCGCCCTCGCGATGGTAGCGATGGCACGCCAGGCAATCCGGGCGGGCGCGGATGGGTCCCATCGCGCGCTCGCCGCCTGGTCCTGCCTGCACCACGATATCGGTGCCACCGATCAACCGGGCCAGGGCCTCGCGTTCCCATGCCTGCAGCGTACGGGTCGATGTGGGTAATGCGGGCATTGCGGCATCGTCGTCGCGATGCTGGAAGCCCATGAATCCCGCGCGATGGACGACGGGGGGATCGTGCCGGGCGACGCCCACCAGTTCGACGTCGAACACGCAGCGCCCTTTCTCGCCTACACCTTCGAACTGGTAGTGGCGCATGCGCGCCATCATCGGCGTGACCCGCCGCTTGCCGAATCCCTGGCTGTCGATGAAGGCCTCGACGAAGGCGTCGTGCATGCGGCGCAAGGCCGCGTCGTCTTCGCCCGGGGTTTGGCCGCGGGCGTTCTGCGCGCAGATCGCGACTACGGCCAGCGCCAGCAACGCCCATCGCATCCGACCCATCGGGAACCCCCGTGCACAGACGACGCCAGCCTAGCCCGCCACGCTCACGCCGGGATGTCGCGTGCAGCGACCGTTTCGCGGACTGACAGCTTCAGCGCTGCACAAATGCCACCAAGGCCTCGATGCCGAAAGGCCAGTCCAACTCCGCACCCGTGTCGCTGCGATGCAGCACGGGCACGCGGATGCCGTAGCGCACTTCCAGCGCGTCGTCACCGTCGATGAAAACGCTTTCGAACTCGGGAATGCGTGCATGGGCGAGCGTATCGAGTGCAAGGTCGCACAGGTGGCAATCGTCGCGCTGGTAGAGGATCAGGGACATCGTGGCCGGGAATGACGGGCGGCGCGCGTCTACCCGCTTAGAATAGCTGCCTTTCCGAAGCGGCCCGCAACATGGCAGTCAGCACGTTCGACCTGTTCAAAATCGGCATTGGTCCGAGTTCCTCGCATACGGTCGGGCCGATGCGCGCCGCGGCGCGCTTCGTCGCGCGCTGGCTGGTCGACGCCGGGCGCCTGCAGGACGTGGTGCGGATCCGTGCCGAAGTGTTCGGCTCACTCGCCCTGACCGGTCGCGGGCACGGCACCGACAAGGCGGTGCTGATGGGCCTGGAAGGCCACTATCCCAACGAGATCGATCCGGACATCATCCCGCCGGCGCTGGAGCGCATCCGCACCGGCAAGCGCATCCTGCTGGGCGGTATGCACGAGGTCGCCTTCGACGAGAAGCGCGACCTGCTGATGAACAAGCGGCAGAAGCTGCCGTACCACACCAACGGCATGCGTTTCACTGCCTTCGATGCGAACGACGAGGTGATCGCCACGCGCGACTACTACTCGGTCGGCGGCGGTTTCGTCGTCAACCAGGACGACGCGGCGGTGGACCGCATCGTCGCTGACGAGACGCCACTGCCGTACCCGTTCAAGAGTGGCGACGAGTTGCTGGCGCAGTGCCAGCGCAGCGGTCTGAGCATCGCCGCGCTGATGTTCGAGAACGAGAAGGCCTGGCGCAGCGAGGACGAGATCCGCGACGGCCTGCGCGCGATCTGGAACGCGATGCAGTCGTGCATGGCGCGCGGCATCCGCGAGGAAGGCACGCTGCCCGGCGGCCTGCACGTGTCACGCCGTGCACCGACGCTGCATCGCGAGTTGTCCAGCAAGCCGGAAGCCGCGATGCGCGATCCGCTGACCGTGCTGGACTGGGTCAACCTGTATGCGCTGGCGGTGAACGAGGAGAACGCCGCCGGCGGCCGCGTGGTCACCGCGCCCACCAACGGTGCGGCCGGCATCATCCCGGCGGTGCTGCACTACTACGACCGCTTCTGCCCGGGCAACAGCGAGCAGCGGGTGTTCGACTTCCTGCTCACCGCCGCGGCCATCGGCATCCTCTACAAGGAGAACGCCAGCATCAGCGGCGCCGAAGTCGGCTGCCAGGGTGAGGTGGGCGTGGCCTGTTCGATGGCGGCCGGCGGATTGGTCGCGGCACTGGGCGGCAGCCCGAGCCAGGTCGAGAACGCGGCGGAGATCGGCATGGAGCACAATCTGGGCCTGACCTGCGACCCGATCGGCGGCCTGGTGCAGATCCCGTGCATCGAGCGCAACGCGATGGGCGCGGTGAAGGCGATCAACGCCAGCCGCATGGCGATGCGCGGCGACGGCAAGCACAAGGTCTCGCTCGACAAGGTGATCAAGACCATGCGCGACACCGGGCGCGACATGCAGGACAAGTACAAGGAAACCAGCCGCGGCGGGCTGGCGGTGAACGTCATCGAGTGCTAGATCCGATGGGCACGCTCCACCACTCGGAGGCGACGCTTCGATTCTTCGGGGAAGATCTCGTACCCGAGGAAATCACCGCACTGCTGGGCGTCGCCCCAACCGAGTCCTGCCGCAAGGGCGATGACATCAGTCGCAGAGCCGGTGTCGTGCGCCTAGCCAAGCGAGGAAGCTGGAGACTCCACGCCGAGCGTCGCGAACCCGAGAATCTCGAGGCGCAGATCGTCGAACTCTTGGAGCAGCTCCCCTCCGATTCAGGCATTTGGGCGTCTTTGTCCCGCTACAAGCCAGACGTGTTCTGCGGCATCTTCATGGAGAGTTTCAATGATGGCTTGCCGCTTTCGGCGAAAGTGCTCCTCGCCCTGGGAGAGAGGGGTATTTCATTGGATTTCGACATCTACAACCCGAATGGATGAGAGGTTGGCCGGCACGCAGGCGATCCATTCGCGCTCACGCCAGGGTAGTCCAAGCAAGCGGAGCGCATCCGGGGTCCGATAGACCCGCGAACGTGCGGGGCATGGCCTTCCGAATTGCAGTTCACGTGGCTCACCGGGTCGGGCCTTCGGCCTTACCCGGGCCACGACGTCCCTGCCAACTCCTCACAAAGAGGTTGGTTCGACAGGCTCACCACGAACGGATCCGGCTCCCATGCAGTCCGGGTAGGACACAGCGCGACCGGGGTACTGGATCTCGGCCAGGCTGGCCACACAGCGGCACCCACCGCGTTTTCACGACCGCGAGGCGACCCTGGGTGGGCGGGGATTCCCGGCCCTTTAGCGCGGCCGCCCCGCGCCGATACCGTTCTTGGTAAACCCACTTACCGGAGACGCGTCCTGTCCGACCCCGTCGACAAGACCCGCCGCGGCATGCCCTCGTGGCGGCGCCGACTGGCGGCCTGGTGCCTGCCCCTGCTGGGCGGGATGGCCGCGCTTTGTCCGACGGCGCACGCGCTGGACCCGTCCAAGTCGTTCCATCACTACGTCCGCAACCACTGGAGCCTGGAACAGGGCCTGCCCCAGCTCAGCGTGCTGGCCATCGCCCAGGACAAGCCCGGCTACCTCTGGTTCGGCACGCAGGCGGGCCTGAGCCGTTTCGATGGCGTGCGCTTCACCAATTTCGACCTGGACAACACGCCCGAACTGCCCAGCACCTGGATCCAGGCGCTGCAGACCGACCGCGAGGGCCGGCTGTGGATCGGCACGCCGCAGGGTCTGGCGGTGCGCGAAGGCAACCGCATCCGCACGATCGCGCTGGCTCCCGGCGAGGCGCCGGGCGTGGTCGACGTACGCGCACTGGCGCGCGATGGCCGCGGCCGCCTGATCGTCGCCACGAACCGCGGCGTCATGACGGTGGCGGCCGATCGGCTGCGGATGCTCCATCCGCTCGATGATGGCGGCGCGTTGGCCTTGCACGTGGATGACGACGACGCGCTCTGGGTCGGCGGCCGCGGCCGGGTGCACGTATTCGACGGCGCGGGCGAGCGGATCCTCGCCTTGCCTGCGCGTGCGGCGCTGGCCACCGTCACGTCGCTGGCGCGCCACGATGGCCGACTGTGGGCCGGCTGCGATGCCGGCCTGTTCGCGCTCGTGGGCCAGCACTGGCAGCCGCAGCGCGACGTGGCACCGGCCAGCGGAGGCGTACAGGCGCTCTACGGGGACCGCGACGGCATCCTGTGGGCGAGCACTCGTGACACGCTCTACCGCCTGCAGGCAGGACGGCTGCTGGAACGTATCGCGGCCGAGGGTCCGTTGGCGGAAATCCGGGCGTTCTACGAGGACCGCGAGTCCAACCTGTGGCTCGGCAGCAACAACGAAGGTGCCAGCCGCGCGTGGAATGGCTGGACGCGCAGATACAGCCGCGCCGAGGGCCTGCACCAGCCGTTGCTGTGGTCGGCTGCGCAGGCCCCCGATGGCCGCGTGTGGGTCGGTAGCGACGACGGCGTGAGCGTGCTGGACGCCGGGCGCTTCCGCACGGTGGTACCCGGCCGGGCGCTTCCCCATCCCGCCGCTTACAGCCTGCTGCCCGAGAACGGGCAGACGTGGATCGGTACCCGCGACGGCGCGGCGCTGTATCGCGATGGCCGGGTGCAACGGCCGGCAATGCTGGCCGCCATGGATGCCGCCCAAGTCAACGGCATCGTGCGCGACCGCCGCGGTCGCCTGTGGTTCGCCACCAGCACGGGCCTGTACCGCGAACAGGATGGACGCCTGAAGCACTACGGCGAATCCGCGGGCCTGCGCGACGTGCGCGTGCGCGTGCTGATGGAGACGCGCGACGAACGCCTGCTGGTCGGCACGCAGAGCGGCCTTTACGAATTCGTGGACGACCGCCTGATCGCCGTGCCGTTCACCGGCACCGGTCTGGACGCGCCGCACGTCGTTTCGCTGCACGAACTCGCCGGCGGCCAGTGGCTGGTGGGGGCGCTGTCGGAAGAACTGCTGCTGCTGTTCGACGGCCAGCGCTGGACGCGCCTCGACAAGAAGCGCGGCATCCCGGCGAACGCGCCGTTCTTCTTCGCCGAAGACGCCCGCGGATTCCTCTGGGCGGCGGGCCTGCGCGGCATCTACCGCGTGCCGGTGGCGGACCTGCTGACCGCCGCCGACGACCCGGCCTTCCGCGTGACGGCGCGGACATTGCTCAACGAACGCGGCGATCGCCATGGTGGACAGAAGGGCGACTGCTGCAACGGCGCCGGCAACAGCCGCGGTTTCATGGTCGACAACACACTGTGGCTGCCGACGCGCGACGGCGTGGTGGTGATGGCGACCGACCAGTCGCTCGCGAACGACTACGTACCCGAATCGGTGATCGAGCGCGTACAGGTCCAGGGCGAGTGGCGGCCGGCGGAACGCGCCACCGAATGGTCTTTGCCGAGTGGCGCGCGCGACCTGCGCTTCGAGTTCACCACCCTCAGTTTCCAGGCCTCGGACCATATCGACATCCGGTACCGCCTGAAGGGCTACGATGACGCGTGGAAGCTGCTCGACGATCCGCACCAGCGCAGCGCCACCTACACCAACCTGCCGGCGGGGCGCTACGTCTTCGAAGTGCTCGGCACCAACAACAGTGGCGTGTCGGGGCGAGCCGCCGCCACCCAGGCGTTCTCCATCGCCCCGTACTTCTACGAAAGCCCGTGGTTCTACTTGCTGCTCGCGCTCGCACTCGCGATCCTCGTGCTGCTGTCCAACCGCTGGGTGCTGCGGCGCCACCACAACCGGCGCGTCGCGCTGGAACGCCTCGTGCAGCAGCGCACGCGCGACCTGCAGCAGGCGAACCGCCAGCTGGAAGCGATCAGCCTGACCGATCCGCTGACCGGCCTGCACAACCGTCGCTACCTGACCCGCCAGTTGCCGGCCGACATCGCCTATTACCAGCGCATGCCCGGCTTCGCGGCGGGCGTGGACGTGCTGGCGTTCGCGCTGCTCGACATCGACCATTTCAAGTCGATCAACGATGGCCACGGCCACCAGGCGGGCGACCACGTACTGCAGACCGTCGCGCACCGGCTGCGCACGCTGTCGCGCGACGGCGACTACGTCATCCGCTGGGGCGGCGAGGAATTCCTCATGGTCTTCCGCCCCATGCCACGCCACGAACTGCATGCGCTGGGGCGCCGCATCTGCCTGGCGATCGCCGCAGAGCCCGTCGACGTGGCGGGCGCGCGCCTCCAGGTGACGGCATCGCTCGGCGTGATCGGTTACCCGCCGTTCGCCAGCGCGCCGGACCTGCTGGGGTGGGAGCAACTCGTCTCGCTGGCGGACCGTGCGCTGTACGAGGTGAAGGCGCATGGGCGCAACGGCTGGGCACTGTACGAAGCCACGCCGCTGGCGCTGCCCGCGCTCGATGCCGACCAGGTCCGGCGCGATCCCGCCGAACTCGTTCGCCGCGGCCACCTCGCCCTGCGCGGACCGCATCACCCGGACAGGCTGCCGTCGCACACGCGGCAGCCTTGACGCCTCTCCACGCCGTGCGCGCTACGCTGGCCCGCCATGTCGCGGAAGATCCAGCATGAAGACCCTCCACGCCCTGCTCGCCACGGTCGCGATGTCGCTAGCCGCCGTCGCCCAGGCCGAGCCCCTGCCCCGCCATGGCGCGCGCCTGGAGGGCTTCGCCTATCCGCATCCCGTCAAGATCTTCGCCTTTACCTCGCAGGCGCAACCGCTGGAGATGGCCTACCTCGACATCGCGCCGGCCACGCCGAACGGCCGTACCGTCGTGCTGTTGCACGGAAAGAACTTCTGCGCGGCCACCTGGGAATCGGCGATCGACGCCCTGACCGGCGCCGGATATCGCGTCGTCGTGCCGGACCAGGTCGGCTTCTGCAAATCCAGCAAGCCGCCGCACTACCACTACTCGTTCGGCCAGCTGGCGGCCAACACGCATGCATTGCTTGCGGCTCTGGGTATCGAACGTGCGTCGGTGGTCGGACATTCCATGGGCGGGATGCTCGCGGCGCGCTATGCGCTGCAGTATCCCGAGGACACGGAGCGCCTGCTGCTGGTGAACCCGATCGGCCTTGAGGACTGGAAGGCCGAAGGCGTGCCGTGGCGCGGCATCGATGGCTGGTATGCGCGGGAGTCTAAAACGACTTTCGACAGCATCCGCGACTACCAGCGCACCGTGTATTACTCCGGCCAATGGAGGCCGGATTACGAACGCTGGGTGCGCATGCTGGGCGGCATGTATGCCGGCGACGGGCGCGAGGCCGTGGCGTGGAGCCAGGCACTGACGTCGGACATGGTCTTCAACCAACCGGTGGTCTACGAGTTCCCGAAGATCGCGGTGCCAACCGCGCTCTTCATCGGCCAGAAGGATCGCACCGCCATCGGCAAGGATCTTGCCCCGCCGGACGTCGCGAAGCGACTCGGCGACTATCCGGTGCTGGGCAGGCGCGTAGCAGCAGCGATCCCTGGCGCGACGCTCGTGGAGTTCGCCGAGCTTGGCCACTCGCCGCAGGTGGAGGATCCGGCGCGTTTCAACGCCGCCCTGCTTGACGCGTTGAGGTGAGCCGGCGCATCGCCTTGAAGCAGCAGTGAGCGGAGTGGGGTGCGCGAAGGCGCTTGCTCATGATCTCCCGCCCTGCCGGCTTTGCCGCGCACTCCTCACTCCCCACTCCTCTAGACTGACGCGCTGATCGCCAGCACGTCGTCCAGCAAGGCCGCCGCGGTGACATCGGCACCGGCCCCCGGTCCCTGGATGACGAGCGGCTGTTCGGGATAGCGATCGCTGTAGATCGCGACGCGGTTGTCGGTGCCGCCGCCGCCACACAGCGGATGATCCAGCGGCAGCGCTTGCAGACCCACGCTGGCGCGCGCATGGTCGAAACGGCCGAGGAAGCGCAGCCGCGCGCCATGGCGGTAGGCCTCCTTGAAGCGCGCTGCCAGCGGCGCATCCAGCTGGCTGAGCGCGGCATCGAGCGCGGGCAGCCGCAGGGCGGCGAGTCCCGTGGGTACCAGCGAATCCACGCGGACGTCGTCGGACTGCAGCGGAAGTCCTGCCGCCCGCGCGAGGATCAGCAGCTTGCGGCGGACGTCTTCGCCGGACAGGTCGAGTCGCGGATCGGGTTCGGTGTAGCCGGCCTGGCGCGCCTGGCGCACGAAACCGGAAAAGGGGCGCATGCCGTCGTACTGGTTGAACAGCCATGCCAGCGAGCCCGACAGCACGCCTTCGACGCGATGGATGCGGTCGCCTCCGTCCACCAGCGCGCGCAGGCTGCGCAGCAGTGGCAACCCCGCACCGACAGTGGCGGCGTCGCCGTACCGCGCACCGGAACCCGCCCGTGCGCGAGCGATCGCGTCGGCGCGCAGCCATGCGCCCCCGAGGCCGAGCTTGTTGGCGGTCACCACGTGCACGCCGCGCGACAGCCATTCGACGTGCCAGTCGGCCACCGAATCGCTGGCCGTAGCATCGACCACGATGTCGCCTGGTCGCAGTGCTTCGCCCTCGGCCCACGGCGGAATGGCGTCCTCGCGGGATGCCGCTTGGTTCGCCTCCTGCAGGGCGCGCGGTGCCGAAGTCCCGCACGCATGCAGGGCGCGGGAATTGGCCAGCCAGGCCAAGGCCGGCACCGGCAGTGCGCGCTCCTGCAGGCGCTGGTAACGCGCGACGAAGGCGCTGCCGACGACGCCGGTGCCGAGCAGCGCCAGCTTCGGCGCGGTACGCGGTGCCGTCGCAAGCCGGACGACCGTGCTCATGCGTCGGCGAGCTTGCGCTTGGATTCGGCGGCGACGGCTTCGGCGCGCGCGAGTGCGGCAGTGATGTCCGCCAGCAGGTCGTCGGTCGCTTCGATGCCGACCGACAGGCGCAGCAGGCCGTCGGAGATGCCGGCCTTGGCGCGCGCTTCCGGCGTCATCGCGGCGTGCGTCATCGTGGCCGGATGCGCCACCAGGCTTTCCACGCCGCCCAGTGATTCGGCCAGGGTGAAGTAGCGCAGGCCCTCGACGAAGGCACGCACGGCTTCTTCGCCACCTTCTAGCTCCAGGCTCAGCATCGCGCCGAAGCCCCTCTGCTGTCGCGCCGCTACCGCATGGCCGGGATGCGTGGCCAGACCCGGGAAGTAGACCTTCGACACCGCAGGGTGCGTCTCCAGCAACGCGGCGATGGCGTCGGCGTTCTCCTGGTGCGCGCGCAGGCGTGCGTCCAGCGTGCGCAGGCCGCGCAGCGTCAGGAAGCTGTCGAACGGCGAGCCGGTCAGGCCCAGCGCATTCGCCCACCACACCAGCTGCTGATGGGTCTCCGCATCGCGCGCGATCACCGCGCCACCGACCACGTCGCTGTGGCCGTTGATGTACTTGGTGGTGGAGTGCAGCACGAGGTCGGCACCGAACGCGATCGGCGTCTGCAGCGCCGGCGACAGGAAGGTGTTGTCCACCACCGTGCGCGCTCCCGCCTTGTGCGCGGCCTCGATGACGAAGCGCAGGTCGGTGATCCGCAGCAGCGGGTTGGACGGGGTTTCGATCAGCACCAGCTTCGGCGACTGCGCCAGCGCATCGGCCAGCGAACGCGGATCGGTCAGGTCGGCGGTGATGAGTTCGAAATGCCCCTTCTTCGCCAGCGCGTTGAACAGGCGCCAGCTGCCGCCGTACGCGTCGTGCGGCACGACCAGGCGGTCGCCCGGTTCCAGCAGCGCATTCAACACCAGCGTGATGGCGCCCATGCCGGTCGCGGTGACGACGGCGCCGGCGCCGCCTTCCAGGTCGGCCAGCGCTTCGGCCAGCAGGTCGCGCGTGGGATTGCCGCTGCGGGTGTAGTCGTATTCGCGCTTCTGCGCGAAGCCGGCGAAGCTGAAGTTGGACGACAACACGATCGGCGGCGTCACCGCGCCATAGGCGGTGTCGCGGTCGATGCCGGCGCGCACGGCGGCGGTGGCGGGACGACAGGGCGCGTCGCCATCGGTAGGGACGTAGCTGCTCATGCGGAATCTCCGGCGGCGCGCAGGGCCGAGGTCAGGATGGAATCGATTCGGTCGGTTTCTTTCAGGAAGGCGTCGTGGCCGTAGGGCGAGCGCAGCACGCGCAACTGGCCCAGCGTGCCGAGGCCTTCCACCAGCGCCACGGAATCGGACAGCGGCACCAGGCGGTCGCCTTCCACCGCGACCACCAGGGTGGCCACGCGCACATCGGCGGGGTCGACGCGGTGCAGGTCGATGGATTCAGACAGGCGCACATAAGCGGTCACCGGCGTGCGCGCGACGTACTGCGCGCCGGCGGCGTCCAGATAGTCCTCGGCAGCCACGCGCACGCGGCCATTGACGATCTCGGGCGCCGCGTCGAAACGCTCGCCGAATTCCTCCGGTGTGCGGTAGCTCAGCATCGCGAACTGGCGTGCCAGCGACAGGCCCTGCGCATCGGCGCACTGCAGCTGGCCCAGCGTCACCGCGCGACGCTGCAGCGCGCGCCAGGCAGCGGCATAGGGATGGGCGCGGTGCGCGCCGCTGACGGCGATGAGCTTCTCCAGCCGTTCCGGATGGCGCACGGCGAACTGCAGGCCCACCAGCGCACCGTAGGAATAGCCGACGAAGGCCTGCAGGCGCGCGATGCCCAGCGCCGACAGCAGCTTGGCGATGGCGTCGGCCTGGTCAGCGGTATCGATGGGCGCGTCGAGGCGCCCGTCGGCGCCGACGAAGTCGAACGCGAGCAGCTGGCGTTGCGAAGGATCCAGCGCGCGGTCGGCGCCGACCAGTTCGTTCAACCACCCGCTTTCGGCGAACACGTCGCTGGCGGCGAGGTGGCGATGCGCAGAGATGCCGCCGGCGACGAACACGACCGGGGCGCCCGTCGCGCCCTGGAGTTCGTAGCGCAAGGTCACCGCCCGCGTGCCGGCATGGCGCATGGCCAGCTCGACCACCACTTCACCCCGCAGCGCGCGCGGACCTGCGTCCTGCGGGGAAGACAGCGGAAACGCCTCGATCGGCGAGGGTTCGGGCAAGCGGTTCAGCGCGGGACTGGCGTAACTCATGGCGGCTTCCGGTGGGCATCCCTCGCGGGACGGGACTGCACCACCGAGCTTCGCGGAGCTCGCGTTCGCCGTGCGAGGGCACGGTACGAACCATCTTCCGGCAGACGCTGAGGTCCCCGCAGGATTTGGCACCACCACGGCGCTTGCGCGTCGCTGGCTGCCCCGGCTTCTTCGGGCCTGTCCCTCTGCCGGTCTCGATGGTGGAGCTACTTTGCCCCCGGCTCCGACCAATGTCAATCGCTTTATTCGGATGAAGCGATGGATTCTCGACCGCGATCCCGCTGCCGGCGGGTGCGGCAATGCCGCATAATCCCTGACATGACCTTGAAACCCCTTCTGGGCGGCCTGTTCGCGGCCTTGCTGGCCGGCTGTTCCACCGCCCCCCTGCACACCTCGACCCCGCCTGCGCCGCCGCCGAAGACCGCCGCCGACGCCATCCTTCCGGAAGCGTGGGTGTCCGCGCCGGTCGCCGGCGACGAACTGGATTCGCTGGTGGCGTGGCCGACCGAAGACGGCCCGGTGTGGCTGATCGCCACCGCCAAGGCGACCCACCACCTGGCCATCTACGATGCCGACACCGGTCAGCGACTGCGTACGGTCGGCACCCCGGGCGACGCGGTGGGCCAGTTCAACCGGCCGAACGGCATCGCCGTGTTCGGCGACCTGTTGTTCGTCGCCGAACGCGACAACCACCGCGTGCAGGCCTTCCGCCTGCCGGACTTCGCGCCACTGGGCGCGTTCGGGGCCGATGTGCTGAGCTCGCCCTACGGCTTGTGGGTGCACGAGACCGCGCCGGGCGAGCTGGAGCTGTTCGTCACCGACAGCTTCATGGCCGATTTCCGCACGATGACCCTGCCACCGATGGCCGACCTGGATGGTCGCGTGAAGCGGTTCCAGGTGCGCGTCGAGGAGGGCGGGAAGCTGGAAACCCGACTGCTCGGGCAATTCGGCGATACCGGCGCGGCCGGCGCGCTGCGCATGGTCGAATCCATCGCCGGAGATCCGGCGCACGACCGCTTGCTGATCGCCGAGGAAGACCGCCGCGTCGGATCCACCCTGCGGGACTATCGGCTGGCGACCGGCGCCTACCGCGGCCACAGCCTGCCAACATTCGACGCCGATGCCGAAGGCATCGCGCTATGGTCGTGCACCACCGAGGCCGGTTACTGGATCGCCGTGGACCAGCTGACCCCGACGCGCTTCCGCGTCTTCGACCGCGCCACGCTGGCGCCGTCCGGTGTGTTCTCAGGCAAGGTGACGTCCAACACCGACGGCGAGACCGTCTACGCCATGCCGACCAAGCGGTTCCCGGCCGGCGCGCTGTTCGCGCTCCACAACGACGTCTCGCTGGCCGCCTTCGACCTGCGCGACATCGCCCGCGCGCTCGACCTGCAGGGCGATTGCCCGCGGTGAGCATGCGCGGGCTGGCCCTGGCCTGCGGCATCATCATGCTGGTCGGCAGCGTGGGCGACCTCGCGGCTGCCCGCCTGTATCGATGGAAGGACAAGCAGGGCTATACGCAGTACGGCGACCAGCCGCCTCCGCCGGAGCAGTTGGCCGGCAGCGGCCTGGACGTCATGCGGTTCCGCAATCCGCCCAGCGCGCTGGTGCGGCTGCGGCTTGAGAAGCAGGGCACGCGCTACCAGGCGTGGGCCGACAACCTCATGCACGGGCCGGTGCAGGTGCAGCTGGGGTTCCGTCGGCAGCGCGACGTGCGCAGCGCGCCCGCCCTGCCCGCCCGTGCGGTGGTGCCGGCGCGCAGCAGCGTGCTGGTGGCCGACATCAGCGTGACCGATCCGCTGCGCGGCGGCGATTTCGAACTGACCCTCGACGGCATGCCGGGTGACCCCGCCAGCCAACCGCAGGATTACGAGTACCGCCTGCCGTTCGACTACGGCCGCGTGCGCGTGGACCAGGGCCCCGGCGGTCGCTTCAGCCACAGCGATGCGCAGAACCTGAACGCGGTGGATTTCGCGGTGCCGGAGGGCACCCGGATCGTCGCCGCGCGCGAGGGCCTGGTGATGCAGGTCGAGTCGGACTTCGACAAGGCCGGCCTGAACCGCGAGAAGTACGGTGGCCGCGCCAACTTCATCCGCATCCTGCATCCCGACGGCACCATGGCGCTGTACGCGCACCTGAAGGCGGAGGGCGCGCAGGTGCGCGTAGGCCAGTACGTGCGCAAGGGGCAGTACATCGGGCTGTCCGGCAACACCGGCTTCTCCACCGCCCCCCACCTGCACTTCGTGGTTCAGGCCAACCGCGGCATGCGGCTGGAGTCGGTGCCGTTCCGTATGTTCGGCCCGCTTGGCCAGCTGCAGTTCCCCTCGGGCCGCTGAGACGGCTGACCCGCCGCGGCCGGTATAATCGCCGCCTTCCCGCTCCTTCAGCGCCCGTCCGGGCGCCCGCCCCATGTCCAATCCGACCAGCGCCGTGGCCGATGAAGCCGCGCGCCGCCGCACTTTCGCCATCATTTCCCACCCCGACGCGGGCAAGACCACGCTGACGGAGAAGCTGCTGCTGTTCGGCGGCGCGATCCAGATGGCCGGCTCGGTGAAGGGCCGCAAGGCGGCGCGCCATGCGACCTCCGACTGGATGGCGCTGGAAAAGGAGCGCGGCATCTCGGTCACCTCGTCGGTCATGCAGTTCCCGTACGAAGGCAAGATCGTCAACCTGCTCGATACCCCGGGCCACGCCGACTTCGGCGAGGACACCTACCGGGTGCTGACCGCGGTCGACAGCGCGCTGATGGTCATCGACGTGGCCAAGGGCGTGGAAGAGCGGACCATCAAGCTGATGGAAGTCTGCCGCCTGCGCGACACGCCCATCATGACCTTCATCAACAAGCTGGACCGCGAGGGCAAGGACCCGATCGAGCTGCTGGACGAGGTCGAAAGCGTGCTGGGCATCCAGTGCGCCCCCGTCACCTGGCCGATCGGCATGGGCCAGCGCCTGAAGGGCGTGGTGCACCTGCTGACGGGCGAAGTGCACCTGTACGAACCGGGCCGCAACTTCACCCGCCAGGACTCGACGATTTTCCCGTCGCTCGACGCGCCCGGCCTTGCCGACAAGATCGGCGCCGAAATGCTGGCGCAACTGCGCGACGAACTGGAACTGGTGCAGGGCGCCAGCCATCCCTTCGACAAGCAGGCCTACCTCGACGGCAAGCAGACGCCGGTATTCTTCGGCTCCGGCGTCAACAACTTCGGCGTGCAGCCGCTGCTCGATTTCTTCGTCGAGCACGCGCCATCGCCCCAGCCGCGCGAAACCACCGGCCGCGAAGTGCAGCCTGCGGAGAACAAGCTGACCGGCTTCGTCTTCAAGATCCAGGCCAACATGGACCCGCAGCACCGCGACCGCGTGGCGTTCATGCGCGTGTGCTCGGGCCGCTTCGAGGCCGGCATGAAGACCTTCCACGTGCGCAGCGGCAAGGAGATGAAGCTGGCCAACGCGCTGACCTTCATGGCCAGCGACCGCGAGATCGCCGCCGAGGCCTATCCCGGCGACGTGATCGGCATCCACAACCACGGCACGATCTCCATCGGCGACACCTTCACCGAGGGCGAGGCGCTGTCGTTCACCGGCATCCCGAACTTCGCGCCGGAGCTGTTCCGCCGCGCCCGCCTGCGCGACCCGCTCAAGCTCAAGCAGTTGCAGAAGGGTTTGGCGCAGCTGTCCGAGGAAGGCGCCACCCAGTTCTTCCGGCCGCTGATGAGCAACGACCTGATCCTCGGCGCGGTCGGCGTGCTGCAGTTCGACGTGGTGGCCTACCGCCTGAAGGACGAGTACGGCGTGGACGCGTCGTTCGAGAACGTCAGCGTGGCCACGGCGCGCTGGATCCGCTGCGACAACGCGAAGAAGCTCGAGGAATTCCGCGACAAGAACGCCATGAACCTGGCGGTGGACGCGGCCGGCGAGCTGGTCTACCTGGCCCCGACGCGGGTGAACCTGCAGCTCGCCCAGGAACGCGCGCCCGACGTGCAGTTCCTCGCCACGCGTGAGCACGCGCACAGCGTCGATCCGGGATGAGCCCATCTCGCCACGGCACGACGGTGAGGCCGTGTCTTGCAGGTTACGTTCGGCGGACACGGGCCGCCCCGGGATGCCGACCGGCGCGTTGATCCATTAGGCTTTCCCTGGCCGCCATCCGGCGGCGTCATGGGGAGATGTCGATGTATTTTCTCGGGATAGTCCTGCTGTTGGCAGGGGCGATCTGGATGACGGTGAACGCTGCGAAGAAAGACGGCGCGCTGGCTGCCGTCTTCTGCTTCATCTGCGGTATCTACACGATCTACTACGGCATCAAGAACTTCGCCGAGAACAAGATTCCGCTGATCCTGTTCCTGGCCGGATTCGCGCTGTGCCTGGTCTTCCGCCCCGACATGGCGGCACTGAGCGGCGCGGCAGTGATCTGATCCGCCTCGAGGCGGGCTGCCGGACCCTTCGGCAGCCCGCCGCAGGCTGACTGGACGGCCGCGGAGGCATGCACCTCATGCTGCATTGCGGTAACGTTGCGACATGAACGAGCCGACCTCTTTCGAAACCCTCCGTGCACGGAAACGCGCCGACCATCTGGTCGATCTGCGCGACGAGATCGCAAGCGCGCTGACGCACGGCCTCGGCGCCGTGGCGGCACTGGCGGGAGGCGCGGTGCTGATCACGCTCGCCGCCATCTACGGGGACGGCTGGCAGCTAGGCGCGTCGATCGTCTTCGGCATCACGCTGCTCCTGCTCTATACCGCGTCCACGCTCTATCACGCCATCCAGCATCCGGTCGCCAAGGGCCGCCTGAAGGTTTTCGATCACTGCGCGATCTACCTGCTGATCGCGGGCACCTACACGCCCTTCACGCTGATCGGCCTGCGCGGGCCGTGGGGCTGGGGACTGTTCACCGCGATCTGGACGATCGCCATCGCCGGCGTGATCTTCAAGCTGTTCTATACCGGCCGCTTCAAGCTGCTGTCGACGATCCTCTACATCGCGATGGGCTGGCTGGTGGTGGTGGCGATCAAGCCGTTGCTGACCTCGGTGGATCCGTGGACGCTCGGCTGGCTGCTGGCCGGCGGCCTGTTCTATACGCTGGGCACCTTCTTCTACCATCGCGAATCGATCCGCTATTCGCATGCGATCTGGCACCTGTTCGTGATCGCCGGCAGTGTGTGTCACTTCGTCGCCGTCACCCAGCAGGTGCTGATGCCGCGGCTGGCGTGAAACGCGCGTCGACGTTCGTGTCCCGCACATGAACCGCCTGGCCTGCGTTTCGCAACCCGTGAACACGCGGTTGCCAACCATGGGCCCATGACCGCGGCTTCCACTCCTCGTCGTCGTTTCGCCTTGCGCCCCCTGTCGCGTACCGGCGCGATCGTGATCGGCGTGCTGGCGGCGATCATCGTGGTCATCGCCGTGCTGTTCGAATGGAACTGGCTGCGTCGCCCCATCGAACGCATCGTCGAATGGCAGACCGGCCGCAGCTTCCACATCGCCGGCAATCTCGACGTGGATCTCGGGCGTGTGACCACGGCGCGCGCGGAGGGGCTGACGTTCGGCAATGCCTCGTGGTCCCGTGTGCCGACCATGGCGGCAGCGGATCGCGCCGAAGTGAGCGTGGAAGTCTTCCCGTTTCTCTTCAGGCGCGAGACACGCATCCCGCGCGTGCGCCTGACCCATCCCCGGCTGCGCCTGGAGACAGGGCCCGAAGGCGTGGGCAACTGGGTCTTCGGTGACCGCTCTGGCGAGAGCCGGACGCGCTTTCGCGAGCTGTGGATCGATGACGGTCGCTTGCTGTTTCTCGACCCCTCACGCAAGACCGACTTGGACATCCAGCTTTCCAGCATCCGCCAGGCGACACCGGATGCACCGGCGGCAGTCGACCTGAAGGGCAAGGGCCGCTGGGCAGGCAATGCGCTCACGCTGCAGGGCCAGGTGGCCTCACCGCTCGCGCTGCGCGACACCGACAAGCACTACCGTATCGACCTGCGCGCCAGGGCCGGGGCGACACGCGCGCATGCACGCGGCACGCTGCTCGATCCGTTCCGCTTGCGCGACTTCGACCTGCGCTTGATGCTTGCGGGGCAGGACATGGAGGATCTGTTCCCCCTGATCGGCATCGCGACCCCTCCCACGCCCCCCTATCGCCTGGACGGGCGATTCACGCGCGACGGCAACACATGGCGCTACGACGATTTCACCGGCGTGGTCGGCGACAGCGACCTTGCCGGTACGGCCAGCGTCACCGTGGGGCGCGAACGCCCGCTGTTCAAGGCGAACCTGGTGTCCAAGCGCCTGGATTTCGACGACCTGGCCGGGTTCGTCGGCGCGCCTCCGCAGACCGACGCCCGCGAAGCCAGCAACGCAGAGCAGCGTGCGGAAGCGGCGGCGTTGGCGGCGGATGCACGCGTGCTGCCGGACACGCCCTACAACCTCGCCAAGCTGCGCGCGATGGATGCCGACGTCCGCTGGAAGGCGCATCGCATCAACGCGCCGGGCCTTCCCATCGACGACATGGACGCGCACCTGCTGCTGGATGCCGGCCTGTTGCGGCTGGAGCCGTTGAACTTCGGCGTCGCGCAGGGCGATATCCGGTCGCAGATCCGCATGGATGCCCGCAGCGACACCATCCGGACAGAGGCGACGATCGCCGCGCGCCGGCTGGACCTGGGTGAGCTGTTTCCGCAGGCCGAACTGACGAAGACCGCCATCGGCCGTATCGGCGGCGACATCAAGATCACCGGGACCGGCAACTCGGTCGCCGGCATCCTGGGCACGGCCGATGGCGACATCGCGCTCGGCATGGGCCGTGGGCAGATCAGCAACCTGCTGATGGAACTCGCCGGCCTGGACATCGCGGAGTCATTGAAGTTCCTGGTCACCCGGGACAAGACTGTGCCGGTACGCTGTGCCTTCGGCGACTTCGCGGTCAAGGACGGCGTGATGGACGCCCGGTCGCTCGCCTTCGATACCAGCGACACGATCATCGTCGGCACCGGCCGCATCAGCCTGAAGGACGAAACACTGGATCTGGAAATGAGGCCGCGCCCGAAGGATCGCAGCATCCTCGCGTTGCGCTCGCCGCTGGTCGTCGGCGGCACGTTCAAGGACCCTTCGTTCCGTCCCGACTTCAAGCGCCTGGGCCTGCGCGGCGCGGTCGCGGTGGCGCTGGGCAGCATCGCCCCGCCTGCGGCGCTGCTGGCGACGATCGAGGTGGGGCCGGGCGAAGACAGCGCGTGCGGCGGCCAGTACGCGAAGTGATGCGGCTCAGCTGGCGATGTAGCGCTGCAGCTGGTCCAGTTCCACCTGCTGGTCTTCGATCACCGCCTTCACCAGATCGCCGATCGAGATGACGCCGACGATGGCGTCCCCGTCGGCCACCGGCAGGTGGCGGATCCGGTGCTCGGTGACGACCTTCATGCAATGGTCGACGCTGTCGTCGGGCCGAACGGTGACGACTTTCGCCGTCATGATGTCGCGCACCGGCGTGTTGGAAGACGAGCGCCCCTGCAACACCACCTTGCGGGCGTAATCGCGCTCCGACACGATGCCGCACAACCGTGGCCCCTGCATGGCGAGCACGGCGCCGACGCCTTTTTCGGCCATCAGCCTGATGGCGTCGAGGACGGAGGCGTCGGGGGATACGGCGAAGACTTCAGGGGCCTTGGCCCCCAGCAACTGACGAACCGTGCGCATGGCGATCTCCGGGATAGGGAGCGGGTCGATCTGGCCCGGCCAAGGATACTCCTGCCGACGCGGGTTGCCACGCATCCACCAGGTACAGGGGTCGCTGCTTGGATTCCTCGTACAGGCGCCCCAGGTACTCGCCGATCAGTCCCAGTGCCACCAGCTGCGTGCCGCCGAGGAACAGGATCACCGTCATCATCGTCGGCCAGCCGGCCACCGGATCGCCGAACAGCAGCGCCTTCCCGACGATGTAGATCGCAAAGGCGAAGGCGAGCAGCGCGGTCAGCACGCCGATGTAGGTCGCCACGCGCAACGGCGCGGTGCTGAAGCTGGTGATACCCTCCAGCGCGAAGTTCCACAGCTTCCAGAAGCCGAAACTGCTGCTCCCCGCCACGCGCGCATCGCGATGGTACGGCACCGATTTCTGGTTGAAGCCCACCCAGCCGAACAACCCCTTCATGAAACGGTGGCGCTCGCGCAGTTCGCGCAGCGCCGCCAGGGCACGCGGCGACAGCAGGCGGAAGTCGCCGGTGTCGGCAGGGATGGGCGTCTTCGACAGGCGACCGATCACGCGATAGAACGCATGCGCGGTGGCGCGCTTCAGCCAGCTTTCGCCCTCCCGCTCGACGCGCGTGCCATGCACGTTGTCGTAGCCGGCCTGCCAGGCGCGCACGAAGTCCAGGATCAACTCCGGCGGGTCCTGCCCGTCCGCATCGAGGATCACGGCCGCACCGGTGTCCACACGGTCCAGGCCGGCGGTCAGCGCCGCTTCCTTGCCGAAGTTCCGCGACAGCCGCAACAGCGACACCCGCGGATCGTCCGCCGCCAGCGCGCGCATCACCGCCCATGTGTCGTCGCGGCTGCCGTCATCGACGTAGAGCACGCGACCCTGCACGCCCTCCAGCGCGTCCAGCGACGCCAGGATGCGCGGGTGCAGCAGCGGCAGCGCTTGCGCTTCGTTGTACGCGGCCACCACGACGGTGACCTGAGGCGCCGCGCCGATCATGGCAGCGCCTCGAGATAGGTGGTGCCGCCGATCTGCCGCACCTGGCGTTCGATGCGTGTCGCGCGCCGCTGCACGTACGGCCCGGGACGAGGGGCGCTGTAGCGGCGGGGGGACGGCAGCACGGCGGCCAGACGCGCACTTTCGTTGGACGTCAGGCGCGCGGCGTCCTTGCCCCAGTAACGTCGTGCCGCCGCCTGCCCGCCATAGACGCCGTCGCCGAACTCGGCGACGTTGGCGTAGACCTCCAGGATGCGGCGCTTCGACCACAGGGTTTCGATCAGCAGCGTGTACCAGGCCTCCAGCCCCTTGCGCGTCCATCGGCTCACGCGGTTGCTGCCCTGCCAGAGGAAGAGGTTCTTCGCGACCTGCTGGCTGATCGTGCTGGCGCCGCGCAGGCGCGTCACCGGCCTGCCGCGCTTCTCCGCGCGCTCGACCATCTTGCGGTTGTGCACGCGCGCCTTCTCGATCGCCGCCAGGTCGAAGCCGCGGTGCGTGGCGAAGTTCTGGTCCTCCGCCGCGACCATCGACAACGGCAGGCTGGGCGCCATCTCGTCCAGATCGCGCCAGTCGTAGGCCAGCCGGAAACCGACGTCTCCCTTGCCCCAGGCCTCGACCAGGCGCGCCGCCATGAAGGCGGTGAACGGCGGGTCGACGAAACGCAGCACGACGACCTGCAGCACGCTGGCCGCGGCGAACAGGAAAGGCAGGGCGAGCAGCCAGCGGAGCCAGCGGCGACGGGCTACGCGGGGAATGGAACCGTCCGATTTTGAGCGCATGGCATCCAAATGCGAGAATGGGGTCTCAACAGTCCGCTGGTCATCCGCCTTATGAACGCACGCACCGAGACGCTGGTAGCCGACTTGATGAGAGAGGGCGACCAGCTGGCCCAAAGCGGCCAGTCCGTCTCCGCAGCGGTCCGTTGGCACAAGGTGCTCGAGCTCGAGCCGGAGTTTCCGCCAGCGCTCAACCACCTGGCCATGCAGGCCATGCAGCGGGGCGATCTGTCCGTCGCGCGCGACCTGTTGCAACGCGCCGTGGCAGCGGCTCCGGACTATACGATGGCGCACGCCAATCTGTCCCGGGTCTACTCCGCCATGGGCGACGCGGATGCCGCCCTGGCCCAGATCAATGCCGCCCTCAAGGCAGAACCGGTCGCATGGGGCGTGCACATCGAAAAGGCACGCCTGCTCGAGGAACGAGGCAAGGACCGCGCGGCCGCGTCCTCCTACGGCGCAGCGATGGCCTACATGCCCGAGGCGCTCCAGCAGGAGCCCGAACTGCAGCCGTTGATCCAGCATGCTCGCCGCAAGGTGGCGGAGAACCAAGCGCAGATGCGCGAGTTCCTGCTCGCCCGGATGGGGGACCAGTTGCGCACCGGTTCGCCGCGCCAGCTCGAGCGTTTCCAGCACAGCCTGGATGTGGTGACCGGACGTCGCGACATGGCGCTGTCCCGGCCGCTGACGCTGCCGTTCCCTCGCTTGCCTTCGATACCGATCTTCCATCGCGAGGATTTCGACTGGGCGCCCGCCGTCGAAGCCGCTTTCCCCGACATGCTCCGTGAGCTCCAGTCATTGCTGGAGGAAAACGCAGAGTTCGTCCCCTACGTGGAAATGTCGGACTACGAGCCCAAGGGACAGTTCGCGCCGCTCGATCGCAATCTGGACTGGGGCGCCTACTATTTCTGGAAAAGCGGCAAACTGGACGAAGACCACGCCAGGCGCTGTCCCAAGACCGTTGCCGCATTGTCCGACCACGCCCCCATGTGCAGGGTGCCGGACCGCGCGCCAGTGACGTTCTTCTCCGCGCTCAAGCCGGGCACGCATATCGCGCCCCATCACGGGGCAACGAACACCCGCCTGACCGTCCACATGCCGCTGATCATCCCCCCCGACTGCGCACTTCGCGTCGGCGGCGAAACGCATGTCTGGAAGCCCGGCGAGTTGGTGATGTTCGACGACACCATCCTGCACGAAGCCTGGAACAACAGCGATCGCCTGCGCGTAGTGCTCATCTTCGACGTATGGCATCCCATGTTGACGCCAGTCGAACGGGAACTGGTCTGCACGACCATCCAGGGAATGCTGGATTACAACGGCCACGACGCCATGGGTGAACTGTGAACGACGGGGTGACCCGCTTCCTGCTGCCCGCCGCCGGCGTCCGCGGCGTGGCGGTGCGTCTCGAAGACACCTGGCAGACCGTCGGTGGCCGCGCCGACTACCCGCCGTCGGCCCGAGAGCTGCTCGGCGAAGCCATTGCGGCGGCGGTGCTGTTCACGGGTCATACCAAGGTCGACGGGCGCCTGTCGATCCAGCTCCGCAGCCAGGGCACCTTGCGGAGCCTGTTCGCCGAATGCACCGCGGCGGGTACGGTGCGCGGCATAGCGCAGTTGTCCACGGCCGGAGACGCGCCGCGCGACCTCCGCGACCTGGGCGAGGACGCCCTGCTGGCGATCACCATCGAAAACCCCGGTCTGGACCCGCGCGAGCCGCAGCGCTACCAGAGCCTGGTCGGCCTGCAGGCCAGCCGCCTGGCCGAAGCCTTCGAAGACTACTTCCGCCAGTCCGAGCAGCTGCCGACGCGCCTGCTGCTGGCCGCCGACGGTGACCGGGCCTGCGGCCTGATGCTGCAGAAGCTGCCGGGCGACGAGGGCGATGACGATGGCTGGAGCCGGGCCGGCGCCCTGTTCGATACGCTGGGCGAGGCCGAGCTGCTGGCCACGCCCGTGCCGGTGGTGCTGCACCGCCTGTTCCATGAGGAAACCCCGCAAATCCTGACGGAGCGCGCAGTTCGCTTCGGCTGCTCTTGTTCGCGGGAACGGGTCGAGAGCATGCTGCAGTCGTTGGGAGAAGAGGAAGCGACCGCGGCGCTGGCCGATGGGGTGGCGGAAGTGCGTTGCGAGTTCTGTGGGCAGGAGTATCGATTCTCCGCCCCGCAGATCGCGGAACTATTCAGCCAGCTGCGGGTCGACATGGAAGCGCCCAGCCGCCTTCAGTAGTTCCGGCGGTCGGCGGACAGCGTCGGGGACTTGTTAAAGAAACATAAACGGCATAGCATCGGTTCCCCTTCGGGAGGGGAACTCCGGGTCGACCCAGGAGTCTGAAGCCAGCCATGAATCTGCGTAGCCTTTCACTGCCGCTCGCCCTGCTGCTCGCCCTTGGCGGGGCGGCGGATGCGCATGCGCAGAAAAGCACGCGCAAGCCGGCCGCGGACCCGCAGGCGACCGCCCTTCCCATCTGGAACAATGACGGCAAGGTCGAGGCCGTGCTGCTGCTCGAGCCGACCGGCCAGGCCGAGGCCGGCGCGCGCTGGCGCCTGGGGCGCAACTCACTGACCACCGCATTCGGCCTGGACAGCGGCGACGCCCTGGGCCTGGTGTGCAACCGCAAGGCGGGGGTCGTCGGCAACATCGGCAACCTGGCGAGCCACTGCATGCTGGCCACGCTCGGCGACGACGATCAGGACACGGCAAGCCAGCGCGTGAGCGCATCCGCCGTCCTGAGCCGTCCCGGCGGCAAGCTGGGACTGTCGGCCGGCACCGGCCGCGACACCCTGCCGGCCTGGCTGTCCTCGGGCCGCGGCGGAAGCCGGGTCGAACAGAACGACCTGGCCGTGTTCGGGCAGAAGAACATAGGACGCGAAGGGTTCGTGTCGATCGGCGGCGCCGTGGCCAAGGCCACGCTGGTGCCCGTCTCCGACCTGCCGGCTCTCGCCGATCGCTGGAACAGCCGCAGCCTGACCGTCGGCGGTGGCTACGGCCCCTTCAGCGCCAATATCGTCGGCCGCGTCATCGACGTGCCCGGCCAGCCTGGCAAGTTCGAAGGCCTGGGCCTCGGCCTGACTTGGCGCACTCCCTGGAGTGGGCAGCTGACGGTCGGGGCCGAAAACGTCATCACCCGCGGCAAGAATCCCTTCTCGTTGACCAACGAGAACGCCGACGAAGGCACCGTGCCGTACGTGCGTTACGAGCAGGACCTCTAGTTTGTCCAGCAGCAGTGACCGTTCGTCCGCCGCGCGCGGACCTCGTCTCGATGTCGAAAACAAGCTCCTCAGGGTGCGGAGCCTGATCACGGCAGGCGATCTGGTGGGGGCGCGCAGCATCAGCGACGCCATCCTGGCCGAGCATCCGACCGATGCCGGTGCCCTCATCCAGCGGTCGCGCCTGGAGTCCATCGACGACAACTACCGGCGCGCACGCGAGTACGCGCTTTCCGCCTATCGCGTCGGCGTGCAGAACAAGCGCCAATGCATGTTCCTGTTGCGCCGCCTGAAGACGTTCAACCTCATTCCGGAGTTGCACGGATTCATTCCGCGCATTCCCGAGGGATTGCGGCACGATGTGGATGTCGCCCAGCTGGTGGCCTTGTTCCTGCAGACCTTGAACCACCCCCAGCAGGCTCTCCAGCATCTGCAACTGGCGGCGGCGCACCATCCCTCCTCTGCGCCCTTGACGTCGGATATCGGTCTGGCGCTGCTCAACCTCGGAAGGTTCGAAGAGGCGGAACAGCATTTCCGCGAATCCCTGGTGCTCCAGCCGGACCACGCCCCCGCCTGGTGGCACCTCTCCCGCTTGCGCTCGGAAAGCGGCACCGACGCGGGCCACGTCGACGCACTGAAACGCGCGGTGGCGCGCGCCGCGGAACCGGGCAATGCGGCGCTGCTGGCCTACGCGCTGCATCGTGAGCTCGACCGCCTCGAGGACTATGCAGCCGCAACGGACGCGCTCGAACTGGCCTGCACCTCCATGCGGAAGGTGGTCGCCTATTCCGGCGAAGAAGACGAGCGGCTGTTCGGACTGCTGAAATCGCTGGACGTCGGCGCCGCCGAGCGCCCGTCGTCGATGGACGCGCCGTTCACGCCCGTCTTCATCGTCGGCATGCATCGCTCCGGTACGACGCTGCTGGAACAACTGCTTTCGGCACACACCGACATCTGCTCGGGGGGCGAACTCTACGACTTCACCAGCCAGCTACGACTGGCCGCCGATCACCACTGCAGCACCGAGCTCGATGCGGCCATCGTCCAGGCTTCGGCGGACTTCGACTATGGCGCCATCGGCAGGGGCTACCTGGAATCGGTGGACTGGCGTCGCGCGGGGCAGCGATTCGTCACCGACAAGTTGCCGTCCAACTTCCTCAACCTCGGTTTCATCCTCACCGCGTTGCCTGGCGCGAAGATCCTGCACATGTCGCGCGATCCGATGGAAACCTGCTTCTCCAACCTGAGGGAGCCGTTCTCGGCCACCACCTGCCGCTATTCGTACGACCAGGCCGAACTCGCCAACCACTATCGCCACTACTTCAGCCTGATGCAGCACTGGCGCCAGCGCTTCCCGGGGCGCATCCATGACGTGACCTACGCTGCGCTCGCCACCGATCCGGCGGCGGAACTGAAGCGCGTGACCACGTTCCTGGGCACGGGCTTCCAGCCGACGATGCTGGATCCGGCGTCCGCCACTGGCAGCGTCAACACCGCGAGCGCGGTGCAGGTACGGCAGAAGCCGGGCCTGCCCCTGCGGCCCAAGTGGCACGCATACCGCGACTACCTTACGCCGCTGGCGTGGCGCCTCTCGGAACTCGGCCAGCGTTACTGACCCGCTGGTCGCACCAGTATCGCGGCGCCGGCAAGACGCTGCAGCATCTCCGCCACGCGTGCCTCCGCCTGCGACTCCGTGTCATCCGCTGCCGCCTGCGGCAGGGCAGGTAGCCGTCCCTCGCGCAGGGCGGCGGCGGCGGCGGCCACCAGACCGTCTCTGTCCAGCGAACCGTCCATCAACGGGATCAGCAACCGGTCGATATCCCCCATTTCGATGCTGTCGTGCCAGAGATTGGCCACGTGCCTGCGCGGCGGCACGAGCGCGACGACCTGGCGCCTGACCGCCGGATCCACGACCGGACGATCACCTACGCCCGTGGCCTCCACGGCTGCCAGACGAACCTGCGCCATGCCGCGCAGGGTCAGGCGCTCGCATAGTTCATCCACGGCCTCGCTCAGGATCTCCGGCGAAACCGCGTCCTTGTCGCCCTGCGTGAGCATCGCGTGGCGGAGCATATCGTCTCGCGTCACCGTGCCCGGCCACGCTCGCGCGAGTGCATCGATCGCCTGCTTGATACCGCTCAGGCTGGCGCCGATGCTCGCCGTATTCGGGAGCGCGACGAACTCCTGGTGCTGTCCGTCCAGGCGGATCGGTCCGTCGGTGGCGGACAGGTTCGCCGCGAAATGCATCCGATGCAGGGTCGCGCGATCCAGCTCCCAGCGGAGGTCTTCGGCGCGTTTCGCGTGCACCAGCAGGGTCTGGCGGAAGACACGGCTCACGGCGAAGTCCAGATACTGTTCGACGCGCACCTGATCGCCACCGAGCGCGCCGTACAGCTGCTGCGAGAGCTCCTGGCTGTAGTTGGACGGCAGCATGGTCGACGGCTGCGCTTCGCCCAGGTAAGCCAGGCCATGGCGACCTGTCCGCTCAACGAATTCATGGAAGTAGCAGGGCCGGTTGTTCGGGGCGAGATACTCGTGCGCCACGTAATCGGTGGGGCCGTTCATGATCGACGGCATGCACTCGTCGACCGCGGCGGCGGTCAGCCCCCCCGGCAGCGCCGTCTGCTTGAGGAAGTTGAGCATGGAGCGGCCGTAGCCCACCTGCTCGTCGACGGTCGGTCGCGCACCGCCATGCATCAGCATCGCATCGCGGACGATCTCCTTGGTCTTCCAGCCCGGATAGGTGTTGTAGCTGACGTAGGCGACGCCGTCCGCCGCAAGACAGCGGGCGATCAGACGCAGGACAGCGTCCTGCACCTCGGCGGGCACCCAGCTGTAGACGCCATGGGCGATGATGTAATCGAACTCGCCGAGCGAATCCGCATCGAGATCGAGCAGGTCCGCTTCGATGAGGGAGGCATTGCCGATGCCCAGGCGATCGATGGACGCCTTCCCCTCGGCGATCTGGACTCCCGAGATATCCACGCCCACCACCCTCGCTTGCGGATAGCGCAACGCGATGGGGATCAGATTGCCGCCCGACCCGCATCCGAGCTCCAGGACGCGCGCCGTCGATACCTGTCCCGACGGCAACCCGAACAGGCTCGCAACGGCGGCCAGCTGTTCCGGGGCGCTGTACTGGTAGGCGTATGAGCTGTACGGCATGTCGTCGTAACGAGCCCGCGTATCTTGGTTGACGGGATTCATGGCTCTCCGGGATACGTTGGCGTCAGCGCAGCTCGTTGAGGAGCGGCTGCAGATAGGTTTCGTAGGGCGCCCACTTGGGCACGTCGCGCGCGATCACTTTGTCGCGCACCTGCACGGCACTGGCCGTTGCCACACTCTTGCCCTGCGAATTGGGCTGCAGCAGCTTGTCGGTGAACGGGAAGCCGCAGAAGGCCGCCACCTCGCGCATGGTGGCTTCCGTGTTCCGCGTCAGGTCCGTATAGGTGATGTCCAGGATCCGGCCAGGGAACGCCTGGTGCCAGTGCTGCATGAGGTCGCGATACTGGTTGCTGTAGTCCGCCAGCTCCACCTGGTCGTAGGAATACGGCGCGGCGTGGGCAAACAATTCGCGCAGGTTGGAGAAGCAGGTCTCCCGGGGGTCGCGCGACATGTGGATGATCTTCGCGTGCGGCATCGCTTGGCAGATGAAACCCACGTTCATGTGGTTGGGCGGCCACTTATCCGTGATGTGGGTGTGCCCGTTCAGGCGCCAGGCAACGCCTTCCATGTAGTTCCGGCCCAACTCGGTGTAATCGATCCCCGACGCACGCGCCACCGCGACCGGATCCGTAGCGCTGGGAAAATAATGATCGGTCGCATAGCGGACGCGCGCCGCCATGTCGTGGAGTTCGCCTGCGTTGAACACGCCGGGATCACCACCCATCAGCTGCTCCAGCAGCGTCGTGCCGGAGCGGTACATGCCGACGACGAAGATCGGCGTGATGTCCGACGCGTAGCCCGATGCGTCGACCTTCAAGGGCATCTGCTTCAACTGCGCGAACAGGCGACGCGTCGACTCGCGGTCGTACTTGTTCGCCGCGCGGTGGATGCGGTTGGCCGTGTCGAGCGCCTGGAAAGCACCCGCGACATCGCCGATGTCGTCGAGCTCCTTGTGCAGGGCGTAGTAGAGCCTCGTCTTGTCGACCAGGCCAAGGGAAGGCTTCTGCAGCGCGCGCCGGATGCCATCGACATGGTGCGTGTCCGCACTCCACTTGCGCATCCACGCGAGAACCCAGTAGGCGTTCGCGAACCCCGGATCCATGCGCAGGCATTCCATGATGTCCGCTTCAGCATCGTCGAAACGGCCCAGGAACAACTCCATCGTCGCTCGCGCCAGGCGAAGCGACGGCATCTGCGGCTGCAGCTGCATGGCACGGGTGACGAACTCAATCGCCTGCGCCTGGTCGCCCAGCCAGCTGAGCTGTGCGGACACCAGATGCAGCGTCTTGGGGTCGGCCATGCTGCGGAGGAACGGCGAGGCATCGATGTAGCGGCGCATGGCGGCCGACTCTTCGAAATGCCTCAGGCAAAGCAGGACGCTGGGCACCAGCGCCGGGTTGCCTACCGCGGAAGACAGCGCGCGTATCGCGTACTCACGTCCCTTCCGGTAGTTGTCGTTCGCCCGCGCCTCGAAACTGGACAGGTGCAGCAATGCTTCCGCGTTGTCGCCTGCGTCCAGGACCTTGCGGTAGTGCACGGTGGCGCCGGCCATGTCCTTCGCTGCGACCGCACGCCGCGCATGCGACAGCGCTTCCTCGATTTGCGGCATACCCACGTGTGTCTTGCCCTGCTCAATTCGTCACACATTCTACACGCAAAAAAAAGGGGCCCCTTGCGGGGCCCCTCCAAGACTTACTGCAAGCTGTGGATTACCAGCTCTGGGTGTAGCGGAAGTAGATCTCGCGACCGATACCGTAGTACAGGGCGCTCTGGTAGTACGGCGGGGTGAAGCCCAGCTGGTCCAGACGCGGCTTCTTGTCGGTCACGTTGATCGCACCGATGGTGAAGCGGCCGTTCCAGGGCGTCTTGTAGCTCGCCGCCAGGTCGTGGGTGATGTACGGCTTGTTGTCGCCGCAGTTCGAGACCAGGTAACCGAAGTCGACCACGTCCTGGCAGGTGTAGCCCAGGTCGTTGACCAGGTAGTCCTCGGTATACGACACGGTCTGGTCCATCGCGTTGATGGTCCACGCCAGCGAGAAGTCGCCCTTCTCCCACTCGTTCACCAGGTTCGCACGCCACTGCGGGTTATCGGTGGTGTTGACTTGGTCCGTCGTGTCCGAGTTCGGGCCACCGGTTTCGAACTTGTTGATCCAGCTCAGGCTGAGATTGTTGCGCAGCGAACCGAAGCTGCCCAGGTCGAAGCGGGTGGTCGCGTTGAAGTCGAAACCGTCGGTCTTGATGAAACCTTCGTTGGCGTAGCCAGCGCGGACCTGCAGCAGGGCACCGTTGGCCGGGTCACGAACGCTGTACAGGCTCGACGGCAGGTAGGTGCCGTTGCGTTCGCGGTTGATGACCGTCTGTGCCGAGAAGAACCGGATCGAATTGGTCAACTCGATGTTGTAGTAATCCAGCTTCATGCTGGCCCAGTCAGTCGGGTCCCACACCACGCCGGCGCTCCACTGCTTGGAGTCTTCCGCCTGCAGGTCGGGGGTGGCGACGCGCAGACCGTCGATCTGCAGGGTCGATCCCGGCGGCTGGCCGTAGGCGATCGCGGTGGGCGCGTCGACGACGCTGTCGGCCGAGAACGCATCCTTGGAGTTCAGGATGGTCAGCGGCGGCGCACGGAAACCTTCACCGTAGCTGGCGCGCAGGGTCAGGCTGTCGATGGGGTGGTAGCGGAACGAGATCTTCGGCACGAACGAGGTGCCGAAGTCGGAGTACGTGTCGTAACGCGCCGCCAGGTCGACCTCGAAGCTGCTGGTGAACGGCATCAGCCACTCGAAGTAGGCCGACGAGAAGTTGCGGCTGCCCGAGCTCGAGTTGCCCGACGAACCACCGATGTTGCCGGCTTCGGACTGCGCGTCGTACAGATCGGCGAATTCCTGCTTGTGGTGCTCGGCACCGACGACCAGGCCCGAGGTACCGCCCGACAGTTCGAACAGGTCGAACGTGGCGCTGCCGTAGACTTCTTCTTCCTTGAAGATGCCATCGCGGCCGATGGTGGCGCGAACGGCATTCAGCACTTCCGGATCGTTTGCGAGCGGATCGAAGATGCTGTACTCGCCGCTCTGGATCAGCGCGGTCGCGATCGGGATGTTGACGTAGTTGCGACCCAGCGAGATGTACTTCGATTCGGCGCGACGCAGGCCGAAGTCCACCGCCACCGTGTCGCTGACCTGCCAGTTGAAGCCCAGGTTGGTGTCGTAGGTGTTGGTGTCGTCGAAGTTGTCGCGCGGACCGACGGCGGCGAAGCGGTGCTTCAGCACGACGTCCTGGGCGGTGGTGTTGTTCGGGGTGCCGACCGGGATGAAGATGCCGGAATCCGCGAGCGTCGGCGCGAAGCGGCCGAAGCTGCTGACGCGGGTGACGCTGGAGTTCAGGTAGACGGTCCAGTCATCGTTGATCTGGTAGTCGCCACGCAGGAACAGGCCCTTCTGTTCCAGCGACGCGGTGTCCGCCGCGACCAGGTTGTAGTCGTAACGGCAAACCGCGCCGTCCTGCCAGAAGCCCGGGTTGGTGCAGCCGCCGGGGACGGACTGGATGAACTTGCCGGGCGAGACGCGGCCGGTGATCGGGTTGGTCGCCGGGACATAGTAGTTGTTCGCGTTGGACGACGGACCACGACGGCCTTCCATCCACGGCAGGTCGCGGATGTAGGAGATGTCGCGGTTCGCGTACGACACGCCACCCAGCATGCGGCCACGGTCGCCGGAGATGCCGAACACGACGGAACCGGACTCGGTGTCGCCGCCGTTCTGGGCCTGGCCCACGCCGATGCTGGCTTCAACGCCGTTGAAGTCCTTGCGGGTGATGATGTTGACCACGCCGCCGATCGCGTCGGCACCGTAGATGGCCGACGCGCCGTCGGTCAGGATTTCGACGCGCTCGACCGAAGCCAGCGGGATCGAGTTGAGGTCGGAGCCGGCTTCGCTGAACTGCGGCGACAGCGGCAGACGGCGACCGTCGATCAGGATCAGGCTGCGACCGCCGCCGAGGCCACGCAGGCTGAGCTCGGACATCGACTGGGCCGAGGAGCCGGACGCCGGCTTGTTCGAACCGAACGAGTTGAAGGTGGAGTTCTGCAGCAGGTCCGCGACCGTGGTCTTGCCGCTGACCTCGATGGCCTCACGGGAAATGACGGTGACGGGCAGCGCGCCTTCGATTTCCGCACGCTTGATGCGCGAACCCGTGACTTCGATGCGGTCGAGGGTCTTGGCTTCCGAATCGGGGCTCGCGGCTTCCTGGGCGAATGCATTGCCCGCTGCCAGCGATGTTGCGCTGGCGAACAACGCAAACTGGATTGCGTTGGGCAGCTTCTTGAGGTTGGTCATTAGAGGCTCTCTCTCCAAATGTTCACTGAAAAGCCAAAGCCTCGCGGCCCGGGCCAATGGTTCAGACGCATGAATGCTGCGCGACTGGTGCCCAGAGCATAACGTAAATTTTACGGCGATGAAAAGAACCCGATGATTTATCGGAAGAATTTCGTTTTTTTCAGCCTCATCAGTTACTTACGAAACCTTTTTCTTGCGCACGTGCGACCATCCGTCGGATTGCGGCGCAACGAAGAAGGGCGCCCGATGGCGCCCTCCCTGTTCAGCTTTGACAACACGACGCCGCCGCGTGGGTCGCGTCAGACGCCCGCGGCTATTCGACGCGGACCTCTGCACTGCCGGAAAACGTCTCGACGGTGACGCGACCGCTGCCGCTGCCGTAGCGGGTACTGAAGCTGCTGCCGGGGCCACGCCGTTTCTCGATGCTCACGCCGGTCGCCTTCAGCGAACCACTGAAACTTTCGCCGCTGACCTGCGCGGACACGTCCTGGGGAAGGCGCAGCATCAGATTGCCGCTGACCGATTCCATGCTGATTTCGCCGCCCGGCGCCAGGCCGGTGCGCACGTCCACGCGACCGCTGACGGTGCTGGCGCTCAAGTCACGCACCTGCTGCTCGTTGACGATCACCTCGATGCGGCCGGACACCGTTTCCGCATCGATCTCGCCGCCGAGGCGCCCCCGCAACGTGATCGCACCGCTGACGGTGGCCACGCCCACGTCATCGCTGTTGAGCGTCAGGTTGGCGTTGCCGCTGACGGTTTCGACATCCGCCTTGCGGGGCGCCGCCGCGGCTGAAACGCTGCCGCTCACGGTGCTGATGGACAGCTCGCCGGACGCGACCCCCGTGACGTCCACGTCGGCGGCGACCGATTCGATGTCGAGGTCGGCGCGCAGCGGCACCATCACCACCAGCCGGGTGGGCCCGCTGTCGTCGCTTCCCCAGCCACGCTTGGGATAGCGCACCTCGATGTTCACCTGCGATCCCGATCCATCCACCTCCAGCCGCTCCACGCCCTTGCCCAGCGTGCCGGTGATCTGCACCTCGTTGCGCTCCCAGCCACGCACGTCGATGCGGCCCTTGAGATTACTGATGTCGACGCGCCCGCGGGCATCGAGCGGTCGGGTTTCGTTGATGGCGGTCTGCGCCAGGACGGCGGGCGCCCACAGGGCGGTGGCCAGCAACAGGGAAAGGGAAGCGATGCGCATGGGGAACTCCTCAGGTCATGGCCGCGCGCTGGGTCAGCTCCAGGCGGCGGGCGTAGGTACGGCGCAACTGGTCGAGCAGAAAGTGCGCATTGGGTTCGGTCGCGATGGCATGGCGGATCTGGGCGGCACTCACATCCAGCGTATGCAACGCCGGCGCGATCTCCGGCGACGCGGTCACCTGGCGGTCGAGCTGCGCCAGCGCGCCGGTGTAGTCGCGGGTCAGTGCGGCCGCTTCGCGCTGGATGAGCGCATCCCCGGTCGGCGCGCGCTGCAGCTGCCACGTCACCGTCACCGCAAGCAGCACCGACGCCGCCAGTGCGAACGGCGCGAGCCGCGTGCGGCGCGGACGGGCGGCCGCGTGCTGCGGCACGGTGGCGATCCGGGCAGCGATGTCCGGCCACAGGTCGCGCGACGGCGGCAGGTCCTGGCGCATCGCGCGCAGCTGCCAACGCAGCGCGTCGTCGGTCGACGGGGGAAGATCATGCGGGTTCATGCGGCAACTCCTAGACGCTCGCGCAGCAACTGGCGCGCTCGGTGCAACTGGGCTTTAGAACTGCCGACCGCCATGCCCAGCTCGGCGGCGATCTCTTCGTGCTTGAAGCCTTCCACGTCGTACAGCACCAGCACGGCGCGTGCGCGCGGCGGTAGCGTGGCGACGGCGCGCTCCAGGTCCATCGACAACGCCGTGCCATGGCCCGCACTGTCGGCCAGCCCCAGGCTGTCCAGCGCTTCATCATCGTCGTCGAAGCGCGGACCGTTGCGACGGCTGCGCAGTTCCATCAGTGCCGTGTTGACGGCCAGGCGGTGCAACCAGGTGCCGACGGCACTTTCGAAACGGAAACCCGGCAGCGCCTGCCACGCCCGTACGAACGCCTCCTGCGCAAGATCCTCGGCACGCACGCCATGGCTGCCCACCAGCCGGGCGATGACGCCATGCACGCGGCCGGCGTGGCGGCGGTACAGCGCTTCGAATGCCTTGGCGTCGCCTCCGGCGGCGGCCCGCGCCAGCGCAGTGTCCAGCGCGGCACCGTCATCGGCGGCGTTTGTCTCGGCGAGGGGTTCGATCACGGCGGTCAGCATACGGAATGGGATGCCGGGGGAAGCGAAAGGGTTTAGGCGGCACCAAAAAAGAAAGCCGCCCCCAGGGCGGCTTTCCGATCGGCCCGGAGGGCGCGATTTACTTCTTCAGGCGGGCCGCGATGGCGGCACCCAGGTCACCCGGCGAACGGACGGTGGTGACGCCGGCGGCTTCCATGGCTGCGAACTTGCCTTCCGCCGTGCCCTTGCCACCGCTGGCGATCGCACCGGCATGGCCCATGCGCTTGCCGGCCGGGGCCGACGCGCCGGCGATGAAGCCCACGACCGGCTTCTTGACGAATTGCTTGATGTACTCGGCGCCGGCTTCCTCGGCGTCGCCGCCGATCTCGCCGACCATGATGATGCCTTCGGTCTGCGGGTCTTCGTTGAACAGCTTCAGGCAGTCGACGAAGTTCAGGCCATTGATCGGGTCGCCGCCGATGCCGATGCAGGTCGACTGGCCCAGGCCCACTTCGGTGGTCTGCTTGACCGCTTCATAGGTCAGCGTGCCCGAGCGCGAGACGATACCGATCTTGCCCGGCATGTGGATGTGGCCCGGCATGATGCCGATCTTGCACTCGCCCGGCGTGATCACGCCGGGGCAGTTCGGGCCGACCAGCACGGTGTCCGGATGGGCACGGGTCAGTACGTTCTTGACGCGCAGCATGTCCAGCACCGGGATGCCCTCGGTGATGCAGACGATGACCTTGATGCCGGCCGCGGCCGCTTCGAGGATCGCATCGGCCGCGAACGGCGGCGGCACGTAGATGACAGACGCATCGGCGCCGGTGCTCTTGACGGCATCGGCGACGGTGTCGAACACCGGCAGGTCGATGTGGGTCGTGCCGCCCTTGCCCGGGGTCACGCCGCCGACCACCTGGGTGCCGTACTCGATCATCTGGGTGGCGTGGAAGGTGCCCTGCTGGCCGGTGAAGCCCTGCACGATCACCTTCGTGTTCTTGTTGATCAAAACGCTCATGGAAGATTCCTGGTTCGGTGACGTGGATTAGGCGGCGGCCTTGACCGCTTCAACGACCTTCTTGGCGCCGTCGTTGATGTTGTCGGCCGGGATGATGGCCATGCCGCTGTCGCGCAGCAGCTGCTTGCCTTCTTCCACGTTCGTGCCTTCCAGGCGGACCACCACGGGCACCTTGACGCCCACTTCCTTCACCGCGGCGATGATGCCCTCGGCGATCATGTCGCAGCGGACGATGCCGCCGAAGATGTTCACGAAGATGCCCTCGACCTTGTCCGAGGACAGGATCAGCTTGAAGGCCTCGATCACGCGCTGCTTGTTGGCGCCGCCGCCCACGTCGAGGAAGTTCGCCGGCTCGCCGCCGTTGAGCTTGATGACGTCCATGGTGGCCATGGCCAGGCCCGCGCCGTTGACCATGCAGCCGATGTTGCCGTCCATGGTCACGTAGTTGATGTCCATCTCGGACGCCAGCACTTCGGTCTCGTCTTCCTGGCTCTTGTCGCGCATGGCGACCAGGTCCTTGTGGCGGAACGCGGCGTTGTCGTCGCTGTTGAACTTGCCGTCCAGCGCGTACAGGTTGCCGTCGTCCAGGATCGCCAGCGGGTTGATCTCAACCAGCGCCAGGTCCTTCTCGTTGAAGATGCGGTACAGGTTCACCATGATGTTGGCGAACTGGCCCGCCTGCTTGGCGGTCAGGCCCATCTTGAAGCCGAACTCGCGGCCCTGGTACGGCTGCACGCCTTCGACGAAGTCGACGTTGAGCGTGTGGATCTTCTCCGGCGTCTCGGCCGCGACCTGTTCGATCTCCACACCGCCCTCCGACGAGGCGATGTAGGTGATGGTGCGCGTGCCGCGGTCGACCAGCACCGACAGGTACAGCTCCTTGACGATCTCGCCGGCGGTGGTCACCAGCACCAGGTTGACCGGCAGTTCCACGCCGGCGGTCTGGTAGGTGGCCATCTTGGTGCCCAGCATCTTGCCGGCGGCCGCCTTCACGTCATCGACGGTCTTGCAGAACTTGACGCCGCCGGCCTTGCCGCGACCGCCCGCGTGGATCTGGGCCTTGACCATCCAGGGGCCGTTGCCGAGGGACTGTGCGGCGGCGACCGCTTCGTCCGCCGTGGCGGCGACTTTGCCGGCCGGGACCGGGATGCCGTACTCGGCCAGCAGCTGCTTGGCCTGATATTCGTGGAAATTCATGCGTCACCGTGGGTAGGGAACAGAAGACACCGCCCGGGCCGGGGCCGTGACGGCGGCGGCTGGGCGAGCCCCCTATTGTCGCTGACCGGAGCGGGGGGCGCAAAACCTCGGGCCTAAGCCTTTGGTGGAAAAGGACTCGCTGGGCCACGCGGGGGCCGTCATGCCTATACTGTGGGCCTCGCTACAGGGGAAGTACGCGTTTGCGCCAGGCCCAGTCGCTCCTGTCCCGCATCGAATCGGTTCCGCGCCGCGAACTGTATTTCTTCGCCCTCTACCGCGTGCTGGAAGCCGGCATCCTGGCCGCGCTGATGTTCAGCCCGCTGGGCGAAGTGCTTGGCCAGCCCCGCCACGAAGTGCTGGGCATGGGCGTCGCGATTGCCTATCTGGTGCTGGCCCTGGTGTTGCTTTTCATCGGCCGCAGCGTGCGCTGGCTGGTGTGGATCGTCTTCGCGAGCGTCTGCGTGGACATCGCGGTCGCCGCGCTCATCACCCATGCCCTGCCCACCGCCACGGCCGGCGTGGCGATGATGCTGCTGTTCAACGTGTCGGCCGCGGCCCTGCTGCTGCCCAACACCCGGATGGCGCTGGTAGTGGCGCTGATGGCCATCGCCGGGCTGTTCGGCGAGTACCTTTTCACCCTGTTCCACGACCAGAATGCCAGCCGCTCGCTGGCGGAAGTCATCATGTTCGCGGTGAGCTACCTGGCACTGGCCTACCTGGCACACCAGGCCGGCCAGAAGGCGCGCAACAGCCAGGCGCTGGCCGACAAGCGCGGCGAAGAGGTCGCGAACCTGTTCGAAGTCAACGAACTGATCATCCGCCGCATGCGCACCGGCGTGCTGGTGGTCGATGCCGAAAACCACATCAAGCTGGCCAACGAAGCCGCCAGCCTGCTGCTCGGCGATGGCGGCGACGGCGCAGGCGCCGATGGCAAGGGCGTGTCGCTGCTGCACGCGGCGCCGGAGCTGGCCCGCCGCCTGCAGCGCTGGCGCAACGGCTGGCAGACCGACGAAACCCCGATGCAGCTGACCCCCGACCAGCCGGAAGTGCAGCCGCGCTTCGCCCGCCTGCTGGCCGACAGCGAGACCTCGCTGATTTTCCTGGACGACGCCACGGTGGTGTCGCGCCGCGCCGAATCGCTGACGCTGGCCGCGCTGGGCCGCTTCTCCGCCAGCCTGGCGCACGAGATCCGCAACCCGCTGGCCGCGATCAACTACGCGGTGCAGCTGCTGGAGGAATCCCCGCACGTCAACGACGGCGATCGCCGCCTGCTGCAGATCATCCACCAGCAATGCCAGCGCACCAACGGCATCGTCGAGAGCGTGCTGGGCCTGGCCCGGCGTGAGCGCGCCACGCCCGAGCACGTGGACCTCAACACCTTCGTCCGCCGCTTCGTCGACGACTACCAGCAGACCCTTTCCATCGAGACCGACACGCTGGAAACCATCATAGGCGCCAAGCCGGTGCCTGCGCTGGTCGACCCGCGCCACCTGCAGCAGGTGGTGACGGTCCTGGTGCAGAACGCGCTGAACTACGGCCGCCTGCCGGGCGAATCCGCGCGCATCCGCGTGCGCGTGTTCAATGCCGAAGGCCGCCCGACGCTGGACGTGATGGACCGCGGCCCGGGCATCCCGGACGCCGTGGCGGCGCAGCTCTTCCGACCGTTCTTCACCACGTCCGAGCACGGCACCGGCCTGGGCCTCTACATCGCCCGCGAACTGTGCCGCGCCAACCAGGCCACGCTGGAATATGTCCCGGTCCCCGGCGGCGGCGCCTGCTTCCGCGTCACCCTGCCCGGTCCGCACGCCCTGTTGCCCGCCTAGCCGAGAGGACGCGGGGCTTTGTAGGAGTGGGTCATGCCCGCGATGCTTTTGCTTGTTGGGGCCATCCGTGAAAAGCATCGCGGGCATGGCCCGCTCCTACAAAGACAAGCGCTCATGTGGCGGGCATCCTGTAGGGGTCTCGCCTACCATGTTTAACATTCACTCGGTACACTGCCGGCACAGGGGCATGAGGGGGAATGCATGAATCAAAGCCGTAGCGCCCTGATCGTCGATGACGAACGCGACATCCGAGAACTGCTGACACTGACGCTGGGCCGCATGGGCCTGCGCATCGATACCGCCGCCAATCTCGGCGAGGCCCGCGAGCTGCTGGGCCGCAACACCTACGACCTCTGCTTCACCGACATGCGGCTGCCCGACGGCAACGGCATCGACCTGGTGGGCGAGATCTCGCGCAACTACCCCGCCACGCCGGTCGCCATGATCACCGCGTTCGGCAACATCGAACTGGCGGTGGAGGCCCTGAAGGCCGGCGCATTCGACTTCGTCAGCAAGCCGGTCGACCTGACCGTACTGCGCGGGCTGGTAAAGCATGCGCTGGAATTGAACAACAGCGAACGCGCCCCGCCGCCCCCGCCACCGCCGGAACAGGCCAGCCGCCTGCTCGGGGGGTCGGCCGCGATGGATGGCCTGCGCGAGACCATCGGCAAGGTCGCCCGCAGCCAGGCGCCGGTCTACATCATGGGCGAGTCCGGCACGGGCAAGGAGCTGGTCGCCCGCACCATCCACGAACAGGGCGCGCGCGCGGCCGGTCCCTTCATCCCGGTCAACTGCGGCGCCATCCCGGCCGAGCTGATGGAAAGCGAGTTCTTCGGCCACAAGAAGGGCAGTTTCACCGGGGCCCACGCCGACAAGCAGGGCCTGTTCCAGGCTGCAAACGGCGGCACGCTGTTCCTCGACGAAGTGGCCGAACTGCCGCTGCCGATGCAGGTGAAGCTGCTCCGCGCGATCCAGGAAAAGGCGGTGCGCCCGGTGGGTGCGTCCGGTGAGGTGCTGGTCGACGTGCGCATCCTGTCGGCCACCCACAAGGACCTGGGCGAACTGGCCGCGGACGGCCGCTTCCGCCACGACCTGTACTACCGCATCAATGTCATCGAGCTGCGCGTGCCGCCGCTGCGCGAACGCACCGGCGACCTGGCGCAGCTGACCAGCGCCATCCTCGATCGGCTGGCCGCCCAGCATGGCCGCATGGCGCCATCGGTGTCACCGGAAGCGATGGAGGCCCTGGGCCGTTACCCGTTCCCGGGCAACGTGCGCGAACTGGAGAACATCCTGGAACGCGCGCTGGCCATGTCCGAGGGCCACAGCATCGAGATCGACGACCTGTACCTGCCGCAGGCTCCCGCCGGCAAGAAGTTCGGCGGCGAGTTCAGTCCGGGCGAGGTGATCGGTGACGCGCCCGGCGCGATGGACGTGGACCCGGCCGCCGGTGGCGCCCTGCCCGACTACATCGAGCAGCTGGAGCGCGCGGCCATCCAGAAGGCGCTGGAAGAGAACCGCTGGAACAAGACCAAGGCCGCAGCCCAGTTGGGCATCACTTTCCGCGCCCTGCGCTACAAGCTGAAGAAGCTGGGGATGGAGTAGGCCGCGCCGGGCGACAGCCCGGGCCATGCGCGCCCTCGGACGATGACATCAGTCGATCACCGACGCCCCTGCGGGAGCGGGCCATGCACGCTGCTTTCCAGCACGGACCGGAAAGCATCGCGCCCCGAGGGCGCTCCTGCAGAGCACTTCCGTCTGGCTTCATAGGAGCGGCCATGCCCGCGATGCGCTTGCCCGATAGCGCCAGAAAAGCATCGCGGGCATGGCCCGCTCTTGCAGGGCATGGAGCGACACTGGCAGCGGTCACACGCTATATATATGTATGTACCCTCAAATGTGCGCCGCATCCCACAGTGACCCGGGTGACGCAACGCGTCACTTGCTGACGCAGCAGGTCATCTCACCAAGGGGGCGTCAGCTATTTGGCGGTCACCCCCTTTTTCCGGCCAATCGCGCAATCTGTGACCCGGGCCGGCATTGGCCGCACTTCCCGATACACAACGCAAAGGAATGATGCGATAGTCCCGCCCGACTTCGGTGTCAGGGGTTTCCTCCCGGGGAAGTGTGGGGGAATCACTGGGGGTATCAGAAGTTGGCACGCATCCTGCTCTACATCCCTGCACGCGTCGTAAGCAGTTGTACGCGGCGCCCACGGTCCATGTAGGGACACGGGGCTTGTGTCCCTAAACCATCAAGCCAATCCTGAAAGGGGAAATACCATGAAGAAGAACGCCCAGGGCTTCACCCTGATCGAACTGATGATCGTCGTCGCCATCATCGCCATCCTGGCCGCAATTGCGCTGCCGGCGTACAACAACTATCGCATCCGTTCGGCCGAAGGCGCCTGCCAGGCTGAAGCGAAGGCTTTCGTGAACTCGTACATTGCTGCCAACCACTCGCAGATGACCCTGCCGCCGGTTCCCACGGCCAGCTGCACCACCACTTACGCTTTCACCACCGGCACCGGTACCGGCACCGCTCTGACCGGCGACGCCGTGTTCACCCCGGTCGCACCTGGCGTGCGCACCACGACCTGCGCGATGGACAGCGGCACCTGCCGTCTGGCTGCTGCTGGCGCCACTGGCGGCTGATCAGGCTCTAACTCAGCGCGACAAAGGGAGGGGCTTCGGCCCCTCTTTCTTTTGGAGTTTTTGGTGTCTACCCCTCATCCCGCCCCTCCAGCGACGGACGTGCCATGGCGTGTGGGGGTTGCCGGCCTCCTTGGACTGCTGGTGGGCGCTGGAGGGGCGCTACTGCTCAGGCAACAACCCACCTGGGCTCTCATCACTCTGATAAGTTTTACCGCTGCGCCAATGTGGTGGATCGAAGCCCGCCGCCACTCTTACCTGATTGACACATCACCCAAGGGCACCAAGCCAAGATCGAGCAGGGCGTGGCGTCTGTATGGGCTGGCAATCGGCGCCGTGATGTGGATTGCAACGCTGCAATTGCTTCCTCTCGCTCATGGTCCAGTGATCTACGGCTTCTTCCAGCTACTCGAGGTGTGCTGGCCGTTGCTGACGGCGGGGCTGTTGGTTTATCTCTTCCGCCCCACTGACTCGCCTCCTCGTGGACTGGAGCTCGTAGGCCGCTGGATCAGCCTGCGTCCTGAAAACGAGCGGTTTCCATGGCCTGCCTTGCGCGATCACTTGGTAAAAGCCTTTTTCCTGCCACTGATGCTCGGCTTCGCCTACGACTGGGCAACAGACGCAAGCCCTTGGGGTTCATCGCAAGCGCCCCGTTGGTACTTCGTTTCAATGGCCGTGCTGTACCTGATCGATACGGTATTCGCTACGGTGGGATATCTCTCCACCTCGCATCGGTTAGGGGCTGAGATTCGCTCCAGCAATCCATACTGGCTGGGCTGGGTGGCTGCATTGATCTGCTACCCCCCTTTCTTCACCTGGCTGCAGCAGAGTGGCTTCAACTACCGTGACGGCCAGACGTGGGTCGAATGGCTCAATCCCACTATGCCGCTCTACTACGCGTGGGGCGGCAGCATCCTCATCCTCACTGGCGTCTATGCCTTGTCCACCGTGGTGTTTGGCATCCGGTTCAGCAACCTCACGCACCGCGGCATCATTACCCACGGCCCGTACCGGCTGACCAAGCATCCCGCATACATCAGCAAGAATCTCTCCTGGTGGCTGATCTCGGTGCCATTCGTTTCAGGCGCCAGCGCGACGGCCGCGCTGGCTCATTGTGGGATCCTGCTTTGCATCAACTTTGTCTACTGGGTGCGCGCCAAGACTGAGGAGCAACATCTTCTGGCGGACCCAAAGTATCGTGAGTACGCAGCATGGATCGAAGAGCATGGTCTCTTCGCCAGACTGGTGCGAAAGGCGAGAGAGATGTGAACCTGCGCATGGGAACTGGCACCCGCTGGCTCGCGTTCCTGCTATTGACGGGATGTGCCATGCTTTTGTGGGGCCAACGTTACCGGGAGTCTCGACCGCCGGAATCGCTTGAAGCCCTGATGGACTCCGAGGGGATAGGGATTGCGATCCTGTCGGTCAGAACCGCCAAGGACTCAGGCCAAACGCGCGTGCTCAACCGGACGCCATGGTGGCACAGGGAGTCCATTGATCCGTCGACACGATTGCCCATTGCCAGTTTATCCAAGCCAATCACCGCCTCGGTGGTCCGTCGTCTTGTCGTACAGGGCAGACTGCATCTGGATACTGCTGCAATCTCGCTCTTGCCAGAGCTTCGGACATTGCCGGACCCCCGCGCGTCACGAATCACTGTCCGTCATCTGCTGCAGCACACGTCCGGCCTGGATCAATCCGCGGGCGACCCAATGTTCCACGCCGGGGCGCCGATCGGATGCAGGGGTGCCATTGCCGCCAGCTTGTCCCGACGACTGGAAACACCTCCCGGTACCCGCATGCGGTATTCCAACACGGGGTACTGCCTGCTGGGGGAAATCATCAGTCGGGCAACCGGAGAAAGCTACGAGATCGCGACACGGCGCCTACTCGGCGAGCTGGCAAGCGACGGGCTGGAAATGGGCACCGCAGCAGGAGCTCCCCCCGCACGTGATGGCCTGTCCAGCGACCTTGTGCGAGCGCTTGGGGCAGCAGGCGGTTGGTCGGGAGATGCGGCCACCTTGGCAACCCTCTATGGACGAGATGCGCTGGATCCCACCATACCCATGCCCACGGACGCACCCCGTGGCGACTGGTTCTACGGACTGGGGTGGCGGGTGTGGCGGCAAGGAAATGGCTATCGGCTTACGCACTTCGGCAATTTTCCCGGCACGTTCTCTGCTGCAATGGCGTATCCCGACGGCTCGTCCGCGGTCGTACTCATGAACGGACAGCCGGCGAATCCCGAGAAATTTGCGGCGCTTGTTTACCCCCTGCTTGACCAGGAGCTCGTCGTGACGCGGCGCAAGACCCGAATCTCAGCTAGAAGGGGACCTTAACTTGCCAGCCGTCACGCTTTTGCAGCCTCAGCCGCGGACATCCCCCTCCTCCGAGTCAACTGGCGCGTTCCTTGCTTATGTTTCCGCCGGGGACCCTCATTTGGTAGCTGCCATGAATCGCAACGCCCACGGCTTCACGCTGATCGAACTGATGATCGTCGTAGCCATCATCGCCATTCTTTCCGCCATTGCCCTTCCGGCTTACAACAACTACCGGATCCGCGCGGCGGAAGGTGCTTGCCAAGCTGAGATGAAGCAGTACGCGGGCTTTTCACTCGCGGTTTTACAGAATCAGGACACACCCACTGCCCCGCCACTGGCAGCATGCAGCGCCGCGGATACCGCCACAGCGGTGGGTGTCAATATCACGGGAACACCTCGTAGCCCCGGAACTCGCCTGACCCTGTGCAACATGAGTACTGGCAACTGCGCTCTGCAGTGACCCGCCGCGTCAGAAAGTCGACGATGCGGTCCGGCCAGGCCAGGCCCCAGGATTTTTACTCCATGCAAGCAATGCATGGGCAGCGACGTATTAAAGTGAAGCGGCGCCCAATCGGATTCAATGTGCTATGAACGCAGTTGCAGCTCCCAATCTCGTTGGCATTACTGGCATCGCGAGGCGCCTCGTACAGGATGGCGCCCTCGAGGAAACGGCTGCTCGAGCTGCGATGGCAAGCGCAACCGAAGCGAAAGTGCCGCTGCCACAGTGGATTTCCGAAAAGCGACTGGTTTCGGCTCCGCAACTCGCGGCCGCAAATGCCATGGAATTCGGCATGCCGCTGCTAGACGCGCAATCCTTCGATCCCTCCCACAGTGCGATCAAACTCGTCAGCGAGGAACTGCTGCAAAAGCACCAGGTGCTGCCTCTGTTCAGGCGCGGCAACAAACTTTTCGTCGGCGTGGCCGATCCGACCCGCAGCCATGGCGCACTGGACGAAATCAAGTTCCACACCAATCTGATCATCGAGCCGGTGCTGGTGGACGAGGACCAGCTGCGCCGCACGCTGGACCAGTGGCAGAACGCCGCCAATGCCCTTTCCGGCAGCTTCGGCGATGACGAAGACGGGCTAGACAGCCTGGATGTCGACGCCGGTGACGACGAGGGCGGCAGTGAGAGCGCCGTCGACGCAAAGGGCGACGACACCCCGGTGGTGAAGTTCGTGAACAAGGTGCTGGTGGACGCGATCAAGCGCGGCGCCTCGGACATCCACTTCGAGCCTTACGAAACCGACTATCGCGTCCGCCTGCGCGTGGACGGCATCCTGAAACAGGTCGCCAAGGCGCCGACCAAGCTCAAGGACCGCATCGCCGCGCGTATCAAGGTGATGGCGCAGCTCGACATTGCCGAAAAGCGCGTTCCCCAGGACGGACGCATCAAGCTGAACCTGTCCAAGAGCAAGCAGATGGACTTCCGCGTCAGCACGCTGCCCACGCTGTTCGGTGAGAAGGTGGTGCTGCGTATCCTGGACGGCAGCGCGGCCAAGCTGGGCATCGACAAGCTGGGCTACGAACCGGACCAGCAGAAGCTGTTCGAGGACGCCATCCAGAAGCCTTACGGCATGGTGCTGGTCACCGGCCCCACCGGTTCGGGCAAGACGGTCAGCCTTTACACCGCGCTGGGCATCCTCAACGACGAGACCCGCAACATCTCTACGGCGGAAGACCCGGTGGAAATCCGCCTGCCGGGCGTGAACCAGGTACAGCAGAACAACAAGCGCGGCATGACCTTCGCCGCCGCCCTGCGCAGCTTCCTGCGCCAGGATCCGGACATCATCATGGTCGGCGAAATCCGCGACCTGGAGACCGCCGAGATCGCCATCAAGGCCGCCCAGACCGGCCACATGGTGCTGTCCACCCTGCATACCAACGACGCGCCGCAGACCATCGCGCGCCTGATGAACATGGGCATCGCGCCGTACAACATCACCAGCTCGGTGACACTGATCATCGCCCAGCGTCTGGCCCGCCGTCTGTGCACCAAGTGCAAGCGCCCGGTCCAATTGCCGCCGCAGGCACTGCAGGCCGAAGGCTTCAGCGAGGCCGAGATCGCCTCGGGCTTCACCGTTTACGAGGCCGTGGGGTGTGACGAGTGCACCAGCGGCTACAAGGGCCGGACCGGCATCTACCAGGTCATGCCGATGAACGAAGCGATCCAGGAGATCGTGCTGGAAGGCGGCAACGCCTTGCAGATCGCGGAAGCGGCGCAGCGCGTCGGCATCCGCGACCTGCGCCAGTCGGCGCTGCTGAAGGTCCGCAACGGCATCACCAGCCTGGCCGAGATCAATCGCGTCACCAAGGACTGATATCGCGACCTCTCCCGAAGCGCCTGTAGGAGCGGGCCATGCCCGCGATGCCTTTGGATCAAGGACGACGGTAGTGCATCGCGGCCATGGGGCGATCCTACGGCCGCGGCGGCGCTGGATTTACGGCGCGCGCGCCTCACGGGCCTGGCACGGATAGCGCCCACTCCCGGAGCACGGGAAGGGGAAGGCCCTGCATCCCCATATCACCGAAACCCGGCCGCCGTCACAGGCGCGGCGCTTCCATTGGGCCGATTACCGGCTACCATGCGGCATTGACGTCCGGGTGGGGAAATCCGGACAGGGGACTACCGATGGCCGTGACCCGCTCCGCTGCGAAGAAGACCGTGACCGCGCCCGTGCGCGAGAACCCGCTGAACCTGTTCGTCTGGGAGGGCACCGACAAGCGCGGTGTCAAGATGAAGGGCGAGCAGCAGTCGAAGAACGCCAATTTCCTGCGCGCCGAACTGCGCAAGCAGGGCATCACCCCCAGCGTGGTGAAGGTGAAGCCGAAGCCGCTGTTCGGTTCAGCCGGCAAGCCGGTCAGCGCGAAGGACATTGCCTTCTTTAGTCGCCAGATGGCCACCATGATGAAGGCTGGTGTGCCGATGGTTTCGTCGCTTGAGATCATCGAGAGCGGACAGAAAAATGTCCGCATGAAGAAGATGGTCGAGCAGATCCGCTTCGATATCGAAGGGGGCTCTTCGCTGTATGAGGCCATCAGCAAGCATCCCGTGCAGTTCGACGAGCTCTATCGCAACTTGGTGCGTGCGGGCGAGGGCGCTGGTGTGCTTGAGACCGTCTTGGAGACCGTCGCCAACTACAAAGAAAACCTCGAAGCGCTGAAGGGTAAGATCAAAAAGGCATTGTTCTATCCCGCAGCAGTGATCGCGGTCGCTATATTGGTGACCTCTGTGATCCTGATGTTCGTGATTCCCGAGTTCGAGAAGACCTTCGCGAGTTTCGGGACGGAGCTCCCAGCGTTCACGCAGATGATCATGGGTGCTTCGCGCTTCATGGTGAGTTATTGGTGGATGCTCCTGCTCATCGTGATCGTGGGCAGCTTCAGCTTCATGTTCTTTTACAAGCGCTCACCGGCGCTACAACACACGATGGATCGGTTGATATTGAAGGTGCCGGTCATCGGCCAAATCATGCATAACTCGTCGATTGCACGCTTCGCGCGCACTACTGCGGTGACGTTCAAGGCGGGCGTGCCTTTGGTGGAAGCGCTGGATACTGTCGCGGGTGCAACGGGCAATCTGGTTTATGAAAAGGCCGTATTTCGCATGCGCGACGACGTTTCTGTCGGCTATCCCTTGAACATGGCGATGAAGCAGACGCAGCTTTTTCCGCACATGGTGGTCCAGATGACGGCGATCGGCGAAGAGGCCGGCGCACTCGACACTATGCTGTTCAAGGTGGCGGAATATTTCGAGCAGGAGGTCAACAACGCGGTGGATGCGCTGTCCAGCCTGCTGGAACCCTTCATCATGGTCATCATCGGCGTGCTGGTAGGCGGCCTGGTCATCGGCATGTACCTGCCGATCTTCAAGATCGCATCCGCAGTCGTCGGCTGATTCGTGGCATTCCTGGATCAACACCCCGAACTGGGGTATCCCGTGGTGGCAGGCCTCGGCCTGCTGGTGGGCAGCTTCCTCAACGTGGTCATCCTTCGGCTGCCCAGGCGGCTGGAGTGGGAGTGGAAGCGCGACGCGCGCGAGGTGCTGGAGGAGCCGGAGCTGTACGACCCGCCTCCCCCCGGCATTGTGGTGGAGCGCTCGCACTGCCCGCACTGCAAGACCCCGCTGTCGTGGTTCGAGAACATCCCGCTCTTCAGCTGGCTGGCCCTGCGCGGCAAGTGCCGGCACTGCAAGGCGCCGATCTCGCCGCAATACCCCATCGTCGAACTGCTGACCGCCGTGCTGGCGGTGGCGTCGGTGTGGCGCTTCGGCTTCGGCTGGCAGGGCTTCGGTGCCGCGCTGCTGAGTTGCTACCTGGTGGCCCTGAGCGGCATCGACCTGCGCACGCGGCTGCTGCCCGACCAGCTGACGCTGCCATTGATGTGGCTGGGCCTGATCGGCAGCCTCGACAACCTCTACATGCCCGCCAAGCCCGCCCTGCTGGGCGCGATTGCCGGTTATGTCTCGCTGTGGCTGGTGTGGTGGCTGTTCAAGCAGATCACCGGCAAGGAAGGCATGGGACGGGGCGACTTCAAGCTGCTCGCGGCGCTGGGCGCATGGGTGGGGCTGAGCGGCGTGCTGCCGATCATCCTGATTTCTTCACTGGTGGGCGCCGTGGTCGGCTCGGTCTGGCTGGCCATGAAGGGCCGCGACCGCGCCACGCCGATCCCGTTCGGCCCGTATCTGGCCATCGCAGGCTGGATCGTCTTCTTCTGGGGCCAGCAGATCGTCGACGCGTACCTGCGCTTCGCCGGACTGAAGTGAGCCACCGGCCCTAGGGCACGCGTCGGCGTGCCCTGCCCCATACTTCGCGCATGAGCGATTACTTCATCGGAATGACCGGCGGCATCGCCTCGGGCAAGAGCGCGCTGGAAAAAGCCTTCGCCACCCACGGCATCGTGGTGGCCGACGCCGACCTGCTGGCGCGCGAGGTGGTGCAGCCGGGGGCGCCCGCCCTTGCGGCGGTGGTGGAGCGGTTCGGCCCCGACGTACTGCGGGCCGATGGCCAGCTCGACCGCGCAGCCCTGCGTGCGCGCGTCTTCGGCAACAAGGAAGAGCGCCGTGCGCTGGAAGCGATCCTCCACCCTGCCATCCGGATCCGCCTGCAGGCGATCTGCCAGCAGGCCACCAGCCCGTACGCCATCGCCGTGATTCCCCTGCTCACCGAAGGCGGCGGCCGCGCCAGCTACCCGTGGCTGCACCGCATCCTGGTGGTCGACACCCCCGCCGCCGTGCAGAAGGCGCGCCTGATGCAGCGCGATGGCATCGATGCCGTCCTGGCCGACAGGATGATGGCGGCCCAGGCCACCCGCGCCGACCGCCTGGCCCTCGCCGACGACATCGTCGTCAACGATGGCGACCTGCACCACCTGCAACATGCCGCCGACGCCCTGCATCGGCGCTACCTCGCCCTGGCCAACGCCACCCCGTAGTCTCGCGCCGCACAGCTTTTTAGGAGCGGGCCATGCCCGCGATGCGCTATGTCGTGGGCCACAGTCCGCGGATGGCCGCGATGCCTTGTGCGCCATGCCGCCGGGCTTCGGTGATGTCGGCGGTTCCCATGCCGCCGATGGCATAGATCGGCAACGACACGCGTTCGCGCCGGTGGACGAACCCCTGCCACCCGATCGCCTGGCCGCCGGGATGGCTGGGAGTCGGATGCACGCTGCCCACGACGGCGAAATCGCACCCCAGTGCCTGCGCCTTCTGCAGTTCGTCCGGCGTATGGCACGACGCCGCCACCGGCAGACCGTCCGGCAAGGGCCGCGCCGCGAGGGCGTCGAGTTGCGAGGCACGCAGGTGCACGCCGGCCTGCAGTTCCTGCGCCAGCTCTATGTCGCCATTGAGCAGCACCGCCGCTCCGGCATCACGGCAGCGCACGACGGCATCTCGCGCCAGCGTCTTCCACGCCTCGCCCGACAGGCTGCGCGCGCGCACCTGCACGCGACGGATACCGTTCGACAGGGCTTGCTCCAGCGCGGCCAGCCAGCGTGCCGGATCGGCGGGTTCCGGCGTCACGAGATAACGGTCTGGCTGCAGCAGGGCCGCGACCACCGGGCGGTCGGCGGGCGGCATGTCGTAGCGCGCCAGCTTGTCGGGCGCGACCCAGGCCAGGGCCTGCCCCTCGTGCCCGCGCGGGGTGCCGGTCCAGCCGGTCAGGTGCCGCACGTCCAGGCACAGGCGCTTGTCGGGGTACTGCTGCGGCACGCTGATGATGGGCTCGCCCACGCGTGCCTCGATGCCGAGTTCCTCGCGCAATTCGCGCACCAGCGCCTCCTCCGGGCTCTCGCCGGGCTCCTGCTTGCCGCCGGGGAATTCCCAGCGTCCCGCCAGATCGCGCCCCTCGGTCCGGCGGGCGAGCAGGATGCGGCCGCGCGCGTCGGTGATGACGGCGGCCATGACATGGATGGAGCGCAACGGGGTGGGCATGGAGGAAGCTTGCCGGGAACCGGCAGGTAGACGCAAATAGGCGCGCAGATGCCCGGACCCGCAAAAAGAAAAGCCGCGCAGTGCGCGGCTTTTCCGACAGGCGATAGGCGATGCCTCAGTCCAGTTGGCCGTGGCAGTGCTTGTACTTCTTGCCGCTGCCGCAGGGGCACGGGTCGTTGCGGCCCACCTTGGGGGTGTCGCGCTGCGCCGGCATCGGGCCCGACTGCATGTAACCGCCCTGTTCCGCCTGGCGCTGTGCTTGCTCAGCTTCCTCGTCGGCGCTGTACCCGCCCGCGTCCTGGTGCTGGAACTGCATCTGCCGGGCCTGCGCTTCGGCCATCGCGCGTTCCTGGGCTTCCAGCGCGGCGACCTCTTCCTCGCTGCGGATGCGCACGCGCGACAGCAGGGTGACGACTTCGCTCTTCACCCGCTCCAGCATGCTGGAGAAAAGTTCGAAGGCTTCCTTCTTGTATTCCTGCTTCGGCTGCTTCTGCGCGTACCCGCGCAGGTGGATGCCCTGGCGCAGGTAGTCCATCCGCGCAAGGTGTTCCTTCCAGTTCTTGTCGAGCACCGTCAGCATGATGTGCTTCTCCAGCGCACGCATGGTCTCGTCGCCGATCGCCGCTTCCTTGTCGGCGAAATGCTGGTCCATGGCGTCCTGCACGCGGCGCTCGATCATCTCCGCATCGAGTTCCTCGGCCTCTTCGCGCCAGCGGGACACGGGCAGGTCGATGCCCATTTCCTCGCCGAGCTCGCGCTCCAGGCCCTGCAGGTCCCACTGCTCGTCCACCGAGTTCTGCGGCACGAAGCGCCCCACCGTCTCGGCGACCACGTCGCCGCGGATGCCGTCGATGTTGTCCTTCACCGACTCCGCATCGAGCAGTTCGTCGCGCTGGGCGTAGATGACCTTGCGCTGGTCATTGTTGACGTCGTCGAAGTCCAGCAGGTTCTTGCGGATGTCGAAGTTGTGCGCCTCCACCTTGCGCTGCGCCTTCTCGATCTGCCGGCTGACCAGCTTGTCCTCGATGACGTCGTCTTCCTTCATGCCGATCAGCTTCATCGCCTTCTGGACCCAGTCCGAGGCGAAGATGCGCATCAGGTTGTCTTCCAGCGACAGGTAGAAGCGGGACGAACCCGGATCGCCCTGGCGGCCCGAACGGCCGCGCAGCTGGTTGTCGATGCGGCGCGATTCGTGGCGTTCGGTGCCGACAATGTGCAGGCCGCCCGCCGCCTTCACCGCGTCGTGGCGCTTCTGCCACTCGGCCTTCACCGCCGCGCGCGCGGCTTCATCGGCGTCTTCGCCGAGTGCGTCGTATTCGGCTTCCAGCGAACCGCCCAGCACGATGTCGGTACCGCGGCCGGCCATGTTGGTGGCGATGGTGATCGCGCCCGGGCGACCCGCCTGCGCGACGATGTGCGCTTCGCGTTCGTGCTGCTTGGCGTTGAGCACTTCGTGCGGCACGCCGGCCTTGTTGAGGAAGTCGGACAGCATTTCCGACGTCTCGATCGACGTCGTGCCGACGAGCACCGGCTGACCGCGCTGGTAGCAGTCCTGGATGTCGGCCAGCACCGCCTTGAACTTGCCCTGGCGGTTGAGGAACACCTGGTCGGGCGAATCCTTGCGCACGGTCGGGCGGTTGGTCGGGATGACGATGACTTCCAGCCCGTAGATGCTCTGGAACTCGAAGGCTTCCGTATCCGCCGTACCGGTCATGCCGGACAGCTTGTTGTACATGCGGAACAGGTTCTGGAACGTCACGCTGGCCAGAGTCTGGTTCTCGCGCTGCACCGGCACGCCTTCCTTCGCCTCGACCGCCTGGTGCAGGCCGTCGGACCAGCGGCGACCCGCCAGCGTGCGGCCGGTGAACTCGTCGACGATGACCACTTCGCCATCGCGCACGATGTAGTCCACGTCGCGCTGGTAGATGGCATGCGCGCGCAGGGCGGCATTGAGGTGGTGCACGACCGACAGGTTGTTGGCGCCGTACAGCGGCTCTTCCTCGCTGATGATGCCGGCCTGCAGCAGCAGTTCCTCGGCATGCTCCATGCCCGCTTCGGACAGGTGCACCTGCTTGCCCTTCTCGTCGACCCAGTAGTCGCCTTCGGCTTCCTCGTTCTCCTGCTTGATCAGCTGGGGCACGATGCGGTTGACGCGGATGTACAGCTCCGGCGATTCGTCGGCCGGGCCGGAGATGATCAGCGGGGTGCGGGCCTCGTCGATCAGGATGGAGTCGACTTCGTCGACGATGGCGTAGTGCAGGCCACGCTGGAAGCGGTCGGCGCGCGACATCGCCATGTTGTCGCGCAGGTAGTCGAAGCCGAACTCGTTGTTGGTGCCGTAGGTGATGTCCGCGGCGTAGGCGCCCTGCTTGTCGCCGTGCGGCATGCCCGGGTAGACGACGCCCACGCTCAGGCCCAGCCAGTTGTACAGGCGGCCCATCCATGCGGAGTCGCGGCGGGCCAGGTAGTCGTTCACGGTGACGACGTGCACGCCCTTGCCTTCTAGCGCATTGAGGTAGGTGGGCAGCGTGGCGACCAGCGTCTTGCCTTCACCCGTGCGCATTTCCGCGATCTTGCCCAGGTGCAGCACCATGCCACCGATCAGCTGCACGTCGTAGTGGCGCATGCCCAGGACGCGGCGGCTGGCCTCGCGGCAGACGGCGAAGGCTTCCGGCAGGATCTTGTCGAGCGATTCCCCGCCCGCGATGCGCTGCTGGAACTCCGGGGTCTTCGCCTTCAGCTGCTCGTCGGTGAGCTTCTGCAGCTCTGCTTCCAGCGCGTTGATCTTGTCGGCGGTGCGGTGCAGCTGCTTGAGCAGGCGCTCGTTGCGGCTGCCGAAGACACGGGTGAGCAGGTTGTTGATCATGTAGGGAACCGGAAAGGAAAAGGACGCCGGGGCGGCGCAGCGTGTGCGGCCCCAAAACGAAACAGGGCGCAAGGCGCCCTGTCTGGCAACACCGTATTGTAGCTTGGGGCGCCGCCCGGGGAATCAAGGCGGGCCGTCAGACCGCCCCGCCCCCGATTGGTTCCGCGCGGATCAGCCGCGCTTGACCTGCCCGACCGGCGTCGGGCCTTCGCCCAGGAACTTGCGCGGATTGACCACGCGCCCGTTCTCCCACACCTCGAAATGCACGTGCGCGCCGGTGGAGCGGCCCGTCGAGCCGGCCTTGGCCACTTCCTGGCCCACGCGCACCAGGTCGCCCGCACGCACGCTGAGGCGCGAGTTGTGCGCATAGCGGGTCACGTAGCCATTGCCATGGTCCACGTCGATCACGTTGCCGTAGCCACCCTTCACGCCCGCGAAGCTGACCACGCCATCGGCCACCGACAGCACCGGATCGCCCACACGCGCTTTGAAGTCGATGCCCTTGTGGTTCTGGCCGCCGCCGCCAAACGGATCGGCGCGACCGCCGAAACCGGAGGTGATGTAGCTGTTGGCGATCGGCATGCGGCCCGGGGTCGCATTCTTGTCGAGCTCCCGGTTGAACAGCAGCGCTTCCAGCACAGACAACTGGCGACCGGAGGCGGCGAACTGCTGCTCTAGCTTGTCCACGCCGTCCTTCAGGTCGGCAGGCTTCATGTCGAACGACACGTCGTTGCCGCCGACGCCGACCGGCTCGTTGAAGTCGAACTCGCCGTCCTGCAGCTGGCCCACGCGGGTGAGCCGCTCGCCCAGCGCGTTGAGCCGATTGGCCTGCGCCTGCAGTTCGCCCAGGCGCGCGGCCATGGCGTTGATTTCCTGCTGCGCGCCGCGACGGACCTGGTCCAGTTCGGTATCGCGCTGCTCGGCCTTGGCCTGCAGCAGCGACACCTGGGCCATGCCGGCAGCGCTGCGTCCGGCGGCGCCGACCAGCAGGCCGGCGGCGACCAGCACCGCGGCACTGGCCAGCGGACGTGCGTGGAACGCGAGGCGGATGCGATAGGCGCCATGGGCGGACGCATGAGCCCACCAGGTACGCGAATTGTTTACGATGGTCTTAAAGCTCATAGATACCGATGTCTGATTCGAAGTCCAAGCCGCGCCGCGCCGGCATCGCGCAACCTGCCCTGCAGGCTGCCCTGACGGATGCCGCCACCGACCCGGTGCGTCGTGCCATGTGGCTCGACGCCTTGGAACAGCAGCTTCGCCCCTGCCTTCCGCCTGCCCTCGCGCCGCATTGCCGGTTGGCGAACGTGGCGGGCAAGCGGCTCGTTTTTATCGTCGACTCCCCCGTGTGGAACGCCCGGCTTCGCCTGGCGGCACCCGAATTGATCAACGTGGCCCAATCCATCGGACTGGCGGTCACCGAAGTCACCGCCAAGACAAGCCCCGCGTCGGTCATCAAGCCTGCGCAGAACCCGGTCGTACCCGTATCGGAGGCGTCCCGCAAAGGGCTGCAAGCGGCCCTCGACCTCCTGTCCGAACCGGACTCCGCCGGTACGCCTGCCGATCGCGGCAGTCATCGTGGTCGGCGGAAAAATTGACTCGGCCATCACGAGGGACGGGGCATGGTACCGGCCACCGCTGGTCGGAGCGTTAGCCAGAAGTTAAGGCCGCGTTATTTCCGGACCCATTTCCTGACCGAGGTCACAGTTTCGCCAAGGCGTAACGAATCGCGCGCGCACGCGTGACGGGGGTGGGAAACCGGGCGACAACGGATTCACCGTCCCGACGGGACGGAGGTCTCAGACGGCCAGGGCGGGGGCCGCGTACGTGACCGGCGACGGCGCGGTACGGTCTTCGAACGTCACTTCTTCCCACGCCGAGGTCTGGGCAAGCAGGGCGCGGACCAGCTTGTTGTTGAGTGCGTGGCCCGACTTGAAGCCCTCGTAGGCGCCCAGGATGGGGCGGCCGGCGAGGTAGAGGTCGCCGATGGCGTCCAGGATCTTGTGGCGGACGAATTCGTCCGTGTAGCGCAGGCCATCTTCGTTCAGCACGCGGAACTCGTCGAGCACGATGGCGTTGTCCATCGAACCGCCGAGGCCGAGGTTGCGCTCGCGCATGTATTCCAGGTCGCGCATGAAACCGAACGTGCGTGCACGTGCGACTTCCTTGACATACGCGCCGGTGGAGAAATCCACTTCCGCCCGCGACTGCGAGGCCGGAATCATCGGATGATCGAACTTGACCGTGAAGCCCAGCTTGAAGCCGTCGTAAGGCTCGAAGCGCGCCACCTTGTCGCCGTCGGTGACCTCCACCGTATGCAGGATGCGGATGAAGCGCTTCGGCGCGTCCTGCTCGGCGATGCCGGCGGACTGGATCAGGAACACGAACGGACCCGCGGAGCCGTCCATGATCGGCAACTCGGCCGAGGACAGTTCAACGTAGGCATTGTCGACGCCGAGGCCGGCCATCGCCGACATCAGGTGTTCGACGGTCTGCACCTTCGCACCTTCGCAGGTGAGGCCAGTGCACAGCGTGGTCTCGGTGACCAGATCGGCGCTCGCGGGAATCTCCACCACCGGCGACAGGTCGACGCGCCGGAACACGATGCCGGTATCCGCCGGGGCCGGGCGCAGGGTCATGTAGACCTTTTCGCCACTGTGCAGCCCCACGCCCGTCGCGCGGATCACGTTCTTGAGGGTGCGTTGCTGGGCCATCGGAGGGGATCGCAGGTGGGGGGAACCTGAGGGGGCAGCGAGAATATCACGCAGGCCACTGAATCTTAACGGAAGAACCGGTCTGTCCCACGCCTGCAACAACGGCCTGGTAGCGCCGTCGGGAAAGGGCTGCCGGACCGGCGAAGGTCCGGCAGCAAAAGGACAGGGCGATGCAGCAATACGGCCCCTCCCCTTGCGGGGAGGGTGTTGCGTGATCAGTCCGCCTGGCGGCGGAGGAACGCCGGGATGTCCAGGTAGTCGGACGGCAGCTCCGCTGCGACGGGTGCCGACGCGGGGGCCGACGGCGCGGGCGAGGCCGAACCACGGCGCAGGCCCAGGCCGCTGGTGGCGGCGCTGATCGGATCCATCGAGAAGCCGTCGTCGATCGGCATGCCGGTGGTGGCGTCGCGGACCAGCTTGATCGGCGCGCGCATCGGCTCGCGCAGGTCGCCGCCACGGCCGACCGGCTGGCGGGCGGCGTTGCGGTTCAGGCCCGTGGCGACCACGGTCACGCGCACTTCGTCCTGCATGTCCGGATCGAGCACGGTGCCGACCACGACCGTCGCGTCTTCCGAAGCGAAGCCTTCGATGGTGCGGCCGACTTCGTCGAACTCGGCCATCGTGAAGTCCGGGCCGGCGGTGATGTTGACCAGGATGCCGTTGGCACCGTTGAGGTTGACGTCGTCCAGCAGCGGGTTCTGGATCGCGGCCTCGGCGGCCGCCTGCGCTCGGTCGTCGCCGCGGGCGCTGCCGGTGCCCATCATGGCCAGGCCCATCTCGCTCATCACGGTACGAACGTCGGCGAAGTCGACGTTGATCAGGCCCGGGCGGACGATCAGGTCGGCGATGCCCTGCACGGCGCCGAGCAGCACGTCGTTGGCGGCGCGGAAGGCCTGGATCATCGTCGCGTTGCGGCCCAGCACGGTGATCAGCTTTTCGTTCGGGATGGTGATCAGCGAATCGCAGTGGTGGCTCAGTTCCTCGATGCCCTTCAGCGCGACCTGCATGCGGCGGCGGCCTTCGAACGGGAACGGCTTGGTGACCACGGCGACGGTCAGGATGCCCATCTCCTTGGCCAGCTGTGCCACGACGGGCGCGGCGCCGGTACCGGTGCCGCCGCCCATGCCGGCGGTGATGAACACCATGTCGGCGCCGTCCAGCGCGTCGATGATGCGCTCGCGGTCTTCCAGTGCGGCCTGGCGGCCGACTTCCGGATTCGCACCCGCACCCAAGCCCTTGGTGACGTTGCTGCCGAGTTGCAGCTGCAGCTTGGCGCCGCAGTTCTTGATCGCCTGCGAATCGGTGTTGGCGGTGATGAACTCCACGCCATCCACGCTGCCGTTGACCATGTGCGCCACGGCGTTGCCGCCGCCGCCGCCCACGCCCACGACCTTGATCACTGCATTCGGGGCCATCTTTTCAACCAGTTCGAAATGTGCCATGTCCTTGTCCTCGTTTATTTAGTTATGTGGTGCTGGTGGAACGAACGTCGTGACGCCTTCAACTTCGCGGAGGATGTCGCCTCACTCAGAACTCGCCGCGATACCAGTTCTGCAGTTTCTTGAACCAGCTGCCCGCCTTGCCCGTGGGCAACGACGGACGCCGGGGATGTTCGATCTGGCTGCCCATCAGCAGCAGGCCCACGCCGGTGGCATGCACCGGGTTGCCGACCACTTCGCCCAGCCCGGTGACGTGCTGCGGGATGCCGACGCGCACGGGCATCTGCAGCATCTCTTCGGCCAGCTCGACAACGCCTTCCATCTTCGCGGCGCCACCGGTCAACACCATGCCCGCGCGCACGCGCTCCTCGAAGCCCGAGCGGCGCAGTTCGGCCTGCACCATCTCGAAGATCTCCTCGTAGCGCTGCTGTACGGCCTGCGCCAGCGCGTGGCGCGGCAGGCGGCGCGGCGGGCGGTCGCCCACGCTCGGCACCTGGATGCTTTCTTCGGCCGTGGCGAGCTGGGCCAGCGCGCAGGCGTAGCGCACCTTGATCTGTTCGGCTTCCGGTGTCGGCGTGCGCAGCATGTGCGCGATGTCGTTGGTGACCTGGTCGCCGGCGATAGGCAGCGAGGCCGTGTGGCAGATCGCACCCTGCACGAACACCGCGAGGTCGGTGGTGCCCGCGCCCATGTCGACCAGCACCACGCCAAGCTCGCGCTCGTCGCTGGTCAGCACGGCGACGCTGGAGGCCAGCGAGGAGAAGATCAGGTCGTCGATCTGCAGGCCGCAGCGCTGCACGCACTTGCTGATGTTGGCGGCCGCCGACTGCGCGCAGAACACCAGATGCGCGTCCACCTCCAAGCGCACGCCCGTCATGCCGACCGGATTGCGGATGCCTTCCTGCGAGTTGTCCAGCTTGTACTCGCGCGGAATGGCGTGGAGGATCTTCTGATCGGCCGGGATCGCGACCGCCTTGGCTGCCTCCAATACGCGGTCCAGGTCGCCCCAGGTCACTTCGCCGTCGCGGATCGGCACGATGCCCGGTGAGTTGCGGCACTGCACGTGGTTGCCGGAGATCGACGCGTAGACCGAGCGGATCTCGCAGCCGGCCATCAGCTCGGCCTCTTCGATCGCACGCTGGATCGACTGCACCGTGGATTCGATGTCGACGACCACGCCGCGCTTCAGGCCGCGCGATTCGTGCGAGCCGATGCCGATCACCTCGATCGGATTGCCCGGCGCGTACTCGCCGACCAGCGCCGTCACCTTGGAGGTGCCGATGTCCAGCCCGACGATCAGCGATTTGTCACCCTTGCGATTCATGTAATGCCCTGCAGAAGACGACCCGCGACCGCGATCGGCGCAGGCAATGGAGTCGGTGTCGCGGCCGGTGGCGGCGCCTTCGGCGCCTCGCCCCAGCTGAGCGCGAACCCGTTGGTGTAGCGGAGGTCGGCGCGCACCAGCGGCTGCGCCTGGGTGGCGAGCAGCTGCGGCAGCATCCGTGCGAAACGGCCCAGGCGCGGACGCGCGTCGGCGCGGCCGACCACCACTTGCGTGCCGTTGCCCAGCAGCAGCGACCAGCTGCCGCGCGCATCCATCACCAGCGTGGTGACGTCCAGGCCCATCGGCGCGAACAGCTGGCGCGATTCGTTGTACAGCGCGGTCACTTCCTGCACCTGCGACTCGGGGCCGCCGAGCTGCGGCAGGTCCAGGCCGGTGAGCTCCTTCGGCATCGGGAAGAGGCGGCCGTGTTCGGACAGCAGCTTGTCGTCGCCCCAGCGCGCGAACGGCTTGTGTTCGGTGATGCGCACTTCCAGTACGTCGGGCCAGCGCTTGCGGACATCCGCGCGTTCGACCCACGGCAACTGTTCGACAGCGCGCTTGGCGTCTTCCAGCCGCACGGCGAAGAAGCCGCGCCGCGCGTGCGGTAGCACCGCCGCCTGCAGCTGCGCCGCATCGACGCGCGCCAGTTCGCCCTGCACGCGCAGCTTGCTCAGCGGCCACCGGTCGGCGCCGATCCAGCCGTTGACGACGGCGACGACCGGCAGCGCGACCAGCGCCAGCGCGAGCAGCCACGTCAGGATGCGCAGGGCGGCGTTCATCGGCCCGCCACCTCCGGCACCGTCTGCTCAAGGATGCGCCAGCACAGCTCTTCGAAACCGATGCCGACCTGCGCGGCTTCCTTCGGTACCAGCGAATGACTGGTCATGCCGGGCGCGGTGTTCACTTCCATCAGCAGGAAGCGGCCGTCGGCGTGGCGCATGACGTCGACGCGGCCCCAGCCGGTGCAACCCGCGGCGCGGAAGCCGTCCAGCGCCAGCGCACGGATTCGCGCTTCGTCGCCGGCGTCGTCCAGGCCCGGGCACAGGTACTGCGTGTCCTCTGCGATGTACTTGGCGTGGTAGTCGTACCAGCCCTTGGCCGGCGCGATGCGCACCGACGGCAGTGCCAGATCACCGAGGATGGCGACGGTGAATTCGCCACCGGTCAGCATCTGCTCGGCCAGCAGTTCGCCGGAATACGAAGAGGCGAAGGCCACGGCGGGCGCCAGGTGGTCTTCGCCGATGATCTGGAACACGCCGACACTCGACCCTTCGGCCGACGGCTTCACGAACACCGGGAAGCCCAGCGTGCGCACTGCGGCGACCAGATCGCCACCGGCCGGAATACGCACGAACGTCGCAGTGGGCAGACCCGCGGCCTGCCACACCTGCTTGGTGCGGATCTTGTCCATCGTCAGCGCCGAACCCAGCACGCCGGGGCCGGTGTACGGCACGCCGAGCGATTGCAGCAGGCCCTGCAGCACGCCGTTCTCGCCATCGCCGCCGTGCATGATGTTGAAGACGCGGTCGACCTTGCCCGCGCGGATCGCTTCGATCAGCGCAGGCACGCCGTCGACGGCGAATGCCTGCACGCTGCGCGCGAGCAGCGCGTCGAGCACGTTCCGCCCGGAGTTGAGCGACACCTCGCGCTCGCTGGACGCGCCGCCCAGCAGCACGGCCACACGGCCGAAGCGCGAAGCATCGGTGATGCGCAGCGGCGGAACGGTCAGGTCGTTCATGCGGTGTCCTTGCCGGTGAATCCGTGCGCGGCGATGTGCTGCGACATGTGGCCGATGTCGCCGGCACCCATCAGCAGCAGCAGATCACCGTCCTGCAGGACGTCGGGCAGCACGTCGACCAGGTCGCTGACCTGGCTGACCACCACCGGCTCGTTGCGGCCGCGGGCACGGATCGCACGCGCCAGCGACTTCGAATCGGCGCCGGCGATTGGCTGTTCGCCGGCCGGATAGACCTCGCTCAGCACCAGGGCGTCGGCTTCCGACAGCACGGCCGCGAACGCATCGAACTGGTCGCGCGTGCGGCTGTAACGATGCGGCTGGAACGCGACGACCAGGCGCTTGTGCGGCCAGCCACCACGCGCGGCGGCGAATACGGCGGCGAGTTCCTTCGGGTGATGGCCGTAGTCGTCGACCAGTTGCACGCGCGCGCCCTGCGACGTGGTGATTTCGCCGAGGTCGTTGAAGCGGCGGCCGATGCCGGCGAACTTCTCCAGCGCGGCCGCGATGTTCTCCGGCGAAACGCCCAGCTGCCAGCCGATCGCGGCGGCCGCCAGCGCGTTCTGCACGTTGTGGCGGCCGGGCAGCGCCAGGCTGACGCGGATGCTGGCGTCCTCCGGCAGGCGCAGGGTGAAGTGCATGCGACCGCCTTCCTGCTCGACGTCCTCGGCGCGCACGTCGGCGTTCTCGGCGAAGCCATAGCTCATCACGTGGCGCGGCGTGTCCGCCGCGATGGCGGCCACTTCCGGATCGTCGATGCACAGCACGGCCAGGCCATAGAACGGCAGGCGCTGCAGGAACTCGGCGAACGCCGCCTTCACGCGCTCGAAGTCGTTGCCGTAGTTTTCCAGGTGATCGGCGTCGATGTTGGTGACGACGGAGATCAGCGGATTCAGGCGCAGGAAGCTGCCGTCGCTTTCGTCGGCCTCGGCCACCAGCCACTGGCCGTCGCCGAGCTTGGCGTTGGCGCCGGCGGCGAGCAGCTGGCCACCGATGACGAACGTCGGGTCCAGGCCGCCTTCGCTCAGCACGGCGGCGGCGAGGCTGGTGGTGGTGGTCTTGCCGTGCGTGCCCGCGACGGCGATGCCGCGGCGGAAGCGCATCAGTTCCGCGAGCATGGCGGCACGCGGCACGATCGGGATACGCTGGCTGCGCGCCTCCATCAGCTCCGGGTTGTCGTGCTTGATGGCGCTGGACACCACCACGCAGTCGGTGCCCAGCACGTTGGACGCGTTGTGGCCGCGCATGACGCGCGCGCCCAGCGACGCCAGCCGACGGGTCGCGGCGTTGTCGGCGTTGTCCGAACCTGAGACTTCGTAGCCCAGCGTGCACAGCACTTCGGCGATGCCGCTCATGCCGGAGCCGCCGATGCCGACGAAGTGCACCCGGCGGAACTCCTTGGCCAGGTTGCCGGTGTGTTGCAGGCGGCGCTCGCGTGCAGCAGCCATCATCATGCCTGCGTCCTCATTTCAATGGCTTCCTCGAGAATGATGTCGGCGATGCGGTCGGCCGCATCGGTCCTGGCCAGTGCGCGCGCGGCTTGCGCCATCGCCATGCGCTTGCCTGGGTCGGCGATGAGCGGGCGCAGCGCCGCCGTCAGGGTTTCGGCCAAGGTGTCGTCCTGCTTCAGCAGCACGGCCGCACCACGCTCGACCAGGTATTCGGCATTGCGGGTCTGGTGGTCGTCGACGGCCTGCGCGAACGGGACCAGCACGCTGCCCACGCCGACCGCGCACAGCTCGGCGAGCGTGGAAGCGCCGGAGCGGCAGACCACCAGATCGGCCCACGCATACGCCGCCGCCATGTCGGTGATGAAGGCTTCGACGCTGGCCGCCACGCCCGCATCCGCATAGGCCTTTGCGGCTTCGTCGCGCAGCTTTTCGCCGCACTGGTGGCGCACTTCGAGGCTGCCCGGCGGCAACGCCGCGATCGCCTTCGGTACCGCCAGGTTCAAGGCACGCGCGCCCTGGCTTCCACCCAGCACCAGCACGCGCAGCGGACCGCCGCGGCCCGCCAGGCGTTCGGATGGCGTGGGCAATGCCGCGATTTCGTCGCGCACTGGATTGCCGACGACTTCCTCGCGCGCCGGGAAGGCGCCGGGAAAGCCCGTCATCACGCGGCGAGCGACCTTCACCAGCATGCGGTTGGTGAATCCGGCCGCGCGGTTCTGTTCGTGCACCATCAGGGGCACGCCCATCAGGCGCGCAGCGACGCCCCCGGGACCTGCCGCGAAGCCGCCGAAACTCACCACGGCGCGCGGCACCCGGCGACGCAACACGAAACCGGCGGCGCGGATCGCGCGCAGGATGCGGACCGGCGCGCCGAGCAGCGCGAGCTTGCCCTTGCCCCGCAACCCGCTGATGGCCAGCGTATCCAGCGGAATATCGTGCTGCGGCACCAGGCGCGTTTCCATCGCGCCATCGGCGCCCAGCCAGACCACCGGCACGCCGCGCGCGCGCAGCACCTTCGCCACGGCCAGCGCGGGGAAGATGTGGCCGCCGGTTCCGCCGGCCATAATCATCACGGGGGCATGCATCGGCGCGTTCATGCCAGCCTCTCGAACGTCGGCTCGACGCGCGCGTGCAGGCGGCTGGTGCCGCGCAGGGTCTGCGACAGCGAGACGCCGGCAGCGGTCGCCGGTGCGGGGCTGGCGGGACGCGGCTCGGCCGGCGCCCGCGGCGCCTCGCCGGCGCCCTGCGCGGCTTCGCCACGCAAGGCGACCTGGCGCTGCGTGCGTTCCAGTTCGTACGACACGCGCAGCAGCAGGCCCATCGCCACGCAGGTCATCAGGATGCTGGACCCGCCCGACGAGATCAGCGGCAGGGTCAGGCCCTTGGTCGGCAACAGGCCCAGGTTCACGCCCATCGAGACGAAGCTCTGCATGCCGATCCACAGCGCCACGCCGAAGGCGACGTACCCGGCGAAGTGGCGACGCATTTCGACGCAGCGCAGGCCGATCACGAAGGCGCGGCCGACCAGCAGCGCATAGAGCGCGATCACCAGGCACACGCCGACGAAACCGAGCTCCTCGCCGATCACCGAGAAGATGAAGTCGGTATGCACTTCCGGCAGGTAGTTGAGCTTCAGCACCGAACCGCCCAGGCCGATGCCGCTCCATTCGCCGCGCCCGATCGCCATCAGGGCATTGGTCAGCTGGTACCCGCTGCCGAACGGATCGTCCCAGGGATTGGTGAACGAGGTGATGCGGCGCAGGCGGTACGGCGCCGCCACCGCCAGCATCGCCAGCATCATGACCAGGCCGATGCCGGGCAGCACGATGCGCAGGATGTTCACGCCGCCGAGCACCAGCATGCCGGCGGTGATCGCCAGCAGCAGCGTGGATGAGCCGAAGTCGGGCTGCAGCAGCAACAGGGCGACCAGGGTCAGCGCCACGCCGAACGGCTTGAGCATGGCTTTCCAGGTCGCGCTGACGTCGTCGCGGAAACGTACGAGGTAGCTGGCCAGCCAGACGATGAAGAACACCTTCACCACCTCGACCACCTGGAAGTTTGACACCCCCAGGTTGATCCAGCGGTGCGCGCCCTTCACGCTCACGCCCAGGCCCGGCACGAATACCAGCAGCAACAGCACCACGCAGCCAAGCAGCAGCACCTGGTTGCGCGCCTCGATGCTTTTCAGTTCGGTACGCGTCACCCACCATGCCAGGCCCGCGCCCGCCACCAGGAACATGCCGTGGCGGATCAGGTAGTAGAACGGATTGCCGTGCTGGTAGATCGACGCGGACGCGACCATCACCACGCCGAGCGAGGCGAGCGCCAGCATGGCGCCGAGCAACCAGGGATCGAAACGGCCCCCGATGGCGTCCAGTCGCGTGGCCTGGCGTGGCGCGTCGTTCATCAGCGCACCTTCAGCGTGGCCAGGCCGACGAGGACCAGCACGACCGAAATGATCCAGAAGCGCACGATCACGCGCGGCTCGGGCCAGCCCTTCAGTTCGAAGTGGTGGTGGATCGGCGCCATGCGGAACACGCGCTTGCCGGTCAGCTTGAACGACGCCACCTGGATCATCACCGACAGCGTCTCGATGACGAAGATGCCGCCCATGATCACCAGCACCAGTTCCTGGCGGACGATCACCGCGATGGTGCCCAGCACGGCCCCCAGCGCCAGCGCGCCGATGTCGCCCATGAAGACCATGGCGGGATAGGTGTTGAACCACAGGAAGCCGAGCCCGGCCCCGGCAATGGCCGCGCAGATGATGGTCAGCTCGCCCGCCCCCGGCACCGGCGGGATCTGCAGGTAGCTGGAGAAGACCGCATTGCCGGACGCATAGGCGAACACGCCCAGCGCGCACGCCACCAGCACCGTCGGCATGATCGCCAGGCCATCGAGGCCGTCGGTCAGGTTGACCGCATTGGAGAAACCGACGATCCAGAAATAGGCGATGGCCACGAAGCCGATGCCCGCCAGCGGCAGCGCGATCGACTTGAAGAACGGCACGTAGAAGGTCGTCGCCGCCGGCACGTCGGCGTACAGGTACAGGTACAGGCCCGCGGCCAGGCCGAAGATCGACTGGAGCAGGTACTTCCAGCGCGACTTCAGGCCGTTGGGGTCGCGCTTGACGATCTTGATCCAGTCGTCATACCAGCCGATGGCGCCGAAGGTCAGCATCACCAGCAGCACCACCCACACGTACTTGTTGCGCAGGTCGCCCCACAGCAGCACCGACAGCAGCACGGTCATCAGGATCAGCGCACCGCCCATCGTCGGCGTGCCGGCCTTGGAGAAGTGCGACTGCGGACCGTCCGTGCGGATCGGCTGGCCGCCCTTCAGCTGGCCGAGCTTGCGGATCACCGCCGGGCCCAGCCACAGTGACAGCGCCAACGACGTCAGTGCGGCCAGGATGCCGCGGAACGTCAGGTAGCCGAACAGGCCGAAAAAGTTTTCCAGGCTCTGCAGCCAGCGAGCCAGTTCAAGCAGCATGCGGTGTGTCCTCCCCGGTGGACAGCAAGGCGGCGACGATCCGGTCCATCGCGCTGCCGCGCGACCCTTTCACCAGGCAGCGCACGCCCGTCCGCAGATCGGCGCGCAAGGCGGCCGCGAGCGAGGCGTGGTCCTGGAAGGCCTGCGCCCCCTCGCCGAATGCGGCGGCCGCGGCCGCGCTGAGGGGTCCCAGCGCATAGAGACGACGGAGGCCGGCAGCCTTGGCACGACGACCGGCGTCGGCGTGCAGCGCTTCGGCGTCGTCGCCCAGTTCGCGCATGTCGCCCAGCACCAGCCAGCCCTCACCGCCGGCCTGCGCGCTCGCCGCCGCCAGGGTGTCGATGGCGGCCACCAGCGAACCGGGATTGGCGTTGTAGCTGTCGTCGATCACCACTGCGCCGTTCGGCAAGGTGCGCGCGACCTGCCGGCCCGCCACGGGCTGCGCAGCGGACAGGCCCTCGGCGATGATCGCCAGCGATACGCCGCAGGCCATCGCGATGCCGGCGGCGGCCAGTGCGTTGAGCACATTGTGGCGACCGGGCAGGTGCAGTTGCACCGCGACGTCGCCGTGCGGCGCCACCAGCACGAAGTCGGAACCATCATCGGTCGCGCGGATGTCGCGCGCGGTCAGGTCGGCGGTCGCTTCCAGGCCGAAGCGCAGGATGCGGCGGTCCGGCACCCGGCTGGCGAAGTACTCGGCGAACGCATCGTCGGCATTGATCACTGCCGTGCCGTCGGCCGGCAGCGCCTCGTAGATGGCGCCCTTGGTCTCGGCCACGCCCATCAGCGAGCCGAGCCGTTCCAGGTGTGCGGCGGCGATGTTGTTCACCAGCGCCACTTCGGGCGTGACGATGTCGGTCAGATAGGCGATGTCGCCCGGCTTGCCCGCGCCCATCTCGTACACCGAGAAGTCGGCATCGTCCGGCGCGTCGATCACGGCCATCGGCAGGCCGATCTCGTTGTTGCGGTTGCCCGGATTGAAGTAGGTGACGCCGGCGCGCTGCAGGATCGACACAACCAGCGTCTTCACCGACGTCTTGCCGTTGCTGCCGGTGATCGCGACCGTCTTCTCCACGCGGTCGCGCTGCAGGCCGGCCGCGATCCGCGCCAGCGCCAGCAACGTATCCGGCACGACCACCTGCGGCACCTCGACCTTCACTTCGTGGTCCACGAGGACCGCGGCGGCGCCCCGCATGGCCGCGTCGTAGGCGAAATCGTGGCCGTCGAAGCGCTCACCGCGCAGCGCCACATACAGGCTGCCCGGCACCAGCGTGCGGGTATCGTGGGTCAGCGAACCGATCACCAGATCGTCGCCCAGCAATTCGCCGCCCGCCCAGTGCGCCAGCAGGGACAAGGGAAGCCGCTTCATCGACGGTCCTCCAGCGCCTGGCGCGCCACGGCGGTGTCGTCGAACGGATGCTTCACGCCATGGATTTCCTGGTAGGGCTCGTGGCCCTTGCCGGCCACCAGCACGATGTCGTCGGGTCCGGCCAGCGTGACCGCGCGTGCGATCGCCTGCGCGCGGTCGCGCTGCACGAGCACCGCGCCCGGGGTCGCGAAGCCGGCCATGATGTCGGCGACGATGCGGTCGCCGTCTTCGGTACGCGGGTTGTCGTCGGTGACCAGCACCACGTCGGCCAGGCGCTCGGCGATGGCGGCCATCTGCGGGCGCTTGCCGGTGTCGCGGTCGCCCCCGCAGCCGAACACGCAGAACAACCTCCCCTGCACGTGGTCGCGCAGGCTGGCCAGCGCCTGTTCCAGCGCGTCGGGCGTATGCGCGTAGTCGATGACCACCAGCGGGCGACGCTGGCCTGCCGCGTCGCTGTCGCCGCCGAGGCGGTTCATGCGACCGTGGATCGGCGCCAGCCGCGACAGCGTGCGTGCGATGTCGGCGGGGGTATCGCCCAGTGCGTGCAGCGCGCCGGCCACGGCCAGCAGGTTGTCCACGTTGAAGCGCCCCAGCAGCCGCGACTGCACCGCCTGCACGTCGTCGCCGACCATCAGGTCGAATGCGATGCCGTTGCCATCCAGCCGCAGCGCGTCTGCCCGCACGCTCGCGTCCGCCTGGCCGCGCGAGCTGACGCCGATGCGCTGCACGCCATGCGGCAGGCGCGCGAACAGGTCGCGGCCGTAGGCGTCGTCGAGGTTGATGACGCCGGCTTTCAGGCCTTCGCGCGAGAACAGCCGTGCCTTGGCCGCCCCGTAGCGCTCCATGTCGCCGTGGTAGTCCAAGTGGTCGCGCGTCAGGTTGGTGAATACGCCGACATCGAAATGCACCGCGTCCACGCGCCCCTGGTCGAGCGCGTGCGAGCTGACTTCCATCGCCACCGCCTTCGCGCCGGCATCGCGGAACTGCGCGAGCAGCGCATGCATCTGCAACACCAGCGGCGTGGTGAAACCGGTGGGCACCACTTCGCCGTACATGCCGGCGCCGAGGGTGCCGACGGTCGCGCAACGCACGCCCCGCAGGTGCCAGGCCTGCGCCAGCAGCTGTACGGTCGACGTCTTTCCATTGGTGCCGGTGACGCCGACCATCTTCATGTCGTGCGACGGCGCGGCGTGGAAACGGTCGGCCATGGTGCCCATGCGCATGCGCAGCCCGGGAACGGCGATCGCGTCGCGCGGCGCTTCCAGGCCATCGGGTACGGGCGGTTCGAACAGGATCGCGCTCGCGCCGTTCTCCTGCGCCTGCGCGGCGAAGTTCAGGCCATGCGCGCCGAAGCCGGCAATGGCGACGAACGCGTCGCCGGGCTGCACGCTGCGGCTGTCCAGCGTCAGGCCACGCACCACGATGTCGCGCGGCACATCCACGTCGGGCAGCAGTTCGGCGAGCGCCATCATCCGCCTCATCGCGTGGCCCCCGTGGCGGGCGCCGCTGCATGCGGGGTATCGAAAGCGGAGGGATCCATCGTGTCGACGGCATCGTCGGGGACCGGCGCCGGTGCCGGTGCGGGCACGCCGCCGTCCTGCTTGCCCGCGTTCTTCGCCTGCGCGGCGAGCCACGCCTCGATGTCGTCCGGCGGCACGTCCATCAGACGCAGCGTCCCGTCCATCACGTCATGGAAGACCGGCGCGGCCACCAGGCCACCGTAGTAGCCGCCTTCCTGGGAGTCGTTGATCACCACGACGGCGGCGAAGCGCGGATTGCTGGCCGGCACCAGACCGGCGAAGAACGACGCGTAGCGCCCCTTCGCGTACCCGCCACCGGACGCGATGCGCGCCGTGCCGGTCTTTCCGGCCACGCGATAACCGAGCACGCCCGCGCGCTTGGCGCCGCCCTGCGTCACCACGGTTTCCATCATTCCGACGACCTCGTGCGCGATCGCCGGGTCCAGCACCTGCGGCGCCTCGCTGCGCTGGCCCTTCACGAACGTGGGCGTCACCAGCCTGCCGCCGTTGCCCAATGCCGAGTAGGCACGCGCGATCTGCAGGGGCGTCACCGCCAGGCCATAGCCGTAGGACATGGTCGCCTTCTGCAAGCCATTCCAGCGGTCCGGCGGCGCCAGCATGCCGGCGGACTCGCCCGGGAAACCGCTGCCCGGCTTCTGGCCATAGCCGAAGCTGTGGATGCTCTCGTAGAAGTAGGCGTTGGGCAGCTTCTCCGCGATCTTGATCGAGCCGATGTTCGAGCTCTTGGTGATCACGCCGGTGACGGTCAGCACACCGTTGTTCCGCGGCACGTCGCGGATGGTGTACCGGCTGTTCAACGCCATGTAACCGGGGTTGGTGTTGACGAGCGTCGACGGCGTGACCACCCCGGCCTTCAGCGCGGTCGATACGGTCAGCGGCTTCATCGTCGAGCCGGGCTCGATCATGTCCGTCAGCGCACGGTTACGGCGCGCATCCGGCTTCACCCGCTCGATCGCGTTCGGGTTGTAGGTCGGCAGGTTGACCATCGCGAGCACTTCGCCGGTGGCGACGTCCATGATCACGATCGAGCCGCTGCTGGCCTGGTGCTCGAGCAGCGCATTGCGCAGTTCGCGGTGGGCCAGGTACTGGATGCGGCGGTCGATGCTGAGCGTCAGGTCCTTGCCCGGCTGCGCGGAGCGGATCAGGTCCACGTTCTCGACGATGCGGCCGCGGTTGTCGCGGATCACCTTCTGCGCACCCGGCGTACCGCTGAGCCACTCGTCGAAGGCCAGCTCCAGGCCTTCCTGCCCGCGGTCGTCGATGTTGGTGAAGCCCAGCACGTGGGCCATCGCGGGGCCCTGCGGATAGAAACGGCGGAACTCGCGCTGCGAGAACACGCCGGGAATCTTGTGCGCCAGGATCTTCTGCGCCTCGTCCGGATTGATCCGGCGCTTGAGGTACAGGAACTCCTTGTCGGCCTTCTGCGACAGGCGGTTGGTCAGGTGGTCGAGCGGCACGCCCAGCGCCTGCGCGAGTTCCGGCAGGCGGTCGGGCGCCTTCAGCAGTTCCTGCGGGTTGCCCCATACCGATTCCACCGGCGAGGACACCGCCACCGGCTCGCCGTTGCGGTCGGTGATCATGCCGCGCGAGGTCGGGATCGGAATCTCGCGCAGGAAACGCGCATCGCCCTGGCGCTGGTAGAAATCGTGGTTGATCAGCTGCACGTACGCCGCGCGCCCGACCAGGCTGATCGAACACAGGCCCATGGCGCCGAGCACCAGTGCCAGGCGGCCGCGCAGGTTGAAGCGCGCGCGGTTGCGGTTCTTGGCCGGCGCGGCGTTCATGGACGCACCACCACGATATCCGCCGCTTCCGGCGACTTCATGCCCAGGCGCACGCGGGCGATCTGGTCGATCCGGGTCGCTTCGGCGACCGTGGCCTGCTCAAGCTGCAGGCGACCGAATTCGACGTTCAGTTCGTCGCGTGCGCGCTCCAGCCGCGTCACTTCATCGAACAGCACGCGGTGGCGATGGCGTGCATACACCACGCCGATCGCCGAGGCGATATTCGCCAGCACCAGCACGGCGATCAGGAAGCGGCTCATGCGGCCACCTCCAGCTTCTCGGCCACGCGCAGCACGGCGCTGCGGGCGCGCGGGTTCGAGGACACTTCGTCGAGCTCGCCCTTCTGCCCACCGCCGATGGCGCGCAGGGTCGGCGTGAAGTCCAGCGCCACCGGCAGGCGGCGGTTGGCCGGCGGCGCCTTGGCGTGCCGGTTGATGAACTGCTTGACGATGCGGTCTTCCAGCGAATGGAAGCTGATGACAGCCAGCCGGCCGCCGACTTTCAGGCGCATGAGGGCCGCATCGAGACCCGCTTCCAAATCCGCCAGCTCGCGGTTGATGTGGATGCGGATCGCCTGGAAGCTGCGGGTGGCGGGATGGATCTTCTCCCCGCGCGGCATCACGGAGGCGATGACGCCTGCCAGGTCGGCGGTGCGCATGAAGGGCTGCGTGGCGCGACGGGCGACGATGGCGCGCGCGATGCGGCGACTCTGCTTCTCTTCGCCGTAGGTCCACAGCACGTCGGCGATGTCGCGCTCGTCGGCGCGCGCGATCCACTCGGCCGCGCTTTCGCCCGATTCGGGATCCATGCGCATGTCGAGCGGACCGTCCTTGCCGAAGCTGAAGCCGCGCTCGGCCACGTCGAGTTGCGGCGAGGACACGCCCAGGTCCAGCAGCACGCCGTCCAGGCCGGCCGCGGTTTCATTCCACTCGGCCAGCGACGCGAAGCTGCCGCGGAAGATCGACACGCGCGCATCGCCCGCGAACATCCGTTCGGCATGGGCGATCGCTTCGGGATCCTTGTCCATCACCAGCAGCCGGCCTCCCGGGCCGAGGTGTTGCAGCACGCCGCGCGCGTGGCCTCCACGCCCGAAGGTGCCGTCCAGATATGTTCCGTCCTCCTTCACCTGCAGCCCTTCCATGACCTGCGTGTACAACACCGGCAAGTGCAGCGCGGGGAGGTGATCGGCCGGCGCGGACTGCCGCTTGCCGTCACCCTTGCTCACAAGCGCAGCTCGAGCATGTGTGCGCTCAGATCGTCGTCGGTGAGGGACTGACGGATCTGCGCGTGGTGCGCCTGTTCGCTCCAGAGTTCGAACTTCTCGCCCATGCCGAGCAGCACGGCCTTTTTCTCGATTCCCACCGCGCTGCGATGGCTGGCCGGGATGCTGATGCGGCCATTGCCGTCCAGCTCGACCGGCGACGCGGCGCCGATCAGCTTCAACTGCAGGCTGCGGTGCGCCTTCTGGGTGCTGGGCAGCTTGCTGACCTCATCACGGACGCGCTGCCAGACCTTCTCGGGGTACAGGTAGAGGCTGCCGCCCTCGAAGGGGTTGTAGGTGATCACCAGGCGGTTGCCGCACTCGCGCGCGACGAGGTCACGGTACGCGGTGGGCACCGCGAGCCGTCCCTTGTCGTCCACTGTGATGGCGGTCTCACCCTGAAACACTGCCCCTGCCTTCCCGACGCGCGAATGAGCGATCAATTGAACCACGAAAAACCACTGAAAACCCGGTTTTCCCTCTGTTGCCCACATTAGCAGCGCGCACAGGGTTGTCAACAGGAAACGACCGCTTAAATCACTTGGCGGATCAATGGCTTGCAGCAAACTTCAGAGACTTGTTCAAGCCTTATCCACAAGTTGCTGTTTCGTCTCAAATTTTGAGATTGAGGGACGATTCAGTGAGGTGACCGTCGTTTCACATCCCGTCTCGTCCGCGCCGGCGCTCCCGGGTGGAACTGCGCAAACCGGAGGCCCAGAATCGGCCCATGTGCCTCGTCGCCCTCGCCTGGAAGGTCCACCCGCGCTGGCGGCTGCTGCTGGCAGGCAACCGCGACGAGTTCCACGCCCGACCTACGGCGGCGCTGGCGCACTGGGAGGCATCGCCCCACGTGATGGCAGGCCGGGACCTGCAGTCGGGCGGCACCTGGGCCGGGGCGGAGGCCGGCGGGCGGGTGGCGGTGGTCACCAACGTGCGCGATCCGGCCATCCGGATTCCGGGGGCTCCGTCGAGGGGTCAGCTGGCGGCCGGTTTCCTGCAGTCGCCCGACGGTGCGACGCACCGCGCCACCGGCGTGCTGGTGGCCGCCGAAGCCTTTGCCCCGTTCAACCTGCTGCTCGCGGACGCCGCCGATTGCGAATACGTGAGCAACTACCCCACGCCCCGTCGGATCACGCTCGCACCGGGTCTGCACGGCTTGTCCAATGGCGACCTGGACGAGGCTTGGCCAAAGACGATGGCGCTTAAGGAGCGACTTGCCGCATGGGTGTCGGCGGAGAGGGACGAAGTCGATACGCTTTGGAGCGCGCTGGCGGACGAAACCCCCGCGCCCGACGACCGCCATCCCGACACCGGCGTAGGCATCGACGTCGAACGCAGGCTGTCGCCGGCCTTCATCCGTGGCGAACGCTATGGAACCCGCGCCAGCACCCTGATTGCCATCGATCATGCGGGGCATGGGTGGATCAGCGAGCGGAGGTTCGGGCCTGACGGTGTGTTCGAGGGGGAGACGACGTTGCGGATCCAAACTGGCGCGTAGCCAGCGCTATCGAAGCTGGAGGCTCGCGGTTGCGACTTACGTCGCTCCTACAGGGAACCCTGTGATCGCTCGCCTTTAACTGCCCCCTGAGTCAGGGGGCGGCGAGCGCACCGCGCGAGCGGGGGTGTGGCAACGAAGGCCTGGGGCCCAAAGTTCGCAATGCGAACTTTGGGAGCTTCAACGCGCTTCGCGCGTTGAAGCTGGCGGCGGAGCCGGCCGATAAGCCGGGTTCTGTCGTGGACAGTCATTCCTCTAGGCGCAACGTCACCGTTACGCTCAAGCAACCTACCCGGAGACACTGCGGGCCGCAGCATAGCCTCCCTATTTGGTCTTGCTCCCGGTGGGGTTTGCCGTGCCGGTCCGTTGCCGGACTCGCGGTGCGCTCTTACCGCACCATTTCACCCTTGCCTGATCTCCGAAGAGCCATCGGCGGTATCTTTCTGTTGCACTTTCCGTCGGCTCGCGCCGCCCAGGCGTTACCTGGCACCGTGCCCTGTGGAGCCCGGACTTTCCTCGGCATTGTTTCCAATGACGCGACTGTCTGGCCGACTCCGCCGCGCGCATTGTCGCACAACGGCCATGCCGCTAACCCGACAGCCAGGCGGATGCGGCACCGCCGAAGCCCAGCAACAGCACCATCAACCATGGCGGTAGCTTCGCCCACATCAGCATCCCCACGCCCACCGCAATCCACGCCACGTCGCGCCAGTCACGCACGGCCGTGGTCCATAGCGGGTCGTAGAGTGCGGCCAGCAACAGTCCAACCACCACCGCATTGACCCCGGCCACTGCGGCCTGCACGCCTCGCTGTCGGCGTACGCGCGACCAGAAGGGCAACACACCCACGATCAGCAGGAAGGAAGGCAGGAAAATCGCAAGCAGGCACACCGTCGCGCCCAGCCAGCCACCCGGCCCGGCGGACATGGCAGTCCCCAGGAAAGCGGAGAACGCGAACAATGGCCCGGGCAGCGCCTGGGCGAACCCGTAACCGGCAAGGAAATCATCCGCACCGATCCAGCCAGGCGCCACTACTTCCGCCTGCAGCAATGGCAGCACCACGTGGCCGCCACCGAAAACCAGCGCACCGGTGCGGTAGAACGCATCGAATACCTGCACGGCCGGCGCCATGGAATACCGCGCCACCAACGGCAGCAGCAACAGCAGGATCAAGAACGCCACCAGCATCGCCACGCCGGTACGCGCGGACAGCAGCACCGTCATGCCCCCGGCTTCGGCCGCATCGGGCGCACGTCGCAACACCAGACCCGTCATGGCACCCGCCGCGATCAACAGCCACTGCACCCCTGCGTGTGGCCAACACACCACGACCAGCGTCGTTGCCACCGCCATCAGCACGCGCGGTGCATCGATGCAGAACAAACGCCCCATCGCCCATACGGCCTGCGCCACCACGGCGACCGCGACCCACTTCAAACCGTGCAGCGATTCGGCGGGCAATGCGCTGCCCCAATGCACGAGTCCAAGCGCGAACAGCACCATCAACACCGCGGACGGCAAGGTGAACCCGCACCACGCCGCGACGGCGCCGCGGATGCCTGCCTGCGACAAGCCAATGGCCATGCCCACCTGGCTGCTGGCCGGACCGGGCAGGAACTGGCAGAGCGCGACCAGCTCGGCGTACGCACCGTCCGTCAGCCACTGGCGTCGGGCCACGAACTCATCGCGAAAATAGCCGAGATGGGCGATGGGGCCGCCGAATGAAACCAGCCCAAGCCGAAGGAATACGCGGAATACCCGCCAGGCAGTGGCGTGCTGTCGCGGCTCCCGCGCAGTCATCCCTCGCATGAGCATCATCCCTCACCCATTTCCCGCGCCTTCCTCGACACCGGCATGATTCACGCGAGCGCCGCTGCCCCATCGAGGACATCCATGGGAAGCGGCCCGGACGCCAGGATGAAGTCGTTGTAGGCGCGCGTGTCGAACCGCGTGCCCAGGCGCTGCCGGGCCTTCTCGCGCGTCGCCAGAATCTGCTGCTTGCCGACCATGAAGCTGCAGGCCTGCCCCGGGTAGACGCAATAGCGGTCGATCTCGCGCTCGGCGGCATCGCGATGTTCGCCGGCGTTGGCCACCATCCAGTCGATGGCCTGCTGGCGGGTCCAGCGCGCGTGGTGGATGCCGGTGTCGACGACGACACGGCAGGCACGGAACAACTGGCCCTGCAGGTAGCCGATTCGCCCGAACGGATCGCCTTCGAATGCACCGATCTCATCCGCCAGTTGTTCGGCATACAGGGCCCAGCCCTCGGTCCACGCCGAAAAGCGCACCGTGCGCCGGAACAGCGACAGTCCACCCGCCTCGCGCAGCACACTGTCCTGGAAATGGTGACCGGGTATGCCTTCGTGATGCAGCAGCGTCGGGATGCGCCACAGCGCGCTCTCCGCGACCGAGCGCAGGTTGAGGAAGATGGTCGAGGGCTGGGCGGGATCGCTGCTGGCGCTGTAGAACGCGCCTGGCGCGCCGTCCTGGATCGCGGGCGAGATGCGCTGCACTTCGACCGGTCGATCCGGAATCACGCGGAACCCCCGTGGCAGCAGGCCCCTGATCCGATCAAGGTGTGCACTGGCGTAGTCGATGATCGCCTGGCGTCCCGCGTCCGTGTCCGGCTTGAGGAAGCGCGGATCGCGATCGAGGGCGGCCATGCGCTCACCCACCGATCCCCCGGTCAGACCCTCGGCGCGCAGCAGCTGATCGATCTCGGTCGACAGTTCCTCCACCCACGTCAGGCCGAGTCGATGCAGCTCGCCTGGCGCGTAGCGGGCGGTGGTGTTGGAACGCAGCGCCGAGGCGTAGTAAGCCTCGCCGTCCGGCTTGGCCCACACGCCTGCACGATCATCGGCGCGGGGCATCAAGGCTGCGAGCGCGTCGCTCTGGCGTTGCAGGGCAGGCACGATACGCCCAACCAGGATCGCCGAGGCGCGACGGTCCAGATCGGCGATCCCGGCGTCGCGCGCACGCGCGAGTGCCGACGTCGTCAATGGATTGCCGCTCGGCGCGGCATCGCGCAAGGTCGCGAGCTGCTTCAGGGCCTTGGCCAGGATGAAATCCGGGGGGATGACACCCAGGCCCGCGTCGTGGCGGACCTGTTCGGTTTCCTGGTCCAGGGCCGCGGCGAACTGGCCCAGCCTGTCCAGATAGCGGTCGGCATCCGCCGCATCCTTCATGGGTGAGCGCCCGCCGATACTGTCCGGCAGCCAGAAATAGGCACCGTTCATCTGGCTGACGACATAGGGGCTAGGGCGCAGGTTGAGGTCCGAAAATCCGTAGCGCCCGTACTGGTCCGCCATGGCCTCGTAAACGAAGCGGGCAGTGTCGTAGTCCAGGGCCGCGGCGGCCGAAAGTGCGGCGCGGTCGATCCCTTTCAGTTCGTCCAGACGCAGCGCCGTCGCCTGCCGATGACGCGCGCGAGCGGCCAGCGAATAGTCGGCCAGGCGGTCCGGTCCACCCTCCTCTGCCTTGAGGGCCTGGGCATGGCGTTGCAGCAGGTCCGCCAGGCGGACGTCCTCGGCGGGCGCATTCCCCGTCGTGTCGGCGACAGGCTTCGAACCGGCCATGCGCGCGGCCAGGGGCCACGTCAGGCCGAGCGCCGCGGCGCCGACCAGCAGTTCACGACGACGCATCAGGTGCACCTCCAAAGCAAGGCGTCCCGAGCCTCGAGTGCCGGGAGGCCGGAACGCAGAACGAGACCATGCAATCTCTCCGAACAGGACGCATACCCAAGGCCTAATGCGCGGCCCCGCTCGACATCAGCCAGCGGTCGATTTTGGCTTCCAGCACGTCCAGCGGCAGGGCACCGGTGTCCAGCACCTGGTCGTGGAAACGCCGGATGTCGAAATCCGCACCCAGGCGTTCGGTCGCACGCCGCCGGAGTTCCTGCAACTTCAGTTCACCCACCTTGTAGGCGCAGGCCTGGCCCGGATTGGTGATGTAGCGATCGATCTCCACCGCCACGTCGCGCGGGGCCATGGAGGTGTTGGCCAGCATGTAGTCGATCGCGCGTTGACGGTCCCAGTGCATGGCATGGAGACCGGTGTCGACCACCAGGCGCACGGCGCGCAGCATTTCCATGTCCAGGTGGCCGAACCATTGGTAGGGGTCGGTGAACATGCCCAGTTCCTGCCCCAGGGATTCGGCATACAGGCCCCAGCCCTCGGTATAGGCGGTGGCGGGCACCTGCCCGAAACGCAGCAGGTCCGGCAGGCTCTCGTCCTCCTGGACCAGTGAGATCTGGTAGTGGTGGCCCGGCACGCCTTCGTGCAGCTGCAAGGTCTCCAGGGTCGGGATGGGACGCGTGTTCAACATGGCCATGTTGAAGAACAGGACGCCGGGCTCCGACGCGTCCGGCGGACCGGCGCGGTAGTAGCCCGTGCCCCGCTGGTCGCCCAGCGCCGGCAGCGGACGCAGCTCGAATTCGGCACGCGGACGACGCGAGAACAGTTCAGGCATCCGCTCCCAGACCTTTTTTTCGATGCGTTCGAAGTGGTCGATGAGGTCTTCCGGTTTGGAATAGTAGAACTCGGGCCCGGTACGGACGTGTTCGAAGAAGGCCGGCAGGTCGCCGTCGAAGCCCGTCGCCTGGCGCGCCTGTTCCATCGCGGCGCGGATCCTGGCCACTTCCGCCACACCCAACTGGTGGATCTGCTGCGCGCTCATCTTCGTGGTGGTGTGCTGGACCAGCAGGGACGCATAGACCCGCTCGCCGTCCTTCATCGCCCACAGGCCGGCGCCCTCGGTGGCGCCCGGCAGATAGCGTTCGCGCAGGAACGTGCGCCAGCGCGCGTAGGCCGGTGCGGCGCGACCTTCGATGGCCTGGCGATACGCGGCCTCCAGGCGGGTGCGGTCCGCGGTCCCGATGGCGTCAGGGAAACGCGTCACCGGGGAGTAGAAGGGATTCTCCTCGACCGTCAGCTTCAGGAAGGCTTCGACCTGCGCCAGGATGTTGTTCACCACCACCTTGGGCTGGTGGTAGCCCCGGGCCATTCCCTGCTCCAGGCGATCGACCGTGCTGTCCATGTACCCGACGAAGCCTTCCAGCTGGGCCAGCCCCCTTTCGTAGTCTTCGACCGTCTTGAAGCGGACGCCCGACAGATAGTCGGGGAACTCGACGTGCAGGCCGAAGGAGGCGTTCAGCGGCACCAGGTTGCGTATCGCATGGATGCCGCTGTCGATGTCGCCGAGCGCCTGCTCGGCCTGGTAGCGGAACGCGTCGTAGGCGATCTGGTCCTTCTCGGCCAGTGAGGCGCGGTCTATGCCGGCCAGGCCCGACAGTTCGGCACGCTTGTTCGTCGCCAGCTGCAGGGCGAAGGCCTCGCTCTGGGGGTCGACGAAAACGGCCCCGGTCGGGGGCAGGCCGCGCTCGGCGAGACGCAGGGGATGCAGCGTGTCATCGGCCTTCTGGCTCTCCGCCACCAGCTGGCGGAACCGCTCACGGGCGTCCGGCGGGGTCGACGCGATCGCCGCGGGCGATGCCGCCACCATGACCAGCGTCGCGACGGCGGCCTTGAGCCGTTCACGCATTCTCATCTTCATTCCTTTTCCTTCGAGACCAGGCCGCCATACAACGCCTTCCTCGGCGCGCCGGTGATCTCGGCAGCGAGCTTGGCGGCTGCCGACGGCGGCAGGTGGGCGTTGAGCAGCGCGTAGACGCGACGACCCTCTGCGAGCTGCGCCGTCTCGTCGTCCGGCGCGCCCTGCACCATGACGACAAACTCGCCCTTGCGCTGGTTGTCGTCGGCGTCGACCTTCGCCTGCAGCTCGGCCAGGGTGCCGTCGAGGACGGTTTCAAACAGCTTGGTCAGTTCGCGCGCCAGCACCGCGGGACGGTCGTCGCCGAACGCGGCGCGCATGTCCGCCAGCGACTCCGCGATGCGGTGCGAAGACTCGTAGAACACCAGCGTGCGGGCTTCACCTGAAAGGCGCTGCAGCTGCTCGCGTCGCGCGGACGCCTTGGCCGGCAGGAAGCCTTCGAACGCGAAGCGGTCGCTCGGCAATCCGGCCACGCTCAAGGCGGCGATGGCCGCGCAGGCGCCCGGCAGCGGACTGACCTTGATGCCCGCCGCGCGCGCTGCGCGGACCACACGGAACCCGGGGTCGCTGACCAGCGGCGTGCCGGCGTCGCTCACCAGCGCGAGGGAGTCGCCGGCCAGCAGGCGTTCGACCACGCGCAGGGCCAGTGCGTCCTCATTGTGTTCATGCAGGGCCACCAGCGGCGTGGACACGCCGAAGTGCGACATCAGCTGGCCGCTGCGGCGTGTGTCCTCGGCGCAGATCGCCGCCACGTTTCGCAGCGTCTCCAGTGCCCGGGGCGTCAGGTCGCCGAGGTTGCCGATCGGGGTGGCGACGATGAACAGGGTTCCGGCAGGCATTCCAGTGGGGCTCGGTGGCTGGGGGTAGAATCGTAGCCCGGTTCCCCTGCCTGAACATCGACGATGCCCTTGGACCTGCCTGTCGCACGCACGCTTTCCGCACGCCTCCGTCCCGCCCGGGCCCTGGCGGCATTGCTGCTGGTCGCCCTGCTCGCCAGTTGCGCGACCACGCCGGGCACGAGCCCCGTCACATCGTCCGCACGCTTCGCCCCCGCGTTCGCCAACGCCGCCACGCTGGCGCGCCAGGACGGCGCCCTCACCGGTCAGGCGCGCAGCGACAACGCACGCGAAATCGACCGCCTGCTCGCCACGCTCGACGACGCCACCCTCACCCGCGACGCCGCGGCCCTGCCGGTGGGCGATCCGCTCTACAACTTCGCCGGCCGCGCGTTGCAGCGCCGCGGACTGCCGCTGCCGCGCCCGTTCGATCGTGGCGCCCAGTGGCGCTTCGACGCCGGCAACCGTCCGCCCGCCGAGGCGGACGGATACCGCCCGCCGGTGAAGCTGGCCGTGCTGTTGCCCCTGTCCGGCAACCTCGCCACGGCCGCTGCGCCCGTGCGCGATGGCCTGCTGGCCGGCTATTACGGTGAGCGCCGCCGTCGCCCCGACATCCAGTTCTACGACACCACCGGCACCGCCGCGGGCGCGACCGCGGCGTATGCGCGCGCGACCGCCGAGGGCGCGGACTTCGTGGTCGGCCCGCTGGGTCGGGACGAAGTGAGCGCGCTGTTCCAGCAGCCCCAGCTCGCCACCCCGCTGCTGGTGCTCAACCGCGGCACCGTGAGCGTGCCGGAAGGCAATGCCGGCTTCTCGCTGGCGCCCGAAGACGACGGGATCGCGGCCGCCGAGTACCTGTTCGCACGCGAGCGCCGCGCGGCGCTGGTCATCGAGGGCAGCGACGACAATGGCCGTCGTGCATCGCAGGCCTTCGCCACGCGCTTCGCCGAGCGCGGCGGCAAGGTCACCCGCGTGGTCCGCGTGCAGGACGTACCGGGTGATCTGTCGGCCGCGCTGGCCACCGCGTCGCAGGAAGGCGCCGATGCCGTGTTCCTGGCCGTGCGCGGCAGCACGGCCCGCGCGCTGACGCCGCAACTGGCCCTGGCCGGCCTGGGCGGCAAGACGCGCGTGGGGACGTCGCAGCTCACCTCGGGGACGGGCAAGCCGGAAGAAGACATGGCGCTCGATGGCATCGCCTTCCCGACCGAAGCCTGGACCTCGCGCGGCGTGCCGGCCCTGCCTGCCGCCAGCGTCACCGGAGAGCGCGTCCCGACCGCACGCGGTCCTGCCGCGCGCCTGTTCGCGTTCGGCTACGACGCCTGGCTGCTGACGGCCTACCTGGAAAAGCTGGCGACCGGCGCGAATGCCGAGATCCGCGGCGCCACCGGACGCCTGCAACTGGACGGGTTCGGCAACGTGGTGCGTACGCCGTCATGGTCGACCTTCACCGGCGGACGCGCCGCACCGATCGCGGATGGCGGTTGATCGCCGCGCGCGCGGGCAGGCCGTCGAGGCCGCGGCCCGCGCGCTGCTGCGCCGTGCAGGCCTGACCGATATTGCCGCCAATGCGGCGTACCGCGGCGGCGAACTGGACCTGGTGATGCACGACGCCACCCGACCGGGCATGCCGTCGGTGGTGTTCGTGGAGGTGCGCTATCGCCAATCGCAGGCGTTTGGTGGCGGCAGCGCGTCCGTCGATATCGGCAAGCGCCGCCGCCTGGTGCACGCCGCGCAACGCTTCCTGCAGGACCACCCCGCGCTCGCCGATGCACCCTGCCGCTTCGACGTGATCGATGCGCAGGGCGATCCGGCGTCACCGCACCTCGAATGGATCCGCGATGCGTTCCGCGCGGACGAGATCTGACTGCCCGGCACCATGGACCCTCACCTCCCTCCCGCAGTGCACGATGCTCTTGCCGCCCGGCTTGGCGATGGCTGGTTGACCGGCGAGGCGTGTCGCCCCTTCGGCGGCGATGACTCGCGACGTTGGGCCATGCCGGCGGCCGTGGCGTTGCCGCGTACGCAGGAAGATGTCGTCGCGATCGTGCGCGCCTGCCGCGAACATCGCGTGCCGATCATCGCGCGCGGCGCGGGCACCGGCACGACCGGGGCAGCCGTACCGACGCAAGGTGGCGTGGTGGTGTCGTTCGTGCGCATGAACCGCGTGGTCGAAGTGCGCGCAGCCGACCGTTGCGTGGTGGTGCAGCCGGGCGTCCTCAACGGCGACCTTCAGCATGCGCTCGCGCCGCACGGTCTGTTCTGGCCGCCGGACCCCTCCAGTGCCGAGACCTGCAGCGTCGGCGGCAACCTCGCCACGAATGCCGGCGGACCGCGCGCAGTGAAGTACGGCACTGCGCGCGACAACGTGCTGGGGCTGGTCGCGGTCACTGGCACGGGCGAACTGATCCGCTGCGGCGGCGCTTACACCAAGGACGCCACCGGTTACGACCTGACCCACCTGATCGTCGGCAGCGAAGGCACGCTCGCGCTGATCGTCGAAGCGACGCTCAAGCTCGCGCCGCGGCCGCACGCGCAAGCCGGCCTGCGCGTGCTCTATCGCGACCCGGCCACAGCAGCAGCTGCCGTGTCCCGCATCATGGCGCGGCCGACGACGCCCACGATGCTGGAGTTCATGGATGGCAGCGCCATCGCGTTGATCCGCCGCAACGGCAGCGATGTGCCGGACGCCGGCGCGATGCTGCTGGTCGAAGCCGACGGCGACGACGACACGCTGCCCTACGCGCTACAGACGCTGGCCGAAGCGGCGGAGGGTGACGGCATGATCGCGCTGGACGTGGCACAGGACGGTACTGCACGAGACCGGCTGTGGGCCGCGCGCCGTGCGCTTTCGCCGGCACTGCGCACGATCAAGCCCGGCAAGATTAACGAAGACGTGGTGGTACCGGTATCGCGCATCCCCGATCTGGTGGCCGCCATGGAGACGCTGGCGTCGGACGTGGACCTGCCCATCGTCGTGTTCGGCCATGCCGGCAACGGCAACCTGCACGTCAACATCATGTACCACGACGGCGATGCCGCCGAGACGGCGCGTGCGCACGCCGCATTGCCGAAGGTCTTCGCTCAGGTGCTGGCGCTGGGCGGCACGCTGTCGGGCGAACACGGCATCGGCCTGAGCAAGCGCGATTTCATGGCGGATGCGTTCAACGCGGCGACACTCGATGCGATGCGGGCGATCAAGCTCGCGCTGGATCCCGACGGGATCCTCAATCCGGGCAAGGTGCTGCCGCCACCCTGATCCCTTTGTAGGAGCGACGTAAGTCGCGACCGCACGTCGCCAGCGTTCGTCGACCATCAAGGGACGGGGAACCGATAGCCAGCGTGCTGCCGGCGGTTTGCGGGGCACGCAGGGGTCGCGGTCGCGACTTACGTCGCTCCTACAAAGGCATCAGGACTCGGAAAAGTGGTCGTAGCCGCGACGCGGCGGCGTCCATGGCTCGCCATCGGCGCGCATGGGATGCACGCCCTCGCCCGCCCCCATGCGGCCGATCCGGGTGATCCGCAGATCGAGCCGGGATGCCAGCGCCGCGATGTCGGCACGCGCGTCGGCAGGCGCCGTGAAACAGAGCTCGTAGTCGTCGCCACCACTCGCCTGCATCGGCAAGCGCGTGGTCGCATCGAACGCCGCGCACAAGGCGTCGGACGCCGGCAGCGCATCGATCTCGACCCGCGCGCCCAGTCCGCTACGCGCAGCGACATGACCGAGGTCAGCCAGCAATCCGTCCGAAACATCCACGCATGCGCTCGCACGTCCGACGAGCGCGCGACCTGCTTCCATGCGCGGCGTTGGCCTGTCGAGGCGGACCCGCAGTGCATCGACGGGCGTGCGTTCCAGCAGCGCCAGCGCGCCGGCCGCATCGCCCAGCGTTCCGGTCACCCAGATGTCGTCGCCGACACGTGCGCCATCTCGCCGCAGCGCGCGTCCGGGTTCGACGAATCCCATCGCGGTGACCGACACCGACAGCGGACCGCGCGTCGTATCGCCGCCCACCAGCACGATGCCGTGGTGGGTCGCCAGCGCGACGAAGCCATCGAGGAAGCCGTCGATCCATACCGGGTCGGACTGCGGCAACGACAGCGACAGCGTGCACCACGCGGGGTCGGCACCCATCGAAGCGAGATCGGAGAGGTTCACCGCCAGCGCCTTCCAGCCGATATCGGCCGCCCGCGTGCCACGGGGGAAATGGATGCCGTCGTTCAACGTGTCGGCGGTGACCACCAGTTGCCGTCCCGGTGGCGGTGCCAGCACGGCGGCGTCGTCGCCGATGCCCAGCACCACGTCGCCGCGCGCGCCGGCGCGTGCGCGGATGCGGGCGATCAGGTCGAATTCGCCGATACCCATGATGGCGTCAGTCGCGCGACCGCGCGAAATCGACGGCGGACTGGATGGCCGCGCGCGCCTGCGGGCTGTTCTTCCAGCAGGTGGATCCCGTCAGGCCTGCGGCACTGACGATCACCTCCGAGGGTTCGGCGGCGGCCAATTGCCGCAGGGAGGCAATGCCCATCTGTTCCAGCCGTTGCACCACGGTGGGACCGACACCTTTCAGCGCGAGCAAGGCGTCACGTTCGTCTGCAGAGAACCGGGCGTTGCCGCCGTGCACGTCAGCGGCGCGCCTGCGCCTCGGCCGGGCGCCAGTCGACGGCGGCGTGGTCGAGCACGCCGTTGATGTAGGTGTGCCCGTGTTCGGACCCGAACCGCTTGGCGGTCTCGATGGCTTCGTTCAGCACCACGCGGTAGGGCACGTCGAGGCGATGGATCAGCTCGTAGGCGGCGATCCGCAGGACGGCGCGCTCGATGGGATCGACTTCCTCGACCGCACGATCGAGGAAGGGCAGCAGCGCCTCGTCCAGCGACGCACGGTGCCTCACCACGCCGCGCACCAGGTCCTCGAAATATTCGAGGTCGGCGATCTCGTGCGCCTGCTCGTGGGCGAACTGCGCGATGACCTGGCCGACTTCGCCGCCCGACATCTGCCACGCGTACACGGCCTGCAGCGCGCGGCGGCGCGCGCGCGCGCGCGTGACCGGATCGACGCCGTCCTTGCGGTGGGGATGGGGGTGTCGGCTCACGTCGGCTCCTGCGGTTCTTGGGTTACGGCAACTGTTCCAGCAACTGCGCCATCTCGATGGCGGCCAGTGCGGCTTCTTCGCCCTTGTTGCCATGGCTGCCACCGGCACGCGCTTCGGCATCCTCGATGCGCTCGACCGCCAGCACGCCGTTGAGCACAGGCACGCCGGTGTCCAGCTGTACGCGCATCAGGCCTTCGGCACAACGATCGGCGACGTGTTCGTAGTGGCGGGTGTCGCCACGGATCACGCAGCCCAGCGCAATGAGGGCGGCATGGTCGCCCGAGGCGGCCAGCCGCGCGGCGGCAAGCGGGATCTCCCACGCACCGGGCACCCGTACCACGTCGATCATGTCCTCGCCCACGCCGTTGCCGGCCAGGCTCTGGCGCGCGCCGGCCACCAGCACATCGGTGATGCGCGGGTTCCAGCGGCTGGCGATGATCGCGAAGCGGGCGCCGTCGGGCGCGCGCAGATCGCCTTCGTAATGGGACATGGCGGGTTCCTTGGGGGTGGGGAAGTCTACCAGCCGGGGCGGGCGGCCGGTCTGCCGAGGCCGGTCAGGGCTGGACGTACTCGACCACGTCGAGCCCGAAACCGGCCAGGCCGACCTGGCGGCGCGGGGTGCCCAGCACGCGCAGCCGGCCCAGGCCGAGGTCGGCCAGGATCTGCGCACCGGCGCCGTTGCGACGCCACTGCCCCACATCCTTGGCGTTTGCGCGCACCTCGGGTTGCTTGCGCAGGCGGGCCAGCAGCGCCTCGGCGTTGCGGGGCTCGGAGAGCACCACCATCACGCCCTGCCCTTCCGCCGCGATCGCGCGCAGCGCATCGGTCGCATGCACGCCGAAATCGTCGCGGCGCCAGTGCAGCAGGTCGCTCAACGGGTTTTCCACCTGCACGCGTACCAGCGTGGGCGAGTCCTTGCGTGGCGTGCCGCGGACCAGGGCAAAATGCAGGTCATGGGCGATGCGGTCGCGATAGGTCACCAGCCGGAACGGACCGAACTCCGTCTCGATGTCGCGCGCGTCGATGCGCTCCACGGTGTGCTCGGTGGCCAAGCGATAGGCGATCAGGTCGGCGATCGATCCCATCTTCAGGCCGTGCTCGCGCGCGAACACTTCCAGCTGTGGACGTCGCGCCATGGTGCCGTCCGGGTTCAGCACTTCGACCAGCACACCGGCCGGCTCCAGGCCCGCGAGCAGCGGCAGGTCGCTGGCGGCTTCGGTATGGCCGGCGCGGGTGAGCACGCCGCCGGGCTGGGCGATCAGCGGGAAGATGTGGCCAGGCTGGCTGAGGTCGGTGGGCTTCGCATCGGGACGCACGGCAGTGCGCACCGTGTGTGCGCGGTCGTAGGCGGAGATGCCGGTGGTGACGCCCTCGGCGGCCTCGATGCTGACGGTGAAGTTGGTGTGGAACTGCGCCGTGTTCGTCTGCACCATCGGCGCCAGGCCCAGTTGCGTGCAGCGTTCGCGGGTCAGCGACAGGCAGACCAGGCCGCGCGCGTGGGTGACCATGAAGTTGATGTCGGACGGCTTGACCAGCTCGGCCGCCATGATCAGGTCGCCTTCGTTCTCGCGGTCCTCGTCGTCGACGATGACGACCATGCGGCCGTTGCGGATTTCTTCCAGCAATTCGGGAATCGGGGCGAAGTTCATGCGCCGCTCCTCTCGCCCAGCAGGCGCTCGACGTAGCGCGCGACCAGGTCGATTTCCAGGTTCACCGCATCGCCGACGGCGGCCTGCGAGAACGCGGTGTGCGCCACCGTGTGCGGGATCAGCGCGACCTCGAATCCTTCGCCGTCCACTTCGTTGACCGTCAGGCTCACGCCATCGACGCAGATCGAGCCCTTCTTCGCGATGTACTTCAACAGCGGCGCCGGGGCGGCGAATCGCCAGCGCTGCGCGCGCGCATCCTCGTGCACGGACAGCACGCCGCCGACGCCGTCGACATGGCCGCTGACCAGGTGGCCGCCGAGGCGGTCGGTGGGGCGCATCGCCCGCTCCAGGTTCACCAGCGCGCCTGCGGCCAGGCCGCCGAGCGTCGTCAGCGAGAGGGTTTCGGTGGAGGCGTCGGCCTGGAAGCTGGCGGCGTCGAACGCGATCACGGTCAGGCATACACCGTTGACCGCGATGCTCTCGCCCAGCCGCACCGCGTCGAACGGCAGCGTCCCCACAGCCACGGTCAGGCGGACGTCGCCACCGACGGGTTCCAGCGCCGCGATGCGGCCGACGCCTTCGATGATGCCGGTGAACATCAGCAGGCCTCCTGCAGGAGGACGGGGAAAGCGGTGGGAAGCGTGGAAGGCATGCAACGTCTCTCGCGAAAGCAAAGCGGAGACGCCTCCGGGCGCGAAGGCAGGCGCACGACGCCGCGCTTCCGCGCGGTTCGGCGATGCCGTCTTCTTTCATCCGGACTATGACCGTCGGCTCCGGCATCTGACCGGATCTGCTGACCCTTCGGCGGCTTTGGCGAGTCCGCACCGGAACGTGCGGGCTCTTGCGGGGTAATCGCATGCCGCCCAAGGCGCTCGCGGGCTCGTCGCTGGGCGACCTACCGCCGGTGGGGAATCGCACCCCGCCCTGAAGACGTCGTTGGTGGTATGCCGGCGGACCGGCCCGCGCATTCTACACGCCGCACCCGGCACCCGCCGGCGAACGGAGTGTTCCGCGGGATGTCAGGCCGGCTTGCGGCGCAGGTGCAGGATCAGCGGCCAGCGCATGGTGCGCACCCGCTGCGGATCGCCCCAGACCTCGGCCAGGGCGGGCGTGTGCGCGTAGACCGGATCCTCGCCCGTGGCCGCGCGATAACTGCCGGTGGCGGACAGGCTGCCGAAATACCCCAGCAGCGTGGGCAGGTTCCATTCCGCGGTCAGCCACAGGCGGGGCGTCGGGACGAACTCGAACGGCCACACGTAGTCGCCGTAGCCCATGTCCACGTCGGCGCGTTCCGGCGGCCAGTACGGGTCGATGTCGTCGCGGACCTTCTCGGCGACCTCGGCCAGGTCGTCTTCGAAAATGATGTCCTGGTAGGTCCAGGCCGCCAGCACGCCGCCGGGACGCAGCACGCGCTCGCAGGCGGCGAAGAAGCGGTAGCGGTCGAACCAGTGCAGCGCCTGCGCCACGGCGACCAGGTCCACGCTGGCGTCAGGCAACGCGGTCGTCTCCGCCGGTTCGACGGCGAGGCTGACGTTGCCGCCCGCCTGCCCGTGCGCCCAATGGCGCTCGATCTGTGCCGCGCTGGGGTCGGTGGCGTGCACGTGGGCGAAACGCGCGGCGAGCCCGCGCGTGGCCTGTCCACTGCCGGCCCCGGGCTCCCACACACGGGCGCTGGCGGGCACGGCGTCGGCGATCACGTCGTACAACGCATCGGGATACGTGGGGCGGGAAGCGACGTAAACGTCGGCGACCCCGGAAAAATGGTCCTTGAAGGCCACCATGGCGAGCGTCAGCGGGCAGGTTGCAGCAGGAGGCGGTGATCTTCGCCAATCATGCGGCTGTCCACAATCTCCAGCGTCAGCCGCTCCGCCATCGCCTGGATGCCCAGGCCGCCGAACAGCGGCCGGGCCTGATCGCCGAGCAGCATCGGTGCTACGTACAACAGGACCTCGTCGGCCAGCCCCGCCGCCACGAAGGCGCCTGCCAGTGTGGCCCCCGCTTCGGCATGCACTTCGTTGATGCCCCGGCCAGCCAGCAGCTCCAGCACCGCCTTCAGGTCGAAATTGCTGCCGGTGGCCGGGGCGACCACGCGCTGGACATCGACATCGCGCGGCGGTTTGGCCTCGGCCGTATGGACATAGAGCGTCGGCGCGTCGCCCTGGCGTACGTTGCCGCGCGCGACGGTGGCCAGGCCAGGGTCGAGCACCACCCGCAGCGGCGGCTCGAAGGCCGTGTCGTCACCGAAGCGCACGGTGAGCGAAGGGTCGTCGGCCAGCACCGTGCCTGCCCCGGTGAGGATGGCGCCGGCGCGCGCGCGCCAGCGCATCACGTCGCGCCGCGATGCCTCGCCACTGATCCATTTCGAATCGCCATTCGCCATCGCGGTGCGGCCGTCCAGGCTGGTGGCCAGTTTCACCCGCATCCACGGCCTGCCGCGCTCCACCCTCGATAGGAAGCCACGGTTCAGGCGTCGCGCCTGTGCTTCCATCAATCCGGCCTGCACCTCGATGCCCGCCGCGCGCAGGCGATCGAAACCCGCGCCATCCACCTGGGGAAACGGATCGCGCATCGCCGCGACCACGCGCGTCACGCCCGCGGCGACCAGCGCGTCCGCGCAAGGACCGGTGCGGCCGGTATGCGCACACGGCTCCAGCGTGACGTACGCCGTCGCCCCCTTCGCCCCCTTCGCCTGCTCGCCTGCCGCCTGCAGCGCGAACACCTCCGCATGCGGACCGCCGGCCTTCTGGTGCCAGCCTTCTCCGATGACCTGTGCACCCTGCGCGATCACGCAGCCCACCATCGGGTTCGGCCGCGTGGTGTAGGCACCGCGCTCGGCCAACCGCAGCGCCCGCGCCATGCACTGGTGGTCGAACGCGGAAAAGGCGGTATCGGTCATGCGTCGTCACGCTGCATCGGAAGGGGCGACAGTATGCGCCACGCGCTCGGCCGGCCGGATCGACATCACGACGACCGGGGTGCCGTGCAGCGACGTGCGCTCTTCCACTTGCCACCCGAGCGAGGCATAGAAGCTCTCGTGCCACAGGGTGAACAGGCGAAGCAGCGCCACACCCTCACGCGCGGCATGCGCGACCGCCGCGTCGACCAGCACGCGTCCGCCGCCACGGCCCCGCGCTTCGGGCAACACGAACAGGCTGCCCAACCACGGACTGCCACGATCCTGCAGCGCAGGCGCGTCCTCGACCAGCAGGCTGACCGATCCCAGCAGCTCCTTCCCGTCCATCAGCAGCAGCGTGGTCGGTACCGACGTGCGGGTCGCATGATCCACCAACTCGGCCGTGGCGGCATCCAGGGTCCAGTCGTCGTACAGCCCGCCCCACTCCTGATGGTGCCAGCGCGCGAGCGTTTCGATGCACGCGGTGTGCCGCCCGATCGCCTCGATGCGCACGCTCAGCGCTTCTTGTTCTTGTCCGCGTGCTTGTCGAACGGCACCACGTCGCCGCTCAACAGGGACAGTTGGCCGGCGGCGGGAAGATCGCGTTCCAGCTTCTCGATCTCGTCGCGAAAATCGGCGACGTCCTCGAAGCTGCGGTACACCGAAGCGAAGCGCACGTACCCCACATGGTCGAGCTTGCGCAGCTCGCCCATGACGAACTCGCCGATCTTGCGCGAGGCGATTTCGCGCTCACCGCTCATGCGGATGGCATGGATCACCGCCCGCACGGCAGCCTCGATCTGTTCTTCGGATACCGGCCGCTTCTGCAGCGCACGGTCGAAACCGGCGCGCAGCTTGCGCGCATCGAACGTATCGCGACGGCCATCGCCCTTGATGACCGCCGGCAGCTTGATCTCGATGTTCTCCAGCGTGGAGAACCGCTCCCCGCACGCTTCGCACTCCCGACGACGACGGATCGTCGCGCCGTCCTCGGAGACGCGCGAGTCGATCACCCGGGTATCGGTGTGCTGGCAGAAGGGGCAGTGCATCGTCGTCGGTCAGCCGTAAACCGGGTACTTCCGGCACTGCGCGGTGACGTTGTCACGCACCTTCGCCAGCACGGCTTCATCGCTCGGCGCGTCGAGCACATCGCAGATCCAGTTGGCCAGGTCGATGCAGTCCTGTTCGCCATAGCCGCGCGTGGTGACGGCAGGCGTGCCGATGCGCAGGCCCGAGGTCACGAAGGGCTTGCGCGGATCGTTCGGCACGGAATTCTTGTTGACGGTGATGTGCGCCTTGCCGAGGGCTTCTTCCGCGTCCTTGCCGCTGACGTCCTTGCCGATCATGTCGACCAGCATCAGGTGGTTCTCGGTGCCGCCGGAGACGATCTTGTAGCCGCGCGCGATGATCGTCTTCGCCATCGCCTGGGCGTTCTTCACGACCTGCGCCTGGTAGCTCTTGAACTCCGGCTCCAGCGCCTCCTTGAAGGCCACGGCCTTGGCCGCGATGACGTGCATCAGCGGACCACCCTGGATGCCCGGGAAGACGATGCTCTGCAGCTTCTTCTCGATCTCCTCGCCCGCCGGCCCCAAACCAGCACGACTGGCCACGATGATGCCGCCGCGCGGGCCGCGCAGCGTCTTGTGGGTGGTCGAGGTCACCACGTGCGCATGCGGCAGCGGATTCGGATAGACGCCGGCGGCTACCAGGCCCGCCACGTGCGCCATGTCGACGAAGAGGTAGGCGCCGACCTTGTCGGCGATGGCGCGGAAACGTGCCCAGTCCACCACCTGCGAATAGGCGGAGAAGCCGGCCACGACCATCTTCGGCTTGTGCTCCAGCGCCAGCTTCTCGACTTCGTCGTAGTCGATCAGGCCCTGGTCGTTCACGCCGTACTGGACGGCGTTGAAGATCTTGCCCGAGGCGTTGACCTTGGCGCCGTGGGTCAGGTGACCGCCGTGGGCCAGGCTCATGCCCAGGATGGTGTCGCCCGGCTGCAGCAGGGCGAAGTACACGGCCTGGTTGGCCTGCGAGCCGGAATGCGGCTGCACGTTGGCGTAGTCGGCGCCGAACAGCTGCTTCACGCGGTCGATCGCCAGTTGCTCGGCGATGTCGACGTACTCGCAGCCGCCGTAGTAGCGCTTGTGCGGGTAACCCTCGGCGTACTTGTTGGTCAGCACGCTGCCCTGTGCTTCCAGCACGCGGGGGCTGGCGTAGTTCTCGCTGGCGATCAGCTCGACGTGATCCTCCTGCCGGCGCGCCTCATGGGCGATTGCCTGGGCCAGTTCGGGATCGTAGGTTTCGATGCGGGCGTCGCGCGGGAACATCGGGTCTCCGGGGCAGGTCGGGCGGGAGGACCGATTGTAGCCCGCCCCGCCCCTGGCCACCCCGGCCCGGAAAAGGAAAAGCGCGCCGGAGCGCGCTTTTCGGGGGCATCGGGCCCGCTGGCTCAGTGGTGCAGCAGCAGGTCGGCGATGATGCCGGTGGCGATGGCGACCATCAGCAGGTTGCCGCGGTCGTCGCGCACCCAGTGGTAACCGCGGGGAGGATGGCGCACGTGGTAGCGGCTGTAGTCGTTCACCACGTAGACCGGGCCGCGGTAGTAGTCCCGGTAACGCTGGCCCTTGGCCCAGCGGTGGTAGCTGGGCGGTGCCGGGCGGTAGACGACGCGGGGCGGCGCGTAATAGCGACGGTCGTCATAGCGCCGGTCGTCGTAGCGACGGCCATCGTGGTAGCCGTGACGGTAGGCCTGGCGCTGGTCGCGGTAGTCGCGGCGGTCGTCCCGGCGATCCTCACGCCAGTCGCGGCGATCGTCCCGACGGTCGTCGCGGCGATCATGGTGGCTGGAGCGGTCCCGGTCGCGACCGCGATCGTGGTCGCGTGCAAGCACGGGGGCGGTGACGGCAAAGGCGAGGATGGCGCAGGCCATGCTCTGGAAAAGACGCTTGGTATTCATGGAAAGCCCTCTGTGTGGCACGTGGGTCCCATCATGCGGATCACATCTGAACCGATTCCCGCTGGAAAACGGTTACGGCCACGTCAACGCCATGTTGGCGAAACGTATTCAGCCAGCGGTCGGGCGGGCCGGAGCGGCTATAATCGCCGCCTTCCCCTTTGCCTCCCCGCCCGCCGTCGCACGGCTGGGCGACGGGGCCTGCGTACCGGAGCCTGCATGTCCTCGCAATACATCTACACCATGAACCGGGTCAGCAAGGTGGTCCCGCCGAAGCGGCAGATCATCAAGGACATCTCGCTGTCGTTCTATCCGGGCGCGAAGATCGGCCTGCTGGGCCTGAACGGCGCCGGCAAGTCCACCGTGCTGAAGATCATGGCCGGCGTGGACAAGGATTTCGAAGGCGAAGCCCGCCCCCAGCCCGGCATCAAGGTCGGCTACCTGGCGCAGGAGCCGGAGCTGAACCCCGAACACACCGTCCGCCAGGCCGTCGAGGAAGGCGTGGGCGACGTTCTGCAGGCCCAGGCGGCGCTGGAAGCGGTCTACGCCGCGTATGCCGAGGAAGGTGCAGACTTCGACGCCCTCGCCAAGGAGCAGGAGCGCCTGGAAGCCATCCTCGCCGCCGGCGACGCGCACACGCTGGAAAACCAGCTGGACGTGGCCGCCGACGCGCTGCGCCTGCCGCCGTGGGATGCGATCGTCGGCAAGCTGTCCGGCGGAGAGAAGCGTCGCGTCGCCCTGTGCCGCCTGCTGCTGCAGAAGCCGGACATGCTGCTGCTCGACGAACCGACCAACCATCTGGATGCCGAGTCCGTCGAGTGGCTGGAACAGTTCCTCGCCCGCTACACCGGCACCGTGGTGGCGGTCACCCATGACCGCTACTTCCTCGACAACGCCGCCGAGTGGATCCTCGAACTGGACCGCGGCCGCGGCATTCCGTGGAAGGGCAACTACACCGACTGGCTGGTCCAGAAGGATGAGCGCCTGAAGCAGGAAGACAACCAGGAAAAGGCCCGTCAGAAGGCCATCCAGAAGGAACTGGAGTGGTCGCGCCAGAACGCCAAGGGCGGCCGTTCCAAGGGCAAGGCCCGTCTGGCCCGCCTGGAAGAGCTGCAGTCGGTCGACTACCAGCGCCGCAACGAGACCAACGAGATCTTCATCCCGCCGGGCGAGCGCCTGGGCAACTCGGTGATCGAGTTCAAGAACGTCTCCAAGAAGTTCGGCGACCGCCTGCTGATCGACAACCTGAGCTTCCTGGTGCCCGGCGGCGCCATCGTCGGCATCATCGGCCCGAACGGCGCCGGCAAGTCGACGCTGTTCAAGATGATCACCGGGCAGGAGAAGCCGGATTCCGGCGAGATCATCAAGGGCCCGACCGTGCAGCTGGCCTACGTCGACCAGAGCCGCGACAAGCTGGAAGGCAACCACAACGTCTTCCAGGAAATCTCGGGCGGCCTGGACATCCTCAACATCAATGGCGTGGAGATCCAGTCGCGCGCCTACATCGGCCGCTTCAACTTCAAGGGCCAGGACCAGCAGAAGATGGTCGGCTCGCTGTCCGGCGGTGAACGCGGCCGCCTGCACATGGCCAAGACGCTGCTGCAGGGCGGCAACGTGCTGCTGCTCGACGAACCCTCCAACGACCTGGACATCGAAACCCTGCGTGCGCTGGAAGACGCGCTGCTGGAATTCCCCGGCAATACCTTCGTCATTTCGCACGACCGCTGGTTCCTGGACCGCATCGCCACGCACATCCTCGCCTTCGAAGGCGACTCGCACGTGGAGTTCTTCCAGGGCAACTACCGCGAGTACGAGGAAGACAAGAAGCGTCGCCTGGGCGAGGAAGGCGCGCGTCCGCACCGCCTGCGGTTCAAGGCGCTGAAGTAAGCGGTCGGTTTCAAACCTGACGACATGCCCGCCTATCGGCGGGCATGTTCGTTTCAACCGTGGTGGAACAGCAGGAACAGCACGAAGACGGCAGCGCCGACCATCAGGCTCTGGGCCACCATGAACATCCCAAGCCCCACCAGGGCCCGCAGCGCCGACGTCCATCCGGAGTGCCGGTTGAACAGCTGGACGAGCGAGAACACGGTGTACGTCACCACGCAGAGCAGGATCCATGCCTGCGCACTGGGTATCCAACGCTGCAACACGATGGCGATCGCCATGAAGACGAACGACTGCACCGTCAGGAATGCCGAGACGACCAGCCATTCGGGATAGTTCAATCCCCGCCCCTTGAAAGCCAGCCAGAACGCGGCCGCCTCAAGCGGCAGGCAGAGCAGCGTGAATGCCGTCATGTGGCCGTTGAGCCAGTCCTTCGCCGCGGCGAACGTCGCAGCCAGCGCGGCCGGGTCCACGCCCGCGCCCGCCTTGGGACCGGCGCTTCCCGCGAAGCCCAGCTCCATCGCCGAACCGACGATATCCCCGTCCAGCAAGAACTTCCCGAGCAGGATGACGGCGGCTGCGGAGATCATCAGCAACAGCAACGGCTTGACCTGCTTCGCGCGCCTTCCCTCCAGATACGCCCGCATCAGGTGCCCGGGCCTGAGCATCAGCTCCTTGAGCGAATACAGGATGCCGCGATCCATGTGGAGCACGCTGTGCTCCAGCTCGTGGCCGAGGAAATGCCAGTCGATGCGATGCACCGGCGTGGGTTGGCCGCAGGCGGGACAGAACTTCTGCTGGGGATCGGCGACGGCTCGGCCGCAGTTGATGCAGATGCTCGCGTCGCCCATGCCGCTCCCCTTCCCGTGGTCGGCGGATTCTAGGGAAGCGAGGTGCGAACGTCCAACGCGCGTGCGCAGCGCGCCCCACCGAGGGGAAAACCTGCACCGCGAAGGTGCCTGCTAAAGCGGCTGCGAGACGCGCCGATAGCGCCTCAATGACGGCCATGCGCGAACGCACGGCCACCCCGCCACGCAAGGAAACCCATGAACGCACGCGCCACCGACCCCACCGACGACGCCGGCATCGACGACCACATCCAGTCCGTATCGGGACTGTCGGACTCGCTGCTCAAGCAACTGCGGCAATCGCTGCAGAAGATCGACGAGATCAACCGCATCACCCGCATCATTTCGATGAACGCCCGCATCGAAGCCGTGCGCATCGGCACGGCAGGCCGCAGCTTCGGCGTGATCGCCGAAGAAATGGATACCCTCGCGCGCCGGGTCAGCGACACCGCGCAGGACATCGACCGCATGGCCGTCCGCACCAGCCATGACCTGCGGGAGCGGCTGGACCAGCTGCAGACCGACGTGCGCCGCACGCGCCTGACCGACCTCGCCCTGGCCAACATCGACCTGATCGACCGCAACCTCTACGAACGCAGCTGCGACGTGCGCTGGTGGGCCACCGACGCGGCCGTGGTCGCGGCGGCGCAGGATCCGCAACCGGCCGCGCTCGCCCATGCCAGCCAGCGGCTGGGGCAGATCCTGGACTCGTACACGGTCTACTTCGACCTGGTGCTCGCCGACCTGCAGGGCAACATCATCGCCAACGGACGGCCGCGCCAATACCGCTCGACAGGCCAGTCGGCCGCACAGCAGGCATGGTTCCAGTCCGCCATGGCCACGCACAGCGGAGAGCAATTCGGCTTCCAGTCAATGCATGCCAGCCCCCTGGCCGGCGGAGAGCGCGTACTGGTGTACGCCTGCACCGTGCGCGAAGGCGGCCGCGTGGCGGGAAGACCGCTGGGCGTGCTGGGCATCGTGTTCCGCTGGGATGCGCTGGCGCAGACCATCGTGGAACGCACCCCGTTGTCGGACGCCGAATGGCGCCGCAGTCGCGTCTGCATCGTCGACGGACAAGGCCATGTGCTGGCCGACTCCGCGCGCGGAGATGCCGCGTCGCCGCGGCTGGACTTCCCAGGGCGGGCGACCCTGTTCGCACAGGCCCGGGCTGCGACCGATCTGGTCATCGAGGGGCGCGCCTGCTGTCTGGCGCAGGCGGCCTCCCCCGGGTACGAAACCTACCGCACGGGGTGGCACTGCGTGATCCAGCAGGGCGTCGCCTGAAGACCCGCGCTCTCAGGCGAGCCATACCTCGCCATCGCGCACCTGCACCGCGACGGCGTGCAGCGTGTCGCCCCGGCATGGCCCTGCGACACAGGCACCGGCCACGAGCTCGAACGACGCACCGTGGGCCGCACAGACCAGATGACCGTCCTTGCTCTTGAGGAACTGCCCGGGCGCCCAATCGAGGCGCCGGCCCGCGTGGGGACAGACATTCAGCCAGGCGCGCACCTCTCCGCCCGACCGATAGAGGATCAACGACTCGGCATCGTCGCCGATCGTGGCCTCAACCTCGGCGAAAGCCCCGTCGGCGATGTCATTCAGTGCACTTAGTCGCATGGCACTTAACGAAGTCCTCACACGGTCATCTAACCGTCATCCGATACTGCGTGCACCGGCTCCCGCCGCATTCTGTCACGACGCACCGCCATGTACGCACGCCATTTCCAGTTCAATTCCTTCCGCCACATCTTCGCGCCGCGCAAGCCGCGCCATCCGCTCCTGCGGGTGGGACTGGGCCTAGTGGGCGTGGCGCTGCTGGGCGTGCTGGTGTTCTTCAGCGTGTTCGTCGGAGCGGCCATGATCGCGGCCGGCCTGGTCTACAAGCTGGTTCGCCAGCGCGGCAAGCCGCAGGCCCGCGATGCGCGCGTGGTGGACGCGGAATACCACGTGGTGCGCAAGCCGGTGCTCCCGCTGTCGCGTTGATCCCACCGCGGGAACCCGGTTCCCGCCTACACTTTGCGGCCGTTCCACCTGCTGCCCGGCCGCCATGACCGACCTCGTTCCCGCTCCGCCCGTGCCACGCGTCCCCGTACGCGGCGGCGGCACGTTCCCTGTCCGGCGCATCTTCTGCGTCGGCCGCAACTTCGCCGACCATGCGCGTGAAATGGGCGCGGCCGCGCCCGCTTCGAAGGCCGAACGCGGCACGCCGGTGTTCTTCCACAAGCCGGCGGACGCCATCGTCACCGGCAACGGGGACGTACCCTACCCGCCGGGCACGAACGACCTGCACCATGAGGTCGAACTGGTCGCCGCGCTGGGCGCCGACGCACCCGCGGGCACGCTGTCGCGCGAAGCGGCGCAAGACCTGGTCATCGCCTACAGCGTCGGCCTGGACCTGACCCGCCGCGACCTGCAGGGCGCCGCCAAGGCCAAGGGCCTGCCGTGGGACACCGGCAAGGGCTTCGATCATTCGGCACCGATCAGCGACCTGGTCGCCGCCGCCGAGGTCGGCGCGCTCGATAGCCGCACGTTGACCCTGCGCGTGAACGGCGATGTCCGGCAGCACGGCGCACTGCACGACCTGATCTGGGACGTGCCCGACATCCTGCACGAGCTGTCGAAGCTCTATGCACTGAAGGCCGGCGACCTGGTCTTCATGGGCACGCCGGCAGGCGTAGCCGCACTGGTGCCCGGCGACACCTTCGTGGCCTCGCTCGATGGCGTGGTGGAACTGCGCGGGCGCATCGCCGGCTGATCCTGCCTTGCACCGTCGACGCCCGGGGTTATAGTCCATCGCAGTGGCGAGTCGGCGCCGTTCCAGGAGATGACGCAATGGGCATGATCAGCGAGTTCAAGGAATTCATCGCGCGCGGCAACGTGGTCGACCTGGCCGTCGGCGTGGTGATCGGCGCGGCCTTCGGCAAGATCGTCACCACCCTGGTCGACAAGATCATCATGCCGCCCATCGGCTACCTGATCGGTGGCGTCGACTTCTCGAAGTGGGCGTGGACGCTGAAGGAAGCCACCGTCGACGCCGCGGGCAAGGAAGTGCCCGCGATCGTGGTCGGCATCGGCGAGTTCCTCAACACGGTCATCCAGTTCGTCATCGTCGCGTTCGCGATCTTCCTGCTGGTCAAGGCGGTCAACCGCCTGCACCGCAAGCCCGAGGCCGCGCCCGCAGCGCCACCCGAGGACGTGCTGCTGCTGCGCGAGATCCGCGACGCGCTGAAGAAATAACGAACGCGGCGTTCCCGATCGGCAACGCCGTCGACGGAAACACGGGGCCACGGGCTGCTAAGCTCGTGGCCTTCGTTTTTCCGGGACTTTCCATGCGCCTTGCTCCGCTGCTGCTCGCCCTGGCCGTCACCGCTCCCGCTTTCGCCGCGTCGCGCGAAACCCGCATCCCCGACGCCGCACTCGCCACCGCGGCGCAGCTGCGCGAACAGGCGCTCGCCGACCGCACCGGTTGGAACGTCGTCGAATCGCTGACGACGGAGGTGGGCCCGCGCCTGGCCGGCAGCGAGGCCGATGCGAAAGCCGTGGCGTGGGCACAGGCGAAGTTCAAGGCGCTCGGCTTCGACAAGGTGTGGATCGAACCGGTGACGTTTCCGAAGTGGGTGCGTCGCAGCGAGCGGGCCGCCGTACTCGGTGGACACGCGCAACCGCTGACGGTCACCGCACTCGGCGGCAGTCCGAAGGGCAGCGTGGAGGCGGAGATCGTCCGCTTCGCCGACCTGGCTGCACTGGAAGCGGCGCCCGCGGGATCCCTGGCCGGGAAGATCGCCTTCGTCGATTACCAGATGACCTCCGCGCGCGATGGCAGCGACTATCGCAACGGCGGCGCGATCCGCTCGAAGGGCCCGTCGGCCGCGATCCGCAAGGGCGCGATCGCGTTCCTGATGCGCTCGGCCGGCACGGACAACCATCGCGTCGCGCATACCGGCATCACCCGGTTCGACGAAGGCCTGACGCCGGTACCGTCGGCATCGCTGACCATCCCGGATGCCGACCAGTTGGCGCGCCTGCTGCAGCGCGGTCCGGTGCGCGTATCGCTCGCGCTGGATTGCGGCTGGGACGGTGAGTACACCTCGCACAACGTGATCGGCGAGATCACGGGGCGCAGCCTGCCGAAGGAGGTCGTGGTGATCGGCGGCCACCTGGATTCATGGGACCTCGGCACCGGCGCGATCGACGACGGCGCCGGCATCGCCATCACGATGGCCGCCGGCCACCTGATCGGCCAGCTGAAGCAGGCGCCGAAGCGCACCATCCGCGTGATCGCCTTCGCCAACGAGGAGCAGGGCCTGTACGGCGGCAAGGCGTATGCGGAGAAGCACCTGGGCGACATCACGCGCCACCAGATCGGTGCGGAGAGCGATTTCGGCGCCGGTCGCATCTATGCGTTCAACACCGGCGCGCCGGACCACGCGCGCAAGGCCACCGAGCAGATCGCGCAGGCGCTGGCGCCGCTGGGCATCGAGTACGCGCCCGGCAAGGGCAGCGCGGGCCCGGACATCAGCCCGTTCGCGGCAAAGGGCATGGCGTGGGCGTGGCTGGCGCAGGACGGCAGCGACTATTTCGATCTGCACCACAACGCAGACGACACGCTCGACAAGATCGACCCGGCCGCGCTGGCGCAGAACGTGGCGGCTTACACGGTGTTCGCCTACCTGGCGGCGGACGCCGAGGGCGACTTCGGCAGCCAGCTCAAAGAGACCGCGGCTACCGAGTGAGGCTCAGCGGGCGCGCTGCGCCCACTGCGCCAGGAACACCGCCGTCGCGGCGGCCACGTTGAGGCTCTCGACGGCGCCGCTGCCGGGGATCGACAGTCGCGTATCGCAGGCATCGGCGAGGCGTGCATCCATGCCTTCGCCCTCCGCACCCATCACGTAGACGAGGCGCTGCGGCAGCTTGGCGGCGAACAGGTCGTCGCCACCGCGCACGACGGTGGCGGCCAGCGAGAAACCTGCATTGCGCAGCTGGGCGGCGGCGTTGTCCGGCTGTCCCATGCGCACCAGCGGCACCTGCTCGGCACCGCCTTCGGCCACGCGCGCCGCCGCGCCGGAGATCGCCAGCGTCGAATCACGCGGTAGCAGGATGCCGGCCACGCCGAAGTGCGCGGCCGAGCGCAGGATCGCGCCGAAGTTGTGCGGGTTGCCCACGCCATCGAGCCACAACGCGGCGACGGGCTTGCCTTCGGGCAATGCGCGCAGCCAGTCGGACATCGGCAGCGGCTCGACCTTGCGCACGTCGGCCACGATGCCTTCGTGGTGCGTACTGGCCGCGAGCCGGTCGAGATCGCCCTCTTCCACCACGCGGTAGCCGACCCGCTGCTTCACGCACCACGCCAGCAACGGCTTCAGGGCCTGGATACGCGACTCGGTCAGGTAGACCTTGCGGATCGCGTCCGCGCGCCGCGCGAAGACCGCCTGCACCGCATTGAGACCGTACAGGCGGAGTTCGTCGCGCGCGCTGCCCGCGGGGCGCTCTTCGCGCGGCGAGGGCGCTTGCGGCGGCCGCCGCCGATCGGGCGGATTGCCCGGTGGCCGTGGCGGCCGGCTGTTCCAGGGATTACTCACGTCAGGCCTTCGTCTTCCAGAAGTCGGCGTTGCGGATGCCCAGCGCATCCGGATCGAACGTCGGGTCAACGCCCAGCTTCTTCTGCCGCTCGTAGTCGCGCAGCGCGATCAGCGCCGGCTTCTGCAGGATCAGGATCGCGATGACGTTCAACCACGCCATCAGGCCGACGCCGATGTCGCCCAGCGTCCAGGCCATCGCGGCGTTGTGGTACGCACCGAAGATCACCATGCCCACGATGCCCACGCGCAGCAGCAAGGTTGCCAGCGGATGGGTCTTCTTGGTGCCGGCCAGGTAGGTCAGGTTGGTCTCGGCCATGTAGTAATAGGCCATGATCGTGGTGAAGGCGAAGAAGAACAGCGCCAGCGCCACGAACCCCGCACCCCAGCCCGGCAGCACCGATTCCACCGCGGCCTGGGTGAACTGCGCACCTTCCGAGGGTTGCAGGCCCGGAACGCCGGAGAAGATCTCGACCAGCGTGTCCTTGCCGTTCTCGGTGACGGTCTTGAACGTGTTGTACATGCCCGTCGACAGCAGCAGGAACGCCGTCGAGGTGCACACCAGCATGGTGTCGAAGTAGATCGCGAAGGCCTGCACGTAGCCCTGCTTGGCCGGGTGCGAGACCTCGGCGGCCGCGGCGGCGTGCGGGCCGGTGCCCTGGCCGGCTTCGTTCGCGTAGATGCCGCGCTTCACGCCCCAGGCGATCGCCTGGCCGATGATCGCGCCGAACGCCGCATGCGCGCCGAACGCGCTGGAGAAGATGTCGGCGAACATCGCCGGCACCTTGCCGGCGTTGGCGATCATGACGATGACCGCCATCAGGATGAACGCCAGCGCCATGAACGGCACGACGACTTCGGCGAACGTGGCGATGCGCTTGATGCCGCCGAAGATGATCAGCGCCAGCACCGCCGCCACGCCCACGCCCAGCCACAGCTTCAGCGCACCCGCACCACCGACGGCGTCGCAGCCACCGGCGCTGCACAGCACGTTGCTGGCACTGTCGGCGATGGCATTGGCCTGCACGCCCGGCAGCAGGAAGCCGGTGGCGATGACGGTCGCCACGGCGAAGGTGACGGCGTACCACTTCAGGCCCATCGCCTTCTCGATGTAGTAGGCCGGACCGCCGCGATAGCGCCCCTCGCCATCCTTTTCCTTGTAGATCTGCGCCAGCGTGCATTCGATGTACGACGTGGACGCGCCCAGGAAGCCCATCACCCACATCCAGAACACCGCACCGGGGCCGCCGTAGGCGATCGCGGTGGCGACGCCGGCGATGTTGCCGATGCCCATGCGGCCGGCCATCGAAATGGCCAGGGCCTGGAACGAAGATACGCCCGCATCGGATTTCTGCCCGGTGACGGTCAGGCGGCACATCTCGGCGAAGCCGCGGACCTGCATCACGCGGGTGCGGAGGGTGAACCACAGGCCGGCACCCAGGCACAGCGCGATCAGCGCGTTGCTCCAGATGATGCCGTTCAACCAGTTGAAAAAGGCTTCCACGGGGATGCGTCTCCGTCGTTCGTGCGTGCGCTGGGATACGGGAAGGCGGCGCAGGGCGCCGCCGGGTACCTGCAAGATAACCGCAACACGCGCCGCTGCGCAGTCCCCGCCGGCGTTTCAGCCGGGCCAGACCCGCCCGAACAGCCTCAGGTCGTGCAGTCCGTCCGCCTTCCGGATCGCGGCCCGCCGACAGCCTTCCTCGACGAAGCCGTTCTTCACCAGCACCCGCGCGGAAGCCGGGTTGGTGTCCAGCACGTTGGCCTCGATGCGGCGCAGCGACAGCGCAGGCACCACCCAGCCCAGATAGGTGGCCACCACGCGCGTCATGTGACCCCGGCCCCAGTGCGCGCGCCCGAGCCAGTAGCCCAGTTCCGCGGCGTGGCCCCGCTCGCCCGCGTGCGGGCGCACGGCGATGCCTCCGCTGGCTCCGCCATCGATCTCGATCGCGAATACCGGATGCCGGAAGTCCACCACATGGCCGGCCAGGAACGCCTCGCCATCGGCGCGCGTATATGGGTGAGGGAAACGCTCGCTCAGGCCACGCGGCACCTGAGGATCGTCGGCGTTGCGCAGCAGGGCTTCGAGATCGTCCTGCCGCCATGCACGCAGCAGGAAGCCGTCGCCCGCGATGCGTACGTCCGCATGCGGGCGCGCGCCGGTGTCAGCCATGGCCGCCGACGGAGGGTGTCTCGGCTTCCAGTTTGCTCAGCTCGTGCGCCACCGCTTCGGGCGAACGCGTGAACGGCGCCAGCAGCGCGTAGAACGCCGGCACCACGTACAGCGAGAGCAGCGTCGAGAACGTCACGCCGAAGATGACCACCACGCCGATGGTGGCGCGGCTGGCCGAGCCCGGCCCGCCTGCCAGTACCAGCGGCACCGCGCCCATGACGGTGGCGACGGACGTCATGAGGATCGGACGCAGGCGCACGCGTGCGGAGTCGGCGATGGCCTGCGCCACGCTGGCGCCGTCGTCGCGCAGCTGGTTGGCGAATTCCACGATCAGGATGCCGTTCTTCGCCGCCAGGCCGATCAGCATGACGATGCCGATCTGGCTGAAGAGGTTCAGCGTGCCGCCGGTGACCCACAGGCCGATCAGCGCGCCCAGCACCGCCAGCGGCACGGTCAGCATGATGATCAGCGGGTGGATGAAGCTCTCGAACTGCGCCGCCAGCACCAGGTAGACGATCAGCAGCGCTAGCGTGAACGTCAGCAGGATGGCGCCGCCGGCCTCCTGGTACTCGCGCGATTCACCCTTCCAGTCGATCTGTGCGTAGTCCGGCAGCTCCTCCGCCACCGCCTGCCGTGTCCACTCCAGCGCTTCTCCCATCGTGTAGCCCGGCGCGAGCCCGGCGCTGATGGTGATCGCGCGCAGGCGGTTGAAGCGGTTGAACGTGCCCGGCTCGGCGATCTCGCTGAGCGTCACCAGGTTCGACAGGGGAACCAGTGCGCCATCGGTGCCGCGCACGTAGGTATTGGCCAGATCCTCGGTGTTGGCGCGGTTCTCCCGACCGGCCTGCAGCATGACGTCGTATTCCTCGCCGTTGTCCACGTACGTGGTCACCTGGCGCGAACCCATCATCGTTTCCAGCGTGCGGCCGATCTCCTGCACCGGCACGCCCAGATCGGCGGCGCGGTCGCGGTCGATGTTCACGCGCATCTGCGGGCGCGTTTCCTTGTAGTCAGAATCCGGATCCTGGATGCCAGGGTTGGATTCCATCCGCTGCAGGATGCGGTCGCGCCACTGCGCCAGTTCGGCGTAGTCCGGGCCGCCCAGCACCAGCTGGTAGCGCTGGCCGCGACTGCCGACGAGGCCACCGGCGACGTTCGCGCGCGCCTGCACGCCCGGCAGCTTCGAAAGTTCCGCGCGCAGGCCGTTGACGACATCGTCCGTCGTCGCCTCGCGCTCGTGCCAGTCCTGCAGGAAGACGATGACCTGGCCGGTATGCATGTCCTCGCTGCCGCCGAATCCGCGCGGCACGCGCGAGTTGGCCCGCTCGATCGGCTTGTCGCCGCCGACCTGCCCCATCACGATGCGTTCGACCTGCTGCATCTGGTTGACCATGTAGTCGAAGCCGGCGCCTTCCGGCCCATCCACCATCACGAAGAAGCGGCCGCGGTCTTCTGCCGGCGCGAGCTCGCTGGGCACGCGCAGGCCCAGCACCACCACCGCCACGCCGCACAGCGCCATCGCCAGCAGCACCAGGCCGAGGATGCGCTTGCCGCTCATCGCGACAAGCCGCTCCACGTGGCGACCGTAGCCATTGCTGACGCGGGTGAGCGTGCGGTTGGTCCACGCATTCAGGCCGCGCGGCTCGGTGTGGGGCCGAACCAGCTTGGACGACATCATCGGCGTGAGCGTCAGCGCGACGAAAGCGGAAATCGCCACCGCCGCCGCCAACGCCACCGACAGCTCACGGAACAGGCGGCCGGTGTTGCCCTCCATGAAGCCCACCGGCAGGAACACGGCCACCAGCACCGCGGTGGTCGCGATGACCGCGAACGCCACCTGCGCCGTGCCGCGGCGTGCGGCGACCAGCGCAGGCTCGCCCAGGTCGGCGCGCCGCTGCACGTTCTCCAGCACCACGATGGCGTCGTCCACCACCAGGCCGATGCAGAGCACCAGCGCGAGCAGGGTCAGCAGATTGATCGAGAAACCGAACGCATACAGCGCGATGAAGGCGGACACCAGGCAGACCGGCACCGTCACCGCCGGAATCAACGCCGCGCGCAGGCTGCCGAGGAACAGCCAGATGACCAGGAACACCAGCACCATCGCTTCGCCCAGCGTCCAGTACACGCGTTCGATGGACGCTTCGATGAAGGTGGTGCTGTCGAAGGCGATGAAGATTTCCGTGCCTTCCGGCAGCGTCTGCTGGATCACCTCGGCTTCGGCACGGGCCGCGCGGGCCACGTCCAGCGCGTTGGCGGTGGACGTGCGCACGATGCCCAGGCCGACGTTCGGCACCGCATTGCTGCGCAGGTAGGATCGGCGCTCCTCCGCGCCCAGCTCGACCTTCGCCACATCACCGAGCCGGACGACATAACCGTCCGCGCCTTTGCGCAGCGGCAGCTGCGCGAACTGTTCGGGGCGCTGGTAGCCGCGCTCGACGCGCAGGGTGAAGTCGCGCGCCTGCGATTCGATGCGGCCGGCCGGCAGTTCGACGTTCTGCGCACGCAGCGCGGTTTCCACGTCACCGGTGGTGACGCCACGCGCGGCCATCGCTTCGCTATCGAGCCAGATGCGCATCGCATAGCGCTGGCCGCCGCCCAGTTGCACGCGGGCCACGCCATCGAGCGCGGACAGGCGGTCCAGCACGTAGCGGTCGGCGTAGTCGGTCAGCTCCATCGTGTCCATCACGGTGGAACGCATGTTCAACCAGATGATGACGTCGGCGTCGGCTTCCACCTTGGAGATCTGCGGCGGATCGGCCTCCTCCGGCAGGCGGTTCATCACCCGGCTGACGCGGTCTCGCACGTCGTTGGCGGCGGCTTCGATGTCGCGGCTGAGGTTGAACTCGATGGTGACGTCGGCACGGCCGTTGCGGCTGCTCGACTGGATGGTCTTGATGCCCTCGATGCCGGACAGGCCGTCCTCGAGGATCTGGGTGATGCGCGTCTCGACCACAGCGGCCGACGCACCCGGGTAGTTCACTTCCACCGACACGATCGGCGGATCGATGTTGGGCAGTTCGCGCAGGGTCAGGCGCAGGAACGACATCACGCCCAGCACGACCAGCAGCAGGCTGACCACCACTGCGAAGACGGGGCGCTTGATCGACAGATCGGAGAGCTTCATGGCGCTCAGCCCTTGCCGTCGGCGGCGGGCGCGTCCTGCTTCGGCGGCGCGGCCGGCGCGGCATCGGCCACTTTCACGCCGGGGCGCAGCTTGCCGGTGCCGTCGATGACGATGCGGTCACCCGCGGCGACGCCTTTCAGGATCTCGACGCGACCGTCGCGGCGCACGCCGGCGGTGATCGGTGCCTGTTCGACGCTGCCATCCGCCTTGACGCGGTAGACGAACGAGTCGCGTCCCACCTGCACCACCGCGATCTCGGGAATCACCAGCGCCTGCCGCTCGGGACGGAACAGGCGCACGTCGAGCAGCATGCCGGGACGCAGCCTGCGGTCCTCATTGGCGAAGACCGCGCGAACGGTGACGGCGCGGGTGGCCGGATCGATGCGCGCGTCGACGGTCTCGACCTGGCCTTCGAACGACACGCCGGGGTACGCCGTGGCCGTCGCCGTCACTGCATTACCCGGTTCGACCGAGGCCAGCGCGGCTTCCGGCAACTGGAAGTCGACGTACATGCGCGAGAGGTCGTCGAGCGTGGCGATGGTGCTGTTGGCCGTGATCAGCGAACCGGGGCTGACCTGGCGGATACCGAGGACGCCGGCAAACGGTGCGCGCACGCTGCGGTCGCTGATGTCGGCACGCGCCTGGCGCACGCGGGCGGCGGCGGCATCGCGCAGGGCCAGCTGGGTATCGAGTTGCGAGCGCGCGATCAGTTGCTGGTCGGCCAGCTCCTTCTGCCGGCGATACAGGCGGTCCGCTTCGGCGAAGGTCGCCTCGGACTGCACCAGCGCGGCCTGTGCCGCGTCGCCCTTCAGCGTGACCAGCGTCTGCCCGGCCTTGACCTGCTGGCCGCTCTCGAAATGCACGTCCTGCACGATCTCGCTGACCTTCGCGGTCAGGGTGACGGATTCGCGCGCTTTCGCCGTGCCGAGTGCCTGCAGGGTGTCGCTCCAGGCGCCCGATTGCACGACCTGGGTGGTGACCGGGATCGGACGCTCGCCCGCATTGCCCTTGGCCTTCGCCTGTCCGTCCTCGCCACCACCGCACGCGGCAAGCAGCAGCAGGGGCAGCGCGACCAGCAGGGCGCGGGGAGCGGATCGGTTGAGCATGGAACTTCCCGTAATCATCGTTATCTACGCAAGTCTACCGGCCCTACGTGACGCGAGGCGCGACAGATGCGGTAGTCGGTGCGGGAAACGCGCCGAAGGGCGGGCGGTGCACACACCCGACCATGACCAATGACCCTTGCCGGCCACGGAGGGCCGACGGCCGGGCTACTCCAGACCCAGCGTCGCCAGCACCTGCAACGCGAGCGCCTCGGGGTCGTGCTCGCCTGCATGCAGATGTATGTCGGGGCGTTCGGGCGCTTCGTACGGGGAATCGATGCCGGTGAAGTTGGGAATCAGGCCGGCACGCGCCTTCCTGTACAGACCCTTCACATCGCGCGCTTCCGCCAGCGCCAGCGGCACATCGACGAACACCTCGACGAACTCCCCCTCGTCGAACCGCTCGCGCGCCATGCGCCGTTCCGCGCGGAACGGCGAAATGAAGCTGACCAGCACGATCAGCCCGGCGTCGGTCATCAGCTTCGCCACCTCCGACACGCGACGGATGTTCTCCACGCGGTCCTCGTCGGTGAAGCCGAGGTCGCGGTTCAGGCCGTGGCGCACGTTGTCGCCGTCCAGCAGGAAGCTGTGGTAACCCAGCGCATGCAGACGCTTGTCCACCAGGTTGGCGATGGTCGACTTGCCCGCGCCGGACAGGCCGGTGAACCAGAGCACCTTCGGCGCCTGGCCCTTCTGGCGCGCACGCGCGGCCTTGTCCACGTCGACGTGCTGCCAGTGCACGTTGCCGGCGCGGCGCAGTGCGAAGTCCAGCGTGCCGGCACCGGCCGTCGCGTTGTCGTAGCGGTCGATCAGGATGAAGCCGCCGAGTGCGCGGTTGCGCGCGTAGGCCTCGAAGGCGATCGGTTCGTCGAGGCTGAGGTTGCAGTAGCCCACCTCGTTGAGCTCCAGCCGCTTCGCGGCCAGGTGCTCCTGGGTGTTCACGTCGATGCGGTGCTTGATCTCGGTGACCGTGGCCGACACGGTGCGCGCACCGATCTTCAGCAGGTAGGGCCGGCCCGGCAGCAGCGGCGCATCCGACATCCACAGCAGGTGGGCGGCGAACTGATCCGCCACTTCGGGCGGGTCGCCGGCGGCGGCGATCACATCGCCGCGGCTGATGTCGATCTCGTCGGCCAGGGTCAGCGTGACGGCCTGCCCGGCCGATGCCGACGCGACCTCGCCGTTGGCATCCAGCACCTGGGCAACGCGCGTACGGCGCGACGATGGCAGAACGACCACCTCGTCACCGGGCTTCACCTGCCCCGCGGCGATCGTGCCGGCATAGCCGCGGAAATTCTGGTGCGGGCGATTGACCCACTGCACCGGCAGGCGCAGGCCGTCGCCGTTTTCCTGCGCCTCCACCTGCACCTGCTCCAGGTGCTCCAGCAGTGCGGGACCGGCGTACCAGGGCGTGCGCGCCGAACGCGACGACAGGTTGTCGCCTTCCAGCGCCGACAGTGGGATGCAGGTGACCTCCGCGATGCCCAGGCGCTGCGCCAGCGCGCGGTAGTCCGCGGCGATGCGCGCGAACACGGCTTCGTCGAAGCCCACCAGGTCCATCTTGTTCACCGCCAGCACCACGTGGCGGATGCCGAGCAGCGAGACGATGTAGCTGTGCCGGTGGGTCTGGGTCAGCAGACCCTTTCGCGCATCCGCCAGCACCACGGCCAGGTCCGCGGCGGACGCGCCGGTGGCCATGTTGCGGGTGTACTGCTCGTGGCCCGGGCAGTCGGCGACGATGAACTTGCGCTGGTCGGTGTCGAAGTAGCGGTAGGCCACGTCGATGGTGATGCCCTGCTCGCGCTCGGCGGCCAGGCCGTCCAGCAGCAGCGCGTAGTCGATGCGCTCGCCCTGGGTGCCGTGCTTGCGGCTGTCCTTCTCCAGTGCGGCCAATTGGTCGTCGAACAGCCGCTTGCTGTCGTACAGCAGGCGGCCGATCAGGGTGCTCTTGCCGTCGTCCACGCTGCCGCAGGTGATGAAGCGCAGCAGCGGCTTGGACTCGTGCTGCTTGAGGTAGCCGGCGATGTCGGTAGGGGCATTCATCAGAAATAACCCTCCAGCTTCTTCTTCTCCATCGACGCGCCCGGATCGTGGTCGATCACCCGGCCCTGGCGCTCGGAGCTGGTGGTGACGAGCATCTCGGCGATGATCTTCTCCAGCGAGTCAGCCTCGGACTCGATCGCGCCGGTCAGCGGATAGCAGCCCAGGGTGCGGAAGCGCACCCGCCGCTGCTGCGGCACTTCGCCTTCTCGCAGCGGCAGGCGGTCGTCGTCGACCATCAGCAGCGCGCCGTCGCGTTCGACGACCGGTCGCTCGGCGGCGAAGTACAGCGGGACCACCGGGATGTTCTCGCGATAGATGTAGAGCCAGATGTCCAGCTCGGTCCAGTTCGAAAGCGGGAACACGCGCACGCTCTCGCCGGTGTTGATGCGGGCGTTGTAGAGGTTCCACAGCTCCGGTCGCTGGTTCTTCGGGTCCCAGCGGTGCTTGTCGTTGCGGAACGAGAACACGCGTTCCTTGGCGCGCGACTTCTCCTCGTCGCGGCGCGCACCGCCGATGGCCGCGTCGAAGCGGTAGTGGTCCAGCGCCTGTTTCAGGCCCTGGGTCTTCATCACGTCGGTGTGGACGGTGGCGCCGTGGGTGATCGGGCCGATGTCGCGGGCGATGCCATCCGGATTGATGTGCACGCGCAGGTCCACGCCGGTCTCGGCGGCGCGCAGGTCGCGGAAGGCGATCATCTCGCGGAACTTCCAGCGCGTGTCCACGTGCAGCAGCGGGATCGGCGGCCGGGCCGGGGCGAACGCCTTCAGCAGCAGGTGCAGCAGCACCGAGCTGTCCTTGCCCACCGAATACAGCAGCACCGGATTGCGGAACTCGGCGGCGACCTCCCTGAGGATGTGGATGCTTTCCGCTTCCAGGCGGTCGAGGTGGGACAGGTGGTGTACGGCGGTCATCGAGGGGTGCGGCAGGGCTGGAATCCGGACGCGCTAGCCTAGCAGGGCTTCGCGTGATCGCCGGGAGGGCCGCCAGTATTCGGCCGCGGGCTCATGCCGTCGAAATAAGCGGGGGACATAAGCCCATAACCAGGCGTCCTTTCTGCCCGGGGGAACGGGTTCCTAACATCGACCGTCCCAGTCGCGCCCGTGGGCCACGCCGATGTCCGCCACCCAGCCAGTCCTCGCCCCCATCCCCCTCGCGGAGGAGCGGCGGGCGCTGCTGGCCCAGGCGGTAGCCGGCCTGGATGGCGCGAGCCTGTGGTGGATCTCCGGCTATACCGCTGGATTGGCGCAGGCCCAACTGGCGCCGCCGGCCTCGCCGACCACGTTGCCGAAAGCGATCGCCCCGGCCACCGGTGCGCAGGCCGCGCAGCGCCTGACCATCGTGTATGGCAGTCAGACCGGCAACGCCCGCCGTGCCGCCGAGGCGTTGTCCCAACAGGCCGAAGCCGCCGGACTGTCGGTCCGCCTGCTGCGCGCCGACGCTTACCCGCAGCGCGAACTGGCCAGCGAGCGCCTTCTCTATGTCGTCATCAGCACGCAGGGCGAAGGCGACCCGCCGGACGACAGCATCGGCCTGGTCGAATTCCTGCGCGGCAAGCGAGCGCCCAAGCTGCCGGAACTGAAGTACGCCGTGCTCGGCCTGGGCGATTCCAGCTATGCCGACTTCTGCGGCATCGCGTCGCGGCTGGATGCGCGCCTAGCCGAACTCGGCGGCAGCCGGCTGTTCGCCGCGGGCCTGGCCGACCTCGACATCGACACCGTCGCCACGCCATGGCGCGAGCAGGCCCTGGCCCACGCCCGCGACCTGCTGAAGGCACCGGCAACGGCCACGACCCCGTTGGCGACCGTCACCCCGCTGCGCCCGGGTCACGCCGCCGCGTGGTCGCACGAGCACCCGTTCCCGGCCGAGCTGCTGCTCAACCAGCGCATCAGCGGCCGTGATTTCAAGGGACCGCGCTTCGGCCAGCACGGCGTTGCCGACAAGGACGTGCGCCATATCGAACTGTCGCTGGACGGCAGCGGCCTGCAGTACGAGCCCGGCGATGCGCTGGGCATTCGCCATCGCAATACGCCCGCGCTCGTCGATGCGGTGCTCGATGCGCTGCACCTGGACGGCAGCGCCGCCGTCAGCGAAGGCAGCGACACCCTGCCGCTCCGCGAGTGGCTGGCCGCGCGCCGCGAACTGACCCGGCTGTCGCGCTCGTTCCTGGCCACGCATGCGGCGCATGCGCAGGCGCACGAGCTCAATGCGCTGCTCGCACCCGCGCAGAACGCCGCGCTGGCGCAACTGTCCAACACGCACCAGCTGATCGACGTGCTGCGCCGCTGGCCGGCCGGCTGGAGCGCGCAGGAGCTGGTCGCCGCGCTCCGCCCGCTCGCGCCGCGCCTGTACTCGATCGCCTCCAGCCGCAAGCGCGTCGGCGAGGAAGCGCACTTGACCGTCGACGTGCTGGGCTACGAAGCCTTCGGCCACGCGCATGGTGGCGCGGCCAGCGGTTTCCTGGCGGCGCTGGACGAAGGCGACCAGGTCCCGGTGTACATCGAGGCCAACGAGCGCTTCCGCGTGCCGGCCGACGGCAGCCGCGACATCCTGATGATCGGTCCGGGCAGCGGCGTGGCGCCGTTCCGCGGCTTCGTGCAGGAGCGTGCGGAGACCGGCGCGCGCGGCCGCAACTGGCTGTTCTTCGGCGCCCCGCACTTCAACCACGGCTTCTTCTACCAGAGCGAGTGGCAAGACGCGCTGCGCAGCGGCGAACTGCACCGCCTGGACCTGGCGTTCTCGCGCGACCAGGCGCGTAAGATCTACGTGCAGGACCGCCTGCGCGAGCGCGGCCGCGAGGTTTACGCCTGGCTGCAGAACGGCGCGCACCTGTACGTCTGCGGCGCCATCGGCATGGGCAAGGACGTGCATGCCGCGCTGCAGGCCATCGTGGCCGAGCACGGCGGGCTGGACGAGGATTCGGCGCGCGAGTACCTGATGCAGCTGCAGACGGAGGGACGCTATAGCCGCGATGTGTACTAACTCTGATACCGATGTGGGAGCGACGTAAGTCGCGACCCCAGGGTCCCGAGCACAGCCATCGCGACTTACGTCGCTCCCACAGCCAAGAGCACCCATGAGCACCCATTCCGTCGAAGACATCAAATCCGAGAGTCACCGGCTCCGCGGCAGCCTGCTCGACAGCCTGGCCGACCCGGTCACCGGCGCGCTGCGCGAATCGGACCAGACCCTGATCAAGTACCACGGCAGCTACCAGCAGGACGACCGCGACCTGCGCGACGAGCGGCGCCGGCAGAAGCTGGAGCCGGCCTACCAGTTCATGATCCGCACGCGCACGCCAGGCGGCGTGGTCACGCCGGAGCAGTGGCTGAAGCTGGACGCGATCGCCACGCAATACGCCAACCACTCGCTGCGCATCACCACGCGGCAGGCGTTCCAGTTCCACGGCGTCATCAAGCGCGAACTGAAAGCCACGATGCAGGCCATCAACGCCGCGCTGATCGACACGCTGGCCGCCTGCGGCGACGTCAACCGCAACGTGCTTGTCGCGGCCAATCCGCTGGAATCGCGTGCGCATGCCGAGGTGCAGGCCTGGGCAGCGAAGCTGTCGGAACATCTGCTGCCGAACACGCGCGCTTATTACGAGATCTGGCTGGACGAGGAACGCGTGGCCGGCAGCGGCGAGGAAGAGGAGCCCATCTACGGCGCCACCTACCTGCCGCGCAAGTTCAAGATCGGCTTCGCGGTGCCGCCCGTCAACGATGTGGACGTGTTCGCCAACGATCTCGGCTTCATTGCCGTCCTCGAGGACGGCGTGCTGGCCGGTTTCAACCTGGTGATCGGCGGCGGCATGGGCGCGACCCATGGCGATGCGGAGACCTATCCGCGCGTCGGCAACGTGGTCGGCTTCATCACGCCCGACCAGTTGCTCGATGTCGCCACGGCCGTCGTCACCACCCAGCGCGACCTCGGCAACCGCGAGCTGCGCAAGCGCGCGCGCTTCAAGTACACCATCGACGACCATGGCCTGGACAAGGTGGTCGGCGAGATCGAACGCCGCAGTGGCGTGGCCCTGCAGCCCGTACGCGCCTTCCGCTTCGACCACAACGGCGACCGCTACGGCTGGGTGGAAGGCGAGGACGGGCGCTGGCACCTGACCCTGCACCTGTTCGCCGGCCGCATCGCCGACACCGCGCATGCGACCCACCTGACCGGCCTGCGCGAGATCGCCAACGTGCATCGGGGCGAGTTCCGCATGACGGCGAACCAGAACCTGGTGATCGCCGGCGTGCCGGCGGGCGAACGCGAACGCGTCGATGCGCTCGTGAGGGCGCATGGGCTGGACGCTGGCGAACGCCTGGGCACGGCGCTGCAGCGCGCAGCGGTGGCTTGCGTGGCGCTCCCGACCTGCGGCCTGGCGATGGCCGAAGCCGAACGCTACCTGCCCGACTTCACCAACCGCCTGCAGCCGCTGCTGGAAAAGCACGGCCTGCGCGATGCGCCGATCCTGCTGCGCATCTCCGGGTGCCCGAACGGCTGCTCGCGTCCCTACCTCGCCGAGATCGCCCTCGTCGGCAAGGCGCCGGGCCGCTACAACCTGATGCTCGGCGGCGACGCGCGCGGCCAGCGCCTCAACACGCTCTACCGCGAAAACATCGACGAAGCCGCGATCCTCGACACCCTCGACGACCTGTTCGCGCGCTACGCCGGCGAACGCGCCGACGGCGAAGGCTTCGGCGACTTCCTCCACCGCAGCGGCGTGGTCGCCCTGCCGTCGTACCCCACCCACCGACAGATCGCACTGGAACTGCACGCATGAGCGCCCCCGCCCTTTCCCTGGACACCGACCAGATCGCCGAGCACAACGCCTGGCTGGAAACGCAGACGGCCGAACAGCGCGTCGCCTGGGCACTCAAGCACGGCCCGGCGGAAGCGGCGATGTCCTCGAGCTTCGGTGCGCAGGCCGCGGTGCTGCTGCACATGGTGTCGCAGCAGAAGCCGGACGTGCCGGTGATCCTGATCGACACTGGCTACCTGTTCCCTGAGACCTACCGCTTCGCCGACGAACTGGTCGAGCGCCTGAAACTCAACCTGCAGGTCTTCCGTCCGTTGGTCAGCCGCGCCTGGATGGAAGCCCGCCATGGCCGCCTGTGGGAACAGGGCCTGGTAGGCATCGAGCAGTACAACAGCCTGCGCAAGGTGGAACCGATGAAGCGCGCGCTGAAGGATCTGGGCGTGGGCACCTGGTTCACCGGCCTGCGCCGCACGCAGTCGACCAGCCGTGCGAACGCGCCGTCGCTGCAGCAGCGCGAGGCCCGCTGGAAGATCAACCCCATCGTCGACTGGACCGACCGCGATGTCTGGCAGTACATGAAGCAGCATGACCTGCCCTACCACCCGCTGTGGGAACAGGGCTACGTCTCGATCGGCGACTTCCACACCACGCGCCGCTGGGAACCCGGCATGCGCGAGGAAGACACCCGCTTCAACGGCCTGAAGCGCGAGTGCGGCATCCACGTCGAGGTCTGATGGCGACGCCGGTGGCCTGACGCTTTCGCGCCGGGCCAGCCCGGTTTCATCGCCGGATCGCCGGGTCTGTCGCGGCCCCCCTTCCCTCTGCGGATGACCCCGTTATCCTCCACGGCACTCCCAACGCCGTGGTGTCCGACGTGTTCCCCAGCCTGCTCCTGATCGTCCGCATCCTCATCGCCTGGTTCGGCGCCGTGCTCATGGCGGGCTTCATCTGGAACGGCATCTTCGAGCGGACGGTGCTGTCGGGAGCGGCGGAGTGGCTCTTCAATCTCGCCTCGACGCTGGTGATGCTGTCGGTGCTGATCGGCCTGATCAGCCACTTGCGCCGCATCTGGCTGATCACCGGGCGACTGGACAGCACCACCCTGGCGAGCCGACAGCGTCGACAGATCGAAGTGCCGCTGGACACCGCCGCCACCTTCGCCCTGATCGAAGGCGCACTGCGCGAACTGCCCCGCGCCGAAGACGCCGAAAGCGCGCCCGACAGCCTGCAGGTGCGGGTCAAGGTGCGCCGCGCGGACAGTTTCGACGGCCCGAGCCAGCCCTCGCGCTTCAACATCATGGCGCGCTTCGCGGTGAAGCGCGACCTGGTGCAGGCCACGGTCACGCCCGGCAACGGCACCAGCAGCATCACCCTGATGGTGGGTCCGGATGCGAGCGCATGGCTCGACCTGTTCGTACTCGACGACGGCGTCAACGTCGAGAACGTCGAGGCCGTCACGCGCGCGATCACCCGCCGCGTCGCCGACCAGCGCCGGCAGGAGCAGGCCGATGTCGTGAAGACCGTCAGCGAGAAGGAACTGACCGTGGCGCGCCTGAACCTGCTCAATGCGCAGGTCGAACCGCACTTCCTCTACAACACGCTGGCCAGCGCGCAGGTGCTGACCCGCACCGATCCGCCACGCGCCGACATCATGCTTGGCCACCTGATCCAGTACCTGCGCAGTTCGCTGCCGCGCACCGACGATGCACTGTCGACGCTGGGCGAGGAACTGGAGCGGACGCTGGCCTACCTCGAGATCCTGAAGATCCGCATGGGCAGCCGCCTGTCGATGCAGGTCGAGGTACCCGACGCACTGAAGTCCGTGCCCATGCCATCGATGATGCTGCAGACGCTGGTCGAGAACGCAATCAAGCATGGCCTGGAGCCCAAGACCGGCGGCGGCACCATCTGGATCCTCGCGCGCCGGCATGACGACCATGCCACGCTCACCGTCGCCGACGATGGCCAGGGCTTCGGCGGCCAGAGCGCCGGCACCGGCATTGGCCTGAAGAACCTGCGCGAACGCCTGCGCCTGACCTTCGGCAACGATGCCTCGTTCGCCATCGTGTCCAACTTCCCCAGTGGCGTCGCCGCCACGCTGACGCTGCCGCTGGACGGCAAGGCAGGTGCCGCATGAATTTCCGGGGCGTGATCGCCGAAGACGAGGAGCTGCTGCGCACCGCGCTGTCCTCGCTGTTGAAGGAGGCCTGGCCGCAGCTGGAGATCGTGGCCGAATGCGAAGACGGCGCCAGCGCGCTGGAATCGATCGCCGAGCTGCAGCCGGACGTGGCCTTCCTCGATATCCGCATGCCCGGCCTGACCGGCATCGAAGTCGCACGCGGCCTGGCCGATGCGAGCCCGCGCACGCAGGTCGTGTTCGTCACGGCGTACGATCAGTACGCGATCGACGCGTTCGAACAGGGCGCCATCGACTACCTGCTGAAGCCGATCACGCGCGAGCGCTTGCTGGCCACCGTGCAGCGCATCCAGGCGCGTGCAGCGGCGGGGCATCCGGATGGCGCCACGCTGGACGCGCTTCTGCGCCACCTGTCGGCACGCCAGGTCGTTTCATCCAAGCCGCCGCTGGTGTGGATCACCGCCAGCGCAGGCAAGGACACCAGGCTGATCATGGTCGACGACGTGGCCTACTTCCAGGCAGACAACAAATACACCACGGTGATGACGGCCGACGGCGAATCGCTGCTGCGCACGCCGCTGCGCGAACTGCTCGATTCGCTGGATACCACCACGTTCAAGCAGATCCACCGCTCCACCATCGTCAACATGAAGGCGGTCGCGTCGGTCAGTCGCGACGAAACCGGCCGCGGCCGATTGAAACTGAAGACGCGTCCGGAAGTGCTGACGGTCAGCCAGCCCTTCATGACCCTGTTCCGCAACATGTAGCACCGCTTTAAACCCGCCCGCCCTCCGCGGCATCCAACGTGGCAACGCCGGCACGACGCAGCATGCGTCGTGGAGGGCATGCCTTTGCCCATCGAAACATCCGAGGAAACGCCATGCGCATCATCACGTCCCTGGTGTCCTGCCTGCTGGCTTTGGCAGGATGCGATGAAAAGCCCAGCGTCACCACCATCCACCACAGCAGCGCGAACGGTGTCGATACGCTTTTCAGCAAGACCACGCTGAAGGAAGGCGTAGCGACGTTCGAATGCTTCGCCAGCGAAAGCGGCCAGTGCCACTACCTCGTCTACACGGAGACGTGCCCGACGCCCGCGCCGGGCGAGGACCCCGGGGCCTGCGAACGCAGCACGCTGGAGGACTTCGCGCTGGCGCCCGGCAAGGCGCATGAGATTCGCGGCCTGCCCCAGGATTTCAGGCAATGCGTCTCGAAGAACGCCGATGCCGATCCGGCGTGCGGAGGCTGACGCCGCTCAGCGTACGGGGTTGACCATGGAACGACGTTCCAACACGCAGGCAAGCCCGAAGCCGATGACGTAGGCGACCACGTCCAGCCAGTCCGGCGTGCTGCCGAGCACGATGCGCAGCACCGGCGACGTCACCTGCCAGCCCGCTTGCTGGCTGACATACTGCCCCGCTTCGACGGCCAGCCCGACGGAGAGCGCAATCAGCGGACGCACCGGTGGACGCAGCCATACGACGCAGGCGAGCACGCAATGCACCCAGACGACGGCGAGCACGTCGCCAGCGAAGCTGCGCAACCATCCCAGTCCCGCGCCGGCGGTCGCCAGCAACACGAGCAGCACGAACAGGCCCACCGCCCACGATGCCGCCGTGCGGTCGAACCGCCACCTCATGCGCTGCCGCAATGCGCACCCTCGAGGCTCTTGCTGCCGCAGGCCAGGCATTTGCGGTACTTCTGCCGATGCCGGTTGTAGCGCACCCGCGACATCATGCCGCCGCACGCGCAGCGCAGCTCATGGCCCAGCGTCCACCGGTAAAGGCGCCAGCTGGAGTGGAGCGCCCAGGCCGTCCCCAGCAGGATCGCCAGCAGGAACGAAAGCGAGGCCAGCCGCTGCGGCGTGATGTCGCCGAGTGCGCGCCCGCTGCGCGTCACCACTTCGGCCGTGGCGAAGCCGCCCACCGCCAGCACCACGGCGGGGGCGTACATGCGAGCAACCATCCGGGAAATTCGGTTCATCGGACGCAGGAGAGGGGCGACGACGCGCAGACTCGCCCGCGCCGGCATGCCGCGTCAATCACGCGGCCTGGACCGGCCTCAGCTGGTGATCGTCTGCGTCAGCGACTGCCAGGTCGGCGGTTCCGGCCAGTCCGGATCCTGGTTGCCGTCGATCACCCGGCGCAAGTCGCGGCGATCGATCTGCGGCGCCAGCGCCCGCACCAGGTCCAGCGCGTAATCGCGCAGCACGCGCTCGCGCGGCAGCACGGCCCACGCGATGCACTCCTTCACTTCCACCGGTGCGGGCCAGGCGCGCAGGTCGGTGTCGGCCGCGTTCACCGCCATCTCCGCCAGCAGGCCGACGCCGAGCCCGGCCCGCACGTAGGTCTTGATGAGGTCGGCGTCCAGCGCGGTCAGGGCGATGTCGGGTTCCAGTCCCACCTTGGCGAATGCGCGCTGCAACGACGATCCGGGCCGCGTCGACGACTCGTAGCTGATCAGCGGCTGGTCGGCCAGGTCGGCCATGCCGGGCACGCGACCGAGTTGCTCCAGCGCATGCCCGCGCGGCACCAGCACCAGGCGACGCCAGCGGTAAAGCGGCACGGCGATGCCCGCCTGCGGCGCGTCGCCCGCCGTACTGACCACGGCCATGTCGGCGTCGCCCTGCGTCAGCAGGTCCAGCGCCTGGCTTTCCGGCGCCTGCTGCAGGTGCACGCTGACCTGCGGGAAATCCCGCTTGATCTGCGCGATGGCCGGCGGCAACACGAAACGCGCCTGTGTATGCGTGGTCACCAGCACCAGCTGCCCTTGGCTTTCACGGCGCTGGTTGGCGGCGTAGGTCCGGATGTTGTTGGCCTCGGCCAGCACCAGGCGCGCGCGGTCGATCACTTCCTGGCCGGCCGGGGTCACGCTTTCCAGGCTGCGCCCCTTGCGGACGAACAGCAGGAAGCCCAGCTCGTCCTCCAGTTGTTTCAACTGCTTGGACAGGCCGGGCTGGGTGGCATGCACGCGCGCCGCCGCCAGCGTGATGTTGAGGTCGGCATCGGCGATCGCCACCAGGTAGCGGAGTTGGGTCAGCGTCATCGGCGTGGGGCGTGGGGGCCCACCGGAAGGGGCCTTGGACTGTAGAGGATTTGCCGGGACCGTAGCCGCCACTGCTTATAACTGCAAGGCATATGGTGTTGGTGGGATGTCATTTCCGACCGCCATGAGCGGGCAGTACGGTCAGCAGCCCAGCCGACTTCCGCCAACGCCCGTGAGCGCTCCACTGTTTCCGCTGTTTGCCGACCTGCAGGGCCGCCATGTGCTGGTCGTGGGGGGCGGTACGGTGGCGGAGCGGAAGACCGAGGCCCTGCTGCACGCTGGTGCCCGTCCCCGCGTCGGTGCGCCCGACCTGACCCCGCGCCTGCACGCTTGGCACGAGGCAGGCCGTATCGAATGGGTGGAAGGCCGTTTCGACGCGCAGTGGCTGGCGGGCGCCTGGCTGGTGGTCGCCGCCACCGACGACGGTGCGGTCAACCGTGCGGTCGCCACCACCGCCGAAGCCCGCCACGTATTTGCCAATGTCGTGGACGACGGCGAACTGTCCACGTTCCACGTGCCCGCCATCGTTGAACGCGGTCCCTTGCAGCTTGCGATTTCCAGTGGCGGTGGTGCGCCGATGCTGGCGCGGCACCTGCGCCGCCAGCTGGAAACACTGCTCGATGGCTCGTGGGCGTCATTGGCCGAGCTGTTCACGCGCCAGCGCCAGCGCATCCGCCAGCGTTTCCCGCAGCCGGCCGAACGGCGCCGCTTCTTCGAAAGACTGCTGGCGGGGCCGTTGCCGCGCCTGTTCCGCCAACACCTGCACGCGCAGGCCGAACACCATTTCCAGGCGATGCTCGACGAGCATGCTCCGTCCGCGCCCGGCGGCTCGGTCGCCGTGGTGGGTGCCGGCCCCGGCGATGCAGGCCTGCTGACGCTCAATGCGCTGCGCGCGATGAACGAAGCGGACGTGATCCTGCACGACCGCCTGGTCAGCGAAGACGTGCTGCGCCTCGGCCGCCGCGACGCGACCTATATCGAAGTCGGCAAGTCGGCCACCGGCCACAGCACCCGGCAGGACGATATCCACGCCCTGATGCTGGAGCACGCGCGGGCGGGAAGGCGCGTCGTGCGGCTGAAGGGCGGCGACCCGTTTGTCTTCGGCCGCGGCGGCGAAGAGCTGGAATACCTGCGCGCGCACGGCATTCCCTACGAAGTGGTGCCCGGCATCACCGCCGCGGTGGCGTGCGCGGCCTACGCCGGCATTCCGTTGACCCATCGGGACCATGCGCAGTCGGTCAAGCTGGTGACGGCGCACTGCAAGGCATCGTTCGACACGCTCGACTGGCCGGCGCTCGCGCTGGAGCGGCAGACGCTGGCCGTCTACATGGGCGTGGCCGGGCTGGAAGGACTGCGCGACCGGCTCGTCGCCCACGGGCGTGCGGCTTCCACACCGTTCGCGCTGGTCGAGAACGGCTCCCGCCGCGACCAGCGCGTGGTGGCCGGCACGCTGGCCGATCTGCCCGAGATCGCGCGTTCCCACCACGTACGGTCACCCGCCCTGCTGATTTTGGGCGAAGTCGCGGCGCTCGCCGGCACCCTGCACTGGTTCGGCGCGCCGCCCTTGGGCGCCCCGGACTCCACACATTCCCGCAACCTTCCGGCGCCCACACTGCAGGCCGCCTGAGCCCCCTTCGGAGACCCCATGGCCGTTTACGACAGCATCCTGGACACCATCGGCCGCACCCCGGTCGTCAGACTGCACCGCATCGCGCCGGAGCACGTCACCCTCTACGCGAAAGTGGAGTCGTTCAACCCCGGCGGCTCGGTGAAGGACCGGCTCGCGCTGGCGATCATCCTCGACGCCGAAGCCAAGGGCCTGCTGAAGCCGGGCGACACCATCGTCGAAGCGACGTCGGGCAACACCGGCGTCGCGCTGGCGATGGTGGCCGCCGCGCGCGGGTACAAGTTCGTCGCGGTCATGGTGGAAACCTTCTCGATCGAACGCCGCAAGCTCATGCGTGCCTACGGCGCGAAGGTGATCCTGACACCGGCCGCGGAGCGCGGCAGCGGCATGGTGCGGCGCGCCGAGGAACTGGCGAAGCAGCATGGCTGGTTCCTCGCCCGCCAGTTCGCCAATCCCGCCAATCCCGCGTACCACCGGCAGACGACGGCGGCCGAGATCCTGCGCGACTTCGCCGGCCAGCGGCTGGACCATTTCGTCACCGGCTGGGGCACGGGTGGCACGCTGACCGGTGTGGGCGAAGTGCTGAAGGTCGCGCGCCCCGACGTGCGCATCACCGCATCGGAACCCGCGGGCGCGTCGCTGCTCCAGGGCAAGGAGTGGCAGCCGCACAAGATCCAGGGCTGGACGCCGGACTTCGTGCCGGACGTCCTGAACCGTGAGGTCGCCGACGAGATCCTGCCGGTCACGGACGTGGAATCCATCGCCACCGCGCGCCGCCTGGCGGCGGAGGAAGGCATCTTCGTGGGCATTTCCGGCGGCGCCACCGTTGCGGCCGCGCTCCAGGTCGCGCAGAAGGCCAAGCCCGGCGACGTGCTGCTGGCGATGCTGCCGGATACCGGCGAGCGTTATTTCTCGACGCCCCTGTTCGAAGGCGTCAACGAAGGCTCCGACGACGACTGGCTGGCCTCGCTGGGCGACGCAGCGCTGCCGTAATTGATGTCAGGACGACGGCGGCGCAACGCAATCGCGCCGCCACGTCCATTCCATCGCCTTGCCGTCGTCACGCCCATCGTCGACACGCGCGTGCAGCGTATCGGCGTCGGGGCGCGAGTAGATGACGCGCTTCGGGAAGTCATGCGCGGGATTGGCGAACACCACGCGATCCGGCGCCACGCTATGCACGGGAAATTCGGTCACCGCGCCGCCGCTCGGCTGCGCGAGGAATACCCAGCGTCCGTCCCGTTGCGCGATCCGCATGAACTCGAAGCCGATCGCTTTGCCGTCACGCGTATCACGGTGCATGCCGACCATCAGGCCACCGCGCGGCGCCATCCAGGTTTCTTCGCTGAAGGTCTTGCCGCTCGCGCCGCACCAGTGGCCGGCGAGCCAGTCGAGATCACCGGCGGATGCGGGGACTGCCAGCAGTGCCGTGGACATGGACAGGAAAAACGTCGCCCGGCGTTTCATGTGTATCCCCATTGCAGCCGATCAAGTGTCGCGCGACCTTAACAGGTGCGTGGGCGGACACGCGATCCGAAAGTCGGTGTGGGAGCGACGTAAGTCGCGATCGTGAACTCCACATTACGGGAATCCTGCTGAAACCCCATACCTGCCGGTGTAAGAGCCAGACAGGAATCACGGCCGCTGATGGCGTGCGATCGCGACTTACGTCGCTCCCACAGCGAGCACCCTTATTGCTCGTAGAGTTCCAACGGCAGGTCATCCGGATCCGCGAAAAAGGTGAAGCGGCGGTCGGTGTACTCGTCCACACGCACCGGTTCACTGGCCACGCCGTGCGCGTGCAGGTGGGCGATGGCGGCATCCAGGTCGGCGACACGCAGCGCGAGGTGACGCAGACCGCAGGCTTCCGGACGCGAGACGCGCGGCGGCGGCGACGGGAACGAGAACAGCTCGACCTGCGTGCCGTCAGGCAGGGCAAGGTCGAGCTTCCAGGAATCGCGTTCCGCCCGGTAGTGCTCGGCGACGACGCGCAGACCGAGCACCTCTGTATAGAAGCGCTTCGACCGCGCGTAATCCGACGCGATGATCGCCACGTGGTGCAGGCCGTCGATGCGCATGTCAGTGCGCTGCCGCGGCATCAGCGCCGGCATTGCCGCCCGACCGCGCCTTGCCGCCCCGCATCAGCAGCACCAGCGGCATCGAGACCAGCGTCAGCAGCATCATCAGCTTGAAGTCGTTGAGGTAGCCGATGGCCGCGGCCTGGCGGTTGACCTCGGCGTTGAGCAAGGCCAGGCCCGTGGCCGTGGACGGATTCATCGCCGCCGGCAGCAGCGTGGTCTCCGCACCGAACGCCGGGATGCGCGCACCGATCTCGGCATGGTTCACCTGCATGGCGCGCGACAGCATCGTCATCACGACCGAGATTCCCACCGACGAGCCGATGTTGCGCACCAGGCTGAAAAGGCCAGCGGCCTCGGTGCGCTGGTGCGGTTCCAGCGTGGCGTAGGCGACGGTGGAGATGGGCACGAACACCAGGCCCAGGCCCATGCCCTGGATGACACCGAGCCAGACGATGGAATGCATCGACGCATTCGGCCCGAACTGGGTCATGCCGTGCAGCGAGAACACCATCAATCCCATGCCGACCAGGATCGGCCAGCGCGCGTCGATGCGGCCCAACAGGCGTCCGACGACCATCATGCTGAACATCGTGCCGACGCCACGCGGCGCCAGCACCAGGCCGATCGTCAGCACCGGATAGTTCATCAGCGTGCTGAGGTACGGCGGCAGCAGCGCCAGCGTGGCGAACAGCACGATGCCCACGACGAAGATCAGCGCGCAGCCGACGGCGAAGTTGGCGTTCTTCAACAGGCCCAGGTCGAGCAGTGCATGGTCGCGCTTGCGCCACCACCACAGGCCGTACATGTAAAGCGCGAGGAAGGCGAGCGCGGCCTCGATCTGGATCTCGACGCTGCCGAACCAGTCCTCGCTCTGCCCACGGTCCAGGAACAGCTGCAGTGCGCCGATGCCCAGCGCCAGCAGCGCGAGCCCGATGCCGTCCAGCGGCCGCTCGTGCGGCACGTCCTTCTTGACGCTGGCCATGATGCCGACCAACGCGAGGATGCCGATCGGCAGGTTGATCAGGAACACCCAGTGCCAGCTGTAGTTCTGGGTCAGGAAACCGCCGAGCGGCGGGCCGAGGATCGGACCCACCATGATGCCCATGCCCCACATCGCCATCGCCGCGCCGTGCTTCTCCTTCGGGAAGGCATCGAGCAACAACGATTGCGAGATCGGCACGAGCGAAGCGCCGAACACGCCCTGCAACACGCGGAACAGCACCATTTCGCCGATGCCGCTGGCGATGCCGCACAGCAGCGAAGCGACGGTGAAACCACTGACCGCGATGATCAGCAGGCGGCGACGGCCGAGGCGCCCGGCCAGCCAGCCCGTCACCGGCGTCAGGATCGCGGCGGCGACGATGTAGCTCGTCAGCACCCACGACACCTGGTCCTGGGTAGCCGACAGCGAGCCCTGCATGTCCGGCAGCGCGACGTTGGCGATGGTGGTGTCGAGCGCCTGCATCAGCGTGGCCAGCATCACCGAACCGACCAGCAGCGTGCGCTTGCCGGTGTCGTCCTGCGCGGGGGCGGTAGCGGTGGAAGTGCTCATGGGAAATTCCGGAGGGGATCGACGCATCCGCGACGCGACGATCCAGAGGTCACCCGGGGCGCGGCGTCAGCGGGGCCGGGCCCCACCACAGTGCCCTCGCCCGCATCCGCGCACGCCCGGGATGACATGGAAATCGAACCTCAGCGCGCGGCAGTGGCGCGGCTGGAGGCGGTACCGCCGTCGCGCAGCTCGACATGCACGTCGGCACTCATGCCGGCGCGCAGCTGCGGCGCATCGGTGGCGGCGCCATCGATCTCGAGGCGCACGGGAATGCGCTGCACGATCTTCACCCAGTTGCCGGTGGCGTTCTGCGGCGGCAGCACGCTGAACTCGGCGCCCGATGCCGGCGCAATGGAAGCGACGTGCGCCTTCCACTTCACGCCCGGATAGCTGTCCACTTCGATCGTCGCGTGCTGGCCGACCTTCATCTTTTCCAGCTCGGTTTCCTTGAAGTTGGCTTCCACCCAGATCGGCGAGGTCGCCACCAGCGGCATCGCCGTCTGGCCGACGTTGATGTACTCGCCCACCTGCAGGTCGTGCAGGCCGACGATGCCGTCGACCGGCGCGCGTACTTCGGCGTGGTCCAGGTCGAGGCGGGCCTTCGCCAGCATCGCCATCGCGGCGCGGTACTCGGGCAGGTCCTGCGTGGGCGTGCCCGGACTGCCGCTCAGCGAAGCGGTCGCTTCGGACTGGCTGGCGATGGCGTCGGCCAGGTCGGTGCGCGCTTCGGCGACCGCGTGGCGCGCGTCGTCCAGCATCTTGCGCGAGACCAGCTGCTGGCTGGCGAGCTGCTGCATGCGCTGCAGGTCGCGCTGCGCCCAGGTCAACGTTTCGCGCGCGGCCTGGATCGACGTACCGGTGCCGACCACCTTGGCGCGGCTCGCGCTGGCGGAGTTCGCCATGCGCGCGACCAGCGCTTCGTTCTGTGCGACCGCGATCGTCAGCGGATCGGCATCGATGCGGAACAGCAGATCACCCTTCCTGACCGGCTGGTTCTGCTGCACGGCCACTTCGACCACGCGGCCGCCGACCTGCGGCGCGATCAGGATGCGTTCGGCCTTGATGTAGGCGTTGTCCGTGCTGACTTCGCGCTGCGAGGCGACGTATTCCCAGCCGAAGAAGCCGGCGACGGCGAGCGGGCCGGCGATCCACAGCCATACGGGCACGCGGCGGCGCTTGGGAGCGGGGGCTTTGGCCGCGTTCTCGGCGGCCTCGTTGATCTTGCTGGTCATGGTGGGGGTCAGCTCTTGCGGAGGGAGGACTCGGCGCGACTGGCGCGATCGAGCAGGGAGAGGTTTTCGCGGACCTGGCCGAGCACCTTCATCGCCGTCGCCAGTTCATCCGGGTCGATGCCCGCCAGGCAGTCCTCGCGGACGGAGGTGGCGACGGCCTCGATGTCGTGCATCACCGCATCGGACTGCGGTAGCAGGTGCAGGCGCCATACCCGTCGGTCATCCGGATCGCTGCGGCGCTCGACGAAGCCGGCCTTCTGCAGGCGGTCGATGACGCGGCCGACGGCGATGGGCTCCATGTCGAGCAGGTCCGCGAGTTCGGACTGGGTGATGCCTTCGCTCTGGTGGATGCGCTTGAGCGCGCGCCATTGCACGCGGGTGAGGCCGAGATGCGCCGCCCGGCGGTCGAAGACCCGGCCGAACAACCGGCTCAGGTCCGCAATGAGGTAACCGATGGTGCTCTGGCCGGCGGGTGTCTTCATGGGTGCCTATGATATAGATGCTTAGGCAATTATATTCAAGGCGAAGAATTTGTGTTCAGCCCCGCTTTCGTTACGGGCAGACGGCCACCTCGGCTGGATCGAGGCGGTGCCGGGTCCCGCACGGCAGGCCGGGATTCCGAAGCCGGAAACGACGACGCCGGCACAAGGCCGGCGTCGGAATCACTTCAACGGGCGGAGGCGATCAGCCTTCCCACTTGCCCAGTGCGGCGAGGCCGTTTTCCTTCGCACGCTCGTACACCACGGCCTGGGCCTTGGCGAAATTGCCCACCAGGTCCTGCGACCACAGCTTCAGCGCAGCCTGCTGCATGGCGCGGCCATAGGAGAAGCTCAGCGGCCATGGCAGGCTGCCCAGCTGGTTCATGGCATTCAGGTGCGCGGTGGACTGTTCGTCGGTCTGGCCGCCGGACAGGAACACCACGCCCGGCAGGATCGCCGGCACCGTGCTCTTCAGGCACATGACGGTGGACTCGGCCACTTCGTCGACATCGGCCTGCTCTTCGCAGTCCTTGCCGGCGATGACCATCGAGGCCTTGAGGATGGTGCCTTCCAGCAGCACGTTCTGCTCGTACAGCGCGCCGAACAGCGAACGCAGCACGGCTTCGGTCACCTCGTAGCAGACCTCGATGTTGTGGTCGCCGTCCATCAGCACTTCCGGCTCCACCATCGGGACCAGGCCGCATTCCTGGCACAGCGCGGCATACCGGGCCAGCGCGTGGGCGTTGGCTTCGATGCAGGTGCCGGACGGGATGTCCTCCCCGATGGTGATCACCGCGCGCCACTTGGCGAAGCGGGCGCCGAGCTTGTAGTACTCCTTAAGGCGGTCGCGCAGGCCGTCCAGGCCTTCGGTGACCACTTCACCCGGGCAGCCGGCCAGCGCATGCGTGCCCTTGTCGACCTTGATACCGGGGATGATGCCGTGGTCGCTCATGTACTTGGCGAACGGCACGCCGTCCTTGGTGGACTGGCGCAGGGTCTCGTCGAACAGGATCGCGCCGGAAATGTAGTCCGACAGCTTCGGCGTGGTGAGCAGCAGCTCGCGGTAGGCGCGACGGTTCTCTTCCGTGTTCTCGATGCCCACGCCCTGGAACCGCTTGGCGATGGTGGTGGTGGACTCGTCGATCGCGATGATGCCCTTGCCTGCGGCCACCATGGCCTGGGCGGTTTCGGCAAGCTGTTCGATGCTCATGGGGTTCCTGGGGAAGCGGCGGGAAAGATACCAATTGTAGCCCGCACCGCGCCGGCAGCGGGCGACATCGGGCCATAGGCGCGCCAAGGCACGCATCCGGGGACGATCGCGGGGCACGAGGCCCCGGGCGAAACCGGTTACAGCTCGCCCACGCCCTCGGCCTTGCCGCGCTCGCCCATCTGCAGCAGGCGCAGCGTATTGGTGGCGCCGTGCTTCTCCATGTGGTCGCCGCTGGTGAAGATGACGCGATCACCCTCTGCCAGCAGTTCACGGTCGTGAAGCACGCGCATCGCATCGCGCGCGGCCTCGCGCGGCGCCAGGCCGCGGCTGTCGAAGGCGATCGGGAACACGTCGCGGATCATCGCCATCTTGCGGCGGGCGCCGTCGTGGCGCGAGAACGCGTAGATGGGCGCATTGGAACGGAAGCGCGACAGGAAGCGCGCGGTGCCGCCGGATTCGGTCATCGCCACGATCGCGCGCACGCCGATGTGCTCGGAGAGGAACATCGTCGCCATCGCGATCGCCTGGTCGGCGCGCTCAAGGTTGCGCGGTGCCTTCTCGAAATCGGTGTCCATCTCGAACTGTTTCTCGGCGCCGAGGCAGATGCGCGCCATCGCTTCCACCGCGCGGACCGGATAGCTGCCGGCCGCGGTCTCGGCAGACAGCATCACGGCGTCGGTACCGTCGATGACGGCATTCGCCACGTCAAGCACTTCGGCGCGCGTGGGAATCGGACTGTCGACCATCGACTGCAGCATCTGGGTGGCGGTGATCACCACCTTGTTGCGTGCCAGCGACTCCCTGATGATCTTCTTCTGCAGGCCGGGCAGCTCGGCATCGCCGATCTCCACGCCCAGGTCGCCGCGCGCCACCATCACCACGTCGCTGGCATCGACGATCTCGGCTAGGTTCTCGATGGCCTCGGTGCGCTCGATCTTGGAGACCAGCGCGGCGTCGCAGCCGTGTTCGCGCGCGATGCGACGGGCCTCGTTCATGTCGTCTGCATTGCGGCAGAACGACACGGCGATGAAGTCCACGCCGATGTTTTCCGCCACGTAGGCGATCAGCTCGCGGTCGCGCTCGGTCAGCGCGCCCAGCGACAGGCCGCCGCCCTGCTTGTTCAGTCCCTTGCGGTCGGACAGCACGCCGTCGTTGAGCACGGTGCAGACGATGCGCTCGCCTTCGACCGACACCACCTTCAGCTGCATCAGGCCGTCGTCGAGCAGCAGCACGTCGCCCGCTTCCACATCGCCCGGCAGGCCCAGGTAGCTGACACCCACCTGCGAGGTATCGCCGGGAGGCGCGCTGACGCTGGCCACCAGGTCGAAGCGGTCGCCGGTCTTCAGCACCACCTTGCCTTCGGCGAAGCGCTCGACGCGGATCTTCGGTCCCGGCAGGTCGGCCAGGATGCCGACTTCCGCACCGACACGCTGCGCGGCCAGACGCACCGCCGCCGCGCGCTTGGCCTGTCCGGACGGATCGCCGTGCGAGAAGTTCAGTCGCACCACGTTGACGCCGGCGCGGAACAGGTCCTCCAGCACGCCGGGCGGGTCGGTCGCCGGTCCGAGGGTGGCGAGGATCTTGGTGCGGCGCTGGCGTTCGGTCATGGTGCGGATTCCCTGTGATCGCGCAAACGCTACCACAGCGAAACGGCACCGTATCGGCCGCTGTGCGTGGACGCGCGATGCTGTCCCGGGACAGGTTGCAGCACATGCTTCGCGAAGCCGGAAACGCGCTGTTTTCAAGCGGTTTCGCGTAGGCGGCCGACATCGCACGACTGGTATTTTTTTGGTCTCTGCACGTGCACCGGATGCTGCGCACGCACACCCGAGTGCGCAAAAAGAGCGAAGATGAAACGCGCGTTTGATCGCATGCGTTTCCGCTCAGGCGAGCACTGCCCGCAATTGTCCGGGCGTCGCGGCGAGACGCGTCGCGCCTGCCCCGCGCAACTCCTCTTCGCCACCGAATCCCCACAGCACGCCGACGTTGCGCATCCGGTGGTGGTTCGCGCCGTCGATGTCCATGTGGCGGTCACCGATCATCCAGCATGCATCGGGCGCCACGGCGAGCCGCCGCAGGGCTTCGCCGATCAGATCCTTCTTGTGGCTGAGTCGCCCGTCCGCGGTCGCGCCGATGATGTCCTCGAAACGATGACCGAACGGAAGATGCGCCAGGATCTTGCGCGCGTGCGGCTCGTTCTTCGCCGTGACCACGGCGAGACGGTGACCGTCCGCATCCAGCGCCTCGATCGTCTCGCCGATGCCGGGGTACACCTGGTGCTCCCGCCAGCCGTGGGACTCGAAGCGCTCCCGGTAGTGGTCGACGGCGGCCTCCACCTTCGCCGGATCGCCCAGCAGCGGCAGGAAGCTCGTGCGCAACGAGGGCCCGATCCACTGGCGCAGCTCGGCGTCCGAAGGGATCGGGTGATCGAGCTGCGTCAGCGCATGCGCGATGCAGCGGGTGATGCCGACGGCGGAGTCGATCAGCGTGCCGTCGAGATCGAAGAACAGGGTGGCGCGGCTCACTGGCCGCGCGCCTCCAGGGCCGCGACGGCCGGCAGGGTTTTGCCTTCCAGGAATTCCAGGAACGCGCCGCCGCCGGTGGAAATGTAGCTGACGTCATCGGCGATGCCGTACTTGTCCACCGCCGCGAGCGTATCCCCGCCGCCGGCGATCGAGAACGCCTTCGACTGCGCGATCGCGCGCGCCAGCGTTTCGGTGCCCTTGCCGAACGCGTCGAACTCGAACACGCCCACCGGGCCGTTCCACACCACCGTCCCGGCCGACGCGATCAGCTCGGCGTAGCGACGCGCGGTCTGCGGGCCGATGTCGAGGATCAGTTCGTCTTCCGCCACGGCATCGACGGCCTTCACCGTCGCCGGCGCATCGGCCGCGAACGCCGTGGCGACCACCACGTCGGTCGGCAGCGGGATCTCGGCACCGCGCGCCTTCGCGTCGGCATCGATCTTCTTCGCGGTATCGATCAGGTCCGCTTCGTACAGCGACTTGCCGACGGCATGGCCTTCCGCCGCGATGAACGTGTTGGCGATGCCGCCGCCGACGATCAGCTGGTCGACCTTGCCGACCAGGCTGGTGAGCAGCTCCAGCTTGGTGGACACCTTGCTGCCGGCCACGATGGCCAGCAGCGGGCGCGCCGGCTTCGCCAGCGCCTTGTCCAGGGCATCCAGTTCCGCCATCAGCAGCGGACCGCCGGCGGCGACCGGCGCGAAGCGGATCACGCCATGCGTCGACGCCTGCGCGCGGTGAGCGGTACCGAACGCGTCCATCACGAAGACGTCGCAGAGCGCGGCGTACTTCTTCGAGAGCGCTTCGTCGTCCTTGCCCTCACCGACATTCATGCGGCAGTTCTCGAGCAGGACGATCCGGCCGGGCGATACGTCCACGCCATCCACCCAGTCCTTCACCAGCGGCACGTCGATGCCCAGCAGTTCGGACAGGCGCGCGGCGACGGGCGCCAGCGAATCGGCCTCGCTCCAGACGCCTTCCTTCGGTCGGCCCAGGTGCGAGGTGACCATGACCGCCGCGCCCTTCTGCAGCGCCAGCTTCAACGTAGGCAGCGACGCGGTGATGCGCTGCTCGGACGTGATGCGTCCACCGTCGATGGGCACGTTCAGATCCTGGCGGATCAACACGCGCTTGCCGGCGAGGTCGAGGTCGGTCATGCGGACGATGGGCATGGGAAGTCCTGGCAACGGGAGAGACACGTATTGTCCGGCCTGCCCTTTCCTGCCGCAAACCCGCGCGACTCAGGCCGGGGGACGCGCGCGCAGCAAGCTGAAGGCAAAGGCGGCGACCAATGCGGCGCCGAGCACCAGCAGGCCCCACAGCAGCCAGGTCTTCCAGTCGCGCGGCGTCGGCGGCGGCACCAGGGCGGCGTCGCCTGCGAGCGCCGATGACGGCGACAGATAGGCGGGTGCGGGCTGCCAATCCTCGCCACGGTCACGGCGCAGCGCGTCCACCAGTTCCGGCATCGGCACGGTCGCGCGGCGGGCGCTCGCGCTGCCCGCCACCAGGGCGTAAGGCGGCGTCCCCTGCGCCAGGAAGACCACCACCTCCGGCCGATAGCCCAGCCGCAACGTCGGCGCCTGGTCCGGCAATGCGCCCCGGTTGCGCAGTCGCCAATAGCGGTCGCGCGCCGGACCGCTGGACAACGGCTGCGGCGGTGACGCGCTGGGTCGATCGCCCGCCACGCGGTAGGCCACCCAGGGACCCGCGCGCAGGCGCCACGGCGCATCCAGCGCATCCCGGCTTTCCAGCGTCCACTCCCCGACCGCGTAGTCGTCCATCGCCAGATCGGCCAACGCGACGGGATAGCGACCGTCGGTTTCGTAAGTGAACGCGTCGACGCCCTGTTCCGATACACGACGCCCGGTCCGTTCCGACCATTCCACGACCTGCCGCTGGTGGGCAGCGTCCAGTCGCACGCGCACTTCCCGGATCGGCAACGCCGGCGAGGCATCGAGCGGCACGAAACGGACATAGCGCAGTCCGCTGCGGATCGGCGCCTCGTCGCGCAGCAGGCGCTGCGGGCCGCGCTGCAGTTCCACCAGCGTCACCCGGTCCTGCACCACGTCCCAGGTCTGCAGGTCCTGGCTGCCTTCCACGCGATAGCGGGACTCGCGCGGCGTACCGGCGTCCCAACTGAATTCCAGCGCTTCTGCGTTGTCGCGGATGCCGCTGAGGTCGACCAGGAAGGCGCGCGCCGGTCGGCTGGTGCCGGGGCTGCCGCTCTCGGCCTCGATGCGGACGATGCGCCCGTTCTCGCCGAACTGCGCCGAAACGCGCGACGACGCCTCCGTCCCCTGTTCCGTTTCGGGCAGCGGGAACCACGGCACCACGATGCGTCGCGCAGGCAACGCCGTCGGTTGCTCCGGCCCGAACAGGGCCGCGGCCACTGGCTTGCCGCGCGCATCCAGTACGTCGATGTCGCGCAGGTCGGGCCATGCCGTGGTGGCATAGACCCCGCGATCCAGCACCACCCGATACGCGCCGGCCTGCTCGGCCGACAGCACCAGCGGCCATCGCTTCGCATACGGCGCAGGCGCTTGCGCAGCGGCGATCGCCGGCAGCAGGCAGAGCGCGAGCAGGAACTTCTTCATGCGGAGGCTTCCTCGTTGTCGATGCGGCGCGGCGGGGCCGGCGCCAGATATCCCACGACCGTGCACAGCAAGCCATAGCCGATGAAGGATCCGATGCCGAGCAGGTTGCCCAGGTGCTGCCGGTCGATCGTCATCAGTTTGACCAGCACCACGCCCATCAGCACGGCACCGCCCAGCCACAGCATGCGCTGGCCGCGCCGCGAGCCGATCACCCAGCCCAGCACGCCCAGCACGCTCCACGTGATGGTCAGGCTGGTCTGCGCCAGGCTCCCGGACACCAGGCCCTCGCTCCACGGCACGCCGCCCCAGTGGTGCACGGCATGCAGCACGACGGACGTGATCCAGACAAAGGCCAGCGACGACAGCAGCACGATGCGTGACGGGGGCAGGACGCGCGTGGCCGGCATCCACCAGCGCAACAGCAGGACCAGCGCGGCGAGCTGCGCCAGTTCCATAGGATTCAGCACCGGCATCCACGGCAGCGGCCGCGCGCCACCCGGCAGGAACAGCGACACCAGCCACCACAGGCCCAGCGCGGCAAACAGCACGCCCAAGAGCGGCGTGCGCCAGCCATCGAAGCGCTCGCCCAGCGGCGCCGCCAGCCAGCCCCAGCGGAACAACGCCAGCGCCACGACGACCAGCCACGGCAGCGCCACGAGGCCGGCCTGCCAGCCGCCGCCCATGCCCTGCAGATGTCCCGGCAACCATGCCAGCAGCAGGCTGCCTACCAGCGGCCACACCAGCCACCACACGAACTGCGCCGCACCGGCCAACCGGTGCGCGCTGTCGCGCAGGCACATCAGGCTGCGAACACCCATCACCGCATACGCCAGCCAGGCCCACACGCCGTATCCGGCGAACGGCTGCTGGTGCACGTCGGACTGCCACAGCGCGAACAGGCCGGCCGACGCCAATCCGGCCAGGGTGGTCCACGCCAGCGCAGCAGCAGGACGCCGGCGATGCACTTCGGCCGCCAGCCAACCGGTCAACGCGATGAAGGCCAGCATGGCATCCGGCTCGCTGCGCGCGTCGATGTGGGCGTCGATCTCCGTCATGCCATTGCCCAGCCACCAGGCAAGCGCCCATACGTAATAGACCACGCCCACCGCGGCGCTACGTCCGCGATACGCCCACGCACTGGCGAATCCGCCGACGGCGATCAACAGCGCGCTCATGAACGCGGCATTGGCGAACATCGGTGCCGTCGCGTGCGGATCGCGCCACGCGGTCACGTCGGACTGCGCGATCAGGAACGCCACCGCCGCCGCCATCTGCAGCCCGGCGCCAGTCAGCTGTGGCAGCAGCCGCGACTGACGGAGGCCCAGCCACGCCAACGCCGCGCCCTCCAGTGCGAACACGCACGCCGTCGCCTCTGCCGACAACGCCAGCGGCACGGCCAACGTGGCGAAGCCGACCGCAAGCAGCGCGTAAGACTGCGCCAGCACGTCGTAACCGTCGCGATGCCGCAGCCGCCACGACAGCCCGGCGTATAGCATGCCCAGCCCCAGCGCGCAGAACGCCAGCGGCAGGCGGCTGTCGTCGAACGTGCCGCCCTGCATCAGGCCGGCCTGCAGCGAGAAAGCCACCAGCGGCATGCCGAACACCAGGCAGCCATCGATGAAGTCCCGACGGCCGGCCGGCTGGCGGCGCGCGAACAACAGCGGGATGAGCAGGTAGAACACGAAGAACAGCGCCAGGAACGGTTGCGCGGTGCCGTATTTCTCCGGCGCGTAATCGAACACGCCCCAGGCCGTCCCGATACCGAAGGTGAAGACGAATCCCAGCAGGTTGAGCAGCCGCCAGGACTTGTACCAGGCGATGCCGACGATGGCCGCGTTGAGCACGGCGTAGTACGAGAACAGGGCGACATGGTTGCCGCTGCCGGTGGACAACCAGATCGGCGCGAGGAAGCCGGCCAGCAGCGCGAACACGGCCAACGACCTGGCATCCTGCAGCACCGCCAGCATGCCGGCGCCGGCCACCAGCACGATGCTGAGCGCGAAGGCGGCACCCGCCGGCATCACGCCGAAGATCTTGAACGCAGCGAACACCACCAGCAGCAGCACGCCGATGGCGCCGCCTTGCAGGCTCAGCGCGAACGTGCGGTTGCTTTCGCGCTTGCGCCAGGCGAACACGAGCGCCCCCATTGCCGCAGCGGCAATGCCGGCGAGGCGCAATTCGGGCGGCAGCGAGAACCAACCCTGGTCGGCGCCGTATTTCAACAACGCGGCCACGCCGGCGAACAGCACCAGCACACCGATCTTCACCGGCACGTTGCCCACCGTGAACCAGCGTTGCACCGCGCGCAGCGCCACGCTGACCACGTCCGGGGTGGCCGGTCGCGAGGGCGCGTCGGCACGCGGCGGACGCGGCGGCATCGGCGATGCAGCGGACGGGGATGCCGGCGCGGTGGCCGGGGGGATCGGTGGCGGTCCGGCGGGGCGGCTCGGAGGGGGTGAGGCGGGTTCGGGCGCCGGCCGCGGCGGTGCGACCGGCGCGGCGTCGCGCATCAGGTCCGACAGGGTGGGACCGTCATCCACGGAAGTTGACGCAGGCGCGGCGACCGTGCGCGCAGGCGCAGGCGAGGCATCGGCAGCGCGTGCGGCACGCAGCTGCGTGACCTGTGCCTCCAGCGCCGCGACGCGGCGCTTCAGGCCGCCGACCGACACCAACGCGACGATGAGCAGGACCGGCATGGCCAACACGGCCAGCCCCGCCAGGACCAACAACCCGACCACGTCATCCATTCCCCGACCTCGCCTGTGCGTGTTTCCGGTGCAAGGACGCGGAATGCCGCGTCCTCCGGCCGTCCGTGCAGCCGCGTCCGCAGCCTCGGGCATGGCCCGGGGATTTGCAAGATTCCGATCCGCGGGTGGCCGCGTACGGCGCACCGGGTATTGCTTGGCGATACCTGGAAACGACACGGGCGCCCCGAGGCGCCCGTGCTTCAAGTCCCGGTGACGGGGCTTACTTGCCGGCGACCACGCGGACCATTTCCAGGCACTTGTTGGAGTAGCCCCACTCGTTGTCGTACCAGCTGACGATCTTGACGAAGGTCGGGTCCAGCGCAATGCCGGCCTCGGCGTCGAAGATCGACGTGCGGGTGTCGCCGCGGAAATCGGTGGCGACCACCTTGTCCTCGGTGTAGCCCAGGATGCCCTTCAGCGCTCCCTGGCTCTGCGCCTTCATCTCGGCCTTGATCTCTTCGTACGTGGCCGGGTTCTCGAGTTCGGCGGTCAGGTCGACCACCGACACGTCGCTGGTCGGCACGCGGAACGACATGCCGGTGAGCTTCTTGTTGAGCGACGGGATCACCACGCCGACGGCCTTCGCCGCGCCGGTGCTGGACGGAATGATGTTCTCGAGGATGCCGCGGCCACCGCGCCAGTCCTTGTTGCTCGGGCCGTCGACGGTCTTCTGCGTCGCGGTCGCCGCGTGCACGGTGGTCATCAGGCCGCGCTTGATGCCCCACTTGTCGTGCAGCACCTTGGCGATCGGCGCCAGGCAGTTGGTCGTGCACGACGCGTTGGAGATGATCGCTTCGCCGTTGTAGGTCTTGTCGTTGACGCCATAGACGAACATCGGCGTGTCGTCCTTCGACGGGGCCGACAGGATGACCTTCTTCGCGCCGGCATCGAGGTGCTTCTGCGCAGTGGCCTTGTCGAGGAACAGGCCGGTGGACTCGATGACGACCTCTGCACCGACGTCGTCCCACTTCAGGTTGGCCGGATCGCGCTCCTGTGTCAGGCGGATCTTCTTGCCGTTGACGAACAGCGCGCCGTCCTCGACCTTCACGTCGCCGTCGAACCGACCGTGCACGGAGTCGTACTGCAGCATGTACGCCAGGTAGTCCGGCTCCAGCAGATCGTTGATGGCGACGATCTCGATGTCGCTGCCGAAGTTCTGCACGGCGGAACGCAGCACGTTGCGCCCGATGCGGCCGAAGCCGTTGATACCCACCTTGATCGACATTGCTCAGGACTCCTGCGGCCACGCGCGCGGCGCGGCGGGGTTGACGGGGGCCGTCATTCTAACAGGCCGCCCTCTCGGCACGTCCGTACGGGTATTGATCAGGATCAAGGCGGCAGGGAAACGGCGGGCAGAGACTGGCGCCACATTCCAACGAGCGTCTCCCTCATGAAAAAGACCCTGATCCCGATTGCCATCGCCCTCGCCTTCGGCGCCGCCGTGCCCGCCTTCGCCCAGTCCAAGGGCGACTGGACCCTGGGCGTCGGCGCACACCAGGTGAACCCGAAGTCCGACAACGGCACCCTGGCCGGGGGGACGCTGCCGCTCGACATCGACAGCGACGTCAAGCCGACCATCACCTTCGAGTACTTCCTGCGCGACAACCTGGGCCTGGAAGTGCTGGCCGCGCTGCCGTTCAAGCACGACATCGCCATCGACGGCGTCGGCACCGTGGGCAGCACCAAGCACCTGCCGCCGACTTTCTCGCTGCAGTACCACTTCAACAGCAAGGGCAAGGTCTCGCCCTTCCTCGGCGCCGGCCTGAACTACACCACGTTCTTCAGCGAAGACACCCAGGGCGCGCTGGAAGGCACCGATCTGAAGCTGGACGATTCCTGGGGCCTGGCCGCGCATGCGGGCATCGACATCAAGGTGAGCGAGCGCGGCGCCGTGCGCGTGGATGCGCGCTGGATCGACATCGATACCGAGGTCAAGGTGGATGGCGCCAAGCTGGGTACCGCGAACATCGACCCGCTGGTGTACGGCGTGGCTTATGTCCTGACGTTCTGAGCACTGCATAACGTCGCCAACGCGCAATGGGGACGGCCCGTGTCGGTTAAAGTACCGGCATGGTCCGTCCCTTCCTCTTCGTGCTCGCCCTCGCCAGTGCCTGTGCACTTGCGCTGCTACCGGTCCCCGCGCAGGCATGGGGCCTGCTGGGGCATCGCCTGGTCGCATTGCTCGCCTGGGACGACCTGACCCCCGTGACACGCCTGCAGATCGACGCCCTGCTGACGGGCGAAGCCGATCCCACACTGGCCGGTATCGCAGGCTGGGCAGACGACCTGCGCAAGAACGATCCCGTGCTCGGCCGCCAGACCGCGAACTGGCACTTCGTCAACATCGGCGAACACGACTGCGTCTATCTGCAGAGACGTGACTGTCCGGATGGCAACTGCGTGATCGAAGCGATCCGCAAACAGACCGCGATTCTGGCCGACACGCGGCGGACACGCGCCGAACGATTGCAGGCGTTGAAGTTCGTCGTGCATTTCGTCGGCGACGCCCACCAGCCCCTGCATGCCGGATATGCGCGCGACAAGGGTGGCAACGACGCGCAGATCAACTGGAACGGGCGGGGCACGAACATGCACACGCTGTGGGACAGCCGCATGCTGGTATCCACCGGGCGCAGCGAGCAGGCCTATCTGCAGCACCTGCGTACCCTGCCGCGCCCCGCGCTCGCCGCCATGACCCTGCCCCCGCCTGCCGCCACCTGGGCAGAGCAGTCATGCCGGGTGGTCACCCAGCCGGGCTTCTATCCGCGTCGCGCGAAGCTGGAACAGGCGTATGTCGATACGCATCTGCCGATCGCCGAACGCCAGTTGCGCGCTGGCGGCGTGGCGCTGGCGGCGGTGCTGAACAAGGCGCTGGGTGGCCGCTGACGCCGGCAGCCCCCTCCCCGCCCTCGATACGCTCGTGGCATCCCCCAGAGGAGTCGTCCGCATGAAGCTTCCTTCGTTGCTCCGCCACTTCTCGGCCCTCTTGCTGATCGTCGCTTTGCTGGTGCCGCCGGTCGCGCGCGCGCAGGACGACGCAGGCCTCACTGTCTTCGCCGCGGCCAGTCTGAAGGAGTCGCTGGATGCGGCAGCGTCGGCCTACCAGAAGCAGACCGGCGTTCCAGTGCGCGTGTCGTATGCCGCGAGCTCGGCGCTGGCGCGCCAGATCGAACAGGGTGCGCCGGCGGACGTGTTCTTCTCAGCCGATCTGGAGTGGATGGACTATCTGCAACAACGCGGCAAGCTCGACGCGACCACGCGGCGCAATCTGCTGAGCAACCAGTTGGTGCTGGTCGCACCGAAGGCGAGCAAGGTGCGCGTCGAGTTGAAGCGGCCCGCGACCTTTCTCGCCGCGCTCGGCGATGGTCGCCTGGCGGTAGGCCAGACCCAGACCGTGCCCGCGGGCAAGTACGCCAAGGCCTCGCTGGAATCGCTGTCGCTGTGGAACGGTGTCAAGGCACGGCTCGCCGAATCCGAGAGCGTGCGCGCGGCGCTGATGCTGGTGGCGCGCGGCGAAGCACCGTTGGGTATCGTGTACGCCTCCGATGCGAAAGCGGAACCGGCCGTGCGCGTGGTGGCGACGTTCCCCGAAGAAAGCCATCCGCCGATCATCTATCCGGTCGCCGCCCTGCGAAGCCCGCGATCGGCGCAGGCGACGCAGTTCGTGCAATGGCTGGCCTCCCCGGCCGCCGATGCAATCTTCACGCGGCGCGGATTCGCGGTGAAGGACTGACGCCTTCATGCTCGATGCGTTCACCGCGGAAGAACTCACCGCGATCCGGCTCAGCCTGAAGGTGGCGCTGGTGGCCGCGATCGCCAGCCTGCCGTTCGGCGTGCTGGTCGGCTGGGTGCTGGCGCGCACGCGCTTCCCGGGCAAGGCGCTGCTGGATGCCGTGGTGCACCTGCCGCTGGTATTGCCGCCGGTGGTGATGGGTTACGGATTGCTGGTAACGTTGGGCACGCAGGGCGCCATCGGCGCTTTCCTGAAGGAGCACCTGGGCCTCGTGTTCGCGTTCCGCTGGACCGGCGCGGCGCTGGCGTGCGCGGTGATGGGCTTCCCGCTGATGGTGCGCGCGATCCGCTTGTCGCTCGAAGCCACCGACCGTCGTCTGGAACAGGCCGCGTCCACCCTGGGCGCCGGCCCGTGGCGCGTCTTCTTCACCGTCACCTTGCCGCTGGCCTGGCCCGGCCTGGTGGCTGGCAGCGTGCTGGCATTCGCGAAAGCGCTCGGCGAATTCGGCGCTACCATCACCTTCGTCTCCAACATCCCCGGCGAGACGCAGACGCTGTCCTCCGCGATCTATGGCCTGATGCAGGTGCCCGGTGGCGAAGCCGGCATCTGGCGCCTCGCCGCGGTCGCCGTGGCTATCTCGCTGGCCGCGCTGCTGTTCTCGGAGTGGCTGGTGCGCCGGCACCACACGCGCCAGGGCGAGGACAGCTGATGCTGCACCTGGACATCGAAATGCGGCGCGGACACTTTCATCGCCACGTGCGCATCCAGGACGACGCGCGCGTGATCGCCCTGGTGGGGCCGTCCGGCGCGGGCAAGACTTCCGTCCTCAATGCCATCGCCGGACTGGTGACGCCCGTGGCCGGGCGCATCGACGTGGACGGCCATTGCCTGTTCGACAGTGCGCAGCGCATCGACGTGCCGGTGCACCAGCGCCGCATCGGTTATGTCTTCCAGGATGCGCGGTTGTTCCCGCACCTGGACGTGCGCCGCAACCTGCTCTACGGGCGCCACGGCGGGCGGGGCGCGCCCCGCTTCGGATTCGATGCCGTGGTGGAGTTGCTCGGCATCGCGCCGCTGCTCGGTCGCCGCACGCGCAATCTGTCCGGGGGCGAAGCGCAGCGCGTCGCGATCGGTCGCGCGTTGCTGTCGCAGCCCTCGTTGCTGCTGTTCGACGAGCCGCTGTCGTCGCTTGACCAGGCCCGGCGCGAGGAACTCATCCCCTACCTGCAGCGTGTGCGCGACGAGATCCGCCTGCCCATCGTCTACGTCAGCCATCATCCGGACGAAGTACGCCGCGTGGCCGACTCCACACACGTTCTCGACTGACGTCGTCGTAGGATGCGGCGAGGCCCCAGGAGCGCCCCGCATGACACACCCCAAGCGCTGGAAGTCCCTGCCCGTTGACCGGACCCGTCACTACCTGGAGCCGGGGCCCGTCGTGCTGGTGAGCACCGCGCACAACGGCGAACGCGCGATCATGACGCTGGGCTGGCACATGATGCTGGGTTACGACCTGGTCGGCACCTATATCTGGGACGCGAACCGCAGCCACGCACTGGCGCGCGCGAGCCGCGCCTGCGTGATCAACTTGCCGACCGAGGGCCTGCTGGACACCGTCGTACGCATCGGCAACTGCAGCAGCACCGAGCAGGACAAGTTCGAGCGCTTCGGCCTGACCGCGTTGCGCTCGCGCGAAGTGGACGCGCCGCGGATCGCCGAATGCCACGCGCAGTTCGAGTGTCGCTTGCACGAAACCCGCATCACCGCCGACTACCCGCTATTCGTATGGCGCGTGGTGGCAGCACACGTCGCGCCCTCGCCGCGCGTGCCCCGCACGGTGCATTACCGAGGCGAAGGCCGCTTCATGGTCGCCGGCCACGAGATTTCCCGACGCCGCCTGTTCCGACCGGACATGCTGGCGCAGTGAGCGTCAGCGTTTTCGCGCTGCCACGCGCTGCCTGCCTTCGCGGATTTCGAAAGTGAAGGCATAGGCCAGCGTGACCGGCACGACACGCGCCTGCACGCGTTCGCCGGCGCAGCCGTATCCGTTCCAGTCCCGATCACGACTCGTGGCGTCCGGATAGTCGCAGAACATCGCGGGTTCGAAGGTCCATCCCGACACCGCGGAGAGCGCCGCATCGCGCAACAGTGGCTGCGCGGCGCCATCCGCGCAGCCTGCCTGACGCAGCGGCACGACTTGCGTCGCCTTGCCCTTGTCATCCACCACGAACGCCACGCACAACGTGAACGCCGGCAGTTCGCGCGGCATGCCCGCCGACGGGAACGCGGGGCTGGCCGTATCGATGGGTACCGGGTAGACGAAGGCCTGGTGTGCCGCCATTTCGTAACGCCCGGCCGCTTCAGGCAGCAACAGGCGCTGCCCGATGCTGTCGATACGGTGCGCGCAGCCGCTGACCAGCCACACTGCGATGGCACATGCGAAGAAACGCATTAGGGCTTGTTGGCAACGCGCTGCCCGCAGGACACCTTGCGACCGTCTTCGCCATCGAACTTCATCTCATCGCATTCCAACGTCCTGAGGGATGTCGACTGCGACATGTCGAGCGTACTCCAGGCCGTGGGCGGATCAATCTCCGACGATCCTTCGCGTCCGTCCGGATCGCCGTCGACGTCGTAGCGAATCGGCACGCGTACCCAGCCTTCGCCGCGCATGCCATTCTCCATGGGCGGCTCGAACGTCCACTGCCGGGCGGCGGCGAGCGACGCTTCATCGAACAGTCCGGCGGGCTCGGAGGATTCCACGATCGCCTCGCGAACGCGGCCGTCCGGTCCCACGCGCAGTTTCAGCACCACCAGCCCGCTCTGGCCGCGCGCCTTCGCGTCTTCCGGGTAGGCGGGCGCGGGCTGTTTCGGCACGCTGGCCTCGTCCGGCCCGGGCGCGCCGTCGTGCCGGCTGACGATCATCGACAGCGCGAACGTCGAGCTGCCATCCGGCGGGGTAACCTCGATACGCATCGCCTTGTCGAGCAGACCCATCAGTACCGGTTTGGACACAGGCTTGCCGTCCACGCTGATGTCCCCGGCGAGCCTCACCTGGCCTTCTGCCGCAGGATCGACGACCAGCTCGATGCGCCACGCGCGGCCGGCTTTCGTCGTCGATGCGAAACCCACCTTCTGGCCCGGCCAGTCGCGCAGGACAACGTCCTGGCGTTCGCCATCGACCTCCAGCGTCGCACCAATCCGGTAGTGGAAGTCGTGTGCGCCCTGCGCCTGTGCAGCGGGCTGCGCAGCCCACGCGGCGATGCCGGTGCCAGCGACCAGCAGCATGACCAGGGCGGCGGCGGCGAACCGTCGGGTGCGGCTGCGCAAAGGGTGCTTCAGCATGGCGATCCTCTCCTTGAGGGGGTGGTGGTGCGTCCAGTGGCAGCCCACGGGCAGCGGGATGCCAGCCAGATGCGCCTTCAGCATCGCTTCGCCGTAGGTGCGGCGCTCGCCGGGATGGCGTGCGACCACGGCCGCGTCGCAGGTGAACTCCTGGTCCAGGCGGTGCAGGCGCGACGCGAGGTGCATCAGCGGGTTGAACCAGAACACGCTGCGCAGCAGCGCGGCGAGCAGGTTGCCGAACAAGTCGCCGCGGCGGATGTGCAGGCGCTCGTGGCACAGCACCAGCGCGCGCTCAGCGTCCGTGTAGCGTTTGTCGAAGTCCGCCGGCAGCAGGATTTTGGGCCGCAGCACGCCGTAAGCCGCCGGAAGGCCCGCGCTGTCGCTCGCTCGCAGCACGCCCGGCGCGACTTCCGTCATCGGCCCCACGGCACGGATGAAGCGCCGCTGTTGCGCGGCCAATCGCGCAACCATGATGAAGGCGCCGGCGCCCCAGAACGCAAGCAGCAACGCCGGCAGCGCGGGCCATGACGCGTTTGCTTCGACGGCCGCCACCGATGCAGGCTGCAGTACGACAGCCTGCGGCAGCACCCACTGCGTCTCGGCGTGACGGGCCGGCACCAGGACCGCCACGCAGGCCAGTGGTACGCAGATCCACAGCGCGTGCGCAGTCGCGGCGCCGAGATGACGACGCAGCGGGACACGGAGGATCATCACCAGCAGGATGGCCAGCGTGCTGGCGATGGTCGCTTCGAGCAGGGCCATCATCGCGTCATTCGCCATCGTCGAGCTCCGCGATCAGGCGTTTCAGTTCGGCGATATCGGCCGAGGAGAGTTTGCGCTGCTCGCTGAAATGCGCGACCAGCGGCGCCACACGCCCCCCGAACAGGCGGTCCACCAGCCCCGCGCTCTGCTCCGCCAGCCAGGCATCGCGGCTGAGCACGGGCGAATACAGATAGCGACGCCCCTCCTTCTCGGCCTGGATCGCGCCCTTGTTGAGCAGGCGGTTGAGCAGGGTCTTCACCGTCGGCTCCGCCCATTCCGCGCGGCCGGCCAAGGCCGCGACCACGTCTTCCGCACTGGCGGGATGGCGCCGCCACAACACGTCCATCACCACAGCTTCCGCATCGCTGATCGACATACGTTTACGCCTGTAATTTTTATTGATTACGCACGTAAACAAAGACCGTGTCAAGCCCTTCCGTGCTCCCATTCGTCGGCGGATCACTTGGCTTCGCCTAAGCTGCGCACATGACCCCACGCCACCTGACCGATCTCGACGAAGCCGTCGACCTGATCCTGGCCCACACCTACGGGCCGCTGCGCATGGGCGCGCCGCTCGGCATCGGCAAGCCGCACCGCCTGCTCAATGCGCTTTACCGGCGCGGCGTAGCGGACCCGTCGCGCCCGTGGTCGCTCTACACCGCGCTGTCGCTCGATCCGCCTGCGGGTGGCAGCGGACTGGAGGGACGATTCGTGAAGCCGTTCGCCGCGCGGCATTTCGGCGAGGACTTCCCGCGGCTGGACTACGTGCAGGCGATGAAGCGCGACGCGCTGCCCGCGCACATGGAGGTGGAGGAGTTCTACATGCAGGGCGGAGCGCTGCTCCGCTCCACCACCGCGCAGCGCCTGTACGCCAGCCTCAACTACACACACGTTGCCCGGGCACTCGCCGACCGCGCGCTCAACGTGATCGTGCAGAAGGTCGCGCGCGAACCGGGCGGCACGCGGCTGTCGTTCTCGTGCAACAACGACCTGACCCAGGATGCCGTCGATGCCATCGTGGCGCGCGGCCTGCCGCGCCCCTTGCTGGTGGCCGAGATCGATCCGCACCTGCCGTGGATCGGTGGCACCGCGGCGGTGGAAGAGGCCTACTTCGACATCGTCATCACCCCGCCTGGCCCTTATCCGCCCCTGTTCGGGTTGCCGCGCCAGCCGGTATCCGACGTCGATTACGCCATCGGCCTGTATGCCAGTGCGCTGGTCCGCGATGGCGGCACGCTGCAGATCGGCATCGGCGCGCTCGCCGATGCGCTGTGCCACGCACTGGTGCTGCGCCACACCGACAACGCCACCTACCGGCGCATCCTGGCCGCCCTCGATCCCGCGCTGGAGCAACATCCTGCCGTGCTCGCCAGCGGTGGCCTCGACCCGTTCGCCATCGGCCTGTACGGCTGCAGCGAGATGGTCAACGAGGGCTTCAAGCGACTGGTCGAGACCGGCGTGATCCGGCGCAAGGTGGTGGATGACGAAGCACTGATGCGGCGCGTCGCCGACGGCACGGCCAATCTCGGCGACCTGGCGCGTCTGGAGCGCGATGGCGAGTACCTGCATGGCGCGTTCTACCTGGGGTCGCCCGCGTTCTACCAGTGGCTGCGCGACCTGCCGGACGACCAGCGCCGTGCCATCGGCATGCGCCGCATCAGCCTGATCAACGAACTTCAGCGCGACCATGAGCCACTCGCCCGCCTGCAGCGCCACGACGCCCGCTTCTTCAACTCCTGCATGATGGTCACCGCGCTCGGTGCCGCCGTCTCGGACGGACTGGAAGACGGCCGCGTGGTGTCCGGCGTGGGCGGACAGTACAACTTCGTCGACATGTCCAACACCCTGGATAACGCACGCAGCGCGTTGATGTTCCGCGCCGTGCGAGACGATGCCGGCGCGCCCGCCTCCAACGTCCGCTGGAATTACGGCCACACCACCATTCCCCGCCACCTGCGCGACCTCTACGTCAACGAATACGGTATCGCGGACCTGCGCGGCAAGAACGACGAGGATTGCGTGATCGCGATGGGCGGAATCACCGATGCGCGCTTCCAGCCGGCACTTGTCGAGCGCGCGAAGCACGAAGGCAAGCTGCGCAGCGGCTTCCATGCGCCCGGCCACTGGATCGACAACACGCCGGTGCACCTGTCCGCGCGCCTGCACGCCTTCCGTCACGACGGCACGCTGCCGGACTATCCGCTCGGCAGCGACTTCACCGAGGTCGAACAGCGCATCGTCAAAGCCCTGGGTTGGCTGAAGGCCAACACGGCGACGCCCTGGAAGAAGATCGGCACGGTCATGCGTGCGCTAAGTGCCACGTCAAACGATGCCGAGGCGATGGCGCGCATGGCGCTGGCGACGCCCGGGACGTTGGGCGAACGCCTGGAAGCGAAGCTGCTGGCACTCGGCTTGCGGGAAACGCGGCAGTCTTCATGACCACGCCAAGCAATCCGTAACGGCGTCATTCCGGCAGAAGCCGGGACGACGGGCTGGGTCAAGACAGGGACTTGCACGGCGACATGGCAAGGCGGAGCTGCCACTCCTTGCCGCTTCTGCTACTTGCCTGACCTGCCGTCCACCAGGAAGTATTCCTTGCCGCGACTCTTCCACGTTGCCGACTCCGGATCGATGGCGATGCACGGACGACCTCCGCAGGAGGTGATTTCGACATGCTGGGAGGCGTGCCGGACTTCAGCCGACACCTCGGCCGCATCTGCGCGCAGTTGGGCATCCTTCAGCCGTTGGTACTCGTGACGAAGCAGCAGAAGCAGGCCGGCGTACAACAACGCGAAGCCCGCTGCGACGGCGATCAGGCCCCGCCAAGCTTTGCCGGTCACCGGCCGCAGCGCTATTTCGGTCTTCTGCTGCTGCTCCTGGAACAGACGAACCATCGCATGCTTCAGCTTGGCCTCCTCGGCCTCGCGCGTGGCCGCCAGTTCGGCACTGACTACATGCGCCTTCTGCAGGCTCTCGGCCACCTGTCGCGCCTGCTTGTCGGCGGCATCCTCGAGCCGCCCTACCGCCAACATCAAACGGCGGATGGCATCCGTGTCGTTCATTGCGTTCCCCTCGGCTACCTTGCCATTCCCTGCTGCTGTTCCTGCACTTGCCGTTGCTGCGCGTCGATGATGGTCTGCTGTTCCTGCCGCTGCGTTTCCTCGTTGAACGCCTGCATGCTCTGCCCCAGCGGTTGCTCAGACGCCTGCGCTGGGTTGATCGTATCCGTCCGCCGATCCAGGATCGGATTGTGTGGGTGGTTCCACACAGCCATCAGGCCACCGTCGCGGGTCTGGACGAGAGCGCTGATTTCCGGCAGGTGATCGCGCCGCGCCTCCAGTGCGATCGTGCCGGCGAGTTGTTCGCGCTGTCGCTGCGTCCAGTGGGCATCCATCTGCGGCTCCAACCGTTCCAGGTGATCCATCGCCTGATTGAACAGCGGAGTATCCCGGGCTTGCGCTAGCCATGGCTTCTGCCGGGCCTCCCAGGCCTGAGCATCGGCCAGTGACTCGACCCACAAACGTCGACCATCAGGCGATTCGGTGAACTCCTTCTGCAGGACTTTGGCAGCGGCCTGGTCACCCACCTGCAGCGCATCGATCCAGCGATCGACCACCGGGTCGCCACTGGCGCGGATCCGCCCTGCAGCCACGATCGGCACGTGCTGATGGTCGTGCCCCATGCTGGCATCCTGGGTGTGGTGGAAATGGCCGGGCTTCGCCGGGATCTGGCTCGTGTCCAGATAAGGGCGCGGCGCTTTGTTAGCGCCAAGGTCCAGCCCTTCCATTTCGATCAGATTTTCCTTCAAGCCGAGGACCGCCATGTCGATGGCGATCTGCGGGCGCGCGCCTTTGTATGACACATTGGCCCGGTCTTCTGCGGCGACGATCTGCTCAAGCGCCCAGGTACCGTAGTAGTTGGGATAGTCGGCGGTGGGGTTGGGTTTGTGTTCGCCGATGCCCACGGGGCGTTGGCCGGGCTGCGCATGCACATGGGATGGGCGATCGAAGTAGTGCTGGCCCATCGCCGCGATGTTGGCGGGGTTCTGCGACAGGCTGCCGTCTTGGTTGAAGGTGAGGCCCTGGTTGATACTGAGCGCCTTGGTAACAGGGTCGCGCTGGACAAAGTCCAACGTCCTGTCATTACCTGCGTCTGCCATCATGTCCAAGCCTGGCATGGAAGGATTAAGCTGTCGCTCGCGACTCAACAGCGCGTTCCAGCCTGCGATCTCTGCTTTCGCCTCATCCTCTCGCCCTGCTTGGATGTAAGCCCGCAACTCGTCCGTATAGTCGTGTATGTGCCCTTGCGCCTTAGCTTGGACGGTTATGCTCCGGACGAATATCCCAGTCGCATTATCCTTAGCGGCATTGTTAAAGCCATGCCGGATCTCGTGACCTAATACGAAAGTCATATCTCGAACATCGTATCTGCCAAGGGGATTTGCGGGTGTATTGGTTTGCAAACCCGACGGAGACAGATTGATGCCTTTCGGCGTGCCGTCCTGTCGCACCGTATTTCCGTCATAAGTGGCTCCTGCCGCCATTCCGTTGCCCAACAGACTGAAATGCTGCACGTGCCCCTGTCTTATCGCGTCTTTCATCTGATCCGCCAGCACGGGCGATCCGTTAAGTGCAGACTGCAGGTTGGTCACCATGTCCTGATCAACGGCGTGGATCTTCCCGGCATGGTCCTGCCAAGTCTTGTAGGCGAAATCGACGGTGATCGCCTGTAGCCCGATCACTGCCTTCAAGTCATCGCTTGCCGTCGTGCCGACGGGCCGAAAGCTAGTCGCCGGCAACGTGATCACACCGGCCTGCTTGTCGTAGGTGCCGATCAAACTGGGTGATGTACTCGACATCTCCAAGGCAAAGCCCTGAAGCTGACGGGTGACGGCCTGCTGGTTGAGCACGTTTAGCCGGTTGGGATCGGCGAGGACCGCTGCCCGCAATTGGGCCTCCTGGACCGGCGTGGCACCGGGCTGAGCGGCAAACCGCGAAAGTGCGGCCTCAAGTTGCGGATTTGGCTTGACCATCCTCTTGCTCCTGCGTCAGTTCAATGTACCGATGGACTTGACGCACAGTCTGCCCGGCGTTCCTGCTACCACGTTTTGCGGAATGATCGAAAGCGTGATATCGCCCTTGTAATAGCGCCAGCTCCGCAACTCACCAATCTCTCCGTAGATCGGAGCATCACGAAAACCCACCGCTAGCAACGCATTGTGGTAATCCTCGAAATCCAAGTTGCACGCGAAAGCAGGGAAATCGGGAAAACGCTCACCTGGCTTCCCGAACGCCAAGCTCATTCCACGGAGCAAGGAAGGCGAACCGGCGATGTAGTCGAGGCTGAAGTACCACCCTTCACCTAATGGCTGGCTATACCCGTACAGGTATTCTGGCGTGCCATCAAAGCGCTTCAGCGGGACGCCCAACACTCTCTGGACGCGCTCAAGATTCAGATCTTCCCGTGACTCTAAGCCCTCGATCAGCTTCAGGAACCGCCTGCCGATTTCTTCGGCAGAAAGTGCTGGACTCTCAGTCGCAGGGCTGGTGTCTGACGCGGCCATGGCAGCTATCTCCTTGGCAAGTACGGATGTCTCGGATGAGGTGGCGCAACCGGCAGAAATCACGGTAACAGTCGCTAGAAGCAGTGATGCGACACGGCGGAAATGTGCACTTCGCAGAGGTGGCATCATCATGGCGTTCCATCGCATGGGCTTCCCGCCAAACCTATCACCGCGCATCAGGAATTGGAAATCCGCCTTGCCGCAAAACGCGGGAGCCCGCTGCAACGCACTTGTATGCGATGAAGTCACACTGGGCAGCGGCCCAGGTTGTGACACGACGCAATCTGCCCGCGAAGTCATTCCGATGCGGTGGCAACAGGAGTGGGGCCCTTCAGTCCAGCAGCCAGCACAGGCCCACAGAAACGAAGCGACGACGGCTTTTAATGGATATACGGGTAGCAACACCGGCATCGGAAAGCGACGTTGAAGCAATATCGTCTTGCCTGAACTTTTCATTGGGTCCAAAAGAAAAGCCGGGCAATGCCCGGCTTTTCTCGGTCTTGCGGTACGTCCCGCTCAGAGCGACTTCGCCGCCTCGACCACTGCGTCCGCGGTGATGCCGAAGTGCTTGTACAGCGCGTCGGCCGGCGCGGAGGCGCCGAACGTGGTCATGCCGATGACCGCACCATCCAGACCCACGTACTTGCCCCAGAAATCGCTGATCGCGGCTTCGACGGCGACGCGCTTGCGCACGGCCTTGGGCAGCACGGCCTCGCGGTAAGCCGCGTCTTGGCGATCGAACACGTCGGTCGACGGCATCGACACCACGCGCGTCTTGATGCCCTGCGCATCCAGCATGGCCTTGGCCTGCGTGGCCAGGCCGACTTCAGAACCGGTTGCTATCAGGATGACGTCCGGCGTGCCATCGGCATCGGCCAGCACGTAGCCGCCGCGCGCGATATCGCCCACCTGCGCCTCGGTGCGCGGCTGGTGCGGCAGGTTCTGGCGCGAGAACACCAGGCAGCTCGGGCCGTCCTGGCGGACGATGGCCTGCTTCCACGCCACTGCCGATTCCACCGCGTCGCACGGACGCCACACGTCGTTGTTCGGGATGTAGCGCAGCGAGGCCAAGTGCTCCACCGGCTGGTGCGTGGGGCCGTCTTCGCCCAGGCCGATGGAGTCGTGCGTGTACACGTGGATGGCGTGCGCCGGGATCAGCGCGCTCATGCGCACGCCGTTGCGCGCGTAGTCGCTGAACACCAGGAAGGTGGCGTCGAACGGCACGAAGCCGCCGTGCAGCGCCAGGCCGTTCGCGATCGCGGTCATGCCGAACTCGCGCACGCCGTAGTACACGTAGTTGGCGTTCGGATCGGTGGTGGAGACCGACTTGCTGGCCTTCCACAGCGTGAGGTTGGAGTGCGCCAGATCGGCCGAGCCGCCGACCAGTTCCGGCAGCAGCGGCGCGAACGCTTCGATGGCGTTCTGCGAAGCCTTGCGCGAGGCGATCACCGGGCCCTCGGCCTGCACCTTGGCGATGTAGGCATCGGCCTGGGCGACGAAGTCGGCGGGCAGTTCGCCCGAGGCACGGCGCTTGAGTTCGGCGGCCTGCTCCGGGTACTGCGCGGTATAGGCGTCGAGCAGGGCGTTCCAGTCGGCTTCCAGCGCCCTGCCGGCCTCGACCTTGTTCCAGCCTGCGTAAATATCTGCCGGAACCTCGAACGGACCGTACGGCCATTCCAGCGCGACGCGCGTGGCTTCCAGCTCGTCCTTGCCCAGCGGTGCGCCGTGACTGGATTCCTTGCCGGCCTTGTTCGGCGAACCGAAACCGATCGTGGTGCGGCAGCAGATCAGCGTGGGCTTGTCGGTGGCCTTCAGCGCGGTATCGATCGCGGTCTTGATCTCGACCGGGTCATGGCCGTTGACGTTGCGCACGACCTGCCAGCCATAGGCTTCGAAGCGGGCCGGCGTGTCGTCGGTGAACCAGCCATCGGTGTTGCCGTCGATGGAAATCTTGTTGTCGTCCCAGAAGCAGACCAGCTTGCCCAGGCCCCAGGTGCCGGCGAGCGAAGCGGCTTCATGCGACACGCCTTCCATCAGGCAGCCGTCGCCCATGAAGACGAAGGTGCGGTGATCGATGAGGTCGTGGCCTTCGCGGTTGAAGCGCTGCGCGAGCAGCTTCTCGGCCAGCGCGAAACCGACCGCGTTGGCGAAGCCCTGGCCGAGCGGACCGGTGGTGGTTTCCACGCCCGGCGTTTCGTGGCGCTCCGGGTGGCCGGCGGTCTTGCTGTGCAGTTGGCGGAAGTTCTTGAGTTCCTGCAGCGGCAGGTCGTAACCGGCCAGGTGCAGCAGCGCGTAGTGCAGCATCGAGCCGTGGCCGTTGGACAGCACGAAACGGTCGCGGTTGAACCAGTGCGGGTTCGACGGGCTGTGGCGGTAGTAGTCGTTCCACAGTACTTCGGCGATGTCGGCCATGCCCATGGGCATGCCGGGGTGACCGGAGTTGGCGGCCTGCACCGCGTCGGCGGCGAGGAAACGGATGGCGTTGGCGAGCTGGCGGCGGGTGGGCGTCGTCATGGGGAGTCGGAACAGGGGGCGGCGCCCGGCGGGCTGCGGGCCGCTCATTGTCCCACCCCCTGCCCGCCCTGTCGCGGTTGCAGCGTGCTTTCCGGGGTGTTAGCCCGGCTGCCCCGGCAGTTTCACGTCGGCGCGCTCGCCCTTGGCCACCAGCGAGGCCAGGGTCAGGTCGCCGGTGACGTTCAGCGTGGTGCGGCACATGTCGAGGAAGTGGTTCACGCCCAGGATCAAGCCGATGCCGATGGGATTGACGCCCACCATGGCGCAGATCAGCGCCACCACCGGCAGCGAACCGGAGGGCACGCCGGCCGTGCCGATGCCGCCCAGGATGCACACCAGCATCACCATGAACTGCTGCCCCAGCGACAGGTCCACGCCGAAGAACTGGGCCAGGAAGATCACCGTCACGCCCTCGAACAGCGCGGTGCCGTTCTGGTTGGCGGTGGCGCCCACGGTCAGCACGAAGCGCGACACCGTGCGCGGCAGGCCCAGTTTCTCGTCGGCCACGCGCAGTGCGGTGGGCAGGGTGGCGTTGCTCGACGCGGTGGAGAACGCCATCACCATCGCTTCCTGCGCGCCGCGGAAGAACTTCAGCGGCGAGTAGCCGGCGAGCTTCAATGCGACGGAGTAGCTGACCAGCAGGTGTAGTGCCAGCGCGAGCACGACCACGAACACGTACTGCCCCAACCTCAGCAGCAGGTCGAACCCGAAGATCGCGGCCAGGTTGAACATGAAGCAGGCCACCGCGTACGGAGCGAGGCGGATCACCAGGCCGATCAGCGTCATCGAGATCTCGAACACACCCTCGATGCCGCGCTTCAGGATGCCGGTGTTCTCCGACGGGGTCAGCACCAGGCCAATGCCGAACATCACCGCGAAGAACATCAGCGACAGGATCGCCGCGTTGCTCGACGCCGCACCGATCACGTTGTCGGGCACGATCGACAGCAGCATGTCCATGCCGGTCGGCTGACTGCCGACGCTGGCGACGATTTCCTTGGTGCGCTCGGCGTTCTCGGCGATCAGCTGCTGCGCCAGCGCAGGATCGACGCCGACGCCAGGCTTGAACACATTGACCAGCAGCAGGCCCAGCAGCACGGCGACCGCCGACAGCACGATGGTATAGGCGAGCGTCTTCCAGCCGATCCGGCCCAGCGCGCGGATATCGCCCATCTCGGCGATACCGCAGACCAGGGCCGAGAAAAGCAAGGGCACGATCAGCATGAAGATCAGGTTGAGGAAGATCTTGCTGAAGGGCGTGGTGACGTACTTCGTCACGTCCTGCACCCAGCCGGCATCGCCCTGGCCGGTGGCATGCACGATGAGTCCGACGATCAGGCCGACGCCGAAGCCGATGGCCATCTTCCAGTGCAGAGGGAGTCTGGCGCGCTTGGCGGGCGTAGCGTCGGTCATCGGCAGTTCCTGCAGGGGCAAAGGCGGGAGCTTAGCAAACCCGGTGCAAGGCCCCGGCGCGCCTCGTGTGCAACGTCGGGCGTGGCGGCGTGAGTCGTCTCCCTTCTCCTGACGATGACGAACATGGGCACGATGTCCCCTATCTTGGATACAGGGGCGGCAACGGCTCTTCCTCCGCGCGCATGAGCGGCGCAGACCACTGCGGACCTCCGCGGAACGCTTCGCGCAATGCGGCACGCGCCTGCGCGGCATCGCCCCCCGCCCAGCGGGCACGCCGCAGCAGATCCACCGCGTTCCGCTGCGCCGGTGCGACGAGGCGACGCTGCAGCTCGTCGAGGTCGCCCGCGACGGGATGCGCCATGCCACAGAGCACGTGTTCGATGTCGTCCAGATCGCCGGCGTCGAGCACGCGCTTCAAGTCGGCGGCGGTGTGGGTGGCGCGCGAAGCCGCTGCGTGGGGCAGGTCCAGTGGCGCGGCGGGGAACTCGCGCACGACGCGCGCACCCGGCTGGCGACGCGACAGTGCCCATACCAGCGTCGCGAGCCACAGCAGCGCGAAGCCGGCAGCCAGCCATGGCCACAGATGCGGGGGCATGCGCCGTTCACCACCGGTGGCGACCAGCCCCCCTTCTTCCCCGCCCTGCGAGGCCAGAGCAGGGTTGCCTGCTGCGGCCGGCGCGATTCCCGCGGCAACCGGCAGGGTCAGGTCGGGAAGCGTCGCGCGCTTCGCCGTTCCCGCGCGCACGTCCCACCACGCCATCGCCATTCCCGGCACGGCGAGCGCACCGGGCCGGGCCGGGACGAGGGAGTAGCGCCGCGTCAGCTTCACCTGCGGCGTTCCACCGACGAAGGTCTCGTCGTACTGCGGCGGCTCGGCAAGGACCTGTGCGCCCGGCACCGCCGGTGCGGGGAATTCCGGCAGCTGCGCCTGCGTGGCGCCGACGACCGTGGCTTCGATCGCCAGCGTCGCGGCCTCGCCGGCGCGCAGCTGCTCGGGCACCGCGGTATAGCGCAGGCGCACGTCGCGCACGGGCAGCCAGGGTTGCGGCGCGGTGGCAGGTTGCGGCCGTACCTGCAGCGTGCGCGGCGATCCTGTGATGTTGACGTCGCGGCCGCTGCCGCCGAACAGGTCGTCCATCCAGCCGCCCGCCGTCCTTCCGCGAAAGCGCGCGCCAGGCAGGGTCAGGGGGCCGCTGCGCTCGGGCACGAGCAAGTACCTGCGCTCGGCCGTGCTGTAGCGCCGCCCATCGATCTCGCGGCTGGATTGCACGATCTCGCCCACGCGTTGCAGCAGGGCGCCGTCGGGAGGATCGAGATCCAGCTCGCCGGACAGCGGCGTGGCGTAGAACAGCCGCACCGTGATGCCGACCGACTGCTGCACGTAGGGATCCGCGTCGTCGATCTCGGTTTCGACGAACACCAGCCCGTTGGCGGCGGCACTCGCGGTCGGCGTAGCCGTCACCTCCAGCACCAGCGGTGCGGTACGGTCGTTGCCCACCTGAAGGGCGGGAATCGCGAGCGAGCCCGCGCGGCGCGGTCGCAGGGTGAGCGCGAAGGTGGTGCTGCTGCCCATGCGTCCGTTCACCCAGCGCACGCTGCGACTGTCCGACTGGCCTTCCACGTTGAAGTCGCGCATCAGTGGCGTCAGGTCCGGCGTGGCGGACACCGCATCGGTCTCCACGTTCAAGGTCACCGTTTGCCCCAACGCCACTTGCGACTGTTCCAGCCACGCGCGCGTGGCCGCCAGCGAGGACAGCGGCCACGCCACCAACAGGCACATCCACAACCACGCCCGGTATCTCATCGTCCTTCTCTCTGGCGGCGTTCCTGTTCGAGCCGGAACTTCGCCTTCAGCAGCGAGCCGGGTTCGTCCGGCACGCGTTTCAACCATGCGTCGACCGCTTGCCGGCGTTCGCGCGCTTCCGCGGATTCGACCTGCGCGGCGGGCGTGTCCCCACCGGGCGGTCCGGCGCGCTGTGCCGCCGCTTGCGACATCGCCTGGCGCATGCGCTCGCGTTGTGCCGCATCAGCGGCGGACTGCGTGGCGGCATCGGGAGGCGATGCGGGAGGTGCTTCGGAAGAGGGGCGTCCAGCCGGTGGCGCCTTTGCTTGCTGCGTCGACGTCGCCCCCGAAGAGGAAGAGCGCGAGGGCTTGTCGGGCGCATCCGCACCTGCGTTGGCCGGGCCTTGCGATCCTTGGGAGCCCTGCTGGCCCGCACCCTGCTGCCCAGACTTCCCGTCGTTGTCTCGAGGGGACGGCGGGCGCTTGCGGGCCGCATCGACCGCGGCCCGGTTCGCCACCGCATCGGGCATGCCCGGCCTCGCGCGCAGCGCACGATCGTAGGCGGCGATGGCGTCGTCGTACCGTTGCTGCTTCGCCAACGCATTGCCGAGGTTGTACCAACCCTCCGCCGAGGAGATGCCGCTGAACGCCTTTTCAGCGGCGACGTAATCGCCTTTCCGATAGGCGTCGGCGCCGTGCACCAGGCGCGCGTGTTCGGCCTGGTCGCTGCGCTGCCACCAGTCCAGGCCGGCGGCCGATGCGGGTTGCGCCATCGGCAGCCACAACGCACCCAACAAGACCAGGGGCGCGCCGCGGCGGAACCCCAGCAACGCGAGCGCCATCAGCGGAACCAGCAACCAGTAGCCTTCGTCACGCCACGCCTTGCCGACGCCGGACGACGCGCCGCCTTGCTCCGCCATGCGCGGGGACCGCAGTGCCAGCGCGGCGATGTCGGCCTCGTCGGTGGTGAGCGTCGCGTAACGACCGCCGCCATCGCGGGCGAGGCGACGCAGCGATGTCGCATCCAGCGCCGCGCGCCCGATCACACCGTCGCCGCCGCGGTAGGCGGCGCCGGATGCCGTGCCCAATCCCAGTACGGAGACGGTGTGGCCCTGCGCGTGCGCGGCGGCGGCGGCGGCCGTCGCTTCTGCGTCCGCGCGATCGGTAAGCACCAGGATGTCGCCGCCCCGGACATCCGCCTGCGTCATCAAGCGGGCGGCCCACGCGATGCCACGGTCGGTGCGCTGCCCATCCACCGGCATGATGTCCGGCGACAGGTCGTCGAGGAACAGGCCGATGTTGGCCACGTCGTCGGTCAGCGGCGCTACGGTGAACGCGTCGTCGGCATAGGCGACCAGCGCGACGGGGCTTCCCGCGCGCGCAGCCAGGATCTGTCCGAGCTTTGCCCGCGCCTGCAACACTCGCGATGGCGGCAGATCGCTCGCGGTGGTACGGCTGGAAAGATCGAGCACGACCACCAGAGGCCGCTGCACCTGCCAGAGGGGTTGGTCGACCTGGCGCCAACTCGGGCCCGCCAGCGCCAGTACCGCCAGTACGTAGGCGATGCTTGCCACCGCCAGGCCAGCGCGTACCCGCACGCTGCCCTGCACCAGCAGGTGCGGCAGGAGGTGCGCATCGACATGCCCCCGCCATGCACTGCGGCGCTGTCGCTGCACGCGCCAGGCCCACATCAACACGGGCAATGCCGTCAGTGCCCACAACCAGTGGGGACGGAGGAAGTGCAACGCCGTCCAGTCCATGCTCATGCATGCCTCCGCGGCAGCACGAACGCGAGCAGCGACACCAGCAACGCCGCGGCGAGCGGCCACGCGTAGCGCTCGATGCGTGGGCGCACCGCCCTGCCCGGCTGCTCCACCGGCTCCAGCCGGTCCAGTTCGGCGTAGATGCCTGCCAGCTCGCGCGTATCGCGCGCGCGGAAGAAGCGCCCGCCGGTCTGCGAGGCGACATCGCGCAGGGTGGCTTCATCGATGGCCTCGGCCGAACTCGCCGGCATCGGCAAGGGGATGCCGAACACGCTGATGCCGCCATCGCCACCAAAGGCGATGGTATGGATGCGCACGCGCTCTTCCTTTGCCAGTTCCGCGGCTTTGGCGGGCGTCAGCACGCCGGCGGAGTTGACGCCGTCGGTGAGCAGGATCAGCACGCGCTGGCCATCCTGCTGCGTGCGCAGGCGGCGCACGGCGAGTGCGATGGCATCGCCGATGGCGGTTTCGCGACCGGCGAGGCCCGCGACGGCATCGCGCAATTGGTCGCGCACCGTCTGCAGGTCGCGCGTCAGCGGCGTCATGGCATACGCCCGCTGGCCGAAGACCAGCAGGCCGACGCGGTCGCCGTCGCGTCGATCGAGGAAATCCGCAAGCACGGCCTTGGCAGCCGTCAGGCGATCGACGACGGCGCCGCCCAGCTCCATGTCCGGCTCGGTCATGCTGCCGGACAAATCGACCGCGAGCATCAGGTCGCGTCCACTCACCGGGGGCGTCACGGCGTCGCCGAACTGCTGGGGTCGTGCAGCGGCGGCGCACAGCAGGAACCACGCCAGCCACGCCAGCGCAGCCGCGCGCTTTGGCAGACCACGCCCTCCCTGCCGGGCGATCGCCTGCACCGCGGGCCCGTACGGCACCTTCAGCCCATCGGTCTGGGTCTGCCGCGCCGGCAGCAGCCAGCGCACCAGCCACGGCAACGGAAACGCCAGCCACAGCCACGGCCACGCGAAGCCCGCGTACCCATCCTGCAGCCACTGCAGCACCGGCAGAGACGCGCTCATCGCCGGCCCGCCATCAAATCGAGGAATCGCTTGCGCGCCACGTCCGTCGCGGCCGACAGTTCCGCAGGCGCCACCTCGCGACGGAAGCCCCCCTCGAGCAGCAGGCGACCCGGCCCCTGCGAAAACGCACGGCCCTGCGTACCGTCGAGGAACGCCAGCCACGCATCACCCTGCAGGCGATCGGCAGACGGATCACACCGTCGTGCGGCCCGGCGCAGCCGCTCGGACATGGCGGCGACCTGCTCTGCGGGCGAGCCGCCTGCGATCGCGGCGTCGAACCAGCGCAGCCAAGCCTGCCGCGTGCGACGTCGATGCCAACGCCATGCAACAACACCCGCCACCAGCAAGGCGACGACGCCCGCGACCAGCCACCATCCCGGCGCCAGCGGCCACCACGGCGGCGAAGCCGGTACATGGACATCACGCAGCACCAGCGTTGCCAATCCCATGGTCATGCCACCTGCGGCTGGGCGCGGCCCAGCGCCGCCAGCCAGGCGTCGCTGGGTGCATCGGTCGACAGCGTGCGCACCTGGACGCCACGTGCAGGCAGGCGATCCAGCGCGCGCTCCAGAGGCTGCTGGAACTCCATGCGCCAAGCCTCGCGTTGCGACGGGCTGGCCAGGTCGAGCTCCACGCGCTGGTGGCCCACGACGAACGGCAGGCGCCGGGAAGGCGGCGCCGTTTCGAGCGGATCGGTCAGCAACAGGACGACGACATCGTGGTGAGCGGCCAGCGCAGGCCAGCGCGATTCCGGAATGGACGCCAGGCTGTGCGGATCGGCCAGCACCAGTAACCGTGAGCCGGGCCGCAGCAGCCGTGCGGCGTGGTCCAGCGCGAAGGCGAGCCCGAGATCATCGGGCGGCGGCGCGGCATACCAGCGCACCAACGCATCGAGCACGCGCAGCGCACCGCGCGTGCCGGACGCCGGCGGAACGGGCGCTTCCGCCAGGCTGCCGCGGAGGATGGCGAGGCGATCCCCGTCGCGCGCAGCCTGCCACGCCGCGACTGCGCCAGCGCGCGCCGCCTGCACGGACTTGAAGCGTGTTCGCGTACCGAAATAGAGCAGCGGCGAGGTATCGGCCACGATCAGCGTCAGCCGTTCGCGTTCGGCCTGGAACAGCTTGGTGTGGGTACGGCCGCTGCGCGCGGTCAAGCGCCAGTCGATGTGGCGCACGTCGTCGCCCGCGACATACTCGCGCGACTCCGCATACTCCATGCCACGACCCCGCATCGGCGAGGCCGACGGGCCACTCACCGAATGCCGGCCCCGCCGGGCGGGCGGGCGACGCTGCGCGCTCGCACGCAGCGCGATCAACTCGGCCAGGGTGGGCAGGATGCCTTCGTTCATCGGCAGGACACGCGCGAGTGGAATCCCGGGCTCAGGGCAACGGAACCGCGTCGAGCAACGCCTTCACCAGGCGATCGCCGTCCCAGCCCTCCGCGGTCGCCTCGTAGCTCGGCAGCACGCGATGACGCAGCACGTCCGGTGCGATCGCACGGATGTCGTCGGGCGTGACGTAGTCGCGACCCGACAACCACGCGCGCGCGCGCGCGCACCGTTCGAGCGCGATGGAACCGCGGGGACTCGCGCCCCAGGCGATGCGCCGCGCCAGCGTAGCGTCGTAGCGGGAGGCGTCGCGCGAGGCGAGCACCAGTTCGATCAGATAGCGCTCGAGCGCCGGCGCCAGATGCAGGTCGAGTACCTGCGCGCGCGCTTGGAAGACATCATCCAGCGGCATGCGCTCGACCGCCGCGTGCACCGACTGCATCTGCTCACGCGCCCGGTCACGCGCCAAGCGCAGGATTTCCGCTTCGGCCGCGGCCTCGGGATATCCGATCTTCACGTGCATCAGGAACCGGTCAAGCTGCGCCTCCGGCAACGGGAAGGTGCCCTCCTGCTCGATCGGGTTCTGGGTCGCCATCACCAGGAACAGGGCCGGCAGCGGGTACGTGTGCCGACCCACGGTCACCTGGCGCTCGCCCATCGCCTCAAGCAGCGCGGACTGCACCTTCGCGGGCGCGCGGTTGATCTCATCGGCCAGCAGGAGGGGATGGAAGATCGGCCCGGCCTGGAATTCGAAGCGCGCCTCCTGCGGCCGCCACACTTCCGTCCCCGTCAGGTCCGCCGGCAGCAGATCCGGGGTGAACTGCACGCGGGCGAAGTCCGCATGCAACCGCGACGCCAGCGCGCGGATCGCGGTGGTCTTCGCCAGTCCCGGGGCGCCCTCGACCAGCAGGTGACCGTCCGCCAACAAGGCGATCAGCAGGCGCTCCACCAGCGCGGCCTGGCCGACGATGGCCTGCGAGAGGTCGTCGCGCAGGGTAACGAAGCGATCGAACAATCCGGGGGGAGACGGGAGGTCCATGAGCGTTGGATGGCGGAGGGTGCGTGTGGGACCCACAGTCTGCCACGCGGGTTCCCCGACCCCGCTGCCGGTACCGAAGCGGATTCAGCGGAAGTTCGCGGCGGTTCGACGGATCAGAACGAAGAAGGGCCGCTTCCGCGGCCCTTTTCCGATCCGTGCAGAACGAGGGATCAGCGCTTGTTGACCGACAACACCTTCGGGGTGATGAAGATCAGCAACTCTGCCTTCTGCTTGCTGCGGCCCTTCTTCTTGAACAGGTTGCCCAGGAAGGGGATGTCGCCCAGGAACGGCACCTTGGAGACGCTGCTGCGATCGGTGAACTCGTACACGCCGCCGATCACCACGGTCTGGCCATCTTCCACCAGGACCGCCGTGTTGATCTCGCGCTTGTCCAACTCCGGCACGCTGCCGTAGCCTTCCAGCGTGATGTAGCGGTTCACTTCGTCCTTCTTGACGTTGAGATTAAGGAAGACGCGGTTGTCGTTGGTGATGGTGGGCATCACCTTCATCTCCAGCAACGCCTCCTTGAACTGCACGTTCGGCGTGGCTACGCCACCCTGGCCGGCCGTGATCGTGACATAACCGACCTCCTTGCCTTGGCGGATGACGCCCTCGCGCTGGTTGGCGGTCACCAGGCGCGGGTTCGAGATGACTTCGCCGCGACCTTCTTCCTGCATGGCGGACAGTTCGAGGTCCAGGTCGAAGTTGCGACCCAGAAGCGTGTACGCGATCGCTCCGGCGGCCGACTGGGTGAATCCGCCCGCCGGCAGATTGACATTCAGATCACGCGGCAGGATGCGGTCATCACCGTTGCCCACGTTCACATTGTCGGTGATGTTGCCGCCGATGATCTGCGTGCGATCGCCAGTACGGCGGGCATTGATACCGAAGCGTGCGCCCAGGTCGCGGGCAAACGTGTCGGTTGCGATCACGATGCGACCTTCGATCAGAACCTGATCGACGGGACGGTCGATCGTCGAAATCAGCTCGCGCATCTGCGCGACCTTCTTCGGAATGTCGCTGATCATCAGCATGTTGGTGCGTTCGTCAGCGACGATGCGACCGCGCGGCGACAGGAAGCCGTTCTCCTGGTCGCGCCCGCCATTGCCACCCCCGCCACTGCCGCTGTTGCCCTGGTTGCCGATGCCCTTGGCCTCGGTCAGTGCCTTGAAGATCGCGGCGGCGCTGTGGTAGTTGATCTGGACGTAATCCGTGACCATGTCCTCGCGATTCTCGATCGCGATGCGGGCGTCTTCCTTGTCCTGCTCGAACTTGGCCAGCTCGGGCTGCGGCGCAACCCAGACGACCGCGCCGTCACGGCGTTTGTCCAGGCCTTTCGCCCGCAGGACGATGTCCAACGCCTGGTCCCACGGTACGTTGACCAAGCGCAGCGTGACGTTGCCCTGTACGGTATCCGACGCAACGATGTTGAGGTTGGACTCTTCCGCGATCAGCTGCAGTACCGTCCGCACCGGGACGTCCTGGAAGTTGAAGGTGACGGGGCGACCGCTGTAACGACGGGCCTCGGCTGCCACCCGCTGCGCCGCTGCGACAACCGCCGAGGCACTGGTACCGCCGACAGCGCCCGGGGCTCCCATTGCCTTCTGACCCGCGCTGGGCACGATCTCGACGACGTATTCGTTGCCGGTCTGGTAAGCCAGGGACTCGAAGTTGCCGCGCGTGCTGAGCACCAGCTGCGTGCCCGCTCCCTTGCTCTGCGCATCGACGCGCTGCACGGGCGTGGCGAAGTCGGTGACGTTCAGCGCTCGCTGCAGGGATGCAGGCAGCGTCGCGTTGCCGACGTTCACGACTACGCTATCGCCCTGGTTGCGAAGGTCGGGCGTCGCCCCCTGGCCATCGAACTTGATGACAAGGCGACCGGCCCCGTCCTCACCCCGGCGGAAATCGATGTTCGACACCGACACCGCAGACGCGGGCTGGGTAACGGCGACGGGGGACGTGGCCTGCGCCGTCGGCGAGACGGCACCCGCCGCACTTGCCGCGGCAAGCAGGCCGATGGCCAGCCCCAAAGAGCAGACCCGGAAGGTAGCCAGGCGCCGGGACGGCCGCAGGCGGTGGGCATTCGTAGCGGTCATCGTGTATCCCCCAATCATTGATCTTCAAGCGCGATGGACGCCGGCCGTTCCAGCCAACCGCCCGCGCCATCCGGCACTAGTTCGACAAGTTCCACGCCATCTTCGCGGACCGAGGTGACCCGGCCATCGCTCTGGCCCAGGTAGTTCCCCGGACGTACCCGGTAGGTGACCTTGTCGGGCCCCATCACCAGTGCCACCAGACCCGCCCCCTTGCCGATCGTACCGACCATGTCCAGGCTGTCCAGCGGGTACTGCTCCAGTGTTTCCTTGCGCCGGTTGGGGTCGGGACGCAGCCCGCCCCCATCGGTGTTGCTCCACGCATTGCTGAAAGGATCCCGCAACGTCTGCGCGGCATACTCGAACGTCTCGAACTGCTGCATCACAGGCAGCGGGTCGAGCGGGGGCGCGGGACGCGCACGCACGTCTTCGACCCATTTCTGCAGGTTGGGCGCGTCGCCGGGGGTGCTGGTGACCCCCCGCGCGCAACCCGACGCCGTCAGGACGGCCGCGAGGACCATGAAATGCCAGGTGCCGCGCATCATGGTGACCCTCCTGCCTTGGCCGCCTTGTTCTTTCCATCCGCCTTGGCTGCCTCAGCCGCCGCAGCCTCCTGTTCCGCCACCTCGGTCTCGTCGAGGTAACGATATGTCTTGACCGTGCCCGACAGTTCGAGCGCGCCGCGATTGATCCCGTCCTTGCCTTCCTTCGGCTGCAGCGAAATGTCGTGCATCGTCAGGATGACGACGCGCGGCAACGAAGCGACGCCGCTGACGAAGGCACCGAACTGGTGGTAGTTGCCCACCATGCGCAACTGGATCGGCTTCTCGGCGTAGAACTCCTTAAGCGTCTCCGGCTCCGGCTGAAACAGCTCGTTGGTGAGGCCACTGGACAGCGCCGTCTGCGAGATGTCGATGATGAGGTCCGGCATTTCCGTCTTGCTGGGCAACTGGCGGAGCATCTGCTGCAGCACCTGCTCCATCTGCGCCAGTTGCTGCTTCAGCGGCTCCAGGTTCGCGGCCTTGGCCTGCTCCTTCTCGAAATCCTGCCGCAGGCGTACTTCTTCCTGTTCCAGCGAATCCAGGGTTTGCGCCTTGCCCCTGACGAAGAGGAAGTAGGAGAGCGCAAGGATGAAGATCGCCAGCACCACGCAGAAGCCCATCTTGGCGTTCTGCGGCCAGGCACCGATGTTGTTGATGTCCAGGTTCTTGAGCGATGTCTTCTGGCTCATGCGTTGCTCCCGGAAGCCGGAGGGGTATCGCCTGCAGGAGCGGAGGGTGCCGGCGCTGCGGGTGCAGGTGGCGCCGCGGGTGAAGGGGCGGCAGGCTGGCCTTCAAGCGGCGCGGTGGTCGGTGCCGGCGTGGTAGTCGGGGCGGCCGGCGATGCGCCGCCGGCGGCGGTCTCGGCTTCCTGCTCGGCGGTCGGGTTGGCGAGCCGCACCTGCAGCGTGAACACGTAAGGCAGCGCGCTGCCGGCTCCCGGGTTGGTCAGCGTCTTGGACTCTTCCGGCTTGGCTTCGATGATCGACAGCTCGGGCTTGGTCATCCAGCCGGAGGTCTCGAGGTTGCGCATGTAGGCGCTGACCCGCGCGTTGGATTGCGCGCGACCTTCCAGCGTCAGCACTTCGCCTTCCTGCTTGATGTTGGACAACATCACGCCATCGGGAATGGTGCGGACCAGCGAGTCGAACAGGTGGACCATCTGCGAGCGGTTGGCCTGCAGCTTCTCGATGACGTCCTTGCGGGCCAGCAGGCGGCGCTTCTGCTCGTCGAGCTTTTCGATTTCCTTGTTCTGTGCCTGGACCTTCGCTATCTCGTCCTTGAGGAAATCGTTGCGCGCGGTCTGTCCGGACACCTGGCGGTCGTAGTGGAACCACAACAGGAAGGAGAGCAGCAGGCCGGCGATCGCGGCGGCGCCCAGCATGACGTAGAACTCGCGCTGGCGCTGCACACGACGTTCGGCACGCCATGGAAGTAGGTTGATTCTTGCCATCAGTCGAAGCTCCTCAAAGCCAGGCCGGTGGCGATCATCAGCGCGGGCGCATCCTGCGCCAGCGCATGCGCCTGCACGCGCGGGCCGAGGGTCATCTGCGCCAGCGGGTTGGCGACCACGGTCGGCACGCCCAGTTGCTCCTCGACCATCTCCGGCAGGCCGGGCAGCGCGGCGCAACCGCCGGCCAGCACGATCTGGTCGACGCGGTTGAACTCGCTACCGGCATAGAAGAACTGCAACAGGCGGCTGATCTGCTGGACGGTCGCCTCCTTGAAGGGTTCCAGCACTTCGACTTCGTAGCTTTCCGGCAGGCCACCCTGGCGCTTGGCCAGGCCCGCCTCTTCGTACGTCAGGCCGTAGCGACGCATGACCTCATCGGTCAGCTGCTTGCCGCCGAAGACCTGCTCGCGGCTGTAGAGGCTGCGTCCGCGCCGGAGCACGTTGAGGGTGGTCATGGTGGCGCCGATGTCGACCAGCGCCACGACACCGTCCTGCGGGATCGGCAGGTCGGACGCCATCAGCGCGAACGCGTTCTCGACAGCGAAGGCTTCCACATCCATGACGCGCGCCGTCAGTCCGCCCAGTTCGAGCGCGGACTGGCGCAGCTCGACGTTCTCGGAGCGCGAGGCGGCGAGGAGGACCTGCACCATCTCCGGGTTGTTGGGCATCGGGCCCAGCACCTCGAAGTCGATGTTCACTTCCTCGATCGGATACGGGATGTAGTTGACGGCCTCGAGCTCCACCTGGGCTTCCAGGTCGCTCTCGTCCAGGTCGGCCGGCATCGGGATGATCTTGGTGATCACCGCGGAACCGGACACCGCGGCCGCGGCGTGCTTGGCCTTGCTGCCGGCACGGTTCACGGCACGGCGGATGGCCTCGCCGACCGCCTCGACTTCGACGATGTTCTTCTCGACCACGGCGTTCGGCGGCAGCGGCTCGACGGCATAGTGTTCAACCCGGAAACGGTTGCCCACGCGCGCGAGCTGCAGCAGCTTTACCGCAGTCGAACTGATGTCGACGCCGATGAGCGGCGACTGGCTTTTTGGGATTAGCCCCACGGTCTTTCCCCTTCCGACGGGCACTGGGCGCAACTTGCGCCGACATTAATAACCAAGTTTTTACGCTTGGCAACCGACGATCACGTGGCTGTGCGGCTTGTCACGTTTCACGAGGGTTGTTCCCCAAGTCCCTGTTCCCCATGGGATCACCTGTGGCGATCCCGGCGGTCATCTATACTCTGCCGCTACGAATTCTGCAATCGGAAAGCACTGGATGTCCCGTTTCCGTCGTCTTCTCCGTTGGACCCTCATCACGTTCCTGATACTTGGCCTGGCCGGCGCGGTCGGGCTGGGGGTCCTGTACTACACGGTCTCGTCGAAGGTGCCGGACGTCCAGTCCCTCCGGAACGTCGAACTGCAGGAGCCGCTCTACATCTACGCCAACGACGGCCGCCTGATCGGCCTGTACGGCGAGATCCGCCGCTATCCCGTGCAGATCGGCCAAGTCCCGGCCCGGGTGAAGCACGCGTTCATCGCTGCGGAAGACAGCAAGTTCTATGAGCACCGGGGCGTGGACCCGACCGGCGTGGCCCGCGCGGTCTGGCAGATCGTCAGCCGCAAGGAAGGCCGCGTGGCCGGCGGCAGCACCATCACCCAGCAGGTCGCCCGGCAGTTCTTCCTGAGCTCTGAGGTGAGCTACAGCCGCAAGATCCGGGAAATGATGCTGGCGTTCCGCATCGAGGAGATGCTGACCAAGGACGAGATCCTGGAGCTGTACCTCAACAAGAGCTTCTTCGGGAACCGCTCCTACGGTGTCGCCGCGGCCGCCGAGTACTACTACGGCAAGACCCTGGACCAGCTCACCCTGGCCGAGACCGCCACCCTGGTCAGCGCACTCAAGTTCCCGTCCAGCGGCAATCCGATCAGCAACCCCGGCCGCAACCAGCAGCGCAGCGCCTACGTGGTCGAGCGCATGCGCGAGGACGGCTACGTGACCGCCGCCGAGGCCGCGCAGGCGAAGGCCGAGCCGATGCACGCCAAGCCGCACGAGCGGCCGATCGAGGTCAATGCCCCCTACGTGGCCGAGATGGTGCGCCAGGAAATGATCGCGCGCTTCGGACCCGAGGCGTTGACGAAGGGTTACCACGTCACCACCACGCTCGATGCCGCGCTGCAGACCGCCGCCAACGAGGCCGTCCGCGATGGCTTGGGCCTGTACGACCGCCGTCATGGCTGGAACGGCGTCGAACAGCATGTCGACGTGGCCGCCGACGCGGACGCCGCGACGCTGGCTACCCATCTGCGCGGCATTCCCGCACAGAACGGCCTCATTCCTGTTGTGGTCGCCCGCACCGCGGATGACGGCAGTGCGACCGTGGTCATGGCCGATGGCCGCGAGATCACCCTGCCCGTCGCCGCCAGCAAGTGGACCGGCCGCTCGCCCGCCAGACTGCTGAAGCGCGGTGACCTGACGCGCATCAAGGCCGGCAAGGAAGAGGGCAGCTACGCGCTCGAGCAGATCCCGCGTGCGCAGGCCGCGCTCGTCTCGCTCGACGCCAACACGGGTGCATTGCGTGCACTCGTGGGCGGTTACAGCTTCGCCGGCAACAAGTTCAACCGCGCCACGCAGGCACGCCGCCAGCCGGGCTCCAGCTTCAAGCCGTTCCTCTACGCCGCCGCGTTCGAAAAGGGCTTCAATCCGGCCTCCATCGTGCTGGATGCGCCGGTGGTGTTCCGCGACCGCCGCGGCCACATGTGGCGGCCCCAGAACGACGGCGGCGGCTTCCGCGGCCCGATGCGGCTGCGCGAGGCGCTCGTGCAGTCGCGCAACCTCGTGTCGGTGCGCCTGCTGGACGGCATCGGTGTACCGTTCGCACGTACCTACATCAGCCAGTTCGGCTTCGAAGAGGCAGAACTGCCGCCCAACCTGTCAATGTCGCTGGGCACCGCCTCGCTGACGCCCCTGTCCGTGGCGCGCGGCTACGCGGTGTTCGCGAACGGCGGTTCGCGGGTGACGCCATGGTTCATCGATCAGGTCAAGGATCGCGAAGGCAACGTGGTGTTCAAGGAGAACCCCGCCGTCGCGTGCCGCGGATGCGGCAGCGGCCAGCACGGCGCCAGCGCGGCGGCCGCCCAAGTGGTGGATGGCTTCAACTTCGGCCCTGCCGATGCCCCCAAGCCGGCAGCGGTCGAAGCGCAGAAGGCCAAGCCCGAACCGAAACCGGCCGACCCGAACATGGTCACCGCACCGCGTGCGATCGATGAGCGCACCGCCTACCAGCTGGTGTCCATGATGCGCGACGTGGTCCAGCGCGGGACCGGCACCGCAGCCAAGGTGCTGGGGCGCGAGGACGTGGGCGGCAAGACCGGCTCGACCAACGATCACCGCGACGCCTGGTTCGGCGGTTTCGGCGGTACGTACGCCACCGTGGTATGGGTGGGCCGCGACAACTTCCAGTCGCTCGGCTACCGCGAGTACGGCGGCAAGGCGGCGCTGCCGATCTGGATCGAATACATGCGCGCGGCGCTGAAGGACACACCGGTCGCATCGAACGACCCGCCCGAGGGCATGGTGCAGGCCACGCTCAATGGCGTGACCGAATGGGTCAAGGTCGAGGACATGGAGCGCATCCAGGACTACGACCTGTACGGCCCGGAAGACGCCGTGCCGGATGAAGAGGCGTTCGACATCTTCTGACGCCATGGCGTGAAGGCTCCCTGACGGCGCGCATGCGCCGTCATCGCCAACGCGGGAGCATGGTGTACATTCGGCTCTGTTTCGACGCGGAGGCCTGTCATGCACCACGCCCGTCAACACGCCGAAACCCGCACTCGCGAACGCCGCCAGCGACTGGCGCACGAGGCCGCCCGGCTGATGGCCGAGGGCGGCATCCGCGACTACCACCAGGCCAAGCTCAAGGCCGCCAGCCGGCTGGGCATCCACGACGATGCTTCCCTGCCCCGCAATCGCGAAATCGAAGACGCACTGCGCGAGTACCAGCGCCTGTTTGCTGGCGAAGCGCATGTGGCGGGACTGCGGCGGCGGCGCGAAGCTGCGTTGCGCGCGATGGCGTTCCTCGCCGACTTCTCGCCCCGCCTCGTCGGCCCCGTGCTGGAGGGCACGGCGGACGGGAACACGCCCGTGCACATGCATCTCCACAGCGACGATCCGGATGCCGTCACGCGTTTCCTGGAGGAGCATCGCATCCCCGCCGAGCCGCGCGAACGTCGGCTGCGCATCGACCGGGAACGCGTGGCCGACCTGCCGGTCTGGGTGTTCAGCGCCGAGGAACTGGGCTTCGACCTGACGGTGCTGCCCCACGACGCGCTACGCCAGGCGCCGCTCTCCAGCATCGACGAGAAGCCCATGCGACGTGCATCCGCGGCGCAACTGCGCCAGATGCTCATCGAAGAAGACATCGCCGGCTACGAACGGGATGCCACGCGTCGCTGAGCCGACGCCCTGCGTCCCCATGCCAAAAGAAAAGGCCCCTTGCGGGGCCTTTTTGCTTCTTGCGCGATCAGCGCTTGCCGGTCGGCACGTAGTCGCGCGGCGCGTAGCCGGTGTATATCTGGCGCGGACGGCCGATCTTGGCTTCCGGATCGATCTGCTGTTCCAGCCAGTGCGACACCCAGCCCGCGGTGCGGCCGATGGCGAACATGACGGTGAACATCTCGGTCGGGATCTTCAGCGCCTTGTAGATGATGCCGCTGTAGAAGTCAACGTTCGGGTAGAGCTTGCGCTGGATGAAGTACTCGTCCTTCAGCGCGGCCTCTTCCAGCTTCATCGCCACTTCGAGCAGCGGATCGTCGACGCCCAGCTCGCCCAGCACCTTGTGGGTCATCTCGCGGATGATCTTGGCGCGCGGGTCGAAGTTCTTGTACACGCGGTGGCCGAAGCCCATCAGGCGGAAGCCCGATTCCTTGTCCTTGGCCTTCGCCACGGCGGTCTCGACCTTGTCCGGCGTGCCGATCTCTTCCAGCATCTTCAGCACGGCTTCGTTGGCGCCGCCGTGCGCCGGGCCCCAGAGGGCGGTGATGCCGGCGGCGACCGACGCATACGGATTGGCGCCGGTCGAACCGACCAGGCGCACCGTCGAGGTCGAGGCGTTCTGCTCGTGGTCGGCGTGCAGGATGAACAGCAGGTCCAGCGCCTTGGCGACGACCGGGTTCAGTTCCAGCGGCTCGCTCGGCACCTCGAACATCATGTGCAGGAAGCGATCGACGTACTCGAGGTTGTTGCGCGGATAGCGGATCGGCCAGCCGATCGAGTAGCGATAGGCAGCGGCGGCCAGGGTCGGCATCTTCGCCAGCAGGCGGATCGCGGCCAGGCGACGCTGCTCCGGGTCTTCCAGGTCCAGCGTGTCGTGGTAGAACGCCGACAGCGAGGCAACCGTGCCGGCCAGCATGGCCATCGGGTGCGCGTCGTAATGGAAGCCGTGCAGGAAGTTCTTCAGCGACTCATGCATCATCGTGTGATGCGTGACCTCGTGTTCGAACTTGGCGAACTCCTGAGGGGTCGGCAGTTCGCCGTTCATCAGCAGGTACGAGACTTCCAGGAAGCTCGAATGCTTGGCCAGCTGCTCGATGGGGTAGCCGCGGTACAGCAGTACGCCGTTGTCGCCATCGATGTAGGTGATGGCCGACTTGCAGCTGGCGGTGGCGGTGAAACCGGAGTCGTAGGTGAAAAGACCCGTTTCCTTGGTCAGCTTGGAAATGTCGACGCAGTCGTTGCCCAGCGTGGGCTTCAGGACGGGCAGGACAACGGATTTGTCGCCGGCATTCAGCGTGACCTGGTCAAGTTCGGACACAGTGTGCGCTCCTTCGTGGGGTAACGCCGGCCAGGGGTCCGGACGGCGCGTGACGGGAGTCCAGGGAGTGAACCTTGGATGACCCGAATTATCGCACACGCCCTCTGGAGCCGTCGCTCGATACCGCACCAAAGTCAGACCAAAGACTAAGGCGGCGGACGCAACCGAACATTCCGGAATGGCGCCGTATGCAGTGCGCGCAAACGCGAACGGCCGCGCACGAGGCGCGGCCGCAGCGGGTCAGGCGAACGACGTTTCGATCAGCGCGCGTAGCGCTTCTGGAACTTGTCGATACGGCCGCTGGTGTCGATGACCTTGTGCTTGCCCGTGTAGAACGGATGCGAAGCCGAGGAGATTTCGACCTTGATGAGCGGGTACTCGTTGCCGTCTTCCCACTTCGTCGTTTCCTTGCTTCCCAGCGTGGAGCGGGTAAGGAACTTGAAATCGGAGGTCACGTCGTGGAAGACGACTTCGCGGTAATTCGGGTGGATGTCGGCCTTCATGGCGGTAACACCGTGTCACGGGAATGGAAGAGCGGCATTTTAGCCCGCCCTCCCTGCCCGGCGCAACCCGCCCCTCAGCCGGCCGCCAGTGCCGCCTCGATCAGGGCCTCGAAGCGGTCCTGGTCGTAGCGCAGCAGGATATTGGCCTTGTCGGGCTGCCCGCCCTCCCGGCGCCAATCCACGATCGAGGCGCCCCGGGCGTGGGCACCCTGCAGCTCGATGGCGAGCGGCCGTTGGGCCAGCTCCCGCGCGCCCTCCGGCGCCAGCACGAAAGCCATGGCGAGGGCATCGGCGGCGAACCAGTGGTCGCCGCGGCGGTCGGCGGACCACGAGCGCGTCTTCTCCGAGATGCGGTCGTAGAACCGGGCGCGCGCGGAATCGGCGCGCAGCCAGGCGGCCACGCGCTCGTGGTGCAGGCCATGGGCGATGGTCGCCTCCCAGTCGGCCAGGTCGTAGCGGTCGAACGCCTCCAGCACTAGGTGCGCAGCTTCGGGGTCGAAATAGAAGTTGAACTCCGCGGCCGGCGTAATGTTGCCGTGGCAGGTCACCGCCCCTCCCATCACCACGAACCGGGCGATCCGCTGCGGCAGCGTCGGGTCCAGCTTGAGCGCGAGCGCGACATTGGTCAGCGGCCCGAGTGCGACCAGCACCAGTCGGCCCGCGTGCTCATGCGACAGCCGCAGGATGGCCAGCGCCGCGTGCTCGGCTTCTGCCTGGCGCGCTGCGGGCGGGAAACCCACATCGCCGAAGCCGTCCTGTCCGTGCACGTAACCGGCATCCGGCGACGGGTGCAGCAGCGGCGCAGGCGCGCCCGCGAACACGGGGATATCGTCGCGACCCGCGACTTCGCACAGCTTCAGCGCATTGCGCACGGTGTGCTGCAGGCCCACGTTGCCGGCCGCGATGGTCAGGCCGACGATGTCGTGGCGCGCATCGTTGAACGCCATCAACAAGGCCAGCGCGTCGTCGACGCCGGGATCGGTGTCGATCAGCAGGGGGATCTTTTCGCTCATCTTCTGCTCTTCGTCTTTCAGGTCGCCGAGTCTCGCATTGCAGGCGACGCCATGGAAGCGCACGGCGGGTCCTGTAGGGCGGAGCTCGCTCCGCTGCGACGAACATGTTCAGCCGAGCAAGCTCGGCTCTACGCAAGTCACGCGGAGGCGTATCGCGCCGCGCCACCCACCCAGCGCTGGATCACGCGGTCTGCCGCCGCAGGATCATCCGACAGAAGACGTTCCGCCAGTGCGTGCACCTGCGGCAGCAGGCTCGCATCGCGCGCGAGGTCGGCGACGCGGAACGCGGCAAGCCCGGTCTGCCGCGTTCCCAGCAACTCACCCGGGCCGCGCAGCTCCAGGTCCTTTTCGGCGATGACGAAGCCATCGTTGGTGGCCCGCATCGTCGCCAGCCGGTGCTTGGCCATCATCGACAGTGGCGGCTGGTACATCAGCACGCAGGTCGATGCCGTCGCGCCACGACCAACCCGCCCACGCAGCTGGTGCAGCTGCGCGAGACCCAGCCGCTCCGCGTTCTCGATGATCATCAGCGAGGCATTGGGCACGTCGACGCCGACTTCGATCACTGTCGTGGCGACCAGCAGGTCGATCTCGCCTTGCTTGAAGCGCCGCATCGTCGTCTGCTTGTCCGACGCCTTCATGCGTCCGTGCACCAGGGCGACGCGGGCCTCCGACAAGGAGGAGGACAACGCCTCGAAGGTCGTCTGCGCCGCCTGCGCGACCACCTCGTCACTGTCGTCGATCAGAGTGCAGACCCAGTAGGCCTGTCGTCCTTCCGCACACGCCGTGCGGATGCGGTCGACCAGCTCGGGCCTGCGCTCGGCACTCAAGGCCACGGTCTGCACCGGCGTGCGTCCCGGGGGCAGTTCGTCGATGGCGGATACATCCAGATCGGCATAGGCCGCCATCGCCAGCGTGCGCGGAATTGGCGTAGCGGTCATCACCAGCTGGTGCGGTACGCGGTCGTGTCCCGCACCCTTGTCGCGAAGTGCCAGACGCTGGTGTACACCGAACCGGTGCTGCTCGTCGACGATGGCCAGGCCGAGGTCGTGGAAGGTCACGGCTTCCTGCATCAAGGCGTGGGTGCCGACCACCACCTGCGCCTCGCCCGACGCCACCTGTGCCAGCACGGTCGCGCGGGCCTTGCCGGTGACCTTGCCGGCCAGCCAGGCCACGCGCACGCCGAGCGGTTCCAGCCACGCGCGCAGGTTGGCGAGGTGTTGCTCGGCCAGCAGCTCGGTGGGCGCGGCCAGCGCCACCTGCTTGCCCGACTCCACTGCCAGCATGCCGGCCAGCGCGGCGACCACGGTCTTTCCGCTGCCTACGTCACCCTGCACCAGCCGCAGCATCGGCGACGGTTTGGCGATGTCGTCGCGGATCTGCGCGAATACCCGCTGTTGTGCGCCGGTCAGCGTGAAGGGCAGCGCCTTCAGCAGTGCTTTCACCAGCCGGCCCTTGCCCTTCAGCGCCGGTGCTCCGTGCCGCTGCAGGGCCAGCCGCTGCCGGCGCAGGCTCAGGTGGTGAGCCAGCAGCTCCTCGAGCGCCAAGCGTCGCTGCGCCGGATGCGTACCGAGGGCGAGCGCGGCGACGTCCGCATCGCGCGGCGGCCGATGCATGGTGAGCAGCGCCTCGCGCAGCGACGGCAACCCGAGCCCGTCGAGCAGCGTGGCCGGCAACAGCTCCAGGCGCGCGTTGTCCGGCAGCCGCTCCAGCGCCTGCCCGACCAGCTTGCGGATGCTCGCCGGTCCGAGCCCTTCGATGGCCGGATAGACCGGATCCAGAGCGTCGCCGAGCGCCGCGTCATCGTCGTCGCCCAGGATCCGATAGCTCGGGTGGACGATCTCCAACCCGTGCTGGCCGGGCTTCGGCGTGCCGTAGCACCGGATGCGCGCACCCACGGCGAACTGCGTGACCTGGGCGGCGCGGAAGTGGAAGAAACGCAGCACCAGCGACCCGGTCGATGCATCGCCCACCGCCACCCTCAGCACCGGGCGATACCGGAATCCACGTTCGACGGCCTCGACGCGTCCTTCCACCTGCGCCGGCACGCCCGGTTGCAGCAGGCGTATCGGGGTGATTGCCGTGCGGTCTTCATAGCGCAGCGGCAGGTGCAGCCACAGATCCTGCATCGTCTGCAGCCCGCGCGCGGCGAGCTTCTCCGCCACGCGCGGACCGACGCCGGGCAGGCGACTGAGGGGTTCGGCGGAGAGATCGATGGACGGCGTGTCGCGACGTGCGGGCATCGCACAAGGATGCCGGGAACCACGCAAAACAAAAACCCCGGCATCGCGCGATGCCGGGGATCGTGCCCGCCGCGTCTTCGCGTGGATCAGAACTTCACGGCGACTTCCATGCCGTACGTGCGTGGCTCGGTGATGGTGGCACCTACCACCCCCAGCGGACCGCGACCATAGGTATTCAGCCCTTTCACATACTGGTTGTCGAAGACGTTGTTGCCGTAGATCGCCCAACTCCAGTGACCCTGTGGCGCGGTCCAGCCGATGCGCACGTCGGTACGATCACGCGCCTCGCCGATGTCGAGCAGCGCGTTGACGCCGCAATCGCCCTGCAGGTCCGAGCCCGCGTTGCAGCGGCTGCGTCCGCGGTAGGCATGCCGCGCGGAGACGCGCAGCGCGCCATGGCCGGCCAGATCGACCTGGTAAGCCGCGCCCAGTGACGCGGTGAAGCGCGGCTCGCCCGTCGGCTCACCGTCCAGGTCCACGCCCTCCGGGGTCACGTAATCCTTGTACTTGGAATCGATCCATTCCGCCTGCGCATCCAGTGTCAGGCCATCGGTCACCTTCCAGCGCAGGTCCACGTCGAGGCCGGTGGCTTCCAGGTCGCCGGTGTCGAACACGAAGCGCGGGATGTCGACGGGATTGTTCGGGTCAGGATCGATCAGGCGCACCGACTGGCGGTTGTCGTAGCGGTAGTGGAACAGCGACGCGTTCCAGGCGAAGCGCCCGAACGACTGCTTGATGCCGGCTTCCAAGTTCCAGACGTCCTCGTTCTCGAACGCGGGCCCGATCTGCAGCGCGTTGAAGCCGCCCGCCTTGTAGCCCTTCGCCAGCGAACCGAACACCATGGTGCGGTCATCCAGGTGGTAGTCGACGACGAAGCGCGGGCTGACGTCGCTCCAGCTGCGCTTGTCGCGTACCAGCACGCCCTTGTTCACCATCGCCGGCGGATCGATGAAGGCCATGTCGAACGTGAGGGTCTCTCGACTGATCGGGATGCCCATCTGGCCCAGCGCGGCGAAGAAGCCCAGGGATTCCAGCAAGGCCAGCTTGGCTTCCAGCTCGGGCGCGTTGCGGGGCGTATTGAGCCAGGTGAAGTCCTTCTCGTCGCGCGTGTAGCGCAGGCCGAAGGTGAGGTTGAGCCTGTCGGTCGCGCGCCAGATGACGTCGCCGAATGCCGCGTACGCCGTGGTCGACAAGGTGTTGTTGAAGCGCTCGTTCCAGCGGTCGCCCACCAGCGACACCGGTATACCGCTCATCTGCGCCAGCAGAGAGGTGAAACCGAACAGGCTGCCGTCCGGCGTCGGCGCGATGCCGAGATTGCGCACGATATTGTCGACCGCTTCGGTATTGGTGTTCACTTCGCTGGTCTGCCGCGCATCCTCCTTGAAGAAGCTGGCCCCGGCCACCCAGTCCAGCCGCGCATTGCTGCCGGCGAACTTGAACTCCTGGTAGAAGGTCTCGTTGCTCTCGGTGTTCACCGAATCGATGTACAGGTCGGCGCGGTTGGTGCCGTCCTCTTCGGTCTGGTTGAGCGCATCGTACTGTCGCCATGACGAGGTCGAAGTGAGGTTGCCCCAGGTGAAGGCGTGGTCGACGATCAGGGTGACGCCATCGAACGTGCGCCACTCGGCGTTGTCCGCGTCGCTGTAGGTCGGCACGTCGCGGGGATCGAGGTAGTCGTCCGGATCCACGGGTACGGGCGGCCGCAGCGGGTACGCGGGTAACGGCACGATGCCGGTAGTGACGCGGCCATTCTGGTCCAGGCTTTCGTGGTCCCAGCTCAGCAGGGCCGTGGTGTTGTCGCCAACGCGCACCTGCCATGCCGCGCGCGCCGCCCAGACGTTCTCGCCCCCCAGGTCCTTGCCGGTGGTGCCATCCTGGAACCAGCCGTCGCTGTGGTTGAACAGCGCGTTGACCCGCAGCGCCGAGGTGTCGCCGGTCGGGATGTTCCACATCGCGTCGGCGTACTGCTTGCCGTAGTTGCCCAGCCGCAAGCGCAGCCTCGCCTCAGTTTCGTCCTGCGGCCGCCGCGTGACCAGCGAGATCGCGCCTGCCGCGGTATTGCGCCCGAACAGCGTGCCCTGCGGCCCCTTCAGCACTTCGATGCGCTCGACATCCAGGAATGGCAGCAGCACGCCGCCGCCCCGGCCGCCGTAGACACCGTCGACGAAGATGCCCACCGCCGGATCGGTACCGATGCCGAAATCGTTGGTCTCCACGCCGCGCAGGCGGAACGAAGGCTGCGTGGGCTGGGCGGCGTCCACCACTAGGCCGGGCACGAACGCATCGATGTCGCCCAGGTTCTCCGCCGCGACGTCATCCAGGAGCTGCTGGTCCACGACCTGCAGCGCGATCGGCACGTCCTGCAGCTCCTGCTGTCGGCTTTGCGCGGTGACGGTGATGGTGTCGAGATTGGTGGCCTGCTGTTCGCCCTCGGGCGTCGCCTGCCCCCACGCCGTCCCGCTGGCACCCAGTGCCACGCAGCCGCCGAACAGCGCGCGCCGAAGCCCCACCACCAGATTCCGTTGCATCACTTTCATCACGCCCTCCCGGAAACGTTGTGCGGATACCGGCCTCAGATGGCCGGCGGTGTTTCATTGCCCGTAGTCATCCCCGTATCGCAACTGCCGGACTGCGCATCGATCCAGGCGCGGATCAGCGCCACGCCTTCGCGATGGACGACCGAGCGCCCGACCTCCGGCATCATGATCGCGGGGTCGTCGCTGTCCAGCCTGTAGTCGAAGATGGAATCGGCGGCGTGGCCCGGCACGATGTCGTATCGCCGGTTGCCCGTGCCCTTGCCCGCCGCGATCGGCTGCTTGCAGAAGCCCAGTTTCAACCGGTCCTGCGTGTGCGCGTCCAGCCACAGGCCGGACGTGATCGCCGGGCCGGTGGCGCTGTGGCAGTGACCGCAATTGATGTCCAGGTAGGCGCGCGCACGCGCATCCAGCGATGCCTGCGGATCCATCGCATCGGCCAGCCGGGGGGGAGCGGCCGGTACGCCGGTCAGATAGCCCACACGCACGAGATGCGCCAACTGGTTCTCCGTGCCGCCCGCGTAGTCGAAATCCCGGTTCAGGTGTCGTGCCTTCGGCCCGATCGGCAACAGCTTGCGCGACCTGTTGTCGGTGATGTGGCAACCGCCGCACTGGTTCTGGTCGGGGACCTGGTAGTCGGCGGCTTCGCGCATACCCTGCGCATCCACCAGCGCAAGCGGCACCAGGTCGCCCGTGCGCTTGAGCGTGGCCTGGGTCTGCGCCGCATTCCAGACATAGGGCAGCGCCACCCATCCTTCGGCCCGATGGACCAGCAGGCGCGTTTCGATCAGGCGCACCTTGGCCAGGTCCAGCGCCTCGCCCTGCAGGGACGACTGTGCAGGCGGCGTGCGCGCCACCGAGGTGCCGTCCCATGTCGTTCCCTCCGGCAACGGATAGTAGAACGTCTTGCTGAGGATGGTGCCGACGGGGAAGTCGAAGGTCCGCTCGGCCTGGTAGGTGGCCGACGTGCCTGCCGGCATCCAGACGGTGCGCAGCTTGTGGGCGTAGTCGCTGAACAACGGCGTGCTGAGGTCGTAAGGCACCACGCCCTCGTTGAGGCGCAGGCGTCCGTCCTCGATGCGCACCACGCCCCATTCCTCCAGCGTCGCCGGCTGCCCTGTGGCGAAGAAGTGCACGCGATGCGCCGGCCGGCACGCGGCGACCGCCATGCAGGCCACCAGCACGATCATCCCTGCCGCCGTGCGCGACCGCATGCGTCGTCTCAGCCGCGTTTCAGGTCGACGGCCGGCAAGCGCGGCAGTTCGCACTCGTGGATCTTCGCGTCCTTGCTGGGTGCCTTGTATCCGCCGGGACCGTCCGCGTTGACCACGCCATTGACGTCGCGCAGGCAGATCTGCGGACCCACCTTCTTCCCGTCCACCACGCGCTCCTTGTTGAAGTACCCATCCCACAGCACGTCAGGGAAGTTGCCGCGCAGGCCGTACGTGGCCACCTTCAGCGCCTTCAGGTCGAAGCCGTCCGGCGAGTCGCCGCCACCCGACAGGGTGTTGCCATGGACATGGATGCGCTCCGGATAAGGATCGAAGTTCGGCGACGCGCTGCTGTCCTTGTAGCCGGTGGAGTACACGCTGGAGACGATGATGTTGGCGGTCGCGTTGTCGCGGATCTCGTTGCCGAACACTTCAATGTCGTCGTTGGAATTGATGACGATGCCGGATCCCGCCGGCACGCTGGCCACGGGGGTGCCCTTGGCACCAAAGTTCTCGTGGTTGTTGGCGATCACCTTGTTGGCGTAGACGCGGATGTTGCCGCCCTGTTGCGACAGGCCCGGCATGTTGAACACCAGGATGCCGCCGGTGTTGCCAGTGGCGACGTTCTCGTAGACGTCGGCGTTGATGGTGTTCTCGATCTCGATGCCCGCGACGTTCTGCTCCGCGCGGCTGCGGCGCACGATCACGCCGTCCGACTGGCCCACGTAGATGCCGGCATCGGATGCACCGATGGAGACCGTGTCTTCGATCAGCACGTTCTTCGTCAGCACCGGATAGATGCCGTAGGCGCCGTTCTTCGTGCTGGGTCCGCCCGTCCATTGCACCTTGACGCCGCGGATGGTGATGTTGGACGACTCGCTGATCTTCAGGCCGTCGCCCCTGGAGTCCTCGATGGTGAGGTTCTCGATGGTGAAGTCGTCGCCGTTGACCAGCAGGCCCTCGGCACCGGCTTTCTGTCCCTTGAAGCTGAGCACCGTCTTGTCCATGCCGGCCCCGCGGATCGTCACCTCGTCCGCGCGCAGGCTGAGGCTGCGATCAAACGCATGTCGGCCGGCCGGGATCTCGATGACATCGCCCGGCTTGGCGTCCAGCAGGCGCTCCTGCAGGGTGGCAGCGAACGCGGTATCGGCCGCCGCCACGGCGGCAGCGTCGGGTGCCTTCTGCTGGCAGGCTCCCGCCAGGAGCGCCAGCGCGCCCGCCACTGCCACGGAAATGGTGCGCTGCATGAGTCTCCCCTCCCATACGCCTGCGTAGTACCGGCCAGTCTGGTGCGCCGGCCTATGTGACGCGGAGGGCGGGAGCGGCATACTACGGGGGGCAAAGCGGACAAGCTGGAGGAGCTCCGATGCGCTGGAAAACCGGACTGGGCAATCGCCTGTCGATCGCCAATCTGCCCACCAACATGCTGTGCGGCCTGGTGCTGCTGGCCGGCGAATTCGGCGTGAAAGCGGAAAGCTGGTTCGCCGGCATGCGGTTGAACGTGCAGGAGATCCACGACCCGCAGGCGCGCGTGTCCTACCGCCAGGCCAGCGAGATCATCCGCCGCGCGCTGCCGACCCTGCCCATCGACGGCGTGGGGCTGGCCATGGGCGAGAAGCAGAACGGCGGCAACTTCGGCCTGCTGGGCCTGGCGATGAAGACGGCACCCACGTTCGGCGACGCCGTGCAGATCGGCCTGGAGTACCAGCGCAACCTCGGCCCCCTGATGGACCTGGACATGCAGGACCGCAACGACGGCAGCCTGGCCGTGGTCGCGACCGCGCCGGAGGAGGCCGCGGACCTGCTGCCGTTCCTGTGCGAGGAGATGTTCGCCAGCACGCTGATGCTGGCCCGTGAACTGGTCGGGCCGGAGTTCCGGCCATTGCGTCTCGAACTCGGTTATCCGGCGCCGCGCTATGCCGCGCGTTACACCGACCTGTTCGGGTGCGACGTCCGCTTCAACCAAGCGCAGCACGCGATGGTGGTCGACCGGCGCTGGCTGGAGCTGCCCTTCACCAGCTACAACCCGGTGACCTCGGGCCAGGCGCTGGCCCTGTGCCGTGCACAACTGACGGCGATGTCGCTGCGCGGCGAGACCACCGCCGCCGTCGAACGGCAACTGCGTCCACGGCTGCGCGACAACCCGCAGATGACCGACGTGGCGGCTGCACTCCACCTCAGCGAGCGCACGCTGCGTCGGCAGCTCGCCGAGGAAGGCACCAGCTTCAGCGCCGTGCACGACCGTGTGCGCACGGAGCGCGCACTGGAACTGCTGCAGGACGCGGAAATGACCATCGCCACGGTGGGCACCCAGATCGGGTTCAACGACGTGCGCGAGTTCCGGCGCGCGTTCAAACGCTGGACCGGGCATACGCCCAGCGAAACCCGGCGGCCGCCCTCATCCCGCGGCACGGCCTGAAGCACGCACGCCCGGCAGGACTCAGTCGAGCACCATCACGGCATCGACCTCGAACGCCGCGCCCTTCGGCAGGCCGGATACTTCGATCGTCGAGCGTGCCGGATACGGCGCGGCGAAATAATCCTGCATCACCGCATTGACTGCAGCGAACTGCGACAGGTCGGTCAGGTACAGACCGAGGCGCACGATGCGATCGAGCGAACCGCCTGCCGCTTCCGCCACCGCCTTGAGGTTGTCGAACGCGCGGCGCGCCTGCGCGGTGATGTCGCCATCCACCAGATTGCCGGTCGCCGGATCCAGCGGGATCTGGCCGGAGAAGTACACCGTGTTGCCCGCGCGAACCGCCTGCGAATACGGGCCGATGGCGGCGGGTGCCTGTTCGGTGTGGATGATCTGCCTGGTCATGCGCGACTCCTGTGTGGATACCCGGATTCTACGTAGGGCGGGCCCCGGCCCGCCATCGTGGCCGATCGGATCGCGATGGCTTTAAGCGACCAGGGAACCCTGCCGAACTACAGCGCCGCAAGCACAAGCATCAGCACGCCGGGCCTGCGCCCGACCTACGTCACTGGCGACGGACGCCGTGCACGACATTGAGGCGCCGCAACCGGCGCATCACTTCCGCCAGGTGGTTACGGTCGCGCACCTGAATCGAGAAGCGCAGCACGGCGACGTTGATGTCGCGCTCGAGGTATTCGACGCGCTCGATGTTGGATTGGCTCTTGGCCACCGCGGCGGCGACCTGCGCCAGCACGCCGGGACGGTTCTCCACGTCGATGAGCAACGCGGCGTCGTAGTCGCCGGTGACCTTCGCGTCCCATGCGATCGGCACCCAGCGCTCCGGCGACTTGCGGAATTCGGTGACGTTGGGGCAGTCGAGCCGATGCACCACGATGCCTTTGCCGGCGGTGTGGTAGCCCATGATCTCGTCGCCCGGAATCGGCTGGCAGCACTGCGCGAAGCTGACCACGCCGCGTTCGCCGCCGGTGATCAGGATCTTTTCCTGCGAATGCTTGGAATGCCCGCCACCGCGCAGTTCGGCGAACGCGGTCAGCGCCTGCGCCGCCTGCGACGGCATCCAGTTGCCCAGCGCGACATCGGCCAGGAAGGCCTCCAGGCGTGGGTACTTGTGCTCGCTGAGGAAGGCCTCGAGGCGCTGCTGCGGCAGCCGCTCCAGCGAGCTGTCGAGGTCCTCCAGCGCGCGGTCGAGCATCCGGTGGCCCAGCTGCACGGCGTCCTCGTGTTCGAGCTGCTTCAGCTGGTGGCGGATCGCGGTCCGCGCCTTGCTGGTGACGACGAACTCGAGCCACTGCGGCTTCGGCGCCGCGGACTTGGCGGTGATGATCTCCACGCTCTGTCCGCTGGCCAGCTTCGTACGCAAGGGCACCAGCTTCTTGTCCACGCGCGAGGCGACCGCCTGGTTGCCGACATCGGTGTGCACCGCGTAGGCGAAGTCGAGCGCGGTGGCATTGCGCGGCAGCGACAGGATCTTGCCCTTCGGCGTGAACAGATAGACCTCGTCCGGGAACAGGTCCACCTTCACGTTGTCGAGGAACTCCAGCGACGAGCCCGCCGCGCGCTGGTTGTCGATCAGCTCCACGATCCACGCATGCGCACGGTTCTGCGCGCTGTTCGGGGCATCGGTGCCGAACTTGTAGGTCCAGTGGGCCGCGATGCCGCGCTCGGCGACCAGGTCCATCTCGGTGGTGCGGATCTGTACCTCGATCGGCGACCCGTAGGGACCGAACAGCACCGTATGCAGCGACTGGTAGCCGTTGGCCTTGGGAATGGCGATGAAATCGCGGAACCGGCCGTCCAGCGGCTTGTACTGCGCATGCACCGCACCCAGTGCGTGGTAGCACGACGGCACGGAATCCACGACGACGCGGAAGCCGAACACATCCATCACCCGATCGAAGCTTTTGCCTTCGCCGCGCATCTTCTGGTAGATGCTCCAGGGCGTCTTCACCCTGCTGACCAGGCGATGCTCGATGCCTTCCTTCGCCAGGCGCTGCGAGAGGTGCGCCTCGATCTGGGCCATCGATTCGCGACGCATCACCGGCTGGCTGCGGATGTGCTTCTCGATCACCGCGTGCCGCCACGGATGCAGCGCGCGGAACCCCAGGTCCTGCAGTTCCGACTTGACCAGGTTCATGCCCAGCCGCTGCGCGATGGGCGCGTAGATCTCCAGCGTTTCGCGCGCGATGCGCCCGCGCGCCTCGGCACTCTGCGCGCCCAGTGTCCGCATGTTGTGCAGGCGGTCGGCCAGCTTGATCATGATGACGCGCAGGTCGCGCGACATCGCCAGCAGCATCTTGCGGAAACTCTCGGCCGCCGCTTCCTGGCGATCGCGGAACTTCAGCTTGTCCAGCTTGGTGACGCCTTCCACCAGCTCGGCGACCGATTCGCCGAACTCGGCGGCGATGTCGGCGCCGGTCAGCGGCGTATCCTCGATGGTGTCATGCAGGATCGCGGCGATCAGCGTTTCGGCATCCATCCCCAGCTCGGCCAGCACGCCGGCCACCGCCACGGGATGGGTGATGTAGGGCTCGCCGGACTTGCGGGTCTGTCCGGCATGCGCGGCCGCACCGACTTCCCACGCGCGCCGCAGCAACGGCAGCTGCGCCTTCGGCAGGTATGCCACCAACTTCTCGAACTGGGCGACATACTCCGGCACGCTTTCGTCACGGGACGAAGCAGGGCTGCGGAGCGCCTTGGCGGTACGGCCGGAATTCATGCCGCCAGACTATGCCAGTCGCGTCTCCACGGCAACGCGAAACCGGACCCCGGAAACGCGGAAAGCCCGCTTGCGCGGGCTTTCCGGTGATCGTCCGTTCCGATGGGAACGTCAGACGCCGTCGATCAGTCGTCGCCCTTCGACAGGTCGTCGTCGGCCACCACTTCGGCTGCGGCCCATTCCAGCGCTTCGCGTTCGGCGCGCTCGCGCTCGGCCTTCTCGACGCGGTCGATCAGCTCGTTGTCGATCTTGCGCGCGGCGATCTCGCGCAGCGCCAGCACGGTGGGCTTGTCCTGTGCTTCGTTGTTGTCGATCTGCGGTTCCACGCCGTTCGCGAGCTGACGGGCGCGCTTGGCGGCCATCGTGACCAGATCGAAACGGTTATCTACGACTTCCAGGCAATCTTCGACGGTGATGCGGGCCATGCGGGCTCCCGGCGACCGGCTGGCCGCCCAGTGAATACGGAAAGGGGCCGGGATTGTAGGCAGCCAGGCCTGGCAATGCAAGCCTTTCCTTGAAAATCAATGATTTAAGGCGCCGCTACGGATCCCTGCCGTCATAGAGCCGAGCTGGCTCCGCTGGCTGTACGCATCCCACCGGACCTCGGGACGCGCGGAGCCTGGCAAGCGAGGCTCTGCGAAAGCCTGGCGCTACTCCGCCAGCAACGCGGCGATCAGATCGGCGTGGCGCACGTCCTGCGCCTCCCGGCGCAGGCGGCTGGCGGTGAAGATGGTGTGCATCTGCTCGACCGCGGTGTCGAACACGTCGTTGACGATGACATAGTCGAACTCGTCGTAGTGCGACATCTCCTCGCGGGCCGCCGCCAGACGACGCTGGATCACTTCTTCGCTGTCCTGCCCGCGGTTGCGCATGCGCTGCTCCAGCGCGGCGCGCGACGGGGGCAGGATGAACACGCTCACCGCGTCCGGCACTTTCTCCCGTACCTGGCGGGCACCCTGCCAGTCGATCTCCAGCAGCACGTCCTTGCCGGCGTCGAGCTGCGGCTCGACGGACTGGCGCGCCGTCCCCTTCCAGTCACCGTGCACTTCGGCGTACTCGAAGAAATCGCCGGCCCGGATCATCGCCTTGAATTCGTCGGCGCTGATGAAGTGGTAGTGCTGCGCATGCCGTTCGCCCGGTCGCGCCGCGCGCGAGGTGAACGAGATGGACAGCGCGATGTCGGCATCGCGCGCCAGCACGGCGTTGACGATGCTGCTCTTGCCCGCGCCCGACGGCGCCGCGACGATATAGAGGGTTCCGCGCTTCATTCGATGTTCTGCGCCTGTTCGCGGATCTGGTCGATCAGCACCTTCAGTTCCACCGCGATGTTGGTGGTGCGGATGTCGACGGACTTGGAGCCCAGCGTGTTCGCCTCGCGGTTGAACTCCTGCAGCAGGAAGTCCAGCCGGCGGCCCTGCGGCTCCTTCTGGGTGAAGACGCGGCGGATTTCCTTGACGTGGCTGTCGAGGCGGTCGAGCTCCTCGTCCACGTCGAGCTTCTGCAGCCACAGCACCAGTTCCTGTTCCAGCCGTCCCTGCTCCATGTTCTGCGCCACGTCGGCCAGCCGGGCTTCCAGCTTCTGCCGCTGGCCGGCGCGGATCTGCGGGATCAGCGTGCGCACTTCCGCGGCCAGCGAGGCGATGCCGTCCACGCGCTCCAGGATCGCGGCCACCAGCTTGCCGCCCTCGCGCTCGCGCGCGGCGACGAACTGGTCGAGTACCGCATCCAGCAGCGACAGCGCCTCGGCCTGCAGCGCCTCCATGTCCACACCCCTGGTCTGCAGCACGCCCGGGAACTGCAACAGGTCGGTGAGCTGGGTGCGCAGGTTGGGCATCCGGTCGGACAGGTCCGAGGCCAGGTCCGCCAACTGCGCGACGACGCGCGGATTGAGCTGCAGCGCGCCACCGCCTTCAGGCGCACGCAGGCGCAGGGTCAGGTCGAGCTTGCCGCGCGACACGCGCGACGCCACGCGCTCGCGCAGCGCGGGTTCCAGCGCGCGCAGTTCGTCCGGCAGACGCACGCCCAGTTCCAGGAAACGGTGGTTAACCGCGCGCAGTTCAGCCGCCAGCGTGCCGCCGTCGGTGGCGCGTTCGGCGGTGGCGAACGCCGTCATGCTGCGGATCATGCGGTTGCCCATCGGACCAGTGAGCGGCGCATCTTAGCAGCCCGCACGGCGGCCGCCGGGGCGGGCGGAACGCGACTGCTAAACTTCACCCCCCTCATCGCGGATGTCCCCATGTCCTTCTCCCGCCCCAGCGGCCGCCTGCCCGACCAGATGCGCGACGTCGGCATCCTGCGCAACTACACCCGCCATGCGGAGGGCTCGGTGCTGGTGAGCTTCGGCCACACCCGCGTGCTGTGCACCGCGACGGTGGAAAACAAGGTGCCGGGCTTCCTGCGCGGCAAGGGCGAGGGCTGGGTGACGGCGGAGTACGGCATGCTGCCGCGTTCCACGCATACCCGCAGCGATCGTGAGGCCTCGCGCGGCAAGCAGGGCGGTCGCACGCTGGAGATCCAGCGGCTGATCGGACGCACGCTGCGAGCCTGCGTCGACCGCGGCGCGCTGGGCGAGCGCACCATCACCCTGGATTGCGACGTGCTGCAGGCCGACGGCGGCACGCGCACCGCGGCGATCACGGGTGCCTACGTCGCGCTTGTGGATGCGGTGAACTGGCTGAAATCGCGCAACGAGATCAAGCGCGACGTGGTGCACGGCGCGGTGGCCGCCGTGTCGGTCGGGATCTACCGCGGCGTGCCGGTACTGGACCTGGACTACCCCGAAGACAGCGACTGCGACACCGACATGAACCTGGTGATGAACGACGGCGGCGGTTTCATCGAACTGCAGGGCACCGCCGAAGGCCATGCGTTCCGCCGCGATGAACTGGATGCGCTGTTGGCGCTGGGCGAGAAGGGCATCGGCGAGCTGTTCGCCGCCCAGCGTGCGGCGCTGGCGGGCTGACCCCTACCCTGGTCGGTCCCTTTCGACGGATTCCCCGCATGTCCCAGACCCTCAGCCTGGTCACCCTGGTCGTCGACGACTACGACCACGCCATCGCTCACTACCGCGATGCGCTGGGCTTCGAGGTGCGCGAGGACACCGACCTCGGCGGCGGCAAGCGCTGGGTGCGCGTGGCACCGGCCGGCGATGGCGGCACCGGCCTGCTGCTCGCCGTGGCCAGCACCGCCGAACAGCGCGCGCGCATCGGCGACCAGACCGGCGGCCGCGTGGCTTTTTTCCTTCAGACGGACGACTTCTGGCGCGACCATGCGCGCATGGTCGCCGCCGGGGTCGAATTCCTGGAGACGCCGCGCGAGGAAGGCTACGCCACCGTCGTCGTGTTCCGCGATGCCTACGGCAATCGCTGGGACCTGCTGCAACCCAAGGGCTGATCCGCCATGAAACTCGTCCTCGCCTCCTCCAACCACGGCAAGCTGGAAGAACTCCATGGCCTGCTGGCCGATACCGGCATCGAACTGGTCGCGCAGTCCGACCTGGGCGTGGATGACGCCGAGGAAACCGGCACCACGTTCGTGGAGAACGCGCTGATCAAGGCACGCCACGCCAGCCTGCAGACCGGCCTGCCCGCACTGGCCGACGATTCCGGCATCTGCGTGGATGCGTTGGACGGCGCACCGGGCCTGTATTCGGCGCGCTACGCCGGCGAACACGGCAACGCCGAGCGCAACATCGACAAGCTGCTGGAAGCGCTGGACGACGTCGACGGCGAACGTCGCGGCGCGCACTTCTACTGCGTGCTGGTGCTGCTTCGCCACGCGGACGATCCGCAGCCCCTGATCGTCGAGGGCGAGTGGCGCGGCGAGATCCTGCGCGAGCGTCGCGGCAACGGGGGCCACGGCTACGATCCGGTGTTCTTCGATCCGCAGCGCGGACAATCCGCCGCGGAAATGCCGCTCGAAGACAAGAACCGCATCAGCCATCGCGGCAAGGCGCTGGCCGGCCTGAAGCAGCGCCTGCTCGAGACCTGGTAGGCGCGGGCCATGCCCGCGATGCTTTTCCGCAGACCCCGCGAGACGAAGCATCGCGCCCACCGGGCGCTCCTGCCGATGCTTGAACGGACGACAAGACTGGCTTACCCGACATGCTGATTCCCCCGCCCCTCTCGCTCTACGTGCACCTGCCGTGGTGCGTGCGCAAATGTCCGTACTGCGACTTCAATTCGCACCAGGGCAACGGCGCACTGCCGTTCGACGACTACGTGGATGCGCTGCTGCGCGACCTGGACCACGACCTGCCGCTCGTATGGGGCCGTACCGTGCACAGCGTGTTCTTCGGCGGCGGGACGCCGAGCCTGTTCCCGCCGGATGCGATCGACCGCTTCCTGCAGGGTGCGAGCAGCCGGCTGCGTTTCGCGCCGGGGCTGGAGATCACGCTGGAGACCAACCCGGGCACGGCCGAGCACGGGCGTTTCGACCGCTACCGGGCGGCGGGCGTCAACCGGATCAGCTTTGGCATCCAGAGCTTCGATGACGCGAGCCTGGAAAAACTCGGCCGCATCCACGACAGCCGCGAGGCCGAGCACGCGGTCAGGCTGGCGCAGGATGCCGGCTTCGACAACCTCAACCTCGACCTGATGTACGCCCTGCCCGGCCAGACCCTGGCCATGGCCGAGCACGACCTGCAGCGCGCGTTCGCCTTGCAGCCCGCACACATCTCGCATTACCAGCTGACGCTGGAACCGAACACCGTGTTCTTCGCGCGGCCACCACAGGGCATCCCCGACGACGATCACGCATGGGACATGCAGGAGCATTGCCAGGCGCTGTTGGCCGACGCGGGGTACGCGCACTACGAGGTCAGTGCATACGCCCGTCCGCAACGCCGCTGTGCGCACAACCTCAATTATTGGCGTTACGGCGATTACATCGGGATCGGCGCCGGCGCGCACGGCAAGATCACCGCGGGGGCGACGCAGCGGATCCTGCGCCGCTGGAAGATCAAGCATCCTGCCGCCTATCTCGCCGCCGCGGGCACGCCGGCGGCGATCGGCGGTGACGACGACATCACGCCGGATCGCCGACCGTTCGAGTTCATGCTGAACGCGTTGAGGCTGCAGGATGGCTTCGCACTGGCGGACTTCACCGCCACCACCGGCCTGCCGGTATCGAACATCGCCGGTCCGCTGGAACACGCCTTGCAACGGGGCTGGCTGGACGTCTCGCAGACCCATGTGAGCCCCACGGCGCTGGGACGCCGGTTCACCAACGATGTGGTCGAACTGTTCCTGGACAGCTAGGCACCCGGCTGCCGTGAGATGGCGATGGATGGGTGCGCAGGCGACACAGGGTGTGATAATGATGCCGCCACGGGGGAGCCCACTGCACCGATGACCGCGACACGACCGCCGACGTCCGCTGCCGCGCCGACCACGATTGCATCGTCGGCGCTGCCGCCGCGCGTGCGGCGACTGCTGCAGAACCTGTTCGACCACATCGCGCCGGATTTCGTGTCCGCGCTGAACGGCATGCTGGTGGAGTTCGAGCAGCAGCTCTTCAAGCAGGCCGAGCAGGCCCGCAGCAACCACATGCAGACGCAGATCTTCGTCGACCTGCGGTCGCTGCAGAAGAACCGCGTGGACCTGGTGCCGCAGTATATGTTCGCACTGGAGTCCGAGCTGGCCGCGATCCGCAGCACGCGCAGTGGCGGCGAACAGCCCCCCGCCCGCCTGGATTTCCAGACCATGACCCTGGTCGAAGACGCGGTGATGGACCAGGAAATCGTGCTGCGCGAAGTCGCGCGCCGGCATGAGCAGCGCGGCAACGCGCAGATCCTGATGCTGGGCCAGCGGATGGGCGTCATCGCCGGCCAACCGGCCTACGAGGCCGAGACGCTGCCGCTGGGCCCTTACCGCCTGTGCCAGCTGCTGAAGGAAGCCGCCGCCTGCCTCGAGTTGTCCATCGATGCGCAGCTCGTGCTGTACCGCAGCTTCGACCACAAGGTGATGCTGAACTACACCGAGTGGGCGAACACGGTGAACCAGTTCCTGGCGCGCGAGGGCATCCTGCCCGGCCTGGTCTACATGCCGCGGCGCGCACGCAATCTCGAGATCGTGCGGCCGCCCCGCGACGAAGCTGGCGGCGGCGCCCGGCCCATGACCGGCTGGCAGGGCCAGCCGGCCGGATCGCATTGGGCCACGCTGACGCCGGAGCAACTGCACGCGGTGGCGGGTGCGCTGACCGGTGGCAAGGGGAGTGGAGACGCCTTCCCGCCGGCGGCCACGTCTGCGCCTGCCGCAGCCGATGCCGCGACCGCTGCGGACGCGCCGAAGGAGACGGCGGGCTCATTCGACGTCCTGCAGAAGCTGCTGGCCATCCGCCGCGGCGGACTCCAGGCCGATGCACTGGCGCAGGCCGCTGACATCGCGTCGCTCGGGGGACAGGCGGGCGACGGCGCAGCGATGACCCCCGACGGGGGTGCCGGCGCGCACCCTGCATCCATCGGCGACGGCGGCGGTCTGCCCCAGGCACAGGGAGGCACGGGCGGTGCTGCCGCAATGCCCTCGACCACCGGGGGCAGCGCGACGCGCGATGCGGCGCCACGCCGCCTGCTGCCGACGCCGGACGTCCTCGACACGCTGCGGATGCTGCAGAGCGCACCGCTGCCCGCACGGACACCGGACCAGCCGCGCCGCACCGTGGCGGACCTCCAGCAGACCATGCTCGCCGAAGTCCGCGCCAAGCACGGCCCCGGCGCCACGCTGGCCAGCGCCGATTCCGACACGTTCGAGCTGCTCGACCTGCTCTACAACGAGATCGAGCGCGAAGTGCAGCACGACGCGCCGGCCGCCGACATGCTGGTGCGCCTGCAGGTACCCGTGGTGCAGGCGGCCCTGCGCGACCGCAATTTCTTCCTGCGGCCGCAGCACCCGGCGCGCGACCTCCTCAACACGGTCGCCGAGTCCGGCGCCACCTGGCTCGGTGACGACGATGTCGATCCCCACCTGGTGCAACGCTTGCACAAGGCGGTGGAGACCGTCGTCGAGACCTACGAGGGCGATGAGGCTGTCTTCGAAGACGCCAACCGCGACGTGCAGCAGCACCTGCAGGCGGCCGCGCGCAAGGCGGAGCTGGCCGAGCGTCGGCAGATCGAAGCCGCACGCGGCAAGGACCGGCTGGAGGTGGCCAAGCAGCGCGCCGCCGACACCATCGAGTCGGCGATGGCCGATGCGAAACCGCAGAAGTTCGTGCAGGCGCTGCTCAGCCAGGCGTGGGCGGACGTGCTGACGCTCACCCAGCTGCGCAATGGCGAATCGTCCACCGAGTGGGCCGACCAGCTGCAGACCACGCTGGAGATCGTGGCCGCCACGACCTCGGCGCAGCCCGCCGATCCGGCGCTGGCGACGAAGATCGAGAAGTCGCTGGTGCAGGTGGGCTACCACGAGGACGAGGCCGCCGCGATCTCGCGCCGGCTCTCCAGTGCGGAGGAAGACGAGACCACGTCGCGCACCGAGCTGACCGCGCGACTGAAGGCGCGCGCGCGGCTGGGCGGACAGGGCGAGGTCAAGAAGAAGCCGGTGCAGCCGCGTACGCCGCAGGAGCAGGAGTGCTACGACTACCTGCGCACGCTCCCGTTCGGCACCTGGTTCGAATTCACCCGCAACCAGCAGGGCGACGTGCAGCGCCAGCGCCTGTCGTGGTTCAGTCCGGTGACCGGCAACGCCCTGTTCGTCAACCAGCGCGGCCAGCGCGTGGGCGAGCATTCGCTGGATACGCTGGCGCACCTGATGGCCAAGGGCCAGGCGCAGGTGGTCACCGAAGATCGCGGCCGCCTGATCGACCGTGCCTGGAACGCCACCCTCAGCGCGCTGCGCAGCCTGACGGGGCGTGGCGGCGAACCCGCAGGAGACATCGCATGATGCGCGAGTTCCGCCGCGCCCGCCGGCGCAACGTCCCGAAGCCGGTGCCGGTCTTCGACCTGATGACGGAACAGGTGATCGGCCGGCTCGGCAACCTCTCTGAATCGGGCATGCTGCTGGTCGCCACCGAACCGATGGTCGACGATGCGCTGTACCAGCTGCGTTTCCACTTGCAGGACGCGCGCGGCCAGGATCAGCCGATCGATGTGGGCGCGCACCTGATCTGGTCCGCCGCCGCGAACACGCCCGGGCAGGCCTTCGCCGGCCTGCGCTTCCTCACCATCGACCGCGAGCCGCTGGAACGGCTGCGCCAGTGGGTCAACGCCGGCCCCGAAGCCGATTGATCGCACCGCTGCGGCCGGGGTCCGGTCGATTGCGGCAGAATGGCGGCTCTTCAGTAAGAGCCGACGCCATGAATGCCCCCGCTTCCTTCGATACCGACCTCGTCCCGCTGTACGCCGATCATCTGGCCACGATGAAGCGGCGGGCGGACGAAGCGTTGGCGCGCGGCGGCTTCGACCACCTGGTCGTGCCCAGTGGGACCCAGCATTGGCAGGTCTTCGACGACCGCGACTATCCGTACGCGGTGAACCCGCAGTTCAAGGCCTGGCTCCCGCTCACGCGGCTGCCCTACAGCTGGCTGGTGTACACGCCCGGCAAGCGGCCGCAGGTGATCTTCTACCAGCCGTTCGACTACTGGCATGTCGTGCCAGGTGCACCGAGTGGCTGGTGGGTGGACCACGTCGATGTCCACATCATCCGCAAGCCGGACGAAGCGGCGGCGCTGCTGCCGCCTGCGGCCCGCAGTGCGATCCTCGGCGAGCCGCAGAGCACGCTCGGCGACTACGCGCCGAACAATCCCGAGCCGGTGATCCAGTACCTGGAATACCAGCGCTCGTACAAGACGCCGTACGAGATCGCGCTGATGCGGCAGGCGCAGCGCCTGGCCGTGCGCGGACACCGCGCCGCCGAAGCTGCCTTCCGCGCGGGGGAGAGCGAGTTCGGCATCCACATGGCCTACTGCACGGCGGTGGGCCAGGACGCCAATGACCTGCCCTACGGCAACATCATCGGCCTCAACGAACACGCGGCGATCCTGCACTACATGGAACTGCAGCGCGTGGCGCCCGATCCGCTGCGCAGCTTCCTGATCGACGCCGGCGCCAGTTTCCATGGCTACGCCAGCGACATCACCCGCACTTACGCCTTCGACACCGGTGGCGACTTCCAGGCGCTGATCGACGCGGTGGATGCCGCGCAGCAGCGCATGTGCGCCGGGGTGCGGGCGGACGTGGATTACCGGCAGTTGCACGTGGATGCGCACCACACGCTGATGGGCATCCTGAAGGACTTCGGCGTGATCACGGTCTCGCCCGAAGCCGCGGTCGCTACCGGCGTGAGCGCGGCGTTCTTCCCGCACGGGCTGGGCCATCCGATTGGCCTGCAGGTGCACGACGTGGCCGGCTTCGCCGCGAGCGATCGTGGCGGCCGCATCGAACGACCCGCCGGCCATCCCTACCTGCGCATGACCCGCGTGCTGGAACCGGGCATGGTGGTGACCATCGAACCCGGCCTGTACTTCATCGACCTGCTGCTGGACGAGGTCAAGAAGAACGACCACGCCGCCAGCGTCGACTGGACGCGCGTCGACGCATTCCGCCCGTACGGCGGCATCCGCATCGAGGACGAAGTGCTGTGCACCGAAGGCGATGCGGACAACCTGACGAGGCCGGCGTTCGCGGAAGCGGGCTGACGCGGCGATTCGCAACGCGATCCCGTCCACCCACCGCTCGACGTCATCAGGTATCTCCATGGATAGCGACCTGATCGTGATGGCAACGATAGTCCTGCTGACGGCCGCGGGCCTGGTGGCCACCGTACTGCTGCCGGCGTGGATCGCATGGGCGATTGCTTGGCGGTCCGGCATGCCACGGTCCTGCAGACGGTCGTTCGCTTTCGCATGCCTGCTGCTGAGCTATGGCGTGATGGTGTTCGCGGCCGCGTTGCTGCTGCCGCTGGAAGTCCTCAAGACATTCATCGCCTCCGACCTGCACGCACGCGGCTACCTGGCGCTCGCCAATGGAATCTTCGTGGCCGCCGAACACGGTACGCCTATCGTTTCCTGTACCGCAGCCTTGGTCGCCGCTGTTGTCATTCCTCTCAGGCTGCGCAGGCATTGGCCCGCGATCACGTCCGCTGTCGCGGACGGCCCCGCCTCACCCGCGCTCCAGCGCGACGCGGATGCGTAGCAGCGGACGCTTGGCGCGCTGTGCGACAGCGTCGTAGTCCGGAACGGATCGAAGGCCGCAAGCGGGGACGTGCCGCGTAACGCATCCCGGGTGCGTTACGCTTACCCGGGCTACGGTCGCTAGACGTGCGCAACGGGGTTATTCATGGTCGGACAGCGCGTGAAATTCGGGTTATACGCCTTTTTGTTCGCGTCCTGCGCGCGTCAGGACATAGGCGTGCAGGCACACGACGCCTTTATGGAGGCGATGCGCACGATGTCCACTTCGCCTCACTACGTCAAGATAAGACTGGTGGACCCTACACGCGGGATCACCAGAGATACCTGCGTGACAGCCAATCTCCTCAGGGGCGCTCTGCACCTCGAGACGGGAGTCGCTCACGACCGCGCCGGCACGACTGCCATTGATGCATCGCTTTCGGCGAACCGCGCTCACGAGTTCGTTTTCACTAATCCCGCTGCCTTCGCCAATATGCCCTCGCTCCCTGAGCTACAGGAAATCAACGAGGCCTCGCAACTTGTCTCGGGCCTCTCAGGCCCGGATATCGCCGAGTCTTTAAGCGAAGGTGCATTGGCGAACTTCACCGGACAGGGCGCTCGCCAAGAGGAGCGCTTAGCAGCGCTAGCCTGCGCACTGATCGACCGTGGCTACCGACCTCGCCAAGCCGATCTTACTGGCGCGATCACCCTCGATACATAATCCGTCGAGCGGGCGCCACGCCTTTCATCCACTCTGACGCCTACGGAGAATTCGCATGCATGCAAGCGGACGGCACGCATGATGTTCATGATCGGCCAAGGCGAACGCGTGGTGCCGGTGGGCGAACCGGAGCCGCAGCATTGCCCGCGTTGCGATCAGGAGCGCGACTTCCAGCCGCAGCTGGCCTACAAGTATGGTGAGTTCGACCTGCTGTTCGGCTTCGTCTACGGTCGGCGCTACCAGCTGGCCTGTCCGGAATGCCACCAAGGCTGGCGACTGGATCGGTGGCAGGCCGAACGGCGTTATGGCAAGCCGGATATCCCGTTCCGCCTGCGTTACGGTCTTTTCGTCCTCCTCGGCCTGGTCGCCGCCTTGGGTGCGGCCTACCTGGCGAATCCGTCGCTGCCATGACCGCGCTCACGCCCCTCGATACCGCCCTGCTGCTACCGATGACGGCGCATGTCGCGCTCGCCGCGTGCCTCTACGTGCTGCTGACGATCGCGCGGGCGCCGGCGATCTGGGGCATCGGCCGCCGCGCGGATGGCAGCAATCCGTGGGCGAAGGTCGAGCCGCGGATCAGCGCCAACCTGTCCAACCAGTTCGAGTGGCCGCTGTTCTTCCATGTCGCCTGCGTCGTGCTGATGTTGCTGGGCGCGAGCCACGCTGCCATCGCCCTCGCGTGGCTGTTCGTCGCCGGTCGTGTCCTGCATAGCGTCGTGCAGGTCGCGACCACGAACGTGCGCCTGCGGGGGCTCGTCTTCACCGCGAATTTTATGGCCGTGCTGGGCCTGTGGGGCCTGCTGCTGCAGGCAGCGCTGGCGCACGCGTAATCCGCCCTTCCTCCTGGACCCCTCATGACGACCTCCGACTACCTCCTCATCTCCCGCGGCCAATGGGACGAAAGCGCATCGAAAGAAGACGTGCAGGACGCCATCGATCGCTTCTACACCTGGTACGAAAAAGGCGTGGCCGACGGCGTGCTCAAGCCCGGCAGCCGCCTTGAGAACCGAGGCAGACAGGTATCTCGCACCGGCATCACCGACGGACCGTTCGCCGAAGCCAAGGAGCTGGTCGGCGGCTACTGGTTCATCGTCGCCGAGTCGCTGGACCACGCCGCGCGGATCGCGTCCGAGAACCCCTGCCTGGCCTTCGGGCTGACGCTGGAAATCCGGCCACTGGAGGCGGCGCGCGCACGTGTTGATGTCGTGGCCAACGAAACACCGTCGGCGTGGCGTTCCGGCGAAGGCTGAGGTCTGCCGATGCATGCGCTTCCCTCGGTGCTGGATGGCGGCTGCCACTGCGGCGCGCTGACGCTTGCCTTCTCCACGCGTATGGTGCCGGCCGCGACGGCGCCCCGCGCGTGCGACTGCAGCTTCTGCCGCGCGCACCGCGCCGCATGGCTTTCCGATACCGACGCGCAGCTGGTCGTCCGCGTGCAACGGCCGGACCGCCTGCGCCGTTATCGGCAGGGATCGGAGGCCGCGCAGTTCCTGCTGTGCGGCGACTGCGGCGTGCTGGTGGCGGTCGTGTTCGAAGAGGGCGACCAGCGCCACGCCGCGGTCAACGCCGGATGCCTGGATGCACGCGACGGCTTCGCGCCGCCCGTGCCCGCCTCACCGCAACGGTTGGCGCCCGAGGAGAAAGCCGCACGATGGCGGCAGCTGTGGATCCGCGACGTGCGGGTGGATAGCCCCTGAGGCGTGGTCAGCCCGCCGCCATCACCGCTTCGATCTCGTCCGCGCTGCGCGCCAGCGCATCGGTGAGCACGCGCGGCTCGCCGTCGGTGACCAGCACGTCGTCCTCCGTGCGGATGCCGATGCCGCGCCACTTGGGGTCGACCGTCTCGTCATCGTGGCCCACGTACAGGCCCGGCTCGATGGTGAACGCCATGCCGGCTTCCAGCAGGCGCGATTCGCCGTCGATGCGGTAGTCGCCCACGTCGTGCACGTCCAGGCCCAGCCAGTGGCCGGTCTTGTGGCGGTAGAAGCGGCGGTACGTGCCTTCGGCGAGGTTCTTCTCGAGCTTGCCTTTCAACAGGCCGAGCTTCAGCAGGCCTTCGGTCAGCGTCTCGACCGCGGCCACGTGCCCGGCCTCGTACGGCACGCCGACGCGGGCGCAGTCCAACGCGGCACGCTGGGCCTCGCCGACAAGGTCGTGCAGCGCGCGCTGCGCGGGGGTGAAGCGGCCGTTGACCGGGAACGTGCGGGTGATGTCGGCGGCGTAGCCGCGGTATTCGGCACCCGCATCGATCAGCACCAGGTCGCCGTCGCGCGCCTGCGCGGTATTCGCTCGGTAGTGCAGCACGCAGGCGTTGCGGCCGGCGCCGACGATGCTGTTGTAGGCGGGCCATGCATCATTGGCACGGAACACGCGCTCCACGTCGGCCTGCAGCTCGTACTCGCGGATGCCGGGGCGCGCCGCGCGCATCGCAGCGAGGTGGGCCTGGACGCTGATGTCGGCGGCGCGCTGCATCAGCTTCACTTCGTCCTTCGACTTGAACAGCCGCAGGTCGTGCAGCAGGTGACCGAGTTCAAGGAACTCGTGCGGCGGCTGCGCGCCCTGCTTCACGTGAGCGCGCACGTGGCGCACCCAGCCGATCAGCTTGAGATCGAAGTCGGCGTCGCGCCCGAAGTGGTAGTAGACGCGGGAACGCCCTTCCAGCAAGCCCGGCAGGATCTCGTCGAGATCGTCGATCGGATAGGCATCGTCCATGCCGTAGTCGTTGACCGCGCCGTCCTGGCCGGCGCGCGGGCCGTCCCAGCCTTCGCGCTCGGGATCGCGCTCGCGGCAGAACAGGATGGTTTCGCCGTGCTTGCGACCGGGTACCAGTACCAGCACCGCCTCCGGCTCCGGAAAGCCGCTGAGATACCAGAAGTCAGAGTCCTGCCGGAACGGATAATGCGTATCGTGGCTGCGCACGCGCTCGGCGGCGGCGGGCAGCACCAGGATCGCGTCGTTGCCGGCCAGCCGCATCATCTGCTTGCGCCGGCGGGCGAACTCCGCCGCGCCGATGCCGGCGACGGCCTTCATCAGTTCAGGCTCCGGCGATGCCGGGGCCCGAGCACGCAGTCGCCATGCAGCAGCAGGACGGCCACCCGGACGAACTCCTCCAGTTCCGCCAGCGCATCCTCGTCTTCCTCGTCGTCGCTGCTCTCGGGCGATGCCTGGGCCAGTCGCGCGAGGTCCTGCAACGCCTCCTGCCCCTCTTCGGACAGCGGCGGCGCGGCGCCCGCGGCCAGTCCGAAGGCGCCCAGGAATCCCTGGCACCAGGCAAACAGCGCTTCCGCGCGCTCGTCGAGCGGACGGTCGGCGGGGGGCAGCAACAGGTCGAAGGCGAAGCTGCGGTCTTCCAGCTGGGCGACGGCGCACTCGCGCAACTGGTCAAGCGCGCTGCCGGTCGCAGGCGCCGGCAACTGGTCGTCGGCCAGCGCGCGGGCCAGCCAGGTGTCGTCGGCCGTGCCGCCGCCGGCGAGCCAGCCGCACAGCGCACCGTGCAGTTCCGACGCGTCCATGGCCAGGCCGGACTGGCGGGAAGCGGCCGCCACGTCGGCGATATCGGGAAGGTCGGGCATAGAAGAACGCAATCCGTCAGGGGTTTCGGACAACCTTGCAAGTGTAGCAATCAAAAGCCGCTTACCTCCTTGTTGTGCGTGTGTACGCATGCCTACACTCACATATTGCCTACGCATTGGCCCCTCGCCCCTCCATGCACGCCTCCCCTGTCGCTGCAGTCCTGGCAACGGCTTCCCCCCTGTCGTCCCGGCTGGCCATGGGCCTGGCGGGTCTGGTGTTGCTGGGCGTCGTGCTGATCGGGACGCGGCGCTGGTGGCAGGCATGGCTGGCGAGCCGGCAGGTTCCGCAGGAGCCGCTGCGCAGCGAGTCCCTGCGCAACCGCGATGAGCGACTGAAGCTGGCGCTGTGGGCCTCGGGCGAGCAGTTCTGGGATTACGACCTGGTGCAGCGCCGGCTCTACCGGATGCGGGCGGACGAAACCGCCGTGCAGACCGCCGACATCACCGTGCTGACGCGGCAGGGCGAAGTCCCGACCATCCACGAGGAAGACATGCCGCTGGTGCAGGAGCGCCTGCGCCTGCACCTGCAGGGCAAGACCCCGCTCTTCATGTCGGAACACCGGATGGACATGCTGGGCAACGGCACTTGGGTATGGGTGCGCGCCCGTGGCCGCGTCGTCGAGCGCGACGGTGAGGGACAACCCATCCGGATCGCCGGCACCGCCCGCGACATCACCGCCAGCCGCAATGCCGAGTACGAGCACCGCATCGCCGGCGAGGTGATGCGCAGCATGAACGAAGCGGTGGCCGTGCTGGACTGGGCGCACCAGTTCATCACCATCAATCCCGCCTTCACCCGCATCACCGGCTATGCGGAAGAGGAAATCATCGGCCAGCCGATGACGATGCTGGACAGCGACCAGCACGAGGATGCCTTCTTCGAACGGATGAACCGCGAATTGCGCCTGACCGGGCGCTGGTCCGGTGAGATCTGGAAGGTCCGCAAGGATGGCGAGGAAATCCTCTGCCGCATCGAGACCAACGTGGTGCCGGACGCCACCGGCGAGCGTCCGTTGTACGTGCAGGTATTGACCGACATCACCGAGCAGAAGCGCGCCGAGCAGGAACTGCGCTACCTGGCCAACTACGACACCCTGACCAGCCTGCCCAACCGCTCGCTGCTGTCCGAGCGGCTGTCGCGCGCCATCGTGCGGGCGCGCCGCGAACACGGCCACGTCGCCGTGCTGTTCATCGACCTGGACCGCTTCAAGGACATCAACGATTCGCTCGGCCACGCCACCGGCGACCGCATCCTGCGCTCGGCGGCCGCGCGCGTGCAGCAGACAGTCGGGACGCAGCACACGGTCGCGCGCCTGAGTGGCGACGAATTCACCGTGGTACTGGAGGACATCAACGGCATGCCCGATGCCGAAGAGGTGGCCCAGCGCATCATCCATGCCTTCCGTACGCCGCTGAACTTCGGCGAACGGCTGGAACTGGCGGTATCGCCCTCGATCGGCATCAGCCTGTACCCGGAGCACGCCCAGGTGCCGACGGAGCTGCTGAAGCACGCCGACACCGCCATGTACCAGGCCAAGGCGATGGGGCGGCACACCTACCAGGTGTACTCGGAATCGATGGACGAGAAGAACCGCCATCGCGCCATCCTCGCCAGCGCCCTGCGCCGCGCGATCGACCGCAACGAACTGTCGCTGGTGTTCCAGCCGCGCCTGTCGATCTCGCGGCAGCGGATCACCGGCGTCGAGGCCCTGCTGCGGTGGGAGAGCAAGGAATTCGGCACCGTGTCGCCGGGCCAGTTCATCCCGCTGGCGGAAGAGTCGGGGATGATCCTCGAACTCGGCGCCTGGGCACTGCGCCACGCCTGCCTGACCCTGCGCGACTGGCACGACGCCGGCCTGGAAGAACTCAGTGTGGCGGTGAATGTGTCCGCCACCCAGTTGCAGCGCGGCGACCTGCAGACGGTGGTCGCGCGCACGCTGCAGGAAACCGGCGTCCCCGCCAACCGCTTGGAGCTGGAACTGACCGAGAGCGTGGTGATGGCCAGCCCGGAGCAGAACGCCGACACGCTGCGCGCCTGCCGGCGCCTCGGCATATCGCTGGCGATCGACGACTTCGGCACCGGCTATTCATCGCTGGCGTACCTGAAGCGCCTGCCGTTGACCACGCTGAAGATCGACCGCGAATTCATCAGCGACCTCACCCACGACACCGATGACGAGGCCATCACCAGCACCATCATCACGATGGGACAGTCGCTGGCGCTGAAAGTCGTCGCCGAGGGCGTGGAGACGTGGGACCAGTACGAGTTCCTGCGCAACCACGGCTGCGACGAAGTGCAGGGCCACTGGGTCTCGCAGGCGCTGGTCGCGGACCAGTGCCTGCGCTTCATCCGGGACTACTACCCCGGGTCGGGCATGCGCGTGGCCTCCTGACCCCGGCGACCCTGGCGGGAAACCCTGCGGGAGTGGGCCATGCCCGCGATGCTTTTCGATCGGACCACGCAAGAGCAACGGAGGCATGGCCCGCTCCTGCGGACATCCGGCGTTCGGCCGCTTGACCGCCCGGCAAGCGCACGCCTATCGTGACCGGCATGGACACCGCCGACCTCCTCGACCAGCTCCGCGCGCTCAGTACGCGCATCCAGGACGTGGCCGACCGGTGCCAGCGCCTGGCGGACGAAAACCGCAGCCTGCGCCAGCAACAGGAGCAACTGGTCGGCGAGCGCTCGCAGTTGCTGGCCAAGAACGAGCAGGCGCGGTCGCGCGTCGAAGCGATGATCAGCCGCCTCAAGTCCCTGGAGCAGCACACGTGAGCGCCAACGAACCGGTCAGCGTGCATCTGCTGGATCGCGAATACACCGTGGGCGTGGCCCCGGACGAACGTTCCAGCCTGATGGCAGCCGCCAAGCTGCTCGACAGCCGCATGCGCGAAGTACGCGGCAGCAATCGCATGGCGGCGGTAGACCGCATCGCCGTGCTGGCGGCGCTCAATCTGGCACACGAATTGCAGCAGTTGCGCGACGAGCAGCATGCGCGCAACCGTGACGTCGAGCGCACGCTGCAGGATCTGCACCGCAAGCTGGACAGCGCGCTGGGCACGTCGTAACAGCACTGCGACGTCGCCGACTGCGGACTGAATCCGCCGACGAACGGGCTAGGCAAAAAATCTTCGCTCGCTATACTGGCCTCGCGTCCTCTGCTGTACTCGACAGTGAGCGCAAACATTCGCCTTGTCCCTTAATGACGACCACGGGGGGGTGACGGTTACCGGGAGTGCAAGTCTGCCTCGCAGCGGAAAGCCCGATGGTTGCCCAACCTTCCCACTTGAACCCCGGGTTCAAGGTCGTTTCGCGAACATCGTGCATGGCGGAGGACGTATTTTTCCCGCGGCAGCGGCATCAGCCGCGACCCGGCCGGTCCTGTTGCACCCGCCCTTGAGCGGGATGACTTCGAAACGAAGCCGACTGCACGAGGGATCCGACGCACAGGGCCGTGACTGAGGCCGCTCCCGCGGTCCCACCGGCAACGCTGGTGCGCATGTCGTAAAATTCGCGCATGCCTGTACCGCCCCCTTCCTTGCCATGACCGTCGAGCGCGATGCGCTGCGACGCGACCTGCGTGCGCGACGTCGCGCCCTGCCCGCTGCCGAGCGCATCGCCGGTGCGGATGCGCTCGCCGCGCGCCTGTTCGCGTTGCCGTTCTTCCCGACGACCGGCTATGTCGCCGGTTACTGGGCGATGGATGGCGAAATCGGGCTGCACAGCTGGCAGATGCGGCTGCCGAAGGGGCTGGTCTACTGCCTGCCCATGCTGTCGGACGATGCGACACTGCGTTTCGCGCCCTGGCGACCGGGCGATGCCCTGGTGACCAACCGTTATGGCATTCCGGAGCCGGACGTCGATCCGCGCTCGGGCTTGCCCGCGACGGACATGTCGCTGATCGTCGTGCCGCTGGTCGGTTTCGACAAGGCGGGGCATCGCCTGGGCATGGGCGGCGGCTGGTACGACCGCACGCTGGCGCCGCGCCTGGAACGCCCTGCGCCGCCCTGGCTGGTCGGCGTCGGCTTCGAGGCGCAGCGGATCGACACGCTGGGCGCGCAGCCCTGGGACGTGCCGCTGGACGCCGTCTGCACCGAACGCGACACGCTGTTCCCCTCTCCCCTGCCGGACCCTTCGCCATGACCTCCCGCAAGCACTATTGGCTGATGAAGTCCGAGCCGGACACGTTCTCCATCGACGACCTGAAGAAGGTCGGCATCGAGCCGTGGAACGGCGTGCGCAACTACCAGGCGCGCAACTTCATGCGCGCAATGAAAGTCGGCGACGGGGTGCTGTTCTACCACTCCAACTGCAAGGAACCGGGCATCGTCGGCACGGCGACCATCGCGACGACGGCGTATCCGGACGACACCCAGTTCGATCCCACGTCCGACTACTACGACCCCAAGAGCACGCGCGAGGAACCGCGCTGGTCGTTGGTGGACGTGAAGTTCGATCGTGCGTTGAAGCGCACCATCACGCTGGACGAAATCAAGCGGCATGCCGACGACCTCGGCGAAGGTTTCGCGCTGATCCAGCGCGGCAGCCGACTCTCCGTGCTGCCGGTGACCGCCGCGCAGTGGAAGTTCCTGCTGGCGCTGGAGTAATGCGCATACCCTCGGGCGTGGTCCGCGTGCGCTCCCGCAGACATCATTTTCCTGTTGAGAAGACACCATGAGCGAAGCAAAGCGCCTGGCTGGCGAAAAGGCCATCGAGTTCGTCGAGGACGGCATGATCGTCGGTGTCGGCACCGGCTCCACCGTGGCCTACTTCATCGATGCGCTGGCCGGCATCAAGGACCGCATCAAGGGCGCCGTCTCCAGCTCGGAGCAGAGCACGGCACGCCTGAAGCAGCATGGCATCGATGTGCTCGACCTCAACCACACCGGCACGCTGTCGCTGTATGTCGACGGTGCCGATGAGTGCGATCCGCACAAGCGGCTGATCAAGGGCGGCGGCGCGGCGCTAACGCGCGAGAAGATCATCGCCGAAGCCAGCAAGCAGTTCGTCTGCATCATCGACCCCAGCAAGCAGGTGCCCGTCCTCGGCCGTTTCCCGCTGCCGGTGGAAGTCATCCCGATGGCACGCAGCCTGGTCGCGCGCGAAATCCTGGCGATGACCGGCGGCCAGCCCGTATGGCGCGATGGCGTGACCACCGACAACGGCAACGTGGTGCTCGACATCCACAATCTGTCGATCACCGATCCGGTGGCGATGGAGCGCGAGATCAACCAGATTCCCGGCGTGGTCAGCGTGGGGCTGTTCGCCCGCCGCCCCGCGGACATCGTGATCGTCGGTGGCGAACCACCGATCGTGCTGGGCTGAGGAAGAGGACCGCCGTGTCCGTCGCGCGCACCCTGTCGTTAGCCGGCCTGATGGTCGCGGCCGGCATGGCGACGGCCCGTGATCCCGTGCTTGCGCCACCGAGCCAGGCCTTGCCGCCCTCGGTACAGGCGATGCGCGACGATCTGCAACGCATCGTCGCGGCGCGCGACGTGCAGGCATTGCGCGCCCGCGTCCGCGATGCCACCACGCTGAGCTTCGGTGGCGATACCGGGCCCCAGGGCTTCGATGCCTTGTGGTTGCGCGATGCCGATGCCACGCGCGAGCTGTGGCGGATACTCGAGGAGGTCCTCGCCCTGCCCGGAGTGGCCAGGCAGGAGGATGGCGAGGCGGTGTACTGCGCGCCGTATGTGTACTGCCTGCCCTACCCGGGCGATCCGGACGTCTTCGAAGCGCAGGTCGTGCTCGGCCGCGATGTCGCCGTACGGGCGAAACCCGATCTCGCGGCACCCGTCGTCACGCGCGTCAGTCATGCCGTGCTGACGCGCGTCGACGACGCGGTCGACGGCGCCGGCGATTCCGCGTGGACGCGTGTTCGCCTGGCATCGGGCCAGGAGGGCTACATCGCCACTCGGCTGCTGCGTAGCCCGATCGACTACCGCATCTCCCTGGTCCGCGAAGGCGCGCGCGGGTGGGCGTTCCAGTATTTCGTCGCCGGCGACTGAGCGCGCCGGGGTCTTCAGCTGTTGTCGGATAGCGCCCTGACCAGATCGCCGACGAGGTCGCGCTTCTTCGGCGACAACTTCAGGAACGTATCGATGACCTGGCGCTCGCGACTGCCGACACCGGACGGCCATGGCGATCGCGTCTCCGCCACCCGCGAACGCGAGGGTGAGCCGAAGCGAAGCGCATGCGGCTCCACTCCCAGCAGGTCCGCGATCACCTGGAGCTTGTCCTGCGCCGGGATCGCGCCCGCCCTCAGCCAAGGTGACACCGTCTGGAATGTGACGGAACGACCTCGGTAGTGGCTGTTGAAGAGATGGAACAACACTTTCGGCCGCGCTTCGTACCCCGCCTGCTGCATGGCGTTCGCCAGTCGTTGCGAGAATTTTTCGCGCTCGTTGCCCATGCCGGCCACGTTAGCGGCGTGAAGTCACACATATTCACTATCCACGTGAATTGACGCGCACTTTTTGAGTTCATACAGTGCGGCGCACCGCGCACGTCGGATGACAGTCACGACACGCATGCGCGACAACGGACACAAGGAGCTTCCGATGACACCGAAGGATCGCAACACGCACGACATCCCACCGCGCGCCGAGACCAGCGACGTTCCGCACACGATGTTCGAAGCCGCAGCACCACCGCTCGACGATGCCCTGTACGTTCTGCAGGCCGCACCGGGCCACAGCCTGGCCGACCCCGGTCTCGCACGGCTGACACCCGGCGGTCTCGATCGCCTGTTCCTCGCCGCGCGTCGCCAGGCCGAACGCAACCACGACAGCATCCTGTTGCTGCTCGACCTGCTGCAGCTCTCCCAGCCGGCGGACGCCACGACGCATCGACGACTGATGCCCCGGGTCGTCCGCCAGCTGCGACACCACGTGGAGGACCAGCACCGCTGGCAGGCGCTCGCCGACAACGCCGCCTACTACCGCGACAACCGTCGGGTCGCGGAGCGCGTGGCCGAGCGGCTGGCGTGCGGGTGACGCGGTCCCCGCGGCGGTCGGCGCTACACTGGCGGCTCCCTGATGACGCCGGATGTCGACATGCGCCTGCCCCCGTGGTCCGTTCTCGCCCCCGCCCTGCTGCTCAGCGCCTGTGCCAACGGCGGCCCCTGGGTCGAAGTCGGCGGCGAACGCTTCACGGTGGAGATCGCCGACGATGACGCCGAGCGCGCACGCGGCCTGATGTTCCGCGACGAGCTGGCCGCCGGCACCGGCATGCTCTTCATCCACGACGCCGAAGAACCGCAGGCCTACTGGATGAAGAACACGCGCATCCCGCTGGACATCCTGTACTTCGACGATGCCCGCAAGCTGGTCACCCAGCAACGCAACGTCCCGCCCTGCTCCGGCGGCGACAGCTGCCCCTCCTATCCCAGCGACCAGCCCGCCCGCTACGTGCTGGAACTGAATGCCGGCGAAGCCGAGCGGCTGAAGCTCAGGGACGGTGCGGAAATGGAGTTGGGCAAAGGCATTCCGCCTGTCCGCTGAGGCTTGATTGTCGCGACGATTGGCCGCAGTCTGTGGCCATGGGGGATCGACTGACATTGCCGGAATGGAATGCGTTGGCCAGCCAGGCGGACGACACCGTACCGCTGCTGGAAACCGCGCTTCTGATTGCGCGCGACGAGTACCCCGACCTGGACGCCGATCTCTACGACACGCTCGTCCAGAGCCATGCCGAACACCTGCGCCACGAGATCGACACGATCGAGCCGTGGCCGCTGAAGATGGCGGCCATCAACCGGCACCTGTTCGACGAGCTGGGCTACACCGGCAACCACGACGAGTATTACGACCCCCGCAACAGCTACCTCAACCAGGTGTTCGAACGCCGGCTGGGCAATCCGGTGTCGCTGGCGATGGTGCAGATCGAAGTCGCCCGCCGGCTCGGCGTGCCGCTGGATGGTGTGTCCTTCCCTGGTCATTTCCTGGTCCGCCTGCCGGTGGACGACGGCCTGCTGGTGATGGACCCGTTCAATGGCGGGCGGCCGCTCGGTGTGGACGAGCTGCGCGAACGCGCCAAACCCCACCTGGGCGGCGACGTTCCGGACGATGCCGCGCTGCTGCACATCCTCAATCCCGCCTCGCCGCGCGCCATCCTCGTGCGCACGCTGCGTAACCTGCATGGACTGTATGCCGAGCGGGAGGAATGGGACCGCGCCGCCCGCAGCGCCGACCGCGTGCTGAAACTCACGCCCGACCAGCCCGACGCCCTGCGCGACCGCGGCCTCGCCTACCTGAAGATGGACTACAAGGCCGGCGCGCAGCGCGACCTGGCCCGCTACCTGCACCTGTCGCCGGAAGCGAACGATGCCGCGGCGATGCGCGAACAGCTGATCGAGCTCAACGCGGCGCGTACATCGCGGATGCATTGATGTTGCCGGCGTGGGAGCGACGTAAGTCGCGATGAACCATCATCGCCCCATCATCGCGACTTACGTCGCTCCCACAAGGACTCCTCAGTCCCGCTCCACCATCTCGAAATCCTCCTTGCCCACGCCGCAGTCCGGGCAGGTCCAGTCGTCCGGGATGTCTTCCCAGCGCGTGCCGGGGGCGATGCCCTCTTCGGGCAGACCATCAGCCTCGTCGTAGATGAAGCCGCAGACCACGCACATCCAGGTGCGGTAGATGGTGGCGGTGGCGTCGGTCACGGGATAATGCCGGCTTGGAGGAGCGGCCATTGTCCCATCGCCGCCCGCGCACCGGAAGTTCGCCGATGACATCCCAGACACCGTCCGTCCGCCACGCACGCGGGCTGTACCTGATCACGCCGGAAGACGCGGACACCGCCCGCCTGCTGGCGCGCGTGGGCGCCGTGCTTCCGCATGCGACCTGGCTGCAGTATCGCCAGAAGACGGCCGACGCCGGTCTGCGTCTCTCGCAGGCGAAATCCATGCAGGCCCTGTGCCTGCAGGCCGGCGTGCCGCTGATCATCAACGATGACATCGCCCTGGCGGAGGCCGTCGGCGCCGCCGGCGTCCATCTCGGTGAAGACGACGGTGACATCGCGGCCGCCCGCCATCGCCTGGGCCCGCACGCCATTGTCGGCGCCTCCTGCTACGACGAGCACGCCCTCGCCGAACGCGCGGTGGCGGCAGGCGCCAATTACGTGGCGTTCGGGGCCTTCTTCCCGACCACCAGCAAGGTCACCACGCGCCGCGCCACACCGGCATTGCTGGCCGATGCCGCCTCGCTGGGTGTCCCGCGGGTGGCGATAGGCGGCATTACCCCGGACAATATGGGCCCGCTGGTGGCGGCCGGCGCCGACCTGGTCGCCGTGATCGGCGGCGTGTTCGAGGCCGCCGATCCGGTGGCCGCGGCGCAGGCCTACCGAGCAGGATTTGACCGAGCCTGATGCTCCCCGTGGGAGCGACGTAAGTCGCGATGAGGCATCACGACTCTTCCATCGCGACCTACGTCGCTCCCACAAGACGCCCCTCTACTCCCTGGAATCCCATGAATCACGACCAGTCCCACGCCCTCTTCGCCCGCGCCCAGCAGTTGCTGCCCGGCGGCGTCAATTCGCCGGTGCGCGCGTTCAAGTCGGTCGGGGGCGAACCGTTCTTCGTGCAGCGCGCCGATGGCGCGTACCTGCACGACGTCGATGGCAACCGCTACATCGACTACGTCGGCTCGTGGGGCCCGATGATCGTCGGCCACAACCATCCGACGGTACGCGAGGCGGTGCAGGCAGCGATCCAGGCTGGCCTGTCGTACGGCGCACCCTGTCCGGCGGAAGTGACGATGGCCGAAACGATCACGCGCCTGGTGCCATCGTGCGAGATGGTGCGCATGGTCAACTCCGGCACCGAAGCCACGCTGTCGGCGATCCGCCTGGCGCGCGGCGCGACCGGGCGCAACCGCATCGTCAAGTTCGAAGGCTGCTACCACGGCCACGGCGATTCGTTCCTGGTGAAGGCCGGCAGCGGCATGCTGACGCTGGGCGTGCCGACCTCGCCCGGCGTGCCGGTGGGGCTTAGCGAACTGACGCTGACGCTGAGCTACAACGACGTCGAAGGCGCCACGCAGCTGTTCGAACAGTACGGCAGCGAGATCGCCTGCCTGATCATCGAACCCGTCGTCGGCAATGCCAACTGCCTGCCGCCGCGCGAAGGCTACCTGCAGCACCTGCGCGCCCTGTGCACGCAGCATGGCACGCTGCTGATCTTCGACGAAGTGATGACCGGCTTCCGCGTGGCGCTGGGCGGCGCGCAGGCGCACTACGGCATCACGCCGGACCTGACCACCTTCGGCAAGATCATCGGCGGTGGCATGCCGGTGGGCGCCTATGGTGGCCGTCGCGACCTGATGCAGCAGATCGCACCGGCCGGCCCGATTTACCAGGCCGGCACGCTGAGCGGCAATCCGGTGGCGATGGCCGCGGGTCTGGCAATGCTGGAGCTCATCCAGGCGCCGGGTTTCCACGACCGCCTCGCCGCGGCGACAGCGACGCTCTGCGATGGCCTGGAAGCCGCCGCACGCGATGCCGGCGTGCCGCTGACCACCACGCGCGTCGGCGCGATGTTCGGGCTGTTCTTCACCGACCAGCAAGTGGACACGTATGCGCAGGCAGTGGCCTGCGACACGGCGGCGTTCAACCGTTTCTTCCACGCGATGCTGGAACGCGGCGTGTACCTGGCGCCGTCGGCGTTCGAAGCCGGCTTCATGTCCAGCGCGCACACGCCCGACGTCATTGACGCGACGATCGCCGCTGCCCGCGAGGCCTTCAAGGTCGTCGCCGCGGGATGAAGCCCCGCATCCACCAGGTGCTGTTTGATTTCGACGGCGTCCTGGCCCACTACCGGCACGACGTGCGCATCGCGCACCTCGCCGCGCATGCGGGTTGCGCCTCCGAACGGGTGCGCGAGGTGTTGTTCGTCTCGGGCCTGGAAACCGAGTACGACAGCGGCACGATCGACACCGCCGCCTATCTCGGCCGACTGGGCGAGGGCTTGGGCGCGGTGGTGGATGAAGACGCCTGGCTGGCTTCACGCATGGCGGGCAGCACGGCCATCGACGGCGTGCTGGAGCGCATCGCGGCGCTGCACCCCGCTCTCTCCCTGGGCGTACTGACCAACAACGGCGTCATGATGACGCGCGCGATCCCCCGCATCGTCGCGCCGATGGCGGCCCGCATCGAAGGCCGGGTGCTGACCAGCGGCGGACTGCAGATGCGGAAGCCGGCGACGGCGACGTTCACGCGTGCGCTCGACGTGCTGGGCTGGGACGCCGGCAGCACGCTGTTCGTCGACGACAAGTTCACCAACGTGCAGGGCGCACGCGACGCCGGCCTGCATGCCGAGACCGTCACCGATGCGCGCAGCTTCGGCAAGGCACTGAAGCGTTACGTGTTCGGCCCGCAGACGGGTTGGTAGCGCGCGTTTGAAGCTTGGTTGATCCGGGCGCGGGACACTGGCGGCCTTCCCTCGGAGATCCGTCCCATGTCCCTGATTCCCAACGCCCTGCGCCGGCTGGGCGCACTGATTTGCTTCGTCGTGGTACTGCCAGCGCACGCCGCCGTGCCGGACAAGGTGCTGATCGTCGTCAGCGGTGAGGGACGCGACCAGGGCAAGACCCGTCCCGGCTACGAGTTCGACGAACTGTCGCAAGCCTGGCTGATCTTCAGGGCCAATGGACTGAAGGTGGACGTCGCCAGTCCGCAGGGCGGTGCCGTGGAAGCCGACAAGTACAACGCGCAGGAACCCTTCAACGCGGCGTTGCTCGGTGATGCAGAGGCCATGCGTACGCTGGGGGCGACGCGTTCGACGCGCGACGTGAAAGCGGCGGACTACGCGGCGATCTACGTCGTCGGCGGCAAGGGCGCGATGTTCGATCTGCCGCGCGACAACGCGCTGGCGTCGCTGCTGGCCGAAGCCTACATGCAGGGCGCCGTGATCGGCGCGGTCTGCCATGGGCCGGCCGCGCTGGTGGACGTGAAGCTCGGCGATGGAACGATGTTGGTTGCAGGCAAGGCGATGACGGGCTTCACGAATGAAGAGGAAGCGGTGTTCGGCAAGCGCTGGGCGAAGGAGTTCCCGTGGCAGCTCGAGGACGCGTTGCGCGGACGCGGGGCGCGGTGGCAGGAAGCACCACTGATGATGGCGAAGGTCGTCGTGGACGGGCGCCTGGTCACCGGGCAGAACCCTTACTCCACGCCCGGCGTCGCCGACGCCATCGTGCGCGCGACCGGCCGCACGCCCGTGGCGCGTTCACCGTGGCGCGACGAACTGACGATGGCGCTCGCCGGCCGGGCCCGCAGCGGCGATGTACGTGGCGCAGCGGATGCGCTGGCGCAGGATCGCGAGCGCTACCACGTGGACCTGCTGGGCATGCTGGGCTACTACCAGGCGCAGGCGGCGGGTGGCGACGACGACCTGCGGCATGCACTGACCCTGATGCAGTTGGCGATGCCCTATATGGCGCAGCCGCAGCTGAAGCTCGGTGCCGCCGAGGCGCATCTCCGCCTGGGCGAACGGGAACAGGCGAAATCGCTGGTGCAGCAGGTGCTGGCGGGAAAGCCGGACATGGCCGAAGCTAAGGCGCTCCTGCAACGCATCGATGGTTGAATGATGACGGCACCTGCGGCCCGCATCCTGGTGATTGAAGACAACGCGCTGCTGCGGGTGCAGTTGCAACACCTTTTCACCGATGCTGGCATGACCGTCGAGTTCGCTTCGGATGGCCTCAGCGGATTGCAGATGGCGCTCGACGCGCCGCCCGACGTGCTGGTGCTCGACGTGGGCTTGCCCGCACTCGATGGCCTGCGCTTGTGCGAGCGCCTGCGGGCGCAGGCCGATCGCCACGTCCCGGTACTGATGCTGACCGCGCGCGACGCGCTGGAGGACAAGCTGCAAGGCTTCCGCGCTGGCGCCGACGACTATCTGGTCAAGCCGTTCGCGGGCGCGGAACTGATCGCGCGCTGCCTGGCGCTCACGCAGCGACACCGCAGTGGCGAGACCCATGTCGTGCGGATCGGCACGCTGCGCATCGATCGCCGGCACGCGCTGGCGACGCGACACGAGCTTCCGCTCGACCTGCACCAGACCGCGTACCAGATCCTGCTCGCCCTGGCCGAGGCGTGGCCACGCACTCTGACGCGCAGCGAATTGATCCAGCGCCTGTGGGGCGATGCGCCGCCGGAGTCGGATCCGCTGCGCACGCATCTCTACCTGCTCCGCCAGGCGCTGGACAAGCCGTTTGCCACGCCGATGCTGAAAACCGTGCATGGCGTGGGCTTCCGGCTGGAAGCCGACGCATGAGCGCATCGATCGTGCCGCGCCGGCGGCTGCGCAACCGCATGATGCTGGTGTTCGCGGCATTCACGCTGGTGCTGGCCGCGCTGTTCGGTCTTTACACGCTGCTCTTCGTCTACACGGTCGAGGACCAGCTGTTCGACACGCTGCTCGAGCGCGAGGCCGCGACGCAACAGGATCACTACGCCGCGCACGGACGCTGGTCTCCGCCGCGGAACGGCTTCATGAGCGTGGTCGAGCGGCGCGATGATCTGCCCGACGGGATCGGCCGCGTGCTGCGCGAGGAGCCCGCACGAAGGGAGTTCGCCGGCGCGGACGGGCGCCACTACCACCTGCTTGCGCTGGATCCACCCGCACCGGCCACGCGCGCCTGGCTGGTCGCCGAAGTCAGCGGCCTGCTCGCGGTGCGGCCGGTGCGTGGGGAAATGCTGCAGTTGCTGGCATGGACCGGCGCCATCGCCGTGGTGCTCGCGCTGCTCCTCGGCGGCTGGCTGGCGCGACGGACGACGGCACCGCTCTCGCGATTGGCGGACGCCGTCGGCGAAGCGACGCCGGAACGACTGCCGCCGCACTTCGCTGCAGGCTTTCCCGATGACGAGGTCGGGCTGCTCGCACGCCGCCTTGATGATCTGATCGGCCGCGTCCGCGCTTTTATCGATCGGGAGCGCGAATTCACCCGCGACGCGAGCCATGAACTGCGCACGCCGTTGACCGTCATCCGTGCCGCCAGCGAACGCCTTTCCGCAGACACGGCGTTGAGTGCCGACGCGCGCGCCAGCGTCGAACATATCGGGCAATCCGCTTCGCACCTGGAGCAGACCGTCGCCCTGCTGCTGGCGCTGGCGCGCGAACAGCCCGCGCCTCCAACGGCATCGACACCGGTGACGCGTGTAATCCCGGTGCTGGAGCGCGTCGTGGTAGAGCAGTCGCCCTTGCTGGAAGGCAAGCACGTACAGGTGGCGGTCGAGGTGCCCGCGGACCTCACCAGTACGTTGACGGCGCCCGTGCTGCAGGTGCTGTTGTCCAACCTGATCGGGAACGCGTTCGCGCACACCCGCGAAGGCGACGTCGTCATCATGGCCGACGAAGACACCCTCTGCGTCAGCAATCCCGGGCACGCGGTCCGCGAGGGCGATTTCGCGCCATTCGTGAAAGGCGAGGACAGCACAGGCTTCGGGCTCGGTCTGTCGATCGTGCGACGGCTGTGCGAACGGCACGCCATCGACCTGCGCTTCGAAAGCAGTGCGGACGGCAGCTCCGCCCGCCTTCGTCTCCGCCAGGACGCTTCCGGATAGCTCAGCCCGGCATCGCGAACGCCCTGAGCGCGGCGTTCAGGCGCTTAAGGCCTTCTCCGACTTCCTCGTCGGTGATGTTCAGCGCCGGCACGAAACGCAGCACGTCCGGACCGGCCTGCAGCATCAGCAGGCCCTGCGCGGCAGCGAGGTCCAGTACCTCGCCTGCACGGCCTGCGTACTTAGCGTTGAGCACCGCCCCCAGCATCAGGCCGCGACCGCGCACCTGGGCGAACAGCCCGAGTTCTGCGTTGATCGTGTCCAGGCCTTTGCGCAGGACGGCGGACTGGCGCGCCACGTTGTTGGCGATCTGCGGCGATGCCAGCTTGCGCAGCGCGACGCGCGCGACGGCGGCTGCCAGCGGGTTGCCGCCGAAGGTGGTGCCATGCGCACCGAACTGCATCACCTCGGCCACTTGCGGTCCGGCCAGCATCGCGCCGACCGGGAAGCCGCCGCCCAGCGCCTTGGCCAGGGTGACGATGTCCGGCACCACGCCATCCTGCCAGTGGGCGAACAGCGTGCCGGTGCGGCCCATGCCGGCCTGGATCTCGTCCAGCACCAGCAGCGCGCCGTGGTGGTCGCACAGTTCGCGCACGCCGCGGAGGAAGCCGGAGGCAGCCGGCATCACTCCGCCCTCGCCCTGCACCGGCTCCAGCATCACGGCCGCCACATCGCCGCACGACATCGCGATCTCGAGCTGGGTCAGGTCGTTGAAGTCCACATAGCGGAAACCCCCCGGCAGCGGTTCGTAGCCTTCCTGGTACTTCGGCTGCGCCGTCGCGGTGACCGCGGCGAGCGTGCGGCCGTGGAAGCTGCCGCGGAAGGTCACGATGACGCGCTGGTCGGGTGCACGTCCTTTCGAAGCCGCCCACTTGCGCACCAGCTTGATCGCGGCCTCGTTCGCTTCCGCGCCGGAGTTGCACAGGAACACGCGTTCGGCGAAGCGCGAGGCGGTGACCAGTTCTTCGGCCAACCGCAGCGGCGGTTCGCTGTAGAACACATTGCTGGTATGCCACAGCTTGCCGGCCTGCTCGGTCAGCGCCGCGACCAGATCGGGGTCGTTGTGGCCCAGGCCGCAGACCGCGATGCCCGCGGACAGGTCCAGGTACTCGCGTCCTTCGCTGTCCCATACGCGTGCGCCCTGGCCGCGCGCCAGGATGACGTCGCGCGGACGATAGACGGGCAAGTAATAGCGCTGTCCGTTCGACAGCAGGTCGGGGGTCGTGGCGCTCATGGGCAGGCGGCATGCGGGACGGAGGCACATATTGTCACCCATGCAGACCCGTGCGACAGGTCGGCAGGGGCGCCAACGGCTTGCGTTGGTGCATCATGGCCTCCCATGAAGTTCCAGCCACGCTTTTTCTCCGATCCCCAGCTCAATCCCGCCACGGAGGACGGCTGGCGACGTCGCTGGTTCGACATCATCTACCGGCACGACACGCCGCCGTCGCGCAACTTCGACCTGGCGCTGGTGCTGGCGATCCTCGCCAGTGTCATCGTCATCATGCTCGACAGCGTGCAATCGTTCCACGCGCGCCACGCGGGAGTCCTCTACGCCCTGGAATGGGCGTTCACCCTGCTGTTCACGGCCGAATACGCGTTGAGGCTGGCGACCGTGCGTCGACCCCTGCGCTACGCCGTCAGCATCTGGGGCATCATCGACCTGCTGTCCATCCTGCCGACGTACCTGTCGGTGCTGGTGCCGGGCGCGCAAAGCCTGCTGGTGGTACGCATCCTGCGCATCCTGCGCCTGTTCCGCATCCTGAAACTGACCCAGTACATCGAAGAGAGCGGGCAACTGGTGGGCGCGCTATGGCGAAGCCGCCGCAAGATCTTCGTCTTCGTCTGCGCGGTGCTGACGCTGGTCGTCATCTTCGGCGCGCTGATGTACGTGGTGGAAGGCCCGGACAATGGCTTCACCAGCATTCCCACCAGCATGTACTGGGCCATCGTGACCATGGCCACCGTCGGCTTCGGCGACATCGCACCGCAAACCACGGCAGGCAGGGCGATCACCTCGGTGCTGATCCTGATCGGCTACAGCATCATCGCGGTGCCCACCGGCATCTACACGGCGGAGCTCGCCAGCAGCCTGCGCGAAGCCTCGCACGAGCGCGGCCACCTGGATCGCCGCGGATGCACGGAATGCGGACTGGAGGGGCACGACCCCGACGCTCTTCACTGCCGCCATTGCGGCTCGCAACTTCCGGTGCCCATGGGGTGATGCGGGGTTCAGCCGGTGAACGCGATCTCGTCCGCCTGCAGCGCGCGGATGCCGACACCAAAGCTGCGGATCGCCGGCAACGTGGCGTTGTGGTGGGCGCGGATCTGCGCAGCGTCGGCATGCGCCTTGTCGTGGGTGGTGTGCGCGTCGGCGGCCAGCACGACGTGGTAGCCGTGCGCGGCGGCGCTGCGGGCCGTGGTGTCCACGCAGAACTCGGTGGCGTAACCGCACAGCACCACGCCTTCCACGCCGCAGAACGACAGCACTTCGTCGAGCCCCGTGCGAAGGAAGGCATCCGGCGTGGCCTTGCGGATGCGATGATCGCCTTCCACCACGCGCAGCGCCGGATGCAGGTCCCAACCCGGCGATCCGGCCTCCAGGTCGCCCGCGCGCTCGTGCTGCACGAAGATCACCGGCGCGGCGGCGTCGCGTGCCCTGTCGGCCAACGCATTGATGCGCCCGATCACCGCGTCGGCCTCGGCCGGGGCTGGCTGCGGCTCGAACAGGCCACGCTGCACATCGATCACCACCAGGGCGAGATTCATCTTGCGGACTCCGGGCTCGGCGGGTTACCAGCTTCCCGTATTCGGCATCGAAAGCCAAGGTTCCTGCGGCGGCAGCGCTACTCCCTTCTGCAGCAGTTCGATGGAGATCAGGTCCGGCGTGCGCACGAAGGCCATGCGGCCGTCGCGCGGCGGGCGGTTGATGGTGACGCCGCGCGACTGCAGGTGCGCACAGAGCGCATAGATGTCCTCGACCTCGAAGGCGAGATGCCCGAAGTTGCGCGCGCTGCCGTAGTCCTCCGGCGGCGTGCCGTCTTCCGGCGGCCAGTTGTAGGTCAGCTCGATTTCCGCCTCCGGATTGGCCGGTGCGCCGAAATACACCAGCGTGAAGCGGCCCTGCGGGCTGTCCATGCGGCGGGTTTCGCGCAGGCCCAGACCGTCGGTGAGGAAGCGGCCGGTGGCTTCCAGGTCGTGGACACGGATCATGGCGTGCAGGTATTTCATGGGGACGTCTCGCGGGATCAGTCGAGGAAGAGATCGGGAAGCGGCGACAACGACGCATCGACGGCATAGCCGGAGAAATCGGTCGTACCCGCCTCGCGCAGCACGTCCTCGTCGATGAGGAAGTGGCCATGGAAGCCCCGCGCCTCGCGCACCAGCACGGCATGCGCGGCATCGGCCACGATCCGTGGCGTGCGGCAGCGCGGGATTTCGACGCCGGGGATCATGTTCAGCGCATCGGTGGCGATGATGGTGCGTGGCCACAGGGCATTGACGGCGATCCCCCGGGGACCGAATTCCCCGGCAAGCCCCAGCGTCACGAAACTCATGCCCATCTTCGCCAGAGTGTAGCCGGTATGCGGCGCCCACCATTTCGGATCGAGCGACGGCGGCGGCGCCAGCGTCAGGATGTGCGGATTCGCCGCCTGCGTCAGATACGGCAGGCAGGCCTGCGCGCAGAGGAAACTGCCGCGCGCATTCACTTGCTGCATCAGGTCGAAGCGCTTCATCGGCGTGTCCAGCGCGCCGGCCAGCCAGATGGCGCTGGCATTGTTGACCAGGATGTCGATGCCGCCGAAGGCATCGGCGGTCGCCGCCATCGCCGCCTTCACGTCGTCCTCTTCGCGGATGTCGCACTTCAGCGCCAGTCCGCGCCCCCCCGCTTCATTGACCGCCTGCGCGGCGGTGTGGATGGTGCCAGGCAGCTTCGGGTTAGGTACCGAGGATTTGGCTGCGATCGCCACGTTGGCGCCATCGCGCGCGGCGCGCAGCGCGATGGCCAGGCCGATGCCACGCGAGGCACCGGTGATGAAGAGGGTCTTGCCGGCGAGTGTCATGGCATGTCCTTGTGGCGTGTGTCGTGCGCGGTCAATGCTCACTGCGGGAGCGCCCCATGGACGCGATGGTGTCCGTTCCGCACGGAGAGGGAGCATTGCGCCCGCGGGGCGCTCCTGCAGATCGGGACAGGGCAGACATCACGGCTTCGGCCCCTGCCCTTCGTTGTCTTCCCACTTCAGCAGCCGGCGCGTGATGAAGCGATAGACCGGCTTGCCGGTACGGAACCACAGGTCGCGCACCCAGGAGGTGCGCTTGAGCACGCGCCGCTCGACCGGCGTGATCGAGGCCGGGCAATACATGCGCTTGTGCTTGAGCAGGTGGCGCAGGTCCTGCCGTGCCAGCAGGCGCATCCAGCGCGAGCGCGGCTGTCCGCGCGTGGCGAGCTGGAAATCGATGATGCCCGGACGGCCATCGGCCAGCACCAGCCAGTTGGCTTCCTTGGCCAGGTCGTTGTGCGCGATGCCGCGGCGATGCAGTTGTTGCAGCAGCCTGCGTGCGCGCCGGAAATAGGCGACGTCGCCGCGTGGCGGGCGCTGGTACATCGCCGCGCCGTCCATGTAGCTGCGATCCAGCCGCCCCCCGGTCCAGTCGAGCAGTTGCGGGACATCGGCCATGCCGGCGACCCGCCGAAGCGCGAGCGCCTCGCGTCGCGCCAGCCACCACGCCGGCAAGCGCAGCCAGAGCGGGACGTGCGCGAGGTCGCGGCGCACGAAGGGCCCCTCCGCTCCCTGCATCAACGAGATGCGGCCGAAGCTGTCGGCCTTGAGGGCGGCGATTTCGGAAGGCGAGTGCAAGTCCACACCGTCATTCTACGTCCATAGGTCGCAGACGCGGGTCATGTAGCGCCGCCTATAATCCGCCGATGGAAGCCTCCTGGTTCGACAACCTGCTGGCCTGGATCAGCGCGCATCCCGTGGCCGCGGGGCTGGTGATTTTCGCGATCGCGTTCTGCGATGCGGTCATCATCCTGGGCGCCATCGTGCCGGCCCTGCCGTTGCTGTTCGCGGTGGGCGTGCTGATCGGCCTGGGCGAGATTTCCGGCCCTTATGCCGTTGCCTGCGCCACGCTGGGCGCGCTCATCGGTGATGCGACCAGCTATTGGGTCGGCCATCGCTGGGGCCAGCAGCTGCGCACCGTGTGGCCATTCCGCCGGTATCCGCAGCTCCTGGACCGGGGCGAACTGCTGTTCCGCCGCAATGCGTGGAAGAGCCTCTTCATCGCGCGCTTCGTCGGCCCGATCCGGCCGTTCGTGCCGGCCGTCGCCGGCATCTCGCGCATGCCGATGCGCCGCTACCTCGTGGCCAGTGGCGCGGCGTGCGTCGCGTGGGCCGTCGGATTCCTGCTGCCGGGCTGGGTGCTGGGGCATGCCTACGATGCCGTGGCCGCCGTGGCCGGCCGACTGGCGCTGGTGCTCGGGCTGCTGGTGCTGGTGATCGCGCTGGCATGGGCGCTGGTGCTGTACACCTATCGATGGTTCGCCGCGCATGCCGACGCATTGTTGGCACGCGCGCTGGCGTGGTCGCACGCGCATCCGGTGCTGGGGCGGTATACCGCGGCCGTGTTCGAGCCGACACGGCGCGAATCGGTGCCGCTGGCGCTGCTCGCGATCCTGCTATTGGCGATCGTCTGGGTGTGGTTTGCCTTCCTGGTGATCGTGATCGGCCACGGCGAACCGTTGGCGATCGACCTGTGGGTGTACGAGCTGATGCGCGCCCTGCGCAACCCGCTCGCGGACTATCCGCTGGCGGCCATCGCGTCCCTGGGCGACGAGCAGGTGCTGGCGCCGGCATCGTTGCTGGTGCTCGGTTACCTGTGCTGGCGCAAGCGCTGGATGGCGGCCGCGCATTGGCTGGCGGCCATCGCCTTCGGCCTGGCACTGACGGCGTGGCTGGGCGCGTCGGTGGATATTCCGAAGCCGCCGAGCGTCAGCAGCGGGTTCGGTTTCCCGTCCATCGCGGTCACGATGTCGACCATCACCTTCGGCTTCTTCGCCGTGCTGATCGCACGCGAGCTGCCGGGCCGCACGCGCGTGTGGCCCTATCTGGTCTCGGGCATCGTGGTGGCGCTCATCGGGTTCGCGCGCATCTACCTGGGTGCGCACTGGATCAGCGACATCATCGGCGGCATGTTGTTCGGCCTGGTGTGGCTGCTGGTACTGGGCATCGCCTACCGGCGCCGCATGGTCCGCTCGTTCTGGATCAAGCCGATCGCGTGGCTGTTCTACGGCAGCTTCGTGCTGGCCGGGCTGTGGCATGCGCCGCGCAACGTCGAGCACATGCTGGCGCAGTTCCAGGCGCCGGTGATCGAACGCAGCGTCGCCTTGCAGGCCTGGTGGGCCGAGGGATGGCAATCGCTGCCTGCGCGCCGCAACGAATTCGACGACGAACAGCGCTGGCCGCTGGACGTGCAGGTCGCCGGTCCGCTGGCACCGCTGAAAGCGAGCCTGGTGGCCGACGGCTGGCGCGAGCAGCCGCAGGCAGGTTGGGAAGAGGCGCTGAACCTGCTGGACAGCGACCTGCCGGACGACGCGCAGCCCGTCCTGCCCGCCACACTCGATACGCGTGCAGAGAGCCTGCTGATGCTGCGCCAGGGCGCGCAGCCGGGCGAGGTGTTCGTGCTGCGCCTGTGGCCGGCGGACACCCGCTTGCAGCCCGGCGACGTGCCGCTTTGGATCGGCAGTGCGCAGGTACTGCGGCAGCACCGCGCATTCAACCTTGTGCGCGTGTGGCGTCCGCTGTCCGAGGCCCAGACGGCACTGGAGGCGGTGACGCAGGCCACCACCGGACTCGACCACGCGATCGCGCCGCACCCGGAATCCGGACTGCCGGTAGTGCGGTTGCGCACCGACGACGGGCAGGCCACGCCTCGCTGAGTCTTGCAGGGGAAACGCAGAGCGCCGCTTGCTCCGGAGGTCCCCGCCAGCAGTCCGCCGTGAAGAAGGCTCGCAGAGCCGAGCACGCTCGACCCTGCGGCGACAGGGTCAGTCGATCCACTCCAGCAGCCGCTGCAGGCGCGCATGCACATCGTCTTCCTGCAGGATCGATACCCGCTGTTCGGCGGTGATCGGCAACACCTGCGCCAGTCGCCATCCGACCCACGCCGCCTGTTCGAAGATGCGCGGCGGCAGGCCTGCCAGGTCGCTGCCGGCCTTTTCCATCATGGTCTGCAGCAGGGTGCCCAGCAGCGCATGTTCGGGACGCAGCGCGTCGGCGCTGTCGGCGGCGAGCCAGTCGACATCCGCCATCACCAGCCCGTTGTCGCGTACGCGCGTACGCACCACATGGAACCGCCGGTGGCCGCGTACCCGCAGCGCCAGCAATCCGTCGCTGCCGGTGTCGAAGTCCTCGATACGCGCCTCGACGCCGTAGGCGGCCGGCGTGGCGGGCGCACCCGCTTCGCTGCCCTCCAGGATCAGGCACACACCGAAACCGCTCCCGGAGCGTCCGCAGTCGCGTACCAGATCCAGATAGCGTCGCTCGAAGATGCGCAGGTCCAGCCCCGCACCCGGCAGCAGCACGTTGTGCAACGGGAACAGCGGCAACGATTCGTGCGCCACGATCGCTGCCTCAGCCCTGCAGGGCCGCCAGGAAGCGGCGCGGCGCCCCGTCGAAGCCACCGTTCGACATGAACACCACGTGGTCGCCGGGACGTGCCTGCGCCTTCAACGCGGCGATCAGCGCATCGACGTCGGGCACGGTCCGTGCCTCGCCCCGGATCGCGGCCACCACCTTGCCCGCATCCCACGCCAGTTCGGGACGATGCAGGAACACCACCGCATCGGCGATGTCGAGCGAGGGCGCCAGCGCATCGGCATGCGCGCCGGAACGCATCGAATTGCTGCGCGGCTCCATGGCCACCAGGATGCGCGCCTCGCCGACGCGCGCGCGCAGGCCTTCGAGCGTCGTATGGATCGCGGTGGGGTGATGGGCGAAGTCGTCGTAGAGGGTGATGCCGTCGTGCTGGCCGATCACCTCGAGCCGGCGCTTCACGCTGCGGAAAGCCGCCAGCGCCTGCAGCACGGTGGACACGTCCACGCCAACGGCATTGCAGGCGGCGAGCGCGGCCAGGCCGTTGAGCACGTTGTGGCGACCCAGCATCGGCCAGTGCACCTCGCCGATCTCGATGCCATGGTGGCGCACCGCGAACGCGCTGCCGTCGTCGCGGATCAGGCGCGCACTCCATTCCAGCGTCGCGTCGAAGCCGAAGCGTTCGACGGGCGTCCAGCATCCCATCGCCAGCACCTCGGCCAGGCGTGCGTCCTCGCCATTGACGATCAGGCGGCCACGGCGCGGCACGGTACGCACGAGATGGTGGAACTGGCGCTGGATCGCGGCCACGTCCGGGAAGATGTCGGCGTGGTCGTATTCCAGGTTGTTGAGGATGGCCACCAGCGGCCGGTAGTGGACGAACTTGCTGCGCTTGTCGAAGAACGCGGTGTCGTACTCGTCCGCCTCGACGACGAACTCTCGCCCCCCCCCGATGCGCGCGGATGCGCCGAAATCCTCTGCCACGCCGCCGATCAGGAAGCCCGGCGAGCGGCCGGCGGCTTCCAGCAGGTAAGTCAGGATGGTCGTGGTGGTGGTCTTGCCGTGCGTGCCGGCGACCGCAAGCGTGTCGCGGCCGGGCAGCACGCGTTCGGACAGCCATTGCGCACCGGAGATGTAGCGACGTCCCTGATCGAGGACGGCTTCCACTGCAGGGTTGCCGCGCGACAGCGCGTTGCCGATGACGATCTCGTCGCAGTCCGGCGCGATGTTCTGCGGCTGGTAGCCCTGCGCCAGTGCGATGCCGAGCGTCTCGAGCTGCGTCGACATGGGTGGATAGATGGCCTGGTCGCTGCCTTCGACCGTATGGCCGAGTTCGCGCGCCAACGCGGCGACGCCGCCCATGAAGGTGCCGGCGATGCCGAGGATGTGGATCTTCAAGACAGGAATTCCGTGGAAACTCCGCAGACTTTAGCCGAGCGGACGGGGTTCGGCACGAGGGCGGCGGGAGGTGCCGCCGCGCCATCGAAAAGGCCCCGACGATGCGGGGCCTTTCCAGACGCGTGCCGGTGCGGAGAGGTGGACCTCAGCCCACTTCCTTGGCCGGCGCCAGCGCCTCGGTGATGCGGGTGAACACCTCGTCCAGCGAGCCGACGCCGTCGACGACGGTCAGCTCGCCCTGCTGGCGATAGAAGTCGATGACGGGCGCGGTCTGGTCGGTGTAGACCTGCAGGCGCTTGCGCACCGATTCCGGATTGTCGTCGGCGCGGCCTTCGGCCTTGGCGCGGCCGGCGATGCGCTCCACCAGCAGTTCGGTAGGCACCTCCAGCTGCACGGCGAAGTCGAACTTCTGCCCCAGCTTGGCCAGCAGCTGGCCCAGTGCGGCGGCCTGCACCAGGTTGCGCGGGTAGCCGTCGAGGATGAAGCCGGCTTTCGTGTCATCGCGGGAGAAGCGGTCTTCCAGCATGCCGAGCAGGATGTCGTCGCTGACCAGTTCGCCGCGCGCCATCACTTCCTTCGCCTGCAGACCCAGCGGGCTACCAGCGGCGACTTCGGCGCGCAGCAGGTCGCCGGTGGAAATATGCGGCACCTGCAGGTAGTCCTTCAGGCGCGCCGCCTGAGTGCCCTTGCCCGACCCGGGTGGGCCCAGTAGAACCAATCGCATGCTGTCACTCCCGAAACTGGAATCCTGCGGGCGGTGGACCGCGCCGGGCGCCGGGCGCCGCGCTGCACCGCGTCATCTGTGTGAAGCTTACCGCATCCCCGCACCCCGGAACGAACCCTACATGGCGTCTGGCACCCTACTTTATGCGCAGTCCGGCGGTGTCACCGCCGTCATCAATGCCTCTGCCTCAGCGGTCATCACCGAAGCGCGGGCCCGCAAAATCAAGGTCTTGGCCGCGCGCAACGGCATCCTCGGTGCGCTGCGCGAAGAGCTGATCGATACCAGCAAGGAGTCGGCCGCGGCCATCCGCGCCCTCGCCCATACACCCGGCGGCGCCTTCGGCAGCTGCCGGGTCAAGCTGAAGTCGCTGGAGGCCGACCGCGCCAAGTACGAGCGCCTGCTCGCTGTGCTGAAAGCGCACGACGTGCGCTACTTCCTCTACAACGGCGGCAACGACTCCGCTGACACCGCCTGGAAAGTCTCGCAGCTGGCCCAGGCATTCGATTACCCGCTGACCTGCATCGGCGTACCGAAGACGGTGGACAACGACCTCGCCGTCACCGACACCTGCCCCGGCTTCGGCTCGGCGGCGAAGTACACCGCCGTCTCCGTGCGCGAAGCCGCGCTGGACGTGGCCGCAATGGCGGAAACCTCCACCAAGGTGTTCGTCTACGAGGCCATGGGTCGCCACGCCGGCTGGCTGGCCGCCGCCGCGGGCCTGGCCGGGCAGTCGCCTGACGAGGCGCCGCACATCATCCTTTTCCCCGAGCGCGCTTACGACGAGACGCAGTTCCTCGCGCAGGTGAAGAAGGTCGTCGACCGCGTTGGTTGGTGCGTGGTGGTGGCCAGCGAAGGCATCCAGCACGCTGATGGGCGCTTCGTCGCCGATGCCGGCGGCGGCAAGGACTCGTTCGGCCACACCCAGCTGGGTGGCGTCGCGTCGTACCTGGCCGGACGCGTGAAGGACCAGCTAGGCCTGAAGGTGCACTGGACCCTGCCGGACTACCTGCAGCGCTCGGCACGCCACATCGCCTCGAAGACCGATTGGGAACAGGCGCAGGCCGTCGGCAAGGCCGCAGTGCAGTTCGCCCTGAAGGGACAGAACGCGGTGATGCCGGTGATCGTGCGCACGTCCGATGCGCCGTTCCGGTGGAAGATCGAGGCCGCGCCGTTGTCGAAGGTGGCGAACCACGAGAAGAAGTTCCCGCCCAACTTCATCCGCAAGGACGGCTACGGCATCACCGACAAGGCGCGCGCCTATCTGCAGCCGCTGATCCGTGGTGAAGCCTATCCGCCCTACGGCAACGATGGCCTGCCCAAGTACGTCGCGCTGAAGAATGTGGCGGTGAAGAAGAAGCTGCCTGCATGGGAAGGATGAACCCTCTGGCTACCCCGCTGCTCGGAGTCACGCGATGAAGCAGGCATTGCCGCGCCGCGCCTGGCTCTTCCTGGCGATGGTCGCATGCGCTGCCGTCTGGGAAGCGCGTGCCGATCTGTTCGAGATCCACGACGCCGCCCTCGCGCGTCATGCGTCCCTGGACGCCGCGCACCGGGCGCCATGATCCGCATCGTCCGCCTTGGCGCGCCGCGCGCGAAGGACGAAGGCCTGCGCATCGGCACGGTGCGCCGGCCGCCGCGTGGCGTGCCGAAGGCGGCGTTCGCGTCGCAGGACTGGTACGACGTGTGGTATCCCAATCTCGCGCCCAGCGCCGGGCTGGTGAAGGAAGCACAGGGTGCCGCCACGCCACAGGCGTGGGCCGCCTTCGTGAAGAAGTACCGCGCGGAGATGGCCACGCCGGAGAACGCCCATACGTTGGACCTGCTTGCTGCGCTGTCGCAGGCCAGTGCGTTTTCGGTGGGCTGCTATTGCGAAGACGAGGCACGCTGCCATCGGTCGGTGCTGCGCGGGCTGCTGGCCGAACGTGGCGCGGCCATCGCAGGGGAATGACTTCAGGCACCGTCGCGGCGACTTCGGCGGTGCTAGCGTGCGCCCACCATCAAGCGAGGGGAGACTGCCATGTTCCGCAAAGTGCTGATCGGCTTGCTGGCCGTCGCCATCGGCCTCGCCATCGCAGGTGCGGGCTACCGCTTCGGGCAGTACCTGGCGCAGAAGGACGATGCGGCTTCACCGGCACCCGCAACGTCCTGAGCGCGCACGTCCACCGCGCTAGCATGGCGCCATGGATGACCTGCTCGCCACACTGACGGCCCTCGAAACCGAGCTCCACCACCCCGGCGCGACCTGCACGCGCGAGCGGCTGGAGCGCCTGCTGCATCCGGAGTTCCACGAAGTCGGTCGCTCCGGCACGCGCTACACCCGCCAGAGGGTGATCGACTTCCTGGCGGATCGTGCTCCGTTGCCGCCCGTGGTCGCATGCGACCACCGCGTCGAACGGCTTGCCGACGACGTCGCGCTGCTGCACTTCGCGTCGCAGGAAGTGGCCGTGGACGGCACGCACCGCCACGCGGCGTTGCGGATGTCCGTCTGGCGGCGAACACCGCTGGGCTGGCAGCTTCACTACCACCAGGGCACCCCGGCCGACACCTGATCCGCAGGCATCGTCGGCGCCCGGACCCGACTCCATTCCCTTGCGACGCCCCGCTTGGCGGCGCGCCCGCGCTGCGTTAGCGTAGCCGCCCAGGGGAGGGAGCATGGCGACAGCAAGGAAACGCGCGGGCATCGGCCTGCTGGCTGGCATGTGGGTCCTGGCCTGCGGTGCACAGGATGTACCGTCCCCGACAGACGCGCCGACGACGGAAACGAGTTCCTTCATCACGCCCACGCCGCTCGCGTGCTGCGAGCTGCCGGAGGGCACTCCCGTGCGGCTCGAAATCCTCGACCCCATCAGCTCTGCCCGCGCCAAGCGCGGCGATGCCTTCCGGGTGCGCGTGCAGGAGGACGTCGGCATCGAGGGCATCGTCGTGCTGCCTGCAGGGACGGAGGGCGTCGGCGAGATCGTCCACGCGGAGCCATCGCGCGGTGGGGGCAAGCCTGGGGAACTGATCCTCGCTGCACGGCGGCTGCAGCTGGGCGACCGCGAGGTGAGGCTGCGCGGCCTCAAGCTCGGCGGTGCCGGCAAGGACACGAGCGGCGTAGCGTTGGGCGTCGCGGTCGGCATCGGCCCGTTCGCACACTTCATCCACGGCAAGGAAATCGAGATTCCTGCCCTGACCACCGGCACGGTCAAGTTGGCCGAGCCCTTGCAGGCGGCACCCACGTCCGATGCATCCGGGGCGACAGCCGACCCTGCGGCGCCGGAACGCGCGACCCTACCCCCCAGCACCATCCCATCCCATCAACCGGAGTGATCCCGCATGCGTTATCCGCTCAACCGTGCCCTGCTGTGCTTGACCCTCTTGCTGCTGCCGGCCGTCGCCGTCCATGCCCAATCGCAGGACGCCCCGGCTGCCGCAGAGACTGCCGCTCCTGCCGCCGAAGCACCCGCAGCGCCCACGGGCGGCCTGGTGGGTGCTCCTGCGGATGGGATGGGCCAGGTCGTGTTCTTCCGCGAGAAAAAATTCGCGGGTGCGGCCGTCAAGTACAAAGTGCGTGAAGGCGAGACCGAGTTGGGCAAGCTGAGCAGTGGTACCTACTTCATCGCTTCCGTGGCACCGGGTACCCACCAGTACACCGTGCACTCCGAGGCCAAGGACGTGCTGACGCTGGAAGTGGAGGCGGGCGAAACCTACTACGTGCTGGGTTCGATCACGATGGGCTTCATGGCGGGCCGCCCGAACCTGTCGCCCTCCGACGAGGCCGCCTTCAACGGCATGGCGAAAGACCTGAAGCCCGCCAAGAAGTAAGAGAAAGCAACGGTCCCGCGGTGACGGCCTCGCAAGAGGCCGTCACCGTTTTCATTTGCAGCCTTTGCCTTCGATGTCGAGACGGGCCGCGAACAGCGTGAGCGACGGCGCCTGCGCGGCTCCCGCGGCCTGCTGCTTCGCCTCCTGCAGGTAGATGCGCGACTGGCCCTGGCCATCGGCGGCCGGCGGCGTCGCACTGCCCGGCTTGCGCCAAACGCGCACGACGGCCTGCCGCGACGGGCAGGCCGCGTCCGGGACGCGGATGATGTCGTTGAGTTTCCAGCCTGCGGCCAGGGAAGGCTTTGCCTTCTCGATATCGACGAAGCGCGCGCGGGGCTGGCACTGCGGACTGGTGCGCACGGGCGCGAAGCGATAAGGCTGCGCGGCATCGCCCGTGAAGGCGCCCTCCAGGCGCGCGCAGGCCTCGGGAATCTGTCGCAGCGTGTGCACGGTGCCGACGGCCTGCGGCGTGCCCGCCGGGCGCTGGATCTCGGGTGCGGGATCGGCGGCGCGGGCCGGCGTTGCGATCGCCAGGCAAGCGGCGAGCAGCGGAAGTGCGACGGTCTGGCGCATGGCAACTCCTTGGAGCCGGTACGAAAACGGGATGCGGGCCGCAAGGCTGGCACGGAGCGGCTGAACCGCCGCGTCACCGCTGGCGGCCCGCAGCGCATCCGGTCATACTCGGGCCAGCTCCAGGGATGTCTGAACAAGGGTTTCGTGCTGCAGTCCATCGCAGCGGTCGAGTGCGCTCAATCGTTCAACAGGCTCCACCGGGATTGGGTTGCGTGTTCAAGCGTTCTGCTGGACGACATCCATCAACCTTGGGAGGGGTCATGCTGGAACAACACGGTTTGACGCTGGCGCTGATCTGCGCCGGCGTGGCGATCATCTACGGCGTGGTGGCAGCGCGCTGGATCCTGAAACAGCCTGCGGGCAACGCCCGCATGCAGGAAATCGCGGCGGCCGTGCAGGAAGGCGCCAGCGCCTACCTCAACCGCCAGTACACCACCATCGGCATCGCCGGCATCGTGCTGCTCGCACTGATCGGCTTCTTCGTGTCGTGGGCCAGCGCCATCGGCTTCCTGATCGGCGCGGTGCTGTCCGGCGCCGCCGGCTACATCGGCATGAATGTCTCGGTCCGCGCCAACGTGCGCACGGCAGAGGCCGCCACCAAGGGCATGAGCGCGGCGATGGACGTGGCCTTCAAGGGCGGCGCCATCACCGGCATGCTGGTCGTCGGCCTGGGCCTGCTGGGCGTGGCCGGCTACTACGCCGTGCTTCATCTGCATCTCGGCTACGGCACCGCCGACGCGCTGCACGCGCTGGTCGGCCTGGCGTTCGGCTCATCGCTGATCTCGATCTTCGCGCGCCTTGGCGGCGGCATCTTCACCAAGGGTGCCGACGTCGGCGCGGACCTGGTGGGCAAGGTGGAAGCCGGCATTCCCGAAGACGACCCGCGCAACCCGGCGGTGATCGCCGACAATGTGGGCGACAACGTCGGCGACTGCGCCGGCATGGCGGCCGATCTGTTCGAAACCTATGCGGTCACCATCATCGCGACGATGCTGCTCGGCAGCCTGATGATGGCGCAGGCGGGCGAACACGCGGTGCTCTACCCGCTGGTGCTCGGCGGCGTATCGATTATCGCCTCGATCATCGGCGCGATGTTCGTGAAAGTGAAGGCGGGCGGCTCGATCATGGGCGCGCTCTACAAGGGCGTGATCGTGTCGGGCGTGCTGGCCGCCATCGCGTTCTATCCGATCACCACGCAGCTGATGGCGGATTCGTCCTACGGGGCGATGAACCTCTACTTCTGCGCGCTGGTCGGCCTGGTGCTGACCGGGGTGATCGTGTGGATCACCGAGTACTACACCGGCACCCAGTACGCGCCGGTGAAACACGTCGCCGCAGCATCCACGACGGGGCACGGCACCAACATCATCGCGGGCCTCGGCGTGTCGATGCGCTCGACCGCGTGGCCGGTGGTGGCGGTGTGCATCGCGATCCTCGGCGCCTACGCGCTGGGCGGCCTGTACGGCATCGCCATCGCGGCGACCGCGATGCTGTCGATGGCCGGCATGATCGTCGCGCTGGACGCGTACGGCCCGATCACCGACAACGCCGGCGGCATCGCGGAAATGGCGGAACTGCCGCCGGAGATCCGCAACATCACCGATCCGCTGGACGCCGTGGGCAACACCACCAAGGCGGTGACCAAGGGCTATGCGATCGGATCCGCCGCGCTGGCGGCGCTGGTGCTGTTCGCCGACTACACGCACAACCTGCAGACCGCACATCCGGGGACGGTGTTCACCTTCGACCTGTCCAACCATCTGGTGATCGTCGGCCTGCTGATCGGCGGCCTGATTCCCTACCTGTTCGGCGCAATGGCGATGGAAGCCGTGGGCCGCGCGGCAGGCAGCGTGGTGGAGGAAGTGCGGCGCCAGTTCCGCGAGATCCCCGGGATCATGGCCGGCACCGCCAAGCCGGACTACAGCAAGGCCGTCGACATGCTGACCAAGTCGGCAATCAAGGAAATGGTGGTTCCTTCGCTGCTTCCCGTCGTGGTGCCGATCATCGTGGGCCTGCTGCTGGGCCCGCAGGCGCTCGGCGGCCTGCTGATCGGCACCATCGTCACCGGACTGTTCGTGGCCATCTCGATGACCACCGGCGGCGGCGCGTGGGACAACGCCAAGAAGTACATCGAAGACGGCCACCACGGCGGCAAGGGCAGCGAAGCGCACAAGGCGGCGGTCACCGGCGACACCGTCGGCGATCCCTACAAGGACACGGCCGGCCCGGCGATCAACCCGCTGATCAAGATCATCAACATCGTCGCGCTGCTGCTGGTGCCGGTGCTGCCGGTCAATGGATGGCTGGGCAGTGCCGCGCCGGCGGAGGCCGCCTCCCACGTTGCCGCTGCGGCCGATCACGTCGTCGACGGACGCCGCGCCCGCATCCTGTTCGACAGCGGCTCCGCGGTGGTGCCCTCGGACACCACCGCACGGATGGCGGGCGTGCTGGGGACGCTGGGCGCGGATCCCGACAGCACGGTCCGCGTCTCCGGCTTCCACGATGCCAGCGGCGATGCCGCCGCCAACGAAGCGCTGGCGAAGCAGCGCGCCGAGGCCATCCAGCAGTGGCTGGTGGTCAACGGCGTGGCGGCGGAACGCATCTCGCTGGACAAGCCCGCGCAGACCACCGGCAGCGGCGACGCGGATGAGGCGCGCCGCGTGGATGTACTGGTGGAGTAAGCGTACGCACGATGCGTCAGAACAAGGGCGGCCATTGGCCGCCCTTCTTTTTGCGACTCTGTAGGAGCGACGTGAGTCGCGACCGCACGCCATCCGCGTACGGAAGCCTCACCCCTGGATGAGCAGGAAGGCCTCTGGCCTCCAGCGTGTCCGCCTTTCCAACGCTTCATGACGTGCGAGGCCGGGCGTTCGCGACTCACGTCGCTCCCACAGTGACCCCGTATACATCACGACGTCGGCTGCAGTGCCACCACGCGCACGTCAACATCCTTGCAGGCGGCGTCCTGGCAGATGCCGTTCACCCAGGCCTCGCCGTTGCCGAACATCACGCCCTTGTAGTTGACCATCAGCTGCGAATACTTCTGCCGCTTGATCGTGTCGGCGATGGCCGGGGTCATGATGCGGTCGTACTCACGCACGAAGGCGGCGGCATCGGCAACCTTCAACGACTCGCCGTCGCGAACGGTGACGAACGGGTAGGCCACCAACGCCGCGACGGCCTCGGTGTCGTTCGCCGTCACGGCCTGCTGCAATTGCCGGATCACCGTCTCGTAGCGGGCGTGATCGCCCAGCACTTCGTCGATGGCCTGGTTGACTGCACGCGGATCATCGACGGCCTCGCCTTCCGATGGGCCGGCGGCAGGAGCGGTGGGCGCTGCGTCTGCGGCAGCTGCGGCTGGCGCCGTATCGGCAGCGGAAGCGGCGGTATCAGGCGTGGCCGGCGCGCAAGCCGCCAGCCACAACACCGCAAGCGCGGCGATCGGTGTCTTCATCGTGCGGATTCCTGGTCAGGTGGAGACGCGGTGCGGACGTCCATCCATGGCGGACAACCCAACTCCGGCGATGCGGGCCCATCCTAGCCAGCCCTGCGCCGGCTTGCGTTCGGGAATCGTTAGGCCACACGTTTCGCCTCCCTCCCCTCTGGGCGGCAAGCCACTGTCGTTGCCGTCGTCCCCGCGTGCGCGGGACGACGGCAACGGCTCAACTCAGCACGTCAGCCAATACCTTGCGCCCGACCGCCGCGGCGGCTTCCACTTCGGGTGCCGTCTCGGCGGCCGCACGCGCTTCGGCCTGCTGCTGCAGGTATACCGGGCAGTGCTGCATCATGTAGTCGACGTCGAACTTCATGCGCTCGACCAGGAAGTCGACGAACGCACGCACCTTCGGCGACTGCACGTGGCCACGCGGGAACACGGCATTGAACTCGTATTCCGGCCCCGTCCATCCCGCCAGCACGCGCTGCAGGTGGCCCTGCTCGAGATACGGCTTGACCATCACGTCGGCGCCCAGCATCAGCCCTTCGCCGCACAGCAAGGCGCCCTTCAGCGCCGCGGGATCGTTGGCCACCAGGATGGGATTGATCGGATAGTCGTGCTCGCCCTCGGCGCCGTGCAGGGTCATCGCCCAGCCGTTGCCGCGACGATGCTTCTGCATGGCCAGCACGCGATGGTGCTGCAGGTCGTCCGGGTGCAGGGGCTCGCCGTAACGCGCCAGGTACTTCGGGCTGGCATACACCTGCGTGCGCAGCGTGCTGAGGCGGCGCGCGACGAGGTTGGAATCCGGCAGGCTGCCGATCCGAAGCGCTACGTCGATCTCGCCGGAGATCAGGTCCAGGGTGTCGTTGGCGAGCAGCATCTCCACGCGGATCTCGGGGTATTGCGCATGGAACTCGCCGAGCAGCGGCGCGATCTTGTCGATGCCGATCGAATACGGCGCGGTGAACCGCAACCAGCCGCGAGGACCGGCGTGCAGCTGGCCCACCGCACTGGCGGCTTCGTTCAATTCGCGCGCGATGCGCTGGCAGTGTTCGTAGTAGACGTTGCCGGCTTCGGTCAGGCCGAGCTTGCGCGTGGTCCGGTGCAGCAGTTGCGCGCCGAGGCGCGTCTCCAGTTCCTGCACCTTGCGGCTGACCGTGGTCTTGGGGAGGCGCAGCACGTTGGCAGCCGCAATGAAGCTGCCCTGCTCCACCACCTTGACGAAGATCAGGGTGTCGTTGAGATCGTGGGTCATCGAGAGACTCCGGTAGGCGATGGGCGAATTGGCCCGCTGACGGGATGATTATTCCCCTAAATCAGGACTAATCAAGTCCTCATTGGCGGCGTAACGTGGCGTCCATCGTCCTCCACCGGGTATCGCCCCCATGCTGTTCGCCCGCCTCTTCCAATCGCTGGAACACCGTGAAGACGTCTCGGAATCCCCGTACCCTCGGGCTTTCCGTCGTAGCAAAAGCCTTTTGTTACAGGACATTTCCGGTCATGTCGCCGCGCCCCGCTCCCAGCGGGGCGGCACGGTGGGAGGTGGTCGCCGGATCGGCAAGGTGATGTCGGCTTCCGGGATTATCCCGATCACGGGAGGATTCATCCCATGAGCGGGACACTTGCCCGGCGTGCGCCGACGAGCGGCCCCCCCCGCGAAGCGCCGGTCGCGTTGCGGCTGGCGACCTGCCGCGCCTTCGTCGCCCCCAGGGGCGATGACGCGCAGGATCAGGCAATCGCAAAGCAGGATCCGGATATCGCGGCCACGACGATGCTGGCCACACTGGCCGCCATGCCCGTTTCCTTCCCGAATGCCGCCATGCGTTGGCTGCGTGCCGTTGCACGTGCGCTGGTCGCGCGCCTCCACGCGCCGGCCGATCCGTCGACGCCCTCCCCCACGACGGGTCGGCCGGTGGCACGCCTGCCGCTGGCCGGCCAGCGCGCCGGCTTCCGCGAATTCACCCTGCCGCGTCCACAGACTGATGACGTGCGGCAACGCCTGCAGGTGAAATCGGCGGGCGTGAGCGGGCGTATTGCGGCACCGCTCACGCGGAGCGCGCGGTGAACGCCATGACGGACACGCTGACCCCGGGCGCGCTCGTGATGGGCGCCAGCGGCAACGTCGGCTTCGGCGTGGTCGGCGCGTTGCTGGAGGCCGGCAGCCCGGTGCTGGCGGTGGGCCGCGAAGGCCCGCGCATGAGCGCGCTGGCCGAGCACTTCGAGGACGAGCCGGGACTGCAGCTGCTGTATTCGCCCTGCGTGCACGATGATCGCGGCGCCGCGCGCCTGGCCGACGAAATACGCGAACGTGGCCGCCCCCTGCGCGCCGTGTTCGCGAGCATGGGCACGCCGCTGCAGAGCGGGCGCCTGCTCGACCGTCCGGCCTCGTTCCTGCTGGAGAAGCTGGAGGCCGATCTCATCCCGCACCTGGCCGCCGCCCGCCACCTGATTCCCCTGCTCTCCGAAAGCCAGACCGCCGCGAACTACGTGCTGATCGGCGGTCCCTACGCGGAGCGCGGCTGGTCCGGCTACGGCCACGCCTCGGTGACCGGTGCGGCGGTGCGCATGCTGACCCAGGTGCTGCATGAGGAAGCGCAGACCCTGGGCGTACGCGTGCAGCTGCTGTCGGTCGACAAGCCGGTGTGCACGCCGGAGAACGCGATCAACGCCTGCGCGGAATGGCCGGATGCGCTGGCGGTCGGACGCAGCGCCGTCGCGCTGTTGGCGCGTGGCGGGCGTGCGACGCAGTCCATCGTCACCTGGTCCGCGCAGGACGCGAAGCCGCCGGCGCAGACGCTCGCGCGCGACTTCGAAGACGCGCTGTGGGCGGTGGCCGGCGCTCCACGCAATGGCCGCGCCTCCGCCTGAGCGTCACGCCATCGAGCCCTCGCCCGTCCCTGCCATGCCGACCCCGATCCACCGCTTGACCTCAACCTGACTTCAGGTCGCACCCTTCCCGCCCGATTCCTCCTCTCCCCCAAAGAGACCACCACCCATGAACACGCCTTCCCGTTCTTCTACGCGTACGCAGCGCCTGCTCGCGCTCGCCGCCTTCAGTGCGCTCGCCCTCGCCGTGCTGGCCGGTTGCAGTGGCCAGGCCGCCGAACAGGGCGCGCCGCCACCGCCAGAGGTCAGCGTGGCGGCCGTCCCGGTCAAGTCGATCAGCCAGTGGGACGAATTCAGCGGCCGCGTCGAAGCCATCGAACATGTCGACCTGCGCCCGCGCGTCTCGGGGTACATCGACCGCGTCAACTACACCGAAGGCCAGGAAGTGAAGAAGGGCGACGTCCTCTTCACCATCGACGCGCGCAGTTATCGCGCCGAACTGGCGCGCGCGCAGGCCGAACTCGCACGCGCCCGCACCCAGGCCGACCTCGGCCGCAGCGAAGCGGCGCGCGCCAAGCGCCTGTCCGACGTGCAGGCGTTGTCGACCGAAGAGTACGAGCAGCGCCGCGCCAATGCCGACCAGGCACAGGCGAACGTCGCCGCCGCCCAGGCTGCCGTGGAAAGCGCCCGGCTCAATCTGGAATGGACCCAGGTGCGCGCTCCCATCGACGGTCGCGCCGGCCGCGCGCTGGTCACCGCCGGCAACCTGGTCAGCGCGGGCGACGCCGCCAGCGTGCTGACCACGGTCGTTTCACTGGACAAGGTGCACGTGCACTTCGATGCCGACGAACGCGCGTTCCTTCGTTACGCCGAGATGGCCCGCAAGGGCGAACGTCCCAGCGAGCGCGACGGCAAGGTGCCGGTGCAGGTGGCGCTGGCCGACGAAACCGACTTCCCGCATGCGGGCGTGGTCGACTTCCTCGACAACCAGGTCGACCGCAGCACGGGCACCATCCGCGCCCGCGCGCTGCTCGACAATGCCGACCGCACGTTCACGCCGGGCCTGTACGCCCGCGTTCGCCTGCTCGGCAGCGGCGAGTTCAAGGCCGCGCTGGTCGACGACAAGGCCGTGCTGACCGACCAGGACCGCAAGTACGTCTACGTGGTCGACAAGGAAGGCAAGGCGCAGCGCCGCGACGTGAAGATCGGCCGCATGGCCGATGGCCTGCGCATCGTCGAACAGGGCCTGGCCGCTGGCGACAAGGTGATCGTCAGCGGGGTGCAGAAGGTCTTCTTCCCCGGCATGCCGGTGCAGGCCAAGGCGGTGGCGATGGGCGCAGCGCAGGCGCCCGCCACGACCGTGGCGATGAAGTAACCGCATCACCCGCGCAGGCGGATCCGCGTCGCCCACGGGTGCGCGGATCGGCTGACATGCCGCGTCGAACCGTTTCCGACCACCGCCCCTCGGCGGTGGCCAGTCCCTTGCATCTTCATTTCCAGGAAATCCACCCATGGACTTCTCCCGTTTCTTCATCGACCGGCCGATCTTCGCCGCCGTGCTGTCGATCGTGATCTTCGCCGCCGGCCTGATCTCGATTCCGCTGCTGCCGATCGGCGAGTACCCCGAAGTGGTGCCGCCGTCGGTCGTCGTGCGCACGGTGTATCCGGGCGCCAACCCCAAGGTCATCGCCGAGACCGTCGCCACGCCGCTCGAGGAAGCGATCAACGGCGTCGAGGACATGATGTACATCAAGTCCGTCGCCGGCTCCGACGGCGTGCTCTCGCTGACCGTGACCTTCAAGCCGGGCACCGATCCGGACGAGGCCGCCGTGCGCGTGCAGAACCGCGTGGCGCAGGCACAGGCACGCCTGCCCGAAGACGTGCGCCGGCAGGGCGTGACCACGCAGAAGCAGTCGCCGGTGTTCCTGATGGTGGTCCACCTGACCTCCAAGGACGGCAAGTACGACTCGCTGTACCTGCGCAACTACATGCGCCTGCACGTGAAGGACGAACTGGCGCGCATTCCCGGCGTTGGCGACGCGCAGCAGTTCGGCGGCGGCGACTACGCCATGCGCCTGTGGCTGGACCCCGACAAGGTCGCCTCGCGCGGCATGACCGCCAGCGACGTGCTGCGCGCCGTGCGCGAGCAGAACGTGCAGGTCTCGGCCGGCCAGCTGGGCGCGGAACCGATGCCGAACGGCAGCGACTTCCTGCTGCCGATCAACGCCAAGGGCCGCCTGGAGACCGTCGAGGAATTCGGCAACATCGTGCTGAAGAGCGGCACCGATGGCGAGATCGTGCGCCTGGCCGACGTGGCCCGCATTGAGCTGGCCGCCGGCGACTACACGCTGCGTGCGCGCCTGGACGGCAAGAACGCCTCGGCGATCGGCATCTTCCAGGCGCCGGGCGCGAACGCGCTCGAGATCCGCGATGCCGTGGTGGCGAAGATGGACGATATCCGTCCGACCCTGCCGCCGGGCGTCGAAATCCAGTCGATCTACGACACCACGATCTTCGTCCGCGATTCGATCAAGTCCGTGGTCAGCACGCTGCTGGAAGCCACCCTGCTGGTGGTGCTGGTGGTGATCCTGTTCCTGCAGACCTGGCGTGCCTCGATCATCCCGCTGCTGGCGGTACCGGTGTCGGTGGTCGGCACGTTCGCGGTGCTGTACCTGCTGGGCTATTCGATCAATACGCTGACCCTGTTCGGCCTGGTGCTGGCGATCGGCATCGTGGTGGACGACGCCATCGTGGTGGTGGAGAACGTCGAGCGCCACATCGAGCACGGCGCCACGCCGCTGCAGGCGGCGCACCTGGCCATGAAGGAAGTGTCGGGCCCGATCATCGCGATCGCGCTGGTGCTGTGCGCGGTGTTCGTGCCGATGGCGTTCCTGACCGGCGTGACCGGCCAGTTCTACAAGCAGTTCGCCGTCACCATCGCCATTTCCACCGTCATCTCGGCGATCAACTCGCTGACCCTGTCGCCGGCTCTGGCCGCCAAGCTGCTGAAACCGCACGATGCCGCGAAGGACGCGCCGTCGCGTCTGATCGACCGCCTGTTCGGCTGGCTGTTCCGTCCGTTCAACCGCTTCTTCAAGCGCAACTCCGAGCGTTATGAAGGCGCGGTGTCGCGCGCCCTCGGCAAGCGCGGCGCGGTGTTCGCGGTGTACGTGGTGCTGCTGATCGGCGCAGGCCTGATGTTCCGGACGGTGCCGGCCGGCTTCATCCCGGTGCAGGACAAGCTGTACCTGATCGCCGGCGTGAAGATGCCGGAAGGCGCATCGATCGAACGCACCGACGCGGTACTGAAGAAGATGGCCGCGATCGCCAAGGACGTGGACGGCGTGTCGAACGAAGTCGCGTTCCCGGGCCTCAACCCGTTGCAGTTCACCAACACCCCGAACAACGGCGTGGTGTTCTTCACCCTGAAGCCCTTCAGCGAGCGCTCGCGCAGCGCGGCCGAGATCACCGCCGAGCTCAACCAGAAGTTCGCCGGCATCCAGGAAGGCTTCACCTTCGCCTTCATGCCGCCACCGATCCAAGGCCTGGGCAACGGGTCGGGCTGGTCGCTGTTCGTCGAGGACCGCACCCGCCTGGGTTACGGCGAGTTGCAGAATGCGGTGCAGGCGTTCCAGGGCGCGGCGTCGCAGACGCCCGGCCTGGGCTTCCCGATCAGCAGCTACCAGGCCAACGTGCCGCAGCTGGATGCCGACGTCGACCGCGTGAAGGCGAAGGCGCAGGGCGTGCCGCTCACCGAGCTGTTCGACACGCTGCAGACCTACCTGGGGTCGGCGTACGTCAACGACTTCAACATGTTCGGCCGTACCTGGCAGGTCATCGCGCAGGCCGACGGTCCGTTCCGCGACAACGTCGAGGACATCGCCAACCTCCGCACCCGCAACGCCAACGGCGAGATGGTGCCGGTGGGCAGCATGGTGAACATCAAGCAGACCTACGGCCCCGACCCGGTGATCCGCTTCAACGGCTATCCGGCCGCCGACCTGCTGGGCGAAGCCGATCCGCGCGTGCTGTCGTCCGGCGAAGCGATGGCCAAGGTCACCGAATTGGCGCAGCAGGTGCTGCCGCCCGGCATGGGCATCGACTGGAGCGACCTGAGCTACCAGCAGGCGACCCAGGGCAAGGCGGCGCTGGTGGTGTTCCCGCTGGCCGTCCTGCTGGCTTTCCTGGTGCTGGCCGCCCTGTACGAGAGCTGGACGCTGCCGTTGGCGGTGATCCTGATCGTGCCGATGACCCTGCTGTCGGCGCTGTTCGGCGTGTGGGTGATGGGCGGCGACAACAACGTGTTCGTGCAGGTGGGCCTGGTGGTGCTGATGGGCCTGGCGTGCAAGAACGCGATCCTGATCGTCGAGTTCGCCCGCGAACTGGAGCTGCAGGGCAAGGGCATCGTGGAGTCCGCCCTGGAAGCCTGCCGCCTGCGCCTGCGCCCCATCGTCATGACCTCGGTCGCCTTCATCGCCGGCACCGTGCCGCTGGTGCTGTCGTCGGGTGCCGGTGCGGAGGTACGCTCGGTCACCGGCATCACCGTGTTCGCCGGCATGCTGGGCGTCACCCTGTTCGGTCTGTTCCTGACCCCGGTGTTCTACGTGGCCCTGCGCAAGCTCGCCCATCGTCCGCTCGTTTCCCATGCCCCGGCCACCGCCGACGCGCATGTCCATTCCTGATCCATCCCTACATCACGAGGCAAAGCCATGAACACGTCATCCAAGATCGCGCTGGTCACCGGCGCCACCCGCGGCATCGGCCGTGAGACCGTCCGCCAACTGGCCGAAGCCGGCGTGCACACGCTGCTGGCCGGCCGCAACCGCGACAGGGCCGTGGAAGCCGCGCTGGACCTGCAGTCGCAGGGCCTGCCGGTGGAAGCGATCGCGCTGGACGTCACCGACAGCGCCAGCATCGCCGCCGCCGTGAAGGAGATCGAGCAGCGCCACGGCAGGCTCGACATCCTGGTCAACAATGCCGGCATTCTGGTCGACGATCCCACCCGGGGCGTCTCGGGCCAAGCGCTGGACACCTGGCGCACCACGTTCGACACCAACCTGTTCGGCCTGATCGAAACCACGCAGGCGTTCCTGCCGCTGCTGCGCAAGTCCGACGCCGGCCGCATCGTCAACGTGTCCAGCCTGCTGGGCTCGCTGTCGGAGCACCAGAACCCGGCGTCCTTCATCTACGACTTCAAGGGCGTGCCGGCCTACAACGTCTCCAAGAGCGCGGTGAACGCGTGGACCATCCACCTGGCGCACGAACTCAAGGACACCGGCATCAAGGTCAACACCATCCACCCCGGCTACGTGCAGACCGAGATGAACAAGTCCGGCGACCAGCAGAACGGCGAGCTCTCCGTGCCGGACGGCGCGCGCACCAGCGTGCAGCTGGCGCTGATCGGCAACGACGGCCCGACCGGTGGCTATTACTACTTCGACCAGGTGCTGCCATGGTGATCCGTCCGCTCGTCATCGCCGTCGCATCGGTGGTGCTGGCCGGTTGCGTCACCGTGGGTCCGGACTACGTGGCCCCGCAGACGGCACCTGCGGCGCTGGAGCAGGCGGGCACCGTCGACTACGTGGCCGACCATCCGGTCGCCACGTGGTGGAGCCAGTTCGACGACCCGGTGCTCGACCAGCTGGTGCGCGAAGCGCTGATCGCCAACCTTGACGTGCGCATCGCGGTTTCCCGTGTCAACGAGGCCCGCGCGGTGTTCTCCGAACGCCGCCTGGACCTCGCGCCGCACGTCACGATGGGCGTCGAAGGCACCCGCACCAAGCAGCCGGTGGAAGGCCAGGGCCGCGTGGAGACCGACAGTTACTCGGCCGGCTTCGATGCGGCGTGGGAACTCGACCTGTTCGGCCGCGTGCGCCGCAGCACCGAGGCCGCGCACGCGGACCTGCAGGCGCAGCGCAACGACCTGCAGGCGATGCAGGTGACGGTGGCCGCAGAAGTGGCGCGCAACTATTTCGAGTTGCGCGGCACGCAGCAGCGACTGGACGTGGCGCGTCGCATCCTGAAGACGCTGGGCGAAACGCAGCGCCTGACCGAGTCGCGCTTCGACTTGGGCGCCGGCAGCCAGCTGGAAGTACAGAGCAGCCTGGCCCGCGTGCGCGCGGTCGAAGCCGATGTCCCCCTGCTGGAAGCCGTCGAGGGCCAGTCGCGCCACCGGTTGGCCGTACTGGCGGGCAAGCGTCCCGGCGAGCTGGATTCGCTGCTTGCGCCGCGTCCCGCACCGGCCTTCGCCAAGGCCCTGCCGATCGGCGACACCACCGAGTTGTTGCGCCAGCGACCGGACGTGCGCGCGGCGGAGCGTCGCCTGGCGGCCGCGACCGCACGCGTCGGCGTCGCCACGGCGGATCTGTTCCCGCGGGTCAGCCTGCGTGGCTTCATCGGCTTCCTGTCCGGGGGCTGGGGCAACCTGGTCAACGGCGACAACCGCGCGTGGCAGGTCACGCCATCGATCAGCTGGGCTGCGTTCGACATGGGCAGCGTGCGTGCGCGGTTGCGCGCGAGCGAAGCACAGGCGGACGGCGTGGCGGCCCAGTACGAGAAGGCGGTTCTGGGCGCGCTGGAGGAAACGGAAAATGCCCTGCTCTCCTACGCCAAGCAGCAGGCGCAGCTGAAACTCCGGCTGGAACAATCCGTTGCCGCGCGCCGTGCGGCGGAGCTGGCCGAAGTCCGGTATCGTGCCGGCTCGTCGGATTTCCTGACGCTGCTGGATGCCCAGCGCACGCAGCTCGCCGCGGACGATGCGCTTGCGCAGGCCGAGGCCGGCGTCAACGTAGGGGTGGTGGCCATCTACAAGTCGCTGGGCGGCTGGGGCGAACAGGACGTCGTGCCTGCCCTGGCCGCACAGCCCTGAGCCGACCGTCACGCCGCCTCTCCGATAATCACGCGAACGCCGCGCCCCCGGCGCGGCCCCCTCTCCCCCTCCGAGTGTCATCCGTGTCCGTTACGCATCGTCGCGTCCCGCACCCTGCTTCGCCCGCCCCCTCCCTCCTCCCACTGTCCGTGCGCCGGCTGGCGCTCGCCGCGCTGTTGGCGCTGCCCGTGGCACCGGCCTTCGCGGCCGAGCCGCGCAGCGCGTGGTACGTGCAGGGCGGTATGGCCGAGGACGCACAATCGCTGACGGTCGGCATGAGCCGCGATTGGCGCTGGGAGAAGCAGTACCGCTACGGCCACATCAGTGGCCAGTGGCAGGGCGAAGTCGCGCGCTGGCACAGCGACAGCCAGAACAGCACGCAACTGGGCGTGACCCCGGCCCTGCGCTGGCGCCCGAACGGCTGGGACAACGGCTGGTTCGTCGAAGGCGGCATCGGCGTCAACGTCATCTTCCCCAAGTACGACACGCGGAAGAAGGAATTCAGCACCACATTCAACTTCGGCGACCACATCGCGATCGGCAAGCGCTTCGGCGCCGACCAGCAGCACGAGTGGTCGCTGCGCTTCCAGCACTTCTCCAACGGCCGGATAAGGAATCCGAACCCGGGCGAGAACTTCCTGCAGTTCCGCTACACGCAGCGGTTCTGAGGGCCATGGAGCCACGTGTGGGAGCGAGGTAAGTCGCGATCGCGAGACGCACGTACCACCCATCCTTCCGGCGCGACCAATCGCGACTTACGTCGCTCCCACAAATTCCGACGCCGCCTGGATGCGACCTACTTCAGCGGCGCCGCCACGATCAGCGGCGACAGGTCGTACCCCATGGCCTCGGCTTTCGCCTTGAGCTGTTCGAACTGCGCACGGTCCATCGACGGCTCGCGCGACAGGATCCACAGGTACTTGCGGTCCGGTTCGCCGACCATCGCCCACTGGTAGTCCGGATCGAGCGCGATCACCCAGTAGTCCGCCCACACCATGGGCAGCCACGACAGCCATTCGGGCGCGAAGCGCACCTCCAGCCTGCCGGGATGGCCCTCGACCGGACGTGCCTCCCCGGTCGACTGGTCCATGCTGCCGTCCTTCGTGCGGCATGCGTTCACCACGCTGATGGTGCCGGCCTTCTCGACGCCGTAACGCGCGGTAATGTCGCCCACGCACTGGCGCTGGAAGAACATGGGCAGATGTGCGATCTCGTGCCATTGACCCGCATAGCGGGCAATGTCGAGGTGCGGCACCGAGGTGACGGGTTCAGCGGCGTGCGCGGCGGTCATGCCGGCGGCCAGGCACAGGGCCAGCGCTGCGCGTGCGGCCAGGGAGCGATGTGTCATGCGGATGTCCCCTGTCGTGGGAAATGAGAACGGCTTACGGCACAGACAGAGAAGCGGATGCATCCTTCGCTGGGATGCACCCGCTTCGTGCCACACCGGTCGTGCAGAAAGGGATTACTTCGTAACCAGGGTCAGGCCACTGGCTTCGACCTTCTTCACGCCCTTGATCTGCTTGGCGACGGCGATCGCCTTGTCCTTCTGCGCCTGGCTGGCGACAGCGCCCGACAGCATCACGGTGCCGTCGACGGTCTCGACCTTGATGTCCAGGCCCGACACGTTCTCGGTTGCCAGCAGATCGGCCTTCACCTTGGTGGTGATCCAAGTGTCGGTCACCGGCTGGTTGGAATCGTTCTGGGTGTTCTCTTCCGGCTCATTCGGCGGGTTGTCGGCCATCGCCTGCGCGGCGGAGAACAGCAGGGCGGCGGACAGCGCGGCGGCCAACATCGAGCGGGTACGTGCATGGGTCATGATCGTCTCCTTGGTCGTGGTGCGGTCGCAGTGTCGGCGCCATCCCGTACAACACGCGTGAAGAACGCACACGTATCGGGACAGGTGTTGCAGGGGGTTCATGCTCGTGCACGTGAGGTCAACGCGGGCCTTCGCTTACCATGCGCGCAGACACGGGAGCATCGCGCATGGACAATCATCTGAATGTGGCGCTAGTCGGGTACGGCTTCGTCGGCAAGGTCTTTCATGCACCGCTGATCAACGCCACACCCGGTCTGCGGCTGCATGCCGTGGTATCGCGCGACGCCACCAAGGTGCATCGCGACTGGCCCGATGCGGTTGTCGTGGCAGACCCGCTGATGGCCTTTGCCGATCCGGCAGTGGACGTGGTGGTGATCGCATCGCCCAACGCGTCGCATGCGCCGCTCGCGATGGCTGCCCTGGGCGAAGGCAAGCACGTGGTGGTGGACAAGCCCTTCACGATCACGCTGCACGAAGCGCACGACGTGGTAGCGGCTGCATCGCGCGCCGGCCGCATCGTCAGCGTGTTCCAGAACCGGCGCTGGGACGCGGACTTCCTGACCGTGCAGCGCCTGGTCGGCGACGGCACGCTCGGCCGCATCGCGGAATTCCATTCGCACTTCGACCGTTTCCGCCCCGTCGTGCAGGACCGCTGGCGTGAACGCGACGAGCCCGGTGGTGGCCTCTGGTACGACCTGGGACCGCACCTGCTCGACCAGGCCCTCCAGCTGTTCGGCATGCCGGAAGCGATCAGCGTCGACGTCGCCCGGCTGCGCGATGGCGCGCAAGCGCCGGATTACGTCCACGCGACGCTGCGCTACCCGACGCTGCGCGTGCACCTGCATGCGGGCACACTGGTGGCGGGGAATGGGTTGCGCTTCGCCGTGCACGGTACGCACGGCAGCTACCTCAAGCACGGACTGGATGTGCAGGAAGACCAGCTGCGCGCGGGCGTGGTGCCCGGCGCGCCGGGCTGGGGCGTGGACACGCGTGCGGGCGAACTCGTGCGCGAGCGCGAGGGACGGCTCGTCGCGGAAGTCGCCCATGCCGAGGCCGGCGACTATCGCCGCTACTACGCCGGGTTCCGCGATGCCGTGCTGCAGGGCAGCGCGCCGCCGGTCACGCCGCAGCAGGCGCTGGACGTCATGCGGCTGATCGAACTGGGCGTGCGGAGCAGCGAAGAACAGCGCAGTCTTCCCGTGGCCTGATCCCGGCCCGATTCAGACGACCGCCTGCCCGCGATAGGTCCGGTGATGCGCCATCGCCAGCATGGCGTTGTCTTCGTGCGTATCGCCGTAGGCGTGGATGGCGGCGTAGGCCTGCGGGTCACACAGCGCGCGCACGCGGCGCACCTTCTCCTCGCCGACGCATTGCGCCCCGGCATAGCCGGTGATGCGCCCATTGCGTTCGGCCAACACCGAACACAGCAGTTCGACGCCCTGCGTTGCGCACCACGGCGCGAGATAGGCATCCAGCCCACCCGACACCACGACGATGCGATCGCCGCGCTCGCGGTGCCACGCCAGTCGCGCCATCGCCTCCGGACGCAGCACGCTCGGCAGCACCTCGCGCGCGAAGGCGTCGCCCTGCGCACGCAGGCGCGAGGCGTCCACCCCACGCAATCCCACCTGCACGATGCTGGCGCGGGTCGGATTGCCGGCCACCCAACCGCGCCGGTAGCCGAACACCACCGGCGCCAGCAGCACGCCGCCGACCAACAGCCGGGGCCGCGCCACGGCGTAGCGCATGAAATCCGGAAACGTCTCGCGCGTGGTCAGCGTGCCGTCGAAGTCGAAGAGCGCCAGATCCATCGGGTCAGCCCTCCGCTTCCAGCAACCGCGCCCCGGGTCCGTCCTCGCCCAGTTCGTCCCACGGATTGCGCAGCGGGCAGGCCTTCAACGACAGGCAGCCGCAGCCGATGCAGCCGTCGAGCTGGTCGCGCAGGCGGGTGAGGCTGGCGATGCGCGCATCGAGCGCGGCGTGCCAGCGCGCGGAGAGTTTCTTCCAGTCGGCGGCGGTCGGCGTGCGGTTTTCCGGCAGCGACGACAGCGCGGCCTGGATCTCCGCCAGCGGAATGCCGGTGCGCTGTGCCACCTTGATGACGGCCACGCGGCGCAGCACTTCGCGCGGATAGCGGCGCTGGTTGCCGGCGTTGCGCCAACTGTGGATCAGGCCCTTGGACTCGTAGAAGTGCAGCGTGGAGATGGCGACGCCCGCGCGCGCGGCGACCTGGCCGACCGTGAGCTCCGTTTCGATGGGAGGATGCTGTAGGGAATGCTGTTTTCCGGGCATGGTGCATTGACCTCAAGAATGGTTGAGGTTCTACCCTGCGTTTCCCCGTCCTGGCAAGCGCAGCGTCCATGTCCGACCCTCTCCACCTGGCCCTGCTGTATGGCAGCACGCGCGAAGGCCGTTTCTGCGACACCGTCGCCGACTGGTTGCGAGCGCAGCTGGCCCTGCGGCGCGACTACACCGTCGACGCCATCGATCCCGCCTTGCTCGATCTTCCGCACCGCCACGGCGGCGCACCGAGCGCCGACCTGGTGAATCTGCAACAACGCGTCTGGCGCGCCGACGCCTTCGTGGTGGTGGTGCCGGAGTACAATCATGGTTATCCATCCGCGTTGTAGTCGTGATCGATTCGGTCCAGGCCCACTGGCAGGCCAAACCGGTCGCGTTCGTCGCCTACGGGGGCCACAGCGGCGGCGTCCGCGCGGCGGAACAGCTGCGGCAAGTGTTCTCCGGCCTGCATGCGGTGCCGGTGCGCGATGGCGTGTATTTCAGCCAGGCGTGGGACCGCTTCGACGCTGGTGGTGGGCCGCGCGAAGGCGATGCCAGCGAACGCGCCGCACGCCGCATGCTGGACCAGCTCGCCTGGTACGGCCACGCGCTCCGCCAGGCGCGCGCGGCCTGGCCCTATCCCGCCGGCTGAGCCGGTACGTTTTCCCCGGCGCGCCGATGCGCGCCCACGATGGACCGACCCGATGTTCCGATTCTTCGAAACCCGCATCAATCCGTATCCGAAGGGCGAGCCGAGCACGCCGCCGCGGAAGCTGCTGCCGTTCCTGCTGCACTACTCGCGGCCGCTGCTGCCGTGGCTGGTGGCGATGTCGGTGCTGACCGGCGTGATTTCCGCGCTGGAGATCACCTTCTTCGACTACATGGGCCAGCTGGTCGACTGGATGGGCAGCACCGGCCGCGACAGTTTCCTGCAGGTGCATGGCCAGAAGCTGCTGTGGATGGCCGTGCTGGTGCTGGTGGCCTACCCGCTGCTGGTGCTGGTGCAGTCGCTGATCATCCACCAGACCATCTTCGGCAACTACCCGATGATCGCCCGCTGGCTGTCGCACCGCTACCTGCTGCGGCAGAGCGTGGGCTTCTTCCAGGACGAGTTCGCCGGGCGCATTTCGCAGAAGGTCATGCAGACCGCGCTGTCGATGCGCGAGACGGTGATGAAGCTGATGGACGTGTTCGTCTACGTCGTCGTCTACTTCGTCGGCACCGTGGTTCTGGTGGCGCAGGCCGATGTGTGGCTGGTGCTGCCGCTGGTGGTCTGGCTGGTCAGCTATCTGCTGCTGGTGTTCCACTTCGTGCCGCGCCTGCAGAAGGTGTCGATGGCGCAGTCGGATGCGCGCGCGCAGATGACCGGTCGCATCGTCGACAGCTACACCAACATCCAGACCATCAAGCTGTTCGCCCACACCATGCGCGAACAGGACTACGCCCGCGGCGCCATGGATGAGTTCATGGTCACCGTGCACGCGCAGATGCGGCTGGTCACCCAGCTGACCGTCAGCCTGCACACGCTCAATGCGTTCCTGCTGGCCAGCGTGGCCGGTGTGGCGATCTGGGCCTGGCTGCAGTCGTCGATCTCGATGGGCGCGATCGCCGTGGCCATCGCCCTGGTGATGCGCATCCGCTCGATGTCGGACTGGATCCTGTGGGAAGTCGCCGGGCTGTTCGAGAACATCGGCACGGTCGAGGACGGCATGGGCACGCTGGCGCAGCCGCTGGCCATCGCCGACACCAAGAACGCGAAGGACCTGGACGTCGCGCACGGCGAGATCCGCTTCGACCACGTGAAGTTCCACTACGGCCGCGAGGCCAAGGTGATCGACGACCTGTCGCTGGTGATCCAGCCGGGCGAGAAGGTCGGCATCGTCGGCCGCTCCGGTGCCGGCAAGTCGACGCTGGTGAACCTGCTGCTGCGCTTCTACGACGTGGAAGGCGGCCGCATCCTGATCGACGGCCAGGACGTGGCGCATGTCACCCAGGAATCGCTGCGCCGGAACATCGGCATGGTCACCCAGGACACCTCGCTGCTGCACCGCTCGATCCGCGACAACATCCGCTACGGCCGTCCCGACGCCACCGAAGAGGAACTGCTGCAGGCCTCCGAGCGCGCGCATGCCGACGAATTCATCCGCGGGCTCACCGATGCCAAGGGCCGCAGCGGCTATGACACCCAGGTGGGCGAGCGCGGCGTGAAGCTCTCCGGCGGCCAGCGCCAGCGCGTGGCGATCGCGCGCGTGCTGCTGAAGGATGCCCCGATCCTGGTGCTGGACGAAGCGACCTCCGCGCTGGATTCGGAAGTCGAGGCCGCCATCCAGGAACAGCTCTACGCGCTGATGGAAGGCAAGACCGTCATCGCCATCGCGCACCGCCTGTCCACCATAGCCGTGCTCGACCGCCTGATCGTGATGGACGGCGGCCGCGTGATCGAAAGCGGCAGCCACGAGGAACTGCTCCAGCAGGACGGTCTTTATGCCGCGCTGTGGCGCCGCCAGTCCGGCGGTTTCATCGGCGTGGATCTGGAAGACGTCGAGGCGTAATGCTTCATGCCTCACCTGCTTCAGCGGGAAGACGATTACATCCCCCTCTCCCCGTGAAACGGGGAGAGGGTGCCGAAGGCGGGTGAGGGGTGACGAAGCCAGCGGCATTGATGCGGCATCGCACCCTCCGACGTGGTCATGCCAAAGCGCAGTGCTTTCCTGGTCCGTCATCGCGCGCGCCCCTCATCCGGCCTCCGGCCACCTTCTCCCCGCCGCGCGGGGAGAAGGGAACAAAAAAGCCGCCGGCTTCCCGGCGGCTTTTTCTTTATCCAGCGACGCTCAGGACAACCAGCCGCGCGCCTTCGCCTTGTTGGCGTACCACAGCAGGAACAGCGCGATCAGCAGTAGCACCACCGGCATCATCAGTCCGACGGGACCATACGCGGCCCATGCCGGCGTCACCACATAGGCACCGATCATCTGCACCAGCAGGGCGATCAGCGACAGCAGGAACATGGTGCCCGCCCAGCGCTTCTTCATCAGCAGCCCCAGCGCACCCAGCACGCCACCGAATACCGCCACCGCGAACACGATGTTGATCCAGCCGGGCGTACCCTCGTACACCTGCCGTTGCGCCTCCGGCATCGCCGCCAGTTGTTCGGGCGTCATGCTGACCTGCAGGTACCACATGGCCACGCCGATCAGATTCCAGACCAGCGCGAACACCGCGACAATCCAGTAACCCACCGAGCGCTTCGTCGCTGTCGTCGTCATCATTGCCCTCCCCAGGGTCGTTGTCGGAACCGGGGATGAGCATAGCGCCGGGACATGCGATACCGCCGTTACGGTCCGCCGGTCGGCGCTACCCGCCACACGACATTGCCCACGTCATCGGCCAGCAGCACGCCATTGCGCGCGTCCACCGCCACGCCCACAGGCCGTCCACGCGCGTTGCCGTCGGCGTCGAGGAAGCCGGTCAGCACGTCCACCGGCATCCCCTGCGGACGGCCACCGGCAAAGCGCACGAACACCAGCGTGTAGCCGGCGGGATCGCGACGGTTCCAGGATCCATGCTCGCCGATGAAGGCGCCACCCTGCAGCGCCGCCGGCCAGCCCGCGCCGTCATGGAAGGCCAGCCCGAGCGCCGCGACATGCGCCCCCAGTGCATAGTCCGGCGCGATGGCGCGCGCCACCAGATCCGGACGCGGCGGTTCGACGCGCGTATCCACATGCTGGCCGTAGTAGCTGTACGGCCACCCGTAGAACGCGCCTTCGCGCACCGAAGTCAGGTAGTCCGGCACCAGTGCGTCGCCGAGTTCGTCCCGCTCGTTGACCACGGTCCACAGCGCACCGGTCTGCGGCTCCCATGCCAGTCCGACCGGATTGCGCAGGCCACCCGCGAACACGCGGCGCGCGCCGGTCGCGATCTCCACCTGCAGCACCGCCGCACGGTCGACCTCCATGCCCATGCCGTTCTCGCCGACGTTGCTGTTGGACCCGACACCGACATAGAGGAACCTGCCGTCCGCGCTGGCCAGCAGGCTCTTGGTCCAGTGATGGTTGAGCGGGCCACCCGGCAGGTCGACCAGTTTCACCGGCGTGGCGTCACTGCGGGTCTGTCCGTTGCGATACGGCACGCTGACGATGGCATCGGCATTGGCGATGTACAGGCGGCCGTCGACCAGCGACATGCCGAACGGCGACATCAGGTTGGCGAGGAATACGTCACGCACCTCCGCCACGCCATCCCTGTCCGCGTCCCGCAGCAGCGTGATGCGATTGGCGCTGGGCACGGCGGCGCCGGCCTTCTTCATCGTGCGTTTCATGAACCAGGTGCGCAGCCCTTTCTTTTCGGCCGGCTTCGGTGGCGCGTTCGTTTCGGCGACCAGCACGTCGCCGTTCGGCAACACGTACAGCCAGCGCGGATGGTCCAGTCCGCGGGCGAAGGCGGTGACCCGCAGGCCAGGGGCCGGCGTGGGGGCGGTCCCCTCCGGCCAACCCACGGCGGGCGCCACGTTGACGGTGGGAATCCAGCGCTGCGACGGTGCGGGCAAGGCGGGCTGCGGCCCGGTCTCGCTGGGCGCCTGCGCATGGCTGGAACACGACAGGCAGCCCAGCAGCAACCACGGCAACAGGCAGCGGATCATCGTCATCGCACGCACTCCCGAGAGGAAGCGGCGAGCCTAGGCGCGCCGGTGCGAACGCGGCGTCAACCTGCCTGCCGGCTCAGGCGTCGTCCTGCCCCCACGCATCGACTTCGACCGTGCCGTCATCGTCGACACGCACGCGCACCTCGATCGGCTTGCAGCACACGTGGCAGTCTTCGATGTACTGCTGGTCGCCGCCCGAATCGTCCACCACCAGCGTGATGGTCTCGCCACAGTAAGGGCAGTCGATGTCGAAGGCGGGCAGGTGCGGCATCAGGCCGATCCCAGCGCGGTGACGGACGCGATGCGGTCCAGCCACAGGTAGTGGGTGACGTCGGGCCGCGTGTGGTCCTCGATGCGGACGACCGCGTTGAATCCCTCTCCGCCCTGCGCATCGCGGAAGACCTGCACCGTCGGACGCGCGGGCACCACGCCGGTGATCGTGCCGCCATCGGTGAGCACGATCTCCACCCTTGCTTCGTCCGGCAGTTGGCCTATCAGCGCCTCCATGCGCGCGATGTCGGCCTGCTGCGTGTAGAGGTGCCCTGGCCCATCCGTCATGTCGTGCTCCTGCGATCGGTGACGCACCCTAGTCCTTCCGGAGTAAGGCGCCGTGAATGGCGTCAGCGCAGCAGCCGCAGCACCTCGTGGGCCGCTGCTTCCGACGAAGCGGGGTTCTGCCCCGTCACCAGCCGGCCATCGGTCACCACGTACGACTGCCACACCGTCCCGCGCTCATAGCGTGCCCCGTTCCGCTTCAACGCGTCTTCCAGCGAGAACGGCACGATGTCGGTCAAGCCGACCGCCGCTTCCTCTTCATCGGAAAACCCGGTCACGCGCTTGTCCTTCACCAGCGGCTCGCCCAGGGCGCCACGCGGGTGGCGGAACACGGCGGGGCCGTGGCACACCGCCGCCACCGGCTTGCCGGCCGAGAAGGTCTGTTCGATCAGCCGGATGGAATCCGCATCCTCGGCGAGGTCCCACATCGGGCCGTGTCCGCCGGGGTAGAACACCGCGTCGAATTCCGCGTCCACCACGTCCTTCAATGGCCGAGTGTTGGCCAGCGCCGAGAGCGCCTCGGCATCTTCGTTGAAGCGCACGGTGGCAGCCGTCTGCGCGTCGGGGGCATCGCTCTTCGGGTCCAGCGGCGGCTGGCCGCCCTTCGGCGAGGCCAGCACGATGTCGGCACCGGCTTCCTTGAACACGTAGTACGGCGCGGCGAATTCCTCCAGCCAGAAGCCGGTCTTCTGCCCGGTCTCGCCCAGGCGGTCGTGCGAGGTCAGCACCATCAGGATCTTCATCGGCATCTCCTGCAATCGGGCGCACAGGCTAGCGCCGGATGCGATAAGACCGGGTGATCAGTCCGCCTTCTTCACGGCATGGCCGCCGAACTCGTTGCGCATCGCCGACAGCAGCTTGTCGGCATAGGCGTCGTGTTCGCGCGAGCGCAGGCGCTCCAGCAGCGACATCGTGATCACCGGCGCGGACACGTCCAGGTCGATCGCCTCGGCCACCGTCCAGCGGCCCTCGCCGGAGTCCGCCACATACGGGGCGATACCGTCCATCGTCGGGTTCTTCTTCAAGGCATCGGCGGTCAGGTCGAGCAGCCACGAACGCACCACGCTCCCGTGCCGCCAGATCTCCGCCAGTCCCGCCAGGTCGAAGTCCATCGCCGCCTTCTTCTCCAGGATGGCGAAGCCTTCGGCGTAGGCCTGCATCATTCCGTACTCGATGCCGTTGTGGATCATCTTGGCGAAGTGGCCCGCGCCGCTCGGCCCCACCCGTCCCCAGCCGGTCTGCGGCGTGGGCGCGAGCGTGGCGAATACCGGCGCCAGCGCATGCGCCGCATCCACGTCGCCGCCGATCATCAGGCTGTAGCCTTCGGCCAGCCCCCACACACCGCCGCTGGTGCCGCAATCGAGGTAGTGGATGCCGGCGGCGCCGAGTTCCAGCGCGCGGCGCTGGCTGTCCTTGTAGTGGGAGTTGCCACCGTCGATGACGACGTCGCCCGCGCCGAGCAGCGGGCGCAGCTGCGCCAGCGTGTCGTCCACCACCGGTCCGGCGGGCACCATCAGCCACACTACGCGCGGCGAAGGCAGCGCCGCCACGGCGTTCTGCAGGCTGGCATGCGGCACGATGCCGCGCGCTTCGGCCTGCTGGCGCGCCGCCTCGCCCGGATCGTAGCCGCGCACGGCATGGCCGCCGCGCACCAGCCGTTCGGCCATGTTGGCGCCCATGCGCCCGAGTCCGATCATCGCCAGTTCCATGTGTACTCCCGGGTATCTGCAGAAGGAAAGAAAGGGGTCATGCCGTCAGCCACTCGCGCAGCACGGCCGTGGTGTCCTGCGGTACTTCCATCGGCGGCAGGTGGCCGCAGCGCGGGAACACGTGCAGGCGTGCGCCGGGAATGCGGGCATGCATCAGCCGGGTTTCCTCCGGCAGCGTCATGCGATCGTCCTCGCCCACGCCGAGCAGGGTGGGCACGGCGATGGTGGGCAGCAGCGGTTCCGAATCGGGGCGGTCGAGGATGGCACGCTGCTGGCGCAGGAAGGCCTCGCGCCCGACGCGCTGCGCCATCGCCATCACGTCCTCGCCCACGTCGCTGTCCACGCGGCTTTCGTGCACCAGCTGCGGCAGCAGCTTGCGGGTGACGCCGGCGAAGCGCCCGGCCTCCGCCAGCGCCAGCCCGGCCTGACGCACCAGCCGGCGCTTGGGGGGATCCAGCCGCGCGCTGGTGTCCAGCAGCGCCAGCCGCGCGACGCGCTCCGGTGCCTGCCGCAGGATCTCGAACGCCACGTAGCCCCCCATCGACAACGCCGCCAGCGCGAACACGGGTGGCGCGGTCGCCAGCACGCGGGCGGCCATGCCGGCCACGCTGTCGTCCCGGGTCAGGTCGGCCTGGTGCACCGGGGCGATGTCGGCGAGCGCCTCGGCAGGGTCGCGCCACAGGCGCGCGTCGCACAGCAGGCCGGGCAGCAGGAGCAGGGGAAGCGGTGGCATGCGCCTAGTGTAGTGACCACGCCCGGGCAGGACCGTCGCCCGCCCTCCACGGTCCGTTCCACATCCGCAACACACGCCCCTGCGTATGCTGCCCCGGATTCCCCGCGAGACCGCGCATGCATGTCCTGATCACCGGCGGTACCGGCTTCATCGGCCAGGCGCTCTGTGCCCGGCTGCTGCAGGCCGGCCACACTCTGAGCGTGCTCACCCGCGACCCCACCCGTGCGCGCGGCACACTGCCGGCACCGGTGCGGACGCTGGCCACGCTGGAAGACGCGCGCGACGTGGAAGCGGTGGTCAACCTGGCCGGCGAACCGCTGATGGCCGGCCGCTGGAATGCGTCGCGCAAGGCCATCTTCCGCGCGTCCCGCCTCGACACCACGCGCAGCCTGATCGCCTGGATGGCGCGCCAGTCGGTACGACCGCGCGTGCTGGTGTCGGGTTCGGCCATCGGCTACTACGGCCCGCGCGGCGATGAAGCGCTGGACGAGTCGGCCACCCCGGGCGACGACTTCGCGGCCCACCTGTGCCGCGACTGGGAAACCGAGGCCATGCAGGCCGAAGGTCTGGACGTACGCACCTGCCGCGTGCGAACCGGCATCGTGCTCGGCACCGACGGCGGCGCACTGGCGAAGATGCTGCCGCCTTTCCGGCTGGGCGTCGGTGGACCGATGGGCGACGGCCGGCAGTGGATGAGCTGGATCCATCGCGACGATCTGGTCGGCATGATCCGATGGCTGCTGGAACGCGACCAGACCGGCGGTGCCTACAACGGCACCGCACCCGAGCCGGTGACCAACCGCGACTTCGCCCGTACCCTGGGCAAGGCGCTGCATCGCCCCGCCCTGTTGCCGACCCCGGCGTTCGCGCTGAAGGCGGGATTCGGCGAAATGTCGCAGCTGCTGCTGACCGGCCAACGCGTGCTGCCCGCACACGCGCTGGCCGAGGGATTCACGTTCCGGTTTCCGACGCTGGACGCAGCGCTGGACGACCTGCTGCATGACCCGGTCGACTGATCACGGGATGCGCGAGGCTTTCCGGCGCTCGCGACAGGCTTGGTGAGAGAAGAACGGACCTCCTTGGTCCTCGCGACACCCTTAGTGAGAGAAGAACGGACCTCTTTCGTCCTCACGACACCCTTAGTGAGAGAAGAACGGAGCTCTCTGGTCCTCATGACACCCTTAGTGAGAGAAGAACGGACCTCTTTCGTCCTCGCGACACCCTTAGTGAGAGAAGAACGGACCTCTTTCGTCCTCGCGACACCCTTAGTGAGAGAAGAACGGACCTTTTCAGCGCCTGCGTCGGGCCATGTGTGAGTAGAGGCAGGCAGAATGGCGGCCAACACCGCCCTCAGTACCCCGTCGCATGCCCATGCTCCGTCGCTACCGACCCGCTGACGCGACCGCGCTGACCGACCTCTACGTCCGTTCAGTGCGGCACTACGGACCCCGCGCGTACACGCCCGAACAGGTCGACGCATGGGCGGCCACCGCCGACAGTGCGCGCACGGCAGCACGCTGCAGCGACGGCCGCGTCGTGGTGGTCGCACAGGACCAGGCCGGCACCGTGCTCGGCTTTGCCGAACTGGAAACCGACGGCCACCTGGACATGCTGTACGTCGCACCGGATGCGGAAGGGCTGCGCCTCGGTACCCTGCTTTACACCGCCCTCGAAACACAGGCGCGCGATCTTGGCCTGCACCGCCTGTTCGTCGAGGCCAGCGAACTCGCCCGCCCCCTGTTCGAACGGCAGGGTTTCACCCTCCTCGGCCGGAATGATCGGGTGCTGGCAGGCGTGGACATCCACAACTACCGGATGGAAAAGCGGTTGGCGCCGCGATGAAACCACCGCCATCGCCCCGCCCCGTCGTAGGCTGGGACGAAGCGAAGCGTAATCCAAGCATCCATGGATGGTGATGCGGCCCGGACAACGATGCATCGCGATCCCCACACGCTGACGCCTAGTCCAGCTCCCCACTCGCAATGCCTTGCCCGGCGCCCCGCAGGAATTCATGCAGGTGATCGTGTCCATCCGCCCGCAGGCCGTGGTCGGCTCCGGGATAAACGACCAGCCCGATGTTCTGCTTCCCCGCCGCATGCGCGGCGCGCAGCAGGTCCTGCGCAGAGGCGGCCGGCACGCTGCGGTCGCGTTCGCCGACGCCGATCAGGACAGGAATCCGAAGAGCCAGGTAGTCGCCCTGCGGCGCGTGATCGAACGTATCGAACCAGTAGCGGTGCGCATGACCCAGCCAGAAAGAATCTGTGCTGTCCGGTGTGCGCGCGATGGCCCTCCATGCAGCCTCGACGACGTCGGCGCCCATCAGCGCGGACAGGTTCTCGCGCATGCTCCAGCCGCCATCGCCGACCACGATCAGATGCGTCACATCGGCGCGCGCACGCGCGACCCGGGCGGCCAGCGCGCCACCTTCCGAACCGCCGACCAGGACCACCTGCTTCCAGCGCCCGGGCTGCGCCTCCAGTGTCCGCGACAGGAAGTCCATGTAGTCGGACATCCACTGGCGGGGAGTATCGTGGACATTGAACAGGGACGAGCAGGTCGCAACGCCGCCATCGCCGATCGCTCCCGGAGCGACATGCCGTTTGTCGAGCGCCACGTAGCGTGCATCGATGCCCAAGCCGTCTGCCAGGCGGGGAAGCCACTGCTGTCCCAGATCCGTGCAGCCCGATCCGCCGTAGGTGGCCACCAGCGTGTCCACCTTGGCGGCGTCGCCGACCACGATCTCGTGCACACGTGCTTCGCCCCCGTCGGCGAAGCGGAAGGTCGCGGTCTTCGCAATCGGCTGTGCCGCCGCCCAGCAAGGCAGCAGTGACAGCATCAGGCAGGCGATACGCTTCATGTCAGTCCCACTCCGCAGTTCGGTACAGACGCACATCCTCAACGCAGCCGACGTGCCTGCTGCGCATCGCGTGCTTCGCGTGCCATCCGTTCATAGCGTTCGCGCAGCGCGTCGAGTTCCTTCTCTTCCAGTTCTTCCAGGTCGAGTAGCGCGTTGTTCGCACTGCGCGAAACACGGATCAGTTCATCCAGCTTGATCTGCATCGCCTCGGTGTCGCGGTTCTGGGTGTTCTGGATCAGGAAGACCATGAGGAAGGTGATGATGGTCGTGCCGGTATTGATCACCAGCTGCCAGGTATCGCTGAACTTGAACAGCGGTCCGGTGACCGCCCACACCGCGATGATGCCCAGCGCCAGCGCAAAGCAGGCCGGTCGGCCGGTGAACGTGGAGGCCTTCTTGGCGAGGCGGGTGAAGGCGGATGGGGCAGTCATGACGGGCTCCGTGTGAAACCGAAACAGGGCTCAGAGTACCTTTTCCAGATCGCCATGCATCTTCAGAACCGCACCGTGCCTTTCGCTTCCGGCTGACTGATCACAACAAGGCCCGCTGATGCGGGCCTTATGCTTTAGAGAAGAAGGAAAAAACTACTCTGACCCCTGTCTCGGAGTCAGTCGAGAGATGCCGCCTTAAAAGGCACCCAATCAGTTCGAGATACAACTTCATTGCCTGCAACCAGCAAAGCTCTGAACAGGTACTCCTCTTCTGGAGTAAGGCAGCGCGTGGCTGTCAGCGCCGTCAACTGAACGCGCAGGACTACTTCGTCGCCAGGCGACAATGACAAACGAGATCCGGTGCCTACGTAGTCAAGGTAACCGCACGGCGCGACAACCACTCCGCCAGGACGCGCAACTTCCACCTTGACAGAAGACTCCGCACTCAGACTAAACAAGCGGTCATCAATCACCAGCGCATCTTCAGATCTGTTACTGACAGTAACTATGAACTCTTTTCCTTCGACAGTATCAACTTCGACGTCCGTGCCATATCGCTTACAGGAAAGAAGAGATGCGACACACGCCAACGCCATAAGAAAACACAACACCGTCGACTGCGAAGCGACACTTTTTCTCACTGCACTCATCTTGAATGCTCCCGATTTTCCGAAACCGAAACAGGGCTCAGAGTACCTTTTCCATGTCGCCACACGTCGCCAGAATTCAGGCGCAAGCGACGGTGTACTCCGCGGGCTGCAACGGCGGCATCCGCTCTAGGACACCCGCCGCCCTCGACCCACACCGTCCGCACACCATGCAACCCATCGCGGCGCTAGCATCCATGCATGGACGTCGCCGCCCTCAAACGCCACTGCCGTTCCCTTCCCGGCTCCGTGGAGGAATTGCACGCACCGCCCGCCAACATCCTGGTGTATGCCGTCGGCGGCAAGCGCTTCGCCTACTTCAAGACCAGTGAACCGGAGCGCTGGCGCTTCAGCGTCAAGGTCTCGCCGGAGCGCTTCCTGGAGCTGACCGACCAGCCCCGCATCAAGCCGGCGCGCTGGCTGGGGCACCACCGCTGGGTCACGGTCGTGGACGTGTCCTCCGTGCCCAGCGCCTACCTCACGGAGCTGGTGGCGTGGTCGTACCGCCATGCCTTCGCGCGACTGACCCGCCGCCAGCGGGCCGACATCGGGGTCCTGTGAGGGCGGCGCATGGCGAATCCCTCTTCACTGCCGACGTTGTCGATCCCGGCCCTGCCGGTTCGTCGGAAGACATGAGCAGGCCATGCCGGCCCTGCATCCGTCCCACCCCTGGAGTCCACCATGAACGTCAATCCCTACCTGATCCTCAATGGCACCTGCGAAGCTGCCTTCACCTTCTACGCGCAGGCCACCGGCGGCACGCTGGGGCCCATGATGCGGTTCGATGGTGCGGAAGGCTGCGAGAACATGCCTGCCGAGCACCGGCAGAAGATCATGCATACCAACATCACGTTCGGGCAGACGGTGCTGATGGGCTCGGACAACCATCCCGACTACCCGTGCGAAGCGATCAAGGGCTTTTCGGTGTCGCTGTCGGTGGACAGCATCGCCGATGCCGAGCGCATCTTCGCCGCGCTGTCGGACGGTGGGCAGGTGAACATGCCGCTGGCGCAGACGTTCTGGGCGGTGCGGTTCGGCATGCTGGTCGACAAGTTCGGCGTGCCGTGGATGATCAACTGCGAAAAGGATGCGTGATGGCGGCGGAGGCGTGTCGTGGACACCGTGACGCCCTCCTTCGCTGCGCCGCGGCTTTCACCCGCTGCGGCGCCGTGGTCTGATGCACGGCATGTCCGATTCCCCCACCCATCGCGCCATCGATGCCGTCTGGCGCATCGAATCCGCGCGCGTCATCGCCGGTCTCGCACGCATGCTGCGCGACCTGGACCTCGCCGAGGAACTGGCGCAGGACGCGCTGGTCGCCGCGCTGGAGACCTGGCCCCGTGACGGCGTGCCCGACAACCCGGGGGCGTGGCTGATGACCACCGCGAAGCGCCGCGCGATCGACCGCCTGCGCCGGGTGCAGTTGCTGGATCGCAAGCACGAGGAACTGGCGCGGGAACTGGACGACGCGCACGAGGACCGGCGCGCGCGCGAAGAGGATGCGCTGGATCACGACATCGACGACGACCTGCTGCGGCTGGTGTTCGTGTCGTGCCATCCGCTGCTGTCGATGGACGCGCGCGTGGCGCTGACACTGCGCCTGCTGTGCGGGTTGACGACCGACGAGATCGCGCGGGCCTTCCTGACGTCCGAGCCCACCGTCGCGCAACGCATCGTCCGCGCGAAACGCACGCTGGCCGATGCCGATGTCGCCTTCGAGGTGCCCCGCGGCGAGGAACTGGAGGAACGGCTGTCGTCCGTGCTGGGCGTGGTCTATCTGGTCTTCAACGAGGGGTATTCGGCCACCAGCGGCGATGGCTGGACACGGCCTACGCTGTGCGAGGAAGCCCTGCGGCTGGGCCGCATGCTGGCCGCGCTGTCCCCGCGCGAGCCCGAGGTGCACGGCCTGGTCGCGCTGATGGAAATCCAGGCGTCGCGCCTGCATGCGCGCACCGGCAAGGACGGCGCGCCGGTGCTGCTGCTGGACCAGGACCGCAGCCGGTGGGACTACCTGCTGATCCAGCGCGGCCTGGACGCGCTGGCGCGTGCGGAGCGGTTGGGCGGTGCATTCGGCCCGTATGCGCTGCAGGCCGCCATCGCCGCCTGCCACGCGCGGGCACGCACGGCCGACGCGACGGACTGGGTCCGCATCGCGACCCTGTATGCCGTATTGGCCCAGGTCAGTCCATCGCCCGTGGTCGAGCTCAACCGCGCGGTGGCGGTATCGATGGCGACCGGGCCCGCGAGCGCATTGCCGCTGGTTGACCGTCTGCTGGACGAGCCGGCGATGAAGCAATACCACCTGCTGCCCAGCGTGCGGGGCGACCTGCTGTTCAAGCTGGATCGTCGCGACGAAGCGCGCAGGGAGTTCGAGCGCGCCGCCACGCTGACGCGCAACGCACGCGAGCAGGCGCTGCTGCTGGCGCGTGCGCGGGACTGCATGGCGTGACTGCGCGCGGATCCGCGCGCCCCGGCTGCGCGGTCACGCGTCCAGGATGATGGACGGCAGTCCGTCCAGCGCGTGGTAGCCGGCGGGCTGTCCGCCCGCGACGGCCGACTCCTGCATGCGCACCCGGCTGCGCGATCCGCGACGGCGTGGCGATTCCAGCGGATCCAGGTTGCGCAGCAGGCCCGCCTTGCCGTACCCGAACTGCAGGTCGGTCAGGCGCTCGATCTCCGAGATCTTTACCTGGAAGGTGCCGTAAGCACCGTACGGCGCCTGCGGCGCGGCCTCGATGCCGTGCTCGGCGATGACGTCGCTCTGGTCCAGCAGGTAAGCCGTGGCGGAGAGCTGGCCATCGCTGCGCTTGGCGACCACCACCTTCCAGAAACGCACCGGATACTGGATGGTCGGGAAAGCGTCGTGGACCGGGTCGTCTTCCTCCAGCAGCGGACCGGTGAAGACCTGCACGCGCAGTTCGTCATCCTCGCCAGCGGTCTGTTCCAGGATGTAGCGCTCCAGGCCGTGCCAGAGTGCAGGATTCTTGTTGAAACGCTCGTGCTGCGGCGTGCAGTTGGTCCAGTGGCAGGTGTCGGCCGCCGACAGCAGCGCGGCCTTGCGGGTGGCGCCGTACTCCAGGTCTTCGCGACGGGTCAGGTGACCGCGGTCGAAGCGGTTGTTGCGGTAGTAGAAGTTGCCGACCTGCGCTTTCTCGGCGATGCGCGGATCGAACCGCCACACATCGGCCGGCCGGGTCATGTGGTAGCGATGGGCGGCGTCGAGGTTGGCCGCGGTGTAGATGGCGAAGCGGCGTTCGGCATGCATCACCACGCTGAAGTTGTGGTACTTCAGGACGCAGTCGTCCTTGCCGGCACCCTTCTGCACGATCAGCCTGGCGGCGGCCGCCTGCAACGCGGGCGACAGGCGCGGGAGCGGAACGAGGCGTTCCTCGCGACCGAGGAAATCGGCGCGGTATCCCTTGCGATCGGCATAGGCATCATCGAAGGGGAGTTCCCTTTCCGAGACCGGCGTCCCCGGCGCACGGCTGGCCTCGCGCAGCGCGAAGGTGGATTCGTCGGCACCGGTACCCTGCCGGGCGATGCTGACCGAGCCGCGTGGATCCACTGCCAGGGTCACGGTGACGTAGCGGGATGACGGCGTGCTCATGGCGGACTCCGGCGGTTCGGCGGAAGAAAAGGGTCTGGGCGCGGCGGCATCGAGCTGCAGCCGGGTGTAATCGGGATCGGCGCGCAGCATGGGCTGCAGCAGTGGATGCGCGGGCAGTGCGCCGCGCAAGGTGTCGACGATGCGCGACACGCGGATGCCTTCGTTTGCGATCCACTTGATGTCCGACTCGGCATGGCGCGCAGGGTCGAACGGCTGTCCGTCGTGGGTCAGCATCTGGCCGTCGCGCGTCTCCGGGATGCCGGAGTGGTGCAGCGCCACCACGTGCCAGTCGTTGTTGAACACCGGCGATCCGGACGATCCGCCCAGCGTGTCGGTCGAATACCAGAGCACGTCGTCGGTGCGCTTGAGCAGCTTGTTCTCGCGCACGCAGAGTTGCTTGCGCTCGCCGTTCGGATGCTGCACCACCGTCAGCCATTCGCCATCGGCCACCTTGCCGGTGACGCCGATCAACGGCAGGAACCCGAAGGCATCCAGCGTGCTGTCGGCGTTGTCGGACCGCGGCGCCACCGCCACCACGGCGAAATCCAGGGCTTCATCGGCGAAGAACAGGCGCTGCGGCTCCAGCGCGAAGACCTGCGGCGCCATCGGCTGGTCGTACAGGTCGGTTTCGTAGCGGAAGTGCGCCTGCGAGGTCGCTGCCGTGGTGGAATCCGGCACGACGTGGTGATTGGTGATCAGCACGCCGGGCGCCACCAGGAAGCCGGTGCCCCAGCCGCGCAGCCGGCCGGCGCCATCACGGATGGCGATGCGGGCGACCGCCTCGGCGACCCGGACACCCTTGGCGAGATAGTTGACCGGCTGGATCTCGTTGCCGTGGATGATGCGTTCGTAGACGCGCCTGGCCTCGCCCGCATCGCCCAGGCTGTCGCGCAGGAACCGCAACCGTTCGGCCTTCTGGCGGGCGGTGGCGATCTCATCGGGCGGCGCATCGCGACTGCTGGACGCGATCTTCCTGACATCGACGCCCGCGTCGCGCTCGAGTGCCTTCTGGATCTGTTCGGTCAGGATGCTCACTGCGCACTCCCTGCATGACGGACGCCACCATCGAACGGGTCACACCAACCGATGCCCGCCACTGCACTCCTGCCAACGCGCGGCCACGCACGCAACGGCCAACCGCTCACGACATACATGCATGTACTGGCGGTGCAGCCTGTCCGTCTCTTGCGCGTGGCCGCGTTGCCATGAAGGATCGCAAGGTGCGAGACCTCGCCGCGCGATCCTTGTCTCCCGTCCCTGCCGAGCGCCCCACCATGTCCGCATCGATCGCATTGAGCCTTTCCGGAGGCGGCTACCGCGCCACCCTGTTCCACGCGGGCGCGCTGCGTCGCCTGGCGGAACTGGGCGTGCTGGACCGCATCATCCATGTCTCCGCGGTATCCGGTGGGGCCATTGCCGCCGGCGTATGGGCCGACGATCTGCGCACGCATCCCGGCGGCGATGCGCGGGATCGCGCACGGCGCATCGAAGCGCGCATCCTGGCTTTCTGCAAGGAGAAGATCGATACGGGCACGATCATCGGCGGCATGCTCAACCCGTTCAAGAGCGTCAACGAAACGCTGATCGGTGCCTACCGCAAGCATCTTTTCCGCGACGATCCGCGGCTCGACCAGCTACCTCCCGCGCCGCGCTTCACCTTCTGCGCCACCAACCTGTCGACCGGACGGCAGGTCTACCTGGAACGCGACGGCATCCGCGACTATCGCGTCGGCGAGCATCCCTATGTCGCCACGCTGTGCGAAGCCGTGGCGGCATCCAGTGCGTTCCCGCCCTTCCTTTCACCGATGGACCTCGTGCTGGATCCGGCGTTGTGGCGCCTGTCGTCGCATCGTCGGGCCAGCGGCTTCGGCGCTCCGCCCACCCTCCACCTGACCGACGGCGGCGCGTACGACAACCTCGGCCTGGAGCCGGTCTGGATGAAGGGGTACGACTACGTGCTGGTCAGCGATGCCGGCGCGCCCTATCTCGAGGACACCGAGGTGAAGACCGACTGGTTCTCGCTGGTCAATGCGGCGATGGAAATCGCCACGGACCAGTCGCGGGGGCTGCGGAAGCGCTGGCTGATTTCGCGCTTCAACCAGGCACCCGGAACACCCGGCCATGCACGCGGCACGTACTGGGGCATCGCGAGCGACGTGGAAGACTACGGACTAACGGACGCTATGCCGGTGAAGCACGCCAAGTCGCAGCCGTTGCGGCGCATCGCCACGCGCCTGGCACCGTTCGACAGCGGCGTGGACGAGCGCCTGGTCAACTGGGGCTACGCGATGGCGGACACCGCGATGCGCAAGTGGCGCGCTGACCTGATCGCCGTCACCGCGCCGCCGCCCGCGTGGCCATTGCCGGCGCAGTCGCTGGCGTAGGCCTCATCCGCCCAGGTAGTCGCGCTTGCCGAGAGGCACGCCGTTGTGGCGCAGGATGGCGTGCGATGTCGCCACATGGAAGAACAGGTTCGGCAGGGCGAACCCGAACAGGTAGCTGCGCCCGTCGAAGGTCATGTCGCCGCGCGTGCGCGTGGACAGCGTGACGGTGCGTGCTTCGCTGCCCTCCAGGGCGGCTTCGTCGAACGTGCGCAGATAGTCGCTCACCGCGTCCAGTCGCGCATACAGCTCGGCGAAGGTCGACTCCACGTCCTCGAAGCGCGGCGACTCCACGCCGGCCAGCCGCGCCGGCGCGAACTTGGCGGTGTCGGCCGCGATCTGTACCTGTCGCACCAGCGGCAACATGTCGGGATACAGCCGCGACTGCAGCAGCACCGCCGGTTCGTATCCCCGGGCAAGGGCGTGCGCTTCGCCCTTCGCCAGCGAGTGACGCAGGTTGCTCAGGGCACGCAGGAAGACGGGGACGGAGGCTTCGTACATCGACAGGACGGCGCTCATCAGGGGTTCCGGGCAGTGAAAACGCGAGGATACGCGCGCGCCTGCACCCCGATTAGCCGGTCGACGCGGGAGACTGCATCCCATGACGTGGCACCCGGGGTGTCGCGTTCCGGTGCGGTCACCGCGCATGCGCTAGCATCGCCTGCCCTTCCCACACCCTGCCCCCATGCCCGCCTGGACCGACCTGATCCGCGATGTCCCCGATTTCCCCAAGCCGGGCATCCTGTTCAAGGACATCACGCCGGTGCTGGCCGACGCCGGCGCCTTCGCCGATGCCGTCGATGCGATGGCCGCGCCATGGCGCGCGGCATCGCTCGCTGCGGTCGTCGGAGTGGAAGCGCGCGGCTTCATCCTCGGCGCCGCACTGGCACGCGAACTCGGGGTGGGCTTCGTGCCGGTGCGCAAGCCGGGCAAGTTGCCCGCCCACACCCTGTCGCTCGACTACGGGCTGGAATACGGACGCGATCGCCTGGAGATTCACGCCGATGCGATGCCGGCGGGTGCACGCGTCCTGGTGGTCGACGACGTGCTCGCCACCGGCGGCACGCTGAAGGCGGCCGTGCAACTGGTCGAGCGGCAGGGCGGCGTGGTGGCGGGGACGGCCGTGCTGGTGGAGCTCGGGTTTCTCAACGCACGCGCGGGGTGGCGCCACGCCGCACCGCTGCATGCGTCGGCGGTGTACTGAAACCGCTCTACCTTGCCGTCATCTTCTTTTCCTTCGCCCCGATGCGGCGGCGCCGTGAGGCACGCCGTACGCCGTTCCGCGGCGGCAGGACATGCGAGCAAGGGAGCGCTGCCTGTGTGTGGCGCCAAAGAAAGAGGGGGAGGCATTGCACCTCCCCCTCCGGCGCCGTAGCGCGATGCCGGCCATGTGTCGGGCATGGACGGCCACGAGCCGCTTCTTGGGGATCGAAGCGGGTCGCCTAGCCGCCGACAGGGGATCGTCGGCGGTTAGCGGGGCGCGTGTGACGGGCCAAGGGCGCTTGCTTCACTGACCTCGGCCGGCACCGCGTGTTCGCTGATTCCTTCTTCCCTCGTCTCCGTCGCGGCATGGGCCGCGTGGCATGCCTTCAGGACGCCCGCATCGCGCGGCTGAGATGCTTCGTGTTGTTTCGGTGGAGGTAGCGCTCAACCAGCGCGTGCAGGTCGATGGCGCGCTGGTCTTTCGGATCGAAGCGCGCGAGCACCTCATTCCAGTTGCCGTCCTGCGACCACCGGATGAAACGCACATAGATGCCATGCCAGGAACCGTAGTCGCGCGGCAGGTCCGACCAGTACGCGCCCGTCTGGGCGACCCACAGCACGGCCTCGATGAAACGGCGCGCATTGCCGCCATGGCGGGCGCGTGCGCCTACACGGCCCGGCAGTGCCTGCATCACCAGCTTCCACTCCTCGGCGGTCAGGCGCTGCATGATGGGCCACTGGCTGATCGCGCGCGGCCCCACGCCCTGCGGGACCGAAAGATTGGGGGCCTGTGGCACGACTACGGCCGGTTCGTCGCGCGTGGTGTCGCCTGCGACAGGAGGCGTGGTCGTGGTTCCGTCGTGCGTCATGCGCGATCCCCCATCGCCACCACGGCGATGCCTGTCGCCGTCGGTTCGTACATTCCGATTACCGCTTGCCCGACCCTCTTCACACTCCGCATGACATCCCCTTGTGGATCCCGTTCTGTCGATGTATCCCTGCCGTCCAGGCCCTGCCTCCGCTCAACTCCGGTTCTGATGGGCAAACAGCTGCGAAGCCGGCATTACGGCTTGCACGTTCGCCCCGCGGCGGTTCATATCTGCAAGGGACGAGATCGTGATGAAGGACACAGTCCGGACATGGCACAACAACCAGACATCGACGGATCACCGCCTGCGGGAACCGGCATGCCTGGGGCACTGGACATCGCGACGATTCCGCCGCCGGACCCCGACTCCGTCACCCAGTTGCTGGGGGAGGTCGAGAATGGACAGCCCGAGGCCTGGAACCGCATCTATGCCCTGCTGTACCGGGACCTGCACCAGATCGCGCGATCGCAGATCCGGCAGCAGCGCCGCGGCCACGTGCGGTCGCCGACCTCGCTGATCAGCGAGACGTGGCTGAAGCTGGCGAGTGCCGATTTCAGCGTGGAGAACCGCGCCCATCTGGTCGCCCTGGTCGCGCGCGCGATGCTCTTCGTCCTGCTGGACGAGGTACGCCGCGCATTGGCCGAAAAGCGCGGCGAGGGCATGGACCTGCTGCCGCTGGACGAGAGCACGGAGCCGGGCCAGAGCCCGCGACTGGAACAGTTGCTGATCCTCGATCAGGCGCTGAACGATCTTGCCAAGCTCGACGCACGGCTCGCCCAGGTGGTGGAGATGCGTTATTTCGGCGGTCTCAGCGAGCTGGAGATCGCCGACGTGCTCAAGGTGACCGAGCGCACCGTGCGGCGCGACTGGCGCAAGGCCCGCGCTTTCCTGTTCAGTCACCTGGGCGACGGCGAGCTCCCCGAGCCCCTGTGAGCCATCGGGCGATCGACCTGCCGTGGGACGCACGTCCGGAATCCTTCCCGCGTGTCGAAAGCTCCTGGTGTGGACCATCGACCTCGCCTCGAAGAAGCCCCGCACCGGACCGCGTCGCGCGCCCGGCAGCCCGTCGTCGCGGTCGTCCGCAAACGTGGCCTGCGCGGATGAAACGTTCCCGCGCGCGCGCGATGTGCCTGTTCGACCTTTACTCGGACATGGCGGATGACGAACAGGCGCGGGCGCTGGCGCTGCTGAAGCGCTCCGATGCCGCGCTCCACGATGCGCTGGTGCAGTTGCTGGTCGCGGATGCCCTGGCGCACGACCTGGATGCGCCGCCCTGGCTCCGCCAAGCCGACGTGCAGGAGGCGCTTCGCGACCTGCAGGTTCCGGTCACCGCGCCGGACCGCCTGCACCGCTGATCGCCGGCGCGGCGGATTTTTCATCTCACAATAGGTGACCGGCTTCTGTCCGGCGCGGGCCTTGCGGCATACGCCGACGTGCGGTGCCTGCACGATGTGGCCGCCATCGCATTTCTCGCTTCAACCACTGTCATTTCCCGTCCCGGCGTGAGCGCCGCATGCGGAATTGGGACCGTGTTGGCAGCCGCCATACCGGGGGGTCTCGCTAGCATGACCACTCCTTCCGACCGGTCCCCGCGCACAAGGAGTGCAGATGACGATCCATGCCGCCGCCGCTTTCGAAGGCAGTTGGGATTTGCTGCCCGAGCAGTGCGATTACCAGCTCGGCCGCGCGCCCCGCAGCGCGCACTATCATCTCGCCTGCGCGGAGGACGGCGCCCTGTCGATCGCGTCGGAGTGGCTGGGCCGCAACGGCAAGCGCCATCGCGCCGCGTTCGATGGTCGCGCCGACGGCACGCCCTATCCGTACCGGGGCACGCCCCATGCCGACGCGCTCAGCTTCGAGTCGGTGTCACCCACGCAGCTGCATTCGACCACCTGGCACGAGGGCAAGGAGGTCCAGTGGTCGGAACGCGAACTGGTCGACGCGGACACGCTGGTGATCCGCATGCGCGGCCACCTGAGCGACGGCCGCAGTTACACCAATGTCGGTGTCTTCCGCCGCCAGGACAGCTGACGCGCGACCGATCGCTTCCCGCGGACGGACACGAAAAGGGCGCCTCGCGGCGCCCTTTTCATTCCTGCCGTGCAAGAACCTTCGGTCCTTGCCCGGTCTCCTCAGCGCGTCTGTACGCAGTTCTGCAGCCACAACACACGCTTGACGTCGTCGTAGCGCAGGAACTGCCCCTTGAACGTCACCTTGTCGCCCTTGCGGAACGTCAGCACGTTCGCCAGCTGGTTCGGCTTGAACAGGCAGGCCACGCCCACCCGCGGCTCGTTGTCGCCCGGTACCTGCAGCAGGCCGGAACCGGGCTGGGGAATGTCGAACGAGACATTGTAGTCCTCGCCGTCTTCCTGGATGTAGTCCACGCGCCCACGCAGCGCATAGTTCCGGCCCTTGTGGCGCGCCGTCACGGCCAGGGCGTTGCCCTTGGCCTCGCGCGCGATCTCGCGCGAGAACACATAGACGTCCTTGACCGTCACGTCGGCGTTGTTCTGCGTCTTCGCCCCCTGCGCCGCGGCGGTGCGGCCTTCCTTGCCGCCCTTCACCTTGCCCAGCAGCTGGCACATGTAGGGACGCATCGCGTCCGCCTTCGCGATCTGGCCCTTCTCGGTCTTCACCGTCATCTGCACGACGGCGCCCGTTCCCTCGGCACTGATGTTGATCAGCGTCGGGATTGCCCGCGTGGTACCGGTGGAGCGCTGTTCGACGAGCATCGTGCCGGTCTCGGCATCCTCGGTGATCACGTCCATCTTCTCGGCGATCATGATGCCGCGCATCTGCCCCATCGCATCCTTGAGCGACAGGTCAGGCACGGTGACACGGCTGGAGAAGTCGTTGCCTGAGAAGATGCTGCCGGACTTGCTGAAGTTGTCCTCGCATTCACCCGCGATGGCGGCGGGCGCCACGCTCGACAGGACGAGCGCGATGGCGGCAAGTAGCTTGTAGGTCATGTGGTCCTCACATAGTGGAAGTAGCGGGCATCCCGGACATCACGCGGCGATGTCCGCCCGCGCCCGATCCGTCCCCGCGGCATTCTGGCAAGCCCGGGCAGCGCACCACAAGCGCCAAGCACCCTAGAATCGCGGCTTTCCTTCAAACCCATGTCAAATCCATGACCCCTCGCTGCATGGCGCCTCGACGCCGACGACGCCACGCGTTCGCCGCCATCGCGTGCCTGCTGCTGTTGCCGGCAAGCGCATACGGGCAGGGCACGCCGACGCCGCGCACCCTGCCTGTGGACGTTCAGGCCGATGTCGACGCGATCGCCGCGCAGCTGGCGCGGGTCGGCGACACGGACGTGGCGCTGGCGTGCGACAAGGCGATCGACAATGCCCGCTACGGCGTGGAGACCATGCTCGAGGTCGGCGAAAGGAACCTGCGTGGGGGCTACATGACGCGGGCCGCCTACGATGCCGTGACACCTTCGCTCCGGTCACTGCTGGACGTGCTGACCGTGCAGGACTGCAAGGCTGCCCACGGTCCGCGGCGCGATTTCTACCAGTGCATGTCCAGCGACCACAACCATGTCGTCGCCTGCGGCAAGGCGCATCCTTTCGATCCGTGACGTCGGCGTGCGGTTGACCATCGCGCGCCGCCGCGCCACCCTTCCGGCATGAACCTGATCCTCGGCATGTCGGCGGCATCGTCGGTCCTCCCTGTTTCCGGAAGCCACGCCCGATGACATCGCTGCGCATACCTTCCCTGCTGCAGGAGTGGGCCGGCTTCGCCATTCCCGTGGCGCAGGCACTGGCGATCCTGCTGGGCGCCTGGCTGCTGCTGCGCGTGCTGCGCATCGTGGTCCGGCGCATCTGCGATCACTACCGCCTGCCCGCGCAGGTCGCCGTCAGCGCACGCCGGCTGCTGGGCGTGCTGGTCTACGTGTCCGCCTTCATGGTGGCATTGGGCCGGCTGGGTGTTTCCGGCGGCGTGCTGTGGACCGCGCTGACCGGGTTCACCGCGGTGGCGGCGGTCGCGTTCTTCGCTGCGTGGAGCGTGCTGTCCAACATCTTCTGCAGCGTGCTGATCCTGACCACGCGGCCGTTCCGCGTGCACGACCACATCGAAGTGCTGGAGAACGGCGACAAGCCCGGCCTGCGGGGCCGCGTGATCGACATCAACCTGCTCTACACCACGCTGCTGGAAGAAGACGCGTTGCGTGGCGACACCGTGCTGCAGATTCCCAACAGCCAGTTCTTCCAGCGGACGACGCGGCGCTGGCGCTCGGGCTCGCCGCCGTCGCCCTCCGCGCCCGAATAACGCCTGCGTCAGCCCGCGGTTTCGCATGCGACGGCAGGCGTCGTGGCCCTGCCCCGCAACGTCCGCTGCGCCCACAGGTAGAGCAGCAGGCCGGCGACGGCCATGGCCGCACCCACATATCCTGTCGACGTCCAGCCGTATCCCGCCGTGATCGCCATGCCACCCAGCCACGGACCCAGCGCGTTGGCGGTGTTGAAGGCGGCATGGTGCGAGGCGGCCGCGAGCGTCTGCGCGTCGCCCGCCACGTCCATCAGATGCGACTGGAGCAGCGGACCGAGCGCCCCCATCAGCCCGATCATCACGGTCGCCAGCAGGATCGTCGGCAAGGTGTTCGCGAGCAGCGGGAACAGCAGCAATGCGACCGTCGCCCATGCCAGCACCATCCACGCACCGCGAAGGCGGAACCGGTCGGACAGCCAGCCCCCGACGAAGTTGCCCACCACCCCGCCCACGCCGAAACCCGCCAGCCCCAGCGGTATCCACGCCGGTGACACCTGCGTCACGTCCAGCATCGTCGGCGCCAGGTAGCTGAAGACCGAGAACATGCCGGCGAAGCCGATCGCCCCGATGGCGAGCGCCTGCCACACCGGCAGGCGGTTGAACGCGCGCAGTTCATCGAGGGGCCTGGGCTTGGCGCCGTCGATGCCGGCCGGCAGCCAGATGGCGAGCAGCAGCATCGTGCCCAGCGCGACCAGCGCGACCACGGCGAACACCCATCGCCAGTCGATCACCTGCCCCAGCCACGTGGCGAGCGGATTGCCGATCAAGATGGCCAGCGTCAGGCCCAGCATCACCAGGCTGATCGCACGGCCGCGCCTGTTCGGCGGACTGATCGCCACGGCCGTCAGGGCGGCGACACCGAAGTACGCGCCGTGCGGCAGGCCCGCGACGAAGCGGAACACCAGCAGGCTTTCATAGGTCGGTCCGAGTGCGCTGGCGAGGTTGCCCAGTGCGTAGAACCCCATCAGGGCCAGCAACAGGGTCTTGCGCTTCCAGCCGGCACCGAGGATGGCGAGCAGCGGCGCGCCGACGACGACGCCCAGTGCGTAGGCACTGATGAGGTGCCCCACCTGCGGCTCGGTCACGCCCAGCGACGCCACCATGTTCGGCATCAGGCCCATGCTGGCAAATTCGCTGGTGCCGATGGCGAAACCACCGAGCGTCAGCGCGAACAGGATGAGTCCGGCCTGTCGTGGCGGCAGCGGAAGATCGCTCGGCGCCCTGGACGGCAGAGGAGAAGACGTGGTCATGTCTCATTATGCTGCATGGCAACACGCCGCCGTGCAGCCGGGCATGGAACGCTGCGTCGGGTGTCTGCGAATCCTCGTTACGCTCGACTGTGAGTCGAGCCCAATGCGTTCACAAATGTGTACGCCATGCGGTACAAGAACGTGTCAGGCGACCGCGCGCGGAAACGGACTCCGCAACCGCGGCCCCAGCGGTTTCCGACCCCGGCGCACGCGGCGTCTCCCGCTTGATCGCCCCGACTACCCTGCCATGACGACCCACGCCGCCAAACTCCGGGCACTGTCGCTGTTCGAGGACTTCGTGACCCTCGATCAGCCGTCGCGCGAACGCGCGATGGAAGGCCTGCGCGCGGACGAGCCCGCCGTGCACGCCGTGCTGGAAGCGATGTTGGCCGCGGATGCGCGTACACAGTGGGTCGACCACGCACCTCCCGACCGCCTGCTGGAGGAGATCCCGTCGGCCGCCGCCTCCGCACTCGACCTGCGGGTCGGCAGCCGCATCGGCCCTTGGCGCATCACGGCTGTCCTCGCCAGCGGCGGCATGGGCACGGTCTACGAAGCGCAGCGCGACGACGGCCAGTACCGCCAGCGCGTCGCCATCAAGTGCATCCGTCCAGAACTGACCTCGCCCCGCCTCGTCGATGCGTTCCTTAACGAGCGCAACACGCTCGCCCAGCTCGACCATCCCGGCATCGCCCATCTGCTGGACGGCGGCATCGATGACCACGGTGTGCCGTGGTTCGCCCTGCGCTACGTGGAAGGCGAGACCATCGACCGGTGGTGCGAGCACCATCGCAGCACCGTCCGTGAGCGTGTCGAGCTCATGTCGCAGGCCTGCGAGGCGCTGGCCTTCGCCCACCAGCGTGGCGTGGTGCACCAGGACATCAAGCCGTCCAACCTGCTGGTGACCGTGGAGGGACAGGTCCAGATCGTCGACTTCGGCCTGGCCGCCACGCTGGCGGGTGATCGGCCATTGCGCCGCATCGCGGTCTCCCAAGGCTACGCTGCGCCGGAATCGCTGGCGCCGGAGCGGCCGACACGGGCGGCGGATGTCTATTCGCTCGGTGCGGTGATGTACCAGCTGCTGTGCGGACGCCTGCCGCAGGCGCCGACCTCTCTGCGATCGAAAAGCGCAACGGCGCATGTCCACGCCGAGCCGGCGTCGCGCCTTGCGCGAGACGCGACGTCGGAGGCGGCGCGGTCCCGGGGCGCGCCCGACGGCCGCGCGCTGTCGCGCCAGTTGCGCGGCGACCTGGATGCCATCCTCGCCCGCTGCTGCGCGGCCGACCCCGCCAAACGCTACCCCTCCGCCAATGAGCTGCGTGACGACCTGCGTCACTGGCTGCGTCGCCAACCGGTCGCTGCCCGCGAGGGACTGCCAGGTTACAGGGCGCTCACCTTCATGCGGCGCCACCGCAACGCCTGCGCGCTGGCGGCATTGCTGGTCGTCTCGCTGGGGGCCGCCGCGACGGCGGCACATCTGCAATCGCAGAAGGCCACAAAGGAGGCCGAGGCCTACACCGCGCTGTCGACCCTCTTCGAACAGACGCTTGGCAATGCGACGCTGTCGGGGCTGGGACAGCAGGGGTTCTCGTCCAGGGACCTGCTCGCACGGGCCGAAGCGCAGGTGCGCGCACTGCCGTTGCAGGAGCACCCCGATGTCCTGGCGCGCGGCCTGCTCATGCTCGCGCGCAACCACGCCGTGATCGGCGACTACCGTCAGGCGCAGGCGTTGACGGACGAAGCAGCGCGGCTCCCGGATACCGACATGGGCACGCGACTGGACGTGCAAGCGACGCTGGCCGCGATGCAGACCGTCGCCGGCGAGCCGGAACGAGCGCTGGCGACGGCGCAGGCCGCGCTGGCGGCGCTGGACGAGGTCGACGACGGCAGCGCACCGCGCGTGCGCGTGCAACTGCTCGCCCACGTGGCCGAAGCGCAATGGAACCTCGCACGGCGCGAAGAAGCCGTTCGCACGCTCGACCGCAGCCTGGGCTACGCCATGGCGCAACTGGACAGCGATCCCGGCGACGTGATCGCCCTGCTGCTCCTGCGTGGCCAGTGGGGGATGCGGCTGCAGGACTTCACGACCGCCGATGCGGACCTGCGGAAGGCGGTCGGCATGGCGTTGGGGGCCTATCCCCTGCAGGCCGCGGATGCCGAGCGTGCGCTGGCCACCAGCCTTCTGGCGCAGGAACGCTTCGACGAGGCCCTGCCTTTCGCCGTGGCGCAATGGCAGCACACGATGCAGTTCCTGGGCCCGACCCATCCCAAGACCGGCAGCGCGCTGACGACGCTCGGCAATGCACGTTGCCTGGCGGGCGATCTGCCCGGGTGCCGCCGGGCGATCGAACAAGGCGAAGCGCTGATCCTCGCTGCCTACGGCGAGAACCATCCGGCCTACGGTGAAGCACTGCTTGCACACGCGGGCCTGTTGCGCCTCGAGGCCAACCAGTCGAAGTGGCAGGAACTGCTCGCGCGATCGCGACGCGCATTGGCCATTCTGGAGCGCCACTACCCGCCCGGCAACGATGTCGTGCTGGATGCACGCGTGCAGCTCGCGAACTTCCTGACCCTGACGCCCCGCGGCAGGCAGGACCGTGCGTTCTACCTGCGCGAGTCGAAGGCCCTGCTGGAGGACGTGCTGGCCGTCTCCGCGCGGGTGCGTCTGCCGCCTCCGGCAATGACACGGACGCTCCTCGCGCGCCGGCTGATCGATTCGCCTTCGAGCGAGGACGACGGACCGGCGGAACAGCTCATCCGGGAGGATGCCCGGTTCCTGGCGCAGCACTATCCGCCGCAGCACAGCCACCACGACTTCGTGCAGATCCTGTTGGCCGACCTGCTGGTCGCAAACAGGAGGTTCGACGAAGCCGAGCGCATCCTGGACTGGGTGGACCGGCGCAATCGGCCGCAACTGCCCAAGCCGAAAGCCCATTCCCGTTTGAACGCCGTCCTGATGATCCGCGCGACGATTGCGAGCGACCGGGGCGAGCGCCCACGCGCGCGCCAGATCCTCGAGGAAGCACTCGCCATCGCCTCGAAGGACTATCCACCCGAGCACCGGTTCGTGGTGACGGCCAAGCGCGCACTCGAGAACCTGAGGACCAAAGGTGATTTCCGTGAGGATTGAATACCGCAGGGCCGCGGGAGGCGATCGGCGGGGCGTAGAATGCCGCCATGAACACAATCCTGATCCCCGTCGCCGTCGGCGAGCTGGCCGACAAGCTCTCCATCCTCGAGATCAAGGCCGAGCGCATCGACGATGCGGCCAAGCGCACCCATGTCGAGGTCGAGCGCGACGGCCTGCTGGCGCTGTGGCAGGGACTGGTCGCGACACAACCGGAGCTCGAGTCGCTGAAGGACGAATTGCGCCGGATCAACGAGCGCATGTGGGACGTGCAGGATGCGCTGCGCGCCAAAGAGGCCGCGAAGTCCTTCGATGCCGGATTCGTCGAACTCGCGCGTTCGGTGGCCAGGCACAACGGCGAGCGCATCGGGGTGAAGAATGCGATCAACCGGCAGGCCGGTTCGCGCTTCATCGAGGAAAAGCAGTACCAGGCCTGATCCGACCGACGGCTCGCGGCCGCGATCAGTACGGATCGACTCGGAACGGCACGTTGGCGTAGGCGGCATGACCCTTGCCGTCGTGCGCCTCCACGAACAGGCGATACGCACCGGGGGTCGCCGGCGCAACGAAGCGCACGCCGCCCTCGCCGTCGTTCTCCATCGCCACGTCCAGCGACGGCGGCACGTCTTCGCGGTCACCGCCGATGCTGGTGGCCGTGCTCTCCGGCAGCATCGTCCACCGGAAGCGCAGCGCGTCGCCGTCCGGATCGTGCGCATCGACGCGCGCGACCGTGGCTTGACCCGTCTTCAGCACCACGCTCTCCAGAGCGGTTCGCCCGGCCAGCGTCAGGGGCTGGATCGAAGGCGCACGGTTGGCCGGCCAACGACCCGTCCACACGAACTCCATCGCATCCACGGACGGGGTGCTTTCGCCGGTCGGCAGGAACAACCCGTACCACGTCGGCGTGCGCTCCTGCTTGTCGCCCCACAGGAACACGTAGGAGCCCAGCCCCTGTTTCATGTCGGCGGCGATCACTTCCTCGTAGCGTTGCCGCAACAGTGCCGCCTTGCGTGAAGCATCGTCTTCGATGGGCGCCTTCCACGCCGTCAGCGGACTCTCCCAGTGACCGGTCGGACCCCACTCGGTGACGACGTAAGGACCGGTCCACCCACTGTCCACGAGCTTCTGCGGCAGCGCGCCGATGTCACCGTACAACTGGATGCCGATCAGGTCGAGCGACGGCGCGCGCGCCTTGAGCAGGTCGATCAGTGCCCTGTCGAAGCCGGCCAGCGTGGTCATGACGGGATGGTGAGGGTCTTCGGCATGGATCGCGTCGGCGATGTCGCCGATCGCGTTCCATACGTTCGGATTCCTGTAATGCAGGTTCAGCTCGTTGCCGGCCACCCACATCAGCAGGGCGGGATGATCCTTGTACAGGCGCACTTCGCGGCGGATGCGTTCGCGCTGCTTCGCGACGGCGGCGACATCGTCGTAATCGAAGCCATGGCGTTCGTTGCCGACCTCGATCCCCATCGCCACCTTCAACCCGTTGCGCTGCGCGCGGTCGAGCATGGCGCGCACGTTCGCCTCGTCGGTCCCGGTGCTCCAGGTGCGGAAGGAGTTGCCGCCGCGCGCGGCCAGCGTTTCCTGGCCGCCGTCCGCCATGCCGGCGCCCTTCACCACGTAGGGCTGTCCGTCGACGAGCAGGCGATAGCGGCCGGCTTCGTGGACGATACGGACCTGCGAGGGGGATTCGGCAATCGCCGGCAATGGCGCCAACCCGGCGAGGGACAGGATCGTGACCAGGCTGCCGGTCAATCGCGCGTGCATGCATTCTCCACGAAGTCCGATGGATCCCGCGGCATCATGCCACGCGTACCGTGCCGACGACGCCACGACGCGTCATGCCACGCCGTGGCGCTCGCGGATCACCTGCAGGCGTTCGCGGTAATACAGCGCATCCGCCGCCTTGGCGGGCGGATGCGACGCAAGCCAGTCCAGTGCATCGCGCAGGATGGACGCCTTGTCGGCTTCCGGGGCTTCCAGCGCCGTGTCGACGCGGTCGAGTTGCAGGATGACGTCCTCGCGGGTGGACTGGGTCATGGATACGGCTCGATGGGGAGAGAGTCGGCACCCTACCCGCGCCCGTGTGTTCGCTCCGTTACGGCACGCCACTCGCAGTGACGCGGCATTGCAGGGTCAGGACCACACACGTACGGCGTCAACCGGAACGTCCAGGCATCCGCATCGTGCGCCTGCTGCGCCAGCGCCGTCACCGGCGCCATGCACGCCCATCCCGCCAGCACCCAGCCGCGTCCACTGATCGTCATGCCGTTCCCTCGTGGTGGCCGCCGCGCCAGCCCCCGCGACACGGGGACCGTCGACACGCGACGGGCGGCGGCACCGCGACCGCGTCGCGGGCCCCGCTGCCTGTGTAGCACCAACCCGCGACCCGCGCCACCCGCGGGACACATGCACGGATAGGCGGACGCCAGGTGCCGCGAACGCGCAGGCAGGGACCGCCCGACGACGCGTCGGCGCGGACGCCGTCGTGCGCGTGCTCAGTCCGCCGTGCAGCGCACCGCGAACGCCACCCGTCCGCCCGGCGGCAACAACGGAATCGCCGCGCCTGCCGCGCCCAGCAAGTCCCCCGGCGTCGCCGGGCAGGTTCCACCGCCACTCGGCGTGCATCCGGTGACCAGGCAGGCGCTCAGTCCCGCACCCGGCGTGTCGTGCACCACGGCGCCATCGGCCGCGATGCTGCCGCTCAGGTGCGCCACGGTCACCGTGTAGTCGATGACGCTGCCCTGCACCACCTCGGTGACCGCGCTGGTCTTGGTGACCGCAACGTCGACGGCGCGCGGCGTGTTGACGAAGGTGCAGGTCAGTTCGTCGCCCGCTACCGGCGTCACCTGGAAGCTGCGTCCCTGACCCGGCGGAACATCGGTGGTGCCGGCGATGCTGTTCACGCAGCTGTAGCGGGTGTCGTACAGCGCCAGATCGGCGACGGGCGAACCGGCGGCGCTTTCCGACAGCGTGTAGGTAGTGCCCGCCGTCGCCACGAACGTCGTCGTCGATACCGTCGCGGCCGTACCGCTGGTGGTCGCGCTGGGCCCGCCGTTGTCGATCGCGACGGTGAACTGGTCGGTCGCCACCGCGCGCCCTGCGATCGTCTTCACCAGCGTCAGCCGCGGCGGCGCCTGCACGCGCAGTTCGGTGGTGTTGGTGGTGTCGTTGAAGACCTCACCGCTGGACGCGCCGGTGTAGCGCACCTGCGCCGCGTTGCGCACCACGGTACCGTCGGGCGCATCGGCGCGCACGCGCACGACGAACGTCACCGTGGTCGAGGTCGGCTGGGTGCCTACGCAGGTGAGGCAGCGCAGCACGCCGCCCTGGCTCGCGCTGGCGCCCGTGCCGACGCGGAACACGCCCGTGCCCGACGCCACTTCCGCCGCATCGTCGCCGCTGCTGTCCGTGCGCGCACCGGCGTCGGCGCCCGCCGTCACCTGCAGGCTGCCGGCCTCGTACTCGGTGTTCGCCGGGATGGCATCGCGGATCGACACGTCCACGGCGTTGTCCTGCCCGGTGTTCTGCAGGGTGATCGTGTAGCGGATGCGGTCGCCCGCGCGCGCCTGCCCGGCCGGCAATCCGGGGTTGGTCAGGTTCGCCTGGCTTTTCGCCGTGGCCGCATCGACCGCCGGCTGGAACACGTCGATCGCCGTGGTCAGCAGCGAGATCGCATAGCCCTCGCTGCTGGTGCGCGCCGTCAGCGTGGCCGAGGTGGCGCCGTTGGCCAACGCCGTGTTGCCGGTGTTCGCCAGTTGCACGATGTCGGCGTCGAAACCCAGCGTGTTGGCCAGGTTGTTGTTGGCGACACTGCGCTGCGTCACCGTGGTGCCCAGCCGGCAGATGCTGGAATTGAACACGTCGCCCGCCGGGTTGCAGGCGTCGGACACGTTGACGGTGGACGATCCCTGCCCCTGGAAGGTGAAGCCATCCGCCGCACCGCGGTCGCCGTCCATGGCCATCCAGCCCAGCTGCGCGGACACGGTGCCGCTCAACGGCGTGCGGAACCCCGACACGGTCAGCGACACCTGGTTGACCGGATTCGAGCCGGTGGTCGCGATGGCCGCCAGGCCATCGTTGATGGTGAAGTTGCGCAGCGGGCGCGACGGGTTCTGCACCACCAGCACCAGCGTCCACCCGCCGAAGCGGTTCACCAGGCCGGCCTGCAACGGCAGGTTGGCCACGCGGTAGGTGCCGGTACCGCTGGCCTGCACGGCCGCGGTGACATCCGCGCGGCATCCGTACACATGGTGCGACTGTGCGGTACCCCAGATGGTGGAGCGCGGCGATACGTCGCAGCTGGCCGGGACGAGGGTCTGGTAGCCCAGCCCAGGGCGGCCGAAGCGGATCGGGGTCGCGGCCGGCGAGGGAGTGGGCTGGCTGCCCGCATTGCTGGCGACCAGACCACCCCAGTACAGCATGGCGCGGACCACCTGCGCGCCGGCCGGCAGGTCGGTGGCCGCCAGGTTCGCGCTGCTGGAATTGGAGATGGTGCTGTCGGCCGCATCGGCCGCCAGCTTGGTCGCCACCATCGTCTGCGCATCGTTGGTGGCGCCGGTGCAGCTGCCGCTCGTGCTGTTGCACGTCATGCTGCTGTTGGCCAGGAACACCAGGTCACCATTGAGCGTGGTGGTGTAGCGCTGCTCGAACGCACGGAACACCTGCGCCTGCGCCATCGGCACGACCGCCATCGCCAGTACCAGCAGTGCGGCGACCCGGCGGCCCGCACAGCCCCGACCGCGTGCCCTGTCCGCGTCCAGCCGCGATGACGCCGTGCTGCCTGCCACCGTCGCTGCCAACGGGACGCGTCCCTCGTTCCCTCCCCCTGAGCCGCACCCCATGCCTACTCCGATCTGTGACGTAATACGCGTTTCAGGCCATGGTGTCACATCGATGGGGCGCTGCCCCACCCCTTCCCTGCACGCGGAGCGACGGACGGTACGGCGGGCACACCGAACGGTAACGGCGATATCACTCGTCCTGTGTCACCACCGTCAGCTCGCACTTTACCGTCATGCCGCTGCGCGTTGGCGCTCTGGCAGACCAGGTGCAAGACGTGCGGCCAGCGACCCGGCGGGGGTAAAGTCCCGTCATGAGCGTGAAGACCATCACCGAGGACGGGCGCCAGCTGACCGTACAGACCCTGCAACGCACCGACGCGCTGGGCGCGTCCTACTGGCAGGGCCGCGCCATGTTCCGCATCGCCGAGGGGCGCGCCCGCGCCGACGTGGTCACGCGCAGCCGACATGCCACCCGCGAGGCCGCCGAGAACGCCGCCATCGCGCTGGCCAGGGCGAACGGGTGGAGCGCGGGATGACGGCGAGCCGGACGGACCCTCGCCCGGCGCGGCGCAACCGGCGCCCATGTACCGGGCGACGCGCGGCGAGGAACACCACGTAGTCGAACGAGCTGCCACACGCCTGCGTTTCTCCCGTGACACCGGGACGCGCGCGTCCTACGGCGGAAACGCCATGCCGTACGCGCGCTTCCTGAGCAGCGCGACATGCCAGGCGCACGTGCGCGAGATAGTCGGCGAACCGGTACTGCATGCCCTGCCCGCCGACGCGCGCAAGCGGGCCGGTCAGCCGGACTGAGCGGTCACCGCCGTTCTGCCCGCCGGCATCATGCGGCGGGCGACGTGCCGTCGTCGTGCAGCGCCACGTTCAGGCGATCCACCACCATCGCCCAGTCGGCATCGTCCAGCCGCTCCTCGCGCAGCAGTTGCGACTGCGCCGGCGACCAGAACGGCGCCTCCTCCAGGCGCATACCGTTGGGCAGCGGCGAATGCGTGGCGATGAACCGCTGGATGCTGGCGGTGTCGTTGGGCAGGCCGAGCTGGGCGAAGAGCTCGGAGAAAGGATGGATGGTGGGTTCCATGGCGTGGCCTCGCGGGGAAGAACACCAGCCTACCGGCCACGATGTGAAGCCGGCTGCGTGCCACCGCGGCACGCGAGGATACCGGATGGAAGTGGTAGCTTGGCTTCGGCCACCTGCAGGCTGCCATCCGGGGACGCCACGATGAGACCACGCTTGCCGGGCACGAACGCGATCTTCGTCCTGCTGATGATCGGCGCAATGCTGGTACGCGCTGACACGCAACGGGACGCGTCGGCTTTCGCCCCACGCACGCAGGCGGCCGCCCCCGGCCAGCGCGGCACTGCGCCTCATGGCCGCGATGTCGATACCGCCACCTCGCGGCGCGCCGGCACCACCGGCCTGGCCGCATCGGCCGCCCTGTCGCAGGCCGATCCCTACGCCCCGGTCTACATCGTGACCTCGCGCGAGACGCACCAAGGCATCCGTGGCCTGGTCCGCGCAGCGGTCGCGCGCGGCGACAGCACCGGCAAGACGCTGGTGGTCGCCGAAACGCGGGCTGATCGCCTGGGCGAGATCAGTCACTACGTGCACACGCGTGAGCGCCGCTGTGGCGGGTACTTCGCCTTTGCCACGCGCGCCGAGGCCGAGGCGTTCGTCGGCGCGGATCGCGCGAAGCAGGCGATGACGAAGGCGATGCTCGCCCGCTACACGCTCGACAACCAGGCCACGGTCGACCGCTGGCTGCCGCAGGTGCAGGAACGTCGCCTGTACGACACGATCAACCACCTCTCCAGCTACCGCAACCGCTACTACGCCAGCACGCATGGCAAGACGTCGGCCGAATGGATCCGCAGCCACTGGCAGTCGATCGCCGCTGGCCGCGACGACGTGACCACCGAGCTGTTCACCGCCTGCGCGAACTGCAGCACCCAGCCCTCGGTCATCCTCACGATCCGCGGTGCTGAACTGCCCAATGAAGTGGTGGTGCTCGGTGCGCACCTGGACTCGATCAACGCCAACACCTACACCGACCCCAACCAACTGGCGCCGGGCGCCGACGACGATGCGTCCGGCATCGCCACGCTCACCGAGACCTTGCGCATCGCGCTGGCGGACGGCTGGAAGCCGCGGCGCACGGTGAAGTTCATGGGCTATGCGGCGGAAGAAGTCGGCCTGCGCGGTTCCAATGCCATCGCACAGTCGTTCCGTGCCGGCGGCGTCAACGTCGTCAGCGTGCTGCAGGTGGACATGACCAACTACAAGTCCGGCGCCGTCACCGACATGAAGCTGATCAGCGACTACTCCAATGCGGACCTGAAGAATTTCTTCATCACGCTGTTCGACGCCTACCTGGCGCCGATGGGCCTGACCCGCAGCAGCACCGCGTGCGGTTATGCCTGTTCGGACCACGCATCGTGGACCAACCCGGGCTATCCGGCGGCGATGATGTTCGAAGCCGGGGGTCCGGGCGGCAGCTTCCCCTACATCCACACCCCGCAGGACACGCTGGCGACGATGGGCGAATCGGCGCAGCACAGCGTCAAGTTCGCGCAGTTCGCCCTGGCGTACCTCGGCGAGACGGCGAAGACCGCAGGCGCGCGCGTCACGGGTGGGCCAGCGCAGGTGCTGCCGGTGCCGTGAGCCTGCGTGGCCAGGGCAAGGTCGAAGGCCGCACCGGATATCAGAACCGTCACGTGTAGAGCGCACCGGGTGCGCTGCGCTTACCCGGGCTACGCCAACGCAGTCCGTCTTTGGAGAACGAGATGAGACACGCCTTCGCGAACATCGCCTTCACCCCCGCGGTCCGCGACGCGCAGGCGCGCGACGGCAGCCGCGCGCAGTACGCACGCGCTTTCGAGTCCGGCGACGAGGTGCGCAATGCTGAACTCGGCGCAGACGAAGCCGCCTTCATCCATGCGCAGCGCAGTTTCTACATGGCGACGGTGTCGGAAACCGGCTGGCCGTACGTGCAGCACCGGGGAGGCGCGCCGGGTTTCCTGCGCGTGGTCGATGCGAAGACGCTGATCTTCACCGACCTGCCCGGCAACCGCCAGTTCATCAGCGTGGGCAACGTGGCCAACGACGACCGCGTGGCGTTGATCCTGATGGACTATACGCACGGGCAGCGATTGAAGCTGCTGGGAAGACTGAGCGTGGAAGAGTCGCCAGGCGAAGCACGCACCGAACGCACCATGACGATTCACGTCGAAGCCTTCGACTGGAACTGCCCGAAGTACATCCCCATGCGCTTCGAGGCGGAGGACGTGCAGCGCGCCCTCGCCGAACGCGACGCGCGCATCGCCGAGCTGGAAGCTCAGTTGGCCGCGTTGCGCAGCACCCCGTAGGGCGGGCCTCGGCCCGCCGTACGACAGTCATCGATCGCGTGCGATGGCGGGCTTGAGCCTGCCCTACGTTGCTACGTTGTTGGGCGAAAGGCGGTTCGCCTGCGGCGGATCGCTTGCACCACCTATTGGGATGTGGAATCTTCCGTTCAAGGCGCAGAATCCACGTATGCGTGTGGGGCTGCGGCTTCCATCAACGGGTAGCGGGAGGGGGAAATGCTCGGTTATCTCGGCGCTGTCGCGCTAGTGGTATTCGCGGTGTATCTGATGGTGGGCGCAAGCAGGACCGCCAAGACCATGGATCGCGAGGCATTCGACCGCACGAATGCGGCCGGCGTCCAGGAATTCGAATCCTACGATCATCTGGTTAAGCAGCGTGATCGTGGATGGATGGCACGATTCAAGGCATGGCTGTCGTTGGTCGCGCTGGCCGGAGCGGCTGTCCTTGCGCTCGCTACGTTCATCACGCGGGACACCGCCCAGACGGCCGCGACCGTCGACGAAGAGCGCTACTACAACTATTGCAAGGCGGCTTGGGACGACTACAAGGGCAATCTCGAGTATTGCCGGAAATGGTGCGAATTCCCCGCCAACGAGGAAAATTGCAGGAAGATTTTCGGCTCCGCCGAGGGCCCGAGTGGGGAGACGCGCCAGCGTTGAGCCTAACGCTGCTGCATGGGCGCATAGGACGGGCCTCGACCCGCCGTTCGACGGTGACGGATGGCATGCGATGGCGGGCCTGGGCCCGCCGTTCGGCGTGGGGTGGCGGGCCGAGGCCCGCCATGCGGACGCACTCGTTCCCGAGTTGCGTTAATTCTGGCTCGTCGGCGCGCTGGCCGCTTCACCCATCTCCTACTCGGGCGCTTCGCCACTCAACGACTGCTGGATGTCGGGAATCATGACGTCCAGCGCTTCCTGCACAAGATACATCTTGCCTTGCCACACGCTGGTGTTGAGCTTCTGCCAGCGGGTCAGACGCGCATGGGAGTTGAGGGTGTAGTCCTTCTCGATAGGCGCGCCTTGCGCGTCTGTCCACGCCATCGTGACGTCCAAGGTGTAGGTATTGTCGGCATGCCGGTACGTGCCCTTTTTGAAGACAAGTCTGATCGGCATTACCGCCTGATCGGAGGCATTCGGCGCAGCGAAAATACCAACTCGCTCCAGTTCCGCTGCAAGGATCTCGGCCAGGGCTTGCTGATCCGGGGGATTGAAGAAGAACTCCGTCTTGGTCTTCCCGAAGACGGGGATGTACACACCGCCCACCATCGCCATATCCGACCAGGTCTGCTCGTCAGGCGTAAACGTGACGGCTTCAACGGCGACGGAGGAAGACGACCCGCCACTGACGACGCCCGAGTAGCGCGCATCGGTCAGCGGTATGCGTTTTGCCGCGATGGCCGGCTCAATTGCCGCCATGGCGCAGGCCAACCATAGAATGATGCACAAACCTTTTTTCATGCCGTGATCTCTTACTTTGAATCGCCCCGGGTTTCATAGACAACTACAAGCCTGATAGTCCCGCCTGCCGTTCGAACTCTACCGGAGAGATGCCTCCATTGGAGCCGTGCCGGCGTTTGGGGTTGTAGAACATCTCGATGTAGTCGAACACGTCACTACGCGCCGCATCCCGGGTCAGGTATATCTTTCGCCTGATCCGCTCTCGCTTGAGCAGCTGGAAGAAGCTCTCGGCTACGGCGTTGTCGTGGCAGTTGCCGCGCCGGCTCATGCTGCAGACGATTCCGTGGGCCTTCAGGAACGCCTGCCACTCGGCACCAGTGAACTGACTGCCCTGGTCCGAGTGCAGCATCAGTCCGGGCACCGGTTTCCGACGCCACACCGCTGCCAGCAGCGCCTGCAACACCAGATCGGCGTGCATCTGGCCTTGCATCGCCCAACCCACGACCTGGCGTGAGTACAGATCCAGCACCACCGCCAGGTACAGCCAGCCCTCGTGCGTGCGGATGTAGGTGATGTCGGTGACCCAGTGCGTGTTGGGCGCGACCACGTCGAACTGCCGATCCAGGTGGTTTGGCGCGACCGTCGAGACCCGGCCACCACGAGGCCGCGGACGACGCCCGTAACCCACTTGCGCCTGCAGACCTTGCTGCTTCATCAGCCGTGCCACGCGATGCTTGCCGCAAGCCTCGCCCAGGTCGCGCAAGTCGTCGGTGACCTTGCGGTAGCCGTAGACCGTGCCGCTCTCCAGCCATGCCTGCTTGATCATGCCCAGAAGACGTTGATCCTCGCGATGGCGATCGCTCTGCGGCTGGCGCTGCCACGCATAGAACCCGCTGCGCTGCACACCCAGCACACGACACATGCTTACCACGCGGAACTGGTCCAGATGCGCCTGCATGAACGCGTACTTCGCCCTTACCCCTTGGCAAAGTACGCGGCGGCCTTTTTTAGGATGTCGCGCTCCTCGGTCACCCGCTTGAGCTCGGCCTGCAGGCGACGGTTCTCCGCCGCCAACGAAACATCCGCATGCCGCGCGACCGGCACCTTGCGCTGCTCCCTGACCCACGCGTACAGCGAGTCGATGCTGACGCCCAGCCGGGTCGACACCTCTCGCACCGAACGCCCCTGATCGATCACCTGCTTGGCCGCCTCGGCCTTGAACTCATCCGAATACCGCTTGCCGCTCATACACACCTCCATGATTGCCGTAATGTACGGCTTGGAGATGTCTACTGAACCCGGGGCGATTCAGACCTTGCTTGAGCAGGTCGTAGGAGACTATGTAGCACGGCATCGATGTTCCCCTTAGTAACTAAGTCACCCACACTTCGAATAACCACAGTTCAAGCACGTCGCGCACCCGTCCATGATGACGAGGGCCTTGGTGTTGCACTTGTGGCACAGGGTGGCAGAGGGCGGGAAGCTGGCGCCATCGCCGGTGACGGCGATGTCCTCGGCGGCGCCCTGCGCGGGCGCGGCCGGTGCAACGGTCACAGTTTCTACGACGTCAGAGTTTTTTTTTGCGCGGTCTTCGTACTGCTTGCGCTTCTCGGCCAGGATGGCGCGCTGGTGCGCACTCATTTCCGGGTCGTGGATCAGGCCGATCGACTTCATGTGCTCTTCGACGATGGCGCCCAGCTCGGCCACCAGCGACGGCATGTACACGCCACCGGCCTTGAAGTAACCACCGCGCGGATCGAACACGGCCTTCATCTCGTCGACCAGGAACGTCACGTCGCCGCCCTTGCGGAACACCGCCGACATGATGCGCGTCAGCGCGACGATCCACTGGAAGTGCTCCATGGACTTGCTGTTGACGAAGATCTCGAACGGACGGCGCAGCTCGTGCTCCGTGCCGGCGTTGAGCACGATGTCGTTGATGGTCACGTACATGGCGTGCTCCACCAGCGGCGACTTGATCTTGTAGGTGCTGCCGATGAGGACTTCCGGGCGCTCGATGCGCTCGTGCATCTGGATGATGTTGTCCTGCGGGGTTTCCTTTTCCACCGTCTCGCGCGGCACCGACGCCGTCGGAATGGCGGCCGCGGCTTCGCGCGCCTTGTCTTCCGGGGTGAGCACGCTGTAGCCCTTGATTTTCTTGTCGATCTTGACGGCCATGACGGTGGAATCCTGTTCGTGTTCTGAAAGTTGTCGTCGATGGGCGGGGCCTGGCCTTCCGGGCCGGCGACCGCCCCAACCCTCCCCCGGACCCGGGGGAGGAGGGGTGAAGCATCAGGTCTTACTTACGGGCCGCTTTCTTGGTGGCTTTCTTTGCGGCTTTCTTCGGGGCTGCCTTGCGCACGGCCTTCTTGGCCGCTTTCTTCGGAGCGGCTTTCTTCGCCGCCTTCTTCACGGGCGCCCTGCGGGCGACCTTCTTCACTGCTTTCTTGGCGGCCTTCTTGACCGGCGCCTTCTTGGCGGCGGCCTTGCGGGCGACCTTCTTCACGGCCTTCTTGGCGGCCGTCTTCTTGGTGGCGGCTTTCTTCGTCGCCTTCTTGGCGGCCGACTTCTTGGTCGCCTTCTTCGCGGCCTTCTTGCCGGTCACCTTCTTCTGCAGGCTGGCCGCTTCGGCCTTGGCGGCGCTGCTGGCGGCGGCCAGCTTCTTCTTGGCCTTGGCGACGGTCTTCTTCACCGCCTTGGTGGCCTTGTCGGTGCGCTTGGCCACGGCCTTCTTCGCCTTGGCGATGTCGGCGGTGACCGTCTTGCGCGCCTTCTTGGCGGCCTTCTTGGCCTTGGCGACCGTCTCGCTGGCGGTGGAAGCGACTGCTTCGCCGATCCCAGCCACTGTTTCCTTCACGCTTTCGGCTGCGCCGGAAAGCGTCGCGGTGACACCATTACCGTTGCTCATGTTGCCCTCCTTGTGGGCGAGGTTGGTTGACGCTGCCGATGCTATACCCGATGGCGCGGGGTGGAACGTGTGAAGCCGGTGAATCGCTTGTTGCTTTTTCCTTCTCCCCTTGTGGGAGAAGGTGGCCGAAGGACGGATGAGGGGACGCTGTTCGCGGGAAGCAACAGCAACTCGCTGCGCTCGCCTCCCCTCTCCCGCCCCTTCGGGGCACCCTCTCCCGCGAGGGGAGTGCTTTCTTTCCCTTCTCCCCGCGAGCGGGGAGAAAGTGCCGAAGGCGGATGAGGGGCCGCTTTTCGCGAAGAGCCAACGCAACTCGCTGCGCTCGCTCCCCCTCACCTGCCCTCCGGGCATCCTCTCCCCGCAGGCGGGGAGAGGAGAACAGCAGGCACGCGCTGAGGGGTTACCTCAGAACTTGCCGTAATACCCTTCCTTCAACGCGTCGAACAGGTTGGCGGCGGTGTGCATCTCGCCGTCGTACTCGATCTGCTCGTTGCCCTTCACCTCGATGACGTTGCCGTCTTCCAGCTCGAAGCGGTAGGTGGTGTTCTCCAGGTCGGCTTCCTTCACCAGCACGCCCTGGAAGGCGGCGGGGTTGAAGCGGAACGTGGTGCAGCCCTTCAGGCCCTGCTGGTGGGCGTAGCGGTAGATGTCCTTGAACTGCTCGTACGGATAGTCCGTGGGGACGTTGGCGGTCTTGGAGATGGAGCTGTCGACCCACTTCTGCGCGGCGGCCTGCACGTCGACGTGTTCCTTCGGGCTGATGTCGTCGGCGGCGATGAAGTAGTCGGGCAGCTTCGCGTCCGGATCGTCCGAGAACGGCATGGCCTTGCCGTTGACCAGTTCGCGGTAGGCGAGCAGCTCGTAGGAGTAGACGTCGACCTTTTCCTTCGACTTCTTGCCTTCGCGGATCACGTTGCGGCTGTAGTGGTGCGCGAACGAGGGCTCGATGCCGTTGGAGGCGTTGTTGGCCAGCGACAGCGAAATCGTGCCGGTCGGCGCGATGGAGCTGTGGTGGGTGAAACGGCTGCCGACTTCGGCCAGTTCGTCCACCAGGTCGGGGGCGACGGTGGCCACGCGCTGCATGTAGCGGCTGTACTTGGCGTGCAGCACCTTGCCGGGGATCTCCTGGCCGACCTTCCAGCCGTCCTTCGCCATTTCCGGGCGCTGGCGCAGCATGGCGGCGGTGACGGGGAAGCGCTCTTCCATGATCGGGGCGGGGCCCTTTTCCTTCGCCAGGGCCAGGCCCATTTCCCAGCCGGCCACGGCCATTTCGCGGGCGATGGCTTCGGTGAATTCGCACGACTCGGCGCTGCCGTACTTGTGCTTGAGCATGGTCAGCGTGCTGCCCAGGCCCAGGAAGCCCATGCCGTGGCGGCGCTTGCGCAGGATCTCCTGGCGCTGCTGTTCCAGCGGCAGGCCGTTCACTTCGACCACGTTGTCGAGCATGCGGGTGAACACGCGCACGACTTCCTTGTATTCCTCCCAGTCGAAACGCGCCTGGTCGGTGAAGGGGTCGCGCACGAAGGTGGTCAGGTTGACCGAGCCCAGCAGGCAGGCGCCGTAGGGCGGCAGCGGCTGCTCGCCGCACGGGTTGGTGGCGCGGATGGTCTCGCACCACCAGTTGTTGTTCATCTCGTTGACGCGGTCGATCAGGATGAAGCCCGGCTCGGCGTAGTCGTACGTCGAGACCATGATCATGTCCCACAGGTGGCGGGCGCGGATGTGGCCGTAGATCTTGCAGGCCACCAGGCCGTCGTCGCGGACGATGTAGTTCTTGTGCGTGGGCCACTCGCGCCAGACGACCTGGCTGGGGTCTTCCAAGTTGATGTCGCCCTTCTCCTTGATGTTCACCGGGAACACGAGCGGCCAGTCGGCGTCGGTGTCCACGGCTTCCATGAAGCCGTCGGTGATCAGCAGCGAGAGGTTGAACTGGCGCAGGCGGCCGTCTTCGCGCTTGGCGCGGATGAAGTCCTTGACGTCCGGGTGGGAGATTTCGAACGTGCCCATCTGCGCGCCGCGGCGGCCGCCGGCGCTGGAGACGGTGAAGCACATCTTGTCGTAGATATCCATGAAGGACATCGGGCCGGAGGTGTACGCACCGGCGCCGGCGACGAAGGCGCCCTTCGGTCGCAGCGTGCTGAACTCGTAGCCGATGCCGCAGCCGGCCTTCAGGGTCAGGCCGGCTTCGTGGACCTTGTCCAGGATGCCGTCCATCGAGTCCTCGATGGTGCCGGAGACGGTGCAGTTGATCGTGCTGGTGGCTGGCTTGTGCTGCTGGGCGCCGGCGTTGGAGGTGATGCGGCCGGCCGGGATGGCGCCGCGGCGCAGCGCCCACACGAAGCGCTCGTACCAGTAGGCGCGCTTCTCGGGGCTGGCTTCCGCGTCGGCCAGGGCGCGGGCCACGCGCTGGTAGGTACCGTCGATGTCGGCGTCGAGGGCCTCGCCCTGCTTGGTCTTCAGCCGGTACTTCTTGTCCCAGATGTCCTGGGACGCCGGTTGCATGGGGACCAGGGTGGGCTGTTCCGTCTTGATCGCCTCGAGGCGCACCGTACTCATGGTTGTGTTGTTCTCCTGAACGACTGGAACTTCAGTGACTGTGGTGGCGGGCGGGCCAGGGCCCACCCCGATGATTCATTGCGGTGCCGACGGACAGGGACGGCACCGCGGGCGGCCGCACAGGATGCGCCGCGCCGGTTGCCGGATTGTGGAAATGGGACCTGCCGTCGCCGTGGTGCCCACCGCTTCCCTCGCCCTCATGCGCCAATCCCCAAAGGCGCCCGATTTCCCAAGCGCTGAGCCCGCAGGCTTTTTCTACAGAAACACCAGTGCTTGGGTCCGACTCGTGCTGGACCGCAACATCTTGTGTCAGCACGAAGACGCCAAACTACGCCCGGGGTTTCCCCCTGTCAACCGGATTGACATGACAATTGCATGGCCAGGGACCCACCGTCCGTCATCACGGGCGGGGGTCGGTTTGCGGCGGGCACGCGGCGAACTTCATTGCAGGTTTAGGGGTCCGTCAGCAGACTCATTCAGGTTCGCGGGAGGCCCTGGGCCCCCGTTCCCTCCGACACGACGACGAGCTGCCGACCGACCATGAAGAAAGCGCTGCGCCCGTTTCCCACCCTGATCGCCCTGTCCGCCGCCGCCGCGTTCGGCGGCTTCGCGGCGACCGGCTTCCATGAGGTCTTCCAGACACCGGCCCAGGCCGCGCCCGGCGTGGCCGCGGCGGTGCCGGCCGCGGCCGCCCTGCCGGCGACCGTCGATGGCCAGGCGCTGCCCTCGCTGGCGCCGATGCTCAAGCGCGTCACCCCGGCGGTGGTCAGCGTGTACAGCCGCCAGACCGTGCGCGTGGCCAGCCCGCTGGGGCCGTTCGGCGACGACCCGGTGTTCCGCCGCATCCTGGGCATCCCCGACATGCCGCGCGAACGGGTGGAGCGCGCGCTGGGGTCGGGCGTGATCGTGGACGCCGCGCGCGGTTACGTGCTGACCAACCACCACGTGGTGGAGAACGCCGACGGTGTGTCGGTCACGCTCAACGACGGTCGCCAGGTGGAGGCCGAGTTCATCGGGTCGGACCCGGATACCGACGTCGCCCTGATCCGCATCCCCACCCAGGGCCTGACCGCGGTGCCGATGGCCAACAGCGACCAGCTGCAGGTCGGCGACTTCGTCGTCGCGATGGGCAACCCGTACGGGCTGGGCCAGACGGTGACCTCGGGCATCGTGTCGGCCGTGGGCCGCAGCGGCATTCCGGTGGCGGGCTACCAGAACTTCATCCAGACCGACGCCTCGATCAATCCGGGCAACTCCGGCGGCGCGCTGGTCGACCTGCAGGGCCGGCTGGTGGGCATCAACACCGCCAGCTTCAACCCGCGCGGCAGCATGGCCGGCAACATCGGCCTGGGCTTCGCCATTCCGATCAACATGGCGCGCGGCATCATGGACCAGCTGATCGCCAACAACGGCGTGGTGCGCCGGGGCACGTTCGGCGTGGAATCGCAGGACGTGGACGAGCGCACGGCGCGCGGGCTGGGGCTGGACGTGCCGCGTGGCGCGCTGGTGACGCGGGTGTATCCGGGTTCGGCCGCGGCCGCGGCCGGCCTGCAGCCCGGCGACGTGGTGATGGCGGCCAATGGCCAGCGCATCGACAACCGCGCCGCCCTGCACAACTTCGAAGGCCTGCAGCCGGTGGGCACGCGCGTGGCGCTGGACGTGCGCCGCGATGGCAAGTCGCTGCAGCTGGACGTGGCGCTGAAGGAAGGCGTGCGCAACGCCGAGGGCGCGACGCTCGACCCGCGCCTGGCCGGCGCAACGCTGAAGGAACTGGACGAATCCGCGCGGCAGGCGCTGCGCGGCATGCTGCGCGGCGCGCAGGGCGGCGTGCAGGTGAGCAACGTGGCGCGCGACAGCCGCGCCTGGAACAGCGGGCTGCGTCCGGGCGACATCATCGTGCGCAGCAGCAGCGGCGAGTTCGGCGACCTGCCGGGGTTCCGCGCCAGCTTCGAGCGCAAGCCGGCGCAGCTGGTGCTGGACATCCTGCGCGGCCGCGGCACGGGGCGGCTGCTGATGCAGTGAGGTGCGGGAGTGAGGGGGAGAAGTGAGATGTAAGGAGGGAGGTCCTTGCGTCCGCTCACGCTTCACTGCTCCCTATTCACTCCTTCCCCCACCCATCTAACAGCGCGTTCACCCGCGTGCATTACAGTGCCCCCATCCCCCGCCTGCAGGAGACACCCATGAGCATTCCCACACATACCGATGCCCTGAAGTCCAACTTGGGCGAAGCCGGTTCGCACCTGGCCTCCGCCGCGGCGGCCGCCAGCGAAGCGATCAAGGGCGCCGCCAGCGCCGCGGGCGACGAGCTGCGCCTGGGCAAGGCGAACGTCAAATCCGAACTGGCCGACGGCGCGCTGTCGGGCCTGGCGGCGGCCGAAGCCGGCGGCGGCGCGGCGCGCGAGCAGGTCGATGCGCTGATGGACAAGGGTCGCGACCTGATCGACAGTGCCGCCGACCTGATCCGCGAGCGGCCGATCGCCTCCTTCGGCGTGGCCTTTGCCGCCGGCTGGATCATCGCCAAGCTGGCGCGCAGCGGCGGCGGCGACAAGTAAGCCCGCCGCGTGAGCGACGCGCCCCGCGACACCGACGTCCCGCCGCCCGACTTCATCGACAGCCTCAAGGAGGTCGGTGAAGCCGGGCGCGCTGCGTACGGGTCCGCGAAGGACACCGGTCGTGCGATGCGTGCGCTGGTGTCGGCGGATTTCGCGCTGGCCCGCAGTGCCTTCGGCCGTGCGCTGGCGTGGGCATGCGTGGCGGTGGTGTTCGGTGCGTCCGCTTGGCTGCTGATCACCGGCGCGCTGATCGCGCTGATGCAGCGGTTCGGTTTCTCCTGGCTGCAGTCGCTTTCGCTGGCAGCGTTCCTCAGCCTGGCCATGACCGCATTCGCCGCTTGGCGGGTGAGCCGTTACTTCGATTACACCGGCATGCATGCGACCCGGCGCCAGCTGTCGCGGCTGGGCCTGTTCGACGAGAACGGCAGCCCCGACGACGACGAACTTCCGCCGGGCACGCCGCCCCCCGGCACCGGAGGCCCCTGATGCGCTTCGAACAGCTGCAGCAGCACGTGGCACGGGCCGAGAGGCGGGTGGAACTGCGCAGCGCGCAGTCCTCGCTGTACTGGACGATCCTCAAGGACTCATGGCGCGAAGGCTGGACGCCGGGACGCATCGTCATCGCCGGGGTGGTGAGCGGCTTCCTGGTGGGCCGCGCCGAACCGCTGCGCGCACTGACCGGGGCGCGCTGGATGCAGATGTTCACCGCGGTCTCCAGTTTCCTGGCCACCGCGCAGGCCGCCACTGCCGCGGAAACCGCCGAGCAGGCCGCCGACACCGCACAGGATGTGCAGCAGCAGGCCCAGGCCGACGGCGCGGTGGTCGAGGAGGAGGACGAGCCGATGGTGGACGAGGCTTTCGACGAGGACCGCATCGTGGCGACCGCCCCGCGGCCGGCCGAAGCGGCAACGGAGCTGTCCGAGCGCTGACGCCGGGGTCTGTTGCAGGGGCGACGTGAGTCGCGACCGCACGAACGACGTCCCGTTGCACCCTTGTGTCCTGGAAGACCGTGAGCGGTGGGGACTTCCTGACCGCCACCGCGCGGGGTCGCGACTCACGTCGCTCCCACAGGGACCGCTGCACAATCGCGCATCCTTCCAGGCGGCCCCCTGTCCATGAGCACACCCGCGTCCTCCGACATCCCGGCGCCCACTCCGCCGCCTTCGCGTCCCCGCGGTTCGACGCCGATGCTGGTGCTGGCGACGCTGGCCGTCGGCTATACGCTGTGGGCGGCGCAGGACCTGCTGCTGCCGGTGCTGCTGGCGATGTTCTTCGCGCTGGTCGGCAACCCGATCATTCGCGTGCTGCGCAAGTTGTACGTCCCGCGTTTCCTCGGCGCCCTGATCGTGCTGCTCGGCGGCATGGCGGCGACCGGCCTGCTGGCGCAGAAGATGCTGCCCTCGGCGATGGAGTGGGCCCAGCAGGCGCCGCGCGAGATGCGCCAGCTGGCGCCGAAGCTTCGCGAGCTCACCAAGCCGGTGCAGGACGCCAACAAGGCCGCGGAGAGTTTCGCCCGCGCCGCCGCCGGCGCGCAGGCGTCCGGGCGCCAGCCGCAAGTGGTACAGGCCACGCCGGACGACCCGTACGGCAAGCTGCTGGCCACCCCGCGCGTGCTCGCGTCGCTGCTGGCGGTGGTGCTGCTGACGTTCTTCTTCATGGTGTACGGCGAGAACCTGCAGCGGAACGCGATCGCGCTGCTGCCCGGGCGGCAGCAGAAGAAATTCACCGTGGAGATCCTGCACTCCATCGAGCGCGAGGTGTCGCGCTACGTACTGACCATCAGCATCATCAACACGGTGGTGGGCCTGGTGTTCGCCGGGGTGCTGTACCTGCTGGGCCTGCCGCTGGCCGAAGCGCTGCTGTGGGGCACCATGGCGACGCTGCTGAACTTCGCGCCCTATGTGGGCCCGTTGATCGGGATGGTGTCGATGCTGCTGGTGGGCTTCATCAGCTTCGACCAGCCGCTGCAGTCGATGCTGCCGGCGATCGCTTACCTGGTGCTGCACACGATCGAGGGACAGATCATCACGCCGATCATCCTGGGCAAGCGGATGGCGTTGTCGCCACTGGTGCTGATCCTGGCGCTGATGCTGTTCGGGTGGCTGTGGGGGATCATCGGACTGCTGCTGGCGGTGCCGTTGCTGGTGTGCGTGAAGCTGGTGCTGGCGCGGGTGGAAGGGATGGAAGGATGGGCGCGGCTGCTGGAGTGACGACTGCCCCAAGAGCCCTCTCCCTGCGGCGACCGAAGGAAGTCCCTGTGGGAGAGAGGGGTTGGGGTGAGGGGCAACGAAGTCGGTCCTCATCGGCTATCAGCGACTTCTCCACATCCGCCGCTCATTCGAAACGCACACTCATGATGAACGTGTTGAGTGCGTCTTTCGTAGGCGGGGCTTTGGGTCAGGCATGGCGCCGCTCGCCGCGGGGGCCTTCTTTCTTTGCTTGTGCAAAGAAAGAAGCAAAGAAACACACCCCAGGCGGCACGCCCTGCGCTTCGCTCCGGGTCCGCGAGCGGGCCGGGAATTTTCGTAAGGCACATCCATGTGCCATACGAAAACGCCGTCATCCATGACGGCGCCCTTCGGGTTGTACCCGGCCCACTCGCCGTGCCTCATGGGGCCAGAAGACAAGACCAACCGCAAAAGCGCGCGTTGGTCAGTCAGACGCCGCTCTCGGGGCCCCTGAGGTCCGGCAGTCGCGGCGGGTAAAACCCCGCAGGGGCGGCGCACAGGACGTGCGCCGTTTTCGGCCGGGGCAGGAGGCCCCGTCCGAAAATTCCCGTCGTGACTGCGAACCCGCCGCTCAGCGGCGGGCGGACCGCCGGGGTGTGTTTCTTTTGCCTACTTTTCTTTGCACAAGCAAAGAAAAGTAGGGCCCCCGCGGCCAGCGGCGCCACCCTTGCGCGTCAAGGAACCATCCCGCCAAGCCCGGAAAGCAAGAATGGCAGCGTGCCTCTGGATAGTTCCAGTGCGCATGGGCGACGGACTTCGTTGCCCCTCGCCCCAACCCCTCTCGCGCAGGGAGAGGGGATTCATCCTGGCGCCGGTGAAAGGCCCCCTCCCCGCCGGGTGTAAAATCGCGCCGATGAGCTTCCCCGTCCGCGCCATCACCCTCGACCTCGACGACACCCTCTGGCCGTTCGCCCCCATCGGCGCACGCATCGAGCGCGTCCTCGACGACTGGCTGCGCCAGCACAGCCCCGCCACCGCCGCCATGTTCCCCGTCGAGCGGATGCGCCTGGTGCGCGAGCAGGTCTTCGCCGCCCACCCGCAGTACAAGCACGACCTCAGCATCCTGCGCCGGCTGACGCTGGAACACGCCCTGCGCGAGAGCGGCGCCGACATGGCCTTGCTGGAGCCGGCGTACGAAACCTTCTACGCCGCGCGCAACCAGGTGGAGTACTACCCGGACGCACTGGAGGCGCTGCAGCGCATCGCCGCGCGCCTGCCGATCGCCGCGGTGACCAACGGCAACGCCGACCTGCAGCGGATCGGGCTGGGCCACCTGTTCGTGCACCAGGTGCACTCGCGCGAACATGGCGTGGCGAAGCCTGAAGCCAGCATCTTCCATGCCGCGTGCGAGCGGCTGGGCGTGCCGCCGGGCGAGGTGCTGCATGTCGGCGACCATGTCGAGATGGACGTGGTCGGTGCGTTGCGCGCCGGCCTGCGCAGTTGCTGGATAAACCGTCCGGAAGACCATGCGGGCATACCGCAGGCATGGCCGCACGAAGCGCTGCGCCCGGACCTGGAATTCGCCACCCTCACCGCGCTGGCCGACTGGCTGGACGCCCACCCCGATTTCGCCACGGAACCCGCCGCCGCATGAGCGCTGCCCTCGCCTACACCGACTCGTCCGCCGATGCCCGTCCCCTGCATGTGCTGGAACGCACGCAGCTGGCCGCATGGCGCGCGACGCAATCGCCGGCGGTGAATGCCTGGCTGGATGCACAGAACTTCACCGCCTCGCTCGGCTCGCTGCTGGCGCTGCCGGGCGAACAGGGGCTGGCCGGGGCCGTCATCGGCATCGGCGACCCGCTGGACCCGTACGCGTACGCGCATGCCCCGTTCGGCCTGCCCGCGGGCGACTGGCGCGTGACCACGGATCTTTCCGCCGACGCACGGGTGGCGCTGCAGCTGGGGTGGGGGCTGGGCAGCTACAGGTTCGACCGCTACAAGCAGCCGCCGCGCACGCCGGCGCGCCTGGTCCTGCCGGATGCCGACGCCGAAGCGCTCGACCTGCTGGCGGCCAGCCTGCAGGTGCGCGACCTGGTCAACACGCCGACCGAGCACATGGGCCCGGACGAGCTGGAGGACGCGGTGCGCGAGCTGGCGACCACGCATGGCGCCGAGCTCGAGGTGATCGCAGGCGAAGGACTGCTGGCGCACAACTTCCCCGCGATCCACGCCGTGGGCCGTGCCTCGCACCGCGCGCCGCGCCTGATCGGGCTGCGCTGGGGCGACGCGGCGCATCCGCACGTGGCGGTGGTCGGCAAGGGCGTGTGTTTCGATACCGGCGGGCTGGACATCAAGCCGGCCGACGGCATGCGCCACATGAAGAAGGACATGGGGGGTGCGGCGCACGCGATCGCCCTGGCGCGCCTGGTGATGGCCCGCAACCTGCCGGTGCGGTTGACCCTGCTGGTGCCGGCCGTGGAGAACAGCATCGGCCCGAACGCCTTCCGCCCCGGCGAAGTGATCGCCACCCGCAAGGGCGTCAGCGTGGAGATCGACAACACCGATGCCGAAGGTCGCGTGATCCTGTGCGATGCGCTGGCCTATGCCGGCGAACAGGCGCCCGACCTGCTGCTCGATTTCGCCACGCTGACCGGCGCGGCCCGCATCGCGCTGGGGCCCGACCTGCCGGCGCTGTTCGCCAACGACGACACCGTGGCGAACGAGTGGATCGCGGCCGGTGAACGCATGCGCGACCCGGTATGGCGCATGCCGCTGTGGCGCCCGTACCTGCGCTATCTGACCAGCGGCATTGCCGACCTGGCCAACGCCGGCTCGCGCATGGCCGGCGCGGTCACGGCGGCGCTGTACCTGGAGCGCTTCGTGCCCGACGGCATGAAGTGGGCGCATCTGGACGTGTACGCCTGGAACGACAACGACCGCGCAGGTCGTCCCGCCGGCGGCGAAGCCCTCGCGCTGCGCAGTGCGTACGCCATGCTGAAGGCGCGTTACGGCGGTTGACGAACGGGTCGTTTCGTATGCCGTGGGAGCGACGTAAGTCGCGAACTGGCTCCGACGCGGACTGCGAGGGTCGAACCCTGATGCTGCGCGACTTCCTTGATCGGATGACGTGCGATCGCGACTTACGTCGCTCCCACGGGGTCTCCTGATTCTTACAACCAGCCGCGCTGCCGCGCCAGCCGATAGGCTTCGATGCGGTTGGCGACGCCGAGCTTGCCGATCGCTTCGGACAGGTAGTTGCGAACGGTGCCCTGCGACAGGTTCAGCTGCCTGGCGATGTCGCCGGCCGACTGGCCCTCGCCCGCGAGCCGCAACACCTGGCGTTCGCGGTCGTTGAGCGGATCGGCGTCGGACCAGGCTTCCAGCGCGAGTTGGGGATCGATGGCGCGGCCGCCGCGGTGCACTTTGCGCAAGGCTTCGGCCAGGTCTTCGGCCGGCGCATCCTTCAGCAGGTAACCCGACACGCCGGCATCCATTGCGCGCCGCAGGAATCCGCCGCGCGCGAACGTGGTGACGATGACCACCTTGCACGCCATCCCATGCCGCTGGATGCGTTGTGCCAGCTCCAGTCCGCTCAGTCCGGGCATCTCGATATCGGTGACCAGCAGGTCGGGCGTCAGGCGCTGCAGCTCACGCCACGCCGCTTCGCCATCGGCGGCGCTGCCGACCACCTCGATGTCGCTTTCCATGCCGAGCAACGCGGTGAGCGCGCCACGCACCATGGCCTGGTCTTCGGCAAGGAGTACGCGGATCATCGGGAAATCACGGTGGAAGGGGTGAACGTCACGCTACCAAATCATGCAGCCTCTTGGGAGTCGTCGCGTCCGTCGCCACGTGACGAAGCGGGAAGTTCCGATGTGGGAGCGACGTAAGTCGCGATCGCATGAAATCCGCGTCCGGGCGCCTCGCCACGTCTCCACGCCTCTGAACCATCCGGGATGTTGCATCGCGACTTACGTCGCTCCCACACCTGTCTCTGCGATCGCGGGTTGCCGCTCGACGGACGCCGCCGTCTCCCCCGACGGCAGCGGGAGCGTGATCTCCACGCAGGTGCCTTGCCGCAGCGTGGAATCCACGCGCAGGCGGCCACCGCGCGACTCGACGCGCTCGCGCATGCCACTCAAGCCATTGCCGGGCACCGCCGCGCTGCCGACGCCGTTGTCGCGGATGCGCAGGGTGACGTGCTCCGGCGTGGCGGCCAGCACCACCTCCGCGATGCTCGCGCGCGCATGCCGCTGAATGTTGGTCACCGCCTCGCGCAGGCTCAGCGCAAGCACGGTCTCCAGGTCGGCGGGGATCGCCACCTCTTGCGCGTCGTACCGCAGGGTGACGCCATCGGATTCCAGCAGCAGGCGCGCGGAGGCGAGCTCGGCCGCCAGTCCCGCCGCGCGGATGCCGGTCACTGCGCGGCGCACCTGCGCCAGCGCGTCGCGGGCGACGCGACTGACGTCGTCGATCTCGTTGCGGGCGGCCTGCGGGTCGCGCTCGATCAGGCGTCCCGCCAGGTCGGACTTCAGCGCCACCAGCGACAGCGTGTGGCCGAGCAGGTCGTGCAGGTCGCGGCCGATGCGTTCGCGTTCGGCGAGCGCGGCGAGGCGGCGCACTTCCTCGTGCGAGAGTTTCAGTTCGGCGCGCTTGCGTACCGTCTCGGACTGGAAGTAATTGCCGGTGAACACCGCCACCGACACGATCGCGGTCACCACCGGCACGAACACCGGGAACCCCAGCCACGCCGCCATGCCGCAGTACGCGATGATCAGGAGGGCGAACACTTCGACCCGGACCCACATCGATCCCGGCAGCAGCGCGATGAAGGCCGCCGCGTAGATCACGTAGGTGTTGGAAAAGGCGTTGAACGGCATCAGCCCGTAGCCGAGTGCGGCGATGCCCAGCGCACACAGCACGCGCGTCATCGCGCTGCCGCGATACGCCAGGAAGTACATCGGCAGGAACACCGTGATGGACACCAGCGTCGGCCACAGGAACCAGCGCACGCCCTCGCCCCAGTCGGCATTGGACGGCACCAGCACCGGGATGAACAGGAACACCAGGTAGCCCAGCAGGAAGATGGGCATCCAGCCCAGGCCGAGCGCTTCGGGGACCAGCCGATCGCGCAGGCGCGTCAGCGGTGCGATCAGGGATGAGGGCGGATGCTGCATGGACGACTCCTGGTGCCGGCGCCGGCTCACCGCACCAGGCGGCGGCGGGCGAGCACGAAGAACAGTGCGGTGATGGCGGCCAGCACGGCCACGTGCAGCGCCAGCGTACGCCCCGCCCCCACGCCGACGGCCTGCTGCGCGATCTGCGCCAGATGATACGCCGGCCATGCGGGCGCCAGCGTCTGAAGGATCGTCGGCAGCATCGCCAGCGGCACCCACAGGCCCGACAGGAACGCCATCGGCAGGTAGATGAGGTTGATCAGCGCCGGCGCGCCGCGGCCGCCGACCAGCGTACCCAGCCACAGGCCCAGCGCGCTGAAGGGCAACACGCCGACCAGGCACGTCGCCGCCCACGCGGCCCATTGCGCGGCCGACAGCTGCACGTGTGCCACGCCGGCCGCGAGCGCGGCGAGCAGCAGCAGGATGATCGCGGCGAACAGCAGCGCCATGGCCATCTTCGCGACGAGGTACGCGCCCGGCGGCATCGGCTGCGCGCGCTTGAGCGTCAGCAGGCCCTGCTCGCGGTCCATCGCGACAGTCACGCCGAAACCGAACAGCGCCACGCCGATCACGCCGAACACGCCATAGCCGGCCAGCATGTAGTGCGCAGCGACCGGTCCGCCCTTGCCGCCGAGCAGCACGCCGAACAGCAGGTAGAACACGGGCGGGAACAGCAGGCAGGGCAGCGAGAACGACGGTGTGCGCAGCAGGCGGAGGAATTCGTAGCGCGCTTCCAGCAGGTAGGCGCGCGTGGACGAGAACGGAACGGTGGCGACGGTGTCCATCAGGCGGCTTCCTTCTGCGTATCGCGGGTGAGGGCAAGGAAGGCTTCGGCCAGGCCGGCACGCTGCACCTCCAGGTCGGACAGCGCGGCATCTTCATGCAGCAGGCGCCGCACTACGGATTCGGCGGCGTCGGCGACGATGTCCAGGCGCGCGCCGTCGCGTTGCGCCAGCTGCACGCCCGGCCATGCCTGCACGCGCTCGGCCGGCAGCGCGCTGGTGCAGCGGATGCGGCGCTGGGACACATGGGCCCGGACCTGCGCGACGGTACCTTCCGCCACGATGCGCCCGTGGTTCACCACCACGACCCGATCGGCGAGGGCTTCGGCTTCTTCCAGGTAGTGGGTGGTCAACAAAACCGCGCACCCCTGCGAGCGCAGTTCGCGGATCGCCTTCCACAAGGTCTGGCGCGCATCGATGTCCAGCCCGGTCGTGGGCTCGTCGAGGAACAGCAGCGCCGGCCGCCCGCAGACCGCGAGGGCGAACTGCACGCGCCGCTGCTGGCCGCCGGAGAGCTGGCCGTAGCGACGCGCCATCAGGCCGTCCAGTCCGGCCAGCGCGACCAGGTCGGCGACGCTGCGGGGCTGCGGGTAGTACGCCCGCGTGAGGTCGAGCAATTCGCGGACCTTCAGCGTGTCGGGTACCGCCGCGGCCTGCAGCATCACGCCGGTACGCCGGCGTGCCGCCAGGTCCTGCGGCGGCAGGCCGAACAGGTCCGCCGTGCCGGCATCGGGCCGCTGCAGACCCAGCAGCAGGCTGATGGCGGTGCTTTTGCCTGCCCCGTTCGGACCGAGCAGCGCCAACACCTGGCCGGCGGGCAGCGCCAGGTCCAGGCCGTCCAGCGCCAGCGTCCTGCCGTAGTGGTGGCGCACGCCGCGCAGGCGGGCCAGGGGAAGGGACATCGTGCTTGCCACGTTCATGCGACGGTCTCGTCGGAGGGTGCGGCCATCGTGCCGCGGCATCGTCGCCGTGATGAGTGCAGGCCCTCAGGCGAATCAGGTGACAGGTGTCACTGGGATGCCACCGTCCATTGCCCCACGATGCATCCCGTGGAAGGCCCGGACCGGCCATCCCGGCACGAAGTGACTTCCGGCAACTAGGCTTCCGTTACCCTTGCTGGTCACACTTCCCCGCATTCACCGTCTGGATACGCATGAATACCTCTGCCGACCTGCTGAAGGAACTCCGCATCGATCGCAAGGCGCCGCCGCCGGAGCCCCGGTCGCGCCGCGGCCTGTGGATCACGCTGGGCGTGGTCGTCGCGCTGCTGGTGCTCGCCGCCGCGGGCTGGGCCATGTTCGGCCGCGAGAAGCCGCTGGAAGTGCGCACCGCGTCCACCGTGGCACTGGGCAACAACGCCGCATCCGCCTCGGTGCTGGATGCATCGGGTTACGTCGTCGCGCGCCGCATGGCGACCGTCTCCGCCAAGGTCACCGGCAAGGTGCAGGAAGTCCTCATCGAGGAAGGCATGCGCGTGGAAGCGGGCCAGGTGCTGGCGCGACTGGAACCGATCGACGCCGATGCCGACCGCGCCCTGTCGCAGAGCCAGTTGCAGGCCGCGCGCAGCCAGACCGGCGGCGTGCAGGCGCAGCTGGTCGAAGCGGAAGCGAACGCGCGCCGCCTCTCGTCGCTCGTCGCCCAGCAACTCGTGTCGAAGGCGCAGTACGACCAGGCCGTCGCGCAGCGCGACCTGCTGCGCGCGCAGCTGCTGACCGCGCAGCGCAACGAACGCACGGCCGCCGACCGGCTGAAGATCGCCGACATCGGCCTGGACAACACCATCGTGCGCGCGCCGTTCGCCGGCGTGGTGATCGCCAAGGCCGCGCAGCCGGGCGAAATTGTCTCGCCGCTGTCGGCGGGCGGCGGCTTCACGCGCACTGGCATCGGCACCATCGTCGACATGGAGTCGCTGGAAGTGGAAGTGGAGGTCAACGAGTCCTTCATCGGCCGCGTGCAGCCGAAGATGCCGATCCAGGCCACGTTGAACGCCTACCCGGACTGGCAGATTCCCGGCGAAGTGATCGCCATCATTCCCACCGCCGACCGCAGCAAGGCGACGGTCAAGGTGCGCGTGGCGCTGAGCGTGAAGGACCCGCGCATCGTGCCGGACATGGGCGTGCGCGTGAGTTTCCTGGAAGCCGCCAAACCCCAGCAGGCCGAACAGCCCAAGGGCGTGCGCGTTCCCGGCGCCGCCGTGGTCGAGCGCGAGGGCGCACAGGTGACCTTCGTGGTCGGCGACGACGACACCGTGCAGCAGCGCAGCCTGAAGGTCGCCGGCAAGCTGGGCGACGACGTCCACGTCACCGACGGACTGCAGGCTGGCGAGACCATCGTGCTGGACCCGCCTGCCGAACTGAAGGACGGCGCCAAGGTCGTGCTGGCCGAAGACGCCAAATAGACGATCCGCTGCGTGAGGATCTTCCTCTCGCGGCGAATCACCGGAGTATCCGCGCCGACCCAACGGCGCGTGTCGATCCCGGACGACGCCATCCGTCGTCCTGACGGACGGACCGTGTCCATCGAGGACCGGATCCGCCCTGTTCGAACCGCAGCATCGCCGTTCGCCTTCCCGCCTCCAACAAGGACCTTGCCGATGTCTTCCCTGGTTTCCATCCGCAACCTCACCAAGACCTACCAGCGGGGCCCCGAGAAGGTGCAGGTGCTGCACGGCATCGACCTGGACATTCCGCACGGCGACTTCGTCGCGCTGATGGGTCCGTCCGGTTCGGGCAAGACCACGCTGCTCAACCTGATCGGCGGTCTGGACACGCCCAGCGGCGGCGAGATCGAGATCGAAGGCCAGCGCATCGACCGCATGAACGACGGACAGCTCGCGCACTGGCGCAGCTCGCATGTCGGCTTCGTCTTCCAGTTCTACAACCTGATGCCGACGCTCACCGCGCAGCGCAACGTGGAGTTGCCGCTGCTGCTGACCAAGCTGGGCGGGGCGCTACGCAAGCGCAATGCGGAGATCGCACTGCAACTTGTCGGCCTGGCCGACCGCAAGTCGCACCGCCCGAACGAGCTCTCCGGTGGCCAGCAGCAGCGCGTGGCCATCGCGCGCGCCATTGTGTCCGATCCGACCTTCCTGATCTGCGACGAACCCACGGGCGACCTCGACCGCCAGTCGGCCGAGGACATTCTCAACCTGCTGCAGATGCTCAACCGCGAACACGGCAAGACCATCATCATGGTCACGCACGATCCGAAGGCGGCCGAGTACGCCACCCACACCATCCACCTGGACAAGGGCGAGCTGGCCGACGCTCCGGCCGGCGCGCACTGACCGGAGGCGGCCATGAAATATTTCTCGCTGATATGGTCGGCGCTGTTCCGCAGCAAGACGCGGACACTGCTGACCCTGCTCTCGGTGGTCGCGGCGTTCCTCCTGTTCGGCCTGCTGGATTCGGTGCGCGTGGCGTTCAACTCCGGCGGCAGCGTGGCCGGTGCGGATCGCCTGGTCGTCGCCTCGCGGCTGTCGATCACGCAGATGCTGCCGTACAGCCTGTCGGCCCGCATCGACGCCACGCCGGGCGTGAAGAAGAGCGCCTACGCGGCGTGGTTCGGCGGCATCTACAAGGACCCGAAGAACTTCTTCCCGAACTTCTCGGTCGGCCCCGGCTACCTGGACATGTATCCGGAATACATCATCGACCCGGCGCAGGTGAAAGCCTGGGAAGCCGACCGCACCGGTGCCATCGTGGGCGAGAACCTCGCCAAGCGCTTCGGATGGAAGGTCGGCGACACCATCCCGCTGCAGGCGACGATCTTCCCGCAGAAGGACGGCAGCAACGCGTGGCCGCTGACGTTGCGCGGCACGTTCAAGCTCGCCGACAGCAAGCGCAAGGGCGAAGAGAACCAGTTGCTGTTCCACTGGAAGTACTTCGATGAGGCCAACCAGTACGTCAAGGGCCAGATCGGCTGGTACATGGTGAAGCTGGACAACGTGAACCACGCGACGCGCGTGGCCAATGCGATCGATGCCATCTCGGCCAATTCGGCGCACGAGACCAAGACGCAGACCGAGCAGGCCTTCAACCAGTCCTTCGCCAAGCAGTTCGCCGACATCGGACTGATCGTCACCGCGATCATGGCGGCGGTGTTCTTCACCCTGCTGCTGCTGACCGGCAACACGATGGCGCAGGCGGTGCGCGAACGCGTCCCGGAGCTGGCCGTGCTGAAGACACTGGGCTTCACCAACGGCACCGTGCTGGTACTGGTGCTGGTGGAGTCGGTCCTGCTGATCGTGCTGGGCGGCGTGCTGGGCATGGCGATCGCCTCGGCGCTGATCCCGGTGGTCAGCGGTGCCAGCAACGGCATGATCGCGCTGCCCACCATCCCGGCCCAGACCTGGGCCGTCGGCCTGGGGCTGATGGTCGCGATCGGGCTCATCGTCGGCGCCTTGCCCGCGACGCGTGCGATGCGTTTGAAGATCGTCGATGCACTGGCCGGCCGCTGACAGGAGACATGACATGAAGAAGCAATGGTTGGGCAACCTCATCTCCATCGTGGCGCTGGTCGTCGGCCTGGGCGTGTGGGTCGTGCTGCCGTGGTTCGCGGTGCTCGGCATCGCCGTGGCGCTGGTACTGTGGCTGTTTCTCACCCGCAGCGGACGGCTGTCGCTGGAGGCCGCGAAGATCGGCATCGCCAGCCTGCCGCAGCGCTGGGGCGCGTCCTCGGTGATCGTGGTCGGCATTGCCGGCGTGGTGGGCGTGCTGGTGGCGATGTTGGCGATGGGCGAAGGCTTTTCGGCCACGCTGAAGCAGACCGGCGGCGAGGACACCGCCATCGTGCTGCGGGGCGGGTCGCAGGCGGAGACCAACTCGGTCATCAGTCGCGACCAGGTGCCGCTGATCTCCACGCTGGCCGGTGTCGCCAAGGGCAAGGACGGCCGTGCGCTGCTGTCGCCGGAACTGTCGCAGATCGTCAACCTGCCCACGGCGAGCACCGGCGAAGACGCCAACGCGCAGTTCCGTGGCGTCAGCGAGGCGGCGTGGTCGATACGTCCGCAGGTGAAGCTGGTCGAGGGCCGCAAGTTCAACGTCGGCGTGCGCGAGATCGTGGTCGGCCAGGGTGCGAAGGGCCAGTACCGCGGCCTCGACGTCGGCAAGACGCTGAAGCTGGGCAACCAGGAGTGGACGGTGGTCGGCGTGTTCGCCTCCGGCGACGCGCATGATTCGGAACTGTGGACCGATATCGACACACTGTCGTCGGCCTACGATCGCCGCGCCTACCAGTCGGTGACGGTGCGCACCGAAGGCAAGGCCGGCTTCGACCAGTTCAAGCAGGCCATGGAGAACGACCCGCGCCTGAAACTGGATGTACTGACCACGCGCGACTACTACACCAAGCAATCCACCGGCCTGAACACGCTGATCAAGGTGCTCGGCACCGTCATCGGCACCATCATGGCCATCGGTGCCGTGTTCGGTGCGCTCAATACCATGTACGCCGCCGTCGCCGGTCGAGCGCGCGAAATCGCCACGATGCGTGCGATCGGCTTCCGTGGGCTGCCGGTGGTGATGGCGGTGATGCTGGAAACCATGCTGCTGGCGCTGCTCGGCGGCGTGCTGGGCGGACTGATCGCATGGGGAGTGTTCAACGGCTACAGCGTGGCCACGCTGGGCAGCAACTTCAGCCAGGTGGTGTTCCAGTTCAAGGTCACGCCGGAACTGCTGTGGAGTGGCCTGAAGTGGGCGCTCGGCATCGGTCTGGTCGGCGGGCTGTTTCCTGCACTGCGCGCGGCGCGACTGCCGATCACGCAGGCATTGCGCGCGATCTGAGGCGGGTGACGGGGCGCCGGCGCTGGCCGGCGCTCTCCGCCGTCAGGGATCAATCCATCCGCGCGACACGGCAGCAGCCAAGTCGGCCGGTGTATCCACATCGAGCAACAGATCCGGCGCATCGCACGCGATCACGCCCACGCCCGCCGCGTTCAGCACGTCGCGCAGTCCGCGATCGCCCTGCAGGCTCCTGGCGGCGCGCAGCATCGGGGCGGCGATGATCGCGGGGATGCCGACGCGATCGCCGAAGCGCGTCGCGGCCGATCCCGACGGCGCGCGATGCGAGGCTTCGCGCAGTGCATGGAGGTGCGCGAGTTCGAGTGCGGGCTGGTCGCATGTGAGGAACAGCGTCGCATGGGGATGCGCGGCAAGTGCATCCGCGGCCACGCGAACGCTCCTTGCCAGACCCTCGTCCCAGTGCGCATTGGCCACGCACGCCACCGGCAGGTCGCTGACGCACGCCGCGATGTCGCCGGCATGCGCACCGACGACGACCAGCACGCGCGAGGCGCCGGAGGCGAGCGCCAGTCGTGCCGCACGATGCACCAGCGTTTCACCCTCGCGCGTCAACAATTGCTTCGGCCGGCCCAGGCGCGCACTGCCTCCCGCGGCCAGCACGACCGCCGCATGCGGCGCGCTCATGCAGGCTCGCCGTGATGCCAGGCCTGCAACTGCGCAGCGATACTCAGGGCGATCGCTTCAGGCCCCTGCCCGCCCAGTTTCAATCCGATCGGCGACCGCAGGCGCGGCGCCAGCAGGGCGTGCAGATGTGCGGGAAGCACTCGCAGCAGATCCTCGCGCCGCCGGACCGGGCCCAGCAGGCCGATGAAGGGAATCCGGGTGCCGGCCAGCGCCGCCAGGGCTTCGCGGTCGTGTTCGAAATGATGGTGCATTACCAGCGCGGCATCGGGCGCGGGCTCCAGCGCGGCGAGCGCGTCGTCCGGCGACAGGATGTGCCACCTATCGGCGATCTCGTCGGCGGGAATCCAGCGCGCGCGGCGCTCCACTACGGTGACATGCCAGCCCAGCTGGCGCATCACCGTCACCAGCATGCGCGTTTCCGGGCCGGCGCCGAAGATCGCCACGCGTGGCGGGGGCGGCACGGTCACGTCGCCGGCGATGTCCGCATGCGCGGCAGGTGCCACGGGTAGCGTCCACCGCCGGTGTGTGTCGCCGGCCTGGGCCAGCACGTCGCCCTCGGCAGCAACACGCAGCGTCAGCGGGCCTGCGCCCTGCCACCACGCCTGCACCACCTGCGACCATCCCGGCAGGCGATCCAGCGGCAGCAGGGCCAGATGCAGGCGACCGCGACAGCCGACGGCCGACCCGGCGAAGAGGTCCTCGTCGTCGCGCGTGTCGATGTCCATCGCATCGAGATGGCCCTCGGCAACCGCATGGCGCGCACGACGCGCGATCTCCGGCTCCAGGCAGCCGCCGCTCAACCAGCCGGTCTGTGCATCGTCCGCAGCGAACGCGGCCATCGCACCCTGCCGCACGTAGGTCGAGCCTTCCGTGGCGATGACCACGACCAGCGCACTGCCGTCGCCGGCCTCGCTGGCGCGCGCGGATACTTCCAGAGGATGGCGATGGACCGACATGCTCACCACGATGGCGCAAGCACGGGGGCGAAGGCAACGGTCCGCGCGCCGGCAAGGGCATCGGGCAAGCATGCCGCAGGATCGTGCAAGCCGCCGCGCACGCTTTCACTGGCACGCTACGGAGGCACGGAGTATCGTCGCCGAGTCCCACGCCGCCGCCAGGGAGTGACCATGAAGTTGAACGTCAACGGGTCGGAGCGCGAAGTCGACGCCTCCGATGACATGCCGCTGCTCTGGGTCCTGCGCGACCTGATGGGCCTTACCGGCACCAAGTTCGGTTGCGGCATCGCGCAGTGCGGTGCCTGTACCGTGCACGTCGATGGCTCGCCCCTGCGCGCCTGCGTGACGCCCGCGTCGGCGGTCGCCGGCAAGAAGATCACCACCATCGAAGGGCTGTCGGCCGATGGATCCCACCCCGTGCAGAAGGCGTGGGCGGAACTCGACGTGGTGCAGTGCGGCTACTGCCAGTCCGGCCAGATCATGTCGGCGGCGGCGCTGCTCGCCGTGGTTCCCACGCCGACCGACAGCGACATCGACCACGCACTGTCCGGCAACCTCTGCCGCTGCGGCACCTACCAGCGCATCCGCGCCGCCGTGCACCGCGCCGCCGAGCTGGGCAAGGAAGCGTGACCCCATCCCGCCGCGGCAGGCGATGCCGTGGTCCCGATCCGATGTTCGACGGAGGTCGTGTCCGTGAACCTTGAACTGAAATCCTCGCGCCGCGGCTTCCTGCGCTCCACCGCGCTCGTCGGCGGCGGCCTGATCGTCGCCATTGCCGTGCCCGGCGCCCGCCGCTTCGCGTGGGCACAGGAAGCGCAACCCGCCGCCGCGGCCGCCTTCGCGCCGAACGCGTTCCTGCGCATCGCCGCGGATGATTCGATCACCGTGCTGCTCGCGCATGCCGAAATGGGCCAGGGCATCTGGACCACGCTGCCGATGCTGATCGCCGAAGAACTGGATGCCGACTGGTCGAAGATCCGCGTCGAACACGGTCCCGCCGACAAGGCCTACACCAGCCCGGTGTTCGGCATGCAGGGCACCGGCGGCTCGACCACGACGTGGTCCGAATTCGACCGCTACCGCCAGGCCGGCGCCGTCGCGCGCACCCTGTTGCTGCAGGCCGCAGCGGCACGCCTCGACGTGCCGCTCACCGACCTGCGCACCGAGAATGGCGCAGTGGTCTCGGGCACGCAGCGGCTGCGCTACGGCGAACTCGCCGATGCCGCCGGCAAACTGCCACCGCCCGACCCGAAGACGCTGACGCTGCGCGACCCCAAGGACTGGAAGCTGATCGGCAAGGCGACCAAGCGCCTGGATACGCCGGAGAAGATCACCGGCAAGGCCGTGTTCGGCATGGACGTCCAGTTCGAAGGCATGCTGACGGCGGTCGTGCTGCGCTCGCCGGTGTTCGGCGGCCAGGTGAAGTCGTTCGACGCCACCGCGGCGCGTGCCGTGCCCGGCGTGCGCGACGTGGTGCAGGTGCCCAGCGGCGTGGCCGTGGTCGCCGAGCATTTCTGGGCAGCCAAGCTCGGCCGCGATGCGCTGCAGGTGGTGTGGGAGGCCGGCGAAGGCGCCAAGCTCGACAGCGCCACGCTGCGCCAGCAGTTCTCGCAACTGGCGACCGAGGACGGCCCGACCGCCGTACGCGCGGGCGATGTCGTGGCCGGCCTCGGCAAGGCCGCCAAGACCGTCGAGGCCGAATATGCCGTTCCATACCTCGCGCACGCGGCGATGGAACCGCTGAACTGCACCGTCAAGATCGGCGACGACGGGTGCGACATCTGGTGCGGCACGCAGTTCCCCACGCTGGACCAGAACAGCACCGCGAAGATCCTCGGCATGCCGCCGGAGAAGATCCGCATCCACACGCCGTTCCTCGGCGGCGGTTTCGGTCGACGCGCCACGCCGGACTCGGACGTCGTGTCGGAAGCCGTGCACGTGGCCAGGGCCGCGAAGGCGCCGGTCAAGACGGTATGGACGCGCGAGGACGATACGCGCGGCGGCTACTACCGCTCGGCGTTCGTCGAGAAGATCAAGGTCGGCCTGGGCGAAGACGGCCTGCCGACGGCGTGGCACCAGGTGATGGTGGGCCAGTCGATCATGGCCGGCACGTTCATGGAAGCCATGATGGTCAAGGACGGCATCGACGCCACCTCGACCGAAGGCGTGGCGAACTCGCCTTATGTGCTGGGCACGCCGGCGCACCGTGTCGACCTGCATTCGCCCAGGACCGGCATTCCCGTGTTGTGGTGGCGCTCGGTGGGGCACAGCGTCAACGGTTTCGTGATGGAGAGCTTCGTCGACGAACTGGCGCATGCCGCCGGCAAGGATCCCGTCGAGTACCGCCGCGCGCTGCTGAAGGACCATCCACGTCATCTTGCGGCGCTGAACCTGGCCGCCGAGAAGGCCGGCTGGTCCTCGCCCGCCGCGCAGGGACGCGGACGCGGCGTCGCCGTGCACGAGTCCTTCGGCAGCTACGTCGCGCAGGTCGCCGAAGTCTCCGTCGAGGACGGCCAGGTCCGCGTGCACCGCGTGGTCTGCGCGATCGATTGCGGCGTGGCGGTGAATCCCGGCGCCGTCGCGGCGCAGATGGAATCCGGCATCGTCTTCGGCCTGGGTGCGGCGCTGCATGGCGCGCTGACGTTGAAGGAGGGCCAGGTGCGGGAATCGAACTACCACGACTACCGGGTGTTGCGCCTGCACGAAATGCCGAAGGTCGAAGTCCACATCGTGCCGAGCACCGACAAGATGGGCGGCGTGGGCGAGCCCGGCACGCCGCCGATCGCGCCGGCCGTGGCCAACGCCGTGTTCGCGCTCACCGGTCAACGGTTGCGCGAGTTGCCGCTGCGCCTGCCGACGCCCGCCTCCTCCACGCCCACTGCCTGAGGCCTGCCATGCGCATCCTGATGATGTCGTTGACCGTCCTTTTGCTCGTCGCGTGCAAGCCGCGTGTCAGCGAGGAACAGAAGGCACAGGCGCTGACCGCCTTCGCTACCGTGGAAAAGGTGTTCCAGCACCCCCGTTGCAGCAACTGCCATATCCCGGGCGATGCGCCCCTGCAGTTCGATACGCAGACGCCGCATGCGATGAACGTCGCACGCGGACCGGAGGGCAAGGGCGCGCCCGGCCTGCCGTGCTCGACCTGCCATGCGGAACAGAACGCACCGGCGAGCTACGGCCCGCACGCACCGCCGGGGGCGCCGCACTGGCAGCTGCCGCCGCCCGACCACAAGATGGCGTGGATCGGCCTGCCGGCCGACCAGCTGTGCGCGATGATCCAGGACAAGAAGCGCAACGGTGGCCGCGACTTCGATGCGCTGGTCAAGCACGTGGCGGAAGACAAGCTGGTGTTGTGGGGCTGGAATCCCGGCGGCGAGCGCGCGCCGGTGCCGGTGCCGCACGATCAGTTCGTCGCCGCGTTCAAGACGTGGACGGCCGCAGGGGGTCCTTGCCCGGCGCCTGCGGCGAGGACGCCCGGCTGAATCAACGCCCCGGTGCGGTCGCCACGACCGCATCGCGGCGACGTGCGCGCCACAGGCCATCGGTCGCGAAGATCAACAGTCCCGTCCAGATGGCCGCGAACCCGATCGCGCGTTCGATCCCGAAGGATTCTCGGAACACCAGCACGCCCAGCAGCAGCTGGATGCTCGGCGCGATGTACTGCAGCAGCCCCACCAGCGACAGCGGAATGCGCCGCACGCCGTAGGCGAAGCCGATCAGCGGTACCGCCGAAACCACGCCGCCGAACACCAGCAACAGGTCATTCTTCCAGCCGTAGCCGCTGACGAAACCGCCACCGTGCCCGGTCTCGCTCCAGACCACGTAAGCCAGCGCGGGCAGGAACAGGTACAGGCTTTCGACCCCCAGCCCGGCGACCGGATCGACCGCGACCAGCTTGCGAACCAGGCCATAAACGCCGAACGAGAACGCCAGCCCCAGCGCGATCCAGGGCGGCGCGCCGGCCTGCAGCGTCAGCCACGCGACGCCCAGCAGCGCGAAACCCACCGCGACCCATTGCGCCGGCGAGAGGCGTTCGCGCAGCACCAGCACGCCCAGCACCACGTTGATCAGTGGGTTGATGAAGTAGCCCAGGCTGGTTTCGACCACGTGGCCGGCGTTGACCGCCCAGATGTACAGGCCCCAGTTGAATGCGATCAGCAGGCTGCTGATGCCGAGCAACGGCACGGCGCGCGGCTGCGCGCGCACCTGCTGCCACCAGCGACGTCCGTTCTTCAGCAGCAGCCAGCCGAGCACCAGCACGGCGCTCCACACGATGCGGTGCGCGATGATCTGGAACGACGGCACTGCCTTCAACAGGTGCCAGTACAGTGGCACCACGCCCCAGATCAGGAACGTGCCGGCGGTGATCGCCAGGCCCTTGCGATCGATCGGCGCGGCGCTCATTTCGCCTGCCGCGCGCGCGCCAGCGTGATGACCACCACGCCGGCCAGGATCACCGCCATCGCGCCCAAGTCGTGCGCCGTGAACGTCTCGCCGGCGATGAACGCACCCAAGGCGACCGCGATCACCGGATTGACGTAGGCGTAGCTGCCCACCAGTACCGGGCGCGCATGGTGCAGCAGCCAGACGTACGCGGTGAACGCGACGATCGAACCGAACACCGCCAGATACGCGACCGCCAGGCCACCGCCGAGCGTCCAGTCCCCGGTATCGAAGCGCTCGCCGTGCAGCAGGCCTGCGGCCACCAGCATCACGCCTGCGGCGAGCATCTGCGCTGCGGCCGTCATGAACGGCGACGGCAGGTCGCGGCCGCGCGACCAGATGGAGCCGTAGGCCCAGGCGATCGGCGCGACCAGCAACAGCACCAGCCCCACCGGCGAACCGGTCAGCGAGCTGCCGGCGTTGAGCCACACGACGCCGGCGAATCCCACGACGATGCCCAGCCACTCGCCCTTCGTCGGATGCTGGCCGCGCATCGCGCCGAACAGGCCCATCCACAACGGCATCGACGCCACCGCCACGGCCGCCAGGCCGGACGACACGGTCTGCTCGGCCAGCACCACCATGCCGTTGCCCATCAACAGCAGCAGCGCACCCATCACCAGCAGGTTCTTCCATTGCGCGCGCGTCGGCGGCGCGACACCACGCCAGCGCAGGAACAGGAACATCACCATCCCGGCCGCGACGAAACGGCTGCCCGACACCATCAGCAGCGGCGGAAAGCCACCTTCCAGCGCGAAGCGGATGCCGAGGTAGGTCGAACCCCACACCACATAGACGATGGCCAGGGCGATAGCGACAGCAAGACCGCCACGCGCGGGCGCGGCGGCGGGAACGGACGAAGTCATGGGGGAACCATGGGAAATGCGGCGTGGTGCAATTCTAGGCCAGTCGCTGTCACGCAACAGGCCGAAAGCGCCCTCGGGTCGTTGAAACCTTTCCGGACTGCCTTGAATTCCGTTCAAGTCTCGACCCGGAAACCTGTAGAGCGCCCCATGGGCGCGATGCTCTTGTTTCGCCAATCATCAACAGCAAAGCATCGCGCCCAGGGGGCGCTCCTGCAGGACTTCCTTTCTTGCGGGCATCTCGCTGTGCGAGAAAATCGGTGGATCAGCCGCGCTCTCTCGCCAGCAACTCCTGCTTGCGTGGCAATCCCCAGCGATAGCCTCCCGGCGAACCGTCGCCGCGGATCACGCGATGGCACGGGACGACCACGGCGATGCGGTTGTGCGCGCAGGCGCTGGCTACCGCGCGTGCAGCACGCGGCGCGCCGAGCGATTGCGCCAGGCCGGCGTAGCTGACAGTGTCACCGGCCGGGATCTTCATCAGCGCCTCCCAGACGCGCTGCTGGAAGCCGGTACCGAGCAGATCCACCGGCACGTCCGCGTCGCCACCCGCCAACCGCTCCGCCACCGCGCGCAGGCGGGGCGCAAGAAAGTCGTCGCGGCCTGCTTCGACACGTTCGAGTTGCGCCAGCGCAAATTCTTCGCGCAGCCGCCGCTCCAGCGTCGCATCGTCGTCACCCAGTTCCACCGCGCAGATGCCACGCTCGGTGGCAGCCACCAGTGTGCGGCCAAGCACGGTATCGACCACGGTCCAGCGGATCGCCACGCCACGGCCTCCCGCACGGTATGTCGCGGGTGTCATGCCCAGTTTCGTCGCGCCCTGCTCGTACAGCCGCGAAGGCGAGCCATAACCGGCGTCGTACAGCGCAGAGGTTACGTCGCTGCCCATGCGCAACGCGTTCTTAAGCGTGCCGAGCTTCTTGCGCGCGAGGTACTCGGCGGGGCTCAGCCCGAAGCGCGCGCGAAAACGTCGCTGCAGATGGGACGCGCTGACGCCCGTGCGTGCCGCCAGTTCGGACAACGAGGGGTCGCCTTCGTCGAGCAGGCGGCGTGCCGCTTCGACAGGATCGGCGGCGGAGGCGGAGGAATCGGAGGAAAGCGGTCGGCGCGGCATCGTGTCCATGCGCCCAGACTAGGGCGCACGCGGCGGTCGGGCTATCCGGATCTTGCGCTGCGCGCGCCGTGCAGCCGGAGGAGCGGGAAGTGGCCAAATGCCTGACCGACCGGCATTCGACCTCACGTCCCCGCCTCGCTCCTGCCCTATTGCGCCCAGCGACCCGGACCCGGCGAATCGGGCAGCACCTGCGCCGACAGTTTGCGGTCCTGGCCCAGGACGCTGATCGCGTCCGAGAGGATGGCGGCGGATTCGCGCAGCAACGGATCCGGACGCTTGTCGGCCAGCTTCTCGCGCTGCGCGTCCTTCACGATGTCGCGCTCGGACGCACCGAGACCGTCGTCGGCCAGGTCCTCGGCCAGCGGGTCCAGCGCCAGGCCCAATGCCTTGCGTTCGGCCTGCCGCTGCTTGCGCTGCACGTCCTGGCGCTCGCGCTCGGCGCGGCGCTCGGCTTCATTGAGCGAGACGTACTTCTTGGCGGCCTCGGCACGGTACTGGGCCACGTCCTCGGACCACCACTGGAACTCCTTGTCCTTCGCCGAACGCGCAGCGTGCAAGGCCTCGAGACGCGGCAGCAGCGGCGCGAAGTTGCCGTACTGCGTGTGCGGGACGGCAGCGATGCGCGTCCACGGCAGCGCGTTGTCGTACGTGCTTTCGCCGTACTCGCTGGCGTCCACGCTCACGGGGAACGCGATGTCCGGGACGACGCCCTTGTGCTGCGTGCTGCCGCCGGCCACGCGGAAGAACTGCGCGATGGTCAGCTTCACCGAGCCGAAGCGCGGCGCTTCATTGGCGGGCCAGCGGTCCAGGTCGACCATGTTCTGCACGGTGCCCTTGCCGAAGCTGGTCTCGCCGATCACGAGGCCGCGCCCGTAGTCCTGGATGGCACCGGCGAAGATTTCCGATGCGGACGCGGAATAGCGATTGATCAGCACGGCCAGCGGACCGTCCCACGCGACACCGGTCTTGCGGTCGCTGTTGACGGTGACGCGGCCGCCGGACTCGCGCACCTGCACGACCGGGCCCTTGTCGATGAACAGGCCAGTGAGTTCCACCGCCTCGTCGAGCGAACCGCCGCCGTTGTTGCGCAGGTCCATCACCACGCCGTCCACGCCCTGCGTCTTGAACTGCGCGAGCAGCTTCGAGATATCGCGGGTCGCGGAGTTGAAATCGTTCGGGTTGCGCCGACGGCCTTCGAAATCCTGGTAGAACGCCGGCAGCTTGATCACGCCGATGCGGCGCGCGGGCTCGGTACCGTTGGCCGGCAGTACGATGGTCTCGGCCTTGGCTGCCTGCTCTTCCAGCTTGACCTTCTGCCGGGTGATGGTGACCTGCGCATGCTTGCCGTCAATGCCCGCTTCGGCTGGGATGTACTCGATGCGTACCTGCGTATCCTTCTTGCCGCGGATCTGAGCCACCACGTCGTCGATGCGCCAGCCGATCACGTCGGTCAACGGCCCCGACTTGCCCTGCCCGACCGCCACGATGCGGTCGCCGATCTTCAACTTGCCGCTCAGGTCGGCCGGGCCACCCGGCACGATCTCGCGGATCGCCACCAGGTCGTCCTGGCGCTGCAGCACCGCGCCGATGCCTTCCAGCGACAGCGACATGGACTGGTTGAAATTCTCGGCGGTGCGCGGCGTGAAGTAATCCGTATGCGGATCGATCGCGCTGGTGTACGCGTTGAGGAACGTCTGGAAGACATCCTCGGTCTTGAGTTCGTTGATGCTGCGCTGGAGGTTGGCGTAGCGCTTGTCCAGCGTCTTGCGGATGTCGTCGGGCTTCTTGCCGGCCAGCTTCAGCCGCAGCCAGTCGTTCATCACCGATTTCTTCCAGATCCCGTCCAGGGCCTTGCCATCGGCGGCCCACGGTGCGTCTTCGCGGTCGTATTCCCAGCGCTCGCTGCCGGTGAAGTCGAAGTCCTGCTTCAACAGGGCGCGGGCGAAGGCGACGCGCTGGCCCACGCGCTGCTTGTAGACGGTGAAGATCTCGTAGGCCGGCTCGAGGTCGCCGCTGCGGATGGCATCGTCCATCTTCGTCTTGTAGGGCGCGAAGCGTGCGATGTCGTCCGCCGTGAAGAACTGCTTGCCGCCATCGAGGGCTTCGAAATAGCGCTTGAACACTTCCTGCGACAGCGCATCGTCGAGCGGGCGCGGACGATAGGCGTAACGGCTGTCGGACAGCAGGCCGTACACCAGCTTCGACGTGCTGGCCTGGTCGGCGGTCGGCGCCACCGCGATCGCCCCCCCATCGCCGCGCGCGAGCAGCGCCAACGGGGTCGACAGAGCCAGGGCCAGCAGCAGGAGGGGGACTTTCTTCAGTGTCATTGCGTACTCATGGCCCCGGGGGCCCGTCAGGCGGAACGTAGGTCGGTTTCGACACGAAGACAGTGCACAAAGTTGCGCGCCTTGTCATCTGCCTTTCGGCAGCCTAAAGGCGGTGGCGTAGGAAAAGGTGAACCGCGCCCGTGCTCCGGTCGCCCACGATGCGGACAGGCTTCTCTGCGACGCGACGGCGACCGCGCCGGCGCGTTCAGCCCGCGTGCTGTGCGGTGAAGGCGGCCTGCGCCGCCTGCTGGTCGGCGTGATACGAGGAACGCACCAGCGGTCCTGACGCGACGTGGCTGAAGCCCAGCGCCTTGCCGTAGTCCTCGAGGGCCTTGAACTCCTCGGGCGTCCAGTAACGCAGCACCGGATGGTGGTGCGGCGTCGGCTGCAGGTACTGGCCGATCGTGACCATGTCGACGTCGTGCGCGCGCAGGTCGCGCAGCGTGCCCTGGACCTGCTCCATGGTCTCGCCCAGCCCCAGCATGATGCCGCTCTTGGTCGGCAGGTGCGGGTGCTGCTGCTTGAAGCGCTGCAGCAGGGTCAGCGACCACTGGTAGTCGGCGCCGGGGCGGACGTTCGGATACAGGTCCGGCACGGTTTCGATGTTGTGGTTGAACACGTCAGGCGGATTGACCGCCAGGATCTCCAGCGCGCGGTCCATGCGGCCCTTGCCGCGGAAGTCGGGGGTGAGGATCTCGATGCGCGTGGCGGGCGAATGCGCGCGGATGGCGGCAATGCAGTCGACGAAGTGCTGGGCACCGCCGTCGCGCAGGTCATCGCGGTCAACGCTGGTCACCACGACGTACTTCAGGCCCATGTCGGCGACCGTGTTGGCCAGGCTCAGCGGCTCGGACGCATCCGGCGGCTTGGGCCGGCCATGGGCGACATCGCAGAACGAGCAGCGCCGCGTGCATACCTCGCCTAGGATCATGAAGGTGGCGGTGCCGTGGCCGAAGCACTCGTGGATGTTCGGGCAGCTGGCCTCCTCGCACACCGTGACGAGGCGGTTTTCGCGCAGCTTGGCCTTGAGCTTGGCCACCGAACCATCGGACGGGATGCGCACGCGGATCCACGACGGCTTGCGCAACACGGGCGCATCGGCGAACTGCACCGGCGAACGCCCGATCTTGTCGTTGCCGAGTTGCTTGGCGCCCGTTTCCAGCGGTGCGGGAACGGAACTGACGACCTGGAGGGGAATCACGCGAGCGGGGGTATCGGCCATGAGGTCATTCTAGCCGCTTTCACCGGCCGGCCCCGGCCCGGCGCGAGCCTCTCGGCTACGGGAAAGGCGCTGGGCGACGCTGCCGGGTCAAGGGGCGCCGGGGGCTACGGCCGCGCAGCTCGGGACTCTCCTGGCCCTGGGTCCTGATGCCTGCGGCGCGGGAATAAAAAAGCCCGCAACGGCTAGGCCATTGCGGGCTTGCTCCCTCCCCCACGTCGGGATGCGGGGCCATCGTGAAGGGCGTGTTACGGGTGTTGCACGCTGCACTGCAAAACAGAACCCGCGGGTTCACCCTTTTGTGACGTGATGTCACATATATGAATGCGAGCAAAACCCTCGCTGTTGCGGCGTGTTACCGATATCAGACCAATTCTCAGGTGGGCAAAGAGAATTTCGGTTACGTTCTTCACTCCATTTACCTGAACAGGGCGCGCGGGTCGGGCGCGCGCGAATGCTGAGCGTGCGAGCCAGCGCCAGCCTGTGGTGCGTCGGGGTGCCCTTCCATCCGCACGCGACGCCGCCTCCGCGCCCGGCCCAAGGATCAAAGCGCTGCGGCGAAATGACCGTGGAAGCCGAGCGGCACCGTGTACGGCAGCCACGCCTGCGCCAGCGGACCGTCGTCGACCCGCCGCGCATTGAGTACAGCGATGCCGCTGCAGCCTTTCGCCGCGTCGAGCAGGGTGCCGACCAGCCAGCCGTCGTCGGGACGCGTGCTGCCGGGGCGCGGGACGAACAGGTGTTCTTCGACCAGCACGTCGCGACCGTAGTCGTGCATCTGGCGCCGGTCGCGCGCGAGATCGAACGCACCGATGCGGCTGAAGTACGGCGCGGTGGATCCGTCGGCATGGATCGGGGCATACAGACGCGCGGCGTCCCGCGAGGGTGTCCGCGGATCGAACACGGGGAACTCGATGCCCACGATGCCGGTGTCCTGCCAGTGCGCCTTGCCGGTGCGCAGGTCCAGCACCAGCTCGCGAAGCGGACCCTTGCCGCCGTGCGCATCGCCCCGTGCATTCCCGTTCATGGCGGCCTTCATGGGCGAGCGCGCTTCTTCCAGGTCGAGGTGCTGCACTGCGCGGACCGTGATGCGGCCCTTGTGTTCGCGCGCGTCGCCGAAATGGTAGATGGCGGCGAAGTCGGCCTCGAACCAGCGCGCCTGCGACGGCGTGGCCTTGTCGACGACGGCGATGCGCAGCGGCTGGTCGGGCCGGAAGCGCAGGCGCTCGAAGAACGCACCCTTGCCTTCGAGATACCGGAACGGGATGAGCGCGAACACTAGATGCTGATCGGTCATCGCGAAGCTGTGCAGGTAACCCGGCACCGGCGTCTCCAGCACATCGGCCGACGCCAGCGTCCCGTCGCGGCCGATGTGCCAGACCACCAGGCCGTTGCCGCCCATCATCGCGATGGAACCGAAGTTCCACGACGAGCCGTCGCGATCCTTCAGCGGATGGGCCGAGAACGGTATCGCCGCCAGGTCCGGGCGCCAGGTCACGGGGCCCAGCGTCGCCAGATCGTCCGGATCCAGTTCGAACGCCGATCCCGCTTCGGACAGCGCGAACAGGCGCCCATCGATCATCGTCACGGAGGTGTTGGCGGTGTTCGCATCGTCGTTGTTTCGGATCGGCTGCATGTCCGGGATGGACGTGCCCGCGACGGGATAGAGGAAGCGGCCTGCCTTCTGCTCGCGGGTGAACTTGGGCGTGGCGACCATGCGCGCATGGTGGCGCAACGTGCCGTCGCCGTCGAATCGCCAGCCGTGCACCATGCCGTCGCCATCGAACCAGTGTTCGTAGCGGAAGCCCGCGCGCTCGGTCCAGGCGGGTCCGTTGCGATACAGCGTGCCGGCGAAGCCCGCAGGCAGACGCCCCTCGATCTGCACGGTGGCAGGCCCGAGCGTTTCGGACTGCACGGAGGTCCACCCGGCCAGCCACGGCTGCTCGCGCAGGGCGGCGGCGAAGCGGGCAGGGTCGCCGGCGAAGGCTTCTTCGCCACGCAGGAACGCGGGCGCGATGGCCAGCGCTGTCGCGCCGGAAAGGAGGTTGCGCAGGAAACGGCGGCGATCCATGGCCTGGGTCCTCAGCGCAGCGCGATGTCGATGGCGGCGTCCTGCGCGCCGATGGCGATGCGCGCTTCGTCCCAGGTCGGCTTGCGCATCACGCGCGGGTTGTTGCTGAAGCCGTACGCTTCGACCGGCATGCCGATCATGTTGCTGTCGAGCTTGCCGTTGCCGTTTTCGTCGTGGGTCACCAGCACGGCGTAGGCGCCCGGCGCCAGGCCCTTGAACACGAACGTGGCGGTGTCGCCGCGCGGTGGCGCGCCGTCGGCCTGTACCGGCTTGGCCTGGCCATCCCAGCCGGCCTGGGAATCGACGACCGCCACCTTGATCACGCCCGTCTGCGCGCGCACGTCGCGCAGCACGACGGTCAGGTCGGCCGCATGCGCGGGCAGGACGGCGGCGACCAGCAGGGTGGACAGGCACAGCGTGCGACGGGCGATGCAGTTCATGGTGGGCTCCGGTAGCGAGGGGACGTGCGGCCAGTGTCGTCGTCGCCTAGCATGGAATCAGTTGCCAGCCGTCACCACCTGCACCTGCCGGAAGTCACTCCGCGGCAGCCTGCGGTACGGGCGGCCCTGCGACGATCGGACCAGGCGGTCCGAACAGGTATCCCTGGACCTGGGTGCATCCCAGCGCGCGCAGCAGCTCGAACTGCCGCAGTGTTTCCACGCCTTCCGCCGTCACGGTGAGCCGCATGGCGCCGGCCAGCTGGATCACCGACGCGATGATCGACGTGTTCATGTGGCGTGCGCCGTCCTTCAGCAGGGCGGCGGCGAACGATTTGTCCAGCTTGATGCTGTCGAACGGCAGCTCGCGCAGCTGCGCCATCGACGAGTAACCGACGCCGAAATCGTCGATGGCGATGCGGATGCCCGCTGCACGCAGCCGCTCGAGCACATGGCGTGCCGCGGCGGGGTCGCGCGCCAGCACCGATTCGGTGATCTCCAGCTCAAGCCGGCCAGGCGGCATGCCGACCCGGTGCAGGATGTCCAGCACCGACTCCACCAGCGTCGGAGACGCCAGCTGGACCGGGGAAACGTTGACCGCCAGCGTGGTGTCCGCGCTCCAGCACATCGCGTCGCGGCAGGCACGCTCGAGGACCCATAGACCGATCGGGAGGATCAGGCCGGATTCCTCCGCCGCCGGGATGAAGTCCATCGGGGCGATGCGCCCATGCAATGGGTGCCGCCAGCGCAACAGGGCCTCGTAGCCGCGGATGCGCTGGTCGTCGGCCGCCAGCACCGGCATGTAGTCCAGTTCGAGCTGGCCAGCATGTGCGGCCATCGCCAGGTCGCTGACCATGGCCAGCCGCTCCTGCAGCCGCTCGCTCATCCGCGGCGAATAGTGCCGCAGCATGTCGCGCCCCTCGCGCTTGGCCGCATACAGGGCGTTGTCCGCCTGGCGCAGCAGCTCCCCGCTGTCGGCCGCATCGGTCGGCTGCGAGGCGCCGATGCTGGCGCGCACGTCGACCCGGTAATCCGCGATCTGTTCCGGGATCCTGAGCATCTCGAGCACCGGCGACAGGCGCGCATGCACTTCGTCTTCCGCGCCCTGCACGGGCAGGCCGCGCAGGAGCATGGCGAACTCGTCCCCGCCCAGCCGCGCCAGCAGGTCGCCCTGACGGCACACCTGCCGCAGGCGCCCTGCCACGATGCACAGCACCTGGTCGCCCGTGGTGTGCCCGAGGCTGTCGTTGATCGTCTTGAAGTTGTCCAGGTCGATCATCGCGACGGCATGCGGTCCGCTGCGCTCCTTCTTCAGCGCCGCCAGGAACGCACGCCGGTTGGGCAGTCCTGTCAGCGGATCGTGGTGGGCGAGATGATGCAGGTGCCGTTCCCGCGCGAGCGACTCGGCTTCCCGCAGGCGGGCATCGGAAACGTCGCAGCCGACGCCGCGCCATCCCACCCACTCGCCATCGGGTGCGCACAAGGGTTTCGCGCTGAGCATCCAGCTGCGCGGCCGGCCCTCGATCTTGGCTTCCATCACTACCCCGGTGAACGCCGCCCCCGTTCGCAGGCGCGACCGCAGTGCGTCGGGACCGATGCTGTTTCCATCGCCCTGCACCGCCACCAGTCGCTGCTGCGCGAACAGGCCGTCGAGCCGCTGACCGACCAGCTCGGCCTGGCCCCGCCCCAGCAGGTGCACCAGGCGATGGCCCGCGCGGGTCAGGACACCGTCGCGGTCGCTTTCCCACAGCCAGTCGTTTGCCTTGCTTTCGAAGTCGCGCAGCAACAGGCCCACGATCTGCCCCTGCCGGTCCGCGGCCAGCTCGGCTTCCACGCGGCGCACGAACAGGTGCGAGGCGAACAGCAATGCGATCGACAGCATCACGGCGTAACAGCACAGCAGCGTGACCGTCGTGCCCTGCGCGAGGAAATCGAGCCGCACCACCATCAGGCAGGCCGACACGGTCAGGATCGACATCCAGGTGAAGGACACGATGGGCATGGTGATGCCCGCCAGCACGCCCGTCGCGATCAGCCCCGGCGTGTAGGCACTGAGCAGCAGGCGACTGCCGTCGCTGCCGGCGAGCGGCGCCCCCAGATAGATGCCCGACCCGCACGCCAGCGCACACAGCGCGCACCAGAGCACGCCCACGTGCAGGTCACGGTGTCGCAGTGATGCTTCGCCGGCACGCTGCGCACGTCGCGCGCAAACGACGGCATGCCAGCCCCACCCGAGATGGGTAGCGGTGAAGCATGCGAACCAGGGCCACGCGCCACGCGCATCGATGAAAGGCCACATGACCCACAGCACACCGCCTGCCGTGTAGAAGTTCGACGCCACGTACCAGGGCACGACGCGGAACAGCGCGCGCAGCCGCCGTCCCAGCAACACCCGGTTCGCTTCCTCGTCCGCACGGGGCAACGCCCAGCACAGCCGCAGCCTTTCCCATATGCCCCGCATGGCCTGTCTCCCTCAGGCGCTGCGTCCACAAACGTGAGAAAGTCACATTAATCAATGGCTTGCAGCGGGGATATTAGCGGCCCGCGTCAGGATCCGTGCAACCCGTCCACCCTGGCGCCGATCCTTGGCGCGCCGGGGCCTGTCATGCAGCGCGCGAGACGGCGTGCTCGCGGCGGAAGCGGACTGCGGCCGCCAGCCGCTCCAGGACGGCGACCGAGTCGTCCCATCCGAGGCAACCATCGGTGATGCTCTGTCCGTAACGCAGGGGTTGCTGTTCGACGAGCTCCTGGCGGCCACCGATCAGGTGGCTTTCCACCATCACGCCGACGATGCGCGCCTCGCCCTGCGCCATCTGGCGGGCAATGTCGTCGATCACCGCGGGCTGGTTGTCGGGATTCTTGCCGCTGTTCGCGTGGCTGGCATCGACCATCAGGCGTGTCGGCAGGCCAGCTTTCGCCAACACCTGGCTGGCCGCTTCGATGCTGGCCGCATCGTAGTTGGGCGTCTTGCCGCCGCGCAGGATCACGTGGCAATCCGGATTGCCCGCCGTCGCGGCGATGGCGGAACGTCCTTCTTTCGTCACCGCCAGGAAATGATGCGGATGCGACGCCGCCCCCACGGCATCCACGGCGATCTTCACGTTGCCGTCGGTGCCGTTCTTGAAACCGACCGGACACGACAGGCCGCTGGCCATCTCCCGGTGCACCTGGCTCTCGGTGGTACGCGCGCCGATCGCGCCCCACGCCACTAGGTCGCTGACGTATTGCGGCGAAATGGTGTCGAGATACTCGCAGCCCGCCGGCAGGCCAAGCGCATTGATGTCGCGCAGCAGGCGGCGCGCCAGGCGCAGGCCGCGGTTGATGTCGAAGCTGCCGTCCAGTGCAGGGTCGTTGATCAACCCCTTCCAGCCGACCGTGGTGCGCGGCTTTTCGAAGTACACGCGCATGACGATTTCCAAGTCGTCCGCCAGCGCATCGCGCAGGGGTTTCAACCGTTGCGCGTAGTCCATCGCGGAAGCGGGATCGTGGATGGAGCACGGACCGATCACGACGATCAGGCGGTCGTCGCGGCCATGCAGGATGTCGTGCAGCGCACTGCGCGCATCCGAGACGGTCTGCGAGACGGCATCGTCGCAGGGCAACTCGCCGATCACGGCGGCGGGTGTCACCAGCTCATCGAGTTTGCGGATGCGCAGGTCGTCGGTGTGGGGGGCCATGGGGGTTCTCCGGGTCAACAAAAAAGCCGCCAGGTTCGCTGGCGGCTTCAAGGGGATTCTTCTGGTGTCTACCTAGAATGAACGCAGCCCCGTCTCCGCCGTAGGTTCGCGGTAATACCAAAACCAGAAGCGGGCGCGGGTCGGGTTCATCGGAGAGTAGAGATATCACGCCTTTCGCGGACTGGCGAATGTTTCATCTGCAACCTGGAATGGCACGTCCATCGTCCCCCGCATGCGCAGAGGGAACATCGTGAAACGCTTGTCACGCGCGCCGCCCAGCGGTGGCCGAGTGCGGCACACGATCGCGTTGGCCCGGTTGTCGCATCCCGCGACGCCACCGGTCCCGGTGCACCATGGCCCTGTCCCGCCGACACCTGCTCGCGGCGCCCGCCGCGTTCGCCGCCACCACGCTGCTGCCCGGTCCTGCGCTGGCCGCGCTGGCCGCGCAGACGCCCGCCCTGCCCGACCTGTCCGACTGGGAGGCCGTGCGCGCGCAGTTCGCGCTGGATCCGGCCTACCTGCATTTCGCGTCGTTCTTCATCGCCAGCCATCCCACGCCGGTGCGCGACGCGCTGGAGGGCTACCGGCGCGCCATCGACGCCAACCCGTTCCTGTTCGTGGAGCGCGCGATGTTCGAAGACGATGCCCACAACCTGCCGCTGCAGGTCTGTACGGAAGTGGCGGAGTACCTGGGCGGGCGCGGCGACGAGGTATGCCTGGCGCGCAGTACGACCGAAGGACTGGCGCTGGTCTATCACGGGCTGCCGCTTCAACCCGGCGACGAGGTCTTGACCACGGTGCACGACCACTATTCGCACCACGAGTCGATCCGGCTGGCGACGACGCGCGCGAATGCGACGATGCGGAAGGCCACGCTCTTCAAGCAGGCACGCGATGCCAGCGTCGACGAAATCGTCGGCAACCTGAAGGCCGCCATGCGCCCGCAGACGAAGGTGGTGGGCGTGACGTGGGTGCACTCCAGCACCGGCATCCGCCTGCCGATCCGCGATATCGCCACGATGCTGCGCAGCCTACCCGACCCGCCCCTGCTGGTCGTCGATGGCGTGCACGGGCTCGGCGCAGTCGACGATACCGTCGCCACGATGGGAGCGGACTATTTCTGCGCCGGCACGCACAAGTGGATGTTCGCGCCGCGCGGCACCGCGCTGGTGTGGGCGAATGCGGCGAACTGGGGCCGCCTGCGGCCCCTGGTGCCCAATTTCACCGAGATCGAAAGCTACAACGCGTGGACCGAAGATCGCCCGCCGGCTGGACCCGCGAATGCCGCACGGATGACGCCCGGCGGTTTCCACGCCTTCGAGCACCAATGGGCAATGGCAGCCGCCTTCCGCATGCACCGGCAGATGCAGCGACCGCGCGTCGCCGCCCGCATCGCCGCGATGAACGACCAGCTCAAGCAGGGATTGGCTGGCCTGCCGAAGGTGAAGATGCACACCCCGCGCGCTGCGGCGCTGTCGGCAGGCCTGGTCGCCTTCGAGATCGACGGCATGGCGCCGACCGAGGCGGTGAAGCAGTTGCTCGCGCGCCGCATCATCGCCAGCACCAGTCCCTATGCCGTCACCTACGCACGCCTTGCACCCAGTCTGGTCAACACGCCGGACGAAGTGGATGCAGCCTTGCGTGCGGTGCGCGCCCTCGCGGCCTGACCGGCAAACAAAAAAACCCCGCCTCGCGGCGGGGTTTTCGTGGAACGGTTACGCGGGAAGCGGACTTCTTAGAAGTCCATGCCGCCCATGCCGCCCATGCCACCACCGGCCGGCATCGCCGGCTCGTCCTTCTTCGGAGCCTCGGCCACCATCGCTTCGGTGGTGATCATCAGGCCCGCGATCGAAGCGGCGTTCTGCAGCGCGGAGCGCGTGACCTTGGTCGGGTCCAGGATGCCGAACTCGATCATGTCGCCGAACTCGCCGTTGGCGGCGTTGTAGCCGAAGTTGCCCGAACCGTCCTTCACGCGGTTCACGATCACCGACGGCTCTTCACCGGCGTTGGTCACGATTTCGCGCAGCGGGGCTTCCATGGCGCGCAGGGCGATCTGGATGCCGTGGTTCTGGTCTTCGTTGGCGCCCTTCAAGGTGCCGATGGTCTGCAGCGCGCGGATCAGCGCCACGCCACCGCCGGGGACCACGCCTTCTTCCACCGCCGCACGCGTGGCGTGCAGGGCGTCTTCGACGCGGGCCTTCTTTTCCTTCATCTCGATCTCGGTCGAAGCGCCGACCTTGATCACGGCCACGCCGCCGGCCAGCTTGGCCACGCGTTCCTGCAGCTTCTCGCGGTCGTAGTCCGAAGAGGTCTCTTCGATCTGCGCCTTGATCTGCTTGATGCGCGACTGGATGCGCTCGGCATCGCCGGCGCCGTCGATGATGGTGGTGTTCTCCTTGGAGATCACGACCTTCTTCGCACGACCCAGGTCGTTGATGGTGGCCTTCTCGAGCTGCAGGCCGACTTCCTCGGAGATCACCGTGCCGTTGGTCAGCGTGGCGATGTCTTCCAGGATGGCCTTGCGGCGGTCACCGAAGCCCGGCGCCTTGACGGCGGCGACCTTGACGATGCCGCGGATGGTGTTGACCACCAGCGTGGCGAGGGCTTCGCCTTCCACTTCCTCGGCCACGATTAGCAGCGGCTTGCCGGCCTTGGCGACGCCTTCGAGCACCGGCAGCAGTTCGCGGACGTTGGAGACCTTCTTGTCGTGGATCAGGATGAAGGGGTCGTCGAATTCGACCTGCTGCGACTGCTGGTTGTTGATGAAGTACGGCGACAGGTAGCCGCGGTCGAACTGCATGCCCTCGACGACGTCGAGTTCGTTCTCCAGGCCCGAGCCTTCTTCAACGGTGATCACGCCTTCCTTGCCGACCTTCTTCATGGCCTCGGCGATGATGTCGCCGATGTTGCTGTCGGAGTTGGCCGAGATGGTGCCGACCTGGGCGATCGCCTTGTCGTCGGCGGTCGGCTTGGAAAGCTTCTTCAGCTCTTCGACGGCGGCCTTCACGGCCTGGTCGATGCCGCGCTTCAGGTCCATCGGGTTCATGCCGGCAGCGACGGCCTTCGAGCCTTCGCGGATGAACGCCTGCGCCAGCACGGTGGCGGTGGTGGTGCCGTCACCGGCGTTGTCGGAGGTCTTGGAAGCGACTTCCTTGACCATCTGCGCGCCCATGTTCTCGAACTTGTCGGCCAGTTCGATTTCCTTGGCGACGGAAACGCCGTCCTTGGTGATGGTCGGGGCGCCGAAGCTCTTCTCGAGCACGACGTTGCGGCCCTTCGGGCCGAGGGTGGCCTTGACGGCATTGGCGAGGATGTTCACGCCGCGCACCATGCGCGTACGGGCGTCTTCACCGAAACGGATATCTTTGGCTGCCATTGGAAAAACTCCGTGATTCGTAATTCGTGATGAGTGATTCGGGAAACGTCGGGCAGCGGGAAATCGGATGGAGTGGGATCGTCAACGCGGTTGCGCTACTGCGAACCCCCAATCCCCAATCCCGCCTCGGCTCAGCCGAGGATTGCGAGAACGTCGTCTTCCTTGATGATCTTGTACTCGATGCCATCCTGCTTGTAGGCGGAACCGGAGTACTGGCCGTAGATCACCTTGTCGCCGACCTTGACCTTCGGGGCGCGCACGCCACCGGTGGCTTCGACGAACTTGCCTTCGCCGACGGCGATGACTTCACCCTTGGTGGGCTTCTCCTTCGCGGCGTCGGGAATGATGATGCCGCCGAGGGAGGTTTCTTCGGCTTCGATCGGCTTGACCACCAGGCGGTCGTACAGCGGCTTGATGTTGCTCATGTCAATCCTCTTAAGTGATTGATTGGACTAGGAAAGGGGCGGCGATGTTAGCAGTCCCAGGGAGAGACTGCCAACGACGCGGACACAAAAACCCGGCAGCGCCGGATGCCGTCCTATGTTGGGTGGGGGCCATGCGCTTTCAAGGGCCGGTCGAAAAATTTTTTCGCCAGGGCCGTCTGGGCCGGTCTGCGATAATCGCCGGCCCATGCCCGTCTTCCTTATCCTCTCCACCTGCCCGGATGCCGACACCGCCCAGCGGCTGGCGCGGACGCTGGTGGAAGAGCGGTTGGCCGCCTGCGTCAGCCTGTTGCCCGGTGTGGTCTCGACCTACCGCTGGCAGGGCGACGTGGAACAGGCGACCGAGGTCCAGCTGCTGGCCAAGACCTCCGGCGACCGCCGCGAGGACCTGATGGCGCGCCTGGCCGAACTCCACCCGTATGAACTGCCGGAGATCCTGGCGGTCGAAACCGCCGCCGGCCTGCCCGCCTACCTGGACTGGGTCGCCGCCGAAACCCGGGCCCACGCCCGTGCCTCCGAGTGATCCGATGACGCCGATCCGCGCCCTGCTCTCCCTCCTGCTGCTGTCCCTGACCTCGCTGCTGGCGCCGGCCGCCTCCGCCGCGATCACCCAGGACGACCTGCTGCCGGTGGACGAAGCGTTCGTGCTGACAGCTACCGCGCCGACGCGCGACAGGATCGAGATCCGCTGGAAGATCACCGAGGGCTACTACCTCTACCGGCATCGCACCAGCGTGGGCGCCGATCCCGGCTTCGCCGCGCGGCCCCTGCAGTTGCCGAAGGGCAAGGCCTACCGCGACGAGTTCTTCGGCGACGTCGAAACCTACCGCGGCGAGCTGCTCGCCACCCTGCCCGGCCAGCCGACGGCGTCGACCGACCGCGTCACGCTGAAGATCAAGTACCAGGGCTGTGCCGACGCCGGCATCTGCTACCCGCCGCAGACGCGCACGCTGACGGTGGCGTTGCCGCCCGCCGCCGGCGAGGCCTTCGTGCCGCTGGGTTCCGGTGCGCTCACCGGCGGCCTGCTTGGCCAGCAGCCGCAGGCCGGCATGGACGCACTGCCGCTGCCGGAGGAACAGGCGTTCGCGTTCGAGGCGATTGCCTTCAACGGCAACGAGCTGCTGCTGCGCTTCACCCCCGCGCGCGGTTATTACGTCTACCGCGACCGCACGTCGATGGCGCTGGGAGGCGCGCCGGGCATCGCCCTGCAGGCGCCACGCTGGCCGACGGGCAAGGCGCACCGCGACGCGCATTTCGGCGAGGTCACGGTCTACTTCGACCAGGCCGAAGTGCCGGTGCCGTTGAGGCGGGAGAACGCAAAGGCCGCACAGGCGACTCTGCGCGTCACGTTCCAGGGCTGCCAGACCAACGGCATCTGCTATCCGCCGATGACGCGACGGGTGAAGCTGTCGATCCCCGCCGGTACGGTGACGCCGGCCACCATGCCGGACGTGCCGGCGCCCGCCGCCGTCGCAGCGCTGCCGACGAGCGAGACGCCCCCCGCGAGCACGCAGGTCGCGGTTCCCGTCGCGGGCGCGACGACCTCACCCGTTGCGGCCGACGTCGAACGGACACTTCCTCCGGCAGACGTGCTGGCACGCAACCAGGGCGGCGCCATGTCACTGCTCGTCGCACTCGCGCTGGCACTGGCGGGCGGCCTGATCCTCAACCTGATGCCGTGTGTGCTGCCGATCCTGTCGTTGAAGGCGCTGTCGCTGGCCGAGAGCGGGCGCGATGGTGGTGACGCGCGACAGCGCGCGCTCTGGTACACGGTGGGCGTGCTGGTCAGCTTCGTCGCCGTCGGTGCGCTGGCCCTCGCGCTGCGGGCCGCCGGCCTCGCGCTCGGGTGGGGCTTCCAGTTGCAGCAGCCATGGGTCGTCGGGCTGTTGGCCTATGTGATGTTCGCGGTGGGTCTGAGCCTGTCGGGCGTGTTCGCGATCGGCCACCGGCTGGCGGGTACCGGCCATGGGCTGGCGTCGCGTCGCGGCCCGGTCGGCGATTTCTTCACCGGCGTACTGGCGGTGGTCGTGGCCAGCCCCTGCACGGCCCCTTTCATGGGCATCGCACTCGCGTACGCCTTCACGGCGCCCACGCCGTTGGCACTGCTGGTCTTCGCGGTACTCGGCCTGGGATTGGCGTTGCCGTTCCTGCTGATCGGCTTCGTGCCGGCGCTGGCACATCGCCTGCCGCGCCCCGGCGCCTGGATGGAGACGCTGAAGCAGGCACTCGCCTTCCCGATGTACCTCACCGCGGCATGGCTGCTGTGGGTGCTGGGCAAGCAGCGCGGCGTCGATGCGCTGGGGCTGGCGCTGGTCGGACTAGTGTTGCTGGCGCTCGGGCTGTGGTGGTTCCAGCGCGCGCGCTTCGCGGCACCGCTTCAGCGCATGCTGGCACTCGCGCTGGCGACCTCCGCGCTGGTACCTCTGGTGATGGTGCACCGGTTGCCTACGAGCACGGCAGCAGCACCGATGGCGGACGGCCACGTGCCTTACTCGGCGGAACGCCTGGCCGCCCTGCGCGCGGAGGGCCGCATCGTCTTCGTCGACATGACCGCCGACTGGTGCGTGACCTGCAAGGCCAACGAAAAGGCCGTGCTGAACACCGACGCGTTCCGTGAGCTGCTGTCAGAACACGATGCCGTGATGATGACGGGCGACTGGACGAACGTGGACCCTGCCATCACCGCCTTCCTCGAACAGCACAAGGCCGTCGGCGTGCCGCTGTACGTGATGTACCCGCGCAACGGCGGCGAAGGCGAGGTCCTGCCGACCGTGCTGACCCACGACACGGTGCGCCAGGCCTTCGAACGGGCGGCGCGATGAAGGCCACCACGCCGCGCATCCTGGCGGTCGCCGCACTGGCGGCCGGACTGGGCTTGCTCGCCAGCCTCTGGCTAGACGTCAACCCCCTGTGGCGGACCGGCCCGGGCGAGCGCGCCCTGCATGCCGCCATCAACGCCACGGCACCGACGCCGCCGCCAGGCGTCACGCCGGCGGCCATCGGCGATCCGATGCCCGCCATCGCGTTGCCGGGACTGGATGGCAAGATCGTCGATCTCGCCGCCCACTACCGCGGCAAGCGGCTGCTGATCAATGTCTGGGCCAGCTGGTGCGGCCCCTGCATCGAGGAGATGCCCGAGCTGCAACGCTTCGCGATGGCGCAGGGGGCAGAGGGCGTGCAGGTGATTGGCCTGGCGCTGGACTCGCCGGAAGCGGTGCGGGATTTCCTGTCCCGCGTGCCGGTCGGCTATCCCATCGTGCTGGACACACCCGGCCCGGCCGACGCCAGCGTCTGGCTGGGCAACGCCAAGGGCGTGCTGCCGTATACCGTACTGATCGGCACCGATGGCCGGGTCGAGCGACAGAAGATCGGCCCGTTCCAGCACGGCGAGCTCAGCGACTGGGCGCAGTAGCAACGCCGCGTTACGTCGTCGAAACGGCGGTCATCGTGCGCCATCAATTGAAAAACCCGCCTTGCCGGCGCGCCTTGTCGCCCCGCCTCGACCTGATCGGCACGAATGGCGCCAGGAATCAAACAAGCGCTTAAAACGAGGCAAACTTCGGCGAACTGGACAGCATTGCCGTGTTCGCGCAGACTGCCGGCCTTCCGCTGGAGAGCCGAATGGCGAAGCTGCTGGTCCTGCATGGCCCCAACCTCAATCTGCTCGGGACGCGCGAGCCGGAGGTCTATGGCCACACGACGCTGGCGGACATCGACCTGGCGCTCGCGGCGCAGGCGCAGGCCGCCGGCCACGCGCTGGAGGGGTTCCAGTCCAATGCCGAGCACGCTCTGGTCGACCGCATCCAGACCGCCCGCACCGACGGCACCGCCTTCATCCTGATCAACCCGGCTGCGTTCACCCACACCTCCGTCGCGATCCGCGACGCGCTGGCGGCGGTAGCGCTGCCCTTCATCGAAATCCACCTGTCCAACCCGCACAGCCGCGAACCCTTCCGCCACACCAGCTACTTCAGCGACAAGGCGGTCGGCGTGGTCTGCGGGTTCGGTGCGGACAGTTACCGCTACGCGCTGGACGCCGCCCTGCAGCGGCTGCCCGCCTGACTTTCCTCTGTTCCCCGCGGGGAACGATGTTCAACCACGAGGCTCCCATGGATCTCCGCAAAATCAAGAAACTCATCGACCTGCTGGAAGAGTCGAACCTGGCCGAAATCGAGATCAAGGAAGGCGAAGAATCCGTGCGCCTGGCGCGGACGCCCAAGGGCGGCTATGCCGCACCCGCCGCACCGGCGCCCGTGGCCTACGCCGAACCGCGCCCCGCGGCACCGATGCCGATGAGCTCGCCGACCGAAGCCTCCACCGGCGGCACCGCCAAGCCCGGCAACGCCCTGCCCGACGGCCACGTGGTGCGCGCGCCCATGGTCGGCACCTTCTATGCCTCCCCGTCGCCGGACAAGCCTGCCTTCGTCAGCGTCGGCCAGTCGGTGAAGGCCGGCGAGACGCTGGCGATCATCGAGGCGATGAAGATGTTCAACCCCATCGAAGCCGACGTGTCCGGCACCGTGCTGTCGATCCTGGCCGACAGCGGCCAGCCGATCGAATTCGACCAGCCGCTGTTCGTGATCGGCTGAGGTCGGCACCATGCTGGACAAGGTCGTTATCGCCAACCGGGGTGAGATCGCGCTGCGCATCCTGCGCGCCTGCCACACCCTCGGCATCCGCACGGTCGCGGTGCATTCCACCGTCGACCGCAACCTCAAGCACGTGGCCATGGCCGACGAGTCCGTCTGCATCGGCCCGGCCGCCTCGAAGGACAGCTACCTCAACATCCCGGCCATCATCGCCGCGGCCGAGGTGACCGACGCGCAGGCCATCCACCCGGGCTACGGCTTCCTGTCGGAGAACGCCGACTTCGCCGAGCGCGTGGAGCAGTCCGGCTTCATCTTCATCGGCCCGAAGGCGGACACGATCCGCATGATGGGCGACAAGGTGGAAGCCATCCGCGCCATGCAGGCGGCCGGCGTGCCGTGCGTGCCCGGCAGCGGTGGTCCGCTGGGCGACGACATCGTCGCCAATACCCGGATCGCGCGCGAGATCGGCTATCCGGTGATCATCAAGGCCGCGGGCGGCGGCGGCGGCCGCGGCATGCGCGTGGTGCATGTCGAAGGCGCGCTGAAGGCGGCCATCGAGACCACCAAGTCGGAAGCCAAGGCGGCGTTCGGCAACGGCGAGGTCTACATGGAGAAGTTCCTGGAGAATCCGCGCCACGTGGAAATCCAAGTCCTCGCCGACGGCCAGGGCAACGCCATCCACCTGGGCGAGCGCGACTGCTCGATGCAGCGTCGCCACCAGAAGGTGGTCGAGGAAGCACCGGCGCCCGGCATCACCGAGGAACTGCGCAACGAGATCGGCAAGGTCTGCGTGGAAGCGTGCATCCGCATCGGCTACCGCGGTGCCGGCACGTTCGAATTCCTGTTCGAGGACGGCCGCTTCTACTTCATCGAGATGAACACCCGCATCCAGGTGGAGCATCCGGTGACCGAGCGCATCACCGGCATCGACCTGGTCTGCGAACAGCTGCGCATCGCGGCCGGCCACAAGCTGAGCATCAAGCAGTCCGACATCGTGCTGCGCGGCCATGCCATCGAATGCCGCATCAACGCGGAAGACCCGGACACGTTCATGCCGCACCCGGGTCTGATCCAGCATTTCCATCCGCCGGGCGGCCCCGGCGTGCGCGTGGACACGCACATCTACGAAGGCTATCGCGTCCCGCCGAACTACGATTCGATGATCGCCAAGCTGATCGTCCACGGCCCGGACCGCGACACCGCGATCGCGCGCATGCGCGTCGCGCTCAGCGAGATGGTCATCGACGGCATCAAGACGAATATCCCCCTGCAGCAACGCATCATGCGCGACCAGGGCTTCCAGGCCGGCGGCCAGAACATCCACTATCTGGAAAAGCGCCTGGCCGAACGCAAGAACAAGGCGATCTCGCTGGTCTGAGGATTCGCCGCGCCAGACGCACGAAGGGCCGGGATGGCGACTTGCCGTTTCAACGTTCGGACGAGGCGACGCGGCGTATTACCGCTCGGGTGCCTGTTGCGTGCCGGGCACCGGGACGGCACCGAGCGGCGAGGACGGATCGGTGATCCGCACCACTTCCGACGACCCGTTGGGCCAGACCACCCTGATCGTGCTGCCCGGCGCCAACGTCGAGAACGGCGTGCCGCTGCGCGCGCGATACAGCGCGGCGACCTGCGCGGCGCCGAGGCGGCGCGCCTCGTCCGGCGCATGGATGGTCATGTGGCCCACCCGCGACAGATCGCGGAACGCGGGGTCGCGTGTTTCGATCACGATCGTTGCCGCCGCGGCGGCATACGCCACCACCACCAGACCCCAGACCAGGAGATTGGCTCCCGGCCGCGTGCGCTTGTATTTCATCCTTCCACTCCCGGGTGGGACAGCAGCGTGCCCACCATCTCGTCCACGTTGTCCCGACCTTGGCGCGGCACACCGGCATCGCGCGCGAAGGTGGTGAAATCCTGCGATTCGTCCTGCGAGCAGATGCCGCCGTTGACGCAGTAGTTGGTCATCATCGTGCCGCCGGGGCTGCAGTCCATGCCGAGCCGGCAGGCCGCCACGCGCCAAGCGATCTCGGTCAGTTCAGTGCCCGACACCTCGCCCAGCGTGTCGCGACGGCCGCTGCCGATCGTGCCCATCGCCGGCGCGATGGCCAGGTAGGCGAACGGATCGCCCGAATCGAGTACGCGCTGCACCAGGTCGCGCTGGTAGTCGTCGCCTTCCCGCAAGGGCTGCTCCATCGCCAGCAGCGCGGCTTCCGCCGCCACGCTGCCGGCCTGCGCCGCCTGCAGGCGACGCGTGAAGACCGTCGCCGACGAGAAACCGTCCGCCGGCATGAAGCGTGCGCAGCGTTGCTGCACGCGCTGGCGGGCGGACAGCATCGCGGCACCATTCGACAGCCCCAGGCCGGCGATCACGCGCGTGTCCTGCGCATAGCCTGCGGGATCGGCCGCGTAGCCCGCGCAGTGATCCTGCACCAGGCTCAACAGCCACATGGCATCGGCATCTCCAGCCGCGGCGAGCACCATGAGTTCGCGCGAATAGGCGAACAGGTCGGTGCTGTCCTCGAACGCGCGCCGCAACGGCGACAAGACCGGCACGGTCCGCGCCGACATGGGGCGCAGCATCGCGTCCGGTGTCGCAAGTGCGGACGGATCCCCGTCGTGCGCAATGGCCGGGGCCTCTCCAGATCCTCCGGCATGCGGCAGCCAACCCGCCTGGCGCAGCGGCATCCACGCCAGCACACCCAGCAGGCCCACCAGCATCATCGGCAGCAGCAGCTTCCGGGGCACGCGTGCATTATCCCGGTGCCCGCCACCCCTTACAACGCGGCGCACGCGCGTCCTTGACCGCGATCACGCGCAGGCGAGGGGCAGCCGCGGTCGCGTGAGACAATCCCGGCCTGTCCATTCCCCCGCCCGGCCGACATGCCCTACCTGGAACTCTCCCTGCGCTGCACCGAAGCCGAGCAGCCGCGCTACGAGAATGCGCTCGACGACGTGGGCGCCCTGTCGGTGACCCTGCTGGATGCCGACGCCGATACCGGCAACGAGCGCGCCATCCTGGAACCCGGCGTCGGCGAGACGCCGCTGTGGAAATCACTGGTGCTGACTGCGCTGTTCGATTCGGACGCCGATGCGCTGACGTTGCTGGCCGCGCTGGAAGCCTTCGATCCGGGACTCGACTGGACGCAGGCGGGTTTCCGCAAGGTCGAGGACGAGGACTGGGAACGCGCATGGCTGGACCAGTTCAAGCCGATGCGCTTCGGCGCACGCACGTTCATCGTGCCGTGGAACCATGAGGTGCCCGAGGAGGCGGGCGACGATGCGGCGATCGTGCGCCTCGATCCCGGGCTGGCGTTCGGCTCCGGCACGCACCCGACCACGGCGCTGTGCCTGCGCTGGCTGGACACGCTCGCGGGCGAGGGCCTGCTGCAGGACCAGCGCGTGCTCGACTTCGGTTGCGGCTCCGGCATCCTCGCACTGGCCGCGCTGAAGCTCGGCGCCGCGCACGCGACCGGCGTCGACAACGATCCTCAGGCCCTGCTGGCGAGCGCCGACAATGCGCAACGCAACGGTGTCGATGCGCATTTCCACGTCTACCTGCCGGATGACGAACCGGCCGCCACCTATCCGGTCGTGGTGGCGAACATCCTCGCGTCGGCGCTCGATGCCCTCGCCGACGTGCTCGCCGCGCGCGTGGCGGTGGGGGGCCGCATAGCGCTGTCCGGCATCCTCAAGGGGCAGGAAGACGAACTGCTGGCCCGCTATGCCCCCTGGTTCGATGCACTGTCCGCCACGCAGGACGGCGACTGGATGCGCATCGACGGCATCCGCCGCTGACGCAGCCGGTCACAACACGCCCGCGGACGAGCATGGTTGAATAGCCGCCATGTTCACGGCCTGCCCGCACTGCCAGTTCCTTGTCGCCCGCGATCCGCGCTCCGGCGCGACGCCGGCGGACTGTCCGCGCTGCGGCAAGGCGCTGGTCACGAAGGATGATGTCGCCACGCCGGCCCCCAGCTTCGTGACTCTGTTGCACGCCGCGCCGGATCCCGTATCGGCTGCATCGGGGCCGGACGCATCCGACGCAGCGGCGGGTGAGCAGGAAGCCTCGCCTGCGACGTCCGCGCCGTCGATGGACGCGCCTGCCCAGATGATCGGCGAGGAGACGCCACCACTCCCGCCTGCGATCGACGAAGACGCGATCACGCCGCGCGATCCTGCCTCCGCTGGTTCCCACGCGCCCGCAACCGCAACCGCAACCGCCAGCACGCTCGACGTACCCGTCGCGCGCAAGGCGACAGGGCCCCGCTTCCTTCATCGGACACGCACCACGCCGGTGCATGCGAAGCGCGCGCGCCTGCAGTGGGCCATCGTCGCCGCGCTATCGGCGCTGCTGTGCATGCAGGTCATCGTCGCGGACCGCGCGAGGCTCGCGATGCAGGCCGGCTGGCGGCCCATCGTCGTTGCGCTGTGCGGCATCGCCCGCTGCGACGTACCGATCTGGCGCGAACCCGCTGCGTTCACCATGCTCAGTCGCGACGTCCGCCCGCTGCTGGACACGCCCGGCACCTTGCTGGCGCAGGCCACGTTCCGCAATGAAGCGCGCTGGGCGCAGGGCTGGCCCATCATCCTGCTGACGCTGAAGGATGCGGATGGGCGCACGCTGGGCGCACGCGCCCTGCGACCAGAGGAATACCTGGCCGAAGGCGAGGCAGTCACCGCCATCGGCCCCGGCCAGAGTGCACAGGTCGCCGTGCGCATACGCGAGCCCAGCGCCAGCGTCGTCGCGTTTTCCTTCGACTTCCGTTAAACGCGCGGGTTCATGAAAAAAGCGGATGCATGCGCCGCGATCAGGCGCTAGACTCGTCCCCCCGCCGAATACCCACAAGCACAAGGCGGCACCTGCTTCCGTAGCGCCCAGGGGATCCGTTTGAACGCTGCCTCCACACGCCAGGACACGCCTCGCACCGCGTCGCGCCCGCCGTTGCGCGAGCATGTCGCGCAGTCCGTGCGCCGCTACCTGCGCGACCTGGACGGCTGCGAAGCCGATGATGTGTACGAGATCGTGCTGCGCGAGATGGAAATCCCGCTGTTCGTGGAAGTGCTGAACCATTGCGACGGCAACCAGAGCCGCGCGGCCGCCATGCTCGGCATCCATCGCGCAACGCTGCGCAAGAAGCTCAAGGATTACGGGCTGGCCTGAGGCACCGGACGCCGTGCTGCAGCGCGTTATAATTCGCGCCCCGCTCCGCACCGTCGTCCTCCATGACTCCTGATCTCCAGCCCGTGCGTCGGGCGCTGTTGTCCGTTTCCGACAAGACCGGCCTGCTCGAGCTGGCTCGCGCGCTGGCGGCGCGCGATGTCGAACTCTTGTCCACCGGCGGCACCGCCAGGACACTGCGTGACGCGGGCCTGGCCGTGCGCGATGTCGCCGACGTCACCGGCTTCCCGGAAATGATGGATGGCCGGGTCAAGACGCTGCACCCCAAGGTGCACGGCGGACTGCTGGGACGTGCCGGCACCGACGACGCGGTGATGGCCGAACACGGCATCGGCGCGATCGACCTGCTGGTGCTGAACCTGTATCCGTTCGAATCGGTCACCGCGAAGGCCGACTGCACGATGGCGGACGCGGTGGAGAACATCGACATCGGTGGCCCGGCCATGCTGCGCTCGGCCGCGAAGAACTTCGCGCGCGTCGCCGTCGCGACCGATCCGTCGCAGTACGCCGGCCTGGTGGCCGAACTCGACGCCAACGATGGAGCGCTGTCGGCGGACACCCGTTTCGCGCTGTCGGTGGCGGCGTTCAACCGCGTGGCGCAGTACGACGCGGCGATCAGCAACTACCTGTCCGCGATCACCGATACCTCTGTCGCGGTACCGGTGCGCAGCGCCTTCTCCGCGCAGGCGAACGGCAGCTTCGTCAAAGTCATGGACCTGCGCTACGGCGAGAATCCGCACCAGCAGGCCGCGTTCTATCGCGACCTGTATCCCGCGCCCGGCTCGCTGGCCACGTTCGAGCAGTTGCAGGGCAAGGAGCTCAGCTACAACAACATCGCCGACAGCGATGCGGCATGGGAATGCGTGCGCCAGTTCGACGCGCCGGCGTGCGTGATCGTCAAGCACGCCAACCCCTGCGGCGTGGCGGTAGGCGTGGCCTGCGGCGACGCCTACGAGCTGGCTTACGCCACCGACCCGACCAGCGCGTTCGGCGGCATCATCGCGTTCAACCGCACGCTGGATGCGGCCACGGCGAAGGTCATCCTGGATCGCCAGTTCGTCGAAGTCCTGATCGCGCCGGACTACGAGCCCGCCGCCCTCGACTACGCGACGAAGAAGGCCAACGTGCGCGTGCTGCGCATCCCGATGGCGGCTGCCTCGCCCGGCTTCATCGACACCAAGCGCATCGGCTCCGGCCTGCTGCTGCAGACGGCCGACGACCGCGTTGTGACACGCGACGAATTGAAGGTGGTTACGAAACTCGCGCCGACCGACGCGCAGTTCACCGACCTGCTGTTCGCCTGGAAGGTCGCCAAGTTCGTGAAGTCCAACGCCATCGTCTATGCGAAGGACCATCGCACCATCGGTGTCGGCGCCGGCCAGATGAGCCGCGTGTATTCGGCGCGCATCGCCGGCATCAAGGCGGCCGATGCGAACCTCGTGGTCGAGGGTTCGGTGATGGCCAGCGATGCCTTCTTCCCGTTCCGCGACGGCATCGACGCCGCCGCCGCCGCCGGCATCAGGGCGGTGATCCAGCCGGGTGGCTCGATGCGCGACAGCGAGGTGATCGCCGCGGCGGACGAGCACAGCATCGCGATGGTGTTCACCGGCGTCCGCCACTTCCGCCACTGAGATTCTTCGCCACGTCATCGGGCATTCGAGGAGCAGCGCAGGCCATGACTCGCAACGTATCCACCGTGCTGGCGTCGATGATCGCGGCGTGTGCCCTGGCCGGGTGCTCGGACACGCGGCAGCCCGTGCAGGAAGCGAGGACGCGGATCGCCGCTACCTTGCCGGCGCCCTACTTCGAGGACCTGGTCACCGAATCGGTGTCCGTCGACGGCGACCGCCTGGTCCTGCTGGTGCGCAGTCCGGCCGGCAGCGCCGCGAAGACGCGCGGCGCCCCCGGCTTCGACGCACTGAAGGACAGTGAGCAGGCCGCGCTGCGCGACCTGTGCGGACGTCCCGAGATCATGCCGCTGCTCGATACCGAAGCGGTGCTCGTACGCCGCTTCGTGGACCGCGAAGATGTCCTGTTCTTCGAAGTCGCCCTCCCCGCGCGCGCCTGCGCGAGCCCGCCGGCCGACGCGCCGGCCCAGCCCTGAGGAAAGCCCCTTGAAAGTCCTGGTGATCGGTTCCGGCGGTCGTGAGCACGCGCTGGCGTGGAAGCTGGCGCAGTCGCCGCGCGTGGACGAGGTGATCGTGGCGCCCGGCAACGCCGGCACCGCGACCGAGGCCAAGTGCCGCAACGCCGCCGTCAAGGCCAATGACATCGAAGGCCTGCTTGCGCTGGTGCGGGCCGAAGGCGTGGGCCTGACCGTGGTCGGCCCCGAAGTGCCGCTGGTGGCCGGCGTGGTGGACCGCTTCCGCCTGGCCGGGCTGCGCATCTTCGGCCCCACGGCGGCAGCGGCACAGTTGGAAGGCAGCAAGGCGTTCGCCAAGGACTTCCTCGCACGCCACGGCATCCCGACCGCGTTCTACGCGGTGCATACCGAGGTGGACGCCGCACTGGCGTACCTCCGGGAGAAAGGCGCCCCGATCGTGGTCAAGGCCGACGGCCTGGCAGCGGGCAAGGGCGTCATCGTGGCGATGACCTTGCAGGAAGCCGAAGACGCGGTGCGCGACATGCTGTCGGGCAATGCCTTCGGCGACGCCGGTGCGCGCGTGGTGATCGAGGAATTCCTGGACGGCGAAGAAGCCAGCTTCATTTCGATGGTGGATGGCAACACCGCCCTGCCGATGGCGACGAGCCAGGACCACAAGCGGGTGGGCGACGGTGATACCGGCCCCAACACGGGGGGCATGGGCGCCTATTCGCCGGCGCCGGTGGTCACGGCGGACGTGCATGCGCGCGTGATGCGCGAGGTGGTGAATCCCACCGTGCAGGGCATGCTCGCCGACGGCGTGCCGTTCACCGGGTTCCTGTATGCGGGACTCATGATCGATGCGGCCGGCGCGCCCAAGGTCATCGAATTCAACGTGCGCTTCGGCGACCCGGAAACGCAGCCGGTGATGCTGCGCCTGAAGTCCGACCTGGTGGAGCTGGTCGAAGCGGCCATCGACGGCCGCCTGGACGCCGCCGAGGCGCAGTGGGATCCACGCCCGTCGCTCGGCGTGGTGATGGCCGCTTCGCCATACCCGGAGACGCCGGTGACGGGCGACGTGATCCTCGGGCTGGACGAGGTGCCGGCCACGGCCAAGGTCTTCCATGCCGGTACCGCGCTGGATGCCGAAGGTCGCGTGGTCAGCGCCGGCGGGCGCGTGCTGTGCGTCGCCGCGCTGGGCGATTCGGTGTCCGATGCGCAACGACATGCGTACGCGGGCGTGGACAAGGTGCGATGGACGAACGAGTTCCACCGCATCGACATCGGCTGGCGCGCGATCGCGCGCGAACGCGCGGACGGTTGACCGTCTACTCCGCCTGCACGAAACTCGCCGCGTGCTCGCGCGGCGCACTGCGCAGGTATTGCGGCGCGACGGCGACCTTCGCCCCCAGCGCTGCGGCGGCATGCCACGGCCAGCGCGGGTCGTAGAGGATGCCGCGCGCGATGGCGATCGCGTCGGCCCGGTCCTGCACCAGGAGGTCTTCGGCCTGCTGCGGTTCGGTGATCAGGCCGACGGCGATGACCGGCATCGCCACCTCGCGCTTGATCGCCTCGGCGAAGGGCACCTGGTAGCCCGGCCCCAGCGCGATCCGCTGCGCCGGATGCAGGCCGCCGCTCGATACATGGATGAAATGGCAGCCGCGCGCATCCAGCGCCTTCGCCAGCACGAGGCTCTGCGCGAGATCCCACCCGCCGTCGACCCAGTCGGTGGCCGAGATGCGGATACCGACCGCCACCGACGCCGGCACGGCAGCCTTGACGGCGTCGAACACCTGCAGCGCGAGGCGCATGCGACTTTCCAGCGTGCCGCCGTAGGCGTCATCGCGCTGGTTGCTCAACGGCGACAGGAACTGGTGCAGCAGATAGCCGTGCGCGGCGTGGATCTCGATCAGTTGCAGCCCGAGTCGCACGGCGCGACGCGCACTGTCGGCGAACGCGGCGACGACGGCATCGATGCCGGCCTGGTCCAGCGCGTCCGGCGCATGCTGGCCCTCGGCGTAGGCGACCGGCGAAGCCGACACTGTCTGCCAGCCGTGCGGTGCGTCCGGCGCGATCTGCGCGCCGTGGTGGTCCCAGGGACGATGCGTGGACGCCTTGCGGCCGGCGTGCGCCAGTTGCACGCCGATCGGCATGCTCGAGTAGCGGCGCGTCGCCGCCAGCGCGTTGGCGAACGCGGCTTCGGTGGTGTCGTCCCACAGGCCGAGGTCCGCCCAGCTGATGCGGCCGCGCGCTTCAACGGCGGTGGCCTCGATGATCGCCAGGGCGGCACCGGACTGCGCGAGGTTGGGCCAATGGAAGGCGTGCCATGCGGTGGCGCGGCCTTCCTCCGAGGAGTACTGGCACATCGGCGCAATGACGATGCGGTTGGAAAGCGACAGCGGCCCCAGCGCGAGGGGCGAGAACAGGCGACTCATGGACGGGGCGATACCGGACGACGTGGGGCGGCCACTATCCCCCTGCCCCCTCTGCCCTTCAATGCCATCGACGGAACACTGTCGGGCGCAGCGGCGCGCATCGCCATCGCGATTTGCTAGGCTGCGCGCAACCCACGGAGGGCGCATGTCCAGCCACAGCCAGTTTTCGCTGCTGACGCAACGGCGGTTCCTGCCGTACTTCACCGTCCAGGCGCTCGGCGCCTTCAACGACAACGTGTACCGGCAGGCGATCATCGGCCTGCTGATCTTCCTGGGCGCCAGCACCGACGAACGCGCGCTCTACGCCGTCATCGCGCCGGCCATCTTCATCCTGCCGTATTTCCTGTTCTCGGCAATCGCCGGCCAGATCGCGGAGAAACTGGAGAAGCACCGCCTGATCGTGATCACCACGACGATGGAGATCGTGATCATGTCGCTGGCCGCGGTGGGCTTCCTGCTGCAGAACATGCCGGTGCTGCTGGTCGCCCTGTTCTGTACCGGCGTGCAGTCCACGTTGTTCGGACCGGTGAAGTATTCCGTGCTGCCGTCGATCCTCAAGCCGGAGGAGCTGACAGGCGGCAACGGCCTGGTCGAGATGGGCACGTCGATCTCGATCCTGTGCGGCATGATCGCCGGCGGCATGATCTTCCAGGTGGCCGGCGCCCACGGCCCGCAGGCGGCCGCCGTCGCCATCGTGCTGCTCGCGTTGCTGGGCAACGCGTTGTCGCGGCTGATCCCGCGCATGGATGCCGGCGCGCCGGACCTGAAGATCAACTGGAATCCGATCCCCGAGTCGCTGGTCGTGCTGCGCATGGCCAAACAGCAACTGGCCGTGCGCAACGCCATCCTGGGCGTGTCGTGGTTCTGGTTCTTCGGCACGCTGCTGACCTCGCAGCTGCCCACGTATGCCGAACTGCATCTCGGTGCGCCGGGCGATTCCGCCACGCTTTACGTGGCGGCACTGGCACTGTTCTCCGTCGGCACCGGCATCGGCTCGCTGCTGTGCGAGAAACTGTCCGGCCGCACCGTCGAGATCGGCCTGGTGCCCGTCGGCGCGGCCGGCATGACGGCCTTCCTGCTGGACCTGTATTTCGCGCGCCCCGGCCTGGCGCCGGTCGGAGGACTGGACCTGGCGCAGTTCGTGCGCCAGCCCGGCAGCGTGCGCATCATCATTGATCTGGTGGGTATCGGCCTGTTCACCGGCATCTTCGTGGTGCCGCTGTTCGCGCTGATCCAGAGCCGCACGCGCGCCTCTGAGATGGCGCGCGTGTTCGCGGCGCTGAACATCCAGAACTCCGGCTTCATCGTGCTGGCGGCCTTGACGGGTCTCGCCCTCCAGCGAGGGCTGGACTGGACCAGTCCGCAGATGTTCCTCGCGCTGGCCATCGCCAACGCCGCGGTCGCCATCTGGATCTTCACGATCGTGCCCGAGTTCCTGATGCGTTTCCTCAGCTGGGTGCTGGTGCGCGCGCTGTACCGGCTGCGCCTCCACGGCATCGAGAAGAACGTCCCCGACGAAGGCCCGGCACTGATCGTCTGCAACCATGTCAGCTACATGGACGCGCTGATCCTGGCGGCCACGATCCCGCGCCCGGTGCGCTTCGTCATGTACTACAAGATCTTCAACATCCCGGTGATGAGCTGGATCTTCCGCACCGCCAAGGCCATCCCGATCGCCGGGGCCCGGGAGAATCCCGAACTCATGCAGCGCGCGTTCGAGGAGATCGACGCGGCGCTGGCCGAGGGCGAGATCGTGGGCATCTTCCCGGAAGGCGCGTTGACGAAGGACGGCGAGATCGCCGCGTTCAAGTCGGGCGTCGAGAAGATCCTCGAGCGGCGCCCGGTCCCCGTCGTGCCGATGGCGCTGAAGGGCATGTGGGCCAGCATGTGGAGCCGGCGCGACTCGCGGCTCGGCCGCATGCGCGTACCACGGCGATTCCGCGCGCACGTCGAGGTCATGGCCGGCGAGCCGATGGACGGCGCGACCGTGGATGCGGACGCGCTGGAGGCGAAGGTGCGCGCGTTGCGGGGCGATGCCGCGTGATGCTTCCGCAGCGCCGGGTTACCGGCTAGGCTGACGGCAGGGGCTTCTTCCATCACGCGTCACCGCGCACGGCGGCGGCCCCGCCCTGCCCTCCGTCTTTCCGCGAGAACCGCATGAGCAGCCTGCCGCCCTCCACGCACGGACCCTATGTTCCCAACCATCTGGTATGGGCCATCCTCACCACGCTGTTCTGTTGCCTGCCGCTGGGCATCGTCTCGATCGTGTTCGCCGCACAGGTGGATGGAAAGCGGGCGGCAGGCGATCTGGCCGGTGCGCAGGACGCGTCGCGGAAGGCGTTGAACTGGGCGATCGCCTCGGCGCTGATCGGCCCGATCCTGATGGCGCTCTGGTTCTTTTTGTTCGGCGGTCTGGCACTATTGGGCGGCATGAGCGGCATGTAGGCCGACTCGCACGACCCTCCATCCCTGCACAAGGAAAGCCTGCATGAGCGCCGTACCTCCCATGCCCTCGTCGTCCACGCCGGACAGCGTACCCAACCATCTCGCATGGGCCATCGTGTCCACCGTACTGGCGACCTGCCTGTGCTGCCCGCTCGGCCTGATCGGCATCGTCGCGATCGTGTTCTCGTCGCAGGTGAACGGCAAGCTCAACCAGGGCGACCTAGAAGGCGCGCGCCGCGCGTCCGCCAACGCCAAGACCTGGTGCTGGGTGGCCACTGCGTTCGCCATCATCGGCCTGCTGCTCAACATCATCATGATCGCCACCGGCGGCATGGAGCAGTACATGGAGATGATGCAGCAGATGCAACAGATGCAGTGATCGCGCTGCGACCCCTGCACTACGCGGCATTGACGGCGGCGGCCCTGGTGGCCGCCGCTGGCGTATGGCTGCTGCTGACGTTCGATCCCAATGCCGCGGACAGCCCGTTCCCGGGCTGCATGTTCCGCGCACTGACCGGTTATTTCTGCGTGGGATGCGGCCTGACCCGCGCCCTGCACGCACTGGTCCACGGCGACCTGGGGCGCGCCTTCGCGATGAATCCGCTCGCGGTGCTGCTGTTGCCGGCGATCCCGATGATGATCGCGCACGGACAGGGCTGGCGCCCGCGTGCGCTCGAACCGGTGATGCGCGTCCTGCTGGCGCCCCGCTTCTGGCTGGTGCTGTTGCCGGCATACTGGATCGCGCGCAACCTGCCGTGGTTTCCCTTCACGCTGCTCGCGCCGGGCTGACGCTGCACACGCTGGCTCAGCTGACCCAGCCGCCGATCACGAACACTGCCAGCGTCGCCAGCCACAGCAGCAGGATGCGCCACACCAAGCTCATCGCATCGCGCAGTTCGGGCAGGTCGCGCATGGCCTGCACCATGCCCTCCTCCGCATATTCCTCGGCCTCCTCCGCCAGCTCGCCGCGCACGCTTGCGCGGGCGGCGTGCGGCAGGAAGCCCGTGTCCAGGCGGAAACGCGTGCCGCCCGCTTCACGCCATGCGGTGAACACCGTATCGAAGTTGCCCACCAGCGCCATCGCGAGCGTCATCAATTGCGCGACCGGCCACTCGAGTGCCGTCGTCAGCACCTGCGTCCCGCGCCGGTTCTGCTCCGGCAGGGCCTCCGAAGCGCGGCTGTGCACCGCAAGCCGATAGAGCATCGCCCCCACCGGGCCGAGCAGCAGGAACCAGAACAGCACGCCAAACCAGCGGCGCAATGCATTGGCGAACACGGCCTCCACCAGCGCGGGACCATCCAGCGCCGCCGTCTCGCCCGTCAAGCCGAGGCGCGCGATGGCGGCGCGACGGCTCGGGGCGTCGTGCGCATCGATGACGGCTTCGACGTCGACATCGAGATCGCGGGGACCCCACGCATAGACCAGGACCGCGATATCGAACACCAGGCCCACGAGTCCGTAGACCGGTCCATCGAGCAGCCACTGCAGCAGCGCGACCACCAGCAGCACCGGCACCAGCGCCAGTGCGATGCCATGGCGTGCCTGCCACGCGCCGCCCGCCGATTCGCCCAGCCAGTGAAGCCACGCGTCGTACCACGCGTACCGACGGAGCGAGGCGACCAGCGTAGGCGCGACATGGCCCAGCACCAGCGCAAGCACGACGGCAACGAGCGTGATCGACATGCGGGCTCCTCCGGCCGGGATTCTAGCGTGGGGGGCTGTTAACGCCCGGTCTCGGCTGCCGTGGGCGCGAGGCGCGCGCGCATGCCGGCGTGCCAGTGCTCGATCAGCGCGCGCGCGATCGAAATCGACGGCGACAACAGCAGGCCCTCGCCGTCGTCGCTGCCCTCGCGCGCGAGCGCGGCGTCGATCTCATCGAACGAGAACCAGCGCGCGTCCTCCAGCTCGCCGTCGACCTGCGGCAGGTCGGGTTCGGCGTCGGCACAGAAGCCCAGCATCAACGCACCCGGAAAGGGCCACGGTTGCGCACCCAGGTAATGGCACGATCGCACCCGCACCCTGGTTTCCTCCATCACTTCGCGGGCGACGGTCTGCTCGAGCGTCTCGCCGGGTTCCACGAAACCGGCGACGACCGAATAGCGACGTGGCGGCCACGATGCCTGTCGGCCGAGCAGCAGGCGCTCGCCGTCGCTCACCGCAACGATCACGGCGGGGTCGACGCGCGGATAGTGGTCTTTGCCGCACTGGGTGCAGTGCGCGATGTACCCGGCCCGGCGGAACGTGATGTCACCGCCACAGGCACTGCAGAAACGGGTCGACGACTGCCAATGCAGCAGCGCGCGCGCCATCGCGAAAACACCCGACTCGAATGCGGGCCAGGTCGCCGCCGCACGCCGCAGGTCACGCCATGCGGGCGCTTCCACCGCATGGTGGCGGGCATGCGCGGCGAACCACGCCACGCCGTCGCGCACGCCAAGGAAGAGGCTGGCGCCGGGACCCCCGCCCAAGGATGCGCCTGCGCTGGCCAGCAGCGCACCGTCGGCATCCGCCATCGCGCGCCCTTCATCGTCCAGCACCAGCACGCGCGCGTCCGGCCACAGGCGCGCCAGCGCGTCGGCGTCGTCGCGCAAGGCGTCGGCGCGGTCCAGCGTGTCGCCCGCGAAGGCGAACCCGGAAAGCGGTGCAGAAAGGGAAGCGTGACCTGTCACGGAACGCGGCAGGCCGAGCGTCACATGCTGAAACTGCTGCCGCAGCCGCAGGTGGTCTTGGCGTTCGGGTTGCGGATGACGAACTGCGCACCCTGCAGGCTTTCGCTGTAGTCCACCTCGGCACCCATCAGGTATTGCAGGCTCAGCGGATCCACCAGCAGCGACACGCCATCGGTATCCACGGCGACATCGTCTTCCGCACGGTTTTCGTCGAACTCGAACCCGTACTGGAATCCCGAGCACCCGCCGCCCTGGATGTAGACGCGAAGGGCGAGCGAATCGCTGCCTTCTTCCTGGATCAGCTCGCGCACCTTGGCGGCCGCCGCCGGCGTGAAGTTCAGCGGGCGGTCGATCGACTGGTAATCGGGCGCGGCCGCGGCAGTGGGCAGGGAAACGACGGTGGTCATGCGGCAAGGATGGGGGCTGGCGGAAGGCAGTTCAAGTTCAGCGCGTGCCGGCGCCTTCGCCGGCACCTTTCTTCGCCGACGCCTGCGCCCACGGGAACGACTGTTCCACGGCCGCGCCACTCTGCGGCACGACACGGGCGATGACGCGCACGGGCTTGAAACCGGGCGGCAGCAGCAGGTCGCCCTCGACCTGCTGGAAATACTTGAACGAGTACGGTACGCCCGGTGCATTCGGTTGCTGCCGCAGGTCGGCCCAGGCCAGGCGGCGCAGCTTGCCGGCCTCGGTCCCTTCCACGGACACCAGCAGGCGGCCCGCATTCACGGCGCCGCGGTTGAGGTTCTGCGTGAGCGTGGCGGTGAAGTGCCAGGCCTGTTCGTCCTGCGGCTGCAGGATGAGCTCGTGCACCGACAGGCCGCGACGTTGCGCGGTGGCACCGACGAACCGTTCGTAAAACGCGACATCGGCGCGAAGGCCGGCGATTTCCTCGTCGCGCTCGGACAGGGTGGCCTGCAGGTCGCGGTTGGCGTCGCGGCTGATCTGGTCGGAGCGGGACAACGTGGCGACCTGCTGCTCGAGCACCTCGATGCGCTGTTGCTGGACCCGCAGTTGCGCGGGCGTAGGGCCCGGCTCCGCGTCGCCCGCCAGCGCGTGCCACAGCGCCCAGCCGCCCAGCACGAGTACGCCGCCCAGCACCGAGAGCGCGATGACCGGCCCCCGTTTGAAACGGGGCGGAGGTACGTTCGGCGGGACGGGCCTAGCGTTCATGGCCGCAGGATAGCGCGGCCGTTCCCAGCGGGCTCTGAATGGCGCCGTCAGGCGTCGGCGGTGGCCCAGGCGTCGGTCGGTGCCGCTTCGTGCGCGCCGGTGTCCGCGGGCACCGCGTCGGCATGCACCAGCCGCCCCGTGAGTTGCGCACCGGCAGTCATCTCGACCACCTTGTAGTGCAGGTTGCCCTGCACGCGCGCCTTGGCGGCCAGTTCGATGCGCTCAAGGGCATGGACATCGCCGGTCATGCGCCCGTTGATCACCACCACCGGCACCTGCACCTCGCCTTCGATGCTGCCCTGTTCGGCAAGGGTCAGCACCGCACGACCGCCGGCTTCGGCGATCACCTTGCCCTGGATGTGGCCTTCCACGTACAGGCCACCACTGAACACGACGTCGCCCCGGATGGTGACCTGCGGACCGATCAGGGTGTCGATGGCGCCTACGTCGGGACGGATGGGCTTGGGCTTGAACATCTCACTCGCCTCCTGCGGCTGTGGCGGTCTTCCAGTCGAGGGCCTGCTCCACCGCCGCGTCCTCGCCATGCAACGACACCTTGACGCGTTGCGGGGTGAAGTCCGGCGGCAGCATCACGTTGCCATCCAACTGCTGGAAATAACGGAAGGAATACGCCTGCGCCGGGGCGCTGCGCTGCTGGTGCAGCTCGTCCCACTGCACCGTGGCCAGCTTGCCGGCGCGGACCCCTTCGACGATGAAGCGCATCTGGCCCTGGCTGATCGCGCCGCGGTTCATGGTCTGGGTCAGCATGATCTGGTAGCGCCAGGTGCCGCCGGCTTCAGGCGCGAATTCGGCAACGTGGACACTCAGGCCCTTGCGCTGGCTGGTCGATCCGACCAGACGCTCGTAGAACGCGATGTCCGCGCGCAGCGCGGCGATTTCCTCGTCGCGCTCGGCCAGACCCTCCTGCACTTCGGCATTGGCCGCGCGGCTGATCTGGTCTGAGCGGGCCAGCGTGGATTCGCGCTGGCGCAGGGTGGTCAGTTCGGCGCTCACCGCCTCGAGTTCGCGCTCGGCCTGGGTGCGCGCCGCATCGGCCTGCGCCAGCCGCGGCGCGGCGGTGTGGCTGGCTACCCACCAGACCGCGCCAAGACTGGCCACCCACGCCACCAGGAAGAGCAGCGAGGTGCCGCGGCGGCGTACGGCCGCGTCGCGCGGCACGATCCGGAAGCGGGAAGGAACAGGCGCAGGCATGACGGACAAGCGGCGGACGGCGCTCAGCCGGCAGCCACACGGGACCCCTATACTCGCCGCAGTGGCGCGAGCCCAAGAGTCTAACGGGAGTGGCCGGGATGTCCGAAGCGCATCTTTTCGTAATTGGGATCCTGTTGGCATGGATGGCGGGGATCCGCGTCTACCTGACGGTGTTCGGCGTCGGCCTGGCCGGCGCGCTGGGTTGGCTCGACTTGCCCCCCGCGTTGCAGGCGACCGAATCGTGGTGGGTGCTGGGCACTTCCGGTGCGCTGGCGCTGACGGAGTTCTTCGCCGACAAGATCCCGGGCGTGGACTCCGGTTGGGACCTGCTGCAGACCCTGGCCCGGGTGCCTGCCGGCGCCTTCCTCGCGGCCGCCACGCTGTCGCCGGACGGCCAGCTCAGCGGGGGCGTGCTGGCGGCCGGAGCCGGGGTCGCCCTGACAAGCCACGTGCTCAAGAGCGGCACACGCGCACTCATGAACACGTCGCCCGAGCCGGTCAGCAACTGGGCTGCGTCGGTCACCGAGGACGCGGTCGTGGTCGGCGGGCTGGCCTTGGCCTTTGCGCACCCCTGGATTGCGTTGCTGCTGGTGATCGGGACGTCGCTGCTGATCGCGGCGGCCGTCTGGTGGGTCTGGCGCAAGCTTGCGCGTGGCGTGAAGCGTCTGCTGCAGGCCGCGCCCCCGGCACATGCCTCGCCCCCGGCCTCCGGCCCGTGACAGGCGCCGGTGCATCGGTAATCATGACTCCGCCTCGGTCGTGAACTTCATCGCATAATGGGGCTCAGCTTGGGGAAGCCTGATGTCCACGCTCGATGCCACATCCCGCCCGCAGGACGAGCCTTCACGCTCACGCCTGCGGGCCGAAACACCACCGGCGCACCATTGGCGCCGCTGGGTGGACGATGCCGCCCCTGAGGACGCGGCGGATGCCCCTGGAGCCGGAGAGCCCGTCGAGATGACCCAGACGCCACCGCCCCCGCCTGTCGCCGCCCCGGCCGCTGCGCCTGCCGCGCCCACGGATGCGACCGCGCCCGCCCCGCCGCCGGAGCCGGTCGATCCGGAATCCCCGTATCGCGTGCTGATCGTCGAAGACGATCGCGGCCAGGCCCTGTTCGCCCAGAGCGTGCTGCACGGCGCCGGCATGCAGGCCGAAGTGCAGATGCAGTCCGACGGCCTGCTGGACACCATGCGCCGCTTCCGTCCGGACCTGGTGCTCATGGACCTGCACATGCCCGGCAAGGACGGCATGTCGCTGACCATGCTGCTGCGGCAGCAGCCGGAGTACCTGCACCTGCCGATCGTGTTCCTGACCGGTGATCCCGACCCGGAACGCCAGTTCGAGGTGCTCGAAAGCGGCGCCGACGATTTCCTCAACAAGCCGATCCGGCCCCGGCACCTGATCGCCGCGGTCTCCAACCGCATCCAGCGCGCGCGCCAGCGCAGCCAGGCACTGCAGGCGCCGCGGCCGTCGGTGAATACCGACACCGGCCTGCCGACGCGCAGCTTCGTGCTGCAGCAACTGGCGGACTCGCTGCAGCGCCAGTCGCGCGGCGGCCTGTTCTTCGTCGAGGTCAACAGCGCGTTGAGCCTGCGCGAGCGCTACGGCTACGCGGTGTTCGAGCACCTGATGAACCAGGCCGGCCGGCAACTGGCCTCCGTCGCGTCGCCGCATCCGGTGGCGCGCCTGAACGACAACAGTTTCCTGATGCTGGCCGACAGCGTCGACGAAGCCACGCTCGCCGCGCTCGCGCAGCAACTGCGCGACGGCCTGGCGGGCCACGATTTCCAGACGCGTCCCAACGAAGTCCTCAAGCTCCGCGGCTCGGTCGGGTACACCGCGCTGTCGCTCGGCTTCGCCGACGCCGGCAGCGCGCTGGAGGCCATCGAACGCGCGGTCCTGCAGGCACGCCTGAAGCCCGACAGCCTAGCCGAATTCGTGCCTGCCGAAGTCGACGACGACGCGCCCCGCATTTCGCTGGAGGACGGCCAGTTCGAACTCGCCTACCAGCCGATCGTCGCCGTCGCCGGCAGCGACCAGGCGCAGTACCAGGTGCTGCTGCGCATGCGCCAGCCCGACGGCTCGCTGCTGCCGGCATCGCAGGTGATCCCGGCCGCCGAACTGGCCGGCGGCATCGCCCAGATCGACCATTGGGTGCTGGAACACGCGCTGTACGTGCTGGCCGAACGGCAAGCGGCCGGTCCTTCGCTGCGCCTGTTCGTTTCGCAGTCGCCGCGCTCGCTCGCGCGCGAATCGCATGCGCAGTGGCTGCTCGACGCGCTGCGCGCGCGCGGCATCGAAGGCACGTCGCTGGTCATCGACCTGCGCCTGGCCGATGCGCTGATCCATACCGTCACCCTTCGCCAGTTCTGCCAGCAGCTGATGCCAGCCGGCGTGCAGTTCTGCCTCAGCCAGTTCGAACCCGGCGCGGAAGCCGACGCCCTGCTCACGCAGCTGCCGCTGGGCTTCGTCCGCGTTTCCAGCAAATACGCCAGCGCGCATGCGGATCCGGTGCTGCGCGACCAGCTGCGCGGCATCATCGACAACGCCCACCGCCAGGGATTGCAGGTGATCGGCCAGCAGATCGAAGACCCCCAGGCCGCGGCCGCCATGTGGATGGGCGGCGTCGACTTCATCCAGGGCAACCTGGTGCAGGCGGTCGGCAGCGAACTCGGCTTCGATTTCCACAACGCGGTGCTGTAACGATGCCCACGGCCGGTCGTACGCCGGTGATGCCCTGGGTGACCGTGGCGGGTGTCGCCGCCTTGGGCGTGGCGCTCGGCCTGCACTGGTCCGGCGTACCGGGCCCCTGGCTGCCGCTGACCGCAGGCATGGCCGCCCTTGCACTGGTCGCCGCCGTGGCCTCCGCCCTGAACGCACGCAGCGAGGCGCATCGCCACGCGGGCGTGCAGGCGCGCGCGGCGATGGCCGAATCGGAACGCGACGGTCTGCAGCGTGACCTGCAGCGCCATGATCGCCTTGAGCAGGAACTCGTGCGCGCCAAGCAGGCCGCGGAGTCCGCCGCGATGGCCAAGGGCGAGTTCCTGGCCACGATGAGCCACGAGATCCGCACGCCGCTCAACGGCATCGTGCCGATGCTGGAAATGCTGTCGCGGGCGCCACTGGCCGCCGACCAGCGCGAGATGCTGAGCACCGCGACCGCGTCGTCGCACCAGCTGCTGCGCATCGTCGACGACATCCTCGACTACTCCAAGCTCGAAGCGAACAAGCTGGACCTGGAGATCACCGGCTTCAACCTGCGCGAACTCCTCGACGGCGTGCTGCAGCTGATGTTCCGGCCGGCGGAGAACAAGGGCCTGCGCCTGAGCCTGCAACTCGACCCCGCCGTTCGGCTGCCCGTGCGTGGCGATCCGGTCCGCTTGCGCCAGGTGCTGACCAACCTGATCGGCAACGCCATCAAGTTCACCGAGCGCGGCACGATCACGCTGGTGGTGCGCCGGCTGGGCGAAACCGCCGCTCAGCACCTGCTGCGATTCGAAGTACGCGATACCGGCATCGGCATCGAAGAGGACGCGCGCCATCGCCTGTTCCACTCTTTCAGCCAGGCCGATGCCTCCACTACCCGCCTGTACGGCGGCACCGGGCTGGGGCTGGCGATCTGCCGGCGCATCGTCGACCTGATGGGCGGCCGCATCGACGTGGTGTCGGAGGTGGGGCGCGGCTCCACCTTCTGGTTCGAAGTGCCGCTGATGAAGATCATCGGCGACCTGCGCCAGCGCGACAACGGCGCGCTGGACCACGGCCGCGTACTGATCGTGTCGCCCGACGCGCGCCTGCGCCAACGTCTCACGCTGCTGGCGACCAACTGGGGCATGCAGCCGGTGGCGGTGGAAACGACGCAGGAAGCCCTGGATCGCCTGCGCCTGGTCGGCGAACAGGGGCAGCAGGATTATCTGGCGGTGCTGGCCGACGTCGGCGGCATCCGCAGCACGGCGCTGGCGCTGCACCGGACCATCACGCGGCGTCCTTCGCCCGACGCGCTGCGGCTGGTGTGGCTGTACGGCGACGAGACCGTGCCCGTCGAACTGCATCCCCGCAGCACGCTGCTGTCACGGCAATCGCCCGACGCCGACCTGCGCGCCGCCCTGACCGGCGCGGCACCCGAACAGGAGCCGGCGAACGAAGCGCTGGACGGGATGTTCCCGGAGCTGGCCGACATCGCGGCGCCGCCGGCGGATGCGCCCCCCGCTCACACTGAAGCAGAAGGCGTCGCGCGCCTCTCCGCCGCGCCCGAGGAAGAGCCGGCAACCGCGCAACCCGAGTCCGCGGTCGTCAGCGCGATGCGGACCGAACCCCGCCTGCTGCTGGTCGAGGACAACCCGGTCAACCTGCTGGTGGCGCAGAAGCTGCTGTCCGCGCTCGGCTTCTCGTGCGAGACGGCGGCCAACGGCGACATCGCGTTGAAGCGCATGCAGGTGGAGCACTTCGACCTGATCCTGATGGACTGCCAGATGCCGGTGCTCGACGGCTATGCCGCGACGCGGCGCTGGCGCGAGCTGGAGGCGCAGCGCGCCGACGGCGGTCGCCTGCCGATCGTGGCGATGACGGCCAATGCCATGGCCGGCGACCGGCAACGCTGCCTCGATGCCGGGATGGACGACTACCTGGCCAAGCCGGTGTCGCGCGAACAACTGGAAGGCTGCCTGCACCGCTGGCTGCCGGACCGCATGAACTTCGTGCTCCGCAATGCCGCCCTGGTGACGAACGCCGAACCGGCGATCCCCGCCCCCGCCGTGTCGACGGCCCGGGCGCCGGCGCCGAGTTTCCCGGTCCTGGACCAGACCATGCTGGAGGAACTGCGCGAGATCGCCGGCGACGAAACCACGCGCATCATTTCGATCTTCCTCGAAGACGCGCCCCGCCTGATCGGCACGCTGGAGAAGGCGGCGGCCGTGCCCGACCTCGATGCGATGCGTGACGCCGCGCATACGCTGAAGTCGTCGAGCGCGAACGTCGGCGCGATGGCCCTGTCGGCCGCGGCCAAGCGGGTGGAACTGGGCGCCCGTGCGCGGAAGCTGGAACGTCCGGCCGTGGCCGTGGCCCTGGTGATCGCCGAGTACGCGCGCGCGCGCATGGCCCTGCAAGGCTATGCGGCGCAGCAGCTGGGCCGGCCGCTGCTGCAGCCGCCGGCCGTCGCGACCATGCCTCAGTCGTCGCCCTCGAGCTTGGTCAACAGATAATTCGGCTCGCCGATGCGGTCGATGACCGACAACTGCGTTTCCAGCCAGTCGATGTGTTCTTCTTCGGAATCGAGGATGGCGACGAACAGCTGCCGGCTGACGTAGTCGGCGACGGATTCGCAATGGGCGATCGCCTCGCGCAATAGCGGCAGCGCTTCGTGTTCCAGCGCCAGGTCGCATTCGAGGATTTCACGCGGCGTCTCGCCGATGCGCAGCTTGCCCAGCGCCTGGAAGTTCGGCAGGCCATCGAGAAACAGGATGCGCTCCGACAGTCTGTCGGCATGCTTCATCTCGTCGATGGATTCCTTGTACTCGTGCTCGGCGAGTTCCCTGAAGCCCCAGTTCTTCAGCATCTTGGCGTGCAGGAAGTACTGGTTGATCGCGGTCAGCTCGTTGTAGAGCGCCTTGTTGAGGTACTCGATGACCTTGGTATCGCCTTTCATGGCCATGCTCCGTGGGCGGAAGGACGGCGAAGGTTAGCCCGTGCGCGCCGCGGGTGACGGAACGCGAATCGTGATCATTCGGTGATGCGACCGCGCTGCAACGCAGCCACGGGATCGTCAGGCGGCGTGCGACAGGCCGATGATCGGGAACACGCTCTCGCGAGGTGCGGGCTGGGCGGCCTGCAGCACGTCCATCGCCATGTCCAGGCAGCTGCCACAGTTGGCGCCGGCACCGGTCCGCATCGTGAGTTCGGCCATGGTGGTGCACCCGGCGCTGGCGGCTTCGCGGATCTGGCGGTCGGTCACGCCGTTGCAGATGCAGACGTACACGGTGGCGGTGGTGATGCGGCGGGCACGGGACGGCCCGGGGCTATTCCACCCCGAATGAGAATGATTGTCAATTCTTGAGGGGTTCGCCCACGCCGCCACGTTTACGCAGCGGTCGGTCGCGACCCCGGCGTCGGGGCGCATCCTGCGACCGGGGCATGGGCAGCTGGGGAGGGATCGCCTGCGGACCGGCGACCGTCCGGGCGAAGGTGGCCAAGTGCTCCAGCGCGCTGGCATAGACCCGGCGCTTGAAGATGACCACATGCTCGAGCGGGTACCAGAAGTCCACCCAGCGCCAGTGGTCGAACTCCGGGCTTTCGGTCAGGTCGAGGCGAAGATGCGCCTCGTCGCCCACCAGCCTCAACAGGAACCACACCTGCTTCTGCCCGATACAGACCTGGCGTTCGTTGCGCCGGATGGCGCGGGGAGGCAGTCGATACCGCAGCCAACCGGGCGTGACACCCAGAACTTCAACATGTTCGGGCAACAGGCCGGTTTCTTCGCGCAACTCACGATACATGGCCTCGACCGGCGTCTCGTCCGTGTTCATGCCGCCTTGCGGAAACTGCCAGCCATCCCGGCGCACGCGTCGTGCCCAGAACACCCGGCCATCCGGCCGCATCAACACGATGCCGACATTGGGTCGGTAGCCGTCCGGATCGATCACGATGCGGACTCCTGAAATCTACTGCCACCGACTCTGCCATGCCCCGCCGCAGGCGACAAGCACGTGCCGCCGGCTTGACAGGCGGGGGGTCGAAATGAAGAATACGCGGTTCACGCGGCTATGTAGCTCAGCCGGTTAGAGCACAGCACTCATAATGCTGGGGTCGGTGGTTCGAGTCCACCCATAGCCACCAGATTCCCGAGCGGAATCAACGCGTTGAAAGAAACCCGCCGCGAGGCGGGTTTTTTGTTGTGTCCGCGGGTGCGCCGGGCGAGTGCAATTCCTTGGCAACCCGTTCTCCCGTGTCACCCCGGTTCTACGTCTCAAGGGCAAGATTCTTTCCCGCAGCTGCCTGGATAGCGGGCGTCGCTTTCCGCCACACGGGCTGCCTCCCTTCAATAGCGCAGCGTGATGTAGAGGTGAGGTGTCGCACTGCGGATGCGGAAGTTGCCGCTGAACGTTGACGCGGGGGCCGGCATGCCGGACGCCGCAGGGTTGTTTCGCTCCAGTTCGGTGCGATGGATCGAATAGCGCACTCCTATCGCCATCACGGACGCAGGAAGGTACTCGAGGCTTACGCTGGCTTCTTGGCTCCGAGCCGCCAGCCGGTCTCCACTCCTGCGGCCGAGCGAGGCATCCGCCCCGACTCGCCAATCGCCTATCCGTCTGGCGTACTCAGCCCTGACATGCGGCAGGGTGACACGCTCGCTGGCGCTACTGTCGATCTCGAACTCACCCGGAAATCCCTCGACGATGGCACTCAGCTTGTTTTCAATCCGAACTCGGGAAGTACCTAACCCGATACCCCATGCCTGCCTGGCATCCTTGGCCAGGAACCACGTATAGGAAAGCGTCTCTATCTTGGCGTCCAGCGAATTGGAGATTGCCGTGCCACTCGAGAATCCGCTGCCATCGATGGTGATTGGCCGAGTGGTCCTGCCTCGATAGGCGTTCCCGATCTTCCAGCGCGTGGCCTGGAGCCGGTGCGAGTCGGCCAAGGTCACACCCGCTTTCCACTGGGACTCATCGAAATGGGGCAAACCCAAGTCGTCGTAGTAATCGACCTGGGTTCCGCTTGACAGGCCTGGGTAATCCCAGCGAGCGCCGAATTCAGTGCTTTCCAGTGGGATTGCGCTGCTCAGGTAGACCCGGTCGAGCACGGCGCCTGCTTGCGCTGCAGCCGGACCAGCGTGAACACAAAGACCCAGGCCGACAGCCAGGGGCAGCAGGGTGCGATTGACGTGATGCAAGGAGAACTCCTTCCTTCGGTCGGCGGCTCGGCGGCAAGAGGCGATGTACCGTATACGGGCAAAGGGAACAAAGCGTCGCGGACAGATCCCGCCACGAGGTACCAGCAGCGCCATGTAGGCCCCGTGCTGGCGACGTGCGCCCGCTAATCCGCCCCGCCCGCGAGCTTGATCGGGCCACGAGGCGCCGGTCAGAAGAAGGTTTGCTCAGCCACGTGTGCCCGCAGGGATTACTTCTGCAAGAAATTTCCGCTCGCCATGATCAGCAGAACTCCGCCTGCAGCGCCCTCCACTCCGCCGGTGTATTGCAGTTGCGCAACGCATGCTCCCAACGCGTCGCCGGCAATACCCGTGTACCCACCGCGCGCTGCAGTGCACGCAGCGAGCGCTCGCCGCCGGAACGCGCGCCGACAGCCTCGATCACCGTGCGCGTGCCGGCGTCCGCGCGCAGCGCCATCGGCAATGGGTGGCCGTCCACGCAGGTGCAGGTGGCGCCGGTGGTGAGCAACGCCTGCAGCAGGTCGACGGACAGCAGCGGCATGTCGACGGGCACGACGATCCATGCACCGTCGTGCAGGCGCGGCGCCAGTTGCGCCAACGCGCCCATCGGCCCGGTATCGGGCGTTGCATCGGGTATGCCCCCCAGGTCATGACGGTCGCCGCTGACGATCACGTCGTCCGCGCCCGCCGCGATCAAGCGTGCGTGCATGTGCGTCAGCAGCGTGCCATTGCCCCAGGGCAACGCCGCCTTGTCCGTGCCCATCCGCGACGAGCGACCCCCGGCCAGCAGGACGGCGCGCCACGTAGATACGCCGCTCATTCGCAGGTCCAGGACGGGGCGCAGAGATGGCTGCTGCCATGGACGTCCACGCATGTCCCGGCGTCGACGCGGCGCACGTCCGCCGGCAAGGTGATCCACACGGACGATCGCGAGAACGGCAATAGCCGGAACGAGGCCTGGCCGTCGGACACGTGCGCCCGCAACCGCCCTTCCGCGTCGCATCGGAGGGTGCCATGAAGCGCCGTGAGCAATCCCTCTCGCTTGTCGCAGTGCCTGGCGAGGGGTACGCGTCGCCGTGTTTCCGCAGGCAGGCCCAGCCAGGCGCGCAGCAGCGGCTCCACCAGGAAGCGGAAGGTCGCCGCCGTCGACAGGGGATTGCCTGGCAGGCCGACGAACGTCGGTCCGTTGCGCAGGCGCGCGGCCAGGACCGGCTTGCCCGGCCGCATCGCGACGCCATGGAAGAGCATGTCTGCATCGCGCACGGCGAGCGCGGCGGGAACGAAGTCGTAGCATCCCTTCGACACTGCTCCCGTGCTGAGGACCAGATCGACCCCGTCGGCGAGCGCCGCATCGAGCGCGGCCTGGAACGCGGCGACGTCGTCGCCGACGCGGGTGATGTGGATGGCTTCCGCGCCGGCCGCCGACAGCGCGTGCACGAGCCAGGGCGAGGTGGCGTCGTGGATGCTGCCGATCGGCAGCGGTTCGCCAATGCGTGCGATTTCACGCCCCGTCACCAGCAACGCCACGCGCGGGCGACGCACGACCCGGATCGCGGCAATGCCCAGGCCCGCGAGAAGCATCAGCGCCCCGGCATCCACCACATGGCCGGCCGGCAACACGCACTGCCCCGGCTGCACGTCTTCGCCGCGTCGTCGGAGATTGGCCCCCGGCACGATATCGTCGCGCACGCGGACGCGTGATACCCCCGATGCGGACGAAGCAAGCCGGTCGAGATGTTCCAGCGGCACCACGGTATCGGCGCGCGACGGCAGCGGCGCGCCCGTCATGATCTCCCACGCCTCGGCGTCGTCCTGCGGCGCGGGTGCACCGGCACCAAGGCGCGCGCCGATCTCCCACACGCGATCGGGGGCGATCGGCCGGCCTTCGGTCACGAGAGCCACGCCGTCGAGAGCGGCGTTGTCGAAGGGCGGCAGGGCAATGTCGCTCACCACCGGGGCCGCCAGCACACGACCCATGCCATCGAGCGGCGCGACCGCGCATGCATCCAGCAGCAGCACGCCGTCTGTCAGCCGTTTCACCGCCTCGTGATAACCGATCAACTGTGTCCTCTTGGCCAGCGGCGCCGCACGACAGCCTAGTGCCCGACCCCGTACTTGCCAATCGCATCCCTCGCCCACGGGTGCGTCGAGCCACGCCCGCACCGTGTGCGCGATCCGCGCTGCCCTGCGCCGGACAGAGAAAGGGCTCCGTGTGCGCGTGACGGGGCGGGCCTGCTCCATACGTGCCCGCGGACGGGCGGGACGTGGATGCGCGCACAACGATTACGCCTACACGGCCTGCATGCCGGAAGGGATTGACCTGTCGTATATTTCCTATATTCTGGAATTATGGAAACAATGACCGCCCTGAAATCGCTCGCTGCGCTCAGCCACGAGTCCCGCCTGGCCGCGTTCCGCACGCTGGTGCAGGCGGGCCCCGACGGCCTGGCGGTCGGCGAGTTGCGCGACCGGCTCGACCTTCCACCCGCCACGCTGTCCGCACATCTCAACGTGCTGCGTGCCGCCGCGCTGGTCCACGACACCCGCGAGGGACGGGTCATCCGCGTGCGCGCCAACTACCTGCAGATGAACGGGCTGATCTCATATCTCACCGAGAACTGCTGCAACGGCGTCGCCGCCTGCGCGCCCGCCACGTCATGCCCACCCCGAAAGAAGGCCACGTCATGAACCGCTTCCATGTGCATCTCAACGTCACCGATCTCGACGCCAGCATCCGTTTCTATACGCACCTGTTCGCCAGCGAGCCCGCCGTGGTGAAGCCGGACTACGCGAAGTGGATGCTCGACGACCCCCGCGTCAATTTCGCCATCTCCAATACGGGCCGCGCGCCGGGCGTGGACCATCTGGGCCTGCAGGCGGATGACGATCGCGGGCTCCGCGAGTTCGGCCGTCGCCTGGATGCCGCCGGTGGCAGTGTCGTACCGGAGCAGGCGGCGATCTGCTGCTACGCGACGTCCGACAAGCTGTGGACCGAAGATCCGCAGGGCACGCGCTGGGAAACCTTCCACACGCTCGGCGAAGCCACCACCTATCACGCGGGCGATGCCGCCTGTGCGACGGACGGCACAAGCTGCACGCCTGACCCCAAAGCCATGAAAGCCGCAGTCGCCGCTTCCGGGAGTGCCTGCTGCGCGCCCCGGTCCGGCTGTTGCTGACGGTCGCACGAGACGCCGACATGACCGACCATCTCTACCGCGTGCTCTTCCTCTGCACCGGCAATTCCGCCCGCAGCCAGATGGCAGAAGCGTTGCTCAACGTCCTTGGCAAGGGACGCTTCGAGGCGTTCAGTGCAGGCAGTCAGCCGACGGGCCATGTGCAGCCGCTGGCGCGCAAGCTGATCGAAGAACTGGGTTATACGACGCCCTTGCGCAGCAAGGCATGGGACGAATTCGCCGCACCCGACACCGCTCCGCTGGATTTCATCATCACGGTTTGCGACAAGGCCGCAGGTGAAGCCTGTCCGGTGTGGCCGGGCCAGCCGGCGCTGGCGCACTGGGCCGTGCCCGATCCCGCCCTGCGGCCCGATGACCTGGGCGCCTTCATGGATGCGTGGGTCACCCTGCGGCGTCGCATCGAACTGCTGTTGGCTCTGCCGCTGCCCTCCCTCGATGCCCTCGCGCGTGAGCAGCACGTGCGTGCCATCGGCCTCTCCTGAACTGCCGACGACATCGCCATGACGAATCCCCGTGTTCTCTTTGTCTGTATCGAAAACTCCAATCGCAGCCAGATGGCCGAAGCCTTCGCACACCTGCATGGCGGTGCTGGCATCGAGGCCTTCAGTGCCGGGTCGCGGCCCTCGGGGCGTATCAACCCCAAAGCGATCCGTTTCATGTCCGAGCTCGGCTACGACCTGTCGACGCATGGCTCCAAGTCGCTGGATGACGTGGACGGCGAATTCGATGCCGTCATCACCATGGGCTGCGGCGACGAGTGCCCGTGGATTCCGGCGAAGCGGCGCGAGGACTGGGGCTTGCCGGATCCGCGCGACATGGACGACGACGGGTACCGGGCCGTGCGCGACGACATCGGGCGCCGGGTGAAGGCGCTGCTGGAATCGCTCTGATGCAACGCGCCCTGCTGGCCGAAGGCCTCGGAACGCTGTTGTTGCTGTCCGTCGTGGTCGGCTCGGGGATCATGGGCGAGTCGCTGGCAGGCGGAAACGTTGCCGTGGCATTGCTCGCGAACGCGGCGGCGACCGCCGGTGCGCTGTACGTACTGATCACCACGCTGGGACCGGTGTCCGGCGCGCACTTCAATCCTGCGGTGACGCTGGCCATGCGCTGGCGTGGCGCGATCGGCACGCGTGCGGCGGTCGCCTACATGGCCGTGCAGATCGTCGGCGCCGTAGCCGGGGTGCTGCTTGCGCACGCGATGTTCGATCTCGCACTGTTCCAACCCGGTACGCGTGCGCGCAGCGGTGGCGCGCAGTGGCTCAGCGAAGGCGTCGCCACGTTTGGCCTGCTGCTGACGATCCTGCTGGGCCTGCGCCATCGTGCAAGCGCGATCCCCGCGCTGGTGGCGAGCTACATCTTCGCGGCGTACTGGTTCACCGCCAGCACGTCGTTCGCCAATCCGGCGGTGACGGTGGCGCGTGCGCTGACGCAGACCTTCGCCGGGATCCGACCCGACGACGTCCCGGGTTTCATCGTCGCGCAGCTTGTCGGTGCGGCCCTCACCGTGGGCGTCGCAACGCGGCTCGCTTCGTCGGCGCCGCCCGTTCAGGAGGAATCCGCGTGACCACGATTCGTTTCGCCACCGAGGACGACCTGCCGCACCTGCTTGCGCTGTTGAAGCAATCCTCGCTACCCACGGAAGACCTGGTGGATGCCGACGTGGCATTCCTGGTCGCTGACAGCGATGGCACCATGGCGGGGGTGATCGGGTTGCAGTCCTTCGGCACGGATGCGCTGCTGCGTTCGCTCGCAGTCGCAGCGGATCATCGTGGCCAAGGGCTCGCGCGTCGACTGGTGGCGGAACTGGAGGCCGCCGCGCGCCGTCGCGGCATCGACACGGTGTACCTGCTGACCCAGACCGCCGAGCGCTTCTTCCTGCTGCAGGGTTTCGAGGCGCTGCCTCGCCACGAAGCGCCCGCCACGCTGCAAGCCTCGGCAGAGTTCCGTTCGCTCTGCCCTGCCTCCGCGGTGTGCATGCGCAAACGCCTGACGCGGTCGGTGGCCTGACGCGCGCACCGATAAGGTCAGGCCAGGCAGGGCAGCTCCACCCGCACGGACAGCCCGCCCCACCGCGACGAAGGCGCCAGGCGGATGGTGCCGGCGTGTGCGGTGACGACTTCCTTGACGATCGCCAGGCCCAGGCCGCTCCCTTCGTGCGGGCTGCCCAGGCGGCGGTAGAAGCGGTCGAACACGCGGGCATGGTCCTCGTCGGGGATGCCGGGGCCGCTGTCGTCGACCACTAGGAACGCGCGGCCGTCGCTCTGGCCGGTAAGCACTTCGATGCTGGCGCCAACGGGGGCGTAGCGGGAGGCGTTCTCGACCAGGTTGCGCACCAGCAGGCCGAGCGCGATCTCGTCGCCGGACACCTGCACGGGCTGCAGGTCCGCGTGCAGGACTTGGCCCTTGGCGTCGAGCAGGGGTCGGGCCGCGTCGATCTCGACGCCCGCCAGCGCCGAGAGGTCCAGCCGCGCGGAAGCCGGCGCGCGCGCCGTGCTCTCGGCGCGACTCAACGACAGCAGCTGCGCGACCAGGCGCTCGACGCGCTGCACGCTGGCGGCCAGCAGTTGCTGCGACGCCTCCCGCTCGCGGTCGTCGCGGGCATGCTGTGCGTTGTCGGCGTGGATTTTCAGTGCGCTGATGGGCGTGCGCAGTTCGTGCGCGGCGTCGGCCACGAAGTTGCGCTCGCGCACCAGCGCCACGTCCAGGCGTTGCAGCAGGCCGTTGATGGCATCGACCAGGCCGCGCGCCTCCTGCGGCACCTCCGCCGGATCCAGTGGCGAGAGTCGCTCGGGATCGCGCTGGCCGATCTCATGCGAGATACGTCGCAGCGAGCGCGTCGCCAGCGCGACACTCCACCACACCGCCAAGGCGATCAGCGGAAGCGACAGCAGCAACGGCAGCAGCGTGCCGCCGGCGATGTCGCCGGCCAGTTCCTCGCGGATGTCGGTGAGTTCGGCGGACTGGAACCATCGTCCGTTCGGCGATTGCAGCGTGAACGCACGCCAGTGCGCCCCGTCCACCACCACGTCCTCGTAGCCGGCCTCCAGGGTCGCCAACGGACGCGCCGGCGCGCTGTCGGAGCGCAGCAGCAGCCGACCCTGCGCATCCCATACCTGGAACGCCAGCTTGTTCTCGTAGGCATGGCCATCGTTGAACGCCAGCGCCTCGCCCACGCCGTGCGCCTCTCCATGCCAGCCGCGCAGCACGATCGGCTCGCCCGGAAACGCATTCAGTTCGCTGAGCGGCTCGTCGACCAGGCTCACCAGTACGCGGGTGGACTGCACCAGGCGTGCATCGAACATCTCGCCCGCTTCCTGCAGGCCCGCGCGATAACTCAGCAGGCCCGCGGCGGCCATCACCACCGCCAGCGTGCCCAGCAACAGCCACAGCAGCGTCGCGCGCATCGACCTCATGCAGCATCCCCACCGGCGTCGCCCAGGGCGTAGCCGAGGCCGCGCACGGTGCGGATGATGCCGGGCTCCAGCTTGCGGCGGAGCTGGTGCACATGGACGTCGACGGCATTGCTGGCCACGTCCGCGTCCCAGCCGTACAGGTGCTGCTGGATGGCGTCGCGCGCCATCGGGCGGCCGCGCTGTTCCATCAGCACGCGCAGCAGGGCGAACTCGCGTCGCGTCAGGTCCAGCGCCCGTCCCTTCCAGGTCGCGGTGAGCGAGGCGGGATCGAGCCGCAGCGGGCCCGATTCCAGCGAAGGATTCGCGCGCCCCGCGCTGCGCCGGATCAACGCACGTACGCGCGCCAGCAGTTCGGCGGTATCGAACGGCTTGCCCAGGTAGTCGTCGGCGCCGACATCCAGCCCCAGGGTGCGGTCGGCCGGGCGTTCGCGTGCGCTCAGCACGAGGATCGGCACGGCGTCGCCGGTGGCGCGCACCTGACGGATCACCTCGATACCGTCCATCCGTGGCAACCCCAGGTCCAGCACCACCAGGTCGAAGCCGCCATCGCGCAGCGCGAGCAGGCCGCTCGCCCCGTCCTGCACCCAATCGACGGCGAAGGCGCCGCGCCGCAGTGCGGTGCGGAGGCCTTCGCCGAGCGACAGATCGTCTTCCACCAGCAGGATGCGCATGCAGCCAGTCTGGTGGCCGCCCCCTCAGTGCGCAAGATGCGTCGCCACGTCCTTCAGCTTCGCCTGCGCTTCCTGGCGGCGACCGGCGTCGGCGACCTCGCGACCCGGGCGCGCAGGCGCCGCGAGCGCCTTCTGGAAGGCCGCACGGGCACCGGCCCAGTCCTTCTGGTCGCGCAGGAAATCGGCGTAGAAATAATTGGCGTCGATGCCGTCCGGATCGATGGCCAAGCCCTTGCGCAGCATGGTGCGCGCGGCATCGTCGTCGCCGAAGCCGAGCGGCCAGCCGGGCACCTGGTAGTAGAGCGCCCCCAGGCTCGTGTATGCCGCGCCATCGAGCGCATTCGCATCGAGCTTGATGGCCGCTTCGAAATCCGCGCGCGCGCGCTTCACCAGGCCCAGCGCACCCATGCCGCCCTTCTCGCCGGCCAGGCTGGACAGCACGATGCCTTCCCAGATCAGCGCCGAAGCGTCGCGCGGGTTCGCCTGCCTGACCTTCTCGGCCTGGTGGAGGAGATCCTCGAACGCGGACTCGCGCTGCGCCTTGGGCACCTGGTAGTTGACCTGCGCCCAGCGGTCGCGCACCTGCGATGCGCTGCTTGCGCCCGGCTCGGCGGCCATCGCGATGCCCACGATCAGGGCGGTGGACATGAGGATCAGGAAGAGCATGGACTTACCGTGGCGTCGTTTCATGGCGAAGGGTCTCCTGCGGTGCATGGGAAGTTCGGGGCGGTCGCGCATGGCGACGGATGATGGGCAGGCTGGCGCGAAGGCTGCGGTCGACGAGGCCGGGCAGCGCCCCGTTGAGGCGGGCGAAAAGCTTTTCCGGCCAGCCTATCTGCAACCGCGGCGCACCCCGCACGATCGCGGCGACCAGCTGGCGCGCAACGTCGGCGGGCGCATCGCTGGCCACCTTCAGCTCCACGTTCAGAGCGTCGACCGTGGCGCTGTTGAACGGCGTGCGCGTGGCGCGCGGCGACAGGTACTGGAAGCGCAGCGGCGTGTCGGCATATTCGCGCGCCAGCGCTTCGGTCATGCCGCGCAGGCCGAACTTGCTTGCGCTGTAGGCGGCGAAACCGGGGAACGCCAGGCTGCCGAAGGTCGAACCGACCACGGCCACCGACGCTGCATCGTGCATGCGCAGCAGGGGCAGCAGGGCATGTACCAGCAGCATCGGCGCCACCAGGTTGGTCTGCATCAGGTGCGTCATCTCCTCCGGCGACTGGTCCTCGAACAGGCCGAACGCGGCCTGCGCATGCGCGAGCACGAGCACCGATGGCGTGGGAACGGCGGCACGCGCGGCCTCGATCACGCGCGCACGACCCGCTTCGGTCGCCACATCACCCACCGCCCACGACAGGCGGCCCGCAGGCAGTTGCTGGGCGAGCCGGCGCAGCCTGGCTTCGTCTCGCCCCACGGCCAGCACATGCGCGCCGGCGGCGAGCAGCGCCGCGCACAGCGGCACGCCGATGCCGCCACTGGCCCCGGTGACGACCACGGTCCGACCGGCAAGGTCCATCAGGCCGCCTCCGCCAAGCGCACGCCGTCGCTGCGCAGCGTGCGGAAGATATCGCCGTACAGCACGTAGAAGCGGCGCGCCGCGTGCACGATGGCGGCCTTGTCGCCCTCGTCGTCGATGCGGTCCATCAGTCGCTTGAAGAAGCCGACATGCTCGACGTCGAGGTCGCCATGCGAGAGCAGGTAGCTGAAGGCGTTGCACGGAAGATCGAGCGACGTCTGCAGCGTGTTCGCCGCGCGCGTGGCGAGCGCCACGCTGGTGCCTTCCAGCACCAGCACCATGCCGAAGAAGCCGACCGGATTGCCGCGCTGGATGGTGTCGTAGGCGTAGCTGACCATGAGCTCCGTCGCCAGCGAAGGCGTGGACGCTTCCGCCGCCGCGCGGTCTTCACCGCACACGGCGATGTCGTCCAGCACCCATTCGTGGTGCCCCATCTCCTCTTCGATGTACTCGCCCACCGCAGTACGCAGCCACTCCAGCCGGGCCGGCAGCCGCGCGCCACAGGCCATCAGCAGTGGCACCGTGTGGCGGACGTGGTGGAAGGCCTGGGTCAGGAACGCCACGTAGTCGTCGCGGGCGATCCTGCCCGCAAGCGCGGACTGGATGATGGGGATGGACAGCAGGCCATCGCGCTCGCGCGCCGTCTTCGCGACCAGTTCGTCATGGAAACTCATGCAGCAACTCCGGAGGGGGATACGTTGGGGGCGCGCCGGTAGCAGGCGTCGACGTCGGCCTGGTAGTGGCCGAGGATCGCCTCGCGGCGCGGGCGGCCGTTGGCGGTCATCAGGCCCGCGTCCGCAGTGAAGGGGGCGCCCGCGCGCACGAAGCGGGCGATGCGTGCGTAATCGGGCAAGCCGGCGTTGACGTCGGCCAGCGCACGCGCGAGACGCGTGTCGTCGATGTCGGCGCGGCGCGGCACCAGCACCGCCACGTTGTCCGCCTGGCCCTCGCCCCACACGACCGCCTGGGCGATGGCGGGGTGTGCGAGCAACTCGCTCTCGACCCACTCCGGCGACACGTTGCGGCCGAACGCGGTGATGAAGACGTTCTTGCGGCGACCGGTGATGTGCACGAAGCCCTCGTCGTCCATGTAACCGAGGTCGCCGGTGCGGACCGGGCCTGCCGGCAGCGGTTCACCGCCGAGGTAGGCGAGCGCACGCGCGCCGTCGACCTGGATCTCGCCGTCCACGATCGAGACGCGGGCGTGCGGCAGCGGGCGACCAACGCTGCCCTCGCGCAGCGCATCGGGGCGGTCCAGGCAGACCACCGACCCGCATTCGGTCAGGCCGTAACCCTCGAACACCGGCAGCCCGAGCGCGCGAGCGCGTCGCAGCAGGCCCGGACCGACGCGTCCGCCACCGACAGCGACGTAGCGCAGCGACGGCGGAAGTGGCGCGCCCTGCTCGGCCGCCATCACCAGCGCCAGCAACAACTGCGGCACCAGGATCACGCTTTCCGGCTGGTAACGGTGCAGGCAACGCAGCAGGGTGGGCACGTCCAGGCCGGTGGCGCCGGTGTAGCCGATCTCGGACAGCGACGGCAGCGCGATTTCCGCGTCGGCAAGCAGGGTCGCGTACAGGCCCGCCACGTTCTCCAGCAGCGTGGCCAGCGGCATCAGGCACAGGTGCCGCCGCGGCGCGATCGACGCCGCGGCATCCACCAGCGACGCGGCGACGGTGAACAACGTGTCCGCGTCGAGGCATACACCGCGCGGGCGACCCGTCGTGCCGGAGGTATAGGTGATGCACGCCGCGCGCGCCGGCAACCCCGTCGCGCCGCTCTCGTCGGCCGGCGTTCGCCAGCATGCCAGCCGCTCGCCATCGAGGAAGCCGGTCAACGCTTCCGCGCCCGGCGGCATGGCATCCTCGCGTGCCGTCATCACGCACTGGGCGCCGCTGTTGGCGAGCGCATGCCGGACCTGCGCTTCGGAGAAGAACATCGGCAGCGGCACATGCACACCGCCGACCTCGCGCAGCGCCAGGTCCAGCACGAACCAGGACGGCCCGTTGTCCAGGCGACTGGCGACACGGCGGATGCCGCTCTTCGCCAGCCAGGCGACCAGCGCATCGATCCTTGCGGCCAGCATCCGGTCGTCCAGCACGCCGTCCGCGGTGATCACGCGCGGCAGGGTGCGCTGGCCCGGGTTGCGCAGCACGACATCCATCGGCCGGATCATGGCGCGCCCGCCAGGCACAGCATCGGCGCATCGCATGCCTGTGGCCGCGGGACTCCGCGCAGATAGGCGACGCCTTCGGCCAGGTTGCCGCAGATCAGCCGCGGACGCGAGGCGTAGTAGCGACCCCAGTCGCCGCTGGCGTCGCCGAGTCGTTCCGCGCGGGCCTCGGCCAGGTCGAGCATCGGCAGGTGCAGTCGCTCGAATGCATTGCGCAACTGCTGGGTCGCCACCAGCAACACCCAATCCATGCCCGCGGCCTGCAGGGTGAGTGCGAGCTGCAGGATGAGCTCGCGTGCGATGCCGGGCGTGGTGGCGGCGAAGTTGCCCACTTCCACCACCCGGCGCCGGTCGACGTGCGCCAGGCCATGCTGCGACATCGCCTGTTCCACCGGCACGTCCAGGTAGTGTTCGACGAACAGCGGCCCCTCGCCGCCGGCACGCACGCCGACCGCGGCGGCGAGCCTCCCATCGCTGTCGCGATAGGCGATCAGGTGGGGGAAGAAGCTGCGCAGCGTCGCGCCGTGGCGGTCGCGATAGACGCCGGCGATGAACGCCTCCACCTCGGCGCGGTCCGGATCGCCCGGATCGACGAAGCGGACGCTGACGAAACGGCCGGGGAGCGGTGCGAGGGCGATGTGGGAGCGGATCCAGTGCATGGCGGGCATGCTGGAAGCGCTGGATTAAGGCCCAATTAGCCGGAAGTTAAGCCGCCATTAGATTCTGCGAATGAATTCGTGAGAATGCGCGCTGCATCAAGCCGCAGCTAAATCCCTTGTGAATGCCGCCCCGCTGGCGGGTTACCAGAACAGCGTGTAGAGCGCCACCAGGATGCCGAGCACCGCCACCGCACCGATGTTGAACGAAGTGCCCGTGCGGTACTCCACATCGTCCGTGCGGATGACGTCCTTCTCCGGCGCATGCGGCGTGGCCAGCGACACGACGACCGCCAGCGCCAGCGCCAGCAGGAACACCAGGCCGACGCGGTCGATGAAGGGCAGCGCCGGCCATGCCAGCTTCAGTACGATGGACAGCGCGAACGAGCCGATCGCCGCCGCCAGCGCGCCGGCCTCGTTGGCGCGCTTCCAGAACAGGCCCAGCATGAAGATCACCACGATGCCCGGGGTGAAGAAGCCGGTGTATTCCTGGATGTACTGGAACGCCTGGTCGAAGCTGCCGAGGAGTGGTTTGGCCGCCAGTATGCCGAGCACGACGGTCACCACCGCGGCGATGCGGCCCACGCGCACCAGCGTGGCTTCGCTGTGCTGGCGTTTGCCCTTGGCGTAGAAATCCAGGGTGAAGATCGTCGCCACCGAATTGATCTTCGATGCCAGCGACGCGACGATCGCCGCCACCAATGCGGCGAACACCAGGCCCAGGATGCCGGTGGGCAGCAGCCGCATCATCGTCGGATAGGCCTGGTCGGGCTTGTCCAGGCCCGGCGCCAGCATCACCGCGGCGATGCCGGGCAGCACCACGATCACCGGCATCAGCAGCTTGAGGAAGGCGGCGAACAGCACGCCCTTCTGCGCCTCGCCGATGTCCTTCGCGGCGAGCGCGCGCTGGATGATGTACTGGTTGAAGCCCCAGTAGCTGATGTTCATGATCCACATGCCGCCGATCAGCACGCTGAGGCCCGGCAGGTCCTTGTAGAACGGGTTGTCCTTGTCGAGGATCATCTCGAAGTGGCCCGGCTGCGCGGCCCAGAGCTTGTGGAAGCCGGCGACGACACCGGCGCCCTCGCCCAGTTCGTTGAGCGTGAGGCCCGCGAGCAGCAGGCCACCCAGCACCAGCAGCGATACCTGCACGATGTCGGTCAACGCGACCGCCTTCAACCCGCCATAGAGCTGGTACAGCAGCGCGAACACGCCGATCAGCACCACCGCCAGCATCTGGTCCATGCCGGTGACCTGCGACACCGCGATGGCGCCCAGCCACAGGATCGAGGTGACGTTGACGAACACGTACAGCCCCAACCAGAACACGGCCATCAGCGTGCGGATGCGCGTGCCGTACCGCTGCTCGAGGAACTGCGGCATCGTGTAGATGCCGTTGCGCAGGAAAACCGGCAGGAACCACTTGCCGACGATCAGCAGCGTGGCCGCCGCCATCCATTCGTACGACGCGATGGCCAGGCCGATGGCGTAGCCGGAACCGGACATGCCGATGATCTGTTCGGCCGAGATGTTGGCCGCGATCAGCGACGCGCCGATGGCCCACCACGGCAACGACTTGCTCGCGAGGAAGTAGTCCTTCGCGTCCTTGGTGTGCCCGGCCTTCTCGCGCGACACCCACTGCGCAAGCACGAAGATGCCGGCCAGGTAGGCCAGCACGATGGCGATATCCAGTCCCGACAGTGTCATCCCGCTCCCCTTCCCCGTTCGTTTGCCATCGCGGGCGATCCGGACACTGATGCGTCCGGATCGCCCTTCGTGGTCAGCGTGCGCAGTCCACGGTCTGTTCCGCCTGGTCCAGCGCACCAAGCGCCACGCGCGATACCGAGATCGTCATCGTCCCGGCGGTACCGACAGACCACGGACGATCCAGCTTGGCGACATCGGCGCCGGCCTTGGCCAGGCACTTCAGCGGCACGCCGACGCGCGTCCACTGGCCCACCGGCAACGTCGCCAGCGTCGGTGCCAGCGCCACGCGTGCAGTGCATCCGGTGCCGCAGCCGACCGACAGCCAGGCCTCGCCGCTGGGCGCGGCGTCCACGCGCAACGTGGTCAACAGCATCACGTCGCCGTTGCTCTCGCGCTGCAGGTCCAGCGCCGTGTGCGACTGCAACGCCGTGACCGCCTCGCCCTTGCCCGACCAGGCCAGACGGCGCGCGTCCTCCTGTGCCTGATGATCCACGCCGGTGACCTTCAGCCGCTCGCCGTCGAGTGCCTCCGGCACCTTGGTGACCGTCACGCCCTGCCCGTCCGCGCCTTCGAGCCGCAACGCCATGCCGGACCCGGCCTCGCCGCGCGCGAAGAACACGCCCGTCGCGCCTTCATCGCCGCTCACGCCGGAGTCTTCCGGCAACGCGGCCAGGTCGCCCTTGTCGGCGTAGGTCAGGCCGAAGCCGAACGCGAACAGCGGGTCGTAGCCTTCCTGTCCCACATTGTTGGCGTATTGCGTGGCCGTGCGCGGCCAGCTGAAGCTCAGCTTGCCCTTGAAGTCGTGCTGCACGCTGCCATCGGCCTTGCGCAGCACTACATCCGCGATTCCCGCGCCTTCCGAACCCGGCAGCCAGGCGGCCACGAACGCATCGGCGGCATTGATCTCGCGGTTCATCCACAGCGGGCGCCCGCTCAGGAACACCGCCACCACGGGGATGCCCTCGGCCTTCAGCCGCTTGATCAGTTGCAGATCGCTGTCATCGCCGGGCTTGTACAACAGCGTGGTCAGGTCGCCCTGGAACTCCGCGTACGGATTCTCGCCGAACACAACCACCGCCACGTCGGGCTTCTGCGTGTACGTGCCGTCGACGGCGAGGATCGCCTCGCCTCCCGCCGCCTTCGCCTGCTGCGCGATGCCCTCGTAGATCGAGTCGGCGTTCGGGAAATCCTTGCGCGTGGTGCCCGTGCCCTGCCAGTTGAGCGTCCAGCCGCCGGCCTGCTTGCCGACATCGTTCGCGCCATCGCCGGCCACGAGGATGCGCTGCTTCGGCGCCAACGGCAGTACGCCGCCGGCATTCTTCAGCAGCACCAGCGATTCGCGCACCGCCTGGCGTGCCACGGCGCGGTGCTCGGGGGCGCCGAGCAGGGCGAACTGGCCACCGACGGCCCGCGTCGACGGTTTGCCCGCCTCGAACAGGCCCAGGCGGACCTTCACCCGCAGGATGCGCCGCACCGCATCATCCAGCCGCTCCTGGCTGATCGTGCCGGCCTTCACCGCCGCCAGCGTGGTCTCGTAGAAGCCCTTCCAGCTGTCGGAGGCCATCGCCATGTCCAGGCCGGCGTTGATCGTGGCCGGGCAGTCGGTGTTCGTGCAGCCCTTCACCTGGCCGTGGCCGTTCCAGTCGCCGACCACGAAGCCGCCGAACTGCATGCGGCCCTTCAGTGCGTCGGTCAGGTACGGCTTGTTGCCGTGCATCTTCTCGCCGTTGACGCTGTTGAACGAGGCCATCACCGTCTGCGCGCCGGCCGCGATCGCCGGCGGATAGCCGGCGCCATGGATGCGCACCAGGTCGGCTTCGCTGATCTTCGTATCGCCCTGGTCCTTGCCGTTGGTGGTGCCGCCGTCGCCGAGGAAGTGCTTCACCGAGGCGATCACGTGGCGGCCGTCGAGGAAGCCGGGCGTGCCGACCTTGCCCTGCAGGCCCTCGACCATCGCACCGGCGTAACTGGCCACGATCTCGGGCGATTCCGAATAGCCTTCGTACGAACGGCCCCAGCGGTCGTCCTGCGGCACCGCCACGGTCGGCGCGAACGCCCACTCCATGCCCGTGGCGCGCGTCTCCAGCGCGGTGACCTCGCCAATCCGGCGCAGCAGATCCGGATTGCGCGTCGCGCCCAGACCGATGTTGTGCGGGAACAGCGTGGCGCCGACGATGTTGCTCTGCCCGTGCACGGCATCGATGCCGAAGATGATCGGGATCGCCTTGCCGCCCTGCGAGGTATCCATCGACGCCTCGTAGAAGGCATCGGCCAGCGCGAGCCACTCGGTCGGCGAGGCGTCGTAGCGCCCGCCGGGGTCTGAATTGCCGCCGGCCAGGATCGAGCCGAGCCGGTACTTGCGCACGTCGTCCGGCGTGATGCTGGCGATATCGCCCTGCACCAGCTGGCCGACCTTCTCCTCCACCGTCATCGTGGCCATCAGGTCGGTGATGCGCTGCTCGAGCGCCGCGTCCTCGGCCAGCGGCCAGGCGACCTGCGGCCACGGAGTGGCATCGGCGGCGGTCGCGGGCGCGGCCGCCTTGTCGTCGCCCTTGCAGGCGACCAGCGCCAGCATCAGGGCAGCCACCAACGCGCCGGTGCGCGCGAGGGAAGTGCGGGGGGTCATCGTCTTCATCCTTCCATCTGCTCCAGTTCCTTGCCCTTGGTCTCGTGCACGTACTTCAGCACGAAGAAGACCGAGATGATCGCCGATACCAAGTAGATGCTGTAGGTCGCGGCCAGGCCGATGGCGGCCAGCAGGATCGGGAAGGTCACCGTGACGGCGAAATTCGAGGTCCACTGCGCCGCCCCGGCCACGGCCAAAGCCGATCCGCGGATCTGGTTGGGGAACATCTCGCCCAGCATCACCCACATCACCGGGCCCCAGGAGATGTTGAAGAACACCACGTAGGCATTGGCCGCCACCAGCGCCAGCGTGCCCATGCCTTCGGGCAGCTGCAGGTGGCCATCGACCAGCGAGCCGCTGGCGAACGCCCAGACCACCAGCGCCAGCGACACCGCCATGCCGGCCGAGCCGATCCACAGCAGCGGCTTGCGGCCGATGCGGTCGATCAGCAGCACGGTGACGATGCAGGCGCCGATGCTGAGCGCGCCGGACAACACATTGATGGCCAGCGCATCGTTCTCGGAGAAGCCCACGGCCTGCCACAGCACCGCGCCGTAATAGAAAACCACATTGATGCCGACCAGCTGCTGGAACGTCGCCAGGCCGATGCCGACCCAGACGATGGGGCGGATCTTGCCGGTCGTCTTGTTCTTCAGATCGGACAGCTGCGGGCGGTGATGGTCCTGCGACAACGAGGCATCGATTTCCGCGAGCTTGACCTGTGCCTCGACACCGCCAAACAGGCGCGTCAGCACGCGCAGCGCTTCGTCCTTGCGGCGCTTCACCACCAGGTAGCGCGGGCTTTCCGGAATGGTGAGCAGCAGCACCAGGAAGATCACCGACGGCACCGCCTGCATCCAGAACATCCAGCGCCACGCGGCATGGCCGCCCCACAGCGCTTCGGTCGAGGCACCCGCCTTGGCGGCGAGCAGGTAGTTGGACAGGAACGCCGCGGTCAGGCCGCTGATGATCGCGATCTGCTGCACCGTGGCGAGCCGGCCGCGATAGCGCGCCGGTGCGACCTCGGCGATGTAGGCCGGCGAGATCACGCTGGCGGCGCCCACGGCGAAACCGCCGATCACGCGCGCGATGACGAACACGACCGACGAGGTCGCCACACCTGCGCCGATCGCCGAAAGCAGGAACAGCACCGCCGAAATGATCAACACGTTGCGCCGGCCGAGGCTGTCCGCCAACCGCCCCGCGCTGAACGCGCCGACCGCGCAACCGAGCAGCATCGAGGCCACCTCGAAACCGAGGCCCGCCTTGGTGGAACCGAATGCCTGCTGCAGGCCGTCCACGGTGCCGTTGATGACGCCGCTGTCGAACCCGAACAGGAATCCGCCGATCGTCGCCACCACGCTGATCAGCACGATCAGCTTGGTGTTCTCGCCCCCGGTCATCGCCTGGTTCATTGCTGTCCTCTTCCTCGAATCGTGTTGTCGTTGCGACCTGCCGCGCTCAGCGCAGCAGGTACTGGTTGAGCAGGTTCTCGTAACGCTCCTGCTTGCCGCTGGTCTGCTTCGGTTCGCCCTGCGTCGCGGCCAGCGCTGCCAGATCGGCCAGACCGAGCTGGCCGGTCTCGAAGTCCTTGCCCTTGCCGCTGTCGAAGCTGGCGTAGCGCTCCTTGCGCCACTGCTCCCACGGCGACTCGGTCAGCAGCGCGTGCGCCACTTCCAGGCCGCGCGCGAACGCATCCATGCCGCCGATGTGGGCGATGAACAGGTCTTCCAGATCGGTCGATTCGCGACGCACCTTGGCGTCGAAGTTCAAGCCGCCTTCCAGCCCACCCTGGCGCAGCACCACCAGCATCGCGCCGACGGTGTCGTACAGATCGGTGGGGAACTGGTCGGTGTCCCAGCCGTTCTGCGCATTGCCGCGGTTGGCATCGATGCTGCCCAGCAGCCCGTGGTCGGAGGCCACCTGCAGGTCGTGCTCGAAGGTGTGGCCCGACAGCGTGGCGTGATTGGCCTCGATGTTGAGCTTGAAGTCCTTCTCCAGCCCATGCTCCTTCAGGAAGCCGGCCACGGTGGCGCTGTCGAAGTCGTACTGGTGCTTCATCGGCTCCATCGGCTTGGGCTCGATCAGGAAGTTGCCCTTCAATCCGATGCTGCGGCCGTAGTCGCGCGCCACCGTCAGGAAGCGGGCGAAGTGCGCCACTTCGCGCTTCATGTCGGTGTTGACCAGCGAGGCGTAGCCCTCGCGGCCGCCCCAGAACACGTAGTGTTCGCCACCCAGTTCGACCGTGGCCTCCAGCGCCGCCTTCACCTGCACGGCGGCACGCGCCACGACGGCGAAGTCCGGATTGGTCGAGGCGCCATTCATGTAGCGCGGGTGCGAGAACAGGTTGGCCGTGCCCCACAGCAGCTTGATGCCGGTCGCGTCCTGGCGCGCTTTCGCCAGGCCGACCATGTGCTTGAGGTTCTTCTCGTACTGGCCGATGTCCTCGGCATCCGGGGCCAGGTCGATGTCGTGGAAGCACCAGTACGGCACGCCCAGCTTGGTGAAGAACTCGAACGCCGCATCGACCTTGGCTTCGGCCGTGGCCATGGGCGAGCCGGCCTCCCACGGGAAGTGGCGCGTGCCCGGGCCGAACGGATCATGGCCGGCGTTGCAGAACGTGTGCCAGTAACAGACCGCGAAGCGCAGGTGCTCCTGCATCGTCTTGCCGCCGATGGTCTTGTTTGCGTCGTAGACCTTGAACGCCAGCGGGTTGTCCGAGCCGCGCCCTTCGAAGGGGATGCGGCCGATGCCGGGGAAGTATTCCTGGGCGCCGATGAAGGGCTGCGTGCTCATGGGGCGGTGTTCCTGTGGTTGTGCGAGGTGTCGCGTGGGGGACGTCAGCCGCGTTGCAGCGGGGTGACGGCATCGAGGTACTGGAGGAAGCGGCGGTAGGCCGCCGCATAAGCCGGTGCGCGGGACGCATCGGGCCTGGTGGACAACGCGGGATCGACGGCCACGTGCGTGCGGGCGATGTCGGCGATGGAGGCCGCATCGCCCTCGGCACGGCCGAGGGCCCACAACGCCTGCAGTGCCGCACCGAACGCGGCGCCTTCGGCTTGTACCGGCACATCGACCGGCAGGCCGAACACGTCGGCCACCAGCTGGCGCCAGGCCGCACTGTTGCTGCCGCCGCCGGTCAGCACGATGCGCTCGAAGGCCATGCCGGCGCGCACGAAGGCATCGAAGCCGTACTTCAGGCTGTACGTCGCGCCTTCCATCGCCGCGCGGTAGAGGTGCGCCGGGGTCATGTTGGTCGGGTCCATCCCGGCCAGCACGCCCTTGCCGCGCGGCAGGTCCGGGGTGCGCTCACCGTTGAGGAAGGGCAGCATCACCAACCCGTCCGCGCCCGGCGGGGTGGCCTGCAGGTGGGCATCGCCTTCGCGCGTGCTGAAACCGAAGGTCTTGGCCACCTGTTCGGTGGCCACGGTGCAGTTCATCGTGCAGATCAGCGGCAGCCATCCGCCGGTGGAGGAACAGAACGCGGCCCAGGCACCGTCGGGGTCGACGACCGGCACGTCCGAGTAGGCGAACAGCGTGCCCGAGGTGCCCAGGCTCATCGCCAGGCGGCCCTCCTCCACGCAACCGGTACCGATGGCCGCCATCATGTTGTCGCCGCCACCGACGGCGACCTTCGTCGTGGCCGGCACCCCCAGTCGCGCCGCCATGGCGGGATCGATGTCGAACAGCGCGTCGGGCGGCGCGATCGGCGGCAGGCACGCAGCCAGGTCGCGGTCCGCATCGGTCGCGTGCAGGAGTTCCTTCGACCACGTGCGCGTGCGCACATCGAGCCAACCCGTGCCGGAGGCATCGCCCCACTCGCAGAAGCGCTCGCCGGTGAGGACAAAATTGAGGTAGTCGTGCGGCAGCAGGATCGTCGCCAACCGGGCGTAGGCCTCGGGGCGATGCGTCTTCGTCCACGGCAGCTTCGAGGCGGTGTAGCCGGCGAGGATCGGATTGCCTGCCAGCGCGATGGTTTGGGCCGCACCGCCGACCGCCTCCATGATCTGCGCACACTCGGCCGTGGTGCTGGTGTCGCACCATAGCTTCGCCGGGGCGAGTACTTCACCTTGCGCATCCACCGGCACGAAGCCGTGCTGCTGGCCCGACACCGACAGCGCGGAGATGCGCGCACGCACGGCAGGATCGATGCGGTCGAAGCACGTCTGCATCGCCGCGACCCACTCCGCCGGATGCTGCTCGCGGCCGCCATCGTCCCTACTGATCAGGCCAAGCGGCGCGCTGGCGCTGGCCACGATCGCCCGAGCCGCGGCGTCGTACACCACCACCTTCACGCTCTGCGTGCCTGCATCGATGCCCGCAACCAGACTCATCGGATGCCCTTCTTCATGCTTCCACCAGCGCGCCGTCGCGCAGTCGTACCGTGGCAGAGGTGCCCGCGGCGAGTTCAAGATCGAGCGTGCGGCCTGCATGGACCAGCTGGTAGCGGCCGCCCTTGTCCGAATGCAGCGTGGCGCGTGCGAGTCGCCCTGCTTTCCATGAAAGATCCAGGCGCGCCGCATTGCGCACGCGCACGCCTTCGAGTTCGCCGTCGCGCCATGACGACGGCAGCGCGGGCAGCAGGAAGATCGATCCGCCCCAGCTCTGCACCAGCATCTCGACGATGCCGGCGGCGCCACCGAAGTTGCCGTCGATCTGGAACGGCGGGTGCGCGTCGAACAGGTTCGGGTAGCTGCGCTGCGGCGACAGCAGCATGCGCAGGATCTTCAGGCTGTGCTCGCCATCCCACAGGCGTGCCCAGAAGTTCAGCCGCCACGCGATGCCCCAGCCGGTGGCCTCGTCGCCGCGGATTTCCAGCGTGCGTTGCGCGGCGCGTGCCAGCTCGGGCGTGTCGCGCAGGTTGATCTGCGCGCTCGGGTGCAGGCCGTAGAGATGCGAGATGTGGCGGTGGTGGATCTCGGGCGCCTGCATGTCCCAGTCCTGTTGCCACTCCTGCAGCTGCCCAGCCTTGCCGATCCGGTTGGGCGGGAGCTGCGCGCTCAGCGCGGCCAGGCGTGCGGCGAAATCGGCGTCCACGCCGAGCACGCGCGCCGCTTCGATGCACTGGCCGAACAGGTCGCGCAGGATCTGCGCATCCATCGTCGGGCCGGCGCAGATCGCCGCGCCGAACGGATGTTCGTTCTCCGGCGACAGCGACGGCACGGTGACCTTGTGGCCGGTCTGCGGATCGTCCTGCAGCGTGTCGACGAAGAACTGCGCGGCGCCCTTGAACAGCGGCCAGACCTGCTTCAGGTAATCCGCATCGCGCCCGTAGTCCCAACGATCCCACAGCGCCTGCAGCAGCCATGCACCACCCGTCGGCCACAACGCCCAGCGCGCGCCATCCGGCGGCGTGGCGGCGCGCCACAGGTCGGTGTTGTTGTGGAGCATCCAGCCGCCGGCGCCGTACATGTCGCGGGCGACGCCGGCACCGGTCTGCGCCAGTTCCTCCAGCATGCGCTGCAGGGGTTCGACGCACTCGCCCAGGCCGTTCTGCTCGGCCGGCCAGTAGTTCATCTCGGTATTGATGTTGACCGTGTACTTGCTCTCCCACGGCGGATCCATCAGGTCGTTCCAGATTCCCTGCAGGTTGGCGGGCTGGCTGCCCGGCCGCGAACTGCAGATCAACAGATAGCGTCCGTATGCGTGGTACAGCGACACCAGTGCGGGATCATTGCCTTGCGCGAACGCGGCGATGCGCTCGTCGGTCGGCAGGTCCGCTGCGGCGGTGCGGCCCAGGTCCAGCCGCACGCGATGGAACAACCGGCGGTGCTCGGCGAGATGCTCGGCGAGCACGCGATCGAAAGCCTTTCCCTTCACCCGTGCCAGCTGCGTGGCGGTGATCGCGTCGGGATCGCCGCTGACATCGTCGTGCGCGACGTGGCTGGTGGCTGCGACGATGCGCAGCTCCAGCTCGCGCACGCCATCGAAGGCGATCTGATCCTGCTCCACCCGCAGCTGGCCCTCACGGTGCGCAACCTGCACGCGGAAGGCGAAGCGCAAGCGGCCTTCGATGCCGTGCTTTCCGACGTTGCGACCGCTGACGTGCCAGCCGCCGTCAACGATCCGCGTGGTCGTCGCATGCTCGTTGCCGGTGCGGATCCGGCCGATCATCGCGTCGCCGCCTTCGACGGTGTAGCGCACGACGAGACACTGGTCGACCGACGACACGAAGACCTCGCGCCTGTGCAGGCCCGCCCCCACGCGGAACAACGTGCGTGCGACGGCGGCATCGAGATCCAGCTCGCGCCGGTAGTCGGCCACGCCGTCCAGGCGGTCGAACTGCAGCCACAGGTTGCCCAGCGGCTGGTAGGCCATCTGTTTCACCGGCCGCGAGATCAGCGTGTCGTCGGCCAGCGCGGCGGCTTCCGCGTAACGACCCGCGAAGATCAGCGCGCGCACCTGCGGCAGTCCCTCGCGCGCTTTCGGATTCACTGCCGAATACGGCCCGCCCGCGTACAGCGTGTCCTCGTTGAGCTGCAGGCGCTCATGTGCCACCCCGCCGAAGACCATCGCACCGAGCCGGCCGTTGCCGACGGGCAGCGCCTCCACCCAGACCCGCGCCGGCTGGCGATACCAGAGCGTCATGCCGGCGCCCGACAGCGCGTCGCCGGCCCCGGCAGGTTCGGCACCGTGGGTGCTCGGGATCGCGACGGTGGCCAGTCCGGCCGCCGTCGCTTTCAGCAGGTCGCGTCGGTTGAACTCCATCGACCCGTCAGCGCTTCTTCACCACCAGCGCCTTGCCGTCGTAGCTGACGGTGACGTCGCCCCGCGGTTCCAGGGTGCCGGCATCGGCGCGCGGACCGTCGATGAAGCGCACGCGCACCTCGCGCGACGCGACCATGCCGGGATAGCGGCCTTCGCGCGCACCGATGCGCAACTCGCCGCTCTTCTCGTTCCACGCCAGCGGAATGCGGCTGGATTCGCCGCGTTCGTAGCCGTAGCTGCGGCCGTTGTCCTCGTACAGCGAGAACGTACCGTCGGCGCCGGTATAGACCTCGATCGTCAGCGGCGCATCGGGCTTCTCGTCCACGTACTGCTGCACTACCGTGCGCGGCACGATGGCGCCGGCACGGACGAACAGCGGCATGCGCTGCAGCGGTGCGGCCGCCTCGATCGTCTGGCCGCCGTCGTAGCGCTTGCCGGTCTCGAAGTCGATCCAGCTCGTGCCCGCGGGCAGGTAGACCCGGCGCGTGGTCGCCTTGAACGTCGTTACCGGCGCGACCAGGAACGCGGGGCCGAACAGGTACTGGTCGGCGATGTCGCGCACCTTGGGATCGGACGGGAAATCCATCGCCAGCGTGCGCAGCAGGGTGCCGTCCTGGTGCCAGGTGTCGCCGGCCAGCGTGTAGATGTACGGCAACAGCGTGTAACGCAGCTTCAGGTAGTGGACGAAGCTGTCGTAGTGCGGCGTGCCTTCCGGCGCGATTTCCCAGATCTCGCGGTACGGGAACTGGCCGTGCAGGCGGAAGATCGGTACGAACGCGCCGTGCTGGAACCAGCGCAGGCTCAGTTCGCGCCATTCGGCCAGGTGCGCAGGATCCTTCGTCTCGTAGCGCTTCTCCGGCGAGAAGCCGCCGATGTCGAAACTGACGTTGGGCGCACCCGCCATCGAGGCATTGACCAGGCCGGAGATCTGCTCGCGCAGGTCGTCCCAGCGCGGCACGATGTCGCCGCTCCAGAACGCCGCACCGGCACGCTGCTGGCCCGCGAAGAACGCACGCGACAGGATGAAGACGCGCTTGTCAGGATCCTGCTCGCGCGAACCGCGGTAGACGCCTTCCGAGTGCACAAGCGGATACGAGTTGAAGAACTCCGTCGACGGCCCCAGCGCGGTCGGCGTGGTGCGCGCCTTGCGCTCGCCGATGTCGATGTTGCTGTGCAGGTCGGGCTCGCTCGCGTCCAGCCACCAGGCGTCAAAGCCTTTCGCGTTGAGCTTGCCGTTGACCTGGCGCCAGAAGATGTCCTGCGCTTCCTTCGAATACGGGTCGTAGAAGGAGTTGAGATAACCCTTGCCGATCCAGTCCAGCTCGCCCACCTCGACATTGCGGTGGTACATGTGGCCGGCGGCGTCGAGCTCCTTGTAGTTGGCCGTAGTCGGATAGAACTTCGGCCACACCGAAATCATGATCTGCGCGTGCTGGTCGTGGACGTGGTCGACCATGCCGTCCGGATCCGGGAAGTTCTTCGCATCGAAATCGTGCGAACCCCAGGCGTCTTCCGGCCAGTACGACCAGTCGAGCACGATGGCGTCGATCGGCAGCTTGCGTTTGCGGTACTCGTCCAGCGCGCCGGTCAGCTCGGCCTGTGTCTTGTAGCGCTCGCGGCTCTGCCAGAAGCCGTACGACCACTTCGGCAGCAGCACGGCCTTGCCGGTCAGCGTGCGGTAGCCGGCCAGCACCTGGTCGGCGTCGTCGCCGGCGACCACGTAGTAGTCGATGGCCTGCGCGGCCTCGGACCAGATAGAAAGGTCCTTCGCCTCGTCGGCGGGCAGCGGATCGCGATGCAGCAGCGCGATGTAAGCCGGCTCGATACGGTCCCACACCAGCTTGACCTTGTGGCGCTGGCCGGCCTTCATGTCCAGGGCGAACTCGTGGTGCCACGGGTTCCAGTTCTGGCGCCAGCGGTCGAGCACGAGCTTGCCGTCGACGTAGAGCTTGGCGTACTCGCTGTTGTACAGCGAGAACGTATGCCGGCCATCGCTGCGCGCGGCGATCTCGCCTTCCCACACCACGTCGCTGCGACCGCCCTCGGCCAGGTTCTTGCCCGCGGCCGGGAAGTTCGCCAGGTCCTTGATGTACTGGTAATTCACTTCGCTCTCGCGACGCTCGACCACCTGCTTGCCGTTGACGGTGTAGCGCGCCGTCAGCGCGCCCGGCTTGCCCTGGGCGTCGAACAGGTCCAGCGACGCGCCCAGCGGCTGCAGGCCGCGCGGATCGCCGTAGCGGGTGATCGCGTTGCTGTCCCAGAGGATGCCGTAGTGGCGCGTGGAGACGAGATAGGGAATCGCCTTGTCGATGTTGTGCTGGAGCAGTTCGACATCGCGGCCCTTGAGGTTCATCCAGCCCTGCTGGTGCAGGCCGGTGCCGTAGAAGGCCTCATCGTCGGGGGATTCGAAGCGCTGGCGGATGACGTAGTAATCCTTGCCCTCGACCTTGGCCGGCGTGAACGTGCGCGCACGCTCGGCCAACAGCGGCTTGCCATCGGCGTCGAAGAAGCTGACCTGGCCCGTGCGCGCATCGACCTTCGCCGAGATGCCCTGGGTGCTGACCGTCACCTGCCCGCCGGATTCGCCCACCTTCACCGCCGGCGGTGCGCCGGTCTTCGCGCGCATCAGGCTGGGCGTGCGCGCGAAATCGCCATCGGGATCGGCCATCACGCGCAGGATGCCCGGCGCGACTGCTTCGACCTTCACGTCGGCGGCGGCCGCATCGGCCGGCCGCACGATCACGCCATGGTCGATTTTCTCGACCGCGCCCTGCCCCGTGGCGTTGGCGCCCGCTGCGGCCAGGGCCAGCAGCGGCACCGTCAACGTCTTCAAGTAACCCATCGCTTGCTCCTCGTTCGGGCGCGTGGGCACCCGGGTTCTGGGACCGGCGGGCCGGTCCGCGGATCGATCAGTAGGTCGCCAGCTTCACGCGCAGCAACTGCGGGACGCTGGAGAAATTGAGGCCGTAATCGGTCTGGTCGCCATTCCAGCGACGTCGGAAGACCCACTTGCCGTCGACGTAGGTGCCTTCGTCGACGTACTCGTAGATCTGCCGCGCGGCGACGGCCGGGTCTGCCGCATCGATGTTGATGCGCGCATGCGCGCCAGCGACGAGGAACTCATCCGGGCCCAGCTGCACCACCAGCGCGCGGCCGATCGGTTCGGGATTGCCTGGCGGCTCGCCCTGGAACCAGAACTGCGGCACGCCATAGGTGACCACCATGTTCCAGCGGTCATCGATCTTCACCGTCTGCACGGCCTGTCCGGGCTGCTCGGCGGTGCCGCGCACCTTGCCCTCGAAGCTTGCCTGCGCGATCACGCGCGCCGCCGGGCGCACGATGGCGTAGTTCAGCGCGAACGATTCCAGCGCCTTCTCGTCCAGGTGCTTGGCACCGAGCGGCCAGTTGGAATAGCGCGAGTAGTCGATGCCGAACGGCGACCAGCCGATCGCCTGTTCCCCCAGTGCGGAGAAGAAGTAGCGCGGGTATTCCTCGCGGTTGCCGGTTTCGGCGACGAACAACGGATTGTCGGGGCGCGAGTAGCGGTCCAGCACCGTGGTGTAGTGCGTGTATTCCGGCATGTAGATGTCCGGCGCCAGCAGGTCGATGTGCGGCGCGGCGGCCTTGTACACGTCCAGCACGTTGTCGGTGGGCCCACCGCTGGCGTACTGCCCGGGCTGGCCCGGGTTGAACGGCCCGCGCAGCGCGGCGTTGACGAACATCGGCAGCGGATAGACCGCCTTGCCAGCCTCGGCGACCTGGTCGATGTAGTGCGCGATGTGCCAGGCGTGGAAGTACTCGTCCGCGTCGGCGCCGAACACCTCACGCCACGTGCCGGGCGTCTTGCCGAGCTTCTTCAGCAACGCGTCGGGCACCGGGCCTTCGAACACCTTCTGCGCCAGCGGCGAGAAATCGCGCACGCTGCCGTAGGTGCCGGGTTCGTTCTGAGGCTGCACCATGATGACGGTGCGCTGCGGGTCGGCGGCCTTCAGGTGCGTCATCAGGGCGACGAAGGCCTTGCGGTCGGCGTCCAGCGTGGCCTGCGCATGCGGCGACAGGGAATTGAGCATGCGCCCATCGGCGGTGATGACGCGCGGGAAGCGCGTGTTGTCCAGCTTGACCCAGGCGGGTGCGTAGTTCGGGCCGTTGTTCTTCCAGGTCGCGAACCACAGCAGCACCAGCCGCACGTTCTTCTCGCGCGCCTGCTTGAGCAGCACGTCGACGAAGGAGAAGTCGAAGGTACCCTCCTTCGCTTCGACCTGTTCCCAGGCCACCGGCACCATCACCGTGTTCGGCTTGACCACGTCGATGGCGGGCCAGACGTCGTCCAGCGCCTGCGGCCAGTTGCTGGAGTTGTTGACCTGCGCGCCGAGGATCAGGAACGGCGCGCCGTCGACCATCAGTGCGTGGCGTCCGTCCCTGCTGACGATCTGCGGGATCGGCGTGGCACCGGACGCATCGGCCGCGCCGTCGCCCTTCGCCGTGGCCGGCGCATCGCCTTTTCCGGCGGGCTGGCAGGCGGCCAGGCCAAGCAGCGCGACGAGCGACAGGAGCAATAGGCGGCGCGGCATCATCGAAGGCATTCGGGAGTCACCATGCATCGGTACGGAAAGGCGAGGCAGGCAGGCCCGCCGCATTGATCAGGTTGGCGTCGGCCGGGTTGTCGGACCAGCCATAGCGCAGGGCCACCGGCGCCTTCACGGCGTCGCTATGCACGACGACACGACCGTCGATGAGCGAGGCCTCGGCGGGATGGAAGACGCGATCGGCACCGGCCAGTGCGAAGCCGTGCACGCGCGTGCCGCCTCCGCGCACGGCAAGGGCGCTGCCGCCATCGTCGAAGGCAATGGTCGCGACGCCGTCCGAGAACTGCGCCTGCGTATGGACCGGTCCGTGGTAGACCAGTGATTCGCCGTACGCGACGTGCCGCGCCGCCAACGCAAGCCGCTTGCCGACATCCTGCTTGTTGAGCGGATGGATGTCGGCCGGATTGCCGATGTCGATGGTCACCACCTGAGCGGTGGCCGGCAACGCCAGCGTGGCCGACTGCGATTCGCGCAGCATCGCCCACGGGCTCTGGTCGCCCTGGTCGACGCCGGAAGAGAAGTTCGCCAGCTGCACCCACAGGAACGGCATGTCGGGGGACTGCCACTGGCGGCGCCACTGCTGGATCAGGGCCGGGAACTGCGTGCGGTACTTGAGCGCCTCCGGCACCGTGTTCGCATTCGATTCGCCCTGGTACCAGATCACGCCGCGGATGGCGTACGGCTGCAGCGGATGGATCATCCGGTTGTAGAGCAGCGTGGGATGCTGGTTCTTGTCATCGACCAGCGCCACGGTCACGCGCGACGGGCGGAACGACCAGTCCGCCAACGGACGCGCACTGCCGCTTGCTGGCTGCACGAAGACCTCCGCCGGCTCGCCGTGGATGCCACCGCCGCCGCCGAAGTCCGACACGCGTACCGCCACCTGGTTCACGCCCGCGCGCAGCGCCGTGGCAGGCACGCGGTAGCGGCGCGGCTGGTTGTACTGCATGCGCGTTTCGCCGACCTGCACGCCGTTGACCCAGGTGATGTCGGAATCGTCGATGCGCCCTACGCCCAGCGTCACGCCGGCGGCGGCTTCCTCCGCGCTCAGCGTGAAGGTGGTGCGGTACCACGCCACGCCATCCAGCCCATTCCAGCCCGTTTTCTCCCACAGCGAAGGCACCGTGATCGGCACCCAATCGCGGGTATCAAGGTCGCGCTTCTCCCAACCGGTGTCGTCCGCCGGCCAGGAGGTCCAGCGTGCCAGGTGGGCATGCGTCTGCTCCAGCGCGCGCGTGTCGGCGTCGCGCAGTCGTTCTGCCTGCGCCCGCAACGCAGAGGCATCGACACCCTGCGAGGGTGCATCCATCCAGGCCTCGATCCGGCTGCCACCCCAGGTACTGTCGATGATGCCGATCGGCACGCCGGTGACCTTGCGCAGTTCGCGGGCGAAGAAATGGGCGACGGCGGAGAACTTCGGCGCGGCCTGCGGCGAGGACGCCACCCATTCGCCGCCTTCGAGCTGTGCCTGCGGTTCGCCCGACCACGACTTCGGAATCTTGAAATGGCGGATCCGCGGGTCGGTCGCGCGTGCGGCTTCGACGTCGGGGTTCGCCGACTGCGCGATGGGCCACTCCATGTTCGACTGCCCGCTGGCCAGCCACACGTCACCGACCAGCACGTCGCGCAGCACGCGCGGTTGCTTGCCATCGTCGATGCGCATCACATGCGGACCGCCCGCCGTCTGCGCGGGCAGCGCCAGCGACCAGCGTCCATCGGCTGCAGCCTGCGCCGTGGCCTCGCGGCCGGCGAAGGTCACGTGCACGCGCGCGCCTGGCGCGGCCTCGCCCCAGACGCGCACCGACTGGTCGCGCTGCACGACCATGCCGTCGGCGAAGATGCGCGGCATCTCGACCGCCTGCGCGGCAGGGATGGCCAACAGGCCCAACAACAGCGGGACAGCTCGAATCATTCCGGATCTCCGTACCAGATGCCGCGCCCTTCGGTGCCGAAGTAAACGCGGCCATGCAGGCGGGGATCGCCTGTCACATGGCGGATGATGCCGCCGAATCGCAGTGCGTCACCATCGATGCGGCGCCAGCGGCGCCCGCCATCGTCCGAACGGAACAGGCCACGCTGCCCACGCACTTCGCCGAACACGAACAGCACGGGCGCGTCGCCCTCCTTCGCCGGCTTGCCCAGCCCCACGGACATGACGTTGTCCACTCCGGGCACGCGCTCCAGCTTGCCGGGCGCGAGGTGCAGCAGGCCGCGCCACGATGCGGCGATCCAGGCTTCGCCCATCTTCTCCGGGTGTGGCCGGATCTCGGCGCGATACCAGTCGCCGATCTGGCCGACCGGCGCGCGCACTTCGTCGAAGGCGACGCCTCCGTTGCCGCTGACGTAGAGCTTGCCGCTGATCGCATCGAAGCCGTAGTAGATCCCTTCATCGACGCGGTCGGCTTCCACCACCGCGGTCTTCGGCAGGCCTTTCACCGGCTGCCAGCGCCCGCCCATGTCGGCGGTGATCCAATGGTGTTCACCGTTGCGCGGATGCCAGATCGCGCGCTTGCCGTCGGCGGCGAGCGTGATCTGCCCGGCACCTTCGCCATCGGCCGGCTCGGTCGCGAAGGCGGTCCAGGTACGCCCGCCATCGTTCGACCACGCGCCACGCACCGCGCCTTCCGGCCGGTTGTGGAAGTAGCCCGTGCGCACCATCACCTGCGGGGCGCGACCGGCGAAGGCGAGGCTCTCCGTGTTGGAGAAGCGCACGCCGGCGAAGCGCTGCTGCGAGACATCGAGAGCGTCGTGGACGAAGCCGTCGACGTCGCCGAGGCCGCTCACCAGGTGCGCGCCTTGCGGCGGACTGGCCAGCGCCAGCGGCACCGTTTCCTCGAAGCCCGCCTGTTCGAAACGCCACGCCATCTCGGCGCCCGCATCGAAGGCCTTCGCATTGGTGGAGGCCCACACGCCGTAGCCGGTGACGAACAGCAGGCGGTTGGCGTCGAAGGGATCGATCTCCAGGTCGGCCATCCAGTGCGGCTTCGCGTCCTGCGTCCACGGTGCCGACGCATGGTCGAACCCGGACCGCGGGAACAGCGCCGTCCATGTGCGGCCGCCATCGAGGCTGCGATAGATGTCGTCGTGCGGCTGGTACCGGCGGAACGTGCTGGCGATGATGATGTCGGGATTGGTCGCATCCACCGCCACGGCGCCCCAGCCGAAGCCGGCATCGGCCTTGGAACGGCGCACCGGGGTGATGTCTTCCCAGCTATCGCCCGCGGGATCGAAGCGCCAGACGGCACCGTCGGCCATGTTGTTCGGACCGGGCTCGTCGCCGTAGCTCAGCAGCCAGCGGCCACGCGCATCGCGCACCATGTGGCTGGGGCGCAGTCCGACCGGCTGGCCGGGCACGGCCTGCCACGTCGCGCCACCATCACGCGAACGATAGAGGCTGGTTTCGTTCGTCGAGACGCCGGCGTAGATTGTCTTCGACGGTACGCCTTTCGTGCCATCGACCGGATCGAACACGACGAACGCGATGCCCACCGGGCGCAGCTCGCGCCACCCCATCGCCCAGGCAGACCGGTCTTTCGCGATCGCGGGAAAGCCCTGGCTCTCGCGCCACGTCGCGCCGGCATCGTCGCTGCGCCACAGACCGTTGGCGCGCGTGCCGAACAGGAGCACGCGGCCGTCGTTCGGATCCACCGCGAGGCGCTCCCCGTTGCCGCGACCCTGCTCGTTGCCACCGAACTTGAACGGCAGCGGCGCACGCTGGAACGTGGCCCCGCGATCGGTCGAACGCAGGATCACACCATCCTGCCCACGCTCATGCAGATAGGTGCCGACGGCAAGATAGAGACGATCGGGATCGGACGGATCCAGGGCGAGGCTTTCCACGCCGAAGCGACCGCTGTCGTCGTGGCCCATCCAGTCCATCAGGGGTTGCCAGCGCTGTTCGCGCGGCTGCCAGCGGTACGCGCCACCGATGTCGGTACGGGCGTACAGCAAGCCTTTCTCGTGCGGATGGAAGACCAGGCCGCTGACGAAACCGCCGCCACCGATGGCGACATTGCGCCAGCGGTAGCCGGTGACGTCGTCCTTCGCCGCCGCGCCGGGCACCAGCAGAAAAACGGACAGCGCGAGGATCAGGCGGAGCGTGAGCACGGAATCTCCTGTCGGGAACAGCGGTGCGCCGGCAGGAAGCACACCTCGGGCGCCGCACCAGGCGGGCGCCGGTCCATCGAAGGAACGGCCGGCGATACCGGCCGTTCCCGGGGTGCTGCATCAGAACGTGAAGCGGAGCGTCGCGGCGTAACGGCGGTCGTTGACGTACCACGACGTGATGCGCTTGCCTGCGCCGTTCTGGTCCATCAGCGTGCGCTGCTCGGCATTGTTGAGGTTGTTCATCTCGAGACCGAACTGCACGTTGTCGGAGAAGCGATAGAAGATCGATCCGTCGAGCTGGCCGAAGCTGTCGCTGTACACCGGCAGCTTCCACGGGATGCCGCCGTCGCCGCCGTTGTAGCCGTTCGGGCCGATCGACAGCAGGTATTCGCTGCGCCAGTTGTAGGCCAGGCGAACCTGCCACGGACCCTTTTCGTAGAACGCCGCGACGTTGTACGAATTCTTCGACAGGCCATCGGCCGGCAGGTCGCCGAACAGCGAACCGTCGGTGTCGACGGGCACCGCGTTGGAGGCGGCCGGAATGCTCGTGGAGCTGTCGATGTAGGTGTAGTTGGCGGACATGCCGAATCCGTCGAATGGCGCGGGCAGGAAATCGAAGAACTGGTTCCAGCCGATCTCCGCGCCCTGGATCTTCGCCTTGCCGACGTTCACCAAGCGGGAAACGCGATAGTCGTACTCGTTGCCATCGACGCCCGGATAGGCGAGCAGCTCGGTCTGCTGGCGGAAGTAGTCCTTGATGTCCTTGTAGAAGAAGTTCACCCAGGCCATGCCGCCGCTGTCCGGCGCGAAGTACCACTCCAGCGAAAGGTCGAACTGGTTGGCCTTCATCGGCGTCAGGTACGGGTTGTCGGTGGAACTGCCGGTCAGTTCCAGATCCTCCGGGCCAAGCTCGTCGCCCGGCTGCGGACTGACGCCGTCCCGGACCGCCACGCTGAGCACCTGGTAGGCCTGCATGTCGCTGAAGGCCGGTCGCGCGATGGCCTTCGATGCGGCGAAGCGGACGACCCAGTTCTCGGCCGGCTCCCACTTCACGTTCGCGCTGGGCAGCACGTCCGTGTACGAATTCTCTGCGGAGATCGGTTCCGACTGGCCCGTGCCCAGGTACGGCGCGAACGCGTTGTTCGGGTACACCAGATAACCCTTGGCGCTGTTCTCCGTGCGCACCACGCGCACGCCGACGTTGCCGTCGATGCGCGCCTGGTCCATCGCGAAGTTCAGCATCGCGTAGGCGGCGTAGGTGCGCTCGTTCTGCACGTTGCCCCACTGCGGATCGGCGAGGTTGCGCGGGGTGATCTGGCCGTAGCAGCAGGTGTAGTACGGGACCGCGGCGCCGTGGATGTCGAGGTAGCTGTTCGGGAAATCGAGCGCGGTGGACAGCACGGGCGAGTAGAACGAGCCCGGCGTCGACGCACCGCCACGGTAGAAGTTGTCGAAGGTGATCAGGTTGGTCAGGCTGGAGTTGACCGTGCCGTTGAGGTCCAGGCCCGGCAGCGGCACGCCGCCCGGCAGCGCCCACCACTGCATCCACGGCTGGAACACCGGCTGCCAGTCGTAACCGGTGTCGATGCTGTGCGCATCGCGGTCGGTGACGCGCACGCCGAACTTCACCGAATCGAAGACGTTGCTGTCGAAGCTGTGCTTCAGGTCCGCGCGCCAGGCGATTTCGTCTGCGGTGTTGTCGTCCTGGTGGTCCATCGTGAACCCCCAGTAGTAGTTCGCGGGGTTGGCGGTGAACTGGTTGTCGACGCCGATCCGCGGCACGCCATGGCCCAGGTCGATGTCGATGTAAGGCACGTTGAGGCCGAGCGACACCGTGGAATCCAGCGCTTCGGTGTTCGCCTTGATGTACTGCACGTCGGTTGAGAACTCGGTGCGGTCGCTGAACAGCCACTTCAGGCCGAACGAGTAGTCGGTGGTGTCGGACTTGCGGTGCGAGGCGCGGATGTCCGTGCCCATCGGGATGTCGCCGTTCGACCGCAGGCGGCCCGAAACGAACACGTCGCCATCGAGTTCGTACGGCTCGCTGGCATCCACGCGCACCTGCAGCGGATCGTTGGAGACGAAGATCGCGTCTTCGTACCACAGCTCGTCGTATCGGCTCTGGAACGCGGTGGCGAACAGCTCCAGGTTGTCATTCGGCCGCCATTGCAGCGCGACGTAGGCGCCCTGGCGCTCGCGCTCGTACTCCAGCGTGCGCCAGTCGGCGCCGCGGGGCAGCCACAGGCTTTCGTTGGTGCCGTCGTTGTTGAGGTCGGAGTTGGCGGTATTGAAGAACGGCCGCACGAACATGCCGTCGGTACGCGTCGCCAGCTCGGAATGGGCCAGGTTGACCAGGATGCCGAACTCGCCTGCATCGGTGTCCCAGCGGTTGCTGAAGAGCACCGAGCCCGAGGGCTTCAGCTGGTCGGCGAAATCGCCCCGGTTGGCGCTGAAGGACATGCCGAACCGGCTGCCGTCGATGTCGAACGGCATGAAGGTGCGCAGGTCGACGGTGCCGCCGAGGCCGCCCTCGATCATGTCGGCCTTCTGGTTCTTGTAGACGTCCACGCCGGCCATCAGTTCGGCCGGCACGTCCTGGAAGCTGAGGCTGCGGCCGCCGGACGCGGAGAAGCTGTCGCGACCGTTCAATTCGGAACGGACCTGGGTCAGGCCGCGCACCTGCACGCCGCCGCCTTCTGCGGAGAAATGCTCCGGATCGCCGACCGTCAGGAAGCGATCGATGGTCACGCCGGGAATGCGCGACAGCGTTTCGGTGACGCTGCGGTCGGGCAAGGCGCCGATATCGAGCGCGGTGACCGAATCGACGAAGGTGTCGGCGTCGCGCTTGATGTCCTGCGCCCGATACACGGAACCGCGGATGCCGGTGACGACGACCGCATCGAGTTCGGTGGGCGTATCGCCCTCTTTCGCCTCGGTCGTGGCCTCCTGCGCGAACGCAGGCGCCGACAGCAGCAACGCGATGCCGAGAGCGAGGACGGTGGGTTGCAGGTGGCGGCCGGCGGAACGGCCCGCACGGGGTCCAGCCGCGATGCGGCGCTGACGCGTTGACATGGATGTTCCCTCCCAGGACACATGGCAAACGATGGAGTTGTGGTCCTGCCCGGACGTCTTCGCGCCCCGTGGCCGGATGAAGCGATGGCGGCTGCGGCCCCCGGCCGCGGTCGTCGATGGTTCGATCTTTCCCGTGGGGCGCCGCGGCAACGTCGGCCTTGCGACCGATGCCTGGCGCTCACCTGGCGGCCGTGGGACCGCCTTCCTGTGACTGCGCCGGGAGCATAGGCGGCGCTGACATGCCGTACCAATGAAATATTGATCGCCAGCTATACCGAACCCGAATAGGTCTTCAGGTTCAATCGCCGCCGCCGTCGCCTCAAGGCGGCGCCGTGCCCGTCGGGGAGGGTTCCAGGTCGGTATAGAGGCGACGCGCCGTACTCCGGAGGGCGTCCAGCACGCGCTCGGCGCCGGGGGAAAGCAGCTGATCACGCCGGCGGATGATGCCGAAGAACTCCATGCGCACGCCCAGCTCGATCGGCAGCACGCACATCTGCCCGGTCTGCAGGTACGGGCCCACCGATTCGGCCGGCAGTGCGGTCAGCAGGTCGCTGTGCCGCAGCAGGTGGATGATCACCGGCAGCGAGGCGGTTTCCACGATGTTCTGCGGCGGCGGCTGGCCGTGTTCGAGGAACACCGCATCCAGGCGCGACCGCAACACGCTGGCGGCCGGCGGCATGATCCAGCCGTAGTCGGCCAAGTCGGCGTGGGTGATGCGCGGACGCCGGGTCAGCGGATGGCCCGCACGCACGATGACGGCGTGTGGCTCGTCGGCCAGCGGCTCGAAATCCAGCTCGCCCGCGCCTTCGGGGCCCATGATGCGACCGACCACGATGTCGAGCTGGCCATCCAGCAGCTTGGCCACGAGCGGCCGGCTGTAGTCCATCTCGACCCGGATGAGGATGTCGGGGAAATCGCGCTTCACCGCCGCGATGGCCTGCGGCACCAGGGTGGTACCGGGATTCACCACGGTGCCGATCGCGGCCTGGCCCATGCGTCCGCTGCGCAAGGCGACGATCTCGTCGTGGGCACGGCCGATCTCGGACAGGGCCGAGCGTGCCCGGCGGATCAGCACCTGGCCGTACCAGGTCGGCTCCACGCCACGGGCATGGCGCTCGAACAGGGGCACGCCGAGCAGGCTCTCCATCTCCGCCAGCAGCTTGGAGGCGGCGGGCTGGGTCATGTTGGCGGCCTCGGCCGCGCGCAGGACCGAGCGCTGTTCGTACAGGTGCAGCAGCAGGGAAAGATGGCGGGTCTTCAGGCGCGTGGCGCCGAACCAGCCGGTGGTGGGGTGGACCATGGTCGCCTCCGGGGCACGAGCTATTCGTGTGCGGAATAGCCTATGACAAAAATTTCATTTGTCGTACATAGATGCCCACGCGAGGCTATGCCACGCTTCAAGCGCGGGTCGGCGGCCATGCCTGACCGCCCGCGAGGGGCCCCGGGGATGGCCGGCACAGGTCCGCCACGGGACAGCCCCGCATCCGATCACCGCCGGGAGGAGGGCCCCATGGCGACATCGCAATCCGACGGCACGTCGCGTGCCGGCGCCATCGTCGCGTCCACGCCGGACGGAATCCGTCTCCCATGAGCGGCCGCCTGTCCGGCAAGGTCGCGCTGGTCACCGGTGCCGCCAGCGGCATCGGCGCGGCCACGGCGCAGCTGTTCGCACGCGAGGGCGCCACCGTGGTCGGCCTCGACAAGCAGGCCGTGCCCATCGCCGATGACGGCGTGCAGCACCGCATCGCCGACATCACCGATGCCGGCGCGATGGACGCGGCCGTGCAGGCGGTGCTCGCGGCGCATGGCCGCATCGATGTGCTGGTCAACAATGCCGGTGCGGATGTGTTCTCCGATCCGCTCACCCTGTCCGACGAGAATTGGGAGCGCTGCCTGTCGCTCAACCTCAAGGGCGCCTGGCATCTTTGCCGTGCCGTGCTGCCCGCGATGCAGGTGCAGGGCGCGGGCAGCATCGTCAACATCGCCTCGGTGCATGGCCACAAGATCATCGCGGGCTGCTTCCCGTATCCGGTCGCGAAGCACGGGCTGATCGGCCTGACCCGCGCGCTCGGCATCGAGTACGCCGCGCGCGGGATCCGGGTGAACTCGATTTCGCCCGGCCTTATCCTCGTGCCGCGCATCGAAGCGTGGTTCGAGCGCGAGCCCGGAACGCGCGAGAAGCAGGCGGCACTGCTGCCGCCCGGGCGCATCGGCACGCCCGAGGAAGTGGCGTTCACCGCGCTGTTCCTCGCCAGCGACGAAGCGCGCTTCATCAACGCCACCGACATCACCATCGATGGCGGCCGTTCGCAGGTCTACCACGACTGATCCGCATGGACGCGCCCACCCTTCCCTTCGCCCTGCCGCTGATCGCGATCCTGCGCGGCATCACGCCGGCCGACGTGCCCGCACACGTGGGCGCGCTGGTGGAAGAAGGCTACGACGCGATCGAGATCCCGACCAATTCGCCGGACTGGGCGCGCAGCGTGCGCATCGCCGTCGATGCGTTCGGCGATCACGCATGGATCGGTGCGGGCACCGTGCTGACGACGGTGGATGCGGATGCATTGCTCGCTGCCGGTGGACGCCTGATGGTCACGCCGAACACGCGCCCGCCGGTGATCCGCCACGCAGTCGAGCGCGGCCTGCAGGTCGCCGCCGGTGTCGCCACGGCGAGCGAAGCCTTCGACGCGCTCGATGCCGGCGCGCAGATGCTCAAGCTGTTCCCCGCATCCATCTACGGACCGGCGATGGTGCGCGCCCTGCGCAGCGTGCTGCCGCCGGTTCCCCTATTCGCCGTCGGTGGCGTCACGCCCGACACCCTCTCCGGCTACCTCTCAGCCGGCTGTCAGGGCGCCGGCATCGGCGGCGAACTTTACAAGCCCGGCCAGCCGGTCGAGCGCACGTGCGAGTACGCGCGTCGCTTCCGCCAGGCCTACCTGGACCACGCCGCATGAAGATCGTCCGCGTCAGCACCTTCCACGCCGCACCACGCTGGCTCTTCCTCAAGGTGGAGACCGACGAGGGCGTGACCGGCTGGGGCGAGCCGGTCATCGAAGGGCGCGCCAGCACCGTGGAAGCGGCGGTGCACGAACTGGCGGACTATCTCGTCGGCCAGGATCCTGCGCGCATCAATGATCTGTGGCAGGTGCTGTATCGCGGCGGCTTCTATCGCGGCGGCGCCATCCTGATGAGCGCGATCGCCGGCATCGACCAGGCCCTATGGGACATCAAGGGCAAGGCGCTCGGCGTGCCCGTCTACCAGCTGCTCGGCGGACGCGTGCGCGACCGCATGAAGACCTATCGCTGGGTGGGCGGCGACCGCCCTGCCGACATCGTCGCGCAGATGCAGCGCTACCAGGCGCAGGGCTTCGACACGTTCAAGTTCAACGGCACCGAGGAACTGAAGCTCATCGACAGCCCTCGCGCGATCGACGCGGCGGTGGCCAAGGTCGCGGCGATCCGCGACGCGATGGGCGACCGCGTCGATTTCGGCATCGACTTCCATGGCCGTGTCAGCGCGCCGATGGCGCGCGTGCTGCTGCGCGAACTGGCGCCGTTCAAGCCGCTGTTCGTCGAAGAGCCGGTGTTGCCCGAACAGTGGGAGTACTACCGCCCGTTGTCCGATGCGACCTCGATCCCGCTCGCCGCCGGCGAACGCATGTATTCGCGCGCCGAGTTCAAGCCGGTCCTCGCGGCCGGCGGCCTGGCGATCCTGCAGCCCGACCTGTCGCACGCCGGCGGCATCACCGAGTGCGTGAAGATCGCGGCGATGGCCGAGGCGCACGACGTGGCGCTGGCGCCGCACTGCCCGCTGGGCCCGGTCGCGCTGGCCGCGTGCCTGCAGGTGGACTTCGTGTCGCACAACGCGATGCTGCAGGAGCAGAGCATCGGCATCCACTACAACACCGGCGCGGACCTGCTGGACTACGTGCTCAACAAAGAGGATTTCCGCTGCGACGACACCGGCAGCATCGCCGCACTGCCCAGGCCCGGCCTGGGCGTGGAGATCGACGAGGACCGTCTGGTGGAAGCGCACCGGCAGCCGCCGCGCTGGCGCAACCCGTTGTGGCGGCATGCCGATGGCAGCGTGGCCGAGTGGTGATGCCGTGACGACGGCGCTGGCGACCCTGGCCGTCGACAGCCGCTGCGCGCTGGGCGAAGGCATCCTGTGGTGCGACCGCCGTCGCGTGCTGTACTGGACCGACATCCTCGCCGCCGAACTGTGGCGGCACGATCCCGACAGTGGCCACACGCATACGTGGTCGCTCCCCTCGCCGCTCGGTTGCCTCGCACTCGGCGAGGATGGGCGCCTGCTGCTGGGCCTGGCGAAGGGGCTCTACGCGAGCGATGTGGAAGCGCAGCTGTCCTCGCGCGACCTCGCCCTGGAGAAACTGGCCGATGTCGAGGCCGGCGACCCGATGACCCGCATCAACGACGGCCGCGTGGATCGTGAAAGCGGCTTCGTGTTCGGGACCAAGAGCGAACACGCCGATCTGCGTCCGGCGGGCCGCTTCTACCAGTACACCGCGACGCACGGATTGCGTGAACTGGCCTTGCCGCACGCCGCCATCCCGAATTCGATCTGCTTCGACGCCACCGGCACGCGGATGTACTTCTGCGATTCGGTGACGCCGCGGATCCTGCAGTGCCGTTACGACGCCGCGACCGCAACCGTGTCCGACATCGCGGTGTTCGTCGACCTCGACCTGCCCGGCGCGGAACCCGACGGTTCCATCATCGACGCCGAAGGCGCGTTGTGGAACGCACAGTGGGGCGCAGGACGCGTGGTGCGCTACCTCCCGGATGGCCGCATCGACCGGATCGTGCGCGTGCCGGCGCCGCAGCCTTCGTGTTGCGTGTTGCACGAGGACACGCTGTACGTGACCAGCGCACGCGTCGGACTCGACGCCGCCGCGCTCGCCGCTTCGCCGTTGTCGGGCGGCGTGTTCGCGCATCGCACCGGGCGCGCGCTGGCGCGCGGCGTGGACCGGGTGCGCCTGCCATGATCGCCGTCGACTGGGGTGCCAGCAGCCTGCGCCTGTACCGGATGGCCGACGACGGCCAGGTCCGCGAACGCCGCCGCAGCGACCAGGGCGTGCTGGCGTGCGCGGGCCGTTTCGGCGACGTGCTCGCGCAGGAAATCGCCGGCTGGGACGACACCGACATCCTGCTGTGCGGCATGGTGGGCGGACGCGGCGGCTGGCACGAGATGCCGTACCTGTCCTGCCCGGCCGGCAACCATGCGCTGGCGCTCGGCATGCAGCGTTTCCATCCGCCGGGCTTCGATGGCCGCGCGCTATGGCTGGTGCCTGGCCTGCGCGACAGCGACTCGGACAGCGTGCCAGACGTCATGCGTGGCGAAGAGACGCAACTCGCCGCATTGCTCGATGCCCTGCCCGGCGGAACGCACGTCGTCTGCCTGCCCGGCACCCACAGCAAGTGGGTCACGGTGCGCGACGGCCAGGTGCACCGCATCGCCACCGCGATGACCGGCGAACTCTTCGCGCTGTTGCGCCAGCACAGCATCCTCGGCCGGTTGATGCCCGCCGGCGACGTGCGCTTCGATGGTTACGCATTCGATGCCGGGCTGAAGCGCAGCGCCGACGCCGGTGGCCTGCTGCACCACCTGTTCGGCGTGCGCACGACGGGCCTGTTCCAGCAATTCGCCGAACCGGCGCTACCTTCGTATCTCTCCGGCCTACTGATCGGCCACGAGTTGCGCGCATCGGGCTTGCTCTCGCATGCGCCGCGCCCGGCGCAGGTGCACCTGATCGGCAACGACCGCCTGCTGGCCTCCTACGCGCACGCACTGACGACGCTGGGCGTCGGCGTGCAGCGCCATCCCGAAGACCTGTCCGCGCGCGGCCTGCATGCGCTGTGGGCACGGCGGACCGCGACCGCCCCCTACTAGAGGAAGACCGGATGCTGAAGCACTGCGCATGGATCCTGGCGGCATCGTTGATGATCGGTCCCGCATGGGCGGGCGATGCGGTCTTCAGCGACGTGCGCTACCACGGCGACGATGGGGGTCCAACGGTGGGCGCGGACGAGTACCGCAATCCGGTCGTCGCGGGCTTCTACCCCGACCCGTCCGCTATCCGCGTCGGCGACGATTTCTACCTGGTGAATTCCACGTTCGGTTACTTCCCCGGCCTGCCAGTCTTCCACAGCACCGACCTGGTGTCGTGGACCCAGGTGGGCAACGCGATCCATCGCCCCGGACAGATCAACTACGGCGAGAAGGAAGAACTGACCCGCGGCCTGTTCGCCGCCACCCTCGCCCACCACGACGGCATGTTCTACATCGCCAACACCTGCTTCTACTGCGATCGCGGCAACTTCGTGGTGACGGCCAGGAGTCCTGCGGGCCCGTGGTCGGACCCGATCTGGCTCGGCGTCACCGGCATCGATCCGTCGCTGTTCTTCGACGACGACGGCAGCGCGTGGGTGGTCCACAACGATGTCCCCGATGGAAAGCTCCGCTACGACGGCCATCGCGCCATCTGGCTGCAGCGTTTCGACTTCGGCAGGCGCGAACGGGTCGGCAAGCGCCTCCTGCTGGTGGACGGCGGCGCCGATCCCGCGGCGAATCCCGAGCACATCGAAGGCCCCCACGTCTTCAAGCACAACGGCTGGTACTACCTGACCGCGGCCGAGGGCGGCACCGGTGAGCAGCACGCGCAGATGGTATGGCGCAGCCGCGCGCTCACCGGCCCGTATCAACCCTCGCCGTCGAATCCCGCGTTGACCCAGCGCGACCTCGACCCGAAGCGCGCCGATCCGGTGACGTCCACCGGCCACGCGCAGTTCGTGAAGCTCAAGGACGGCACGTGGTGGGCGGTGTTCCTCGCCACCCGTCCGTACCGCGGCAACCAGTACAACCTCGGCCGCGAAACCTTCCTGCTGCCGGTGACGTGGAAGGACGGCTGGCCGGTGGTCCTGCCCCGCGGCGAACGCGTGCCGATGGTCGCGAAGCGCCCGGACCTGCCACGCAATGCGCAACCGTTACCCACGAGCGGGCCGATGACGTGGACCGAGCGCTTCGACGCGCCCGCGCTGCCGCTGTCGTGGATGACCCTGCATCCGCCGCAGAGCCGCTGGTACACCACCGGCGCGCACGGCCTGACGATCACGCCGGGCACGATGCCGCTGGGCGCCTTCGGCACGGTGCCGGGCCAGCCGTCGTACATCGCCCACCGCGTGCAGCATCACGCGGCCACGCTGGACACCACGCTCGCCTCGTTCGAGCCCGCCGTCGGTGAACTGGCAGGACTCGTGCTGCTGCAGAATGAGTACGGTCACTACGTGCTCGGCGTCGAACGCGATGCGCGCGGACTGGCGGTGTCGCTGTACCGGCGCAGCGGCCACGAGGACGGGAAGGAAGGCGACCGCCTGGCGCGCATTCCGCTGGACGAAGGACACGGCCCCGTGTCGCTGCGCTTCCGCGTCGATGGCCCGCGCCTGGACGCGTCGTACTCGCTGACCGCTGGCGACTGGAAGAGCGTCGCCACTGGCCTGGACGCCAGCCTGCTGAGCGTGGAGACGGCGGGTGGCTTCATCGGCAATACGTTCGGCCTCTACGCCGTGCGTCGCTGACCGCGAGATCACGGAGTCCGCATGCCTGGCACCTCGCGTCGCGCACTGTTCAAGGCCGGACTCGCCGGCCTGGCCACCTGGCCGTTGTCGTCGCGCGTGGCGGCGGCCACACCGTGCGCGCCGGCGCCGCCGGCGCACGTCACCGGCGTCGAAGGCCAGCGCAAGGCCGACCTCGGCAACGGCACCTATCTCAATCCCATCGTCGCCGGCGATCGTCCCGACCCCACGATCCTCAAGGACGGCGACGACTACTACATGACGTTCTCGTCGTTCGACGCCTATCCCGGCCTGGTGATCTGGCACTCGACCGACCTCGTCACCTGGACGCCGCTCGGCCCTGCGCTGCGCACGCACGTGGGGACGGTGTGGGCCGTCGATCTCTGCAAGCATGGCGACCGCTACTTCATCTACCTGCCGGCACTGGCGAAAGACGAGGCGTGGAAGATCCACGCGATCTGGGCCGACGACATCCGCGGACCGTGGAGCGAACCGGTGGACCTGCACATCGATGGCTGCATCGATCCGGGCCACGCGGTCGGCGAAGACGGACGCCGTTACCTGTTCGTCAACGGCATCCGCAAGGTGCGCCTCACCGACAACGGCCTGGCGACCGACGGCGCGCTCGAAACCGCCTACCAGCCCTGGCGTTATCCGGAAGACTGGATCACCGAAAACTTCGCGCCCGAAGGCCCCAAGCTGACGCGACGTGGCGACTGGTTCTACCTGGTCACCGCCGTCGGCGGCACCGCCGGCCCGATCACCGGCCACATGGTGATCGCCGCGCGTTCGCGTTCGATCCACGGACCGTGGGAACACTGCCCGCACAATCCGCTGGTGCGCACGCTGGGCGATGCGGAGCCCTGGTGGTCGCGCGGCCACGCGACGCTGGTCGATGGACCGGCCGGCGACAGCTGGATGGTCTACCACGGCTACGAGAACGGCTATCGCACGCTCGGCCGGCAGACGCTGCTCGAGCCGATCGAGTGGACGGACGATGGCTGGTTCCGTGCGCGCGGCGGCGATCTTTCGGCGCCGTTGCCGGTGCCGCGCGGCGGCAAGGCGGGGATCGCCGGCGTCGCGCTGTCGGACGATTTCTCGAGCGATCGCCTCGGTACGCAGTGGGCCTTCCACGCGCCGCGACCGGACGAGATGCGGCGCGTGCGTTACGGCAGGAAATCCCTCCGCCTCGCCGGCGCAGGCCGGTCGCCTGCGGACGGCAGTCCCCTGGCGTGCATTGTCGGCGACCGTGCCTACCAGGCCGAGGTCACGCTGACCCTGGTCGATGGCGGCGAAGGCGGCCTGCTGCTGTTCTACAACCCGAAGGCCTTCGTCGGCCTGGGCTTCGCGGCTGACGGGCTGCGCGTGTTCCAGTATGCGGAGGAGCAGACGTGGGCGCGGCAAGCGATGCCGACGCGGCGCGTGCGCCTCCGCCTGACCTACGACCACCACGTGGTGACCTGGCACCACTCGCACGACGACGGCCGCACCTGGACGCGGCTGGACACGCGGATGGAAGTGTCCGGCCTGCACCACAATGTGTTCGGCGGCTTCCTCAGCCTGCGCGTCGCGTTGTACAGCGCCGGCCCGGGCGCGGTGGAGTTCAGCGACTTCCGCTACCGCGCGCTCGCCTGAGCATCACGCCATCGGCGTGTCGTGATGGAAGTGCCGCTTGAACGGCACCTCGCCGTCGCGCGGCGCGTCCAGTTCCTGCGCATATCGATGGCCGGCGTACACCGCGTGCGCGATCAGCCCCGGCGCCAGCGCATCGCCGATGCAGGCCACGCTGCGGATGCCAGCATCCGCCCATTCCGGCTCGCGTCCCTTCAACGCCTGATAGAGCGCATCGTCGGGCAGGCGGGCCGTGACCACCACGACCGCGTCGCAGTCGAGCGAAGAGGCCGCGCCGCTCCATGCGTGCTCCAGCGCAAGCGTGGTTCCCGTATAGCCGGTGACCAGGTGCGATACGCACTGCACGACGCCCAGCTCGGCCATGCGCCACTGGATGTGGCGGTAGTCCAGCGTGTTCGCGCTCCACGAGGCGATGGTGTCGTCCGGGGTGAGGTACGTGACTTCGCAACCGCGCAGGCGCAGCGCCTCGGCGACGACGCTGGCGGTGTAGAAGTAGTCGTCGTCGTACACCACCACGCGGCCCTCGGGCCAGCGTCCGTCCATCAGGTCGTCCGGCGTGAAGACACGCGCGTTGTCGGCGAAGTCGGCGATGCCCAGCCCGTGGCTGCGCCCGAATCCGTCACGCCGCCAGTGGCACCCCGTGGCGATGACGACGTGGTCTGCACCGAAGTCGAGCACATCCTGGTCCGTCAGCGCGGAGTCGAGGTAGGTGCTGACGTTCGCCAGCTTGCCGATCTGCCCGAGCCGCCAGTCGCGCACGCGCGCCCATTCGGCCAGCCCCGGCAGGCGCGCCTCGCGCGTGACCCGCCCGCCCAGTTCGCGCCGCGCGTCGGCCAGGTGCACCTCGTAGCCGCGCTGGCCCAGCGCACGGGCGGCTTCCAGGCCGGCAGGCCCGCCGCCGACCACCAGCACGCGCGCTTCGCTCGCCTTCGGCGCGATCCGTTCCGGATGCCAGCCCTTGCGCCATTCCTCGCCCATGCTGGGGTTCTGCGTGCAGCGGATCGGCGAGATCGTCATGTCGCCGGAGACGCAGATGTTGCAGCCGATGCATTCGCGGATGTCGTCGACGCGGCCTTCTTCGATCTTGCGCGGCAGGTACGGGTCGGCGATCGAGGGCCGCGCGGCGCCGATCAGGTCGATCACGCCCCGCCGTATCTGCGAGACCATCGTGTCGGGCGACGTGAAACGGCCCACGCCGACCACCGGCTTGGTCGTTGCCTTGCGGACGAAATCGATGAAGGGTTCCTGCGCGCCTTCGCGGGCGAAGCGCGAGGGCACCGAATCGTTGTACCAGGCCGCTACATTGACGTCCCACAGGTCGGGAAGCTCGGCCAGCATTCCGACGATGTCCTGCGCCTCGGCCAGTTCCACACCGCCCGGCCCCAGCAGCTCCTCGCTAGCAAAGCGCAGCGCGACGGCGCAGCGATGTCCGACCGCCTCGCGCGTGTCCTGCAAAACTTCGCGCAGCAGGCGGATGCGGTTCTCCAGCGAGCCGCCATAGGCATCGGTGCGCTGGTTGCGGCGACGCTGCAGGAAATGCATCGGCAGCGACAGGTCGTGCGCGGCGTAGACATAGATGATGTCCATGCCCGCCTTCATGCCGCGCACCGCCGCCTCGCGGTGCCAGCGACGGTACTCGGCGATGTCGTGCAGGTCCATCGCGCGGGCCTGCGAGGGATAGCCGTACTTGGAGGGCTGGTGCGACGGCGCCAGCAGCACTTCGCGCGAGTACAGGTTGGAGGCGGTCGGTCCGTTGTGCGACAGCTCCAGCGCGGCCAGCGCGCCGTGCGCATGCACCTTGTCGCACATCAGCGCGAGCGCGGGAATGTCGCGGTCGTCCCACAGACGTGCTTCGACGTAAGGCGTGAGATCGCTGCTGGGATGGATCTCGCACTCTTCCGTCGAGATCACGCTCCAGCCGCCCTCGGCCTTCACTTCGCGCATGGCCGCGTGCGCCAGCGGCATGGCATGGCCCATGCCGTTGCAGTGCGGCACCTGGAAGAAACGGTTCCTGGTCGTCACCGGGCCGATGCGCACCGGCTCGAACAGGATGTCGTAGCGCGGATCACGCATGCGGCACCGCGTTGCCTGGGCGACGGCGCAGGAAGAAGTACAGCGGCAGGCCGGCGATCATCAACGCCAGCGCCAGCCAGAAGGGCTGCGCGCCCATGCCGATGAAGGCAAACACGGTGTACGCCGCGCCGATGATGGCAGCGACCAGCAGGTCGCGTCCCGCATCGCGCTGGCCACGCCACCAGAGCACGCCCAATGCAAGCGAGCACCCCAGGTACAGCGGCAGGTTGGCCGCCGTCACCACGGTGCTGAGGAAGGTGAAGCCCGCCACCGCGGATTCGCTGTAGTTCATCAGCACCATCGCGCTCGCGAGCAGGGCTGTCAGCACCAGGGCGCCGATGGGCGCGCCGAAGCGATTGGTCCGCGCGAATACCTTCGGCATCGTGCCGTTGTCGGCCATCGTGCGCATCATCTCGCCGCTCAACAGCGTCCAGCCGTTCAAGGCGCCCAGGCCGCTGACGACGACGAACAACGCGATCCACCGCCCGGTTCCCTCGCCGGCGAAACGCTCCATCACCAGCGCGAACGGTGCGCTCGACTGCGCGAGTTCGGCATGCGGCAGCAGCAGCAACGGCACGGCGGACACCACGAGATAGATCGCCGCGGTGATGCCGGTGCCGGTCATCGTCGCGCGCGGGATGGTGCGCCCGGGGTCCTCTACCTTCGCGGCGGGAATCGTCGCCGATTCGATGCCCAGCATCGCGAACAATGCCAGCGTCGACGCCGCCATCGCATCGCCGAGGCTGGTCGGTTTGGCCGGCGGATGCGCGCCGAACGACGCGGGGGATTCGAGCAGGGTCCATGCGCCGAGCACCGCGACGGCCAGCATCGGCACCAGCTTCATCACCGTGGTCACCACCTGCACGCGGCCGCCACTGCGCACGCCCAACAGGTTGATGCCCACGAACAGCCACAGCACGCCCAGGCACACCACGGCCGGCTGCACCCGCGCCAGCGGCGGGAAGATCGCGGCGGCATAGCCCGCCACGCCCGTGACCAGGGCCGCGAGGGTGATCCAGTTCGATACCCAGTACGACCACAGCACCGCATACGCCGGCAGATCGCCCAGCGTGTGCCGCACGTAACCGTAAGGTCCGTCCGCGCCCGGCAGCAGGCGCGCCAGCCTTGCGAACACGCGCGCCAGCGCGAGGCAACCCAGCACCGTGATGCCCCAGCCCAGCAGCGCGTTGTAGCCGAACGGTGCCAGCGAGGCGGGCAGCACGAAGATGCCCATGCCGATGGTGTTGCCCACCACCAGCGCGGTGCACGTCCAGAAGCCGATCTTCCTGCGGTCGTGTGACGGCATGGGCGGTTAGTCCCGCGCCACCGGCACGCCACCCTTCACCACGCCGCGCACCTGCTGCAGGCAGGCGATGTCGGCCAGCGGATCGCAGGCCAGGGCGACGAGATCGGCAAGCTTGCCCGGCGTGATCGAGCCCAGTTCCTTTTCCTTGCGCAGCAGCCGCGCCGACTCCAGCGTCGCCGCGCGGATGGCCTGCAGCGGGGTCATGCCGTAGCGGACCATATAGGCGAACTGGTGCGCATTGTCGCCATGCGGATACACGCCGCTGTCCGTGCCGTAGGCGATGTTGACGCCCGCGGCGACAGCCTTGCGGAAGCCCTCGCGCTGCGCCTCGGTCGTGTCCAGGTTCTTGCGCAGGATTTCCGCGGACCAGCCGTCGCGCCGGCCCACCGTATCGATGTAGTCGCCGTTGTAGATGTCGGCGACCAGGAAGGTGCCGTCCTGCTTCATCAGTGCGATGGCCTCGTCGTCCATCAGCGAGCCATGCTCGATCGACCGCACGCCGGCACGTACGGCGCGCTTGATGCCTTCCGCACCGTGTGCGTGGGCCGCGACGAAACTGCCGCGACGCCCGGCCTCTTCCACCGCTGCGCGGATCTCGGCCTCGGTGTACTCGGATTGTCCCGGCTCGGTGCCGTCGGCAAGCACGGCGCTCGTGGCGATCAACTTGATGAAGTCGGCGCCCGCGTCGAGGATCTCGTTCACCCGTTGGCGCACCTCCGCTTCGCTGTCCGCGACGCCACGGCGGAAGATCGCCGGCAGCTCCGTCCCCGCAGGCAATCCGGTGATCTCGCCGCCGCCCCCGGTGACCGTGACGTAGGTGCCGGCAACGAACATGCGCGGCCCGGGCACGAGGCCGGCGTTGATCGCATCGCGCAATTGCACGTCGGCGAAACCGCGATAGACCCCGACATCCCGCACCGTGGTGAAGCCGGCCTGCAGGGTCGCCCGCGCATTGCGCGCGCCGATGAAGGCATCGCGCGCGGCATTGCTCCTCAGCGGTGTCGCGGGATCGCCATAGGGCCCTTCGTCGGCCAGGTGCGTGTGCATGTCCATCAGGCCGGGCACGACGGTCAGCGCGGACCAGTCGAGGACCCGAACGCGGGGATCCACGCCTTTCGTGGGCGGCGCGATCGACACGATGCGTCCGTCGCGCACCAGTATGTCGTGCCCCTCGAGCATCCGGCCCGTTTCAACGTCGAGCACGCGGCCGGCCTGGATCAGCAGGTCCTGCGCGCCAGCGGGCGAGGCGATGAAGGCAAGCGAGAACAGGAGTGCGGGCAGTAACCGGTCACGCATCGCCATACGCCGCCCTCAACAGATTGTGGAAATGCCACACGCCGCTCTCGCGCTTGGGGCACAACCGGCCCGCCTCGTAGAAGCCCGACGCCAGGCCCTGCTGTACCGCTTCGCAGATGCGGATGTCCTCGTCCTGAACTTCGTCGCTGAAGGCCTGGTCGTTGGCGATGCGCGCCAGCGCGGCATCGTCCTGCGCGTAGTAGTAATCGAACTCCACGCGGCAGCGGTCCGGCCCGAGTGGCAGGATGCGATTGGTCTGCAGTCGCCCCGGCATGATGTTGAGCATCACGTTCGGGTAGACGAAGTAGTAGAACGCGTCGCCATCGCCATAGATGTCGCCGCTGTTGCGCAGCGGAGAATGCTGCAGCGAATGCCAGGGGAACAGTTCGGTGTCGTAGGCGCGGTAGTCGAGCACCTTCGACAGCCCAGGATGCACGTGCGGCAGGTGGTAGCCCTCGAGGAAGTTGTCCACGTAGACCTTCCAGTTGCACGCGATGTCGTAGCTGTCGCGGCGGTGGAACTGCATCGCAGCCAGGTCGATCGGTGTGATGCGCCCGGCGATGCCGGCGTAGACCTCTTCGAACGGCGGCACGTCCTCGTGCAGCGCGACGAACACCAGCCCCTGCCAGGCGTGCACGCGCAGCGGCGGCAGGTGGATGTCCTTGACGTCGAAATCCGCGGCGCCCTGCATTTCGGGCGCGCTGCGCAGCTGGCCTTCCAGCGTGTACGTCCAGCCGTGGTACTTGCAGTGCAGCGCGCGTGCGCCCTTGCCGTTGCACAGCGCCAGCGGGCCGGCGCGATGCCGGCACACATTGGGGAAAGCGCGCAGCACGCCATCCTGCCCGCGCACCACCAGCACCGGTACATCGCCGATCCGCTCCACCACGTGGTCGCCCGGCTCGGCGAGCTGCCCCTGGTGGGCGACCAGTTGCCAGCTGCGTTGGAACACGGCGGCCTGCTCCATCGCCAGCATCGCCTCTCCGGCGTAGTAGCGGGCGGGCAGCGCCCGGGCACGGTCGAGCGACAAGGGAGGGGCGGTATCCGGCATGGCGTTCCCGTCGGGAGGTGGCGCCCGACCATGCAGCCGCCGGGCATGCGCCAAGCCTAAGCGGTGTACGGGGGTCCGGCACAGCCCCTTGCCGCACCATCATGTACCTCCCTCCGCAACGCTCGCACCCTCACGGTGCGGACGGGAAGGGTGAAAGTCGGATTACTTTTTGCGAAGCAAAAAAGCGTGCGTCACGGCGGCTTCCCGCTCTATCCAGCGCCCCCAGTTCGCCTATAGATTGGAGGCGAGGGATACGCCACCACACCGGGATACCCGATTGGCTCGACCGATGGCCGACTGCGCACGCTTCACCGTCCTGCTGCACGGAGACGGTGCATGAACGCGGTCGCCAGCCCGAGCGGCACGCTGCAGACCGCGCTGGACCACGCGCGCCGCCTGCTGGCCACCGACCCCGCGATGGCCGCCCAGCAGGCCGACGAGATCATCCGCGTGGTCGGGCGCCACCCGATGGCGCTGCTGGTGCTCGCCGCCTCGCACCGGGTGCGCGGCCAGTGGAGCCACGCGTTCGACGTGCTGGAACCGCTGGTCCGCGAACACCCGCAGTGGCCGCTGGCCCATCTAGAACACGGCCTGGCGCTGGGCCGTGCCGGACGCGGTGGCGAAGCCGTTCCCGCACTGCGACGCGCGCTGGCGTTGAAGCCCGACTTGCCGCAGGCCTGGCGCGAGCTTGGCGACCACCTTGCCGCGATGGGCGACACCGAGGGTGCGGCCGGGGCCTACCTGCAGCACACGCGCCACTCCACGCGCGACCCCGACCTGATGCAGGCCGCCGCCGCGCTCGCCGACAACCGCATTCCCGAGGCCGAGGCGCTGTTGCGCGCGCGCCTGAAGCGCACGCCCACCGACGTCGCCGCGATCCGCATGCTGGCCGAAGTCGCCGCGCGCGTCGGGCGTATCGAAGATGCCGAAGCTTTGCTCGCGCGATGCCTGGAGCTCGCGCCCGACTTCCATGCCGCGCGGCAGAACCATGCGCTGGTGCTGCATCGTGCCAACCGTACGCAGGAGGCGCTGCAGGCCATCGATGCGCTGCTGGCGCACGACCCCGACAACCCCGCGCACCTCAACCTCAAGGCGGTGGTCCTGTGCCGCGTGGGCGACTACGAACCCGCGCTTGCGCTGTACGAGCGCGTGCTGGCGTCCTACCCGGACCAGGCCAGGATCTGGATGAGCTACGGCCACGCGCTGAAGACGGCCGGCCACACGGCACGCGCGATCGAGGCGTATCGACAGGCGTTGGCGCTGGAACCGGGTGCCGGCGAGGTGTGGTGGAGCCTGGCCAACCTGAAGACCTTCCGCTTCAGCGGCGAAGACCTGGCCGCGATGCGTGCGCAGCACGCGCGCACCGACCTGGGCGACGACGACCGGCTGCACCTGGACTTCGCATTGGGCAAGGCCCTGGAGGATGCCGGCGAGCATGCCGCATCGTTCGTGCACTACCGCGACGGCAACGCGCTTCGCCGCACGCAGCTGGACTACGACGCCGACGACACGCAGGCACGGGTCGCGCGGCTGAAAGCGTCGCACACGACCGCCTTTTTCGCCGCGCGGGCAGGCCAGGGCTGCACCGCGCCCGACCCGGTCTTCATCGTCGGCATGCCGCGTGCGGGCTCGACGCTGCTCGAACAGATCCTGTCCAGCCATTCGGCCGTGGAAGGCACGATGGAACTGCCCGACATCACCTCCATCACCCGCGACCTGCGCGAGCAGGCGCGGGCAGGCGGTGCGGACACGTACCACGACCTGCTGGCGACGCTCGACGGCGACGCATTGCGGGCGCTGGGCCAGCGCTACCTCGACGCGACCCGCATCCACCGGAAATCGAGCCGTCCGTTCTTCATCGACAAGATGCCGAACAACTTCGCCCATACCGGCCTGATCCACCTGATGCTGCCGAACGCGAAGATCATCGACGCACGCCGGCATCCGCTGGCCTGCTGCTTCTCCGGCTACAAGCAGCATTTCGCGCGCGGCCAGGGCTTCAGCTATGCGCTGGAGGACATCGGTCGCTACTACCGCGACTACGTGGCCCTGATGGCGCACTACGACACCGTCCTGCCCGGCCGCGTGCACCGGGTGATCTACGAACAGCTGGTGGACGACACCGAGGCCGAGGTGCGCCGCCTGCTGGACTACTGCGGGCTGCCGTTCGAGGACGGCTGCCTGCGCTTTTTCGAGAACGCGCGGCCCGTCAGGACCGCCAGTTCCGAACAGGTCCGCCAGCCGATCTACCGCGAAGGCGTGGATCACTGGCGGCATTACGAACCGTGGCTGGAGCCGTTGAAGAACGCCTTGGGGCCTGTGTTGGGCGCCTATCCGGCGGTTCCGGATTCCACGGAGGGCAGTTCCATCCCCGATTGACCGTCATCACTGGAGAGAGGTGAGCTGGATGAGTACCCGCAGCAGAAGAAAACCGGGGCGGCGCGATCCGTCGACCCTGGCGAGGTTCCCGTTGACCGCCGCGATCTACCTCGCGTTCGGTGCCACGGCGATGGCCCAGGACGCACCCGCCACGCCGCCCGCCGAGGGCGAGCGCGCCGCGGCCACGCTGGACACCATCACGGTGACCGCGCAGAAGCGCGTGGAGAACCTGCAGGAAGTGCCGATCAGCATCCAGGTGCTGGGCACGGAGCAGCTGAAGAACCTCAACGTCACCGATTTCGATGACTACGTGAAGTACCTGCCCAGCGTGTCGTACCAGTCGGCCGGTCCGGGCTTCGCGCAGATCTACATGCGCGGCGTCGCCAGCGGCGGCGACGGCAACCACTCCGGTTCGCTGCCCAGCGTGGGCGTGTACCTGGACGAACAGCCGGTCACCACCATCCAGGGCCCGCTGGACATCCACATCTACGACATCGACCGCGTCGAGTCGCTGGCCGGTCCGCAGGGCACGCTGTACGGCGCCAGTTCGCAGGCGGGCACGCTGCGCATCATCACCAACAAGCCCGACCCCACCGGTTTCGCCGCCGGTTACGGGCTGGAAGTGAACAGCGTCAGCAACGGCGGCATCGGCCACGTCGCCGAGGGCTTCCTCAACCTGCCGATGAGCGATCGCGCGGCGATCCGCCTGGTCGCGTGGAACAAGCACGACGCCGGCTACATCGACAACGTGTATGGCACGCGTACCTTCCCCTCGTGGGACGCCGACTCCGGCGGCAACGGCACCATCGACAACGCCGACCGCGCGAAGAAGGACTACAACGAGGTCGACACCACCGGCGCGCGCCTCGCGTTGAAGGTGGACCTCAACGACACGTGGTCGATCACCCCGACGATCATGGGCCAGCAGCAGAAGTCCAAGGGCGGCTTCGCGGTCGACCCGCAGGTGGGCGACCTGGCGCTGACCCACTTCTATCCGGAGAGTTCCGACGACCGCTGGTGGCAGGCCGCACTGACGGTGGAAGGCAAGATCGGCAACTTCGACCTGACCTACGCGTTCGCACGCCTGGATCGCGACGTCGACGTGGAGCAGGACTACAACGACTACGCGTTCTGGTACGACACGCTGGCAGCGTACGGTGCGTACACCTGTTCCGATTTCGATCCCGATACGTTCACCTGCGCGCCCGGCTCGCTGGTCAATCCGTCGCAGTACATCCAGGGCGTGGACGGCTACAAGAAGACCAGCCACGAGTTGCGCATCGCCTCGCCGACCGAGAACCGCTTCCGCTTCGTCGCCGGCGTGTTCATGCAGGACCAGGAACACGACATCGAGCAGCGCTACAAGATCGATGGCCTGTCGCCGGTGCAGTCGGTCACGGGCTGGCCGGACACCATCTGGCTGACCAAGCAGCTGCGCCAGGACAAGGACAAGGCGGTGTTCGGCGAGCTGAGCTTCGACATCACCGAAGACCTGACCGCCACCGCCGGCGCACGCTGGTTCGAGGTCGACAACAGCCTGAAGGGCTTCTTCGGCTTCGCCGACTGGGGCTGGGTGTCGAGCTACGGCGAGGCGGCTTGCCCGGACGGCGCGCCGACCTTCAACGGTGCGCCCTGCAGCTTCTTCGACAAGCGGGTGAAGGAGAACGGCCACATCGGCCGCTTCAACCTGACCTGGCGGATCGACCCGAACAAGATGATCTACGGCACATGGTCGGAAGGCTTCCGCCCCGGCGGCATCAACCGCCGCGGCACGCTGCCGCCCTACCTGTCGGATTACCTGACCAACTACGAGTTCGGCTGGAAGACCACCTGGCTGGAAAACCGCCTCTCGTTCAACGGTTCGGTGTTCCGCCAGGACTGGGAGGACTTCCAGTTCTCCATCCTCGGCGCCAACGGCCTGACCGAGATCAAGAACGCCAACCAGGCGCGCATCAACGGCGCCGAGTTCTCGCTGGCGTTCGCGGCGACCTACAACCTGCAGCTGACGGCCGGCGCCGCGTTCTACGACGCGGAGCTGACCGAGAACTACTGCGGCTTCACCGACGACGACGGCAACCCGGTCACGGAGTGCGCGGACCCCGAGGCACCGGAGGGCACGCAGCTGCCGGTCACGCCGAAGGTCAAGGGCAACCTGACCGCGCGCTACACGTTCGACATGGCGGGTGGCGAGGCCTTCCTGCAGGGTGCGGTGGTGCACGTGGGTGATCGCAAGTCCGACCTGCGCCTGGCCGAACGCGAGATCCTCGGCGACCTGGATGCGTACACCACGGTCGACGTGTCGGCCGGCTTCCGCCGCAACAACTGGAAGGTGGACGTGTACGTCAACAACCTGTTCGACGAGCGTGGCGAGCTGAGCCGCTTCACCCAGTGCGCCGAAGCCGTTTGCGGTGCCGCGGGCGTGGTGCCGGAGTATCCGAACGGCCAGGTCTACACGGTCGTCTCGCAGCCCCGCACGATCGGCCTGCGCTTCTCGCAGGAGTTCTGACGCAGCACGCGCCGGAATGCGGCAACGAAAAGCCCCGGTGCGAGCCGGGGCTTTTTTTGTGTCGAAGATAACGGGGCGATCAGGAATCGCGTGCGCTCGCCTCGCGGTCGTTCTCGCGCATCTCGTACCACATGCCATTGAGGATGGCGAAGCTCGCCGCCAGGCCGGCGCCCAGGATCCAGCTGAAATACCACATGCGGAAGCCTCCTCAGTATGCGTTGGGGTTGCGCCCCATCCCGTCCTGGTCGACCTTGCCGCGCAGCACGCGGAAGACCCAGGCGGTATAGAGCAGGATGATGGGCAGGAAGAACGCCGTCGCCAGCAGCATGATGAACAGCGTCATGTGGCTGGACGACGCATCCCACAGGGTCAGGCTGGAGCCGGCCTGCGTGGACGACGGCAGCAGGAACGGGAACGTCGCCACGCCTTCGGTCAGGATGATGCCGACGATGCTGATCGACGATGCCAGGAACGCCAGCCCCGCACGCCCGATGCGCAACAACACGGCGCTCAGCAGCGCGCCCGCCACACCCAGCAGCGGCAACAGCCAGGTGATCGGCCAGCGCGCGTAGTTGTCCATCCATGCACCGGGCTGCGCCACGGCGATCTTGGCGAGCGGGTTCGACGGGCCGGCGGTATCCATCGCGACCTGCAGCGCGTACCCATCGATGCGCGCAACCCAGAGGCCGCCGATCACGAACAGCACCGCCGTCGCCACCCCGGCGATGCTGCCGTAGCGCCGCGCGCGCTCGGCGATGGCGCCGGAGGTCTTCATCGCCAGCATGCCGGCGCCATGCATCACCAGCATCGCCACGCTGACCAGGCCGCACAACAGCGCGAACGGCGTCAGCAGCCCGAACAGTCCGCCTTCGTAGTACACCCGCAAGGTATCATCGAAATGGAAGGGCACGCCGAGCAGCACGTTGCCCATCGCCACGCCGAACACCAGCGCCGGCACCAGCCCGCTGACGAACAGCGCCCAGTCCCACGCGGCGCGCCAGCGCGGATCAGGCACCTTGCTGCGGAACTTGAACCCGACCGGCCGCAGGATCAGCGCGAACAGGATCAGGAACATCGCGATGTAGAAACCGGAGAAACTCACGGCATACAGCGGCGGGAACGCCGCGAAGATCGCACCGCCGCCGAGGATCAACCAGACCTGGTTGCCCTCCCATACCGGGCCGATGACGTTGAGCACGATGCGGCGCTCCTCGTCGGTGCGCGCCACCGCGGGCAGCAGCGTGGCCACGCCGAGGTCGAAGCCGTCCATCACCGCGAAGCCGATCAGAAGGATGCCCAGCAGCAGCCACCAGATCAGGCGCAGCGTCGCGTAGTCGAGGGGAATGGTGTCCATGCGTCGTCTCCCGTCAGCCCGCGAGGGCCGGTTGTGGCGCGGGGGCGTCCGATGCTGGCGCGGACAGGTGCTCGGGTCCCTTCAGGATCAGCTTGCGCATCAGCCAGACCTCGATGACGGCCAGCACCGTGTAGATCAGCACGAAGCCGCTGAGCGTGATGATGATCTGGTGCAGCTTCAGCCCCGACGCGGCCAGGAAGGTCGGCAGCACGCCATCGATGATCCAGGGCTGGCGGCCGTATTCGGCGATCAGCCACCCGGCCTCGATCGCCAGCCACGGCAGCGGCAGGCTCCAGAACGCCACCTTGAGGAACCAGCGGTACCGATCCAGTCGTTGCCTGCTGGCCAGGTAGAACGCAACCGCGAAGAACGCGATGAAGTAGAAGCCCAGCCCGGCCATCAGGCGGAAACTCCAGAACAGCGGCGCGACGTGCGGGATGGTGTCGTGCGCGGCCTGCGCGATCTCCTCTTCGGTCGCGTTGCCGATGTCCTCGCGGTAGCGCTTGAGCAGCAGCGCGTGGCCGATGTCGCGCCAGTGCGCCTCGAAGATGTAACGCGCGGTGCCGTCGTTGCGGTTGGCGCGCAGCTTCTGCAGCGCCTCGTAGCCCATCAATCCATTGCGGATGCGGCCCTCGGCGCGCTCCACCAGTTCGAGGATGCCCGGCATCTCGGTATTGAACGAACGCGTGCCGATCAGCCCCATGACGTAGGGGATATGCAAGGCGTAGTGGTTGGTCTGGTTCTTCTGGTCGGGGATCGCGAAGGCATTGAAGCCGGCCGGCGCGGGTTCGGTCTCCCACATCGCCTCGATGGCGGCGAGCTTCATCTTCTGGTGCTCGCTGGTGGCGTAACCGCTCTCATCGCCCAGCACGACGACCGACAGCGCCGCCGCCAGGCCGAAGCTGGCGGCGACCGCCATCGAGCGCTTGGCGAAGTCGGCGTTGCGGCCGCGCAGCAGGTAGAACGCGCTGATCGCCATCACGAACATGGCGCCGGTGACATAACCGGCCGACACGGTATGGACGAACTTGGCCTGCGCCACCGGGTTGAAGATCACCGCCATGAAGTCGGTGATCTCCATGCGCATGGTCTCGGGGTTGAAGACCGCACCGACCGGATTCTGCATCCAGCCGTTGGCCACCAGGATCCACAACGCCGAGAAGTTCGACCCAAGTGCGACCAGCCAAGTGACCACCAGGTGTTGCACCTTGCTCAGCTTGTCCCAGCCGAAGAAGAACAGGCCGATGAAGGTCGCTTCCAGGAAGAATGCCATCAAGCCTTCGATGGCCAGCGGCGCGCCGAAGATGTCGCCTACGTAATGGCTGTAGTACGACCAGTTCATGCCGAACTGGAACTCCATCACGATGCCGGTGGCCACGCCCATCGCGAAATTGACGCCGAACAGCGTGCCCCAGAACAGGGTCATGCGCCGCCAGATGTCGCGCCCCGTCATGACGTAGACGCTCTCCATGATTGCGATCATGAAGGACAGCCCCAGGGTCAGCGGCACGAACAGGAAGTGATACATTGCCGTCAGCGCGAATTGCAGACGGGACAGTTCGACGACGGTCATGTCCGGCATGGGGATGCGGCTCCCGGTTGTCTGGCGGGGATTCTAGCCCTCCCACTGTCATGGACGGGGGCGACCATCTGTCGCACCCCCCTTCGCCCTGCCCTGCGGCATCCTGCGCGCCCCGCGGCCACCGGCCGGCGGGGGGGGGGGGGGGTTGATCCTGATCAATGCGGCCCGGCTGGCCGGACCCGAAAATCCACCGTACCAGAATAGGAGAGGCCGCATGCAAGGCGTCCAGGGGACTTATAACGACAAGGTGGTGCGCCAGTTCACGGTGATGACCGTGGTCTGGGGCATCGTGGGGATGCTGGTGGGGGTGCTGATCGCCGCGCAGCTGTATTGGCCGGCGCTGAATTTCGACCTGCCGTGGCTGAGCTACGGCCGGCTGCGTCCGCTGCATACCAACGCGGTGATCTTCGCGTTCGGCGGCTGCGCCCTGTTCGCCACCAGCCTGCACGTGGTGCAGCGGACCAGCCACGTGCGGCTGATCTCGGACAAGCTGGCGGCGTTCGTGTTCTGGGGCTGGCAGCTGGTCATCGTGGCCGCGGCGGTGTCGCTGCCGCTGGGCCTGACCCAGGGCAAGGAATACGCCGAGCTGATCTGGCCGATCGACGTGCTGATCGCGGTGGTCTGGGTGTCCTATGCCGTGCTGTTCTTCGGCACCATCGCCAAGCGCGCGGTGAAGCACATCTACGTGGCGAACTGGTTCTTCGGCGCCTACATCATCGCCGTGGCGCTGCTGCATATCGTCAACAGCCTGGCCCTGCCCAGCGGCCTGCTGCACTCCTACCCGATCTACAGCGGCGCCGTCGACGCGATGGTGCAGTGGTGGTACGGCCACAACGCGGTGGGCTTCTTCCTGACCGCCGGCTTCCTCGGGATGATGTACTACTTCGTGCCGAAGCAGGCCGGACGCCCGGTCTACTCCTACCGCTTGTCGATCGTGCACTTCTGGGCGCTGATCGCCATCTACATGTGGGCCGGCCCGCACCACCTGCATTACACGGCGCTGCCGGACTGGGCGCAGAGCCTGGGCATGGTGTTCTCGCTGATCCTGCTGGCCCCCAGCTGGGGCGGCGCCATCAATGGCGTGCTGACGCTCTCCGGCGTGTGGCACAAGCTGCGCACGGATCCGATCCTGAAGTTCCTGATCGTCTCGCTGTCGTTCTACATGATGTCGACCTTCGAAGGTCCGATGATGTCGATCAAGACGGTCAACTCGCTGAGCCACTACACCGACTGGACGATCGGTCACGTGCACGCCGGCGCCCTGGGCTGGGTGGCGATGATCACCATCGGCTCGGTCTATGCGATGCTGCCCAAGCTGCTGGGCCGCGAGCAGATGCATTCGGTCAAGGCCATCGACACGCACTTCTGGCTGCACACGCTGGGCGTGGTGTTCTACATCGCGTCGATGTGGATCGCCGGCGTCATGCAGGGCCTGATGTGGCGCGCCACCAACGCCGACGGCACGCTGACCTACAGCTTCGTCGAAGCGTTGAACGCCACCTACCCCTACTACCTGGTCCGCCTGGGCGGCGGCCTGCTGGTGTTCACCGGCATGTTGCTGATGGCCTGGAATACCTGGAAGACCTTCCAGGCAGCCAAGTCCGTCGCGCCGCAGCCGATCCTGCAGCCCGATGCCAGCCAAGCGCGCGCCTGAGGAGCCGACGACATGAGTAACGGAAATTCGCACGAGAAAGTCGAGAAGAACGTCGGCCTGATGGCGGTGCTGATCGCGGTGGCGGTGTCCTTCGGCGGCCTGGCCGAAATCGTCCCGCTGATGTTCCAGGCCGAGGCGATCAAACCGCTGGAAGGCGTGAAGCCCTACCCGGCGCTGCAACTGGCGGGCCGCGACATCTACATCCGCGAGGGCTGCTACAACTGCCACTCGCAGATGGTCCGCACGCTGCGTTTCGAATCCGAGCGCTACGGCCACTATTCGCTGGCCGGCGAATCGGTCTACGACCGCCCGTTCCAATGGGGCAGCAAGCGCACCGGACCGGACCTGGCCCGCGTCGGCGGTCGCTACTCCGACGACTGGCACCGCGTGCACCTGCTGAACCCGCGCGACGTGGTGCCGGAATCGAACATGCCGTCCTTCCCCTGGCTGGAAAACGCCAAGGTCGACGGCGCCGAGGTGGCCCAGCGCATGAAGACGCTGCAGCGCATCGGCGACCCGTACACGGACGAAGAGATCAACAACGCCGCCTCCGATGTCGAAGGCCGCACAGAACTGGACGCCGTGGTCGCCTACCTGCAAGGGCTGGGCAAGGCCGCGCCGAGGGGAGGCTGAGCCATGGTTTCGGGGATCGTGACAGGGGCACTGATCGTGCTGTTCATCGCCGGCTGGGCGTGGGCGTGGAGCCCGCGCCGCAAGGCGGATTTCGAGAATGCGGCACGCATGCCGCTGGGTGAGGAAGGGGAGAACAACCCATGAGCGCAGGCTGGATCTGGTTCATCGTCGCGCTGGTCGTCCTGAACATCCTGGGCTGCGTGTGGCTGCTGTGGTGGACCGGACGCCGTCGTCCCGGCGACCCCGCACCCGAAGACACCTCGCACGTGTGGGACGGCGACCTCACCGAGTACAACAAGCCGCTGCCGAAGTGGTGGATCAACCTCTTCTACATCACCATCGTCTTCAGCATCGGCTACATCGCCTGGTACGGCGGCCTGGGCGTGGTGCCCGGCTACGCGAAGTGGTCGTCCACCGGCGAGCACGACGAAGTGAAGGCGGTGCAGGACAAGAAGCTGGAAGCGACCTTCGCGCCTTTCGCCGGACAGTCGATCGACCAGCTCGCCCAGGATCCGAAGGCGCTGGCACTGGGCCGCTCGATCTTCAACAACACCTGCGCCACCTGCCATGGCTCGTCGGGCCAGGGCGCCATCGGCTATCCCAACCTCACCGACAACATCTGGCATTGGGGCGGCACGCCGGACCTCGTGCTGCAGACGGTGCTGGACGGTCGCGAAGGCGTGATGCCGGAATGGGGCACCGCGCTGACCAACATGGGCGGCGAGAACGCGGTCGATTACGTCGTCGCCTACGTCAACGTGTTGAACAACCCGCAGGAAGGCATGAGCAACAACTTCATGGCCGCCCAGGGCAAGCCGCTGTACGATGGCCTCTGCGTGGCCTGCCACGGCGTGGACGGCAAGGGCAACCAGGAACTGGGCGCGCCCGACCTGACCGACGACTACTGGCTGTACGGGAACAGCAAGGAAAGCATGCGCACCACCATCACCAAGGGTCGCCATGGCGTGATGCCCGCCCACCGTGAGCTGCTGGGCGAAACCCGCGCGCGTCTCGTGGCCTCGTACGTCTGGTCGCTCTCGCACAAGGAGGGTCAGGCGGCAGCCGGCGCGAAATGACCGATTTCACCGAGCCCCGCCTCGACCACCCGCCCCGGCCGCTCGCGCAGCGCGTCGGGGCGGTGCTCTGGCCCAGCTTCTTCGCCGCCGGCGTGGCGACGATGGTGTTCTTCGCCTTCGTCGACCCGCTGACGCTGCGCGACATGACCTTCCCCGACCTGGCGATCAGCCGCGAACTCGGCTACACGCTGGGTTTCTTCATGTTCTGGCTCGCCACGGCCGCCAGCAGTCTGTTCACCTGGATCCTGCTGCGCCCTGCGAGTCGCTTCAACCGCGCGCTGCCGCCGGACTGAGCAAGCGCTGCCTGCGACAAACCGTCGCTCCCTCGCGCGCCCGCGCGGCGCGAGCATGATGCCAGCCAAGACAGACACTGCCATGTCCACGCCAGCCTCGCCTCCCTCCCCCGCCTCCGACAGCAAGCGCCGCATCCCGCTGGATGTGGTCGATGCGCAGGGCAACTCGTTCTACGTCAGCGAACGCAAGGTGTATCCGCGCGACGTGGCGGGCACGCTCAACCGCCTGCGCGTGGCGGCCGTCTGGTGGCTGCTGGGCATGTACTACGTGTTCCCGTGGCTGAAGTGGGACGATCGCCAGGCGGTGCTGTTCGACCTGCCCGCGCGCAAGTTCTACGTCTTCGGGCTGGTGTTCTGGCCGCAGGATTTCCTGCTGCTGGCGGTCCTGCTGATCATCGCGGCCATGGCGCTGTTCTTCTTCACCGCGCTCGCCGGCCGCCTGTGGTGCGGCTACGCGTGCCCGCAGACGGTGTGGACGGAAGTGTTCCTGTGGATGGAACGCTGGACCGAAGGCGACCGCAGCGCGCGCATGAAGCTGGATGCGGCGCCCTGGAGCGCGAACAAGCTGTTGCGCAAGGGCGGCAAGCACGTGTTGTGGGCCGTGTTCGCGCTGTGGACGGGATTCACCTTCGTCGGATTCTTCACGCCCATCACCGACCTGGGCGCGCGCCTGTGGCCGTTCGCCTGGGGCGGCTGGGAAACCTTCTGGGTGTTCTTCTACGCGCTGGCCACGTGGGGTTTCGCCGGCTTCCTGCGCGAGCAGGTCTGCAAGTACATGTGCCCCTACGCGCGCTTCCAGGCCGCGATGTTCGATCGCAACACCCTGATCATCGCCTACGACCCGATGCGCGGCGAACCGCGCGGCCCGCGCAAGCGCGGCCTGGGCAGCGTGCTGGAACGCGCGCGCGGCCTGCTGCAGAACACCACCGCCTACGACTACGTGATGCGCGCCGCCGCGCATCCCAGCCTCGCCGACCAGCGCCTCGGTGCGCACGGCACCATCACCTTCGCCGGTGCCGGCGCGGTGATCGAGCCGCTGCCGAAGTTCGTCCCCGAACAACTGGGCGACTGCATCGACTGCACGATCTGCGTGCAGGTGTGTCCGACCGGCATCGATATCCGCAACGGCCTGCAGTACGAGTGCATCGCCTGCGGTGCGTGCATCGACGCCTGCGACGACGTGATGGACAAGATGGGCTACCCGAAAGGGTTGATCCGCTATACCACCCAGAATGCCATCGACGGCAAGCCGTCGAAGGTGCTGCGGCCGCGCATCTTCGTCTATGGCGCCATCCTGCTGGCACTGGTGATGGCGTGGGGCTGGGGCGTGTTCAACCGCGACGTGCTGATCGCGGAAGTCCTGCGCGACCGCAACGCGCTGTATCGCGAAGTCGCCGGTGGCCAGGTCGAGAACAGCTACACCCTCAAACTGGTCAACAAGGACCAGCAATCGCATCGCTATGTCGTCATGCTGTCGTCGGCCTCGCCCGGCATCCGCCTGCGCGGCGGCGAGCTGGCGGTGCGTGCCGAGCCCGAGGAGGTCCTGTCGCTGCCCGTCGCCGCCACCGCTCCCGCCAGCCTGCGCGGCCGCCATGCCGTGACGTTCACCGTCCGCGACGTCGATGCCGGCACCGAGAAGACCGTGGACAGCAGCTACTTCGGACCGATCCAATGACCACGAAACCCGACGCCCCCGCTTCGCGCCCGTTCTGGAAAGAACCGATGGTGTGGCTGGTGTGGGGCCTGCCGCTCGCCTCCGTCGTCGCCGGCATCTGGCTGGTGATCACCGCCGTGCGCGCGGGCGGGGCCGATCCCGTCATCGACGACGTGCAGCGCGTGTCGCAAATCCAGACCACAGACCTGGGGCCCGACGAACGCGCGCGGCAGCGCAAGCTGAGCGCTCTGGTGCAGATCCGCCCGGACCACGTGGCGCTGACCGCCGTGACCGGCGACTTCGCACGCGAGGCCTCGCTCGTGCTGGTGCTGACGCATCCCACCGACGCTGCGCAGGACCTGCGCCTGCCGCTGGCGCGCACGACCCGCGGATGGACGGCGCCGGCGCGGATAGACACGCGGCACGACTGGAACCTGCAGCTCGCGCCCGAGAACTCCCACTGGCGCATCCGCGGCCGCCTGCAGAAGGACACGCAGGCCGCGAGGCTCGCACCGTCGCTCGGAGGCGGCTGAGCCCTGTCATGGACGCGCCCGTGGTGTCCTGCCATCACTGCGGCGAACCGGTCGCCAGCGGGCATCCGGTCACGGCGGGCGACCACGCCTTCTGCTGCGGCGGATGCGCCGCCGCAGCGGCCTGGATCCAGGACGCGGATCTCGGCAGTTACTATCGCCTGCGCAGCGCGAACGCCAACCGCGTGCAGGCCGACCGGCTGGACCTGGAGAGCTGGGACCGCAGCGAGTTGCTGGACGAACACAGCCGCGCCGTCGACGGTGGCCGCGAGATCGTGCTGCTCACCGACGGCATGCGCTGCGCCGCCTGCGCCTGGCTGATCGATCGCGCACTCGCCCGCGAGGCCGGCGTGCTGGACACCACCGCCAACGCAGTCACCGGCCGGATCCGCATCACCTGGGATCCGGCGCGCACCAGGCTCTCCGCGCTGCTGCACCGGTTGGCGATGCTCGGCTACCGGCCCTACCTGGCCACCGGCGACGCGCGCGAACAGGCGCGCCTGTCCGAACGCCGGCGCTGGCTGCTGCGGCTCGGCGTGGCCGGCCTCGGTTCGCTGCAGGCGATGATGCTGGCCGAAGCGTTGTACCTGGACGTCAACGCGACCATGCCGCTGCCCACGCGCGACCTGTTCCGCTGGCTGACGTTTCTGGTCAGCACGCCGGTGGTGTTCTACAGCGGCTGGCCGTTCCTCGCCGGGATGGCGCGCGAATGGCGCGCGCGCCACGTCGGCATGGATACGCTGATTGCCGGTTCCACCCTGCTGGCCTACTTCGCCAGCCTGGTGGAGACGATCCGTGGCGGCACCCATGTCTGGTACGACGCAGCGGTGATGTTCGTGTTCCTGCTGCTGGCCGCACGCATGCTGGAACAACGCGCGCGCAACGTGGCCACCGCGCAGGTCGATGCGCTGGCGCGGGCGCAACCGGTGTTCGCGATCCGCGAGCGTGGGGACGGCACGCGGGAATCGGTTCCGCCATCGGCGCTGCGGGTGGCCGACGTGGTCTGCGTGTCGGCCGGCGAAGGCGTGCCTGCCGACGGCACGCTGCTCGACGGCGCAGCCGATTTCGAGGAAGCGCTGTTGACCGGCGAATCCCGCCCCGTGCGCCGTCAGGCCGGCGAGACCGTCTACGCCGGCACCACCTGCCGCGAGCGACCCGCGCGCCTGCGTGTCACCGCCACGGGCACTGCGACGCGCCTGTCGCAACTGGCGGCGCTGGTGGATCGCGCGCAGGGACATCGGCCGCCGCTGGCCCGGCTCGCGGATCGCATCGGCCGCCACTTCGTCGTCGGCCTGCTGGCGCTGGCGGTCCTGGTCTACTTCGGCTGGCGCCTGTATCAGCCCGAACGCGCCTTCGAAGTGACGCTGGCGCTGCTGGTGATCAGCTGCCCGTGCGCGTTGTCGCTGTCGGTGCCGGCGGTGCTCGCGGCCGCGCATGGCGCACTGGCGCGCTGCGGCGTGCTGGCGACGCGGCCCGACGCGCTGGATACGCTGGCGCGCGCCACCGACATGGTGTTCGACAAGACCGGCACGCTCAGCGACGGGCGCCCGGCGCGCGTCGACGTGCAGGCCTACACCGACCTGGACGCTGCGTCGGCCATGCGCGTCGTTGCGGCGCTGGAGAAGGACAGCGGACATCCGATCGCCAGCGCCTTCGCCGACATCGACGTGCGCCACCTGGCCGCGTCCGTCGTGACGTACGCCGGCCTGGGCGTGGAGGGCGATGTCGAGGGACGCCGGTGGCGCGTCGGGCGCGCCGACTGGGCCGCGGCGCGCAACGACGACGGTGCGCTGTGGCTGGGCGACGGCCAGCACGGCGTGGCCCGTTTCACCCTCCAGGAGACGCCCCGCGACGATGCGGCCGCCGCCATCGCGGTCCTGCGTGCGCAGGGTATGCGCATCCACCTCGCCAGCGGCGACGGCGACGATGCGGTCCAGCGACTGGCGCGCACGCTCGGCATCGATTCGGTGCAGTCGCGCCAGTCGCCGGAAGACAAGCTGGCACGCGTGCGGCAGCTGCAGGCGGAGGGCCGCATCGTCGCGATGGTCGGCGACGGCCTGAACGATGCGCCCGTGCTCGCCGGGGCCGACGTGTCGATCGCGATGGGCGAAGGCGCACCGCTGGCGCAGCAGGCCGCGGACCTGGTCGCCACCGGTCCGTCGCTGCTGCGCATTGCCGACGCCGTGCGCATCGCGCGCCTGTCGCGGCGCCTGGTGAAGCAGAACCTGGCCTGGTCCGCCGGATACAACCTGCTCGCCGTGCCGTTGGCGGCGGCCGGCATGGTGACGCCCTGGATCGCCGCGCTCGGCATGGCGGTATCCTCGCTGGCGGTGACCCTCAATGCGTTGCGACTGGCGCGCACCTCCACGGAGACGGCGGCATGAACATCCTGCTGATGCTGTTGCCGATCAGCCTGGTCCTGCTGGGCCTGGCGATCGCCGCATTCGCCTGGGCGGTGCGCAAGGGACAGTTCGACGATCTCGACACGCCCGCGCTCGACATCCTCGACGACGGACCGGCGCAGCCGCGCCCGCCTGTCGCCCCACCGCGCCGCGAAGGCGACGATGGCCCCTGACATTCCCGTCCTGCTCGCCGCGCTGCTGGCGGGCCTGGTGGGCAGCACGCACTGCGCGGTCATGTGCGGCGGCATCGCCACCGGCTTTTCGGCGGCGTCGTCCCGCGCCGGCTGGCGCAGCGCATTGCAGCTCAACCTCGGACGCGTCGGCGGCTACACGCTGGCCGGTGCGCTGGTCGGCGCTTTCGGCAGCGGCCTGCTGTCGCTGGCGCGCCACGACACCGCCGTGCTCGCCATGCGCGTCGGCGTGGGACTGGCGCTGGTGGTGCTGGCGCTGCGCCTGCTCGACCGGCGCGGTCGCCTGGATGTCCTCGCGCGCCCGGGTGCGAGGGTGTGGCAGGCGCTCCGTCCGCTGCATGCGCGCGTACTGCCGGCGGACACGCTGCCGCGCCGTCTCGCCGCGGGTGCGCTGTGGGGCTGGCTGCCGTGCGGACTGAGCCTCAGCCTGCTGACAGTGGCCTGGCTGCAGGCGAACGCGCGCGACGCCGCGCTGACGATGGCGCTGTTCGGGCTGGGTACGCTGCCGATGATGGTCGCACTGACGTGGTCCGGCGCGCGCCTCGGTCGCCACTGGCAGCGCACGTCGGTGCGGCGCGCGGCGGCCGCGTTCGTGCTTTTCGCCGGCCTGCTGACGATCGCCTCGCCGTGGCTGATGCGGCATCCCGCGCTGCACGGCGTGCTCGCCGCGCTTGGCTGCCAGCCACTACCGGCGTGAGCGCACGGATGAAGGACGCGCCCGCGGGCGCGACGGCAAAAGCACGCCTGGCGTCGCTCGGCGGGATCGCCCGTACCCCGTTGCGCGCCGCTTCTGCCTGCGGCGTCACCGGCGGCGTACTCGTGCTGCCGCAGGCCGCCCTGATCGCGCTTTGCCTGCAGCGCGCGCTCGTGGACGGCGCCGCTCCGGTCACGCTGCTGGCCCCGCTGGCCGCGCTGTTGGCGACACTCCTGCTGCGCGCAGGTCTGGGGTGGACCAGCCGGCGGCTGGCCGACCACGCCGTCGAGCGCATCCGCGTGGACCTGCGCGCCCGCGTCGCGCGCGGACTGGTCGCCCGCGGACCGGTGTGGGTGCGCTCGCAGCAGAGCGGCGCGCTGGCCGAACGCATGGGCACGCACGTCGATGCGCTGGAGGGGTACTTCGGCGGTTTCGTGCCGCTGCGCGCCGAGGTTGTGGCCGTGCCACTTGCGATCCTGCTGGCGGTGTTCGTGGTCGACCGCGCCGTTGGCCTGGTGTTGCTGCTGACGATGCCGTTGGTGCCCGTCTTCATGATGCTGGTCGGCTGGGGCGCGCAGGCGGCGAGCCAGCGCCAGCTGCAGGCGCTCACTCGGATGGGCGGGCATTTCGCAGATCGGCTGCGCGGGCTGGGACTGATCCGCCTGTACGGGCGCGGAGAAACCGAGCTCACGGGCATCCGCGCCGCGGCCGAGGAACTGCGCGTGCGCAGCCTGCGCGTACTCCGCATCGCCTTCCTCTCGTCGGCGGTGCTGGAGTTCTTCGCCTCGCTCAGCGTGGCGATGATCGCGCTGTACCTGGGCCTGACCTACCTCGGCATGCTCGACCTGCGCGATACGTCCCTGAGCCTGGGCGTGGGGGTGTTCTGCCTGCTGCTGGCACCGGAGTTCTACGCGCCGCTGCGGCGGCTGGCCACGCACTACCACGACCGTGCGGCCGCCCTGGCGGCGATGGATGAGCTCGCGCTGCTGCTGGACGACCCTGCACGCCCAACGTTGCACGCTACTTGCGGAGCGGTGCCAGCACGTCCCGGATTGCTGGTCAGCGCGCACGGCGCCGCACTGCGCCATCCCGCCGCCACGCACGATGCGCTGCACGACATCACGCTGCACCTGCAGCGCGACCAGCACATCGCGCTGACAGGCGCCAGCGGTGACGGCAAGAGCACGCTGCTGGAAGCCTTGGCTGGCTGGCTTCCCGCGCACGCGGGCACCCTGCAGCGTGCGTCCGGCCTGCGCATCGGCTATGCACCGCAACGTCCGTTCCTGTTCGCCGGCACGCTGCGCGACAACCTGCGCATGGCGCGACCGGACGCCAGCGATGCCGACCTGGAGCGGGCGGCCGGCGCGGCGCAGGTCATGCGCTTCGCGGCACGACTGCCGGACGGGCTGGACACGGTGATCGGCGAACGCGGCTTCGGGCTGTCCGGCGGCGAGGCAAGGCGCGTCGCCCTGGCGCGCGTGTTCCTGCACGATCCCGACCTGCTGCTGCTCGACGAACCCACCGCCTTCCTTGATCCCGATACCGAAGCCCGCGTGCTGCGCGCGATCACGCAGTTCGCACGCGGACGCGCGGTGGTGATGGCCACCCACAGCGCGGCGGCCCAGGCCGCGATGACCGGGAGATGGCATGTCCGCGGCAGGCGCTTGCAGGTGGAGGAGGGAACACCATGACCGCACGCCCGGAGAAGGACGCGGACACGCTGCGCAGCGTGCTGGTGGCGCACCGACCGCGCATCGCCCTGTCCATCGGCTTGCTGCTGCTGACACTGCTGGCAGGCACCGCACTGCTCGGGCTGTCCGGGCATTTCCTCACGGCAGCCGCGCTGGCCGGAAGCGCCGCGATCGGCTTCAACTTCTTCGGGCCGTCGGCCGGCATCCGAGCGCTGACCTTCGTGCGCATCCTGTCGCGCTATGGCGAAAAACTGCTGGGCCACGATGTGACGCTGCGGATCGCGCGCGACCTGCGCGGCTGGTTCTTCGCCCGCGCCTTGCCGCTGGCGCCGCTGGGCCTCGGACGCTATCGGATCGGCGAACTGATGGCGCGGCTCATGGCAGATATCGATGCGGTCGACGGCCTGCTCGTCCGGGCGGTCGGCCCGTTGCTCGCGGTGCTCTCGCTGTGCCTGATCGCAACCGGGGTGGCCACCGCCGCCCTGCCGGCTGCAGGGCTGGTGCTGGCGACGGCGCTGGCATCGATCGCCGCGCTGGCGCCCTGGCTGTCCGTGCGCAGCGCGGCCGCACTCGAAGACCAACGCGCGGCTGCGCGCATGCGCCTGCGCGCAGCCGTGAAGGAAGGCACCGAGGGCCAGCAGGACCTGGCGGCGATGGACGCCACCATGGCATGGCTTGCAGCACTGGATACGCGCAGCCGTGACGTCGCCCGCTGGGAACTCCGGCGCAAGCAGCGGCTGGCGCTGGCGACGCTGGCACATGGCGTGGCGACCGCATTGACGCTGCCGACGATGCTCTGGGTGCTGTTGTCGGCCGTGCACGCGGGACGCATCGGTGCCGCGGCAGCCGGTGGCCTGTTCTTCATGACGGTCGCCGTACTGGAAGCCTGCACGGCGATCGCACCGGCGTGGCAGGCCTGGCGTGCGGCCGCGGTCGCCGCGCAGCGGCTTCAGCACGTGGTGGACGATCCGACCGCGACGGGCCGCGTGACCACCGGCGCGCGAACCCCGGCCGCATGCGGTGCGCTGCAGTTGGACGACGTGTCATTCGCCTGGCCGGGCTCGACGCGACGCTTGCTCGACGGCGCGCAACTGCATGTCGCGCCCGGCGAACGCGTGCTGGTGACGGGCGACAGCGGAGAAGGCAAATCCTCGCTGCTGGCGCTCGTACTCGGATTGCAGGCACCGCAGGCGGGGAGCGTGTTGTTCGCCGGCGACGAGGTGGCGTCGCTGGACGCGGCGCACTGGCACGCGCGCATCGCCTGGCTGCCGCAGGATGCCCCGGTGTTCTCCGGCAGCGTGCGCGAGAACCTGCGCCTTGGCGATCCCGATGCCGATGATGAGCGGCTATGGCAGGTGCTTGGACAGGTGAAGCTGGACACCCGCTTCCGCGAGTCCGGCCTGGCCACCTGGGTGGGCGAGAACGGCGCCACGCTCTCGGCTGGCCAATCGCGCCGACTGGCCCTGGCGCGTGCCCTGCTGCGCGACGCCCCCCTGCTGCTGCTCGACGAACCCACCGAGGGCCTCGACCAGGACACGGCCGATGCGCTGATGCGCGACGTCGCCGCAGCCTGCGCAGGCCGCAGCGTACTGATCATCAGCCATGCGACGCTGCCGGACGGCGTGGTGGATACGCGCTACCGGTTGCGGAATGGGAGACTGGTACGGGAACAGCCCATGCCGTCGGATGTGGCAGCGACGTAAGTCGCGATAGGGCTTTCCCGGTGCGCCTTCGCGACTTACGTCGCTCCCACAACCAGCGCCCCTTCACATCCCGAACCCCTCAGGCCCGCGCTTCGGCCAACGCGTCCAGGCGCTCACGCTTGAGCAGCCGCACGTGGTGCGGATCGTCGGTGGCGATGCTGCCTTCCTGGCGCAGGCGGGTGAAGCTGCGGCTGACGGTCTCCACGGTCAGGCCCAGGTAGTCGGCGATGTCCGTGCGCGTCATCGGCAGGATCACTTCGCTGTCGTCCTGGCCCTGCCGCCGGCGGCGCTGCGCCATGTCGACGAGGAAGCCCGCCAGCCGCTCCATCGGATTGAGCCGGGCGAGGGCCATCAGGTTGCCGCGCGTGGCATCGAGTTCCAGGCAGGCGCGCTCCAGCAGTTCGCGCTCGAGCTCCGGATGGTCGTGGCACAGGCTGCGCATGTCGGCCATCGAGAACTCGCACAACGTGCTGTCGGTGATGGCCTCGATCGTGTGCTTGTAGTGCGAGGTACCGGAGAAGCCGATGAAATCGCCCGGCATCAGGAAGCCGGCCACCAGCCGGCGACCATCCGGCAGCAGCCGGATGCGGCGCAGCGCGCCCTTGGTCACGGTGAACACGCCGCGCCGCGGTTCGCCTTCGCGCACCAGCGCTTCGCCCGCCTTCAGCCGCGCATCATCGGCCAGCGCCTCCATCGCATGCGCCTTGGACACCGGCAGGGCCGCGCAGACGGCCAGGTGCCGCACCAGGCACCCGCTGCAGCCCCGGGCTGCCTGGCACACGACGCCTTCGGCGGGCGGACTGGCCACCGGGGTGTCGTTCTGGCGCAGGATGCGAAGGCTCATGGCGGCGGCTTCTCGGTCTTCCCGGGGGATGATACGCCTGACAAATCAAGGTTTCCGGCCGTGCGACAATCGGTCGCAGACGCGGGTTTCAGCCTCCGTTCCCCCATTCAGCCCCGGATTCGGGTACAGTGCGCGCCGCTTGCCTGCGGCCGTTCGTTTCCCCGATGGTCCGCCGGCGCAGGGAATTCCCCGCGAGTTCCCGCGCCCGCCCCGCTCCGACTTCTTTCGTTGCGCAAGCTCGGATCCGCCGTTTTTGGCGCCTCCGCACCCCTTCTCGCAGCGCGGTTTCAGGGAACGCTTCGAGTCACGGTCTTGCCGCATTCCGCGCGTCTTTCGCTGCCGCACATCGCTGTGCCGGCGTGGCGTGCGTGTCCGGCCGGCCGGCTTTGGAGCTTCGACAATGACGTTTGAACACCTGGGCCTTGCGCCCGCCCTGCTGCGCGCCCTCGACGAACAGGGCTACACCCAGCCCACGCCTATCCAGGAACAGGCCATCCCGCTGGCCCTGGCTGGCCATGACCTGCTGGCCGGCGCCCAGACCGGCACCGGCAAGACCGCTGCGTTCGGCCTGCCGCTGATCCAGTACCTCGCCACCACCCCGCAGGAAGTCGCCGCCCGCGGCCCGCGCAAGCCGCGCGCCCTCGTGCTGACCCCCACCCGCGAGCTCGCCGTGCAGGTGCACGACAGCCTGCGTGGCTACGGCAAGTACCTGCGCATTCCCAGCACCACGATCTACGGTGGCGTCGGCATGGGCAACCAGCTCGACGCGCTGCGCCGTGGCGTGGATCTCGTGATCGCCTGCCCGGGCCGCCTGATCGACCACCTCGAGCGCCGCAGCGTGGATCTGTCGGGCATCGAGGTGCTGGTACTGGATGAAGCCGACCGCATGCTCGACATGGGCTTCCTGCCGTCGATCAAGCGCATCCTGGCCAAGCTGCCCAAGCAGAACCGCCAGACCATGCTGTTCTCCGCCACCTTCGCCGAGCCGATCCGCGAACTGGCGCTGGAGTTCATGCACGACCCGAAGCAGATCCAGGTCACGCCGAAGAACACGGTGGCCGAGACCATCACCCACCGCGTGCATCCCGTCGATGGCAGCCGCAAGCGCGACCTGCTGCTGCACCTGCTGGCCAAGGATAGCCGGCTGCAGACGCTGGTGTTCGCCCGCACCAAGCACGGCAGCGACAAGCTGGCGATGTTCCTGGACAAGAGCGGCATCAAGACGGCGGCGATCCACGGCAACAAGTCGCAGGGCGCCCGCCAGCGCGCGCTCAGCGACTTCAAGGCCGGCCGCATCAACGTGCTGGTCGCCACCGATATCGCGGCGCGCGGCATCGACATCGACCAGCTGCCGCAGGTGATCAACTTCGACCTGCCGATGGTGGCCGAGGACTACGTGCACCGCATCGGCCGCACCGGCCGCAACGGATCGACGGGCGAGGCGATTTCGCTCGTCGCCCAGGACGAAGCCAAGTACCTGCGCGCCATCGTGCGCATGCTGGGCCGCGATGTGGACCTGCGCGACGTGCCGGGCTTCGAGCCGCAGACCCCGATCCGCTGGGGCAACAGCGCACCGGGCAAGGCCGAACAGCCGGCCGGCGAGCGTACGCCGCGTCGCAACGGCCCGCAGAAGCATGCGCGTCGCCCGCACAGCGAAGCACCGCGCCACGCCCACGCAGGACCGAAGAAGCACAGCAGCGGCCCCCGCCGCGACGGTGGCCGCAACGGCGGTGCCCGCCAGGGTCAGTCGCGTCCCGCCCGCTGAGTCGAACCCGACGCGCGGCACACGATCCGTGCCGCGCGTTTCCCCGTTTCCGGAAACGCCGCATGGACATCTTCAAGGTCTTCACCATCGAAGCCGCTCACCGGCTTCCTCACGTGCCGGAAGGCCACAAGTGCGCGCGCCTGCACGGCCATTCGTTCCGCATCGAAGTGCACCTGTCCGGCCCGGTCGATCCGCAGGCCGGCTGGGTGATGGACTTCGCCGACGTGAAGGCCGCCTTCAAGCCGATCTACGACCGGCTCGACCACCATTACCTCAACGACATTCCGGGTCTGGAAAATCCGACCAGCGAACAGCTGGCGGCATGGATCTGGCGCGAGGCCAAGCCGGTGCTTCCGCTACTGAGCGCCATCGTGGTGCATGAAACCTGCACCTCCGGCAGCCGCTACACCGGCGACTGAGGCGTGGAACCGGTTTCATACCAGTCCCTACAAGCGTTTGATTTTTAACGGCTCCTGACCGTTCGTCGGATTTCCATACGGCTATTATTGCACTGCAGCATGGACGCAGCTATGCTGCGTCGCAACAGATGGGAATCCCCTTTCAGGAGCACGCCATGAACACCCAATTCAACGAAAGCTTCAGCCAGTTCACGCACCAGTTCGCCGCGGCCGCATCGCGCGCCAACCGCCTGGCGCTGGAAAGCGCCGAGACCGTGTTCGGCGTGCAGCTGAAGACGTTCGAAAAGAACATCGACGCCACCACCTCGTTCTTCGGCGAGCTCGCCGAGACCCGCGACCTGGACGGTTACAAGAATCTGTGGCCGAAGGGCCTGCAGGTCGCCAAGGACAACGCCGAGCGCATGGTCGCCGCCAGCCAGGAAATGTTCGGCCTGAGCCTGAAGACCGGTGAAGCCTTCGGCCAGCTGGTGAAGACCCAGTTCGAAACCGCGACCGACAACGTCCAGGCCTCCGTGGCCAAGGCGACCAAGGCCGCCAAGGGCAAGTAAGACCCGCCCCGGACGTTCGCGTCCACCCTTTATTGCGCGGGTCCCCTCCCTCCGCGCAGCCGACCCGGTAGCCCCCACGCTGCCGGGTTTTTTATTTTTCGGCCCCGCGCCTAGAAAGGAAGCGCGATGTGCCGGCTGAGCGTGCCGGCGTCGATTTGCGGCGCATGCGGCAAGCGTCCCCAGCACGGCACCGGCATGCGCGCGGACAGCAGGGCGAAGTTTTCGTCGCGGCGCGCCATCTCCGGATCGACTTCGTTGGCGATCCAGCCCACCAGGCGCGCGCCGTCGTCCTGGATCGCGCGCGCACTGAGCCGTGCATGGTTGATGCAGCCCAGGCGCATGCCCACTACGAGCACCACCGGCAGGCGCAATTCCTGTACCAGGTGGCGTTGGTCCAGCGTGCCCGTCAGCGGTGCGGCCCAACCACCGACGCCTTCGACAAGCACCACGTCGGCCAGCGGATGCAGGCGCTCGAACGCGGACACCAGAACGCCCAGCTGCACGTCCACGCCGGCGTCGCGCGCGGCGATCTCCGGCGCGAGCGGCGCAGGCAGCGCATAGCGGTTCACATCCTCGTAGGGCGGCACGGGATCGCTGGCGGCCTGCAACGCGAGTGCATCCTCGTTGCGCCAGCCGTCCGGCGTGGCCTCGCAGCCGCTGGCGACCGGCTTCATGCCCACGGCACGCCGGCCGCGCGCACGGAACGCATGCAACAACGCGGCGCTGGCAACGGTCTTGCCCACGCCCGTGTCGGTACCGGTGACGAACAGCCGGTCCATTCGCCTAGCCCTCCACGCGCTCGGGCCAGCGGCGTTTGCCCCAGCGCTGCCCCCCCACGTGGACGATGCCGGTGAACGACAGGAGGAAGTAGACGCTGCCCGCCATGGCGACCTGCCAGGAGCGCGCGTGCTCGCCCAGCAGGCAGGCGATCAGTACCGACAGCAGACCCACGCCGACGAAGTACGCATGCGAGGCGATTTCGCCAGCGGCGTTCGCGGCGGCCTCGCCATCCAGACCCAGCCGCGTGCGTGCACGCCAGGCCAGCACGTACAGGCCGCCGATGCAGGCCGACATCGACGCGAACGCGAGTCCGTAGAAGGTGAACATGAAGGCGAGCGGGCGCGCGCCATTGGCATCGGTCAGCGGCATCGGCAGCCAGCCGCCGGTGATCCACGCGAAGAAGGTGCCCAGCAGCAGCCGCAGCGGATACACGTAGACCAGCACCAGGAACACGAGAAGCAAGCTGAGCAGCGTGGCCGGCACCGTGCCGAGGCGGTAGCGACGGCTCCAGCGCACGTGCGCGTACCAGAACATCGCCACCATCGCGAAACTGGCGGCGAAGGCCGGCACGTTCTTCAGCGCCTGCTGCAGCGCTCCGATGCTGTCCGGGATGCGGTCCACGGAGATGACCAGCAGGGTCACCGCGAACGCGAAGGCCGCATCCACGAACGCCTCCAGCCGGGTCACCCCGTGGCCGCGCCACCCGGCTTCATCATCGCCCGCGTTCATGCCCACCCGTGTCCCCGTCAGGGTTGCCGATGGAATGCATCATATCGGTCCACCGCGAGAGGCCGGGAGTAGAATCGACGGCATGTCATTCGCCTCCCAGACGCTCACCGGCAGCAAGCCGGAACAATACGCACAGCTGGCCGACCAGGCCCGCGCCCTGTTGGCCGGCGAACCGGACCGGATCGCCAACGCCGCCAACCTCGCCGCGCTGCTGTACCACGCCCTGCCCGACTTCAACTGGGCGGGCTTCTATTTCTTCGATGGCCGGGAATTGGTGGTCGGTCCGTTTCAGGGACTACCAGCCTGCGTGCGGATCCCGTTGGACAAGGGGGTCTGCGGAGCCGCCGCACGCACCCGCCAGACCCAGCGCGTGGACGATGTCGAGGCCTTTCCGGGCCACATCGCCTGCGATTCCGCATCGCGCTCGGAACTGGTGGTACCGCTGGTGAAAGGGGACGAACTGGTCGGCGTGCTCGATCTGGACAGTCCCCGCCTGGCGCGCTTCGATGCCGACGACCAGGCGGGCATGGAACGCATCGCCGCCATTTTCGTGGACTCGCTGACATGACAGGCACCAAGCTGCGCAACATCGGCCCCAAGTCCGCCGCCTGGCTTCGCCAGGTCGGCCTGCGCACGCAGGAGGACCTGGAGTCGGTCGGCGCGGTGGAAGCCTTCATCCGGGTGAAGCGTGCGGGTTTCCGACCCAGCCTCAACCTGCTCTACGCGCTGGAAGGCGCCCTGCTGGACTGCCACTGGCAGCAATTGCCCGAAGACCGCCGCGCGGAACTGCTGGTGGCCTACGATGCGGCCGCCGCCCTGCTGCCACCGCCACGCGGTCGTCCCGCCGCCGGCCCGGTGACGACCACGCACACCGAGCGCGAGGAAGACGCGGGTCCGTCGCTGAACCTGTTCGATTCGCGCGGCGACGACTGACCGCGACAATTCGCGTCATCTCGGATCCTGCACGCCACCTGCCTGCGACGCAAAGAAGCAGCGGAGCACGCTCGGCTCTATGCGCCTCCTGAAAGCAACCCTCGCGGGTCTTCCTGTCGTAGCGTCGAGCTTGCTCGACGCCAGACCGTCCGTTGGCGAAAAGCAGCGGAGCAAGCTCCGCTCTACGTGGCGGGCGGACGCTTCCCGTATAATGCGCGCGCTTTCAGGTGACCCAGGCATTCCTGCCACGGGTTGAAACGGGAAGCCGGTGCCCCGCGCAAGCGGCATTCCGGCGCTGCCCCCGCAACGGTAGGCGAAGACAGCCTCGGCATCGGCCACTGTGCGTCCAACGCATGGGAAGGCGCCCCGGCAGCGTGCATCGCGCACGCCTTCGCAAGCCCGGAGACCGGCCTGGAAGTCCACTGGTTGCGATGCGGAGGGCGTCGTGGCGTGCCGCGCCGCCGCTCGTCTGCCGCGCTGTCCGCAACGTTCCCTCTCCGTCATCGCGACTCCACGCCGACAATGCGCGCGGGGCGCGCGATGGAGTTGTTCCGATGCAGAGCCGTACCCTTTCCTCCCCTTCCCTGCTGGCCTTCGCGGTCGCGATGGCGCTGCCACTCGCCGCGCAGGCGCAGGACGCCACCAACCTCGACGAGATCGTCGTCTCCGGCACGCGCACCGAGGTGTCCGTCGAAGACAGCCTGGTCCCGGCGCAGGTGATCGGCCGCGAGGCGATCCAGCGCAGCCAGGCGCGCTCGCTGGGCGAGCTGCTGCAGGGACGCGCCGGCATCTCGATCGCCAACCAGGGCGGCGCGGGCAAGATCACCACGCTCAATCTGCGCGGTGCCGAATCCGACCACGTGCTGGTGCTCGTGGACGGCGTGCGCATGGGTTCGGCGACCGCCGGCCTGCCCGCGCTGCAGGACCTGCCGATCGACCAGATTGATCGCGTCGAGATCGTGCGCGGCCCGCGCTCGAGCCTGTGGGGCTCCGAGGCCATCGGCGGCGTGATCCAGGTGTTCACCCGCCGCAACACCGGCAAGGTACGGCCGAACGTCCGCATCGGCGTGGGCAGCGACAGCACGCGTGAAGCCAGCGCCGGTATCGGCGGCGGCATCGGCCGCGGCTGGTTCGGTGCCGACGTTGCGTATACGCGCACCGACGGCTTCAACGCCTGCCGCGGCACCAGCGGGGATGCCGCAAACCCGTTCGGTGCCGGCTGCTTCGCCGACGAACCCGACCGTGACGGCTACCGCAACACCTCGGCCAGCCTGCGCGGCGGTTACGCGTTCACCGACACGCTGACGCTGGAAGCCAACGCGCTGCGCGCCGACGGTGAGAGCGAGTTCGACGGCAGCTTCACCAACCGGTCCGAAACCGTGCAGCAGGTGTTGGGCACCAAGCTGCGCTACGCGCCTAGCGACAAGGTCAACCTGCTGCTGAGCCTGGGCCGCAACGACGACAAGTCCGACGACTTCCATGACGATGTGCCGTCCGGCTACTTCGAGACGCGTCGCTACGTGGCATCGGCGCAGGGCGACTTCACCGTGGCCACCAACCAACTGCTGACCGCTGGCATTGACTGGCAGGACGACAAGATCGAAAGCGCCACCGCCTTCGACGCCACCCAGCGCGACAACCTCGCCGGCTTCGTCGAATACCAGGGCCGCTTCGGCGCGCACCAGCTGCAGGCCAGCGTCCGCAACGACGACAACGAGCAGTTCGGCAACCACACCACCGGCAGCCTGGGCTACGGGTTCGGGTTCGGCAACGGCCTGAAGCTGACCGCCAGCGTGGCCACCGGCTTCAAGGCACCGAGCTTCAACGACCTGTACTATCCGTTCTTCGGCAACCCGGACCTGAAGCCGGAAGAGTCCGAGAGCGTCAACCTCGGCATCGCGCAGTACGCGGACACCTGGAACTGGACGTTCAACGTCTACCAGAACAAGGTGGACCAGCTGATCTCCTACGACGCGGCGATCTTTCTGCCCAACAACATCGACGAAGCCCGCATCCGCGGCGCGGAGTTCACCGTCGACATCGCGGTCGCAGGCTTCGACATCGCCACGCAGCTGAGCCACACCGATCCGCGTAACCGTTCGGCCGGCTTCAACCATGACAACCTGCTGGCACGCCGTCCGCGCAACACCGCGCGCATCGACGTGGACCGCGCGTTCGGCGCGTTCCGCACCGGCGTGACGTTCAACGCCGCGGGTGAGCGCTACGACAACCTGGCCAACACCGTCCGCCTGGGCGGCTACAGCACGCTGGACCTGCGTCTGGAGTACGCCATGGCGCGGGCATGGACGCTGCAGGCGAAGGTGGGCAACGTGTTCGACCGCGAGTACGAAACGGTCGCCTGGTACAACCAGGCAGGCCGCACCTATGGTCTCAGCCTGCGTTACCAACCGCAGGAGTGACGTCGCTTCCGGTGGCCCGCCTCCGCGGGTCACCGGCGCGTTCAGTGCAGAGGCCCGGTGCGGTGTCCGTACACGGGAATGCTGCCGTCGCCACGTACCGCCCGCAGCGTGTGCACGAGCTGGTGATACGTGGATGCCAATTGCGTGAACAGGTCCGCATAGGCGCTGCGCCCGCTGTCGGCCACCCCCTGGTAGGCGCCACGACCGAGGTCGACGAAGTACTCCACGCTCACGCGGCGCCGCTGCGCCAGCGCGGGAAACAGGCCCGCGATCAGCAGGCAGCGGTCGCCTACATCGCGCAGGGCATCGCTGCGTGCGCTGCCGACGCGCAGCTGCGCGTCCAGCCATTCCAGCGCCTGTGTGCGCGCCAGCAGGTGTCCGTCGCGCTGGTGCCGCAGCAGCACGAAGACCAGATAGCTCTCCTGCGCCTCGTCCAGCGCCTGTCCGCAGCGCGAACACGCCTCACGCACCAGCGCCTGCCACAGCTCGGCCGCAGAACCCTGTCGAATCGCGTCCATCTTCCGCCTCCCCTCAGGCCAACGACGCCGAGACTATCGCCGACGCGCGCGACGTGCTGGCAGACGCGCGCAGGGACTGCCAACGGGCAGCCGCCGCGTGCACAAGCACCCCGTGACCGGCATCAAGCGACGGTGTCGAACAGCCCTGGCTGCGTGGCGACCTCGTCGCGGTCGCGGAAACCCGACAGGCCTACGCCCACCAGCCGGTAGCGCGTCGCGGCAGGCAGGTCCACGCGCTCGCGCAGGGCCATCGCGATGTCGATGAACTCCTGTTCCGACGCCGGCGGCGCCTCCGGCGTGAAACTGCGGGTGAGGATGCGGAACTGGGACGTCTTCAGCTTCAGCACCACGGTCCGGCCCACGCGCTCGGTCTTGCGGCTGGCCTGCCACGCTTTTTCCGCGATGCGGACGATGTGCGGCTCCAGTTCCGACAACAGCAGGTCGGTGGCGAAGGTGTCTTCGGAGGAGATCGACTGCACCGGCTGGTCGGGCTCGACCGGGCGCTCGTCGATGCCGCGCGCACGCCGGTACAGGCCGCCACCGAAACTGCCGTAGCGTGCTTCCAGTTCATGCTGCGTGTACGCACGCAGATCGCCGACGGTACGGATGCCGTCGGCATTGAGCTTGCCCTGCATCACCTTGCCCACTCCGGGGATGCGTTCCACCGGCAACGGCGTCAGGAAGGCTTCCACCTGATGTGGCCGCAGCACGAACTGTCCGTCCGGCTTGCGCCAGTCCGACGCGATCTTGGCGAGGAACTTGTTCGGCGCCACGCCGGCCGACGCGGTGAGCCGCGTTTCTTCGCGGATCTGCGCGCGGATGGTCTCGGCCACGGCAGTGGCGGTCGGCAGGTCGGTCTTCGGCGCGGTGACGTCGAGATAGGCTTCGTCCAGCGAGAGCGGTTCGACCAGGTCGGTATGGCGGAAGAAGATCTCGCGCACCTGCCGCGACACCGCCTTGTAGCGAACGAAATCGGGCGGCACGAACACTGCCTGCGGGCACAGGCGTTCCGCGCGTACTGCCGGCATCGCCGAGCGCACGCCGAACACGCGCGCTTCGTAGGACGCCGCGCACACCACCGAGCGCTCGCCGCGCCACGCCACCACCACCGGCCGCCCGCGCAGCGACGGATCGTCGCGCTGTTCCACCGACGCGTAGAACGCGTCCATGTCGATGTGGATGATCTTGCGCATCACGCGATGATATCGGCCGCCGTACGCGATCGCATGGATGCGCGCGGAAACGATACGGTCGCGTGTGGAGATGCGGACAATGTGCGCGAAACCCTTGCCGCAATTGCGTTGCGCGGATGGTACGGCGGCGTATGGAAAAACCCGGTTGATTTGCATCAAGACAAGCGTATGCACATGTGTGCATTATTTGCGCTTCGCAGAACGGACGATGCAATGAACGCCCCCGCTTCCTTCTCGCGCGACCAGCTGCTGGCCAGCGCGCGCGGTGAACTGTTCGGCCCCGAGAGCGGCCGCCTCCCGAACGACCCGATGCTGATGTTCGACCGCATCACCGAGATCCGCCAGGATGGCGGCACGCATGGCAAGGGCATGGTGCGAGCCGAACTCGATATCCATCCGGACCTGTGGTTCTTCCAGTGCCACTTCCTCGGCGATCCGGTGATGCCTGGCTGCCTGGGCCTGGATGCGATGTGGCAGCTGACCGGCTTCTTCCTGACGTGGATCGGCGCGCCCGGCCGCGGCCGCGCACTGGGTTCCGGCGAAGTGAAGTTCACCGGCCAGGTGCTCCCCACCGCCAAACGCGTGAGCTACGAGATCGACATCAGCCGCGTGGTCAACCGCAAGCTGGTGCTGGCGGTGGCCGATGGCCGCATGCTGGTCGACGGCCGCGAGATCTACACTGCGCGCGATCTGCGCGTGGGCCTGTTCACGTCGACGGAGAGCTTCTGATGCGCCGTGTCGTCATCACCGGCCTGGGCATCACCTCCTGCCTGGGCAACGACGCGGACACCGTGTCGGCCGCATTGCGCGAGGGCCGCTCCGGCATCCGCCATATCCCGCAGTACGCCGAGATCGGTTTCCGCAGCCAGGTCGGCGGCGCGCCCGAGATCGACCTCGATGCGCAGATCGACCGCAAGCAGAAGCGCTTCATGGGCGACGCGGCCGCGTTCGCGCACATCGCGCTGCGCGATGCGATCGCCGATGCCGGCCTGGACGAGGCCTTGGTCAGCCAGCCGCGCACCGGCCTGATCGCCGGCTCCGGCGGCGGCTCGGCCGAATGGCAGATCGAAGCGGCCGACCTGCTGCGCGCACGCGGCATCCGCAAGGTCGGCCCGTACATGGTCCCGCGCACGATGTGCTCGACGGTATCGGCGACGCTGGCCACCGCGTTCAAGATCAAGGGCGTGAGCTATTCGATCTCTGCGGCCTGCGCGACCTCCGCGCACTGCATCGGCGCGGCGGCGGACCTGATCCGCGCCGGCCGCCAGGACATCGTCTTCGCCGGCGGCGGCGAGGAACTGCACTGGGCCCTGACGATGATGTTCGACGCGATGGGCGCGCTGTCGAGCAAGCGCAACGACGACCCGACCCACGCCTCTCGTCCGTACGACGCGGACCGCGACGGCTTCGTCATCGCCGGTGGCGGCGGCATGCTGGTGCTCGAAGACTATGACCACGCGGTCAAACGCGGCGCGTGCATCCATGCCGAACTGCTCGGCTACGGCGTGACCTCCGACGGCGCCGACATGGTCGCGCCATCCGGCGAAGGCGCGGTGCGCTGCATGCAGATGGCACTGGAAGGCGTCACCAAGCCGCTGGACTACCTCAACACGCATGGCACCTCGACGCCGCTGGGCGACGTGATCGAACTCGACGCGATCCGCGCCGCGCTCGGCGACGCCCTGCCGCCGATCTCGTCCACCAAGGCGCTGTCCGGCCATTCGCTGGGCGCGGCCAGCGTGCACGAAGCAATCTACTGCCTGCTGATGATGCGCGACGGCTTCATCGCGGGCTCCGCCAACATCGAGACACTGGACGAAGGCGCGGCGGCTTTCCCCATCGTGCAGGCGAGCCGAGAGGCGAAGCTCGATACGGTGATGTCGAACAGCTTCGGTTTCGGCGGCACCAACGCCAGCCTCGTGTTCGGCCGCGTCTGAGACGGCTCAGCGGGCGTCGACCGCTCGACGCCCCAGCGCCGGATCGTCGGTGAAGAAACCACCGATCCCCAGCGCGAGGTAGGCCCGGATCTCGGCGATGGAGCCCGCTTCACTGCGCGTGCGCGGCTCGTCGCCATGGCGCAGTGTCGCCGGCAGGAACTGGTTTTCCGGACGGAAGGTGTAGGGCCACACCTGCAGGCCTGCGCTACGGGCATCCGTCATCAACGCCGTCGGCACGCCCAGCGCACCCTCCTCGGTCACCGGGATCAGCAGACGTGCCCAGGGTCGGATGATGTCCGCGTAGCGTGCGATGTCCTTCAAACCTGCGGGCGTCATCAGGTCCGCGTAGCGGGTCGGCTTGCCCGCCGCCAGTGCATCGCCGGGCTGCGCGTCCGGCGCGCCCAACAGCTGCAACAGGCGGATGTTCCCCTGCGACGGTCCCAGGCGCGCACGCAATGCGCGCAGGTTGTCCTGCTCGAACGACTGGATCACCACGGGCGCGGCGCGCGTGTGGGCGTGCGCCGCCAGCGCGTCCAGCAGGCGCTCCTCCATCGGCAGGCCGATGCGCCGGAAGTGGCTGGGATGCTTGATCTCCGGAATCAGGCCGATGGTGCGTCGGCTACGCAGCGAGTGCTCCGACGCCAGCACGATGATCTCGTCCAGCGTCGCGATCTCGTAGCGGCCGTCGTGCGCCGTGCCGCGCAACGCGGGCAGGCGCTCGCGCGCACGCAGCGTCTTCAGCTCGGCCAGGGTGAAGTCTTCGGTGAACCATCCCTCGAACGTCTCGCCATCGATGACCTGCATGCGCCTGCGCGACGCGAACTCCGGCCGCTGCGCGACATCGGTCGTGCCGCCGATCTCGTTCTCGTGGCGTGCCACCAGCACGCCGTCACGCGTGGCGACCAGGTCCGGCTCGATGTAGTCGGCGCCATCGGCGATCGCACGCTCGTACGCGGCCAGCGTGTGCTCCGGCAGGAGCGCACTGGCACCGCGGTGGCCGATGACGAGGGGCTTTCCCGGCGTATCGCCGGCCATGGCAGACGGTAGCGGGGCGACGGCCATCAGCAGCGGGAGCAGATAGCGGAACGGCATGGTGGAATCCTCATGGCGACCAGCATGCCACGCATCATGCGTGGCCCGGACAGCACGAAGCCCGGCTTCCGCCAGGCTCCGGTGCAACGCGGGAGGAGAGAGATGCCTCGTTGCAGGGCGCATTCTGCGCGCCGCCTGTTACACGCAGACGACAGCCGCCACCGCCCGGTTATCTTGCCGGGACATCCTGCGTGACCACAACCGGACCGTGACGCACCGCCGCTTGACATCATTACATGTAATCAATAAACATCATTTCATGACAGCCTCGCACACCGCCATAAAGGCATCCACGCTGCACGTCCGCAACTACCGCGAACGCATGCGCGAGCAGGGGCTGGTCAAGAAGGACGTGTGGATCCGCCCGGAGTACGCCGAGGAACTGGCATCCATCGAGAAATCGATGCGGGAGGCCGAGCGGGAGTCCGGCATTCCCTACCTGCCGACCCAACCGGCGGAAGCGGGATGGACCGTGGCAGCGATCCGCCACGCACTGCAGCAGGCCAGCACCGTGCGCGATGGCCTGATCACCCTGGAGACCATCGAAGGCGCCGAACCCAGCCTGCACCTGGTGATGCACGAGTACGGCGACCTGTCGGTGTTCCTCGCGGTGGGGGGCGAGCAGATCCTGGTCGAAGCCTATCTGTGGCCGGTGGAGGACGTCACCGATGTGGCGGCGTTCAATGCGCACGTGCTCAGCACGCATGTGCTGCTTCCGCTTTCCACCATCGGCATGCAGCGCATCGGCGGCGTGGCGGGCTACACCATGTTCGGCGCGCTGGACACGCATTCCAGCCTGGCCAACGTGATGTTCGAGATCGAGACGCTCGCCGAGAACGCGATCAGCGCGACCGAGGCCTATCGCCCGTTCCTGCGTCCCGCCGCCAGGAAGAAGGCCTGATGCCCGATACGCTGAAAACCCTGTTCAAGCGCATCCAGGAAGGCATGGAAGGCCTGGCCGGCGCGGTGATGGGCGACCGCGCCGAACGGCTGCTGGACGAGGAAATCCGCGCCGTCGACGACGCCCTGCATGGCGCGCGCGGCGAGCACGCCGCCGCGAAGGCGCGCCGCGTGGCGAACGAGCAACACCAGGCTGCGCTGGCCACGCGCATCGGCGAGACCGAGGCCAAGGTGGAATCGGCGTTGCGGCAAGGGCGCACGACGCAGGCGCGCGCGGCGGCGGACGACGTGGTCCGCCTGCAGGCGCAACGCAGCCAGCGGCTGGAGGAGGGTCACGAGCTGGCCGCGCAGGAGCGCCAGTTCCAGCATGTCGTCGAGCAGCTCGAAGGCCGCCTGCGTCGCCTCAAGCACCAGCTCGACATCCTGCGCGCCTCCAACAGCCTGCAGCGCGCGCAGGCCACGGTGGCGAAGCGCCAGCCGGGCGACGCGCTGTACCCGGAACCTGCGTTCGCGTCGGCAGCACGCATGAAGCAACGCCGCGCGCCGGTCCAGGGGAGTGGATCGAGCGGACCGGGCAAGCGCACGAAGGCCGCCGGGGATCCTGCACAGGCCGTGCTGGACCGCGCCCGCAAACGCATCACTTCGTCCGCGCGCAAGCGCTGAAACAGGGGGAGCCACGATGAATGAGTTCCTGAACACCGTCTTGACCTTTCCCACGCTGGTGTACAGCGTGCTGCTCGCTTTCTGCACGGTGTACTGGTTGCTCGCCGCCACCGGCATGGTGGACATCGACGCCGTGGATGGCTGGCTGACGACCGACGGCGACACTGCCGAACCCAGCGTGGTCGCGGGCATGTTGGCGAAGCTTGGACTGTCCGGCGTACCGATGATGCTGGTACTCACGGTGCTGTCCTTCTTCGGCTGGCTGATCACCTACTTCGTGCACCTGTTCGTGCTCCAGCACATCCCCGACAGCCTCCGCTGGCTCGCCGGTGCCGGCACGCTGGTCGTGGCGCTGCTGCCGGGCGCCCTCGTGACCTCGCTGTTGCTGCGTCCCATCGCCGCCGTGATCACGCGACTGCGTCCGCCGGTGCCTCCGTCCGTGCTCGGCCGCACCGGCTCGGTGATCTCGCCGCATGCGGATGCGACCAGCGGACGCGCGCATTTCGACGACGGCGGCGCCGGCCTGATCCTGCAAATCCGCACGCTGCCGGGCGAGCGCCTGATGCGCGGCGACCGCGTCGTGCTCATCGAACACCTCGAACCCGACAACACGTACCGCGTCATGTCCGAAACCGCCTTCCACCAGCAGTAAACACCCGCGCCGTCTACAAGGAGTTCTGCAATGACCACTGCCTCGATCCTTCCCTTCGCCATCGGACTCGTCGTCCTGCTGGTGCTGGGTTTCGGCTTCATCGGCATCTTCAAGGCCTTCTACAAGAAGGTCGAACAGGGCACCGCGCTCATCGTCAACGACATGAGTTCGCAGCCGAAGGTGCATTTCACCGGCGCGCTGATCATCCCGGTGCTGTACAAGGCCGAGCTGATGAAGATCAGCCTGATCACCCTGCAGGTGGACCGTCGCGGCAAGGAAGGCCTGGTCTGCAAGGACAACATGCGCGCCGACATCGCGGTGGCGTTCTACCTGCGCGTCAACGAGACCCCCGGCGACGTGCTGCGCGTGGCCAAGGCGATCGGCGCCGACCGCGCCTCGGACAAGCATGCGGTGGATGAGCTGTTCAACGCCAAGTTCTCCGAGGCCCTGAAGACGGTGGGCAAGAAGTTCGACTTCACCGAGCTGTTCGACAAGCGCCAGGAGTTTCGCGACGAGATCGTCGCCGTCATCGGCCAGGACCTCAACGGCTACGTGCTCGAGGACGTCGCCATCGACTACCTGGAGCAGACGCCCAAGCACCTGCTGGACCCCAGCAACATCCTGGACGCAGAAGGCATCCGCAAGATCACCGAGCTGACCGCGCGCCAGAACGTGCATACCAACGAGCTGGAGCAGAACGAGAAGCTCGCCATCACCAAGAAGAACACCGAGGCACGGGAAGCGCTGCTGGCGCTGGAACGCCAGCAGGCCGAGGCGGAAGCCCGGCAGAAGCGCGAGGTCGAGACCGTGCGCGCACGCGAGGCGGCCGAAACCGCCAAGGTGATCGAAGAGCAGCGCCAGGTATCCGAGCGTGCGCGCCTGGAGACCGAAGAGCAGATCAAGATCCGCGAGCAGGAACAGCTGCGCCAGGTGGAAGTCGCCGAGCAGAACCGCCGCCGCGCCGTGGCGATCGAACTCGAGCGCGTCGCACGCGCCGAGCAGCTCGAGCGCGTGAACACCGACAAGGAGGTCCAGATGCAGCAGGTCGACCGCGACAAGGTCGTCGAGCAGGGCCGCATGGAAGTGGCGAACGTGGTGCGCGAGCGTACACAGATCGAGCAGACCGTCGCGGTGGCCGAAGAGAAGATCAAGGAGACCCGCGAGGTCGCCGAGGCCGATCGCGCCAAGCAGGTCACCGTGCTGGCCGCCGAGGCGGCCGCCCAGGAGACGCTGGTCAAGGACGTGAAGGCCGCCGAAGCCGCCGAACAGGCCGCGCGCCACCGCGCCGTCGAGATGACCGTGCTGGCCGAGGCGGAACTGCAGGCCGCCGGCAAGCAGGCCGAGGCCAAGCGCGTGCTGGCCGACGGCGTGCGCGCCGAAAGCGCTGCGCCGGGCCTGGCCGAAGCACAGGTGCAGGAAGCCAACGCCGTGGCCATGGAGAAGACCGGCCTGGCCGAAGCGCGCGTGCTGGAAGCCAAGGCCGACGCCACCTACAAGCAGGGCAACGCCGATGCACGCGTGCTGACCGAGCGCCTGACCGCCGAAGCCGAAGGTGCGCAGAAGCTGGGCCAGGCCAATGCCAGCGCGACGCAGGCGATGGGCGACGCCGAAGCCAGCAACATCGCCAAGAAGATGTCCGCCGAGGCCGAGGGCCTGACGTCCAAGTTCGATGCGATGGGCAAGATGAGCCCGGATGCGCGCAGCCACGAGGAGTTCCGCATGCTGCTGGAAACCCAGCTGCGCCAGCTGCTTGCGTCGATCGACGCCGGCAAGGCGATCTCGCGCGAGAACGCCGAAGTGCTGGCCGGCGCGCTGAAGAACGCCAACATCGAACTGATCGGTGGCGACGGTGGCGTGTTCAATGCGCTGACCAAGGGCATCTCGCTGGGCAAGGCGCTGGAAGGCATCGTTGGCGAGAGTCCCATCGCCTCGCAGCTGCTGGGTCGGCTGGCAGGCACGGGACTGCCGGCGGCCGGTCGCCAGGCAGAAGCCACCGACGCCTGACGCCCTGCCATGAGCCGGACCGGCGGCGCGTGCCGCCGGCCCCGATTTCCGCATCGACCGCCCAGGACGGGCGAGGATGAGGTCCGATGTCCGAGACGCCGAACACCGCCGTTCCCTCCACCGATACGCAGGTCGACCAGGCCGTGGCCCAGGGCGGCGCCTACGACGTGCTGCGCCGTCGCCTCGACGAACAGGGTGCGCGCCTGCGTACGCTCGTGGAAGCGCTGAACACGCGCCGCCTGCAGGAATTCGGCGACAGCCGCATGGAGGCCATCGGCCGCCTGCGCATCCGCACCGAGCACAATTCGGTCGGGCGCGACATCGTGCAGGTCGGCGACCTGCTGCTGTTCGGCTTCAACGTCTACATGGGCCTGAAGGCGACCACCTCGGTCGCCGACGTGTTCGGCATCTATCGCCTGGTGGAGACCGGCGACGGCTACGACGTGGCGCCCGTCGACATTGCGGCGACCTTCCTGGGCGACGACGCGTTCCAGCGCGATTTCAGCGAGCTGTACAGCTACTACAAGGACGCGCGGCTGCTGCAGTTGATCGTGCGCGACGGGCGCCTGCTGATGGCGTTCCAGATCGGCCTGAAGAACACCGACGTGCGGGTGTTCCGCTGGACGCTCACGGCCGAGGGCGAGGTGAACTACCTCGATGCGCGCGGCGAGCGCGACATCGTGCTGCCGCCTCCGTTCGATTTCGAATGGTCGCGCGCCACCAAGGACATGGAGGTCAGTGGCCGCCACCCGCACCTGAACATCCTCGACACCCTGTTCGTGGAGACCATCGGCGGCGACCTGACGCTGAAGGTGGAAAACAACACGGAGACCGGCGCCGGCGTCTACAGCGAACCGGTCGAGGACCGCACGCAGTCGCTGGACGACGCGCAGATCGAATTCGCGCGGGTCGGCTCGCTGATCCTGCTCAAGGTGCTGCCGTACCGCGAGGGCACGTGGCGCGGACTGGTCTACAACACGCAGACCGGCAAGGCGACCCGACTGGACGCCATCGTGCAGGCCTGCATCCAGCTGCCCGAGGACCACGGCATCATCTTCCCGGGCGGCTACTACCTGCAGAATGGCGAGCACAAGGCCTTCGACGCCGCCGTGCAGCACATGCAGTACAAGCGCACGATCCGTTCGCCGAACGGCGAAGACGTGATGTACATCTTCTACGAGCGCGAGACCGGCCAGGCCGCCCTGCTCGTCTACAACCTTGTGCAGCGCCGCCTGCAGCCGCCGGTGCTCGCGCACGGCTATGCGCGCCTGCACGACGGGCGCATGGTGCTGTTCCGCGCCGAGAACGACGACCCCACCCGCGTCCACCCGATGCAGGTATGGCAGACGCCCTTCACGTCCGACGAATTCGCCGCCACGCGTCCGGCCGGCACGTCGTTCATGGCGAAGCTCGGCAATGCCGAGCTGGTGCGCGCCGTGTCGAATCTGTTCGACCTCGCCCGCGAGATCGAGCGCCCGGACGTGTCCGCGCAGCGCTACCAGTTGCTGACGCACGGCACGCGACGCCTGTTCGACGTGCACCACTGGATCGACGATACGCAGTGCGATGGCCTGGCCACGCTGCTGCACGAGATCGCCGGCACCGGTGAGTCGGTGCTGGACGAGTACGAGAAGGTGCAGGAGATCCGGCGCCAGTCGGAAACGTCGATGGCGCTGGCGCAGCGCGACCATCGCGCCCTGCTCGGCCGCCTGCAGCCGGAGGGGTGGACCGGCATCGGCGAGTTCGTCGAGGCGCTGGGCGCGGTATCGCGCCTGCGCGGTCATCTGCTGACGCTGCGCGACTTCCGCTACATCGATACGGCGGCCATCGACGCGATGACGGCCGCGCTGCAGGAAGCGCATGAGCGTATCGGCACGGCGACCGGCCAGTTCCTCGCCGGCGAAAAAGCGCTCGCGCCGTTCCAGCAGCGCCTGCTGGAACTCGACGCACGCGCGCAGAAAGCCGCCAGCGCACGCGAACTGGCAGAAGCCATCGAGGCCATGCAGGGCATGGCCGGCGAGCTCGACATGCTGTCCGAACTGATGGCGACGCTGCGGGTGGACGACGCGACCCAGCGCACCCGCGTCGTCGACGCCCTGTCGGCCATCTACGCCCGCCTCAACCAGACCCGCGCACGCGCCACCCAGCGGCGCCGCGAACTCGGCTCCGCCGAAGCAGTGGCGCAGTTCGGCGCGCAGTTCACTCTCTTCAGCCAGGCCGTGAGCAATGCGCTGGCCATGGCCACCACGCCGGAGCGCGCCGACGAGCAGCTGTCGCGCCTGATGGTGCAGCTGGAGGAACTGGAGAGCCAGTTCGGCGAGCACGAACAGTTCCTCGGCGACATCCTGTCCAAGCGCGAGGAGATGCTGGACGCCTTCGAGGCGCACAAGCAGGCGCTGCTGGACGATCGGCAGCGCAAGGCGCAGTCGGTGCAGGAAGCCGCCAACCGCATCCTGGAGGGCCTCGGCCGGCGCACCGAGCGCTTCACCACGCCGGACGAACTCAACGCGTTCTTCGCCGGCGATGCGCTGATCCTGAAACTGCGCGAACTGGCCGGCCGCCTGCGCGAGCTGAAGGACTCGGTGAAGGCCGACGACATCGAAGCGCGCATCAAGGGCGCCCGCGACCAGGCCGTGCGCGGCCTGCGCGACCGCAGCGACCTGTTCGAAGACGCGGGCAACGTCATCCGCCTCGGACCGCGCCATCGTTTCAGCGTCAACACGCAACCCTTGGACCTGACGCTGATCCCGCGCGGCGACACGCTGGCCGTGCACCTGACCGGCACCGACTACCTGGCGCCGCTGCAGGAACCGGCGCTGGACGCCCTGCGCGACTACTGGAACGTCAGCCTCGAATCCGAATCGCCCTCGCTCTACCGCGGCGAGTACCTCGCATGCCGGCTGCTGGATGACGCGCTGGCGGGCGAGGCCGGGCTCAGCATGCAGGCGCTCGAACACGCACTGGCCGATCCCGAGGCACTCGACAGGATCGTCCGCGAGTACGCCGCGCAGCGTTATCGCGAAGGCTACGAGAAGGGCATCCACGACCATGATGCGGCCGCGATCCTGCGCGCGTTCCTCCCCCTGCGCAATGCCGCGGGCACCCTGCGGCACGCGCCGTCCGCGCGCGCGCTGGCGGTCGCCTGGTGGTGCCGCAGCGACGCCGTGCCGCAGGAAACGATCGAGCGCATCCGCGCCGCCCGCGCGATCGATGCGCTGTCGCCGGCGGGCCGCGCCATGGCGACGCTGCGCGACGACCTGGCGGCCACGCTCGCCGAGTGGATCCAGCGCGATGCGCTGCCCTTCGCCAGGACGGACACGAAGGCGGCCGCCACGTTCCTGATGGACACTGTCACCACGGCGACACCGACCTTCCGCTTCACCCACTACGCCGACGCGCTGGTGTCCGCCTTCCGCGCACGCCTGACCGACGACGCGGGTGGTGCCGTCCTCGCCAGCGCACTGCAACGGCTGGAGGCGAAGCCCGCCGCGGCGTGGTCGCTGCTGCGGCAGGCGCTCGAAGCGTTGGCCGCCCTGCCCGACCATGCCCCTCTCGCCGCCTACGTGCCGGAAGCGATTGCGCTGCTGCGGCACGGACCGCAGCTGACGCACGTGGTCGAACACGTCACGCTGATGGCCACCGTCGACGGCCTGCTGGGCGAGCACGCGCGCATCCGCGAGGGACGGCTGGCGCTGGCAGTGGACGACCTGCCGGCCCGCTTCGCCACGCACCGCGAGCACTTCGTGCCGGCATGGCAGCGGTACCAGGCATTGCGCGGCGAAGTGGCGCAGCGGGAACGCGCGGCGATGCGCCTGTCCGAGTTCAAGGCGCGCCCGCTGACCTCGTTCGTGCGCAACAGGCTGATCAACGACGTCTACCTGCCCGTAATCGGCGACAACCTCGCCAAGCAGATGGGCACCGTCGGCGAGAGCAAGCGCAGCGACCTGATGGGCTTGCTGATGATGATTTCGCCTCCCGGCTACGGCAAGACCACGTTGATGGAGTACGTGGGACACCGGCTGGGGCTGGTCTTCATGAAGATCAACGGACCGGCGCTCGGCCACGAGGTGCGCTCGCTGGATCCCGCGCAGGCCCCGGATGCGACCTCGCGGCAGGAGCTCGAGAAGCTCAACCTCGCGCTGGAGATGGGCAACAACGTGATGCTGTACCTGGACGACATCCAGCACACGCATCCGGAATTCCTGCAGAAGTTCATCTCGCTCTGCGACGGCACGCGCCGCATCGAGGGCGTGTGGCGCGGCAAGACCAAGACCTACGACATGCGCGGGCGCAAGTTCGCGGTGGTGATGGCGGGCAATCCTTACACGGAGTCGGGCGAAGTCTTCAAGATTCCCGACATGCTGGCCAACCGCGCCGATATCTACAACCTCGGCGACGTGCTCGGCGGAATGGAAGACGCTTTCCTGCTGAGCTACGTGGAGAACTGCCTGACATCGAACCCGGTGCTCGCGCCGCTCGCCACTCGCGACCTGGCCGATCTCTACCTGCTGGTCGACAAGGCGCGCGGCAAGGACGTCAGCACCAACCAGCTGTCGCATGCCTACAGCGGCGCGGAGATCGGCGAGATCGTCGCCGTGCTGCAGCGGCTGCTGACCGTGCGTGACGTGGTCTACCGCGTCAACCAGCAGTACATCGCCAGCGCCGCGCAGGCGGACAAGTACCGGGTGGAACCACCGTTCCGGCTGCAGGGCAGCTACCGCAACATGAACAAGCTGGCGGAGAAGATTTCCCCGGTCATGAACGCTGCCGAGCTGCAGCAGCTGATTTCCGACCACTATCTCGGCGAGGCGCAGTTGCTGACCACCGGGGCCGAAGAGAACCTGCTCAAGCTCAGCGAGTTGCGCAGCATGCTGACCGGCGAAGAACAGGCGCGCTGGAACCAGATCAAGGCGGACTTCCTGCGCAACAAGGCGATGGGCGCAGACGATGCGGATGTCGGCGGTCGCGTGGTCGCACAGCTGGCCGACATCGCCGTCGGCCTGCAGCGGATGAGCGAACCCGCGCCGGTGGAAGTGGCTGCACCTGCGCCCTGGGAAGCCTTGCTCTCCGCCCTGCACGCCCTGCGCATGCCGGAGACCGCCACGCCGGTCACGCCCGCCCCCGCAGCGGCGGTCGTGGACACAGCGCCGGTACTTCAGGCGCTGCAGCAGACGATGGTGCGGCAGGACCAGCTCAACGCCGCCCTCGTCGCGCTGGCGCAGGCGATGCGCAGTAACGTGGCGGCCCCCGTGCCTGCCGGTGCGCGCAAGGCCAAGCCGAGATCGCCGCGTGAAGCGGAATTCGACCAGGTGATCGCCAGCCTCGCCTTCAAGGAAGAGCGTCCGACGCCCACGCTGGACGTATCGCCGTCGACATCCGGCGAGGATGAAGAAGGGGAGCCGCGGAGGTGAGCCTGCCGCCTTCCACCGACGCCGACACCATCGGCGTCGCCGAACACGCCGCCGCGATCCGTGCGTTGGCGCAGGCCGGCGCGGGCGACCTGCAGGCGACGTTGCGCGACCTGCGCACGGTGCTGCTGTCCGCCGATCCGCGCGCGTTGCGCCGTAGCGTCGGCTTCTGGGGCCGGCTGATCGGCCGCGACATCCGCCTGGCCGCCGAGGCACGGTCCTTGCGCGAGCGCAGCGGCATCCTGCTGCGGCAGGCCGGCTTCGAAGCCTCCCGCTTGCACCGACAGCATGAGACGCTGGCCGCGCATGCGCAGCAACTGCGTGATGCATGCGCGCGCCTGCAACGCGAGATCGACGACCTGGCGCGCCAGCAGGCCGCGGATGACTCGCACGCGGGGACGTCGCGGCTCGCGCACCTCATCACCCTGCGCAGCGCCTACGAGATCACCGCCAGCCAGCTGGACCTGGTCGCCGCCAACGCACTCGCCATCGCCGAGCGCCACGCGCAGCAATTGCCCCTGCTGACCGTGCTGCTCGACCAGCAGCTCGGTGTCGCCGCCGGTGCCGACCACGGAATGCAGCTATCCTCCGCCACGCGGACGATAGAAGCGCTGGAAGCCCACATCGAACACCTGCCCGCCCCGTCTGCCACGCAGACAGCGGTCGCGCAGCGAACCCTACCCAAGGAGGCCACATGACGACGACCCCATCCGAACAGACGCTGGTGCCCGCGGCGCTGTCGCCGCAGTTGCTGACCGACCTGGGCCTGGAAAGCGCCGACATCCCGCGCATCCAGGAGGCGACCAAGGCGCTGCAGGACATCGCGCCCGGCAACCTGCACACCTATGGCCGTGAAGCGACCACCAAGACCAGCGCCTTCAGCACGCAGTTGCTGGACAAGGTCCGCAATGCCGACCTCGACAGCAGCGGCGACAAGCTGGGCGAAGTCGTGCGCATCGCGCGCTCGCTGAATCTCGAGTCCTTCCATGGCCGCTCCAAGCTGCCGATCCTGGGACCGCTGATCGACAGGATGCGCGCGACCAAGGACGACCTGGTCCAGCGCTACAGCTCCACCAACCGCCAGATCGACCAGCTGATGGGCGACGTGGGCAAGACCCAGCAGATCCAGCAGCAGCGCGTACGCGAGTACGACCAGATGCACGACATCGTGCTGGACGAGCGTCGCGAACTCGGCGTGCACGTAGCCGCCGGCCGCGTCCGCATCGCCGAACTGGAAGCGGAGCTGGCGACGCTGGCGGGCAAGGAGGATCAGGAATCCCGTACGCGCCGCGCCGCCCTGGACACCGCGCTGCGCCTGATCGACAAGCGCGTGTCCGACCTGCAGGTACTGCAGCACGCGGCGGACCAGACGCTGCCGATGATCCGCCTGATCCAGGCCAATGCCATCCAGCTGATCGAGAAGTTCAGCGCCGTGCGCGACATCACCATCCCGATGTGGCGCAACCAGTTCGCTATCCAGCTGTCGCTGGCCGACCAGCGCAACGCGGTGGAACTGGCCAACGCCATCGACGACGCCAGCAACGAATTGATGCGCAAGAACGCCGAGCTGGTGCATGCGACCGCCGTCGGCACCGCACGCGCCAACCAGCGCTCGGTGATCGACATCGAGACCCTGCGCACCGTCAACGAAACCCTGATCCGGACGGTGGAGGAAGTCCGCGAGATACACCGCGAAGGCATGGCCAAGCGGAAGCAGCTGTCCACCGAGCTGGTGGACATGCGCGAAGATCTGGAAAAGCGATTGGCGCTGCCGACGGCGGGCACCGCAGCTTCCTGATCGCAAGTTCGCGTCTTACCAAACAGAAACGGGCCGCATTGCGCGGCCCGTCCTCTCTCCGGCATCTGGATGGACGACTACTCCACCGTCACCGACTTCGCCAGGTTGCGCGGCTTGTCCACGTCGGTGCCGCGCGCCAAGGCGGTGTGGTACGCCAACAGCTGCACCGGGATGGTGTGCACGATCGGGCTGAGCACGCCGACGTGGCGCGGCGTACGGATCACGTGCACGCCTTCGGATTCGCTGAAGTGGCTGTCCTGGTCGGTGAAGACGAACAGCTCGCCGCCACGCGCGCGCACTTCCTGCATGTTGGATTTCACTTTCTCCAGCAGGACGTCGTTCGGCGCGATCACCACCACCGGCATGTCCGCATCCACCAGCGCCAGCGGACCATGCTTCAGTTCGCCGGCCGGATACGCCTCGGCGTGGATGTACGAGATTTCCTTCAGTTTGAGCGCGCCTTCCAGTGCGATCGGGTAGTGCAAGCCGCGGCCGAGGAACAACGCATCGGACTTCGGCGCGAAACGCTCGGCCCACGCGGCGATCTGCGGCTCGAGGTTCAATGCGTGCTGCACGCTGCCCGGCAGGTGCCGCAGCTGTTCCAGATAGTCGGCTTCCTGCGCCGGCGTGACCTTGCCGCGCAACTTGCCCAGCACGACGGTCAGCTGGAACAGCGCCGCCAGCTGGGTCGTGAAGGCCTTCGTCGACGCCACGCCGATCTCAGCGCCGGCGCGGGTGTAGCAGACCAGTTCGCTGGCGCGCGGGATGGCGCTCTCGGGCACGTTGCAGATCGACAGCGTGTGCTGGTGCCCCAACGACTTGGCGTACTTCAGCGCTTCCATCGTGTCCAGGGTTTCGCCGGACTGCGAGATGGTGACGATCAGGTGCTTGGGATTGGCGTAGGCGTCGCGGTACCGATACTCGCTGGCGATCTCGACGCTGCACGGCAGGCCGGAGATGGCTTCGAGCCAGTAACGCGCCGTCATGCCGGCATAGTAGCTGGTGCCGCAGGCGAGGATCTGCACGCCTTCGATGTCCTTCAGCGCGGCTTCGGCATCGGCACCGAACAGCGTGGGCGAGAAGCCGCCGTCGACCACCGCTTCGATGGTGTCGGCGATCGCACGCGGCTGCTCGTGGATCTCCTTCTGCATGAAGTGGCGGTACGGGCCCAGTTCCAGCGAGGCCAGTGACACATCGGACACGTGCACGTCACGTTGCACCGGCTGGTCCTTGCCGTCGAACACCTTCACGCTGTCGCGCGTCACCTCGGCGGTGTCGCCCTCTTCCAGGAAGATCACGCGGCGCGTCGCCTGCAGGATCGCGGACACGTCGGACGCGATGAAATTCTCGCCTTCGCCGATGCCGATCAGCAGCGGGCAGCCCATGCGGGCGCAGACCATGCGGTCCGGTTCCTTGCGGCTCACCACCGCCAGCGCATATGCGCCGGTGAGTTCCTTCACCGTGCGCTGCAACGCAGCCAGCAGGTCATCACCACCCTTGAGGTGGTGGTGCATCAGGTGGGCGATCACTTCCGTGTCGGTCTGCGACTCGAACACGTAGCCGAGGGCGCGCAGTTTCTCGCGCTGCTCCTCATGGTTCTCGATGATGCCGTTGTGCACCAGCGCCACGCCGTGGCTGATGTGCGGATGCGCGTTGGCTTCGGTCACGCCGCCGTGGGTCGCCCACCGCGTATGGCCGATGCCCAGGCTCGCATTGAAGCCCTCGGCAGCGGCCGCGCCTTCCATTTCGGCCACGCGGCCGGTGCGGCGCACGCGGCGTACGTCCTGCTGGTCCACGACGGCGATGCCCGCCGAATCGTAGCCCCGGTATTCCAGCCGCTTCAGTCCTTCGATCAGTACCGGCACCACGTCGCGCCCGGCGATCGCGCCCACAATTCCGCACATAAGCGTGTGTCTTCCATCTGAGTGAAACGAACGGACATTCTACGTGTCCGGTACTGGACAGCCCCTGTCCGCGCAGTGTCCGCGGACACCCGGACAGCCTCCAGTCCCGGACAACCCCCTTGCGAATCAATCGCTTGCGTTTGGCACGCATCCTGCTGATACCTGCAGGTCATTCCACAGAACGCATGCCGCCGATGATTCGGGACACCTCCGCGCAAGACCGAGTGCTCAGCTCCTCGCAGACCCGTCCGGCCTGGCGCCGCTGGGTATGGCCCGCGGCCGGCGGCGCCCTGCTGCTGGCAGGCATCGTGTTCGCCGCACGGGGCTGGCTGTCGGGCACCGCGTCCATCGACGGGGCGCGCCTGCGCATCGCCGAAGTGACGCGCGGCGACCTGGTCCGCGACATCGCCGCCGACGGCCGCGTGATTGCCGCCAACAGCCCCACCCTGTATGCCGTGGCCGGGGGCGTGGTCACGCTGAAGGTCGTGGCCGGCGACAAGGTCGCCAAGGGCCAGCCGCTGGCCGAGATCGACAGCCCGGAACTGCGCAGCAAGCTGGCGCAGGAGCAGACCACCCTGGCCGGCCTGGAAGCCGAAGCGAGCCGCGCCACGCTGGATGCCAGCGTCACCCGCGCCGATGCGCAGAAGGCGCTCGACCAGGCCGAGATCGAACGCCAGGCCGCCGAGCGCACCCTGCAGCGCTACCAGCGTGGCTACGACGGCGGAGCGGTGCCGCAGGTCGACGTGCTGGAAGCGCAGGACAACCTGCGCAAGGCCGAGATCGCACTGTCCCACGCACGCAAGGACGCCGGCCTGCAGGGCCAGGGTGCGGGCCTGGATGCGCGCAACAAGCAGCTGCTGGCCGAACGCCAGCGCGCCGTGGTGACCGAGGTGCAGCGCCAGGTCGATGCCCTGACCCTGCGCGCGCCGTTCGACGGACAGGTCGGCCAGATCCAGGCCGTGCAGCGCTCCAACGTGGCGATCAACGCGCCCGTGCTGAGCGTGGTGGACCTGTCGGTGTTCGAAGTCGAGATCAAGGTGCCGGAGAGTTTCGCGCGCGACCTCGCCATCGGCATGCCGGCCACGCTCACCAGCGCCGGCCAACCGTACCCGGGCGAGATTTCCGCGGTGTCGCCGGAAGTGGTCAATGGCGAAGTCGTCACCCGCCTGCGCTTCTCCGACAAGCAGCCGCCGGGCCTGCGCCAGAACCAGCGCCTGGCCGCACGCATCCTGATGGATACGCGCCGCAACGTGCTGATGGTCGAACGGGGTCCGTTCCTGGAACAGGGCGGCGGTCGCTACGCCTACGTCATGGACGGCAGTTCCGCCGTGCGCCGTCCCGTGCAACTGGGCGTCAGCAGCCTGAGCAACATCGAAGTGCTCGGTGGCCTGCAGCCCGGCGACAAGGTCGTCGTCTCCGGCAGCGACCTGTTCGGCGATGCCGAGCGCGTCTCGGTCAACTGATCTCCCCTACTCCACACGCTGCTCCCCCACGCCCCTCCCCCGCCATCCATTCCGCACCAGAACCCGAAGAAGGAACCCGCCATGCTTGAGATGCGCCAAGTCGCCAAGGTCTACCGCACCGAACAGGTGGAAACGCACGCGCTGCGTTCCCTGGACCTGCATGTCCGCGAGGGCGAGTTCGTCGCGGTCACCGGCCCGTCGGGTTCCGGCAAGACCACCTTCCTCAACATCGCCGGGCTGCTGGAGACGTTCACCGGCGGGCAGTTCCTCCTCGACGGGCAGGACGTCAGCCACCTGGGCGACGACGCGCGCTCGCGCCTGCGCAACCAGAAGATCGGCTTCATCTTCCAGGGCTTCAACCTGATCCCCGACCTCAACCTGTTCGACAACGTCGACGTACCGCTGCGCTACCGCGGCATGCCGGCCGCCGAGCGCAAGCAGCGCATCGAAGACGCACTGGCGCGCGTCGGCCTGGGTTCGCGCATGAAGCACTTCCCCGCCGAACTGTCGGGCGGCCAGCAGCAGCGCACCGCGATCGCGCGCGCACTGGCGGGCAGCCCGCGCCTGCTGCTGGCGGACGAACCGACCGGCAACCTCGATTCGCAGATGGCGCGTGGCGTGATGGAGCTGCTCGAAGAGATCAACCGCCAGGGCACGACCATCATCATGGTCACGCACGATCCGGAACTCGCCGCGCGAGCGCAGCGCAATGTGCACATCGTGGACGGCATGGCCACCGACCTGTCGGTGGAGCCCGCGCTGATGCGCGCGGCCCACGCCGCCGAAGCCAACGCGTCCGCGTAGGGTGGGCCCCGGCCCACCGCAGACAGACCCAAGACAACCCCATGGTGGGCCAGGGCCCACCCTACGGAGCCACGCATGTTCGGCTACTACTTCTCCCTTGCGCTGCGCAGCTTCAAGCGCAACAAGGCATTGACCTTCCTGATGGTGCTGGCCATCGCGCTGGGCATCGGCGCCAGCATGACCACGCTGACCGTGTTCTACGTGCTGTCCGGCGACCCGATCCCGCAGAAGAGCGACAAGCTGTTCTATCCGCGCATCGACCCGCGATCGGCGAACGGCTTCACGCCGGGCGACGAGCCGGAGGACCAGTTCACGCGTTACGACGCCGAACACCTGCTGCGCGACAAGAAGGGCGACCGCCAGGCCTTCATGACCGGGGGTGCTTCATCGATCGAAACGGAGGATGGCCGCATCGAACCCTTCCGCGTCGATGCGCGCTACACCACCGCCGACTTCTTCCCGATGTTCGACGTGCCGTTCCGCTACGGCAACGGCTGGTCGGCGGCGGACGACGAATCGCGGGCGCGCGTGGCGGTGATTTCCAAGGCGCTCAACGAGAAGCTTTTCGGCGGCGCGAACAGCGTCGGTCGCGACATCAAGGCGTCCGGTGCGACCTTCCGCGTGATCGGCGTGCTGGACGAGTGGCGCCCGGCACCGAAGTTCTACGACATGACCCAGGACCGCTTCACCGAGGTCGAGCAGCTGTTCGTGCCCTTCTGGACCTCCCGCGCCGTGAAGATGGGCACGCAGGGCAACATGAACTGCTGGGGCGACTCGAGCGCGGACGAGGAAGGCTCGCAGGGCCCGAACGCACCGTGTTCATGGCTGCAGTACTGGGTGGAACTGGGCACGCCGGCCAAGGTCGAGGCCTACAAGCAGTACCTGCAGAACTACTCCGACCAGCAGCGGGCGGCGGGCCGTTTCGAGCGCGCCACCAACGTCGACCTGCACAACGTGATGCAGTGGCTGGACAAGCAGGGCGCGGTGCCTGGCGACGTGCGCCTGCAGATGTGGCTGGCGTTCGGCTTCCTGGCGGTCTGCCTGCTCAACACGGTGGGTCTGCTGCTGGCGAAATTCCTCGGCCGCGCGTCGCAGATCGGCGTAAGGCGTGCACTGGGGGCGACCCGCAAGGCCATCTTCGCGCAATGCCTGGTCGAAGCCGGCACCGTCGGCCTGGTCGGCGGCGTGCTTGGCCTGGTACTCGCCTGGCTCGGCCTGCTGGCGGTCCGCCAGCAACCGGCAGGCTATGCCGACCTCGCGCACATGGACCTGAAGATGCTGCTGGCCACCTTCGCGCTGGCGATCGTCGCCAGCCTGCTCGCCGGCATGCTGCCCGCCTGGCGCGCGATGCAGGTGACGCCCGCCATCCAGCTCAAGAGCCAGTGACCCATCCATCCAAGAGGCACGTCATGGACATCCGCCCCATCCTTTCCACCCTGGCCCGCCACAAGACGGCCGCCGCCCTGATCGTGCTGGAAGTGGCGCTGTCGTGCGCCATCATCTGCAACGCGGTCTTCCTGATCACCCAGCGGCTGGAGCGCATCGATCGCCCCACCGGACTGGCGAACGAGGAGATCGTGCGGATCAGCATGGGCAACCTCGGCGAAGATCCCAATGCCGATGCGCTGGTCAGGCAGGACGTCGCCAGCCTGCGCGCCCTGCCGGGCGTCAAGGCCGCCGGCAGCATCAACCATGTGCCGTTCGACAACTCGTCGTGGAACAGCTCCATCCAGCTCGCGCCCGAACAGGAGCGTCCCAGTGCGCAGGCGAACATCTATCTTGGCGATGCGGTCGTCGAGACGCTCGGCCTGAAGCTGGTGGAAGGCCGCGACTTCAACGCGGACGAATACGTCAGCTGGACCGAGATCAACAAGCAGAACGCCAAGTTCGTGATGCCGGCCGTGATCCTCAGCCGGGAGCTGGCGAACAAACTGTTTCCCGGCGAGAGTGCCGTCGGCAAGAACATCTACTCATGGAATACCGACAACGCGCCGCACCGCGTGGTCGGCGTGGTCGATCGGCTGATCCGCACCAACGACAACGGCGGGCCGGCCGAAGGCGGCTTCACCATGATCCTGCCCGCGAAGGACCTGACCATGGGAACGTTCGTGCTGCGTACCGCACCGGAACGCCGCACCGAGGTGATAAAGGCCGCGTTGGCGGCGCTGGAGAAGAACAGTGCCCGCCGCCTGGTGCTGCGAGACGGGACGTTCGAAGACATCAAGCACAACTACTACCGCGGCGATCGCGCGATGGCCTGGCTGCTCATCACCGTGATCATCTCGCTGCTGGTCGTCACCGCGCTGGGCATCGTCGGGCTGGCCAGCTTCTGGGTGCAGCAGCGCACCAAGCAGATCGGCATCCGCCGGGCGCTGGGCGCCACGAAGGGCCAGATCCTGCGCTACTTCCTGACCGAGAACTTCCTGCTGGCGACCATCGGCATCGTCATCGGCATGATCCTGGCCTACGGCATCAACCAGCTGCTGATGGGCAAGTACGAGCTGCCCCGCCTGCCGCTGCTGTACCTGCCCGTCGGCGCCGTGCTGCTGTGGTTGCTGGGCCAGGTGGCGGTCTACGGCCCCGCACGCAAGGCGGCCTCGGTGCCGCCGGCGGTCGCCACGCGTACCGCGTAAACTCGACCGGGCGCAGGGAGCGCGTGCGAAGGAACGGGGAGCGAGAGGACGCAACGCCCCTCGTTCCTCGTTCCTCGTTACGCTCCACTCCCTCCTCGCTACGTGCTACCCGCCTCAAGCCCCGGTCCGCCACACCATGCCCACCATCCTCGTCATCGACGACAACCTCGCCGTCAGTACGGCGCTGGAAGTCCTGTTCTCCCTGCACGACATCGACACGCTGCACGCGGAATCGCCGGACGCGGGGCTGGCGGTGCTGCGCGAGCAGCAGGTCGACTTGGTCATCCAGGACATGAACTTCACCCAGGACACCACCTCCGGCGCGGAGGGCGAACAGCTGTTCGCCGACATCCGCATGCAGTGGCCAGACATGCCGGTGATCCTGCTGACCGCATGGACGCACTTGGAAGTCGCGGTGAACCTGGTGAAGGCCGGCGCAGCCGACTACGTCGCCAAACCCTGGGACGACCGCAAGCTGTTGGCCACGGTCAACACGCTGCTGGAACTGGCCGAAGCGCGCACCGAACTGGAGCGCCGCCGCAGCCGCGAACGGCGCGGCCGCGACCAGCTGTCCAGCCGGTACGACCTGCGCAACCTGGTGTTCGAGGATCCCGCCAGCGAGCGCGTGGTCGCGCTCGCCTGCCAAGTCGCGCGCTCCGACCTGCCGGTGCTGATCACCGGGCCGAATGGCGCGGGCAAGGAGAAGATCGCGGAGATCATCCAGGCCAATTCCAGCGTGAAGTCCGGCCCGTTCGTCACGCTCAACTGCGGCGCACTGCCGTCGGAGCTGATCGAAGCGGAGCTTTTCGGCGCCGACGCCGGCGCCTACACCGGCGCCAACAAGGCTCGCGAGGGCAAGTTCGAAGCCGCCGACGGCGGCACGCTGTTCCTGGACGAGATCGGCAACCTGCCGCTCACCGGCCAGATGAAGCTGCTGCGCGTGCTGGAGACGGGCCGCTTCGAACGGCTGGGTTCCAACCGCGAGCGCCACGTCACCGTGCGCGTGATCAGCGCGACCAATGCCGACCTGCCCGCGATGATCCGCGAGGGCGGCTTCCGCGAAGATCTCTACTACCGCCTCAATGCGATCGAGCTCGCGCTGCCGCCGCTGGCCGAGCGTCCCGGCGACATCCTGCCGCTGGCCGAGCGTTTCCGGCCCGCCGACAAGCCACTGGGCGAGAGCGCACGCGCCGCGTTGCTGCGCCACGCATGGCCCGGCAACGTGCGCGAGTTGCGCAACGTCATCCAGCGCGCCGGCCTGCTGGCGATGGGCGAGCGCATCGAAGCCACCGATCTCAACCTGCCGCGACCGGCGCCGGTGCGCACCGCGGTCGCCGCCGAACCCGAGCGTACCGATATCGAAGCCGCCATCGCGCGCGCCGGTGGTGTCATCGCACAGGCGGCGGCGGACCTCGGCATGAGCCGGCAGGCCCTGTACCGGCGCATGGAACGCTTCGGCATCAAGGCCCCATGATGCGTCGCTCGCTCGCCGGCCGCATCCTGTCCTGGCTGCTGCCGCTGCTGGCACTGGCCGTGGTGCTGCCGGTGCTGCTGTCGCACTGGATCGGCGACGACGTCGTCGCCGTACTGGCGTCCGCGATCATCGTGCTGCCGCTGGCGATGTGGGCGATACGCCGCGGCCTGCGCAGCACGTATTCGCTGTTCCGCGCCCTGGCCGGAAGCGTCAACAGTTATCGCGACGCCGAGTACAACTTCGGCATCCACTGGCGCGGCAACGATGAACTCGCCGAACTGGTGCGGTCGCACGCGGCACTCGGTGAGGTACTGCGGGAACAGCGCCTGAGCCTGGTGCAGCGCGAACTGCTGCTGGACACCATGGTGCAGAACACGCCCGTCGCCATGCTGCTGATCGCCCCGGGAGGCGATGCGGTGCGTCGGGTGATCTTCGCCAACGTCGCGGCCCGCAAGCTCCTGCACAGCGGCTGGAAGCTCGAGGGACAGGACTACGACACGCTGATCGCCGCGGCACCGGTCGAGATGCGCGAAGCACTGGGCCGGGGCGGTGACAGCCTGTTCGCCATCGGCAGCGAGGAAGAGGACGGCGAGGAACAGGTGTACCACCTCGCCCGCCGCACTTTCCGTCTCAATGGACGCCCGCACGAACTGCTGCTGCTCCGCCTGCTGACCAGCGAACTGCGCCGCCAGGAGGTGATGACCTGGAAGAAGGTCATCCGCGTGATCAGCCACGAGCTCAACAACTCGCTGGCGCCGGTGGCCTCGCTCGCGCATTCCGGTGCCGAGCTGGTGCGCCGTGAACGATACGAGCGCCTGGAGGAGGTGTTCGGCACGATCGAAGAACGCGCACGCCACCTGGAGGGCTTCATCCGCGGCTATGCGCGCTTCGCCAAGCTGCCCTCGCCGCAACTGCAGACAGTGCACTGGCGCGCCTTCTTCGAAGGCCTGCAGCGCCAGATCGGTTTCGAACTGCTGATGACCGAAACCGAGATCGACGGCCGCATCGACGTCGCGCAGCTCGAGCAGGCGCTGCTCAACCTGCTGAAGAACGCGCACGAATCCGGCACGACCGCCGACGGCGTGTCCGTGCGGTTGACGCGGCTGCCCGACTGGCTGCGCATCGAGGTGATGGACCGCGGCACCGGCATGAACGACGCCGTGCTGCAGAACGCGCTGGTGCCGTTCTATTCGACCAAGCGCAACGGCACCGGCCTGGGCCTGGCGCTGACCCGAGAGATCATCGAAGCGCACGGCGGCCGGCTGTCGCTGCACAACCGCGACGGCGGCGGGTTGTGCGTGTCGATCCAGTTGCCGGAAAACTGATCTGTCCAAAGCCCGGACACCGAATCCACTCGTCCGCACCCGAAGCCGGACCAGCATGGCACCGACTCCCCCTCTCCCTCCGGGAGAGGGCAAGGGGTGAGGGCTGGCCGCCGCGATGCCGATTCAACGGGCTTTCGTCCGAATGCCCCACCCATGGCGGGCTTGAGCCCGCCCTACGTCACTTCGGCTTCTTCACCGGTCGATGCCAACCTTCGATGCTGACCTGGCGCGCACGCGCCACCGTCAACGTGTCGGCCGGCGCATTCTTCGAGATCACGGAGCCCGCACCGATGGTGGCGCCATCCGCCAGCGTCACCGGCGCGACCAGCGAGGAGTTCGAACCGACGAAGACGCGATCGCCGATCGTCGTGGTGGACTTGTTCACGCCATCGTAGTTGCAGGTGATGGTGCCGGCGCCGATGTTGGTGCCGGTGCCGATGACGGTGTCGCCGAGATAGGTCAGATGGTTCGCCTTGCTGCCCACGCCGATGCGCGCGTTCTTCGTTTCGACGAAGTTGCCCACGTGCACGCCATCGGCAAGCACGGTGCCGGGACGCAGGCGCGCATAGGGGCCGATCAATGCGGCACCTTCGCTGGTGACGCCTTCCAGGTCGCAATGCGCGCGCACCTGCGTGCCGGCCGCGAGCGAAACATCCTTCAGGCGCGTGAACGGGCCGATGACGACGCCATCGCCCAGTTCGACTTTGCCTTCCAGCACCACGTCGACGTCGATCTGCACGTCGCGACCCACCGTGACCGTGCCACGCTGGTCGAAGCGCGCCGGGTCGACCAGGCGTGCACCCTGCACGCATAGCGCGCGTGCAGCGCGAACCTGGTAGGCACGCTCCAGCTGCGACAGCTGCCAGGGATCGTTCGCGCCTTCGGCCTCGATGGGCTCGCCCACGAGCACCATTTCCGCAGGGGTGAATTCCTCCGCCGCCATCGCGAAGACATCGGTCAGGTAGTACTCGCCCTGCGCGTTAGCGTTGGACAGGCGTGCCAGCCACCCCTTCAACGCACTGCCGTCGGCGGCGATGATGCCGGTATTGATGGTGCGGATGCGGCGCTGCTCCTCATCGGCGTCCTTGTGCTCGACGATCGCGGCCACGCGGCCCGCCTCGTCGCGCACGATGCGTCCGTAACCCGTCGGATCGACCGGCTCGGCCACCAGCACCGCGAGCCGCCCGGGCGCATCGAGCAGGCGCTGCAGCGTCTCGCTGCGCGTCAGCGGCACGTCACCGTACAGCACCAGCACGCGCGCGCCGTCGGGGACATCGGGCATCGCCTGGGCCACGGCGTGGCCGGTGCCCAACTGCTGTGCCTGGTGCGCCCAGTGCAGGTCCAGCTGGTCGGCGAAGGCTGCCTGCACCTGGTCGCCGCCATGACCGTAGACCACATGCACGCCGGCCGGCGACAACGCGCGCGCCGCCTCGATCACGTGCGCCAGCATCGGGCGTCCGGCGATGGGCTGCAGCACTTTCGGCAGCGCGGACTTCATGCGCTTGCCTTCGCCGGCGGCGAGGATGACGACGTGGAGTGGTTTCATGTGGTTTCCCATTACGATGATGACGGCCTTCGACCTTGGTGCGATGGTATCAACTCAGTCCCCGCACGACCCTGCCCATGACCCAGCACATACGCTCCACCCCTCTCCGCGACGGACGGCTTGCCTGGGTCGTCGCACTGCTGCTGGTGCTGCTTGCGCTGTTCAAGCAGGGGCAGGACGCGAACTGGGACCTGCGCAACTACCACCTCTATACGCCATCCGCGCTGCTGGACGGCCGCTTCGGCGATGACATCGCGGCGGCGCAGTTGCAGACGTGGCACAACCCGGCGCTCGATATTCCCTTCGCCTGGATGGTGAAGGCGGGTCTGCCCGGATGGCTCGTATCGATGTGGCTGGCACTTCCTTCATTCATCGCGATCCTCTTCGCGCTGCGCCTGCTGGACCTGGCGTGGCCACTGGGACGCAGCGCCACGCGTACCGTGATGGCCGGTCTGGCCGCCGTCACGGGAGCGGCGGTGATGCCCAGCATCGGTACCACGTTCAATGATGCGGTCGTGGCGGCCGGCGTGATGGCGGCGCTGTGGTGGATCGCGGACTCGCAGGGACGCCGCCACGCATGGGCGACCTGGCTGCCGGCGGGCCTGATGGCCGGCGCGTGCGCGGGCCTGAAGCTCACCGGCGCGCTGTACTGCATCGGCTTCATCGCGGCCGCCCTGGCCTGTGGCCCGATGCGCGGGCTGCCGCTGCGCATCCTGGCGCTGGCGATCGGCGGCCTGGCCGGGTCGGCACTGACGGCTGGGCCGTGGGCACTCCACCTCTGGCAGGCGCATGGCAACCCGTTGTTTCCCTACTTCAATGACTGGTTCGGTTCGGTCGACGCGCTGCCGCAGGCGTACAAGGACGGCCGTTTCATTCCGCACGGCATCGATGCCCTGCTGGTACCGTTCCATCTGCTGACCGACAGCAGCCGCTTCTCGGAAGGGAAGCTTGCCGACCCCCGCGTACTGCTCGGCTTCGCCTCGCTTGGCGCGTGGTGGATATCGGTGTGGCGGGGACGGCAGCGGGACGCCGCCGCGATGCCGATCGCCCATGCCCTTCTCGCGTTCGCGCTGGTCAGCTTTGCCGTGTGGGTAATGCTCTATGGCATCTACCGCTACCTGTTCGCGCTGGAGTTGCTCTGCTCCATCGCCCTCTTCGGCGTCGTATCGACGCGGCTGCCAGCCCGCTATGTACGACCTGCCATGGTGGCGCTCGCCGTTCTGCTGGTCGTAGCCACCAACCGACCGAGTTGGGGTCGCTCGCCCTTCGTCACCCCCATGGTGTCGGTACGGATGCCGGCGCTGCCCGCCGACAGTCTCGTGGTGCTGGCGGACGATGATCCGATGGCGTACGCCGTCGCATACCTGCCTCGGCGAATCGCCGCGGTATCGATTCGCAACAATTTCATGGCGCCGACGCGCTGCACGGGGTTGCAGGTGGCGGCCGAACAACGCGTTCGGTCGCATGAAGGACCGGTCTACCTGCTTCGCTTGGCCTCCACGCCAGCGGCGAACGAGGCGTTGGGTGCCTACGGTCTGGTCGCTCAGGGCCCCTGTCTTCCCGTGTCGACAAGCCTGGGGGACCTTGCGCTCTGCCCGCTGGCACGGGGTACGCCCACGCCTACGGTCTGCGCTGCGACAGCACCTGGTCGGTGATCAGCCGCTGGATCTCGTTCGTTCGCCGGTTGACGGTATCCAGGATCAGCCCGGTCGCGATCGACACCACCCCGACCAAGGCGAATGCGACCGCGAGCACGGCGGTTGATGGATGGGTGACCAGGCCCGTGCGCGCGAACTCATGGATGACGATGGCGCCGAATCCAAGACTGGATACCATGCATGCCGCCGCCAGCACGCCGAAGAACAGCAGCGGCCGCATGTCCTTGAACAGGAACAGGATCGTCTTCAGTACCCGCATCCCGTCGCGGTAGGTGTCGAGCTTGGATTCACTGCCATCGGGGCGCGTGCCGTACTCGATGACCCGTTCGGACAGCACGAAGCCATTGGCCAGTGCGAACACCGTCATTTCGGTCTCGATCTCGAAGCCGCGCGAAAGCACCGGCATGGACTTCACGAAGCGACGCGAGAACACGCGGTAGCCGGACAGCACGTCGCGGACCGGGTGGCCGAACAGGGCGCTGATGCAGCCGCGCACGAGTCGGTTTCCGATGCCGTGGAAGCGACGGAAAGAGGCACGATCGTGCGACTCCAGCCGCGTGCCCACGACCATGTCGGCCCGTCCCTCCGCAATATCCTCGATGAGCGACCGCACGGCGGATGCAGGATAGGTATCGTCGCCGTCCGCCATCACGTAGATATCGGCATCGACGTCGCGGAACATCGCCCGCACCGCGTTGCCCTTGCCCTTCGCAAGTACATGCCGCACCTGTGCTCCGGCCTGCGCCGCCAGCAGGGCGGTGGCGTCGGCGCTGGCGTTGTCGAACACCCACACCTCGGCCTCCGGCAGCGCCTCGCGGAAATCGGCGACGACCTTCTGCACGGTCGGCGCTTCGTTGTGGCAGGGAATCAGTACGGCGATGCGCAAGGCGACGGTCCGGTCGACGACGGGCGCGGGCATCTTACACGGCAAGCGGTGCGCGACCGGGGTTACCATCGCTGCATGGCCTCTCCGTCTTCCAGGCACGTCCTGCTTCGCCAGGGCGGCAGCTTCCTCATCATCGGCGCGCTGCAGCTGCTGGTGGACTGGGCCCTGTTCGTGGCGCTGACCGCGCTCGGCGTAGCGGCGGCGCCGGCGAATCTCGCCAGCCGCGTGGGCGGCGCACTGCTCGGCTTCTGGTTGAACGGACGCGTGACCTTCGCGAGCGAGGGTGCCGCACGCCTGGGCTGGTGGCGCTTCGCCAAGTTCCTGCTGGTGTGGGTGCCACTGACGGTGGCGAGCACGCTGGCGGTGACCTGGGTGGCCACGTCGCTGGGCCTGGCGCACGCCTGGCTGGCCAAACCGCTGGTGGAAGGCGTGCTGGCCCTTGTGGCCTTCTTCCTCTGGCGGCACGTGGTCTATCGTTGATCGACCGCGTGTAGCGTGCGCCATGCGCACGATGCCGTGGCTGGTCCGCGGTGCGCCGGGGAAGGCGTGGCGCGGGCGGTATCGCCAGATCGTGCGCATGGCGCACGCTACGAAACGACAACGCCGGCACTAGGCCGGCGTTGTCGATGGTGCGGAAGCGGTGGACCTCAGTGCTTGAGGTTCTTGCGCAGGCGCTCCAGCGCGCTGAGCTGGGCGATGCTCATGGCCAGCTGGGCCTGGGCTTCTTCCACGCTCATCTTCGGGTCCTTGTGGGACAACACGCGCTCGGCTTCTTCCTTGGCCTTGCGGACCTGCGCCTCATCGATGTCGGTCGCGCGCACGGCGGTGTCGGCCAGCACGGTCACGACCTGCGGCTGCACCTCGAGGATGCCGCCGGAGATGGCGAAGTCCAGCTGCTCGCCGCTGGCCAGCGTCACCACCACCTTGCCCGGCTTCAGGCGGGTGATCAGCGGCGCGTGCTTCGGCGCGATGCCGAGCTCGCCCAGCTCGCCGGTGGCGACGACCAGGGTGGCTTCACCGTGGAAGATTTCCTGCTCGGCGCTGACGATGTCGCAACGGATGGTGCTCATGGAACTCTCTTTGCCGTGTAGGGCGGGCCTGGGGCCGCCGCCGGTTGCCACGAAGGTGGGCCTGGGCCCACCCTGCGTGCTTACGCCTTCTCGGCGAGCTTCTTGGCCTTCTCGACCGCTTCTTCGATGCCGCCGACCATGTAGAACGCCTGCTCCGGCAGGTGGTCGTACTCGCCGTCGACGATCGCCTTGAACCCGCGGATCGTGTCCTTGAGCGAAACGTACTTGCCCGGCGAGCCGGTGAACACTTCGGCCACGTGGAACGGCTGGCTGAAGAAGCGCTCGATCTTGCGGGCGCGCGACACGGCCTGCTTGTCTTCTTCGGACAGTTCGTCCATGCCGAGGATGGCGATGATGTCCTTCAGTTCCTTGTACTTCTGCAGCGTCGACTGCACGCGGCGCGCGGTGTCGTAGTGCTCGTGGCCGATGACGTTCGGGTCCAGCTGGCGGCTGGTCGAGTCGAGCGGGTCCACGGCCGGGTAGATACCCAGCGAAGCGATGTTGCGGCTCAGCACGACGGTCGCGTCCAAGTGGGCGAACGTGGTGGCCGGCGACGGGTCGGTCAGGTCGTCCGCGGGCACGTACACGGCCTGGATCGAGGTGATCGAACCGGTCTTGGTCGAGGTGATGCGCTCCTGCAGGACGCCCATTTCCTCGGCCAGCGTCGGCTGGTAACCCACGGCCGACGGCATGCGGCCGAGCAGTGCCGACACTTCGGTACCGGCCAGCGTGTAGCGGTAGATGTTGTCGACGAACAGCAGCACGTCCTTGCCCTTGCCGGACGCGTCCTTCTCGTCGCGGAAGTACTCGGCCATGGTCAGGCCCGTCAGCGCGACGCGCAGGCGGTTGCCCGGCGGCTCGTTCATCTGGCCGTACACCATCGCCACCTTGTCGAGGACGTTGGAGTCCTTCATCTCGTGGTAGAAGTCGTTGCCCTCGCGGGTACGCTCGCCCACGCCGGCGAACACGGACAGACCCGAGTGCGCCTTGGCGATGTTGTTGATCAGTTCCATCATGTTGACGGTCTTGCCGACGCCGGCGCCGCCGAACAGGCCGACCTTGCCGCCCTTGGCGAACGGGCACATCAGGTCGATGACCTTGATGCCGGTTTCCAGCAGGTCGGTGGCCGAGGACTGGTCCTCGTACGACGGGGCCGAACGGTGGATTTCCCAATGATCCGACGCCTGCACCGGGCCGGCTTCGTCGATCGGGTTGCCCAGCACGTCCATGATGCGGCCCAGCGTGCCCGCGCCGACCGGCACCGAGATGGCCTTGTCGGTGTTCACGGCGACCAGGTTGCGCTTCAGGCCGTCGGTGGAACCGAGGGCGATGGTGCGCACGACGCCGTCGCCGAGCTGCTGCTGCACTTCGAGCGTGATGGCGGTGTTCTCCACCTTCAGCGCGTCGTACACCTTCGGCACTTCGTTGCGCGCGAATTCGACGTCAACCACCGCGCCGATGATCTGAACGATCTTGCCCTGACTCATTGCTGCATTCCTCTAGATGAATTCTTGTGACTACGCGCGTCAGACTGCCGCCGCGCCGCCGACGATTTCGGAGATTTCCTGGGTGATCGCCGCCTGGCGAGCCTTGTTGTAGACCAGCTGCAGGGTGCCGATGAGCTTGTTGGCGTTGTCGCTGGCGGCCTTCATGGCCACCATGCGCGCCGCATGCTCGGACGCGATGTTCTCCAGCACGGCCTGGTACACCAGCGACTCGATGTAGCGCGTGATCACGTGGTCGAGCACGGTCTCGGCATCGGGTTCGTAGATGTAGTCCCAGTCGTGGTGCGCGACCTGCGTTTCCGCGGCGGGCAGCGGCAGCAGCTGGTCGAACGCCGCGCGCTGGGTCATCGTGTTGACGAAGTCGTTGTAGACGACGAACACGCGGTCCAGCGAGCCTTCGGTGTAGGCGTCCAGCATCACCTTGATCACGCCGATCAGCTGGTCCAGCTTGGGCGCATCGCCCAGGTGGGACACGCTGGCCAGCATGTTGACCTTGACCCGGCGGAAGTACACCGAGGCCTTCTGGCCGATGGTGACCACGTCGACCTCGACGCCCTTCTCGTTCCACTGGCGGATCTCGCCGAGCATCTTGCGGAACAGGTTGTTGTTAAGGCCGCCGGCCAAGCCGCGGTCGGACGACACGATGATGAAGCCGACGCGCTTGACGTCCTTGCGCTCCACCATGAAGGGATGCTGGTAGTCGGTATTGGCCTGGGCCAGGTGGCCGATCACCTGCTTCATCGCCCGCGCGTACGGGCGCGAGGTCTTCATGCGGTCCTGCGCCTTGCGGATCTTGGAGGCCGAGACCATCTCGAGCGCGCGCGTCACCTTGCGGGTGTTCTGCACGCTCTTGATCTTGGTTTTGATTTCGCGTCCGCCTGCCATGTCTCGCTCGCTTGTTTCGTCTTCGTCGGGCGGACCTGCGATCCGCCTGCCTACGAACGGTGGGCCGGGGCCCACCCTACGCAATTACCAGGTACCGGTCTGCTTGAACTCGGCGATGCCCTTCTTGAAGGCGCCTTCGATCTCGTCGTTCCAGTTGCCGGTGCTGTTGACCGTATCGACCAGCGCGCCCTGGGTGTTGGTGAAGTGCGCGTGCAGCGCATCTTCGAACGCCAGGATCTTGTTGACCGGCACGTCGTCCAGGTAACCCTCGTTGACGGCGTAGATGGACAGCGCCTGCAGGGCGATGGACATCGGCGCGTACTGCTTCTGCTTCATCAGCTCGGTGACGCGCTGGCCACGCTCCAGCTGCTTGCGGGTGGCTTCGTCCAGGTCCGAGGCGAACTGCGCGAACGCGGCCAGCTCACGGTACTGGGCGAGCGAGATGCGGATGCCGCCCGACAGCTTCTTGATGATTTTGGTCTGGGCGGCGCCACCGACGCGCGACACCGAGATGCCGGCGTTCACGGCAGGACGGATGCCGGCGTTGAACAGGTCGGTTTCCAGGAAGATCTGGCCGTCGGTGATCGAGATCACGTTAGTCGGCACGAACGCGGACACGTCGCCGGCCTGCGTTTCGATGATCGGCAGCGCGGTCAGCGAACCGGTCTTGCCGGTGACCTTGCCTTCGGTGAACTTCTCGACGTACTCCTCGGACACGCGGGCAGCGCGCTCGAGCAGGCGGGAGTGCAGGTAGAACACGTCGCCCGGGTAGGCTTCACGGCCCGGCGGACGCTTCAGCAGCAGCGAGATCTGGCGGTAGGCGACGGCCTGCTTGGACAGGTCGTCGTACACGATCAGGGCGTCCTGGCCGCGGTCCATGAAGTACTCGCCCATGGTGCAGCCGGAGTAGGCGCTGATGTACTGCATCGCGGCCGATTCGGAAGCGGTGGCGGCGACGACCACGGTGTGGGCCAGCGCGCCGTTCTCTTCCAGCTTGCGCACGATGTTGGCCACGGTCGAAGCCTTCTGGCCGATCGCGACGTACACGCACTTGATGCCGGTGCCCTTCTGGTTGATCACGGCGTCGATGGCCATCGCGGTCTTGCCGGTCTGGCGGTCGCCGATGATCAGCTCGCGCTGGCCGCGGCCGATCGGGATCATCGCGTCGACCGACTTGTAACCGGTCTGCACCGGCTGGTCGACCGACTTGCGCCAGATCACGCCCGGGGCGACGCGCTCCACCGGCGCGGTCAGCGAGGTGCCAAGCGGGCCCTTGCCGTCGATCGGCTCGCCCAGCGCGTTCACGACGCGGCCGAGCATTTCCGGACCGACCGGCACTTCCAGGATGCGGCCGGTGGTCTTGGCCACGTCGCCTTCGCGCAGGTGCTCGTAGTCGCCCAGGACCACGGCGCCGACCGAATCGCGCTCCAGGTTCAGCGCGAGCGCGAACGTGCTGTTCGGCAGCTCGATCATTTCGCCCTGCATGACGTCGGCCAGGCCGAAGATGCGCACGATGCCGTCGGACACGCTGGTGACGGTGCCTTCATTGCGCGACTCCGCGGCCAGCTTGACCTTCTCGATACGGGTCTTGATCAGGTCGCTGATTTCAGAGGGGTTGAGCGTGGTAGCCATGGGTAAGTCCTGTGTGCCCGCTTGCGCGCGGCGGTTCAATGGGAATTCAGTGCGTCAGCGCCGACTGCAGGCGCGCCAGCTTGCCTTTCAGCGAGCCGTCGATCACCACGCTGCCGGCATCGATCACGGCGCCGCCGATCAGCGACGCGTCGACCGCCGTCTCCACCTCGACCTCGCGACCGAAGCGCTTCTTCAAGGCGGCCTTGATCACGTCGAGTTCGCCGGCGGGCAGGTCCGTGGCGGAGGTGACCTTCGCCTTCACGACATGCTCGGCGTCGGCGCGCAGCTCCTCGAACAGGCCGGCAATCTCCGGCAAGTGCGGCAGGCGGCGCGCATCGGCCAGGATGCCCAGGAAGCGGGTGAACGCATCGCTGGCGCCGTCCGGCGACAGCAGCGACACGGCGTCCGCCGGCAGCAGCTGCGGATTCGGCAGCAGCGCGGCCACGCGCGGGTCCGCCGCGGCATGCGCGGCAAAACCCAGCGCCTGCGACCAGGCGGCGAAGTTGCCTTCGTCGCGCGCCGTCGCGAAGGCGGCGCGGGCGTAGGGGCGTGCGACGGTCAGGGCCTGGCTCATCGGTCAGATCGTCCGGATCAGATTTCGGCGGCGAGTTCGTCGAGCAGCGCCTTGTGGGCGTTGGCGTCGATCTCGCGCTTCAACAGTTTCTCGGCACCACTGACGGCCAGTGCGGACACCTGCTTGCGCAGGTCCTCGCGGGCACGCGTGGCGGCGGCCTCGATCTCGGCCTGGGCCAGTTCCTTCTGGCGGTTGGCTTCGGCGATCGCCTCGTTCTTGGCCGCGTCGACGATCTGGTTGGCGCGCGCGTGGGCCTGGTCGATGATCTCGTTGGCCTTGACGCGGGCGTCCTTCAGCGCTTCGTTGACCTTTTCCTGCGCCTGCGCCAGATCCTTCTGGCTGCGGTCGGCGGCGGCGAGGCCTTCGGCGATCTTCTGCTGGCGTTCTTCGATGGCAGCGAGCAGCGGCGGCCAGATTTTGGTCGCAATGATCCAGATCAGGCCGGCGAAGGCCAGCGCCTGGGCGAACAGAGTGAGATTGATATTCATCGTAAACCTGCCGGTGATGAAGGGCCCGCGCACATCGCGCCGGCCCAGCTACGCCTGGTGACTGACCGCGGGCCGGAGCGCGCGGTCAGGCGTGCACGCGACGGATCAGCCCGCCAGCTTGGCCAGCTGTTCGGTGAAGATCGTGATGAACGGGCTGGCGAAGGCGAACAGCAGGCCCACGGCGACCGAGATGATGAACGCGGCGTCGATCAGGCCGGCGGTGATGAACATGCGCACCTGCAGGACCGGGATCAGCTCCGGCTGGCGGGCAGCCGATTCCAGGAACTTGCCGGCCATGATGGCCAGACCCAGGCCGGCGCCCAGCGCGGCCAGGCCGATCATGATGCCGATGGCGAGGGCGGTCGAAGCCTGGACCTGGGCGAGGTTGGTGAGGATGCTTTCCATGGTGATCTCCGGAACTAAGTGCTTGAAAGGTGGATGGTACGAAGGGAACGGTGAAGCGGAAACGTTAGTGGCTGTCTTCCGACAAGCTCAGGTAGACGATCGACAGCATCATGAAGATGAAGGCCTGCAGAGGGATGACCAGCAGGTGGAACAGCATCCAGCCCAGGCCGAATGCTGCGCCGCCGAGCATGCCGACGATGCCCGCGCCGCCCAGCACCCAGATCAGCAGGAAGACGATCTCGCCGCCGAACATGTTGCCGAACAGTCGCATCGCCAGCGAGATGGGCTTGCTGACCCATTCGACGATGTTGAGGATCAGGTTGAACGGCATCATCCACTTGCCGAACGGCGCCGTCAGGAACTCGTGGGTGAAGCCGCCCAGGCCCTTGGAGCGCAGCGCGAAGACGATCATCAGGAAGAACACGCTGATCGACATGCCCAGGGTGGCGTTGACGTCGGCGGTGGGCACCGGCTTCCAGTAATGCACGCCCATCAGCTCGAGCGGCTTGGCGATGAAGTCTGCCGGGATCATCTTCAGCAGGTTCATCATCAGGATCCAGAAGAAGATGGTGATCGCGATGGGCGTCACCAGCTTGCTGGTCCCGTGGTAGGTGTCGCGGGCCTGCTTGTCCACGAACTCGAGCATGATCTCGACGAAGGCCTGCCACTTGCCCGGCACGCCGGCGGTCGCCTTGCGGGTCGCCAGCCAGAACGCGAATACGATCAGCAGCCCCATCAGCACGGCGGTCACGAAGGTGTCGACGTTGATCGTCCAGAACGGACCGTCGCCACCCACTTGGGCCGTGAGGTTCTTCAGGTGGTGCTGGATGTAGCTGGTGGGAGTAAGAGCCTCGCCCGCCATGAGTCGGAAACCTTTCTAGTTGGGTTATCGCTGCTTGCCGGTCGCGACCAGCACCTGTGCCACCAGTCCGGTGATCACGCCTGCCAGGAGAGGCAGCGGGGGCAGCTTGTACAGCCCCGCGCCAACCACCAGCACGCCGATCACCACGACCCACTTCACCACCATGCCCGCGACGAGCCTCAGCACCGCCGAGACGGCCCCGAGCACGCCGCCACCGAAGGCCATCCAGGCCGCCAGCAGCGCGCTGGCCACGATCGCCAGCCCTCCAACCGCCGCCGCGACCGCCTGGGGCACGCCCCGGAGCAGGAACAGCAGCGCGACCAGCAGCACCGCGCCCGTCTGCCAGACAGCGGCGCGCAACACTAGCCGCCGGCCCGTAGCGACGGAATTCAGCACACGAAAGCCCTACGGAATTGGCGGGGTACAAGGCGGTAAAGCGCCTCGCCGAGCCGCAAAAGTATAGCAGCGGGACAATTTCCGGGACAACCGCCAAAGGTAGAAAGCGGGCCTCAGGGGCACACGCCGCCCGCAGCCCTTGCGCCGCCTGCGTGTAACCGTTTCCCCTGTTCAGAATTTTCCCGGGAATTCTCCGGAACTTTGCCGGAAACTCCCTGTCAGTCCTTGCAAGGCCTGCTGCTCAACTTCCTCGTCCGATGCTCCGCCACAGGCCTTCCACGAAGCCCCGGCTGCCCCCGGGGCTTCACTTTTTTGTGGCATCGGGAAGACGTCGCCGGGCGTGACGTTCATCCAATTCACCCGATGACGACCCGTGGGCCATGAAGGTAGTGCTCCCCCTCGACGCATGGAGCGCCCATGAACCGGCCCTGCCCCCGCAACACCCCCGCCTTCGTTTCCCTGCTCGCCTGCCTGCCGCTGGCGCTGCTCGCCACCACCGCCGCCGCGCAGGATTTCAGCGACGACGCCCGCTTCGAAGTCCGCCTGTCCGCCTTCAATCCCGAGGCCAACATCCGCTTCGACGGTACCGGCGTCGCCACCGACGGCGAGCGCACGGAGGAATTGGCGGCGGCGGGCGGCATCGATTCCGATGGCCGCTGGCGGCCGCGCGGCGAGCTTGCCTTCGCCATGTCGCCGCGGCAGTCGCTGCGCCTGAACTACTACGACTACCGTCGCAACCAGTCGTGGAACTTCGATGGCGACTGGGTCGACCCCGGCAACATTTTCGACGAGGTCGAGATTCCCGGCGAACCGGTCGAAATCCCCGCCATCGACGTCGACGGCCGCCTGAGCTTCGAACTGGCCAGCCTGAATTACGAGTTCGCGGTCATCGACACCCCGCGCTTCCAGTGGGGCCTTGGCGCCGGCGTCACCCACGCGGTGCTGGAGGCGCGCGGCACCGGTACCAGCACCGGCACGGGCGAGATCGATCCGCAGTGGGAGTCTTTCCGCTGGAAGAAGGACGGGACCTCGCCGAACCTGCACACCCGCGTGAGCTGGGCGCCGACCGAGCGACTGCGTATCGAGGCCCAGGCCCAGTACCTGGACACGCGCTGGGGTGACTTCGTCGAGGAGCGCGGACATTTCGAGCGCGGCGGCCTGATCCTCGAGTACCTGGTCACCGAGCGCCTGGGGATTCACGTCGGCTATGACTGGTTCCGCCTCAAGCTCGCCAACGACTATCGCGGATCCTTCGAGGCGCCGCCCGAGTCCGGTGTCGGAACCGTCGAGGTCACCGGCAAGCTGACCGGCCAGTTCAAGGTCCACGGACCCATGGCAGGCGTGACATTCCGGTTCTGATCCGGCCCTATCGATAGATCTCGCTTATCGATCCCAGCGAAATGTTTCATTGGACGGCACGTGCGGGGCGCCCATACTTGAGACCTGTTCTCATCTGGAGCCCCGCCGTGAACAAGACCCTGAGCTTCGCGATCCTGCATTTCTCGGTGGCCTTCACCCTGGGCTACCTGTTCACCGGCAGCCTGCTGGTGGGCGGCGCGCTGGCGCTGATCGAACCGGCCTGCAATACCGTCGTTTTCCACTTCCACGAGAAGGTATGGAAGCGGATCGAGGCGCGGCGTGCCGCGAGAACCGTTCCGTTGCCTGTCTGACGCGTTCGACGCCGGTGCGGACCGGCTAAGGGTTGCCCAGCGACTTATCCAACGCCATGGACTCCTTTCTGCGCTGGATACATGTCGCGTCATCGACCGACAGCCCCGACTCCAGGTCACAGGGATGCATGGAGCGACCTGAGGCGGCGTTTTCCCGAAGATCCTTCAACATCAGCTGGCGGGTGCCCAACCACTCTCCGAGATTGACGATGCGCGGCTCGCATGTGGTGGGTTCGAGCACGGTGCCGGGCCGATCCCAAAACAGCAGCAGGAAATCTCCCGGCGCTACACCACTCATACAATTATTCCCCAACGGGTATTCCAATCGGGGTATAGCGGTGAGCGCCTTGCCCTTTATCTGCTCCACTAGCACGTAGCGGGCAACCACCCCGCCGATCTGATACGGCATTCCGTACAACCTGGCTGATGACGGAGTGTCGCCGAGAAAATTTCGCAACGCGGATTCACGCACAAGTTCGACAGCGGAAACCCGGACCAAGGCCACGTAAGCATTTCGCGCGGCAAGATCGTCGAGATCACGCGAACCCACCGGACCGCACTGGCACGCCAGCGCAGCAGCGCTGGCGGCCAACAAGACGCCCGCCAAACAGACTCGGGCGAGCAGGCGGATCACTTCTTCTTCGGAATGTACAGGTCGGTGATGGTGCCTTCGTAGACCTCGGCCGCCATCGCCACGGATTCGCTGAGCGTCGGGTGCGGATGGATGGTCGCGCCGATGTCGCCGGCTTCCGCGCCCATCTCGATCGCCAGCGCCAGTTCGCCGATCAGGTCGCCTGCATGCACGCCGACGATGCCGGCGCCGATGATGCGATGGGTGTGCTCGTCGAAGATGAGCTTGGTGGAGCCCTCTCCGCGGCCGATGCCGACCGCACGCGCCGACGCCACCCACGGGAACTTGCCGACGCCGATCTTCAGGCCCTTGGCCTTGGCTTCGGTCTCGGTCACGCCGACCCAGGCGATTTCCGGATCGGTGTAGGCCACCGACGGGATCACGCGCGCCACCCACTCCTTCTTCTCGCCGGCGGCCACTTCCGCCGCCAGTTTGCCCTCGTGCGTCGCCTTGTGCGCCAGCATCGGCTGGCCGACCAGGTCGCCGATGGCGAAGATGTGCGGCACGTTGGTGCGCATCTGCGCATCGACCGGGATGAAGCCGCGGTCGGTGACGGTCACGCCGGCCTTCTCTGCGTCCAGCTTGCCGCCGTTGGGCGAACGGCCCACCGCGACCAGCACGCGATCGAACGTGCCCGACGCCAGTTCCGGCGCCTGACCTTCGGTGGCGCTCTCGAAGCCGACGGTGATGCCCTTCTTCGACGCCTCGACCTTGGCGGCCTTGGTCTTGAGGTAAACGATGACGCCCTGTTTCTTCAGGCGATCGGCCAGCGGCTTCACCAGGTCCTTGTCGGCGCCCGGCATCAGCTGGTCCATGAACTCGACCACGGTCACTTCACTGCCCAGCGCGCGGTACACCGTCGCCATTTCCAGGCCGATGATGCCGCCGCCGACCACGAGCAGCTTCTTCGGCACCTCGGCCAGCTGCAGCGCATCGGTGGAATCCATCACGCGCGGATCGTCCCACGGGAAGTTCGGCAGCTTCACCGCCTGCGAACCGGCGGCGATGATGCATTGCTCGAAGCGCAGCAGCTGTGCCTTGCCATCGCTGCCGACGATCTCGAGCTCGTTCGGCGAGACGAACTTCGCCACGCCGGTCACCGTGCGCACCTTGCGCTGCTTGGCCATGCCGGCCAGGCCCTTGGTGAACTGGCCGACCACCTTGTCCTGCTTGAAGCTGCGGAGCTTGTCGATATCGATCTTCGGCTTGCCGAAGCTGATGCCGATGTCGTCCGAATGCGAGGCCTCGTCGATCAGCGCCGCCGCGTGCAGCAGCGCCTTCGACGGGATGCAGCCCACGTTGAGGCAGACGCCGCCCAGGGTTTCGTAGCGCTCGATCAGCACGGTGTCGAGACCGAGGTCCGCCGCGCGGAACGCCGCCGTGTAGCCGCCAGGGCCCGAACCGATCACGACGATGCGGCATTCGATGTCGGCCGTCTTGCCGGTGCCAAGCGCCGGCTTCGGCGCCGAGGTGGCCGGTGCGGCAGGGGCGGCGGGCGACGGCGTGACGGGAGCGGACTTGGCCGGCGCCGCGGCAGCGCCCTCGCCTTCCAGGATCGCGACGAGGCTGCCTTCGGCCAGTTCATCGCCGAGCTTGACCTTGATCTCTCTGATGACACCGGCCGCAGGCGACGGGACCTCCATCGTCGCCTTGTCCGATTCCAGCGTGACCAGGCCCTGGTCCTTCTTCACCGTGTCGCCGACGGCGACCAGGATCTCGATGACCGGCACGCCATCGTAGTCCCCGATGTCGGGCACCTTGGCTTCGATCAGGCCGCCGCCACCGGAGGCAGCGGGTGCTGCGACCGGGGCAGCAGGCGCAGGCGCGGCAGCCGGCGTCGGGGCCGGCGTTGCAGGGGCCGCAGGTGCGGCCGGCGCGGGTGCGGAGACGGCGGCGCCTTCGGCTTCCAGCACCGCCACGACGCTGCCTTCGGACAGCGCGTCGCCCAGCTTGACCTTGAGTTCCTTCACCACGCCTGCGGCCGACGAGGGCACTTCCAGCGTGGCCTTGTCCGATTCCAGCGTGACCAGGCCCTGGTCCTTCTTCACCGTGTCGCCGACGGCGACCAGGATTTCGATGACCGGCACATCGCTGTAATCGCCGATGTCGGGGACTTTGACTTCGATCGTGTTCGCCATGGTCTCGGTCTCCTTACAGCAGCACGCGGCGCATGTCGCCGAGCAGCTGGGCGAGATAGGCGGTGAAGCGCGCGGCAGCGGCGCCGTCGATCACGCGGTGGTCGTAGCTCAGCGACAGCGGCAGCATCAAGCGCGGCTGGAACTGCTTGCCGTCCCAGACAGGCTGGATCGACGACTTGGACACGCCGAGGATGGCGACTTCCGGTGCGTTGACGATGGGCGTGAAGGCCACGCCGCCAATGCCGCCCAGCGAGGAGATGGAGAAGCAGCCGCCGGACATCTCGGCCGGGCCGAGCTTGCCGTCTCGCGCCTTCTTCGCCAGTTCGCCGCTTTCCTGCGCGATCTCGTTGACGCCCTTCTTGTCGACGTCGCGGATCACCGGCACGACCAGGCCGTTCGGCGTATCGGCGGCAAATCCGACGTGGAAATACTTCTTCAGCGTGAGGTTCTCGCCGCTGGCATCGAGCGAGGCATTGAAGTCGGGGAACTTCTTCAACGCCGAGACGCTGGCCTTCATCAGGAAGGCGAGCATGGTCAGCTTGATGCCCGCCTTCTCGTTCTCCTTGTTCAGCGCCACGCGCAGCGCTTCCAGGTCGGTGATGTCGGCGTGGTCATGCTGGGTGACGTGCGGAATCATCGCCCAGTTGCGGGCCAGGTTGGCGCCGGAAATCTTCTTGATGCGCGACAGCGCGACGACCTCGGTCTCGCCGAACTTGCTGAAGTCGACCTTCGGCCACGGCAGCAGGTTGAGCCCGCCACCGGCGGCGACCGGCGCACCCGCAGCGGCAGGCGCCGACACGCCGCCGGCCAGCGCACCCTTGACGTACTTCTGCACGTCTTCCTTGCTGATGCGCCCACCGCGCTCGGTGCCCTTCACCTGATTCAGGTCAACGCCCAGTTCGCGCGCGAACAGGCGCACGGCCGGGCTGGCGTAGGCGACCTTCTCGGGGAGCACGCGGTCGGCGTTGAATTCGACCGGCGGCGTACGCGGCGGCGAGGCTTCCGGATCGATGCCCGGCTTGTCGTCCAGCACGCGCGAGGCGGCGGGCGCCACGGCGGGTGAGGCGCGCTCCTGCGCGATCTCGCGCTGGGCGATCTTATCCGGCGTCGGCGACACGGCGACCGGTTCGACCTTCGCGCCGGTTTCAGCCGTGGCGGTCGGTGAGGGTGCGGCGGCGGGCTTGGCCTCGGCAGCGCCTTCGCTGGTTTCGATCAGCGCCACCACGGCGCCTTCGGCGATCTCGTCGCCCAGCTTGACCTTGATCTCCTTCACCACGCCGGCGAACGGCGACGGCACTTCCATGGTCGCCTTGTCCGACTCCAGCGTGACCAGGCCCTGGTCCTTCTTCACCGTGTCGCCCACGGCGACCAGGATCTCGATCACCGGTACGCCGTCATAGTCACCGATATCGGGGACTTTGGCTTCCTTGATGTCGGACATGGCGTTACTCCGGTGCGGGCGTGAAGAAGGGAACCCCTATTGTGTCCGCAGTGGCGCGATGCGCCAACCACTCCTTCGTGTTAATTGCTGTCCCCGAGGGACATTGCGCCCCGTCGCGCGCGCAGTGGTATCCCTTTGGTCGGACGACGACGTAGCACGCGACCCCGCAATACGCACCCGCATTGTTCATCCGACATGTGCGTTCGCACGTATCTGGATGCGGCGTTCACGGGCCCACGCCTAGCATCGCCGCCCATCCCTTCCCGGAGGTTCCCATGCGCTGGCTCGTCCTGCTGTTGTCGCTCGCCATGCCCGTCGTGTCCTGGCTGTCACAGCAGGGTTCGTTCGGCCCCACCAATGGTGCGATCTCGGACCAATATCCGACGCTCATCGTGGCGGCCGGCTACGCCTTCGCCATCTGGGGCCTGATCTTCCTGTGGGACGTCGTGTTCGGCGTCTGGCAGGCGTTTTCGCGGCGGGTGGCGACGGCGCCTCTCGCCGGTGTGCGACCGTGGGCGGCGGGCGGCTTCGCGCTGACCGCCGTGTGGATGCCGGTGTTCTCGCAACAGCTGTTCTGGCTGGCGTTGTTGATCATCTGGGGGGCGCTGGCCTGCCTGCTGCGCTGCGCGGTGGCGCTTTCCGACGCGCGCACCACCACCCCGGGCCTCACTGCGTGGGCATGGGCGCCGCTGTCGCTGCATGCGGGATGGCTGTCGATGGCGGCCTTCCTCAACACCGCGCAGGTGATCGTGGCATACCGGCTGCTGCCGACCGACGCCATGCTGCCATGGACGCTGGTGCTGTTCGCTTTGGCGACCGCGCTGCTGTTGTGGGCGAACCATCGCATGCGCGGCAACCTGCTGTTTGCCGCGGCCGCGCTGTGGGCCTTGGCGGCGGTGTACGTGAAGCAGTCGGGCTGGACCGTGCCAGGCAGCGACACGGCCGCGGTGGTGGCGGTCGTCGTCGCGGTCGTGCTCGCGGTGCAGACCGTGTGGCTACGGGTCCGGCCGCAGTCCCGCCCCGCGTTGGGCTGAGTCTGCCAGCCACGGCGTCAGCACGCTCCACGCCTCGCACAATGCGGCCAGTCCCATCGCGGCATGCGCCGGGCTGGTCGATGGCAGCGCCACGCTCTGCACGCGGCGTTGCGATGCCGCTGGCCACTGCGGTTGCACATGGCGGCGGAACAGCGATGACGCCGTCGCGCCATTGAACGCGATGGCGCGCAGCCCGGACAGCGAGGCGATCAGTGGCACGATCGCGTTCGGTCGTTCGCTGCCGCGCACGATGGCGCTGTCCAGGCTGCCGGTGCGACGACATTCGCCGATCACGTCCCACAAACCGATGCCCGCGCGCTGGAGGGCCGCCAGTCGCACCTCGTAGGCGGCATCCGCCGCCACGCCCGTCAGCGTTTCCATCACCGGCCAGAAGCGGTTGCGCGGATGGGCGTAGTAGCGCGCCGCCTGCAGCGAGGCCGTGCCCGGCATCGATCCCAGTATCAGCACGCGGCAGTCCGGCGCGACCACCGGCGGCAGGCCGGTCAGCACGTCCATGCTCAGCCGCCGGCACCCTGCCAGGGTTTCACCACCAGTACCGCACCCGCTACCACCAGCAGAAGGCCGGCCATACGCACGACATCGACGGGTTGTCGTGGATGCAGCACGCCGAAGTGGTCCAGCACCACCGAACCCACCAGTTGTCCGGCCACCACAAGGCAGATCAGCGAGGCAGCGCCGAGCCGCGGCACGAGCAGGGTGGCGGAGGCCACGAACACCGCACCGATCACGCCACCGGTCCACGCCCACCACGGCACCTTGCCCAGTGCCGCGGGCACGAACACCGGCCGCGTCAGCAGCCACCACGCCAACAGCACGCCGGTGCCGACCATGAAGGACGCCAGCGACGCGAACACCGGGCCGAAGGTCTGTCGCCCGAGCGAGGCGTTGATCAACGCCTGCAGCGGCAGCAGCATGCCGATGAAGAGAGCCAATGCCACGCCGGTCGCATTCATGCGTCGTCTCGTCCAGAACAGGAGGGCGAACGATACGCCACGCGGCGTCAACGCGTTCGCATCACGCCACCGGAAGCATGCCGTTCCGCTTCGATACCGCACGCTGCAGCAGCGCCATCGACACCACCAGCAGCGCCATCGGCGCCAGCAGCAGGTAGAACGCGCGCGACCCGTCGAAATGCGCGAACAACTGTCCGGTGATGTACGAACCGGTGGTGCCGCCGAGCGCCGAGAACACCACGATCAAGCCCGTCATCGCCGCATGCCGCGCCTTCGGCAGCGCGCTCAGCACCACCGAATTGATCGCCGGGTAGATCGGCGCCATCAGCAGGCCGATCAACGGAAACACATAGGCGGCCAGCGGCACGTTCCACCACGTCATGCCTTCGCGCGGCTGCACGTTCGCGGCCAGCGGCAGCGCCACCAGCACCAGCACCGCCATCGCGACCACGCACCCGCTCAGCAACCAGAACCAGGGCACGCGCCGCAGCAGCACGCCGCCACCCAGCCGGCCCAGCGCCAGCGACCCGGCGAAAATGCCGGCCGCCTGCACGCTGAGCGTCGTGGGCAGGTACAGGATCTCGCGGTTGAAGGTCGGCAACCAGGTGTTGATCGCCTGCTCCATCAACACGTAGAGGAAGGCGGACACCAGGAACACCGCCACCAGCGGCAACGCCAGCAGGCGGAACATGTCGACGAAGGACTCGCCCGCCGCATGGCCATCCTGCGCGGCGCGTTCGTCCAGCGTGCAGGTCGCCAGCAGGACGACCACCGCCACGCACAGGGCGGCGAGCACCCAATAGACGTCCAGCCACGCCGGATCGCCCGGCACCTCAGCATTGATGAACGCGGCGAACAGCCACGCGCTGCCCAGGATGCCGACCATGAACCAGCCTTCGACCGTGCTGGTCAACGCGGCGTGTCCTTTCGCGTCCTCGGTCAGCAGGCCGATGCTGGAGTACACCGACACCTTCACCAGCGCGAACGACACGCCGACCGTGGTGAACAGCAACTTGGTCGCCCAGAACGCATGCAGCAGCGGCATCGCGGCGCAGGCAAGCGCGACCAGCGACAGGCCGAGCATCATCGCGCGGCGATACCCCAGCCTCGGCAGGAACGAGGCCACCAGGAACGACGTGACCGCGATCGGCAGGTCCTTGAACGCTTCCAGCAGGCTCGCATCGGCCTTGCTGATGCCGAAGCCCTGGATGGACTGCAGGATCACCGTGCCCACGGAGTTCAACAGCATGGCGAAGATCATGTAGGTCAGGATCATCGCCAGGATCATGCGGGTGCGCGTCATGGGCGGTACCGGTCGGTTCGTGCGCGACGTCAGCGCGGCCCTGCCGCGCGACGCCCAGTGCAAAGAGGATATCCGCCACCGCGCCGGGGAGAGACGGCGCGGCGGCGGAAGACGGCCCGCGCGAACACGGGCCGCGCTACATCACCAGCGGTAGGCGACGGAGGCCTGGTACGACGTACCTTCCAGCGGACGGCCCATGAACACGCCACCGCTGGTCGCATTGCCCAGCACGCGGGCATTGCCCTCGGTCAGCGCGATCTCGTCGGTGACGTTGCGGCCCGAGAAGGTGAACTCCCAGTGGTCGCCCAGGTGCGCGCTGGCACCGACGTCCCAGGTGTCGTACTTCGGCAGCACCTGGCCGTTGGCGGGATCCGAGTAGCGATCGCCCACGTGGGTGTAGGTGGTGAACACCTTCAGGTCGCCCCACGGCAGCGACCAGTAGTAGCTCGGCGTCAGCCGTGCGCGGAACTTCGGCTGGCGCACCACCTGGTTGCCGTCGAACGTGGAGAAGTCGCCATACTTGGCGCGCAGCCAGGTCGCGTTCCAGGCCAGCTCGAACCCACCGACCGGTCGCCACGCGCCCTCGAACTCCAGGCCACGCGCCTTCGAGTCACCGATGATGACGACGTTGTTGCCGTTGTTGTCGAACGCCTGGTAACGCAGGCCGGTGAAGTCGTTGTAGAACGCGGTGAGATACATCTCGTACGTCTCGCCGCCGGCCTTCAGGCCCAGCTCGTACTGGTCGATCTCGGTCTTGTTGTTGGCGCCGTCGCGCAGATTGTCGAACTGCGGGAAGGTGAAGCCCGAGTTGACGCGACCGAACAGGCTGACGCTGTCGTTGAGCGTGTAGTTCAGGCCCGCCGTCCACGACACGTCGCTGTCGTTCTGGTCGATGCTGCGCGGCGTGGTCGAGACCGAGGTGTTGTTGTCGTACAGCGTGTCCGGATTGCCGTCCAGGTCGACCGTGACCGGATCCCACACCATGCCGTTGACCTCCTGCCGCTCATAGCGCACGCCAGCGTCCAGGCGGATGCGGTCGTTGACGGTCCATTCGTCGGCGATGAAGAAGGCCGTGTTCTGGCCGTCGTAGTCGCCACGGATGTTGTAGAACGCGGTGCCCACGAAACCGTCGCGCGTGGCGACCTGCCCGTTGGACAGCGCCAGGTTCACGCGGCGCGCATTGTCCTGCGCGGTGAGCAGCATGTTGTTGCCCAGCCACCAGCGGTCCTTGGACGAATAGTCGGCGTAGTACATGCCGAAGGTCAGGGCGTTGCTGTCGGTCAGGTCGACACTGAAGCGCAGGTCGTTGGTGAACGAACTGATCTCCTTGTCCACCACCCAGAAGCCGGCCGTCAGCACCTGCTGGTTCGGATCGACCGCGCCGCCGCCATTGACGAACGTGCCGGTGCCAGTCACCCCTGCGCCATAGGTGTCGGTGATGTACGACGACAGAGTCTGCGGATTGGCGCCGGTGAACAGTGCGTAGGTCGGCGCATCGCCTTTCAGGTAGTTGAACTTGTCGCTGATCGTCCAGTTGCCGACGTACCAGTCCAGCGAGCCGCCGAACACGTCGATGTCCACGCCGCGGCCATCGGCCAGGTCGCGCGTCATCGTCTGGTTGCCGACGCCCGTGGGCAGCCTGACGCGGCGGAAGTCGTCGCCGACCAGCGTGCCGGTGGTGGGATCCAGCCCCGGGAAACCGGAGATGTCCTCGCCGTTGTTGCGCGAAACCAACGGTACCGCGGTATAGAACGTGTTCTTGTCGTCGGTGTGGCGCGCGTAGAAATTGAACTCGCCCTCGGCCCAGCGCTTGGTCAGCGTGGCGCTGAGCTGGCCGCCCTTCTCCACCGGAAAGCCGGTCTGGCGCACGCCATCGGTCTCGCGGTAGAAGCCGCCCACGCTGTAGTACCAGCCGGTGTCGGTGCCCAGCGGGCCGCCGCTGTAGAAATCGACGCGACGCAGGTCGTCGGTACCCACGGTCAGGCGCACCAGGCCTTCGGGCGTGTCTTCGCCCTTCTTCTGGATGAAATTGACGGTGACGCCGGGCTGGCCGTTCGAATAGATGGGGCTGGGGCCGCCACGCAGGCCTTCGACGCGCGCGATGGTGTCGTCGATGCGGAACAGCGTGGTGTTCTCGAGGAACGACAGCGTCGGCGGCGGGAAGATCGGCGAGCCGTCCAGTTGCAGGGTGAAGAACGGTGCATCGCCCTCGGACGGCATGCCGCGCACGAAGACGTTGGCGCCGGTACCGCCGCCGCTGGCCTCAGCCCAGACGCCTGGCACGATCTTCAGCAGGTCGGCGGTGCTGGTGGGCGCGGTTTCCTGGATCTGCTCGGGCGTGGCGGTGCTGATCGAGAAGCTGGCGTCGCGCTTGCGCAGGCCCTTGAACTTGGCCGTGCCGCTGACGACCACGGCGTCCAGCGTCTTGGCCTCCTGGTCGGCGGGCGCCGCGGGTGCGGCTTCCTGCGCGCTCGCCAGCGCCGGCGATAGCGCCAGCGCGATGGCGGCCGACAGGGCGTAGCGCATCGGGTGCTTGGTGTGTTGCATGGTCCCTCCCTCCACTTGCATTGTTGTCGTGTTGTTGGCTGGCTGCCCACCGCGGCTTCTGTGGCCACGTGCGGTCAAGGCGATACGAACGTCCTCAGGTCAAACGCGTTGATGTGCGGGATGACGGCATCGGCATGGCGCAGCGCGCGCGCGTCGCCGATGCCGATCGCGGCCATGCCCGCCGCATGGATGGCTTCGATGCCGGCCGCGGCGTCTTCCACGCCGATGCAGCGGTGCGCCGGCACGCCGAGCGCGGCGGCGACGTCGAGGAAGATGGCCGGGTCGGGCTTGGCGCGGACGATGCGCCCGGCATCGGCGATGTAGTCGAAGCGGTCCGCGATACCCAGCTTCTGCAGCAGCGTCGGCGCATTGCGGCTGGCCGACGCCAGGCCGAGCTTCAGGCCCGCCGCGCGCGCCGCATCCAGTACCTCGCTCACGCCGTCGAACAGATCCTGCGGACCGACGTGCGCGATCTCCTGCACGTAGTAGCCGTTCTTCGTATCGGCCAACGCGCGCTTCTCGTCGTTGGAATAGCTTCGCGTGGCGCGCTCGAGGATGATCTCCAGCGACGCCATCCGGTCCACGCCCTTCAGGCGTTCGTTGACCTGCAGGTCGAACGGCACGCCGATCTCGTCGGCCAGCCGCTTCCATGCCCGGTAATGCGTGTGCGCGGTATCGGTCAGCACGCCGTCGAGATCGAAGATCAGCGCGTCGCAAGCGCGGGGCAGCGGCATCTTAGGTGGCGATGGCACTGCGAGCGGCAGCGCGACTTCGCGCCCTGCCTTCAGTATCACTTCGCTGCCGGCGTGGCCGAACGCCAGCGCATCGCCCTCATCCAGCCGATAGCGAACACCGCGCGCGTCCACGTCCACGCGCAGCGCGCAGCCGCGCCAGCGGAGGTTGAACCCGTAACCCTTCCAGGCCTGCGGCAAGGTGGGGGCGAACTGCAGCCGGCCCGCCACGATGCGCAAGCCGCCGAAGCCCTGCACCAGCCCCAGCCAGCTGCCGGCCATCGCCGCCATGTGCACGCCGTGGTCGGTGTTGCCGTGCAGGTCGTCCAGGTCCACACGCAGGCTGGCGTCGAAATAGTCCCAGGCCTTGCCGTTCTGGCCGACCTCGCTGGCCAGGATGCCGTAGACCGGCGCCGACAACGTGGAATCGTGGGTGGTGACGGCGTCGTAGTAATCGAAGTCGCGGCGCTTCGCGCCCAGGTCGACGCCATCGCCGGCCAGCACCATCGCCATCACCACGTCGGCCTGCTTGCAGACCTGGTGGCGGTACAGGGTGAGCGGGTGGTAATCGAGCAGGAGCGGGCGATGCGGCCCTTCGCGCCTGGGGAACGGCCAGCGCGGCTTGGCGAGGAAATCGTCGTCCTGCGGATGGATGCCGAGCGCCGCGTCCACCGGCAGGTGCATCGCGTCGGCGGCGCGCTGCCAGAGCGCGACTTCATCGGCATCGAGCCCGATGCGGCTGGCGAGGGTGCGCAGTGCATCGGGGCGATCGGCGGACAGGCGGGCCCAGGCGTCGACGGCGCGCTGCAGGTGCCGCTGCGCCATGCGGTTGGTGTACCAGTTGTTGTTGACCAGCGTGGTGTACTCGTCCGGTCCCGTGACCTCGTGGATGCAGAACGCACCGTCGAGCCGCGGATTGAAATGGCCGGCCTGCGGCCAGATGCGCGCGGTCTCGAAAAGAATCTCGGCGCCAGCCTCGCTGAGGAAGTCGAGATCATCGCTGGCGTCGAGATAAAGCCCGATCCCGTAGGCGATGGCGGCATTGATGTGGTACGCCGCCGAGCCGCTGGGATAGTGCGCGGAACATTCGCGGCCGGCGATGGTGCGCCAGGGGTACAGCGCACCGCGGGGATGGTTCATGGCACGCGCGGTGTCGCGTGCGCCGTCCAGCGTGCGGAAGCGGTACATCAGCATCGCGCGCGCTACGTCCGGTGCGGTGAACGCCATGACCGGCAGCACGAAGGCTTCGGTATCCCAGAAGCAATGGCCTTCGTAGCCTTCGCCCGTGATGCCCTTGGCGGCCGTGCCGTTGATGCCGTCGCGCCCCGCCGACTGCAGCAGGTGGAACAGGTTGAAGCGCAGCGCGAGCTCCGCCGCGGCATCGCCCTCCACCGACAGGCCGGCACGCTGCCAGAACGCATGCAGGCCGTCGGCCTGCGCGGCCGCGATGCCGTCGAAGCCGACGCGCAACGCGCGCGCCAGCACGGCGTCGACGCTGTCCTGGGCCTGGCCGTTGCCGTCGTCGTAAGCGACGTACTTCTCGATCACCACGGACGCGCCTGGCGTCAGCGTGGCGCCGAAGCGTTGCTCCACGCGGCCATCGCCCGCCTGCGCCGCGGTGAACACCAGGCCCGGCGACAGCCGGTGCCGCTGTGCGCACACCAGGGCGACGCCGCTGTGATGGGTGCGCTGCGTCAGCCGGGCGCCTTGGTCATCGGCGTGCTCGTCCGCAACGTGCAGCTCTTTGCCGCCGTGCACGCCGATGCGGGGATCATCGCCCTGTTCGACGGCCTGCCGTCCGGTCTCGATCGATGAACACAGCGTCAGTGGGCCCGCATAGTCGATGGACGCCACTTCGAACCGGATGGCGAGCAATGCGCGCTCGGCCAGCGGCACCACGCGGCGCGCGCGGATCTCGAGCGTATGCCCCTGCGCGGTTTTCAGGCGCAGGCGGCGCTCGAGCGCCCCGGCGGCGAGATCCAGCGTGCGCTCGAAGTCGAGCCACTCTGCTTCCTGCAGGCGCAGCGGCGTGTCGCCGAGTTGCAGCCGGAGGTGCTTGCCCTCGGCGACCGGCACCCGCGTGTCGGTGCTGCGGGTGAAGCCGGGGAAACGCTCGTGGTAGTGGATGGGGTTCTGCTCGAACACGCTCGACAGGAACGTGCCATCGCTGGGGCTGTCGTCTTCCTCCAGCGCGCCGCGCACGCCCAGCGTGCCGTTGGCGAGGGCGAACAGGGTTTCATCGCGCGCCGCGCGTTCGCCGTCGAACGCCCGTTGGATAAGCCGCCAGGGATCGGACCGGCTTTCGCCCGCCGTGCCCTGACCCGATGTATGCGCCTGCTTCTGTTCCACCGACATCCTCGTGCTCACCTGTTACCGGCCGTGGCGGAACCACGGGCGGGGGCACGCTAGAAGTCGTTGTTATCGATGTCAAGTTATCGATGTCAAAGAGCCCTCTCAAGCTCCGGAGTCCTGCCAACGCCGAGGCGGGGACATAGACAAATCCCTTTTCATTCAATGGCTTGTTGACAACAAGACGCGGCTCGACGCGCCCGGATGTCCACCGGGTGGCCGCTGCGATGCAGCAGCACAATGCGCTCAGGTCGTGCGGATGACCAGATGGGTCGGCAGGGTCTCGGACACCGCCTCGTCGCCCTCGATCAGGGCGCGCACCTTGCGGGCCAGCAGCACGCCGGCATCGATGAAGTTCTGGTGCACCGAGGTCAGCGGCGGCACGTAGGTCGCGCCCAGCGGGGAGTCGTCGTAGCCGATCACCGAGACATCCTCGGGTACCCGCCGCCCACGTTCGATCAGCGCGCGGATCGCGCCGATGGCCAACAGATCGCTGGCGGCGAACAGCGCGTCCACCTGCGGGTTCGCCTGCAGCAGCGCATGTACCGCATCCGCGCCCGCGCCGACGGTGAAACTGGTGACGGTCGGCGCGATCGGCGTGATGCCATGGCGCGCCAGCGCGGCGCTGAAACCTTCGAGGCGTTCGGCGAACTCGCCATGGGCCGGATCGCCGAGGAACGCGGGGCGGCTGCGACCGAGCGCGATGAAACGCTCCGCCGCCAATGCACCGCCGCGGCGATTGTCGCTGCCGACCACGACCTGCGATTCGTGCCGGCTGACCGCACCCCACACCACCATCGGCCGGCCCCAGCGCTGCACTTCGTGCATCGCGTCCTCATGCGCGCCCTGGCCCAGCAGGATCACGCCATCGGCGGCCTGCACGTTCGGCAGCGAACCGCCCTGCAGCGAGGTCAGCAGCACGCTGTAGCCGGTGGAGGTCAGTTCCTGGGTGATGCCGCCCAGCAGATCGAGCGGATAAGGCCCCGACATCTGGCGCTCGACGGTGGGCTTCATTTCCACCACCACCGCCACCGTCATGCTGCGGCGGAGCTTGAGGTTGCGCGCGCTGACATTGAACGAATAACCGTACTGTTGGGCGACCTCGCGCACGCGGGCGCGCGTTTCCGCATTCACCAGCGGGCTGTCGCGCAACGCGCGCGAGACGGTGATCGCCGATACGCCAGCCACTTTCGCCAGATCCGCCATGGTCAGGTGGTCGCCGGGCGACGGCAGCGCCGTGGCGCCGGTACGGCGCTTGCGTTTGGCAGGGGGCATGCGGGTCACGTCCGTGCGCGGCTGGCTTCGTATTGTGCAATAAGCGTGTCCACCGGCGTGGAGGCGATCACGCGGCCGATCACTTCGGGCAGCAGCTCGGCCGGCTTCTTGAAGCGCAGGCAGCTCTTGCCCACGTCCAGCTTCATGCCGGCGTCCGCGTAGGCGTTGCGCAGCACCACGTCCTGCGCGGAGTTCGCGTAGCACACCGTCAGGTAGAGCGCGTAGTACTGCTTCTGCGCGGCCAGCGCGACATACGGCAACGGCTGCTTGTTGTAGGTGGTCGGATAGCGCGACAGCGGCACCTCCCACGCGATCATGCCCCAGCTCATCGCCTCGACGTAGCCGTCGGGGATGTGCCGGTTGACCAGGTCGCGGACCGAGGCGATCACCGTGCGGCGATCCTCGGGCAGTTCCGCGAGGTATTCCTCGACCGTCTTCGCCTTGCTGCTCGCCATGGCGCCACTCCGTTTGCGCGAACAGTAGCGCAGGCCGGGGCGACCCGCCATGCCCGGCGGCGCCCGACGGAGCGATCGCTGGCACGGCGCATGGCATGAATGACGGGCCGCACGCGCTCAGCGAAATGCAGGCACCGTGAAATGGAAGCGCGAAAGGGTGCATTTTCAGCGCCGTTCTCGATTGGTTCACGTCGCGCAGCAGGAGGCATTCATGCAGTGGTGGTTACGGTGCGCTCGCCCTGACGGCGGCGACGCATCACGCATCGCAACGCACGGAAGGGACATAAGAAAACAGAACAGGAGATTCCTGCATGAAATCCATTCGTACCCTCACGATTGCCCTGGCTTCCCTCATTGCCGTACCTGCCCTGGCGCAGGATGCAACGACCGATACGACGTCCGATGCCGCCAGCAAGCGCTTCGCCGTGGTCGGCGGCGCCGCCATCCTCAAGCCCGATCGCGATCCCGCGCCCGGCCTGAAGATCGACGGTGACGTGGCGCCCGTGATCAGCGCAAGCTGGTATGCCACCCCCAACATCGCCGTTGAACTGTGGGGCGCCGCCGACAAGTTCAACCACCGCGTCAAGGCGGATGGTGCCGGCAAGATCGGCACCGTCGACCAGCAGCCGATTGCGCTGAGCGGCCAGTACCACTTCGGTACGCCCGACCAGGTCATGCGCCCGTTCCTGGGCCTGGGCTACTACGAGTCCAATTTCAGCAACGAGAGCATCGGCGGTGACGGTGCGCACGTGGGCCTGGAAACCGCCAAGGGCGCCATCGCCACGGCAGGCATGGACTTCAACATCAACGAAACCTGGTTCGCGCGGACCGACGTGCGCTACATGAAGGGTGACGCCGGCGTGCGCGTGGCCGGCCAGGGTACCGGCGAAGAACTGACGATCGACCCGTGGGTCGTGGGCGTGGGTATCGGCGCGCGCTTCTGATCCATCGCTCCAACGCGCCGATGGGGCGGCGGGCTTCCGGGCCCGCCGCCTTTCTGCTTTCCGCCGTCAATGCGCGCCGTATCCCCGCAGCCGCTCCAGGCGCGCGACGCGCCACTTGGCGCCCCAGGCGTAGACCAGGTAGTAGCCGAGCAGCAGGCCGCCGACCGCGAGCAGGCTGCCATGCCCGCTCAGCAGGGCGTGCGTGGCGGGTTCGGCCTGCGAGCGCCAGTACTCCACCATCTGCACCATCCCCCACACGATGCGTGCGGCGACGATGACGACCAGCAGCAGGGCCAGCCAGGCATTGGGCTGGTAGAACACGCCCTGCGGCGCGACTTCCCAGCGCGTCAGCCACAGGCCCAGCAGGCCCAGCATGACGCCGGCCGCCAATCCCGCGCCCGCACCCAGCAGGCTGTCGGGCCACCAGATCAGGCCGAATGCACTGACGACGAGGAAGATCGCGACCGAGACCAGCAGGCTCCAGGCGTTGAGCGCCAGCAGCCACCCACGCGCCATGCGTCGCGAGCGCCCATAGCGGTATCGCTGCCACAGCGACAGCGGAAGCAGCACCACCCACAGGGCGAGCAGCAGGAAGACGAACAGCAGGACGAGGACGATGGGCATGCGCGCATGATGCCGCAAAACGCGGCGGCGTCAGGGGTGTTCCGACTCCACGTGCACGTTCTCCCGGCGCAGCAGATACAGGCCACTGGCGACGATGATGCCGGCGCCGATCCAGGTCACGCCGTCGGGCAGCACCGACCACAGCGTGACATCGAGGATCACGCCCCAGATCAGCGCGGTGTATTCGAGCGGCGCGATCAACGACGCCTCGCCGCGGCGGAAGGCTTCGGTCAGCGCGACCTGCGCCAGCGAGCCGGACACGCCCACCCCGGCGATGATCCAGCCGTGCGAGGCCTGCAGCGGCTTCCATGCGGGCAGTGCCAGCAACGACGCCCCGAGCGACAGCAGCACGACGAACCAGAGCACCAGCGCCTGCGTGCTGTCGCGTTGCGCGAGCATGCGCACAGTGACCGCGCCCAGCGCATAGCAGATGGCCGCAACGAGAATGGCCAGGCCACCGGCGGTCAACATGCCTTCGCCGGTCGGCCGCAGGATCACCAGGACGCCGACCAGACCGATGACGATCGCGGTCCAGCGCCCCGCCCCCACCCGCTCCTTCAACAGCGGCCCCGCCATCGCGGTGACCAGCAGCGGCGCCACGAAGGTGATCGCATAGGCCGTGGACAAGGGCATGGTGCGCAAGCCGTAGACGAACCCGGCCATCATCGCGATGCCCAGCGCGCCGCGCAGCAGGTGCAGCGGCCAGTGCACGCGCAACAGGGAAACGGCCGGCACCGTCGCCAGCACCCAGATCGCCACCAGCGGCAGCGAAGACAGCCCACGCAGCGCTGCGACCTGCAGCGGCGGGTACTGCGCAGAGAGCAGCTTCAGGCCGGCATCCATCAGCGCGAACAGCAGCACCGCGGCCAGCATCAGCAGGACGGCGGACGTAAGCGAGGAACGGGGGGTGGTCATGCGGCATTATCGCCTCCCTGGTCATGTTCCGCCGCGCGTGCGCTACCCTGCGCGCGTCCATCCTGCAGGCAGGCCCATGACTGTGATCGCTCCAGGCACCCTTGCATCGCCCCGCTCGCGGCTTGCCGTGCGCTTGGCCTGGGCGGTGCTGTGGCTGTTGCTCGGGCTCGCCAGCATCGAGTTCCTGGTCGCCGCCTATGGGAAATATCGGCATCTCGATTCGACCGCCTACGGCATGTTCATGACGCGGCGGGGCTGGCTGTGGATGCATCTGGCCGGCGGACTCACGACGGTATTGCTGGGTCCGGTGCAGTTCTTCACCCAGTCGCGCCGACGCCATCCGCGCATGCACCGCGTGATGGGCCGCGTCTACCTGTCGGGCATGCTGGTCGCCGCGACCGGCGCGGCCGGACTGATCGCCAGCTCGCCTGCGCCGCTCGCCATCCGCATCGCGTTCTCGTCGACCGCACTGGCCTGGCTGGCCACCGCGCTGGTCGGCTTCATCGCCATCCGCCACGGCCTCGTGGACCGACACCGCCGCTGGATGGTCCGCAACTACGCGGTGACGCTGGCGCCGATCGTCTTCCGCCTGTCGCTGCCCCTCGCCATTGCCGGCGGACTCGTGCCGTCGCCGACCCTGATCGCGACCCTGCTCTGGTGCAGCTGGATCGTCCCGCTGTTGCTGTGCGAAACGGTGCGCCGTCTCGTGGGGCGGCGACGTCCCGCCAACGCGCTGCCCTCGGCCGACGCGATCCCGCTTCCCGGCGCACGGTAGAATTCCGCGCCCGGTAACAGGATTCCCCCCATGCCCTCCTTCGACGTCGTCTCCGAAGTCAACGTCCACGAGCTCACCAACGCCGTGGACCAGGCCAACCGCGAACTCTCCACCCGTTTCGACTTCAAGGGCGTGGACGCCAAGTTCGTGCTGGAAGAGAAGCTGATCACCCAGTCCGCGCCCAGCGATTTCCAGCTCAAGCAGATGACCGATATCCTCCGTGCGCGCCTGATCGCGCGCCAGATCGACGCCCGCTGCCTGGAATTCGGCGATGTGGAAACCAACCTGGCCGGCGCGCGCCAGAAGATCACCGTCAAGCAGGGCATCGAGCAGAAGCTGGCGAAGAAGATTGTCACCACGATCAAGGACGCCAAGCTGAAGGTAGAAGCGCAGATCAACGGCGACAAGCTGCGCGTCACCGGCAAGAAGCGCGACGACCTGCAGGACGTCATCGCGCTGCTGAAGAAGACCGAATTCGAGCTGCCGCTGCAGTTCGACAACTTCCGTGACTGATACGCCGGCCACCACGGGCGCGGCAAGCGACCCCATCGACGCCACGCGTCGCTGGGTGGAGCGCGCGGTGATCGGGCTGAACCTGTGCCCGTTCGCCAAGGCGGTGTACGTGAAGCAGCAGGTGCGCTTCGTGCTGAGCGATGCCAGCACGCCGGAAGCCCTGCTGGAGGAACTGGCGGAAGAGCTTGTGCTGTTGCGCGACACCGATCCCGAGCAGGTCGACACCACGCTGATCGTGCACCCGGATGTGCTGACGGATTTCCTGGACTACAACGACTTCCTCGACAATGCCGATGCGGCCGTCGAGGCGCTCGACCTGCAAGGCGTCATCCAGGTCGCCAGCTTCCATCCGGACTACCAGTTCGCCGGCACGATGCCGGACGACATCAGCAACTACACCAACCGTTCGCCCTACCCCACCCTGCACCTCCTGCGCGAAGCCAGCATCGATCGCGCGGTGGAAGCCTTTCCGGACCCCGACATCATCGTCGAGCGCAACGTGAAGACGCTGGATGCGCTGGGACATGCGGGCTGGGCGAAGCTGTTTGCGGAGTGAGGACGAGGCTGCAGGATGGAGAAGTGATGTGGGAGCGACGTAAGTCGCGACGCTTTCAGCAATCATCAAACGGTCGCAGCCGTGTCGTTGCTTATCCAGACAGCATCCCACCACGCGTATTCCCCAACGCTGCATGCGAGTCCCGCACGCAGCGGATTCGCGACGACATATCGGGCGGTCGCAAGCACGCCGGATGCATCGCGCAACGCGCGATCATGAAACCCCTTCTCCCAGACCTGGCCGGTATCCGGATGACGCAAGCGGACGATCCTGGCGCTGTTCGATTTCAATCGCTGGACCAGCGTTGGCAGACTATCCAGTTCGCCCAGCTCGATCACGCCATGCCAATGATCCGGCATCAACACCCAGCACAGCAGTCTCGAGCGATACCACAGCCGTGAGCAGGTCATCGCGCGGCAGGCATCCATGGCCCGCCCTGGTTGCTTGAACAATGGCTTGCGTTCCGCTGTTGTGAAGGTCACCAAGTAGGCTCGACCGGGCTGGGAAACGCGCCCTTTTCTCAGATCCGAATATCCCGACATGCCAACCCTCCTGTAAAGGAGGTCAGCTTGGCGAACACCGCGCGAAGCGCCATCAGCGAATTCCCCAGCAGCGCCTCGGACTTTCGCTGAAACAGCTTCGCGACTTACGTCGCTCCCACGTCAGGTACGCGAAGACATCGCCAATCGCTGCTCCAGCAACAGTCGCGCATCATCCAGCGACGGCAGGATGAGATGGCCGAGCGCACGCACCGCATCGTCCGGCACCAGCAGGTCGGGAATCTGTATCGGGTACATGCCGGCTGCCAGTGCGGCACGCACGCCCGTGGGGGAATCCTCCAGTACCAGGCAGCGCGACGGCTCGATGCCGAGCGATCGCGCGGCCAGCAGGTAGATGTCCGGGGCAGGCTTGGGATGTTCGACGTCGCTGCTGGTGCAGATCGCATCGAACCGGGTCAGCAGGCCGGCAGCCTCCAGCTTCTTCAACGCCAGCGGACGGCGCGTCGATGTCGCCACCGCGCGCGGGATGCCCTGCACCTGCAGGAAGTCCAGCATCTCGATGATGCCCGGCCGGTGTGGCATGCCAGCCGCGACAACGGCGTCGTACAGCACATGCGAGCGTTGCAGGATCCGTTCTCGCTCCGCCTCGCCGACTGCCTCGTCCAGCAAGTGGCGGCACACGGCTTCGCTATGGCCGACCATCGACAGCCACAGCAGCTCGGGCAGATCGTGGCCGCGCTCGCGCGCCGCCTCCGCCAGGCACGCGATGATGGCGCGCTCACTGTCCAGCATTAGCCCGTCCATGTCGAAGATCACCGCCGCCGGCGTGAACGGCAGTGCCGGTATGCTCACGCGGTCGCCTCGAACAGCCGGCGCAGGTCATCCGCATCCAGGATGCGCCACTGGCCTTCCGGCAGCCCGTCCAGCGTCAGTCCACCCACCCGACTGCGATGCAGCGCCTCCACATGGTTGCCAACGGCGGCGAACATGCGGCGTACCTGGTGGTAGCGGCCCTCGGTGAGCGTCAGCTGCGCATGGCGCGGATCGATGACGTGCAGGCGGGCCGGCGCAAGCGGCGTCTGCTCCGATTCCAGCATCAGCGTGCCGCTGGCGAAGAGCACGCCTTCGTCGCCGCGCAGGTCCTGCGCCAGCGTCGCGTCGTAGACCTTGGGCAGGTTGGCCTTGGGCGAAATGATCCGGTGCAGCAGGCCACCGTCGTCGGTGAGCAGCAGCAGGCCACTGGTCTCGCGATCCAGGCGCCCGACCGTGGACAGTACCGGCGAGCGATCGCGGAACCGGGGCGGGAACAGGTCGTAGACGATGCGTCCGGTGTCCTTGGTCGAGCAGGTGTAGCCCACCGGCTTGTGCAGCAGGATCGCGACGCCCGGTGCAGGGTCGAGCGGCTCGCCATCCACGCGGATGGCGTCGTGGTCGACCGGATCATCGGCGTACAGCACCTCGCCTGCGGCGTCGGTGATGCGGCCTTCGCGGAACATCCACTGGACGTCCTTGCGGCTGCCGTAGCCGAGGTTGGCGATGTGCTTGACGATCTTCATGCGCTCACCGCCTCGCCTTGGTGGCGGCAATCACCTTGAAACCGTCACGCTCGCCGGCCACGCGCACGTCGCCGAAGCTGTCATTCAAGGTCTGCTCGTACGGCAGGTGGCGGTTGGCCACCAGCCACAGGCGCCCGCCCGGTTTGAGCGCGGCGGCCGCGGCGGTGATGAAGCGCTGGCCGATGTCCGGACGGTCCGCACGGCTTTGCGTGTGGAACGGCGGATTGCTGACGATGAAGTCGTAGCGCTGCGGCAATCCCGCGGTGACGTCGTGCCAGTGGAAATCGAGCGTTGCGCTCGCACCGGCATCCGCGAGGTTTGCCCTGGCCAGCGACAACGCGCGTGCCTCGGCCTCGTACAGATCGAGCGCGGCGATGCCGGGATTGCGCGCCAGCAGCGAGAGCGACAGGAATCCCCATCCCGCGCCCAGGTCGGCGCCGTGTCCGGCGATATCCGTCGGCAGGCATTCGACCAGCAGCGCAGAGGCCGGATCGATCCGGTTCCAGGCGAACACGCCCGGACGGCTGAGGTAGCGGCCACTCTCGATCCGGCGCGGCGCGTCCAGCGCCGACCATTGCGCGAGCAACGCGTCGTCGATGCTGTCCGCGCGCTTGCGCGTCCAGAACGTGCGGCAATGGAACTTGGTCAGCGTGCCGGCCAGTCCCGCGAGTTGCTTCAGGTCGGTTTCGCCCGACTTGGCGCCCTCGTTGTTGGTCATCGCGGCGACGACGACGCCATCCGGCGCCGCCAGTTGCACGGCGCGCGCAAGCAACGCGCGCGCTTCTTCGCGCTGGCGCGGCGGCAACACCAGCACCAGGGCGTAGCGCGTCGGTTCGACCGCTGCATCGGCGACGACGCGCAGGCCAGCGCGTTCCAGCAGTTCGGCGTCGGGACGGAAACTCTGTTCGCATACCAGCTGCGACAGCGGGAACTGGCGCAACGCGGCGCCATCGCGCGCGCGCAGGAACAGCACCGGCCTGGACGGCCAGGCGAGCACGCCCTGTGCGAAGGGCAGCATCAGGGCATCGAGAGCGGGATCGGAGAAAGGAGAGGCCACGATGCGACGCGCAGGCAGGGAATGAGGCGTCATTCTAACGGCAGCCACTCGCCACTGATTTCGCCGCCGCTGGTCGGGCATCGAAAATAAAATTAAAAAAGTGTTGCGCATCGCAAACAAGCGGCGTATTGTCCGCGCCCGTCGGCCACGTGGCCGTTTTTTCAGCAATCGAATTCTTCCCATGAAGCCCGCCTATTCCTTCGACAGCAAGCCCGCCCTGCAGCCATCGCGCTGCGGCCTGGCGCTGCGTGCGAACGGCAGCGACCTGCGCGATATCGAACGCGCACGGCACCTGGACTTCTGACATCCGGCTGACTCCCTGGGAGATCGGCCACCCCGATCTCCCGAGGAACGCGAACGCCCTCGGGTCGCCATACCCGGGGGCGTTTTGTTTTCAGCGTTCGCGGAGGATGCGCATGCATCGAGGTTCGTTTCTTTCCACCACGGAAGTTCCTTTCCGCCCTGGGGCATCCGGGTAGCGCGCGTGCGCGCCCCGATGCGGGGGCGCGGCTGCGACTGGCGCATGTGCGCTGCGTCGTGATGCCCCGACGCGGGCTGCACGTGGAGAGAACACCCACAAGGGCGCGTCGCGCCCGAACGGATTGCCGGTTGGCGACAGCCGGCAATGGGGAACATCGATCGAACACGCTACAGCGGTACGGGCTAGCGTCCCGTCCGGTGCGCGCGGCGCTGCCGTGGCGTATGCCGAAGCGTGGGAGACGGTGTTCCTCGAGCGGACGGAAGCTCAGAGGCAGAGCAGCGGCGCATGCCGTTGGCCACCGGTTCGAATCCGGTTCGTCCACCACTGGATAGCTCAGATGGGTAGAGCATCGGACAGTTAATCCGAGAGTCGCGGGTTCGAATCCTGCTCCAACACCAGACTGTAAATCTGGAATCAGGGACGCGAGTCCCCCCCAGGAAACGCCCCGTGCGGCGTGTCGTTCTTCTGCGATGGATTGCGGTTAGACGACGCACGCAGCGGGGTCGAAGCCGGCACCGCGCCCTCGACGCGGAGGCGCGCAGCGTTCGACGCAGTCCATGGACCGCGGCCTCGTTGCGATGCTTCCGCCGACAGCGCCGATCGCCCGCATCGCCTCCGTCCAGGGGCGTTTCCACCTTCTTCCGCCGATCGCGAATCGCGATGGGCACCGTTCGTCGCGGGATTCGATCCACCGCGGCGATCCGTTGGATCCGGATCGAACCACCAGAGCCAACAAGGAGAACAACGCCATGTTCTGGACCAAGAGGGTCGTGATCGGTGACGGCGAGCGCGGCCTGGTGTATCGCAACCGTCGGTTCGAGCAATTGCTCGCGCCCGGCGTGTACCGCTGGTTCGACCCGATGGGTCGGATCGAGGTGCGCACCTTCAACATCGCCGCACCGGAATACGCTGGCCACGATGTCGACGCGCTGATCGCGTGCCTCGGCGAGCGTCTGGGCGACACCTTCGTTCTCGCCGACATCGGCGTGGACGAGGTGGGTCTGGTGCTGAAGAACGGCAAGCTGGAAGACGTGCTGCCACCCGGCACGCGGCGCCTGTACTGGATCGGCCTGGTGAAGGTCGACGTGCAGGCGGTGGCGCTCGCCACGCCGGACGTGGACGTCGCCGTCGCGCGGCGCCTGCGCCAGCTGGGTGCGCTGTCGAGGCTGGCGGTGGTGGCCGATGTGCCGGCGGAGTTCGCCGGCCTGGTGTTCATCGACGGCAAGCTCGAGCGCACGCTCGCCCCGGGCAGCTACGCCTTCTGGAATTTCCAGAAGAACGTGGTCGTGGACATCGTCGACCTGCGCGTGCAGGCGATCGAGGTCTCGGGCCAGGAGCTCCTGACCCGCGACAAGGTAAGCCTGCGCGTGAACCTGGCCGCCAGCACCCGCGTCACCGACGTCGTGGCCGCGCGCACCAAGGTCGCGAAGGTCGGCGACTTCGTCTACCGCGAGCTGCAGTACGGCCTGCGCAAGGCGGTCTCCGCCAAGACGCTGGACGAACTGCTGGGCGACAAGGCCTCGCTGGACGCCGACATCTTCGCCTACGTGCGCGGCCAGATGGCCGGGCTCGGCGTCGAGGTGCTGGGCGTGGGCGTGAAGGACGTGATCCTGCCGGGCGAGATGAAGGAGATCCTCAACGGGGTGGTGCAGGCGGAGAAGACGGCGCAAGCCAACGTGATCCGTCGCCGCGAGGAGGCGAACGCCACGCGTTCCCTGCTCAACACCGCGAAGCTGATCGACGAGTCGCCGGTGCTGATGCGCCTGAAGGAGCTCGAGGCCCTGGAGAAGGTCACCGAGAAGATCGACAAGCTCACCGTGTTCGGCGGCCTGGATGGCGTGCTGAAGCAATTGGTGACATTGAAGTAGCAAACCGTGGCGGCCGCATGGACGCGGCCGTCGCGGTCCACAAGGATGAAAGGACGACACATGCGCAACGACATGTTCAAGGTCATCGTGGAGCGGCCGCGACGCGGCGGAAGTTACGCCCGCGAGCGTGCGCCGCACGCCGACGATGAGGGCGCGCCGATGCAGGAAAGCCTGCGCTGGCGCCACCAGCACCGGAAATGGCTCAACGAGAATCTGCGACCGCTGGAACGCTACCTGCACGGACAGGTCGGCAGGCCGTGGGACAAGGTGTATTCGGAGATCTGTGCCGGCATCGATCGGCGAAGCACCGTGCAGCAGCACATCCACCAGCACCTGGCCGATTTCGTGGCGATGCGGCTGTCGATCATCGATGGCCGGCTGCACTGGCTCAAGGGCTGGGGACAACCGACGCCGTTGGCCGACCGCTGGGCACCGAAGCTCTACGTGGATCCCGCGACGGGACTGCTGCGCCGCAATCGCGAACGCGAGCAGCTTCGTCGGCAGGAACGGGTAACGTGGTCGATGCTCGAACAGACGCCGGACCGCATCGACTTGGGGCCGCTGCGTCAGCTGCACCGCCTGAAGGGCATCTGGTACGAGGTCGAGTTGGCCTTGATCCCGCCCGCCGGTCGTGGCCGAGGCGTCGCCGACGTGGTGCGAGGCTGCACCGTCGTCGCGTACGGCCATCGGGGTGCAGGGCGATCCGTCGTCCACGGCGATCGGGCGCTCTACGGGAGCAATGAGGTCTACGCTCGCCACAAGCGACAGCTCGGTACACGCGAACTGCGCGTGCATCGACTCCACAACACGCAATGAAAGAGATCCGTCCGGGGCGCCGATGCTCGCGGACGAAAGGAAAAGGAACATGAGCACTACGTTTGAACTGCTGCACGCCGAGGGCAGCACCACGCCGATCAAGGGCTGGGTGCGCGGCGTGCCCCTGGACCAGGGCGCCCACGAGCAGCTGCGGAACATCGCGGCCGTCCCCTTCGTCGGCCCGTGGGTCGCGGTCATGCCCGACGTGCACCTGGGCAAGGGCGCGACCGTGGGCTCGGTCATCCCGACGCGCGGCGCCATCATTCCGGCGGCGGTCGGCGTGGACATCGGCTGCGGCATGGCCGCGGTGCGGACCACGCTGCGCGCGAAGGACTTGCCGGACAACCTGGCGCAACTGCGCTCGAGCATCGAGCGCAGCGTGCCGGTCGGCAACGGGCGCGGCGGGGAGCACTGGAAGCTGCCGGACAGCATCCGCACGCGCATCACGCAGTCGGGACTGGAACCACGCCTGGAGGCGATCAAGCAGAAGCACCGCAAGATCCGTACCGACAAGCTGGATCGCCAGATCGGCACGCTGGGCGGCGGCAACCACTTCATCGAGATCTGCCTGGACGAGGCCGATGCGGTGTGGGTGATGCTGCACAGCGGTTCGCGCGGCACCGGCAACCTGATCGGCAACTACTTCATCGAGCGGGCGCGCGAGCAACTGGCGCACCGTGTGCTGGGCTTCCACCTGCCGGACAAGGACCTGGCCTTCTTCATGGAGGGCGAGCCCTTGTTCGACGACTACGTGGAAGCGGTCTCGTGGGCGCAGGACTACGCCCGCGAGAACCGCGAAGCGATGATGTCGCGCGTACTGGCGGAGATGCGCCACCGTCTGCCGAAGTTCCAGTTGGAGAAGATGGCGGTGAACTGCCACCACAACTACGTGCAGAAGGAAACGCATGGCGGCGTGGACCTGCTGGTGACCCGCAAGGGCGCGGTGAGCGCGCGCGCAGGCGAGCTGGGGATCATTCCCGGCAGCATGGGCGCAAAGAGCTTCATCGTGCGCGGCAAGGGCAACGCGGACAGCTTCCACAGCTGCAGCCACGGCGCCGGCCGCGTGTTGAGCCGTACCGCGGCGCGCCAGCAGATCACGCTGTCGCAGCACCGCGAGGCGACGGCGCACGTCGAATGCCGCAAGGACGCCGGCGTGATCGACGAATCACCGGCGGCCTACAAGGACATCGACGCGGTAATGTCGGCGCAGAGCGACCTGGTGGAGGTCGTCCACACGCTGCGCCAGGTGGTGTGCATCAAGGGGTGAGCTTCGGCTCGCCCCTTTCTTTGACCGCTCTTGTGGGAGCGACATAAGTCGCGATGGGTTATCGGTGACGCTTCATCGCGACTTACGTCGCTCCCACAACAGCGGCTAGCCGGGATTAGCCCTGCAGCTCGCGCAGCGTCACCGACGGCGGCGCATCCAGCACCTTGCGCGTGGCGAACAGGCCGGCGCCCAGCGCTGCCAGCATGCCCAGGCCACCGCCGATGGCGGCCAGCTGCCAGTTGGCCTTCCACGGCAGATCGAACACCTGCGTGGCGACCACGCCGGACAAGACCGAGGCCGCGATGGCGGCGACCAACCCTGCCAACAGCCCGATGGCGGCGAACTCCGAGGCCTGTGCCAGCCGCAGCTGGCGACGGCTGCCACCCAGCACGCGCATCACGCCGCCTTCCAGCAGCCGTTCGTCCTGGCTGGCGCTCACGGCGGCCATCAACACCAGCAGACCGGCTGCCAGCGAGAACCAGAACACCACCTGCACCACCTGCGAGACCTGCTCGGCCGTGCTGCGTACCTGCTTGAGCACCGCCTCCACGTCGATCACCGACAGATTGGGGAACTGATTGACCAGTTCGCGGGTGAAGGCGGCATCGCCGGAGGGCACGCTGACCGCGGTGATGTAGCTGGCGGAATAGCCGTCGAGTGCGCCCGGCGAGGCGACGACGAAGAAATTCGGCCGGAAGCTTTCCCAGTCCACGCTGCGCAGGCTGGTGATGCGACCTTCGAAGCGCTGGCCGGCAATGTCGAAGGCGACGCGATCGCCGAGCTTCCAGCCCAGATCTTCGGCGAAGCCCTCTTCCACCGACAACTCCGGCGACGTCGGGGTATGCCCGGTCCAGAACGCGCCCGCGGTCACCTTGTTGTCGTCGCGCAAGGTCGCCGCCATCGACAGGTTGAACTCGCGGTCGGCGCGCCGCTGCGTGCGCGCGTCGGCCCCTTCGTAGTCGGCGCCGCTGGCGGGCTTGCCGTTGAGCTCGACCAGCCGGCCGCGGATCATCGGATACAGGTCCACCGCCGACAGCCCGCGCGACTGCATGAAGGATTTCACCGGGTCGACCTGGTCCGGCTGCACGTTGACGATGAAGCGGTTGGGTGCATTGGCCGAGAGCGCCAGTTGCCAGCGGTCCAGCAGGTCCGTGCGCACGAAGGTCAGCAGCAGCAGCGCCATCAGGCCCAGGCCCAGCGCGGATACCTGCGCGATCGACGTGCCCGCGCGACGGCTGACGTTGGCCAACCCGTAACGCAGGCTGCCGCGCATGCGCGAGCGCACACGCCGGACCAGCAGGATCAGCAGCCACGCCAGCAGGGCCAGCACGGCGAGCGTACCGACGATGCCCACGAGCATCGCGGTGCCCAAGGTGGGCGAGCCCGCCTTCCACCACAACAGCGCGCCCAGTCCGACGAAGCCTGTCAGCGCGACCAGCCATGCGCTGGGCTCCGTGCGATCGAGATCGCGACGCAGCACGCGCAGCGCGGGCACGCGCCGCAGCGCCAGTACCGGCGGCGCACCGAAGGCGAGCAGCACGATCATGCCCACGCCATAGCCCTGCAGGGCCGGCAACATGCCCGCCGGCGGGATGTCGATCTTCAACGATTGCTGCAGCCAGCTGCCAATGCCCCATTGCAGGCCGAAGGCGATCAGCACGCCCACCGTGCACGCGGCCAGGCCCAGCAGGACCAGTTCCCCTACGTGGATGCCGACCAGCGTGCTCTGCTGTGCGCCGAGACAGCGCATCACCGCGGTGCCGGAGAGATGGCGTTCGCTGTGCCGGCGTGCCGCCATCGCGACCGCGACCGCGGCCAGCACCACCGACACCAGCGCGGCGAGGCCGAGGAAGCGGCTGGCGCGATCCAGCGCGGAGCGCACCTCGGGTCGCGCGTCCTGGATCGTTTCCATGCGCTGGCCGCGCGCGAGTTGCGGTTTGACGGCGGAGGTGAAGGATTCGACCGCGGCCGCATCGCCGGCCACGACAAGGCGATAGCGCAGGCGACTGCCTTCCTGCACGAGGCCGGTCGAAGGCAGGTCGGCGAGGTTGAGGAAAACCTTCGGGGCGACATTGAAGTAATCCAGCGCCGCGTCGGGCTCCTGCGTCACCAGCGCCGCAAGTTGCAACGTGCGCGTGCCGATGCCGATCCCGTCGCCGAGCCTGGCGCCCAGCGTCTCGGCGCCCGCCTGGCTGATCCAGACCGTGCCCGGCGCGGGAATGCCGGTCGCATTGCGCTCGGCAGCGCCGGAGGCGTCGATCACGCGGAAACTGCCGCGCAGCGGGAAGCCCTCGCCCAGCGCGCGCAGGTCGCCCAGCGACAGCGATTCGCCGGCGCGGATCATGCTCTGCAGTTCCTGCGTCTCGGTCACGCGCAGGCCGGGCGCATTCGCCAGCGCACGCAATGCCTCCGTCGGCGGCGCGTCGCCGCGCACGACCACGTCGCCCCCCAGCAGGCGGTTCGCTTCGATGGCCAGCGCGCGTTCGGCGCGGTCGGTGACGAAACCGACGGCCGTCACCGCCACGACTGCGAGCACGAGGGCGGCGAACAGGATGCGCACGTCGCCGGCCACCAGGTCACGGCGCAACTGGCGCCAGGCCAGGGCGAGGGTCCTCATGCGGCGGCGCCCTGCAGCCGCCCGGCATCGAGCCGGAGCAACCGCTGGCAGCGCGCCGCCAGATGGTCGTCGTGCGTCACCAGTACCAGCGTGGTACCGGCATCGGCGTTCAGCGCGAACAGCAGCTCGATGATCGCCTGCCCGGTGTGGGTGTCGAGATTGCCGGTGGGTTCGTCGGCGAACAGCAGCGAGGGACGCGTGACGAAGGCGCGCGCCAGCGCCACGCGCTGCTGCTCGCCGCCGGACAGCTGGCGCGGATAGTGGCCCAGGCGCTTGCCCAGGCCGACCTTCTCGAGGATCTGCCGCGCGGGACCCTCCACGTCGGCATCGCCGCGCAGTTCCAGGGGCAGCATGACGTTCTCGAGCGCGGTCAGCGACGGCAGCAGCTGGAAGCTCTGGAAGACGAAGCCGACCTTCTCGCCGCGCACGCGGGCACGGCCGTCCTCGTCCATGTCCGACAGACGCTCGCCATCCAGCGTCACGCTGCCCGCACTGGGCACGTCCAGGCCGGCGAGCAGCGACAGCAACGTACTCTTGCCCGAGCCCGAGGCGCCCACGATGGCGACCGTGTCGCCGTGTTCGATGCGGAACCCGATATCGTCGAGTATGGTCAGCGCGCCTTCGGGCAACGGCACCTGCTTGCCCAGTCCCTGCACGTCGAGCACGGCGTGGCGCGCGGCGGCGGGGGCTTCAGTGTGGAGTCTGCTGGCGTCGGCCATGATCGTCTCGTCGGTCGTTTCGTGAATCATCGGGAGCACGGATTAAATGTTTCTTAATTTGACCAGGTATGGGGTTGCGGGCGTGCGCATGCAATGGGCCGTGGGCCTGGCCCTGTTGCTGTTCGTCGCATTATCCGCACGGCCCGCCGCAGCGCAGGCGCCGTCGGCCGCGCCGGCACAGGGCGCACGCACCGTGCTGGTGATGGGCGATTCGCTGTCGGCCGCCTATGGGCTTGCGCCTGCGCAGGGCTGGGTCGCGCTGACCGCGGACCGCATCGCCAAGACCAGGCCGGGCTGGCGCGTGGTCAATGCCAGCATCAGCGGCGAGACCACCGCAGGCGGGGCGTCGCGTATCGCCGCGGAGCTGAAACGCCACCAGCCCGCCATCGTCGTCATCGCGCTCGGCGCGAACGACGGTCTTCGCGGGCTGCCGCTCGCGCAGACGCGCGCCAACCTCGAGAAGATGATCAAGGCCGCGCAGGCCCGCAAGGCGAAGGTCCTGCTGGTCGGCATGCGCATGCCGCCGAACTACGGCCCGGAGTACACGCGCGGTTTCGAACAGAACTTCAGTGCGCTGTCCAGGCAGTACGGCACGGCCCTGCTGCCCTTCCTGCTGGAGCCCATCGCGCTGGACCGCAATGCCTACCAGGCCGACAACCTGCACCCCGTCGCCAGCGCGCAACCCAAGCTGCGCGACCACGTGTGGAAGGCGCTGGAACCGCTCCTGCGCTGACTCCGGCCGCCTTCCTACCCCCGCGTAGGATTTTTCCTACGCGGATCCGGGGCATCCGCCGAATGTGAGAGCTGGCACATTCGCGCACAGTGCGCTCGCCGGTTCCCTGCCCGGCGCGTTGACCGGAGTCCATCATGCCCCGCCTGCTGTTCACCATCGCCGCCAATGACAAAGGCTGGCAACTCTACGAAGGCCAGTTCGGCCGTGACTGGTTCGACAACCTCGGCGATGCGCGCGAGAGCGCCAAGCTGCTCGCCGCCACGCTGCACCAGCACCACGGCATCCAGACCGCCGTCGTCGTCGAGATGCCCAGCAACGAATCCGTGTTGTTGGCGAGGCACGGCTGAGCATCCGGCGGCCTCCCGCGGCGGCGCCCGTCGCGACCTCCAGGACATGAAAGAGCGTCGTGCCAGCGCATGCGCCCATCGCGCCCCGCCTGACGCCTTGCCATCTGTCGGGCGGCGCGCTTTCCGGATCCGGACTCGCACGCCCCGCGGTCGCGACTCACGTCGCCCCTACAATGACTGTCCGGACAAACCTGCCAGTTGCCGCAGCGCCTGCTCGAACACCTCGGGCGGCTGGCCGCCCTGCACCAGGTGGCGGTCGTTGAAGATCACCGAGGGCACTGCGCGGATGCCCTGCTCCTGGTAGAAGCGCTCGAGTTCGCGCACCTGTTGCGCATACGCATCCGTGTCGAGGACGCGGCGCGCATCCGCACCGTCGAGACCGGCGTTCGCGGCGATATCGACCAGCGTGTCGCGGTCCGACAGGTTCCGTCCCCCGCCGTGGTACGCCTGCAGCAGCGCGCGCTTGAGCGCGAGCTGCGATGCGGCGCCGCGCTCGGCCGCCCACTGCAGCAGGCGGTGGGCGTCGAAGGTGTTGTAGATGCGGTCGCGCTTCTGCAGGTCGAAACGGAACCCCAGCGCCTCGCCGCGCTGGCGCAGCGCTTCGCCGTTCTGCGCGAGCTGCTCCGCACTCAGCCCGTACTTCTTCGCGAGATGTTCCGCGATCGATTCTCCCTGCGGTTCCATGCCGGGATTCAGCTCGAAAGGCTGGAACCGCAGCTCGACCTGCAGGTCGCCGCCGATGTCCGCCATCGCGCGTTCGAGCGCGGCCAGGCCGATCGCGCACCAGGGGCACGCGACGTCGGAAACGAAATCGATCTTCACGGGATTCGGCATTCGGCGGCGCTCACTCGTTCGCGTTCTTGTACACGCGGCCCTGCTTCATCACGAAGCCGACCCTCTCCAGCACGGAAACATCCTGCAGCGGATCGCCGTCGACGGCGATCAGGTCAGCGGAATAGCCCGGCTTGAGCACGCCCACGTCCTTGTCGATGCCGAACAGGCGTGCGTTCACCACGGTGGCCGAGCGGATGGCCTGCAGCGGCGTCATGCCGAACTGCACCATGCGCGAGAACTGGCGCGCATTGAGGCCATGCGGATACACGCCGCCATCGGTGCCGAAGCCCATGACCGCGCCGGCCTGGTGCGCCTTGCGGAAGTTCTCGCGCTGGGTGGCGCCCACGCGGCGTTCCTTCTCCAGCGATTCGGGCAGGAAGCCGGCCTTCTCGCCTTCGCCCAGGATGTATTCGGTGTTGTAGATGTCCATCACCAGCACGGTGCCGTTCTTCTTCGCCAGTGCAATGCCTTCGTCGTCGATGAAGCTGGCGTGCTCGATGGAATCCACGCCGGCCAGCAGTGCATTGCGGATGCCGGTGGCGCCATGCGCGTGCGAGGCGACCTTGCGGCCCAGCGCATGCGCTTCATCGACGAGTGCTTTCAGCTCCTCGAGCGAATACTGCGGCGCACCGACCTCGGTGCCCTTGGACAGCACGCCGCCGGTCGAACAGGTCTTGATGAAATCTGCCCCGAACTTGACGTTCTGCCGCACCTTCTGCCGCGCGGCCCAGGGACCGTCGGCCACGCCCTCGCCCACGGCCTTGTATTCGGCCGGCAGCAGGTTATTGTCGCTGCAGTGCCCGCCGGTGATGCCGATGGACACGCCACCCGCGAGGATGCGCGGACCATCGACTTCGCCCGTGGCGATCGCATCGCGCAGGGCGACGTCCGCGTAACCGGGTGAACCCGGCACGCGCACGGTGGTGAAGCCGGCCAGCAGCGTGGTGCGCGCGTTCTTCGCGCCCTTGATGGCGGCGGCCGGCAGCGAGATCGCCAGCCGCCGGTAGCCCTGCAGATCCGCATCGCCATGCAGGTGCACGTGCGCGTCCATCAGGCCGGGCAGCACGGTCTTCGTCGACAGGTCGTGCACCGTTGCGCCCGCCGGTACCGGCGTGGTCGCGGCCGGACCGATGGCGGTGATGCGCGCATCCTCGATGACGATGGCCTGGTCGGTCAGCAGGCGACCGGATTCGACATCGAGCAGGCGCCCGGCCTTGACGTAGGTGGTGGCTGCGAACGCAGGCGCGCAGGCGACGGACAGGACGGCGGCGAGGACACACAGGCGCATGGAGGACCCGGAAGTCGAATGAAGAGAAGGCGAATGTAGCAAGCCCACCCGGTAGGAGCGACGTAAATCGCGACCACGCACCTGGCCGCTCACGGAAAGCCGATGTTTTCTTTTAAGGGCGCGCTGCTGCGCGTTCTTGTTTCTGCACGGGGTATGGGCGCGGTCGCGACTTACGTCGCTCCCACGGGGATTCCGTTGCGCGGCACGATCAGACCGGCGTGGGATTGCGGTAGGCGAAGCCGGCCTGGTGCCAGTAGGGGTAGGGCTTCGGGCGCTGGCTGGCCTTGTCCAGTTTCGCCACCTGCTCCGGGGTGAGGTTCCAGCCCACAGCGCCGAGGTTCTGCTTCAGCTGCTCCTCGTTGCGCGCGCCGATCACCACGGTGCTGACGGTGGGCCGCTGCAGCAGCCAGTTCAGCGCGACCTGCGGGATCGACTTGCCGGTTTCCTGCGCGACCGCGTCCAGGGCGTCGACCACGTCGTACAGATAGTCCATGTCCACCTGCGGACCGGCATCGTTGGCGGCCTGGGACTGCAGGCGGCTGGTCTCGGGCAGCGCCTGGCCGCGGCGGATCTTGCCGGTGAGGCGGCCCCATCCCAGCGGACTCCAGACCACCGCACCCACGCCCTGGTCGACGCCCAGCGGCATCAGCTCCCATTCGTAGTCGCGACCGACCAGCGAGTAGTACGCCTGGTGCGCGACGTAGCGCGTCCAGCCGTGGCGATCGGCGGCGGCGAGCGACTTCATCAGGTGCCAGCCGGAAAAGTTGGACACGCCGAGGTAGCGGATCTTGCCGGTCTTCACCAGCGTGTCGAGCGTGGACAGCACTTCCTCGACCGGCGGACGCGCATCGAAGCCATGCAGCTGGAACAGGTCGATGTAGTCGGTGCCCAGACGCTTGAGAGCAGCGTCCACGGCGTTGATCAGATGATGGCGCGAAGAACCCACCTGGTTTTCGCCGTCGCCGAACCGGAACGTGGCCTTGGTGGAAATGATCAGCGAGTCGCGCGGCCTGCCCTTGAGCGCTTCACCGAGGATCTCTTCGGCCGCGCCCTTGGAGTAGATGTCGGCGCTGTCGAACATGTTCAGGCCGGCGTCGAGGCAGACATCGACCAGGCGGCGCGCTTCGGCCACGTCGGTACTGCCCCACGCGCTGAACAAGGCGCCCTGCCCGCCGAAGGTGCCGGTACCGAAGGAGAGCACGGGGACGCGGAAGCCGGAGGCGCCGAGATAGCGGTATTCCATGACGAGGGTCCTGAAACGGGGGAGTGCGCCATTGCACTCCCCCGCCACTGCAACGGCAAGCCCTCGCGATGGAACGCTTAGTTCGCGCTCGCGGCAGGCCGCACGATGACTTCGCTGACATCGACGTCGTCCGGCTGCTCCACCGCATAGGCGATGGCCCGCGCGACGGCCTCGGCGGGAATCGCGACTTGGCGGAAATCCTCAAGCCACGCCTTGATGCCGGCGTCGCTGGTGGTCTCGGCCAGTTCGCTGGTGGTCACGCCCGGCGACACCACGGTGACGCGGAGATCGCCGTGCTCCTGGCGCAGGCCTTCGGAGATGGCCAGCACCGCGTGCTTGGTGGCGCAGTAAACGGATGCACTGGGCCACACGCGATGGCCGGCGGTCGACGCGACGTTGATGATCTGGCCACCGCCCTGTGCCTGCATCACCGGCAGCGCAGCGGCGATTCCGTGCAGGACGCCGCGGATGTTGACGTCGATCATCTGGTTCCATTCGTCGATCTTCAGCGCGGCCAGCGGCGACAGCGGCATCACGCCCGCGTTGTTGACGATCACGTCGAGCCGGCCGAACTCGCTGCGGGCGAAGTCGACGAAGGCCTGCACGTCGTCGAGTCGGGTGACGTCGAGCGCACGCTGGCGGGCGGTGCCGCCGGCGGCTTCGATCCCGGCGACCAGCTTTTCCAGCCGGTCGGTGCGGCGTGCGCCCAGCACGACCTTCGCACCGCGACGGGCGAGTTCGCGTGCGGTGGCATCACCGATGCCGCTGCTGGCACCGGTGATGGCGATGACTTTTCCTTCGATTCCGGACATGGGATACCTCGTTGGGGGGAAACACGGCGCGGGGTGCGCCGGGACGGGGCGCAGTCTGGGCGCCGCTGCCGATGCGTCGATATCCGGTTCCTCCACGATCCTTGCCTGATCCTGCGAGCGCCCGGTCTATCCCATTCCATCGCCGGATCCACTGCGTAGACTCGCTGCATGCCCCACGTCCACCCCACAGGCGTTCCCATGCCCGATTCGCCCACCCCGCTCGATGACCGCGTCCGCGAACTCGCCGCGCTGATTGAACGATCCACCGGCAAGGACGGTTTCCACACCACGGCGATCCCGGCCCTGAACTTCTCGCGGCTGAGCGCGCCCATGCAGCTGCCGATGCGTGGCGTGCAGGAAGCCGCGCTGTGCCTGATCGTGCAGGGCGCCAAGCGCGCGATCCTGGCCGACGAGGTCTACGAGTACGACGCCAGCCGCTTCGTGGTGGCTTCGGTCGACCTGCCGGTGACCGGCCAGGTGGTCGAAGCGTCCGCCGAGGCGCCGTACCTGTGCCTGATCCTGAAGCTGTCGGCCGCCACCATCGCCGAAATGGTCACCGAGGCCGAATCGGCGCAGGCACCGTTGCCGCCGCCGTCGCGCGGGCTGTTCCTCCAGCCCAGCAGCGTGGAGATGCTGGATGCGGCGACCAGGCTGGTGAAACTGCTCGATACGCCGCGCGACATCCCGCTGCTCGCACCGCTGGTCGAACGCGAAATCCTGTACCGCGTGCTGTGCAGCCCGCAGGGCGCGATGCTGCGCCACATCGGTATCGCCGACAGCCAGGGCCAGCGCGTGGCGAAAGCGATCCACTGGCTGCGCGAGCATTACGCCAAGCCGCTGCGCATCGACCACATCGCCCGCGAGGTGCACATGAGCGCCTCGGCCCTGCACCACCACTTCAAGGCGGTCACCGCGATGAGCCCGCTGCAGTACCAGAAGCAGTTGCGCCTGCAGGAAGCGCGCCGGCTGATGCTCAGCGAAGTGCTGGATGCCGCCAGCGCCGGGCACCGCGTCGGCTACGAAAGCCCGTCGCAGTTCAGCCGCGAGTACAGCCGCATGTTCGGTGCTCCGCCGGTGCGCGATGTCGAGCGCCTGCGCAACCTCTGAACCGTCCGGAAACCGTGACTGAACGTCGCGCCACGACGCGGGGCAGGCCGGTTGTTCCCCCTCCTGCGCGGGCGCACACTCTCGTGTGACACCTACGGAGGACCCGCCATGAAGGCGCCTGCCCTGCTGCTTACCGCCGTCGTCGCCCTGGCCATCGCCGTTCCCGGCATGGCCAGATCCGGGAACGTCACCGATCCTGGCCTGCCGCGCAGCGTACCCACCGAAGGCGGCGCAGTGAGCGTCAGCTGGACGGATCCGGCCGCCTTCAGCGAGCTCAAGTACAGCGGCAACCGCTGGGAAGCCGAGCGCGGCACGTGGGTCACGGATCTGGCGACCTATCTGCGCGACGAAGCCGGCCAGCGTCTCGCCCGTGGCCAGACCCTGGACATCACCATCACCGACATCGAGCGTGCCGGCCGCTATGAGCCGGTCGTGCGCACGGGGATGGACCACATCCGCATCGTCAAGGACATCTACCCGCCGCGCATGAAGCTGAACTTCGTGGTGAAGGGTCCCGATGGACAGGTGATCGCCGAAGGCGAGCGCAAGCTCGTCGACCATGGTTTTTTGACCGGATCCAACCTCAACAGCAGCGATGCGCTGCGCTACGAGAAGCGCATGGTCGACGACTGGTTGCGCCGCGAGTTCAAGGCCAACGCGGCGCTGACCTCGACGCCCTGATCCCGGGGCTCACGGCGCCGCATCGCGCGGCGCCGGTTCGTGCGGATAGACCGCCGATACCGAACACTGCACCCGTATGCCACGGCGCGACCAGCGCCGCTCGTCGCCGGGGATCCACGCATCCGCGTTGCCCGAATCGAAAAGGCTGTTGCCGCCGCTGTCCTGGGCGACGACGCGGTCGCCGGGATTGCCGCAGATGAGGCCGATGCCCACGCCGGAGCGGAAGGTGATGGCCGGTGCCGAATCCAGATCCGGGCAGCTCTGTGCGAGCTCGACGCGGTAGTAACGGTGTCCACCCGAACGTCGCGGCGAAAGCTCCACCAGCATGCCCTGGCTGTCCTCCGACCACGCGCGCAGGTAGCGCGGGTTGAAGCAGAAGCTCGAAGAACCGGCGAAACCGCGCCGCTTCGGCGCACGCACTTCCACCGTCTCCAGCGTGGTCAGGCCATCGTCCGCCGGCACCGTCGCGGCACGCGCCATCGCGGCGTATTCGCGTGCATCGATGGTGGCGATGGCCGTCACCGCGCAGGTCGCTTCGCCGATGCGCACATATTCCTTCCCGGTGCCGCACACCCAGCCCTCGCGGGCCAGCAGGACGGCATCGTCCCCGCCGGCGCCCGGACAGCCGCTGGACAGCGCGATGCGGAAACGCTGCCCGTCGCGGCCCTGCACGGCCAGTTCCGTCGACGAAGCCTGGCGCACCTCCGCCATCTGGCGGGCATCCAGGCAGCCCGGGGCGGGCGCAACGCGCGGCGGCGCGTCGGGGGGCTGCGCATGCGCCTCCGCGGGCAGCACCAGCGCCATCAACAAGGCCAAGCTCCATCGCATCCGTGCCATCTCCCCGGGGAACGCGGCGATGGTAAACCAGGGTTGTGGCATGCGGGTGGCGGCACCATATCGGGGACATCCCTCCCGCGGAGCACGTCCATGACGACCTTCGACCTCACCCCGCCCTCCGATGCCCAGCGCACGGCGTTGATCGCCGGCCTCAGCGAAGACGAGCGTCGGGTGCTGCTGCAGCACGGTACCGAAGCGCCGTTCTGCGGCGTGTTCCTGGACAACAAGCAGGACGGTACCTACACCTGCCGCCTGTGCGGCCTGCCGCTGTTCCGTTCCAGCGCGAAGTTCGACTCCGGCACGGGCTGGCCGAGTTTCTTCCAGCCCGTGGACGAGGCGCACATCGGCCGCATCCGCGACGCCAGCTATGGCATGGTCCGGACGGAGATCGTCTGCGCGCGCTGCCAGTCGCACCTGGGCCACGTGTTTCCGGACGGTCCCCCGCCGACCGGCGAGCGGCACTGTCTGAATTCGGTCTCGCTGGCCTTCACGCCACAAGGCGAGCCGCTCCCGGATCCGCTGCAGCGTGGCGGCGCGGAAGCGCAACCGGCCGGCTAGCGCGGCCGCTGTCACGGGACGGGCACATGACGGCGGTAGCCTGACCGTCATCCCACCGTCGTCCGGCGGTCACGCATGGCCGCATCTTTCGACACGCACGTATCCCCGGCGCCCCCTGGCGGGCTGCCGGCTGCACTCTGGCTGTACCGGTTCGATGGCGAAGGGTGCGCGCATGCGCTCGACGCCGCGTCCACCGGCCTCGGTGCGCTGGGCGCGCCCGATGCGGGCTGGCATTGGGTGCACCTGGACCTCAGCGACGTGCGCAGCGCGCAGGTGGTGGCGTGCCTGCCGATCCCCGACGACGCGCGCGAGACGCTGCTGTCGCCGGATTCGCACGTGAACCTGCAGCGCGAAGGCCGCGCGATCCATGGGGCTTTCGTCGACTGGGTGCACCAGCGTGGCGTCGACCTGGCGGCCGAGGGCCAGCTGCGGGGCGACGACGGCATCGGCTGGCTGCACTTCGCGATGACGGAACACCTGCTGGTCACCGCACGCCGCCAAGCCCTGCGGTCGGTGGAAGCGGCGCGCCGCGCGCTGATCGCCGGCGCACCTGCGGAGACGCCGGTGCGCCTGCTTGAGCTGGTGGCCAGTCGCTTCGCGGACACGGTCGAGCGCAGCAGCGACGGGCTGTCGACCCGGCTGGACCGCATCGAGGACCGCGTGCTGGCGGACAGCATCGGCGAAGAGCGACGCGACCTGGCCCAGCTGCGCCACCAGACCGTGCGCCTGCATCGGCCGCTCACCGCGATGCGGCGCGTGCTGAAGCCGTTCGAGCAACGCCACCCGGGGGATGTCGACGACGAACTGCTGTCCGCCATCGCGCGCCTCAACCAGCGCTTCGACGATCTCGACGGCGATGTCGGCACGCTGCAGGAGCGTGCGCGCCTGCTGCAGGACGAAGTGGCCGCCAAGCTCGCCGAGCGCACCAACCGTCATCTCTACGTGCTGTCGATGATCACCGCGCTGCTGCTGCCGCCGAGCCTGGTCGCCGGCCTGTTCGGCATGAACCTGCCGGGGTTGCCGTTCGCGCACAGCTCCCACGGGCTGGCGTTCGCGCTGCTGCTGGGCGTGGCCTCGAGCGCGCTGGTCTACGGGCTGCTGCGGCGCATGGGCGTGGCGCGCTCGACCTGAGCGCCGCGCGCGGCCGCGCTATCCTAGCGGCCTGATGACGCTTCCCCTCCGCATCGCCACCCGTTACGTCACCCCGCTGCGCGAAGGCGGCTCGATGCCTGCCGTGGTCGAGGCCGACGACGACGGCCTGTATGTCCTGAAGTTCCGCGGCGCCGGCCAGGGACCGAAGGCGCTGGTGGCGGAAGTGATCGCCGGCGGTCTGGCGAAGGCGTTGAAGTTGCCGATGCCCCACCTGGCACTGATGGACCTGGATGCCGACCTCGCCCGCACCGAAGGCGATCCGGAGATCCAGGACCTGATCAAGGCCAGTGCAGGGCTCAATCTGGCGATGGACTACCTGCCCGGCGCCGTCAATTTCGATCCGGTGGCGGAACAGCCCGACGCGGACCTCGCCTCGCGGATCGTCTGGTTCGACGCCTTCATCAGCAACGTCGACCGCACGGCGCGCAACACCAACCTGCTGATGTGGCACCGCCGGCTCTACCTTATCGACCATGGGGCGGCGTTGTATTTCCACCACGGCTGGGATGGCGATACCACCGGAGCCGGCAAGCCGTTTCCGCTGATCCGCGACCACGTGCTGCTGCGCTGGGCTTCCCGGTTGGCCGATGTCGATGGCGAGCTGGCATCGGCCCTGGCGGACGACGTGATCGCAACGATCGTGGCCGAGGTACCCGACGCCTGGCTGCAAGGCCCCGATGGCTTCGGCGACCCCGCGACGCAGCGCGCCGCCTACGTCGAGTACCTGGTCCGTCGGGTGGCGCAGCGTGGCGCCTTCGTGCATGAGGCGATCCGTGCACGCGGCTGAAACGTACGATTACGCGGTGATCCGCGTGGTCCCGCGCGTGGAGCGCGAGGAGTTCGTCAACGTCGGCATCATCCTGTCGTGCGAGCGCGCGGGCTTCCTCGAGGCGCGCATCGAACTGGACGAGGCGCGCCTGCGCGCGCTCGATCCCGCGATGGATATCGAATCGCTGCGTCGCCACCTGCAGACCATTCCCGCGATCTGCCGCGGCGGCGAAGCGGCCGCGCCGATCGGACTGTTGCCCCCGCGCGCGCGCTTCCACTGGCTTACCGCCAAGCGCAGTTCGATCATCCAGACCTCGCCCGTGCACATGGGGCGCTGCGGCGATCTGCCGGCGACGCTGGAGCACCTGATGGACCGCATGGTGCGGCCGCCGAAGGCCACCACGCCCCGATGAGCGTCTATGTGGACGATGCGGTCACCGTGTGGCGCGGCCGCCGCTGGGCCCACCTGATGGCGGACACCCTGGACGAACTGCACGCGATGGCGGAACGGCTGGGCGTGCCGCGGCGCGCGTTCCAGGACAAGCGCAGCGGCGCGCACTACGACCTGACCGAAGAACTGCGCGAGGACGCGCTGCGGCTGGGGGCCCTGGCCGTTTCCCGCCACCGCGACCGCGAGCAGGTCCGTGCGGTCATCCGCATCGCGCGCGCGCAGTGGAGCGGCCACGCGGCAGACCCCTGATGCCGTAGAGCCGAGCTCGCTCGGCTCCTTGGTCTTTCAATCCCCCGGTGGAGCCGGAGAGCAGCGGAGCAAGCTCGGCTCTACGGGGCACTCAGAGCTGTTGCGCCTTGCCGCTGCGGATCGCCTCGTCCAGCAGGCGGTCGACGTCCCGCTGCAGCCTGTCGGTCGCCGCCATCTGCTTGCGCGCCAACGCCTCCTGCTGCCGCGCGAGCGGCTCCTGCTGGCGGGCGAGGACCTCCTGCTGGCGGGCCAAGGCCTCCTGTTTGTCCTGCAGCGCCTTCATGCGGCGGTCGTTGGCGGCATCGAGGGTGTCGTCGCCACGCAGCGCGGCGGCGGCCTGATGCTGCGCGATCTCCGACATCTTCACGCCCAGTTCGCCCTGTCTCGAGCCCAGTTCGCCCTGGCGTTCGCCGAGCGCACCCTGCTGTTCGCCGAGCTGGCCCTGCTGCTCGCCCAGCGCATGGACCGGTGCATGCGCGTCTTTCATCCGCTGCACCGTGGCGGCATCGCGCACCACGTACTGCTTGCCGTTCTTCCGCACCCACAGCACCGGGGCATTGCCCTGCCGCAGGTGCTGGGCGGTGCGGATGTCGTCGCTGTGGCCCGCCATCGTCACGTCGTCGCCTTCGATCAGCACGTAGGCATCGCCGCCGCGCGTATCACTGATGCTGAAGGTGCCCCGAGTGCGGAGCGTGGGCGGCGGCGGCGGTGCCGGCGGCGCGATGGTCGGCGCTGCGGGGGGAGCGGGCGGGGCCGGAGGGGCCGGCATGTCGCGCGCGTCGGCGACCACGACCGCGCGGGGCGCGGCACGCGGCGACGGAGCCACGGTGGGCGTGGCCGGTGGCGCGGGCGCGACGACGATCGGCGCCACCGGTGCGGGAGGCGCCGGAGGCGCGGCCGGCGCGCCGCTGGCGATCACGCGGTACGGCACTACACCCAACAGCACGATGCCAAGGGTCAGGGCCAGCGCGCTGGCGCGCAGGGGGGAAGCGGTGTGCTGCAGCATCAGCAGTCTCCTCTTGAGGATGCGGAACGTGGGGGACGCGCCGGCGAGTGCCGGCGTCGGGGTGGGGGAGACGCCCAGCTTCACCAGCAGGCGTCCGTAGTCGTGGGCGGCGTGCTGTTCGTCCTGCAGCACGGCGGCATCGCAGGCGACCTCGCGAGCGAAGGCGTATTCGCGCGCGGCCAGGTGCGCGACCGGATGAAAGAAGAACAGGTGCTGCGCCAGCGCCGGCATCCACGCCCACCACAGGTCACGGCGCTGCAGGTGCGCGAGTTCGTGGTGCAGCGCCATGTGCAGGTCGTTGTCGCTCATCGCGGCGATGCCGGTGGCCGGCAGCATCAGCACGGGGCGCCAGGGGCGGGCCAGCATCGGCGAATCGATCTCGTCGCTGACCATCAGTTCGGGCGCTGTAGCGATGTCGAGTCGGCCTACCAGCACGTCGTACACCGCGCGTACCCGGCGGTCGCGACAGGGACGCGCGCGCCCGATCTGCGCCCGCAGGCGCCACGCATGGCGAAGGGTGTTCGCCAGCATCACCGCGATGCCGGCGAGCCAAGCCGCGAGCAGCAGCACGCCGGTGTCGATCTGCGATGCCTGCGTCGTTGCCGTCGGCACGACCGCCATCGTGGCTCCGGCAGACGCCGAGGGTTCCGCCGTCATCGCCATCACCACGGGCGCGACGGCGGGCTCCGCCGGCAACAGCGGCAACCCCACCGGGGCGTGCCAGACCAGGCCCACCACCATCTGCGTGGCGACCAGCCACCACAGCCAGGCGCGCGTCCGCGCATCGAGGCGCGGCAGGTAGCGGCACAGCGCCCATACCAGCGCGGCGAGCACCAGCGACTGCAGGCCCACGGCAAGCACGCGCGACAGCAGGTCATCGGCCAGGGCGACGATGTCCATGTCAGCCCTCCTTCCGCTTCGATTGCAGGGTGGCGACCAGCGCTTCCAGTTCGGCCAGTTCGGTGTCGCTCACCTCGGTGCGCTGGGACATCCAGGCCACGAACGGCGACAGCGAGCCCTGCAGGGTCTTCTCGACGAAGCTGCCGACCGCGCCGCGCATGACGTCGTCGTGCTGGGCGACCGCGGCGTAGCGGTACACGCCGTCGACCTGGCGGCGGCGCAGGAAGGCCTTGGCGCGCAGGCGCTCCATCATCGTCAGGACCGTGGACCGCGCTAGGCCCCGTGCCTCGCCGAAGGCGGCGGCGACTTCGCCGACGCTGGCCTCGCCGTGCTCGGAGAGATGTTGCAGCAGCGCCAGTTCCTGGTCGCCGATCGACTTGCGGGCCTTGCCGGGCATGGGATCGCCTCATGACTACAGTTGTCGTCAACTTGCCTGTGACGACAACTGTAGTCAACCCTGCCGAAGGTCATTCCCCGCGCGCGGCCGACGAACGGTCGCGGCTCAAGAAACGGCGGGCCGGGCCGATCCTTGGGTGACCCCACCCTGCGCCCGCGTCGCCATGCTCATCATCGTCGGCTTCATCATCGTCACCCTGAGCGTGATCGGCGGCTACCTCGGCTCGCATGGCAAGCTCGGCGCCCTGTGGCAGCCCTTCGAGCTGGTCATCATCGGCGGCGCGGCACTGGGTGCCTTCATGGCTAGCAACCCGACCAAGGTGGTCAAGGGCACGATCTCGGCGACGCTGTCGGTGTTCAAGGGCGCGAAGTACAAGTCGTCCGACTACCTCGACGTGCTCACGCTGATCCACGAGATGCTCAACAAGGCGCGCCGCGACGGCTTCATGTCGCTGGAAGAGCACATCGAGAACCCGGCCAACAGTCCGCTGTTCCAGAAGTACCCCAAGATCCTCGCCGACCACCACCTGCTCGACTTCCTGACCGAGTGCCTGCGCCTGATGGTGGGCAGCAACATCGAACCGCACGAACTGGAGCCGCTGCTGGAGCTGGAGCTGGAGAAGCACCACCATGAAGCGATGGCGCCGGCGCATGCGCTGCAGAAGGTGTCAGACGGCCTGCCGGGCTTCGGCATCGTCGCCGCGGTGCTCGGCATCATCGTGACGATGGGCTCGATCGGCGGCGACATCGCCGCGGTCGGCGCGCACGTCGCCGCCGCGCTGGTCGGTACCTTCCTCGGCATCCTGCTGGCCTACGGTTTCGTCTCGCCGCTGGCCGCGGCCATCGAGGCGCAGGTCGAACAGGACAGCCGCATGTACGAGTCGGTGAAGACGGCCCTGCTCGCCTGCCTGCGCGGCTACAACCCGGCCGTCGCGCTGGAATTCGCCCGCAAGACGCTGCCCTCCGACGTGCGCCCGCCATTCGCCGAGTTCGAGGCGCACCTGAAGGCCAACAAGTAAGCCTGCGGCGATGAGCGAGCAACGTCCCACCATCATCGTCCGCCGGGTCAAGAAGGTCGCCGGCGGCGGCCATCATGGCGGCTCGTGGAAGGTCGCCTACGCGGACTTCGTGACCGCGATGATGGCGTTCTTCCTGGTGATGTGGCTGATGGGCGCCACCACCAACAAGGAACGCGCGGCGATCTCGGAATATTTCCGCAATCCCAGCCCGCTGAGCGGCAAGAGCTTCTCGCCTGCCCCGGGTCCTGCCGGTCCCGGCGGCGCGAGTACGTCCATGATCAAGTTGGGCGGCACGATGGACCTGCCGAAGGGCGAAAGCGACAACCCGTTCGACAAGCCGCCGGGCGATGCGGACCAGGTGTCCGAAGAACAGCAGAAAGCGCAGGAGAAGCAGCGCCTGGAGACGCTGATGCAGGCGCTGGAGGAAGCCATCGGCAAGAGCCAGGCGCTGGAGCCGTTCAAGGACCAGCTGCTGCTCGACCTCACCCCGGAAGGCCTGCGCATCCAGATCGTCGACCAGCAGAACCGGCCGATGTTCGACCTGGGCGGCACGGTTCTGAAACCCTATACGCAGGCGATCCTGGGCGAGCTGGCCGGCTTCATCAACCAGGTGCCGAACCACATCAGCATCACCGGGCATACCGACGTCACCCAGTACTCGTCGAACCGCGGCTACACCAACTGGGAACTCAGCGCCGAGCGCGCCAACGCCGCGCGCCGCGCGCTGGTGGTGGGCGGCATGCACGAGGACAAGGTATCGCGCGTGGTCGGCCTGTCGTCGTCGGTCCTGTTCGACAAGGAACATCCGCAGAATCCGATCAACCGCCGCATCAGCATCGTGGTTATGACGAAAGCGGCGGAAGAAGCGCTGCAGGGCGAAGGCAAGCTGCTCGCCCCGGGCGCGCCCAAGCCCGATGCCGACACCGCCATGCCGGGCGCTCCCGCGCAGGCGACCGCCGCGTTGACGCCTGCGGCGGCGCAGGATTCCGCCATTCGCTGAGGCGCCTGCATGGCGGCGTCGCCACGCCGATGCCCGACCCGACTCAGTCCACCGCGATGTCGAAGTGCATCACGTCCTCGCGCGTGCCCAGCCTGGTATACAGCGCGACCGCCGGGTCGTCGCCGTAGTCCGCCTGCACGAACACCACCCACGCGTCCTGCGCGGCGGCGATCCTTCGCAACTCGGCGATCAGCGCGGTCGCGATGCCGCGGCGGCGGTACGCGTCCGCCACGGCCAGGTCATAGAGGTAGACCTCGCTGCGTGCCTGCTCGAACTTGGGCAACACGTAGGCGGCCAGCCCACCGACCACCTCATCGCCCTGCACCGCCGCCACCGCGATGAACGTGTCGCGCGCGAGAAGGCGGCCCAGGTACGCGTCATCCGGCGGGGCAGCGGTGTAGGTCGGAATGTCGTCGAACTCACGGCCGAACATCCGCAGCATGTCCCGCATCAGCCCCAGGTCGGAGGGACCCAGCGCGCGGATCGCGACCTCCGGCTCAGGCGCCGCCATCGGTGTCTCCCTGCGGCAGCGAAGCAGGCCGCGCCAGCGAGCGCACCAGGTCGTCCGGCACGGTGCGCACATGCAGGTCCTGCTGCGGGAAGGGGATCTCGATGCCCGCTGCGCCGAGTGCGGCGTGCAGCCGCATCATCAGGTCGCTGCGGATCGTGGACCAGTCGTCGTAGCGGCGACTCCATGCACGGATGGCGAAGTCCAGCGAACTGGCGCCGAAGCCGGTGAACAGCACGGCAGGCACGGGGTCGTCGGCGATGCCGGGCGTCGCGCGCGTGGTCTCCTGCAGCAGCTGCATCACCCGCGTCACGTCGCTGCCGTAGGCCACCCCCACGTCGACGTCGACGCGGCGGTTCTGGTCCATCAGCGTCCAGTTGGTCACCTTGTCGGACAACAGCATGCCGTTCGGCACGATGACGTCGGCGCCTTCGAACGTGCGCACGGTGGTGGCGCGCATGCCGATGGCGCGCACGCGGCCGGCGGTACCGCTGATGTCGACCGCATCACCGGGCTTCACCGGACGCTCGAACATCAGGATCAGGCCGGAGACGAAGTTCTTCACCACGTCCTGCAGGCCCAGCCCGATCCCCACCCCGAGTGCGCCGAACATGAAGGCCAGTTGCCCGATCTTGAAGCCCGCGGCGGACAGCGCGGCCAGCAATCCCAGCAACAGCAGCACGTAGTAGCTGAGCGAGGCGATGCTGTTGTCCACGCCGCGCGGCAGCGACATCCGCGGCAGGACTTCCTCGCGCAGCAGCGCGCGCAGCGTGCGCGCCACCCAGACCGCCAACACCACGCCGATGCAGAACACCAGCACGTGGCCCAGGCTGAGCGAGAGTTCGCCGTACTCGAAGCGGTGCGTGACGATGGCCCTGGCGACGTCGTACACCGGCCGGAAGATGCGGAAGCGGATCATCGTGTAGACGATCCAGCCGATCACCGCCGCGACGCGCGCCCACCGCGCGAGCGTGTCGAGCAGGTGGCCGCCATGCCGGCGCATCAACCACAGCCGACGCACTTCGGGGCGCGCGCCCAGCCGGCGCAACAAGGCTTCCAGCACCGTCACCGCCGCATACAGGACCAGCGCGAAGTAGCCGCTCTCGATGATGCCGGCCGTCAGCATTTCCGCCAGCGACACGTTGCCCACGACGTTCGCGACGATCGCCGTCGACAGGATCGCGACGCCGCCCCAGGCCAGGCCGTGGACCAGCTGTCCGGCACGACCGGCCACGCCGGCGTAGCGCTCGCCGCGCGAACGCCACAGCAGCCAGCCGGTGGCCGCGAGCGCCAGCAGGGAGAGCACCAGGTAGTACAGCCGGTACAGGTAATCGCTGGCCATCAGCAGGACAGCCAAATGCTGCAGCAGGTAGAACGCGGTCGCCAGGTAGGGCCACGGTCCCAGCAGGCGACGGCCTTGCTGCGGCATCAGCCGCAACACCGGCACCAGCGCGACCAGCATCGCCAGCTGGTGCAGGAACAGCGGCGCGTTCGGTTCGAACACCAGCACGCCGATCATGGACAGCAGCAACCAGGTGGAGAACGGACGTCCCACCACGCGCGACTCCGCATCCGTCGCCAGCGCCGCCGTCGGATCCAGGCGGCGGCGCCGATGCCGCCACGCGATCCACAGCAGCGCCGGCAGCAACATCAACTGCAGCAAATGCAGCAACCGCTGGTTGCCGACATCCGCCGCGGTGTACTGGGCGACGAAGCTGTTCTCCTGCTGGACCTCACGCTTCAGGCTGTCGGCCACGTCCTGCCGCAGGACCGTGCGGTCCTGCACCTGCCACAAGGGCGACGCATCCAGGCGGAACAGGCGCCGGTCGGCGTAGGCGATGGCATCGTCCACCGCCTGCTGGCCGGCCTGTATGCGTGCGGCGAGCAGGTTGGCGCGTTGCCCCAGCCGGATCTGCCCCGCCAGCGGCGTGGACAGCGCCTGCTCGGCCGCCTGCAGCCGCGCGGATACGCCTTCCACGCGCGAGCGCAGGGCATCCGGCGTGCCGTCCGCGGCCATGCCCTGCCGGGTGAGTTCCCAGTCGGCGCGGCGCAGCGCCAGTTCCGCCGCATCCTGCGCATACGGTGCCACCGATGCCTGCATGTCACCGCGCCAGCGCGCGTACTGGCGCGCATCGAACTTCCAGTGGCGCTCCATGCTTTCCAGCCGCAGCACGGGCAGCGTGCGCAGTTCCCCGTAGGCGAACAGGCCGTTCTTCTCCGCCACCGACTTCTCGATGGTCGTCAGCCGCGGCACAAGTCGGCCGAGCGGATCGGCGCGCGCCGCGCGCAGCGACACTTCCTCCGCGTAGCGCTCGTCGGCATCGGCGCGACCGGGGATGTCGGCCAGCGCGATCGCTTCGGGCGCCTTCGGCTTGGAAGGCGACAGCAGCGTGGTGACGTCCTGCGCCTTCGCGGCATTCGCCACCGACAGCACCAGGCAGGCAAGGCAGGCGAGCAGCACGCGCATGACGGACGATCCCGGAACGGAGGCGACGATGCGAGTCTAGCGTGCGCGCCGTCGCGCGGTCGCGGTCAGAACGCGTCGCTGCCCGGCCGGATCTCCACGCCCATCACCGCGGCCAGCTGCTGCATGCCGTCGTCGTCGCGACGCAGCGCGATCCATCCGGCGTAGGCGTCGCCCCCCGTGTTCCAGTTCCACAGCGTGTAGCCATGCTCGCGCAGGCGGTCGTAGGCCGTGGACATCAAGGCGGGAACGTCGGTCCCGTCGAGGAAATCCTCGTCGCTGGTATCGCCCCCCCAGTCGATCTCGACGGCATAGCGCGCGGCCAGCTGGTTGACGCAGTCGATGAAGGACTCTGTGTCCTTCCAGTCCACGTAGAAGCCCGACGTCCAGTCGATGGCGTCCTTCAGCGTCCACAGCACCTGGTCCGGCTCGACGCCGTCTTCGCTGCTCGCGTCGCGATAGGCCGCGAACTGCCGCAGTGCGGTTTCTTCATCGCCGGGATTGATCAGCACCAGCAGGTTCCAGACCAGTGCCTCGGTGTCGTCCAGATCCATGTCGTCTTCGTCGTCGAAGGCATGGCGGAAGTTGTCGTCGGGATCGAATTCGTGGTCGGGCTGGGTCATGGGGCGTCTTCGTGTGGGTGCATGACGTCGCGCTGCGCGGCGCGGGCGATGTCAAGGTTGGCTGAATATTAAGGCCACGTGATGCATCCGCGCGTGAGGCCGTGGCGTACATGAGTCCGCAAGCGCAACAACCACACCCTCATCCACCCAGGAGATACCCATGAACCGTACCGTCCTTTCCGTCGCCCTGCTCGCCGCCTTCACCGCTGCTGCGTGCTCGCCGAAGACCGCCGAAGCCGAAGCCGACGCCGGCGCCGCCCCGATGCCGGTGGCCGAAGCCAGCGATCCGGCACCCGCCGATGCCGCCGCACCGGCCGTCGAGCAGAAGGACGTGGTGGATACCGCCATCGGTTCGCCGGACCACACCACGCTGGTCAGTGCGGTGCAGGCCGCGGGCCTGGTCGATACGCTGAAGGGCGCAGGCCCGTTCACGGTGTTCGCACCCACCAACGCCGCCTTCGAAGCGCTGCCCGCCGGCACCGTCGACACGCTGCTGAAGCCGGAGAGCAAGGCCGACCTGACCGCCGTGCTGACCTACCACGTGGTGCCCGGCATGGTGGACGCCGCCACGCTGACGCAGCAGATCCAGGCCAGCGGTGGTACCGCCACGTTGAAGACCGTGCAGGGCGGTGAACTGAAGGCGCAGGTAGTCGATGGCGGCGTCACCCTGACCGATGCCAAGGGCAACACCGTCAAGGTCACCACCGCCGACCTGAAGGCCAGCAACGGCGTGATCCACGTGGTCGACAAGGTGCTGATGCCGTAATTCCTCGACGGCAGCACACGCCGGGGCGGTCGTGGTGGGCCGCCCCGGCGTTCTTTTGTCTCCACCACCGCGAAGGTCTATCGTGGCGCCGCCGGCCCGCATGCCGGCGCCCGCGGGAGGCCGTGCCATGTTCAACCCACGTCCCTCGGTGACGCAGGTTCCGCTGGGGCAGGGTCGCATCTGCGTCGTCCTCGACGACGCCCTGCTGTCGCCGGAACGCCTGCCCGCCTTTGCGGACGCCTACCGGGAAGACTTCCACCCCGCTTCGCCCGACGTGTTTCCGGGTCTCCGGCTGCGCATGCCGGACGACTTCACCGCCTTGCTTCATGACGTAATGCGCGACCATGCCCGCCACACGCTCGGCGTGCGACGCATCCTGCGCAGCACCAGCCGCCTTTCGCTGTTGACCCTGGCAGGCGACGCATTGCCGCCGTCGCACTGGCTGCCGCGTCGCGAGCGTTGGCACGAACCCGACCAGCGCCTCGTCGCCGCAGAACTGTTCCTGTTCCGGGACGCCACGCTGGGCGGGACGCATTTCTTCCTGCCCATCGTGTCGCCGCAGCAAGTGGCGGAGATCGAACACGACGCCGATGCCCTGTCGCCGGACGCGTTCTCCCGACGCCATGGCGTGGCAGCGGGCTATCCGCACGCGTCCACGATCGCCTGCTTCGCGCACGCGGTCACGGTACCGGCACGCTGGAACCGCCTGGTGATGCACGATGCCGACGTATTCCGCGCCCCTGCGGTGCCGCATGGCGTCCGGCTGGACACCGCTCCGCGCCGCGGGCGGCTGACGCTGCAGGCCACGCTTGTCTGCAGCCGCAACCGCGTGGCCTGGTGAGGCGGGCGCTTCGGTTATCCTTGCGCCCCCGACGACCACGCGACGCCTTCCATGTCCGACACGCCTCCCGACCACCTGGCTTCCGACCCGCGCAGCCCCTTCTACAACGCCGAGGCGATGGACCGCGGCGTCGGCATCCGCTTCAACGGCGTGGAGCGCGACAACGTGGAGGAGTACTGCATCAGCGAAGGCTGGGTCCGCGTGCCGGTCGGCAAGTCGAAGGACCGCCGCGGCAACCCGATGACGATGAAGGTCAAGGGCACCGTGGAAGCGTGGTATCGATCGCCTGCGGGCGAGTGATCCGGGCGCGGCCCGCGCCTGAACGGCCCTGTCATGCCCGCGTGGCACAATCCCGGCCTGCACGGCACGCCGGGAGGGCGCATGAAGTTCCTGTTGATGATCTACACGGATGACCAGCTGCTGGATGCGCTGCCCGAGGGCGCGTTCGACCGCATGATGCACGGCTGCATCACCCACGCCGACGAACTGAAGGCCGAGGGTACGTTGATCGACTCCCAGCAGCTCGAGCATGGCAGCACCGCGCGTACCGTGCGCGTGCGCAACGGCAAGACGCACGTCGTCGACGGCCCCTTCGCCGAAACGAAGGAGATCCTCGGCGGCTACAACCTGATCGAGGCCGACAGCCTGGACGAGGCGGTACGCATCGCGCAGGAATTCCCGTGGATCGGCACCGGCAGCATCGAGGTGCGGCCGGTGCGCGATTTCGAGGCGGTACGCAGGCGCGTCGGCGCCTGATCCCCGGCTACTTCGCTTTCGCGCCGCCCAGGTGGCGCGACAGGAAGTCCAGCAACCTGGTGTAGTAGGTGCGTCGGTTGGCTTCGGCATAGAAGCCGTGGCCTTCGGTGCGCACGTACAGCGTCTCCACCGGCACGCCCACGGCCTTCAGCGCCTTCTCCATGCGCTCTGTGTGCGCCTGCGGCGCGATCTCGTCCTTCCCGCCCGCCGCCAGAAACACCGGCACCCTGATCTTCGCTGCCAGCGAAGTGGGCGAAATGTCGGCCAGCGCGGTGCGATCATCACCCACCCAGTCGTTCATGTAGTTGCCGACCCATTTGGCATTGCGCGATTTCTGCCGGTGCATCAGCTCTAGGTCGTACACGCCGACATAGCCGGCCGCGCAGCGGTACATCGCCGGCTCCTTGGCCACGCCCATCAGGGCCGCATAGCCGCCATAGCTCGCCCCATACAGGCAGATCCGCTGCGGGTCCGCGATCTTCTGCTCGATCGCCCAGCGCGTTGCGTCGGTCAGGTCGTCCTGCATCGCGCCACCCCACTCGCGCGCACCGGCCTGCATGTGCGCGCGCCCGTAATTGCCCGAGCCGCGGAAATTGAGGCGTAGCACCGCGTACCCGGCGCGCGCCAGCATCTGCGCCTCGTCGTCGATCTCCCAGCGGTCGAAGATGCCGATCGGCCCCCCATGCGGCATCACCACCAGCGGCAGCGGCCCCTGGCTACCGCGCGGACGCGTCAGGTAACCATGCAGCGGAAGACCGTCCCGCGCTTTCAACGCCACTGATTCGCTGGGCGACAACGTCGCTGGATCCAACCATTTGCGCCTGCTGAAGATCAGATCGGCAGCATTGGTCTGCGTGTCGAACAGATAGAAATCGCCGGGACTGGCGTCGTTCCAGATATGGACGATCTTCAGCTTGCCGTCGCGCGTGCCGGAGGTGATCAGGATCGAATGTCCAGGAAACGATCGCTCCAGCTTGCGATACAGGCGCGCAGTCTCCGATTTTTCGTCGAAGAACACCGTGCGGAGCCGGTCGTGCATGAAGAAGCTGCCCACGGGCGTGCGCCCGCCCGGTGCGCGGATGATCCGGTAGGGATCCACCACTGCATCGCGCAGCACCTGCGTGCGCTCGCCGGTCTCCGTATCCAGGGCCACGATCGCGTCCGGCCCTTCGCGCTGCTCGACCTGCAGGTAGGCCGTGCGGCCATCGGGCGCGAAACCCAGCGGCACCTCGACACGCCGCGTCGCGTTCTCGTCGTTGACCAGCGCCCACGGGGTACCGCCACTGGGGCGGTGATAAAGCTTGCTGGCGTTGTCTTCGCCCGCCCCGAGCGCGAAGCGGACCTCGCCCGTCGCATCGACGACGAAGTCGGCACGGCGCACCGGGGCGGTGGCGAGCGTGTCCAGGCTGCCGTTGTAGGCATCCAGGCTCATCAACCGCGTGTTCGGCATGGACGTGTCGAGCGCGTACATGCTGATCAGCACCTTGCGCGGATCATTCGGCATCGGATCGACCAGCTCGGCCGCGCGCGGCTGGACCTCGTTTCCGTCCAGGCCATAGCGCGCAAAGATCTGCCGACGCACGGAGCCGTCCACGTTCGTCGCATACAGCTCGCCGGTGGCGTAGGGCTGGTCGCGCGAACCGTACTTCTTCGCCACCGACACGACGACGCGGTCGTCGCTCACCCACCAGACGTCGTCGATCACACTGTCCGCGCCGGCGCTGATCTTGGCGGTGATCTGACGGTCGCTGCGCCGCTGCACCGCGAGGATGGTCTGGTCCTCCAGCGGCACCGTCAGCGCGTAGTACTCGCCGGTGGGCGAGATCTTCAGGGTTTCCAGCACGTCCTGCTTAAGGAACGGCTCCAGGTCCACCTGCGCGTGCGCCCATGGCGCAAACAGGCATCCCAGCAGGATGCCCACACTCCTTGCTACCCGTTCCATGGATGCCTCCCGTGGCATCGTTTTCCCCGGGCGGATTAGACCGCAGGGCGACAGGAAGCGACAAGCATGTCTCAGCGCGCTAGCGCGGCAGGCTCGCGCTGTGGTTCTGCCGGCGCAGTCAGGGTGGGCGGCAATTCGTGCAGGCGCTGCTGCCCAGACCGCAACCACGCCTGTCCCGTCTCTCCGTGCAACTGCTCGCGCGCTAGGCGTTCGATCGCTCCGCCATCGCCCCGTCGTGCGGCGTCGAGCAGTTGCTCGACCATGCGGCCGTCACGGACGGGTTCCGCGGGTACCGCGCCGATGGCGACCGGCCGCCACGCCAGCGTCGAGGCCATCGCCTCATTGCGCGGTTGCGCGTCCAGGCAGTCGATCCTGCACAGCGGCGCCGGCGCGAGTTCTTCCTGCATCCCGCGCACGCCGGCCCTGTCGTAGATCGAGGTGCGGTAGAAGAACTGGTGCTCCTCGGACCGATGGATGACGTTGCGCGCGGGATCCATCGGTTCCTCGCGCTTGGCCAGGTAGGGCCTGTCGCTCAGCGCATTGAGGTAGTCGATCATCAGGTTGCCGCTGCGGACGCCGATGCCGTCCTGGGTGTACCCGCCGCCGATGTCGCTGTGCGCGCCCGCGACGGTGACATTGAGGAAGCGTCCCCCATCGGTCACGCCCGGGTCCATCACCCGCGTGGACTGGAACAGGTTGCGCCGCTCGTCGTCGGCGGTGATCTGGAAGCCCGACACCACAGAGGGCGGCAGACGGCGGTCGTGGTCGCGCGGCTCGCCCGTACCGACCGGATCGAACAGGCCGACGGCCTGGATGACGGTGCCGGGTTCGCGCAGATTTGGGCGGGTCGGCTCCAGCCTTTCGATGCGGCCGTTGCGGTCGCGCACGACGTCCATGCCTCTCGGATCCTGGATACCCCGCTCCTCCACCAGGCGCGTGAAGCCCGCCGCCTGCTCGGCACCACGACTGAATCCGATGGCGGCAATGCGGATGTCGGCGTCGGGATTGTCGCGCAACCACGCCGAAGCCTGCTGGATGAACTGGAAATACATTTCCTCCATGCGGGGTTCGTAGGTACCGCCGGTGGCCTGGTCGATGACACCACCCAGTCCACCCTGCGTACCGGGACCTTCGACGTACCCAAAGCCGATCGTCGGATCCTTAGACTGCTCGAGCTGTTTCGCGATGCGCGCCACGTTGGTGTGGTTCTCCGGCGCATCCTTGTACATGCTGTTGCCGGTGCCGTCGAAGGCAGCGACGAACAGCCGGTGATCCGGCGTATCGCCGTCGCGGAGCAACGGCGCCGAGAAGCTCGCGAGTTGCCTGCTGGCGTCCGGGAATGTCGCCAGATCCGATGCCGTCGCCGGTACCGTGCTTACACCATCGGGATGCCGTTCGCCGCCCATGCTCCACTCCCTGGAGGTGCGTCAGTAGGTTCTCGTCCAGGCCAGGACGAGATCGTCGCGGAAGCCGCTGTACTTGTTGCCCGGCACCTGCAGTGTCTTCGTCGGCACGAAAGCGCGCATGTAGACATTGATGGTGCGATCGTTGACTTCGAGGATGATGTCCGGATCACCCAGGTCTCCATGGATCTCCTCGCGCGGCACGTTGTGCAACACGATGCGGTCCTTGAAGATCTCGCCGATATCGACCTCGGCCTCATGCGGCACGCCGTCCTTGGAGCGCCATTGCACTTTCGCTGGTGCCGGAAAGTTGCGCCGGGCGATGTGCCCAGCGCTGAGAAGCTTTTCGTGACTCGCACGATACGAAGAGATGGGAGGGCTTACCTCGTCGTCACGGTCGACGCCGTGGACGAAACCGCTGTACACGATCTTGCACCCGATGGTATCGAAGCAGTGCGCGCCGAAGTTGTGCTGGAAAAACTTCAACGGCCATGCCGACGCAGCCGGGTCGCCGGCCTTCCTTCCCTCAAGACCTGATTCCTGCGTCATGGCCATGCCCTGGCATCCTGCGGTTGAGACGATCATCGCCGATATCAGCGCCAGCGATCGCGCGTGGCGCGAAGAACGTCCGGGGAGTGTCGGCTTCCTGCCCTGCATTCATGCACCTCTCGCCTCATGCGTCGCTTCATCATTTACGACAGATGCACGACGCATGCAAGCTTTCGCAGCCGGTTCCGGGCGTCTGGCCGCCTACATTCATGTACATCAATCCGCCGGCATGGCGCCTTCGTCCATGTGCACGATCTCCCACAGGTGGCCATCGGGATCCTGGAAGCTGCGTTGGTACATGAAGCCGTAATCCTTGGCTTCCATCGGTTCGGTGCCGCCGGCGGCGAGGGCCTTGCCGACCATGGCGTCGACGGCCGCACGGCTGTCGGCGGACAGGCAGAGGATCACTTCCGTATGCGTGCGCGCGTCGCAGATCGCCTTGCGCGTGAAGCCCTGGAAGAACGGCTCCACCAGCAGCATGACGTAGATGGTGTCGCTGATGACGACGCAGGCCGCGTTCTCGTCGGTGAATTGCGGATTGGTCGCATGGCCTAGCGCGGCGAAGAAGGCCTTGGACTTATCCAGGTCGCGGACCGGCAGGTTGACGAAGATCTGGGTGCTCATGAAAGTCCACTCACGGTTGATGGTCTGGCGAGATCTGCGCGGCGAGCCGTGCTTCCTGCTCGCGCAGCTCCGGCGTCAGCGCATCGCCGAAATCGTCGGCGTCGAACACCGGCCGCAGTTCGATCTCCGCGCCGCCATCGAACGGCGCGCGCTTGATCCACTCGATGGCTTCGTCGAGGCTGCGGACCTGCCAAAGCCAGAAGCCGGCGACCAGTTCCTTCGTTTCGCCGAAGGGTCCGTCGACGACCGTGCGCTGCCTGCCGTCGAAGCGCACGCGCACACCCCGCGAGCTGGGATGCAATCCCTCGCCGGCCAGCATGATGCCGGCCTTGACCAGCGCCTCGTTGAACCTGCCCATCTCCGTGAGCAATTCGGTATCCGGCATCCGGCCGGCTTCCGAATCGGCACTGGCCTTCACGATGACCATGACGCGCATTGCACCCTCCCGATCGTGCGGACCGGACACTCCGGCCGCTTTCAGGAGAACGACGAACCGCCAGGGCGCGGATCGACACGACGCTCCGGAACATTCGCGGGCGCGGTTTCCCGCTACGGGAGCCGCAACTTCAGGTCGCGGCGACCCTGTGCCTCGTTGCCGCTGTAGTCGCGGGCGGTGATCCTGAGGGTGTAGTCGCCGGGCGGGAGTTCGCCGGCCCGCCATGCGCCTTCGGCCCAACGGCCGTCGCGGACGGTATTGGTGACGCTGTACCGGAACCGGGTGACCGCACTGCCATGCACGGTGATGCCGCTTCCCGGCGCGTACGCCACCTGCACCGCATCATCGGACGGCAGCCGGTGGAAATCGAGCGTCATGCGCGGCGCTTCGAACCCCGCGACGGGCGTGCCGTCGTCGTGCAGCAGTTGGTAGCCCAAGGCATGCACGCCGAGGCGACGGCGCGGCAGGTTGCGGTCCACCTGGTCCCAGGCATCCACGACGATGCGCACGCCCTGCAGGTCCCGCGGCACCAGCACGCGTCCGTCCTCGCGCTGGTCGATCGGCTGGTCCAGCGTGTCGAACAGCGCGACGTCGTCGATGCGCGGCGGATAGGTGTCGGTGAACCCGGTGAAGCCGAGCGCGATCGCGTTGCGCTCGTAGCCCGAAGGGCCGATCGACAGGTGCACGTGCGCCATGCGGTTGACCGTGCCCAGCGGGTCGCCCGCGGCGAAGCGCGTGCCGCGCCGCACGCGGATGCGGCTGGGCGCGCCACTGAGGTCGTGGAGCAGCTGGAAGCGCGCCGGATCCAGCAGCTCTCCGCGCGGCGTGCGGCCGACGCGCATGTGGATGTAGTCGAGCGGGCCAAGACCGAGTCCTTCGCTCAGGCCATCGAAGTTCCAGGCGGCGGATGGACTGCTGACCTTGCCGTCGGCGATGGCGAGCACGGTGGCGCCGACGTCGCCGCGGATGTCGAGACCGCCGTGCAGGTGGTGGCGACTTTCCCCGCTGTAGTCGCCCCGGACTTCGCCGAGCGTGCCGACCACCTCATGCCACTGGTCCTGCGGCTGCAGGGGCCAGCGACCTGCGGTGACGGGCAGTGGATCCTCCGCCGACGGACCGACAGTCGCGGGGGCAGGCGCGACGCCGGCCGCCAGCGGCGCTATGCGATGCACCCGATGGGCACCCGCATCGGTGACGTGCACATCGCCACGCGCATCCACCGCCAGCCCCGCCGTGCGCGACAGCCGCTGCCCCGGCAAATGGCCGGCCAACACGTGCCAACGTCCATCGCGCATCACCTGCATCACCCGACCGGTGAACAGTTCGCCGACATACAGATGGCCATCGTGCGTGAGCGCCAGCGACAACGGCCTGCGTGGGCCTGCCTGCATCGGCAGGTCCGGCTGCAGCGGCAAGGTGCTGACCCCGCCCTGCGGCCCGATCCTGCGGATGGCGTCGTTGCGCAGGTCCGCGACCCACGCAACGCCGGTGGCATCCACGGCGATGCCGGTCGGCGTGTCGAAGCGCGCTTCGCCGCCGGTGCCATCCACGAAACCGGGCGCATCGCCGCCGGCGAGCGTGGTGACCACGCCGTCCCGGGAGATCAGGCGGATGCGGTCGTTGTAGGTGTCGGCGACATAGACGCGACCGCTGCCATCCACCGCGACCCCGATGGGTCCGTTGAATTGCGCCTGCATCGCCGCGCCGTCGCGGAAGCCCGGCTCGCCCGTGCCGGCCACCGTCGTCACCACGCCCTGCGGCGTGACCTTGCGGATGGCGTGGTTGCCGGTATCGGCCACGTAGAGATTGCCCTGCGCATCGCGCGCCAGCGCCGACGGCGTATGGAAGGCTGCCACGGTGCCGGCGCCGTCGATGAACCCCTCGCGCCCCCCGGCCAGCGTCGCCACGCTGCCATCGCGCGCGATGCGGCGGATGCGGTTGTTATCGCCGGCATCGGCGACGTAGCGCGTGCCGTCTTCCATCACGACGATGCCCCAGGGGTCGTCGAAGCGCGCGTTCGCGCCCAGCCCGTCGCTCGCGCCACGCACGCCGTCACCGGCCGCCAGCGACAGCTGGCCGGTCCAGCCGAACGGCGTGACCGGCGGGCCGGCCTCGGGGACGGGAACGGGAAAACGCGGCGTGACCAGGAAGGTCGCGGCCAGCGCGATGGCGGTCGACAGCACCACCACCCACAGCCAGGCGGTACGGCTCATTGCATCAGTGGGGCGAAGAACGGAGCCGCATCATGGAGATTCGCCCCTCGCTTGGGAAGCTCGCCGGGAATCAGAGTCCGCTGGCCGTGACCTGGCAGGGCACGGTGAAGGTCACGGTGCCGCCCGATGGCAAAGTCGGCACGGCCACGCCGCCACTGACCAGCGTCGGCAACGCCGCCGCCCCCGGACACGCCGCGCCACCGCTGGCGACGCAGCTGATCGGGCTGCCGGATACCGGACAGCTCAGGCCTGCGCCCGGCGTATCGCTGACCACCGCGCCATCGGCCGCGGTGGGACCCGCGTTCGACACGACCACGGTGAAGTTGGTCACCTGTCCGCTGGTGGCGGTGGCGGACGCGCTCGACTTCACCACCGACACATCCGTCACGCGCGCCCGGTTGGTGATCGTGCAGACGATGGCCTGGCCCGCGTGCGCGGCGGTCAGCGTCAACGTGTTGCCGCTGAGGTTGCCGCCCGAGCAGGTCCAGGCACTGGCGGTATACGTGCGTGCGTTGCCGGCCGCCAGGGTTTCGGCCAGCGTGATGACGTTGCCCGGCACGACCTGCACGGCGGAGCCGGTGTCGGTCTCGGCAGCGCTGTTCGCGGTGGAGGCCAGCGATGCGGCATTGGCGCCGCCGGTCGCGGACAGCGTCGCGGTGTCGTTGATCGCGGCGTCGATCCACGTCTTGGCCAACGCGAGCGTCGCGGTCGCACTGTTGGTCAGCGTGCAGGTGAGGGTCTGGTTGGCGCGGTAGTCGCCCGCGGCGATCGTGACCTGGCGCGCGGCCGTGTTGACGGTCGCGGTGACGGCGGCGTTGTTCTGGTCCGTACAGGTGGCGCCCGTCAGCGCGTAGCCCGTCGGGACCGTGGTCTCGGTCAGCGTGATCGCGCCGGCGTGGTTCGTCACCGGGTACGTCGTGGACGACACGGGCGTGTTCTGCGCGGTCGTCACCAGGTTGAACGCCTGCGCCAGTGCGTTGCTGGCGGTGATGCCGAAGGTGCCGGTACCGCCGACCGATTGCTTGCGCACGATGACGTTGCTGCCCTGGAAGCTCCAGCGCAGCTCCACTTCGTCGCCGCCCGCCGGGCCGACCTGGGTGGTGGTGAAGGTCAGGCTGGTGATGCCGGTGCCGTTGAAGCGCACGGAACCGCAGGCGGTACCGCTGGCGACGGTGGCCGCGTTGCCCGAAAGACACTCGGCATTCGCGGTGCCGGAGAAGGCCGTGCCGGTCGAACGCACGAACGTGCTGCCGGATACCTGGAACTGCGTATTGCCGCTGAGCCGCGTCAGCGACACCGCACCGCCCTGGGCCACCGAATTGCTGAGCGTCCAGCGCGAACTGTTCGGATCGTTGCCCAGTGCGCCGCCGAGGCGATCGACATGCAGCACCGGGTTGTCCACCGGCTTGCTGAAGGTGATCGTGTAGGTGCGGCTGGCCGTTTCGTGGAGCAGCGTCAGCGAGCGGCCGCCGGCGACCGTCTCGCCGTAGGGATCGCTCCAGCGGCTCGCATTGGTGGTGTTGAAGGTCCCGTTGGCATAGACCTGGTCGGACGTGCCGGTCCAGGTCACGGTGATGCCATCGAGGGTGGTGGTCGCCGAGGTCGCACCGTTGAGCGTCCACACCCCGGTGATCAACGCCAGCGCCGAGGCGGCCGCGAGCAGCATGGCCAGCAGCAGTCCGGCCTGGAGGGCACGGCGCAGCCCGCGGCGCGACGTCGCGGCATCGGAACAAGAACGGGAAGACGGACGGACGGAACGCGCGCCCTGCGGGCGCAGCACATCACTGGCGCGGTACGACATCGATGGACGGATCCCCTGACGCTTCTGTGGAAGAGGCGTTCCCCGGGTTCGTCCGACTCACCGACTTTCCCGCCTGCCCCTGCTGGCACGCCGACCCAAGACGCCGTCCAGGCAAGGAGGGGCGGACTGCAAATGTGATCCGTATCTTAGCTTACGGAATTCACATTTGCGATCCACGTCACACTGTTCCGGAATGGCGGGCCCTCCCCGGACAGGCCGGTGGCCACGGCGACATCCCGCCGTTGCAGCCCGTCCGGCCGGATCAGCCGGTCTCCCGGGGTTTGAACGGGGAATCCAGGACCACCGGACGCTGCGGGTCCGTGCCGCCGGCGGAGGCGGCCCTGCACTCGGGCGACTGCGCAGCCTGTTCCTTTTCCGCCCGCTCCGCGCGCCGCATGCCCATGCCGCCGCCCATGGCGAAATCCACCGGGATCGCCAGCTGGGTGGCGATCGGTACCCCATCGACCTGCTCGGGCACGTACCGCATCGCGGCCACCCAGTCGCGCAACGTCTTTTCGAACGGCTTCAGTGAGCCCGACAGGGGCTTGATGCTGCCGACAGTCGCGACACCATCCTGGCCGACATTGATCACGACGCGGAAGCTGCCCTCGCTTCCCATGCGTGCGGCATCCACCGGATAGCGCGGCGGCGCGGCGATGAGCGCGCCCTGCGCGAGAGCCGGGCCATTGGAACGGTAGTCCAGCGCCATGCGCATGCCGCCATCGGGCAGCGGCACGGCACAGGCATCCATGAAGACATGGGTCACGCCGGCCTTGGCGACACCGCCCACCTGCGCAGGCTCGAAACGCCAGCGCAGCACGCGCTCCTCGATGACGCCACGCACCACGGCCGGCAGCTTCTCGTTCGCCTGTACCTGCTGCGGCACGCCCTGTTCGTCCAGGACGACGCGTGCATTGGCGTAGAACCTGACCGGCTCCGCTGCCTTCTCGCCGGCCGTCAGCGTGAACGACACGGCCAGCAACCCCACTGCGACACTGCCTTTCATATCCCTGCCCCTTCCCCGTCGAGGGAAGGAGCATAGCCCCATCGCGCCTCAACGCGCGGGCAGCGCGTCTTCCTTGTAGATCGCCACGTGCGGCACGCCGTCGGCCCCGATCCAGCCGCGGTACATGCCCTCGGTATTGAAGGGGAACGCCATGCTGCCGTCGGCGCCCAGCGCGATGGCGCCGCCGTCGCCGCCGGCTTTCGGAATGTCGCGGTTAATCACGCCCTCGGCGGCGCGTGCGATGCCGTAGCCGGCCAGGCGCACGCGCGCGCAGACCTCGTGCGCGGCGGATGCGCGGATGTAGTACTCGCCCCAACCGGTACCGGAGAACGCACAACGGTCATCGGCCCAGGTACCGGCGCCGATGATCGGCGAGTCGCCCACGCGGCCGTAGCGCTTGTTGGTCATGCCGCCGGTCGACGTACCCGCCGCCAGCTGCCCCTTCGCATCGAGCGCCAGCGCACCGACCGTGCCGAAGTAGGCCTTGCCAGGCAGTTCCAGCGGCGTGTTGCTCGCCTGCGCCTGCTTCTCTTCCTTCAGCGCATCCTGCAGCTGCTGCCAGCGCTTCTCGGTACGGAAGTACGACGGATCGACCAGGGTGACGCCCTGCTCCTTCGCGAACGCTTCGGCGCCGCCGCCGACCATCATCACGTGCCGGGATTTCTCCATTACCGCGCGTGCGAGGGTGATCGGATTCTTCACGCGATGCACGCCCGCGACCGCGCCGGCCTTGCCGGTGGCGCCGTCCATGATCGAGGAATCCAGTTCGTTCTTTCCGTCGTGCGTGAACACCGCGCCGCGGCCCGCGTTGAACTGCGGCGCATCCTCCAGCACGGTGATCGCCGCGGTCACGGCATCGAGCGCGGGCTTGCCGGCCTTCAGCTGCGCGTGGCCGGCGCGCAGCGCAGCTTCCAGCGCCTTGCGCGCGGCATCCTCGTCCGCTGGCGTCATGCCGGCGCGCTCGACGCCCGCACCGCCGTGGATCACCAGCAGCGGCGAATCCAGCGCCGCCAGCACGCCGTTGCGCACCGCGTAACGGCGCTCGGCGGCAGGCTTGTCGACGCGCCCATTCGGCAGGTGCAGCACGGAATCGACGCCGGCGATGACGGTGTCGACACGCTCGAGGTTCATCGGTTCGTCTTCGACCTGCTTCTGTGCGAACCCGCCCTTCACCACCGTCGCGCCCGCACCGGGCGCCGTGGCGTACACGCGCGCCGTCCCGTCGCCTTCCACGGCGACCGCGGCGTCTTCATCCACGCCCAGCCCCAGGAGCGGGCGACCCGCCATCGACTCGGCCTTGGCGACGAACGCGATCAGCCGGCCCAGCCGGTTGCGTTCGCTGAAGTGCGTGTCGGTGAGCACGCCCTTCAGCAGCGCCAGTTGCAGGAAGCCCGTCTCGATCGTGTTGTCCGGGCCGAGCGGATCGGCCAGCGCACGCGGACTGATCTGGCTGCCGCCGTCCATCGCGCCGTACAGGTATTCGCCCTGCATCGCCAGGCCGGCACTGGTGCCGCCCAGCGGCTTGCCGGCGCGCACGTGCGCATCCAGCGCCTCGCCTACCGGCGTGCCGCGCCAGTAGCGCACGTAGCGCGACTGGTCGCCGCCGGCCAGGAAGATGCCGTCGGCGCGCTTCAGGCTGCGCAGTACGGCCGGATCGCTCGCGCTTTCGCGGTCGCTGAAGACCCAGGTTTCCACCGAGGCGATGCCGCCGACCTCGTTGAAGAACTCCTCGCCGATCTCGCCCGCCTGCGAGGCGCGCAGCACGACGATGTGGCCGTTGCCGGCCTTCTTCATGAACCAGCGCATCGCATCGAAGTTGCGGTCGCCCCCGCCCATCAGCAGCAGCCCGGGCTGTACCTGTCCCGGGGTTTTCGCCGCGGTGTCGCCCAGCACGTAATGCGCGGGTGTGGCGGCGAACGCCGGCAGTGACAAGGCGAGCGCCACCACGCAGACCGCGCCGCGCCGCAACATGCCGAAGACAGACACCATGCCGTACTCCCTGAGTCGAAGGTCGCGGCAGGATGCCACGCGCCGATGACGTAGGGAGACGAACCGACGGCACCGTTCCCCCATGCGGAAGCGTTCGTGCTTGGGCTAGAGTGCGGCCATGCCCACCGAATTCGACGACTGGTTCGTTCGCGAAGTGCTCGTCCACGAGCGCGCGCTGGCGCTGTTCCTGCAACGCAGCTGGCCGCACCGCGACGAGTGGCACGACCTTCGCCAGGAGGTCTACGCGCGCGTCTACGAAGCGGCGGGCCGCGTGCGTCCGGACGCGCCGAAGGCCTTCCTGTTCGCGACCGCACGGCACCTGATGACCGACCGCCTGCGTCGCAGCCGGGTGGTGTCGATCGAGCCAGTGGGTGATTTCGAGTCCTCGAACGTCTACCTGATCGACGAGGTGTCGCCCGAGCGGTGGACCGGGACCCGCCAGGCGCTCAAGCGCGTGGTCGAGGCCCTGGACCGGCTCCCCGACCGTTGCCGCGAAGTGGTGTGGCTGCGGCGCGTGGAGGAACTGCCGCAGAAGGATGTCGCCCGCCAACTGGGCATCAGCGAGAAGACCGTGGAAAAGCATTTGGCCAAGGGGATGCGCCTGATCGCCGACCACCTGTACGGCGGCGACGCCGTGCCCGCGCTGGAGGGGCGACGCGCCCGGCCCGTCACGGACGAGGACGACGGACATGGCCGACAGCAGACAGATTGAGGAGCAGGCCGCCGACTGGCTGGCGCGCCGCGACGCGGAGGGCTGGACGGCGGGCGAGCAACAGTTGCTGGAGGCCTGGCTGGCCGCATCAGCGCGCCACAAGGTCGCCTACCTGCGGCTGCAGGCGGCCTGGGCGGAAACCGGCCGCCTGCAGGCGCTCGCCGCCGGCCTGCCGGCGGGCGTGACGCCGCCGCGCAGGATGTCGGCGCCCGCGCGTCCGGATGCACGACCCGACCTGAGCGAGGTCACCTTCGCGCCGCGCGCGCGCCGCGGTGCGCGGCGACGTGGCTGGCAGCAGGGACTGGCGGCGACGCTGGCCGTGCTGGCGCTGGGCTCGCTCGCCTGGGGCAGCTGGCAACTGACCGGTCGCGAACAGGCCACCTACGCCAGTACCGTAGGCGAGATCCGGACGGTCACGCTCCCGGACGGCTCCACGGCGACGCTGAGCAGCGACAGCCGGCTGGACGTGCGCATCAGCCGGGGCGAGCGCCACCTGGCGCTGGCGCGCGGCGAAGCGTTCTTCGACGTGGCCCACGACACCCGGCGTCCGTTCGTGGTGGACACGGACGGGCGCCGCGTCGCCGCCGTCGGCACCCGCTTCTCCGTGCGCCGCGATCCGGACGAGATCCGCGTGGTGGTCACCGAGGGCAAGGTGCGCCTGGAAAGCCGCGCCGGCCCCGACGGCCGCGCGCAGCCGGTGTCGCTGCTGCCCGCCGGCAGCGTGGCGACGGCCGGCCGCAATGGCGTGCTGGTGCGGTCGCTGCCGCTGGCCGACGCCGAACGCTACCTGGAATGGCGCGACGGCTTCCTGACCTTCGACGACACCTCGCTGGCGGAGGCTGCCGCCGAATTCAACCGGTTCAACACGCGCAAGCTGGAGCTGGGCGACGCCACCGTCGCCGACCTGCGCGTGGGCGGCAATTTCCGCTGGTCCAACGCCGAAGGGTTCGCGCACCTGCTGGAACAGGGGTTCCCGGTACGCGCGGAGCGGCATGCGGACCGCATCGTGCTGCATACGCGGTAGGTCGCCCGCGCCACGACGAAGGTCATGGGGGGATTTGCGCGGTTCGTTCGTCCTGATAGCCAATAGGTGCCATACCGAGCACCCCGGGGAGAGAGTCGATGCGGTATCCGATGCGCGTCCTGTTGTTGAGTACGGCCTGTAGCGTGGCGCTCGCTGCGCAGGCCCAGGCGGCCCCGGGCCGCATCGACCTGCCTGCGGGCGAACTGACGACGGCGCTCAACACGCTGGCCAAGCAGTCGGGCACGCAGCTGGTCTATCGCGCCGACCAGCTGAAGGGACGGCGCACCCGCGGGGTGCAGGGCGCCGCCACCACCGACCAGGCCCTCGACCGCCTGCTGCAGGGCAGCGGTTTCCAGGCCAGGCGCGACGCGTCCGGCGCCGTGCTCATCGTGCAGGCGGACGCCACGCCGCGGCGCGCACCGGCGCCGCGTCCCGCCCCCCAGGAGGCGCCTCCCGGGGGCGGTGCCGCCCAGGCCGAAGAACCCGTGACCCAGCTGGAAACGCTGCAGGTCACCGGCTCGCGCATCCCGCGCGCGCAGATCGAAGGCCCGGCACCGATCACGGTGGTGACCGCCGAACAGATCCAGGCGGCCGGCTTCACCTCCGTGCCCGACGTGCTGCGCTCGCTCAGCCAGAACAGCGGCAGCGTGCAGGGACAGCAGAACACCACCAGCGCCCAGTCGACGCCGGGTGCACAGGCGGTCGACCTGCGCGGGCTGGGACCCAACCACACGCTGGTGCTGATCAACGGCCGCCGCACGGCGGACTTCCCGCTGCCGCTCAACGGCCGCAGCAACTTCACCGACATCGGCAACATTCCGCTCGGCATGATCGACCGCATCGAAGTGCTGACCGGCAGCGCATCGGCGGTCTACGGCTCCGACGCCATGGCCGGCGTCATCAACTTCATCCTCAAGAAGTCCACCGACGGCACCATCCTCGACTACCGCTACGGCAACACCGAGCGCGGCGGCGGCGAATCGCACCGGCTGACCGTGACGTCCGGCTTCGAACGCGATGCCTTCAGCGGCATCGTCGGCCTGGAGTTGCTCGACAAGCGCCCGCTGTGGGGCTACGAGCGCAAGAACCAGGATTCGACCCTCGACGCGCCGACCACCCGCCGCCAGCTGCCGCGCCTGACCGCCCAGCGCTACGACTGGGACGACGACGTCAACATCGCCCCCGACGACGATTGCGCGGCGATGGCGGGCCTGAACGACGGCACCACCGTGCTGGCGGAAGACCGCTTCGGCGAACCTTACTGCGGCAGCGAGCGCGCCATCGCGTATCGCACGATCCAGAACGAGCGCAAGGGCTTCACCGCGTACGGTTCGTTCGAATACCGCTTCTCGGACAGCCTGTCCTGGTTCGCCGATGTCCAGCTCGGCCGCCAGGAAGTGCGGCTGCTGACCGGCACCAACGGCAACGACGTGGTCAGCGATGTCATGGGCTGGGAGTTCCACGACCCCAACTCCACCGACAACAACGACAAGATCTTCTACAACGCGGCGACCGGCCACTACGAAATCTGGTCGCGCCAGTTCACGCCCGAGGAAATCGGCGGCCTGCGCAACCGCATGAACGTCACCACCCAGAAGACGTTCGCGGTGACCACGGGCCTGCAGGGCGCGTTCGGCGACAACTGGAACTGGGAAGCCGCCTACAACCACTCCCAGTACAAGGCCGACGTGGGCATGCCCCGCATCCGGGCCGCGGCCGCCAACCGCCTGTTCCTGGGCGAACAGCAGGGCTATGACGCCGATGGCTATGCGATCTTCAGTCCGGATCCGGACCGCCTGTTCACGCCGCTGACGCAGGCCGAGTTCGCATCGATCGCCGCGATGTCCACGTTCCGCCCCAAGGCCGACAACGACAACCTCAGCTTCACCGTCGATACGCCGGCGCTGTTCACCATGCCGGCCGGCGATGTCGGCTTCGCGGGCGCGATCGAGTACGGCCAGCAGTCGTACGAGATCAACCCCGATCCGCTCGCCCTGACCGCCGACGCCTACTACGGCCCGCGCTATGGCGACGGCAGCGGCGACCGCGACCGCTGGAGCGTGGCCGGCGAGTTCCGCCTGCCGCTGCTGTCCTCGCTGCAGGCCAGCCTGGCCGGCCGCTACGACCGCTACGAGTACGGCGACAAGAACCCGGGCAAGTTCACCTACAGCGCGGGCCTGGAATGGCGCCCCGTCGACACGCTGCTGGTGCGCGGCTCCTACGGCACCGGCTTCCGTGCGCCCGACATGCACTACCTGTTCGCCGGCGACGACTACTACCGCACCTTGTCGACCGACTACTACCAGTGCCGCACCGATGAACCCACCTTCAGCGATGCCGACTGCTACGACGACGGCACGTGGGACATCAACACGTTCGACGTGTACACCGGCAACATGGACCTGGACGTCGAGACCAGCAAGTCGTTCTCGGCGGGCATCGTGTGGTCGCCCTTCGCCAACTTCGACCTGGCGCTGGACTACTACAAGATCCGCGTGGAGAACCAGGTGCAGAGCCAGAGCCGCGAGCAGCTGCGCATCGACGAGGCCAACTGTCGCCTCGGCACCAACGAGAACGGCGACCCCGTCGACATCAACTCGCCGACCTGCGTGGATGCCATCGCCCGCGTCATCCGCGATGCGGACGGCAACATCACCAGCGTCCGCTTCGCACCGATCAACATCGCCAACGAGGAAACCACGGGCGTCGACCTGACCGCCAACTACCGGCTGCAGACCGCCAGCGCCGGTGACTTCCGCTTCACCGGCACCTATACGTGGACGGACACGCACACGCGCCAGCAGTATCCCGGCGATCCCGAAGAGGACATGCTGGACCTCAGCTTCAGTGCCACCACCCTGCCTCGCCACAAGGGCAACCTGGGTGCCAGCTGGGATCGGGACAACCTGGGCGTGAGCCTGTTCGGCAACTACCTGGGGCGGGTGGCGAACTACAACAACGATGCGTGGACCGGTTCCACCTGGCGTTTCAACGCGGGCGCGCGCTACGACATCACCGACCACCTGCGCCTGTCGCTGAGCATCAACAACCTGATGGACAAGATGCCGCCGAAGGATGCGACCTGGGCGAACTATCCGTACTACGACACCTCGTGGTTCGATTCCATGGGCCGCAGCTACTACCTGCAGGTCACGTGGAAACTGGGTGGCGAAGCGCTGTAAGCCTGTTCCGCCGCATCAGCGAAAAGGCCCACCGCAAGGTGGGCCTTTTACTTGCAGGTGGAAATCCCTGACGACGCAGCCGACGTGGCACCTCACCCCGTCATCCCAGCGCACGCGGGGACGACGTTGCTTCATCATCCCGGCGGCATTCAACCGGCGAAGGCTGGTCAGGCCTGGACCTGGCGTCTTGCGTGCGACACGCCGGCGATCAGGCCCATCACCGCGCGCCTCATACCGTCCCGCGATTCTTGCCCTGCCACGGCTGGTACCACGCGCGGATCGCGGCCATGTCGGTCTCCATGTCGCCCGTGGGGTAGTAGACGTCGCCGATGCCGACCACCTTGTCGGGGTAGTGGAAGTAGGCCATCAGGATCGGCACCTGCGCCTGCTGCGCGATCTTCAGGAACCCGCCCTTCCACTTGTCCACGCGCTTGCGCGTGCCTTCGGGCGTAAGCGCGAACCACATCCGGTCGGACTGGCGGATCATCCGCACCGCCTGTTCGACGGTGCCCTGCGGCGAGCTGCGATCCACCGGTACCACGCCCAGCTTGCGCAACAGCGGCGACAGCGGCCACCAGAACAGCTGCGCCTTGCCCAGCACGCGCACCTGGAAGCCCATGGCGATCTTCGCCGCCATGCCCCAGATGCCGTCCCAGTTGGACGAATGCGGGGCGACGATCATCACCAGCTTGGGGATGTCCGGCAGCGTGCCCACGATCTTCCAGCCGAACATCCGCAGGAACGTACGCCCCATCCAGCGGGTGAACCGGTTGGGCGGTACCTGCGGCATGTTGGGCGGGATGCGCGGAACGATGTCGTGGCTCAAACGGTTACTCCCATTGGTTCTTCTGCGAACGGCCGCGCTTGACCTGGCTGCGCTCGCGCTTGGCATCCAGCCGCCGCGCCTTCGCCGCACGCGACGGCTTGGTGGCGACGCGCGTCTTCGGCACCACCAGCGCGGCGGCGATGATCGCCGCCAGGCGCTCGCGCGCGTCCTGGCGGTTGCGGTCCTGCGTGCGGAAGCGCTGCGCATCGATCACCAGCACGCCCTCGTCGGTCAGGCGGCGGTCGCGCCTGGCCAGCAGGCGCTCCCGCAGCACATCCGGCAGCGATGGCGACCCCGCCACGTCGAAGCGCAGCTCCACCGCCGTGGCGACCTTGTTGACGTTCTGTCCGCCGGCACCGCTCGCCCGCACGAAACGTTCGACCAGTTCGTCGTCCGGAATCGCCAGTGTCGGCGTGATCTCGAGTGCGGTGCTCCCCATGCGGCGGATTGTAGTCAGGATGGGCGACGGTTCGTAGCGTGCTGCCGCGGGATTGCCGCCCGTTAACGGCAGTTTTACCCGTCGACAGGCACCCTGTGGCCCCGTTCCACGCCACCGCATCGCATGATCGCTGCCTCGCTGACCGCGGCCCGCCGTCTTTCCCTGCTGCTTCTCGCCACCGTGGCCCTGGCCTGCGCAAGTACGGCCTTTGCGGCCGAGCCCTCCGATGCCGACATCGATCGCCTGCTGAAGGCCTCGCGTGCCGAAAGCCTGCTCGCGGGCGTGGTGCCCCAGATGGAGGCGGTGCAGCAGCAGGAGTTCGACAAGCATTTCGCCGGCCAGGCGATGACGGAAGAGCAGAAGGCCGAGGTCGCGCGCATCCAGGCCAAGACCCGGGAGATCGTGCGAAAGGCGCTGTCGTGGGAAGAAATGCGGCCGGTCTACCTGGACGTCTACAAGAAGACCTACACGCGCGAGGACGTACGCGCCATCACCAAGTTCTACGAGAGCGCCGCCGGCAAGCGCATGCTCGACAAGAATCCGGCCCTGATGCAGAACATCCTGACCGCCGTGCAGCAGAAGATGGTGCCGATGCTGGAAGAGCTTCAGGGCGAGATCAAGAACATCCCGGTCACCCCGCCCCCGCCCGTCTCACCGCCGCAGAAGCGTCGCCGTACGCGCTGACGCCGGACCCAAGATCCTCGGCTGTGGGAGCGACGTAAGTCGCGATGATTCGCCAGTAATGCCTCATCGCGACTTACGTCGCTCCCACAACACCCCAAATGGATGGATCATGGTTCGTGCGCACGGCGCACGCTAGAGGACCAGCTTTTCCCGCGGCGGCAACCGCCAGTCGATGGGCGCCTGCCCGCGTTGCGCGAGGTACTGGTTGGTGGCGGAGAAATGCCCGCACCCCAGGAAGCCCCGGTGCGCCGACAACGGCGACGGGTGCGGTGCGCGCAGTACGCGGTGCCGGCGCGTGTCGATGACCTTGCCCTTGGCCTGCGCGTAGCTGCCCCACAGCAGGAAGACCAGGCCCTCGCGTTCGCGCGCCAGGGTTTCGATGGCATGGTCGGTGAAGCCTTCCCATCCCTTGCCCTGGTGCGCGCCGGCACGGCCTTCCTCGACCGTCAGCACGGCATTCAGCAGCAGCACGCCCTGCCGCGCCCAAGGCAGCAGGCAGCCGTGATCCGGCGGCGCGATGCCGAGGTCGGCGTTGATTTCCTTGTAGATGTTCATCAGCGACGGCGGCACCGGCACGCCCGGCAGCACCGAAAAGCACAGCCCGTGCGCCTGCCCCGGACCGTGGTACGGGTCCTGCCCCAGGATCACCACCTTCACGGCATCGAACGGCGTGGCATCGAAGGCCGCGAAGATCTGCGGCCCCGGCGGATAGATGCGTGCACCCGCCGACTTGCGCTGGCGCAGGAAGGCCGACAGGTCGCGCATGTCCGGCCGCTGCAGCCAGTCGCCGATACGCGCCTTCCACGAAGGTTCCAGCTTGATGCGGTCGTCGTCGGTCATGCGCGTCGCGTGGCTCAGACCAGGCTGCGCGTTTCGTCCATGCGCGCCAGGCGCAGCTGGAAGAGCACCTTGGTCACCAGCAGGCGTTCGGCGATGGGCTTGAGCACCAGGTCGTTGGCGCCGGCCTGCAGCAACTCGGCCTGGTTGTCGCGATTGCTGTCGCCGGTCATCACCAGGATCGGCAGGCGCCGCTTGCCGTAGGCGAAGTCGATGCGGATGCGCTGCACGATGTCGCGACCGCTCAGTTCGCCCTTCAGGATCACGTCGGTCAGCACCAGGTCGAACTTGTGCGTCGACAGGCCCAGCGACTCGGCGGTGAGCAGCGCGAACGCGTCTTCCGCCTTCATCACATGCACCACGTTGAGCGACTGCCGTTCCAGCATGCGCCGCGTGGTCTCGGCGACGACGCGACTGTCTTCGATGTAGAGGATCGTGGCGCCCACCACCGGTTCGGGCTGCACGTAGCCGCGGATGAACGCCGCCAGCGCCTCGTGGCCCAGCGCCTTGTCGAAATAGTCGGTGACGAATTCGGTGAACCGGCGTTCTTCGAGATGCTGCTGGGCATCGCCGGACACCACGATGACCGGCACGTACGCCTGGCCCGCGGCCTCGCGCACGCTGCGCGCGATCTCCAGACCATCGCCATCCGGCAGGGCCAGGGCGGTGGTGACCAGGTGCACCTCGCCCGCCGCCAGCGCCGAACGCGCCTCGGCGATGCTCGCGCAGCCGATCACCTGCACGCCCGGCAACTCGCGTTGCAGGACATCGGCGATCAGCTTGCGGACCAGCTTCGACCCGTCCACCACCATCACGCGGGGCGCGTCGCTGATCAGATGCCGGAGCTCTTGGGCCATGAAGATGCGGGGGATGTCAGGTGGCGGTCGGGCGAGTCTGACGCAAGAAGTGCCCCGTCACCAGCCATGCGCCCAGCCAGCCGATCACCGTCGCCACGCCCATGACGATCGCCGCGCCGACCGGATCCAGTCCTGCGAGCACGAACGGACTTCCGTAGCTGCGTGCCAGCGCGGCCAGTGGATCCCGCAACGCCCATGCCGCCAGCGTCAGCAGGCCGAGCGCCAGTGCGCCGGCGGCCAGCCCGTACCAGGCGCCCAGGTAGATGAAGGGACGGCGGATGAACCCGTCGCTCGCACCCAGCAACTGCAGCACGCCGATCTCCTCGCGCCGCGACTGGATGTCCAGCCGCACGGTGTTGCCGACCACCAGCAGCGCGCCGAGTCCGAACAAGGACGCCAGCACCCACACCAGCCGCTTGCCGAAGCCCATCCAGCCGGCCAGGCGTTCGCGCCAGGCGGCGTCGTGCTGCAGCAGATCGGTTTCGGGCAGGGCTTCCAGCGCGGCGATGAGCCGCACCTCGTCGCCTTCGGGCACCACGACCAGCAGGCTCGGCAGCGGATTGCCGTCCAGCAGCGCCAGCGAATCGGCCAGGCCACTGCGCTCGCGGAATTCCGCCAGGCCCTGCTCGGGGGTGCGCAGCTCGACGCGGGCGACATCGTCGCGGGCGCGCAGCGATTCCGCGAGCGCCTGCGCGCGCGCGACCGGGGTGTCCGGGGCCAGGAACAGATCGATCTCGCGCGACTGCTGCACGTCACCGGCGAAGTGACCCACGTTCTGCAACGCCAGCCACAGGCCCAGTGGCAGCACGAAGGCTACCGCCATCACGCCGATCGTCAGCAACGTCGCCCAGGGGCGACGCACGGTGCGGCCAAGGCTGGAAACGAAACTGTAGAGATGCTGGTCCAGCCAGATGCCGAACCCGGAGCGCGCCTGCGCCCGGCTGTTCTTCGCGTCGCTCATTCGGCCAGGTCCGCGGGGGAAATGTCGTCGACCAGCTTGCCGTGGTCGAGGATCAGGACGCGCTTCTTCATGCGCTTGAGCAGCGACAGGTCGTGGCTGACGACCAGCACGCTGGTGCCACGCTCGGGCATGGACGCGAACAGCGACATGATTTCCGCCGCCAGCGTGGGATCGAGGTTGCCGGTCGGCTCGTCCGCCACCAGCAGGCGCGGTTCGGCGACGATGGCGCGCGCGATGCCGACACGCTGCTGCTCGCCGGCGGACAACTGCGTGGGCAGCGCGTTTTCGCGATGACCCAGGCCCAGCCGCGCCAGCACTTCGCGCACGCGCTTGCCGATGTCGCCGCGGCGGTCGCCGCGCAGGATCAGCGGCAGCGATACGTTCTCCATCACCGTGCGGTCGGTGAGCAGGCGATGGTCCTGGTAGACCGCGCCGACCTCGCGACGGTGCAGCGGAATGCGGCCACCGCGCACCTTCAACAGGTTCTTGCCGGCGAACAGGACCGCCCCCCGGCTGGGCCGCTCGCTCAGGTGGATCAACTTCAGCAGCGTGCTCTTGCCCGCGCCGGAATGACCGGTGACGAAGAGCATCTCGCCTTCGGCCACCTCGAAGCTGACGTCCTCCAGCGCCGCGTGGCCACCGGGGTACTGCTTGCTGACGTTTTCGAATCGAAGGACGCTCATGTGCGTCGATTATGCCGGACCGATCAAGAGGCTGGCGATGCCGATGCGCAAAGAAAAAGCCGGGACGTGCCCGGCTTCTTCTCGATACCCATGAGGGCGCAGGTCAGTTGCCCGAGACCAGCGAGCGGATCTTGCGCCCCAACTTCGTCAGGAAGCCTGCGTTGTCGTCGACCGGCTTCGGCGCGGCGGACGGCGTCGCGGCGACCGGCGCGGCATTCGCCACGGCGCCCTCCGCACCCTCGAGCGGCTTGCCATGGCGACGGCGACGACGCTTCCTCGGTGGCTTGCGCTCGCCTTCCGGCAGCGCGACGGCGTCGGTGCGGACCGCGTCGTTCGCCGGCCGGGGCGCCGGCGGCTTCGCGGCTTCGCCCTCCGGACGCGCGGCGCGCGGCGGACGGGGCGGGCGCGGCTTGCCGTCGGCCGAACGCGGACCTTCGCGGCGACCGCCTTCACGACGGCCCGCGCCACCGGAGCCACCGGGCTTGCGGCCACCGCCACGGCGCTCTTCGTCGGCGGCCTTCTGCTCGCGCGCTTCGCGGAAGATCTGCCCGATGCTCTCTTCTTCCTCGTCGACCTCGCCGGCGGCCGGCTTCGGACGCTCCGGGCGCGGCAGCGCGGTCAGCAGCTCGGCGGTGACCGGCTCGGACGGGATCTTCTGCTCGATGTAGGCCTCGATGTCGGGCAGCGACATCGCATAGCGCTCACAGGCGAAGCTGATCGCGTCGCCCTCCGCACCCAGGCGCGCGGTGCGGCCGATGCGGTGGACATAGTCTTCGGCATCGAACGGCAGGTCGTAGTTGAAGACGTGCGACACGCCGTCGATGTGCAGGCCGCGCGCGGCCACGTCGGTCGCCACCAGCAGCTCCAGCTGGCCGGCCTGGAAACGCTTCAGCAACGACTCGCGCTTCTTCTGCGGCACGTCGCCCGACAGCACGCCGACGCGGTAGCCGGCACGCTCCAGCGCGCGCGCCACCCGCTCGACGAACGCCTTGGTGTTCACGAACACCATCGTGCGCGCGCCTTCGCTGCGCGACAGCAGGCCGATCAGCAGCGGGATCTTCTCCTCGTCGGCCGGGTAGTACAGCTTCTGCCGCACCTTGGCCGCGGTGATGAATTCGGTCTCCACGACGAGCTTCTCCGGCTCGTTCATGTGCTCGTAGGCCAGTTCCAGCACGCGGTGCGACAGCGTGGCCGAGAACAGCAGCGTCTGCCGCGTGGTGCGCTCCGGCATGCGGCGCAGCAGGAAGCGGATGTCCTTGATGAAGCCGAGGTCGAACATGCGGTCGGCTTCGTCCAGCACGCACATCTCGCAGGCGTGCAGGCTGACCACCTTGTGCTGCTTGACGTAGTCGATCAGGCGGCCCGGGGTGGCGATGATGACGTCCACGCCCTGCTGCAGGATCTCGCGCTGCTTGTCGTAGTCCACGCCGCCGTAGACCAGCGCGAAGCGCAGTCCGAGGTCGGCACCGAACTTCACGGCGTCCTTGTGGATCTGGATGGCCAGCTCACGGGTCGGCGCCAGGATCAGCGCGCGCGGGTCCTCGGGCTTGCGTTCGGCCAGGGCCGGACGCGTCAGCAGGCGGTTCATCACGGCGACGAGGAAAGCCAGCGTCTTGCCGGTGCCGGTCTGCGCCTGCCCGGCGACATCACGGCCCGCAAGGGCGACCGGCAGCGTCATCGCCTGGATCGGCGTGCAGCGGGAAAAACCTGCGCCTTCCAGGCCGGCAAGCAGCGCCGGATGCAGGTCGAACGAAGAGAAAGTTATATCGGTTAACGGTTTGTCGCTCATGCCTTCTTCTTTGCGTCGCTGTGTTCCGCGCGCGTCTCGTATGAATGCGGTGGGTGTGCTTGCAACGGCCTGACCGGCGTCGCACACTGCGCCCCCTGTGCCGGGTTGCGCGACCACCTGGGTTACCTTGAAAAGGTCGCGGAACGCCCCAGTTTACCCCAATCGTGGTGGCCGTCCCGGCCCGAACCCGTCCGCGCCTGCCCGCGGACCCCGCAGGAGATCCCCGTGAGCGACAAAGTGACCCACGTCGGCGATGCCGATTTCGATGCTGCCGTGCTGCAGTCCGGCGAGCCGGTGTTGGTGGACTTCTGGGCCGAATGGTGCGGCCCGTGCAAGATGATCTCGCCGGTCCTCGATGAACTGGCCGAGACCTATGGCGGCAAGCTGAAGGTCGCCAAGGTCAACGTGGACGAGAACCGCGCCACCGCCATCAAGTACCACGTCCGCTCGATCCCGATGCTGTTGCTGTTCAAGGATGGCCAGATCCAGGCGACCCAGATCGGCGCCGTCGGCAAGGGCCAGCTGACCCAGATGATCGACAAGGCCCTGGGCACCCAGGCCGCCTGAGTCTCCCCGCCACGCCCCCGCACCGCCGGGGGCGCCGGCTGAATCCGCTTGAACCCGACGCCTGGCCACCGCTTGCCGCCTTCCGGGGCGGGTGATAGTGTCGGACCCGAAATCCGGCGCAGGGGACGCGCCGCACCCATCTGAATACCCACTCTTCACTTCACCCCGCCGCCGCAACGCCGGCGCTCGCCACCTAGCGAGGATTCGCAACTTGTCCGACAGCAGCAACGAAACCGGCGCTCCCGCCGAGAAGCGCGTGCGCAAGACCCGCGCCCCAAAGACCCCGACCGCCGACGCCGCCGCAGCGCCGGCCGAGCGCGCGCCCGAGATGGCGCCGCCGCTCCCGCTGCCGCCGGTCGCGGCCGAACGCGCACCCGCTCCCGCGGCGCCCCCTGCTCCCTCACCGTCCCAGGACGGAGGCGGCCCGGGCGATGCCCCGCCGCAGGCGCAGGGTGGCGGCCAGCACGATGGCGGCGAGCAGCGCGACGGCAACCGCTTCAACAACAACCGCCGCGACCGCTTCCGCAACCGCCGCGAGCGGAATCGCGACCGCCAGGGCCACGACGGCATGCCGCAGGACGGCAATGGCGGGGGGCAGGAGCAGTTCGTGCCGCGTGCGATGCCGAACGTGCCGGAAGGCTTCCCCCAGTATTCGCTGGGCGACCTCAAGCGCATGCCCGCGCCCAAGCTGCTGGACATCGCCGAGCAACTGAACATCCAGGAAGGCGTCGCCCGCGCCCGCAAGCAGGACGTCATCTTCGCCCTGCTGAAGGTGCTGACCCGCCACGGTGAAGGCGTCGCCGCCGACGGCGTGCTGGAAATCCTGCCGGACGGCTTCGGCTTCCTGCGCGCGGCCGAGGCCAGCTACCTGGCCGGCCCGGACGACGTCTACATCAGCCCCAGCCAGATCCGCCGCTTCAACCTGCGCACCGGCGACCACCTGGCCGGCCGCATCCGCTGGCCGAAGGACGGTGAGCGCTACTTCGCGCTGTCGACCATCGACACGATCAACGGCGAACCGCTGGAAGCGTCGAAGAACAAGGTGCTGTTCGAGAACCTGACCCCGCTGTTTCCGCGCCGCCGCTTCACGCTGGAGCGCGGCAACGGTTCGTCGGAAGACATCGCCGGCCGCATCCTCGACCTGATGGCGCCGCAGGGCAAGGGCCAGCGCGCGCTGATCGTGTCGCCGCCCAAGGCCGGCAAGACGATCATGATGCAGCAGATCGCCACCGCCATCACGACCAACCACCCCGACGTGCACCTGATCGTGCTGCTGGTGGACGAGCGTCCGGAAGAAGTGACCGAAATGCAGCGCACCGTGCGCGGCGAAGTGGTGTCTTCGACCTTCGACGAACCGGCCGCCCGCCACGTGCAGGTCGCCGAGATGGTGATCGAGCGCGCCAAGCGCCTGGTCGAGCACAAGAAGGACGTGGTGATCATGCTGGACTCGATCACCCGCCTGGCCCGCGCCTACAACAACGTCGTGCCCAGCTCCGGCAAGGTGCTGACCGGCGGCGTGGACGCCAACGCCCTGCACCGCCCGAAGCGCTTCTTCGGCGCCGCGCGCAACGTGGAAGAAGGCGGCTCGCTGACCATCATCGCCACCGCGCTGGTCGAGACGGGCAGCAAGATGGACGAGGTGATCTACGAAGAGTTCAAGGGCACCGGCAACAGCGAAGTGCACCTGAACCGCCGCATCACCGAGAAGCGCGTCTATCCGGCCATCGACATCAACCGCTCCGGCACGCGCCGCGAGGACCTGCTGATCGAACCGGAACTGCTGCAGAAGATCTGGATCCTGCGCAAGCTGCTGCATCCGATGGACGAGATCGCCGCGATGGAATTCCTGCTGGACAAGATGAAGAACACCAAGTCCAACGACGAGTTCTTCAGCTCGATGAAGCGCTGATCCGGCGCGTCGTCCAAGAAAAAGCCCCGCGATGCGGGGCTTTTTCGTTGGGCGAGGCTTGCGTCCTGCAGACCTGTCTCTTCCATCGCGGCCTGCTGCAGGCCGCACGGTGGATCAGGATGCCGATTCCGCACGCAAAAAGCGGGGCCGCGCGCTATGCGCCGTCCAACGGCGTCAGCAGTTTCGGGCCCTGCCTGCCACCGGCCATGTGCACACCGCCTTCCGCGAGCGCGTCGGGCGAGAAGCCGGGGCGCTCGTCGTCCTGCGCCCAGGACACATGCTCGCGCGGGCCCGGCACATAGACTTCCCACTTGCCGTAGCGGGGCTTCTCGCCGAAGTTGAAATCGACCGGCACGCGCACGACCCAGTGCGGCTGCTCCGCGGCATCACCGCGGGTGGGGGTATTGAAGGTCCACTTTTGCGCCGCGCCGATCGCCGCGCGCGCGAAGCGCTCGCGGAACTGGCGCATCTGCCCTTCGCTGGCGACCATGCGCAGGTTCACCTGCTCCGCGACCACGTCGTCGACAGTGCCGTCACGGCCGATCTTCAACAGCAGGTACACGGTTCCCTGGACGCCGCCCTGGGCCGCCGCCATCGGATAACCCGGCGGCTTCATGCCAATGCTGCTGATGCGCTCCTCCGCCGGCATGGCCTGGTAGTCCCCGAAGTCCGCACCCCGGACCGTGACCTGCATCTTGCCGTCTCCGGTCGATTTCGCCACCAGCCGGGCGCTCATCCGCGTGCGCACCTGCCTGACGACGCCTTCCACCAGAACCGGCTCGAAGCGCCACGACGTCGCGACCTGGGTCACGAAGGGCGCGATGCCCTCCGGCAACCGGTCCGGCGTGTCCAGGTCCACGGCGGCCACGCTGCCATCGGTGCGGATGGTGATCATGCCGGTGACCAGCATGCTGCCTTCGACCTGCTTGCGGACGGCACGCGGGCCCTCCGCATGGGCGCCCTGCGCGAACGCCACCAGCCCCACGAGCACCCACACCAGCCAGGCCATGCGCTGCTTCATACGTTCTCCTCGATCCCTGGAAACGGGTCCGTCGTGACCCTGTCCGCCGCATACTATCCCCGCGAGGTGACGCATGCACGGTAGTGGTCTGGAGTTGGCGCTGGTGTTCCTGCTGGCCGCGGTGATCGCGGTGCCGGTGTTCAAGCGGTTCGGGTTGGGGGCGGTGCTGGCCTATCTGGTGGCCGGGGTGGTGCTGGGGCCGGACGGGCTGGCGCTGGTGCGCGATGCCGACCGCATCCTCAACGCCGCGGAGATCGGCGTGGTGATGATGCTGTTCGTCATCGGCCTGGAACTGTCGCCTTCGCGCCTGCGGGTGATGCGCAAACCGGTGTTCGGCGCCGGCGGCCTGCAGGTGCTGCTGAGCGCGCTGGTGCTGGGCGGCGTCGCGCTGCTGTTCGAACACCACTGGAAGACCGCGCTGGTGGTCGGCCTGGGGCTGGCGCTGTCGTCCACCGCCGTCAGCCTGCAGTTGTTGTCCGAACACAAGGAACTGACCAGCGAGCACGGCCGCCTCGGCTTCGCGATCCTGCTGTTCCAGGACCTGGTGGCGATCCCCCTGCTGGCCGCGATCCCCCTGCTCGGCGGCGCGAAGAACGAAACGCTGACGTGGACGATGGTGTTCCATGCCGTCGGTGCCATCGCCGTCGTCATCCTCGGCGGCCGCCTGGTGCTGCGGCAGCTGTTCCGCATCGTCGCGCGCACGCGCATGCCCGAGGTGTTCACCGCCACGGCGCTGCTGGTGGTGCTGGGCATCGCCTGGTTCATGCAGCTGGCCGGCCTGAGCGCGGGCCTGGGCGCGTTCCTGGCCGGCGTGCTGCTGTCCGACTCGGAGTTCCGCCACGAGCTGGAATCGCAGATCGATCCGTTCAAGGGATTGCTGCTGGGGCTGTTCTTCATCGCGGTCGGCATGGACATCGACCTGGATGCGGTGGCCGAGCAGCCGGAACTGATCGCCTCGGGCGTGCTGATCCTGCTGACAGTGAAGTTCGCCCTGCTGTTCGGCGTCGGCCGCTGGCCGGGCCGGCTCGATCCGCGCAGCGCGCTGATGCTGGCCGGCACGTTGTGGTTGGGCGGCGAATTCGCCTTCGTGGTGTTCAGCGAGGCCGCGCGCGTGAAGCTGATGGACGTGGCGCTGCGCAACCAGTTGAGTGCGATCGTGGGCCTGTCGATGGCGCTGACCCCCTTGCTGTTGCTGGGCCTGCACCGTCTGCTTGCCGACGTGAAACGGCCGACGGCCGCGCCGCGCTCGTTCGACGAGATCCCGGACGAGCAGCCGCAGGTGCTGATCGCGGGCATGGGCCGCTTCGGCCAGATCGTCGCCCGCTTGCTGACCGCGCAGCGCATCCCGTTCGTCGCGCTGGAGCACAGCCCCGAGACGGTGGACACCCTGCGGCGGTTCGGCAACATCCGGCTCTACTACGGCGATCCGACCCGGCCGGACCTGCTGAGGTCCGCGGGCGGCCAGCACGTGAAGGTGTTCGTGATCGCCATGGACGACCCGGACACGAACATCAAGGCGACCCGCTTGATCCGCCGCATGTTCCCCGACGCGCGCGTGCTGGCGCGTGCGCGCAACCGGCAGCATGCGTGGCGGCTGATGGACCTGAGTGCGGAGGCCTATCGCGAAACGCTGGGGTCGAGCCTCGAGATGGCGCAGCAGGTGCTGGTGGAACTCGGCATGCCGCCGGAAACCGCCGCCGAACACGCGCGGCGGTTCCGCCAGCACGACGAGAAGCTGCTGCGGGCGCAGTACCTGGTGTACGACGACGACGGCGCGGTGATCCAGACCGCGCGCGATGCGGTCAGCGACCTGGAGAAACTGTTCGAGGCCGATGCGACCGGCCAGGACGCGCCGGCGAAGTGAGCGCGCGCGTCAGCCGCGGTCGCGGAGGAAGCGGGCCATCGATGCGCCGGCGCCCGGCGTGGCGGGAACGAATTCCGCCGCCACGTCGATGAATCCGCGCATCACCGCGATCTCGCGCGGCGTCCGGTTCAGCGTGTCCCGCAGCTCCGGATCTGCGCCTGCCCGCAACAGGCGGCTGACGACGCGCAACAGGCCGTGCAGCGACGCCAGGTGCAGCGGACCGAAACCGCGCGGATCCTGCACGTCCAGCGAGACGCCTTCGTCCAGCAGGCGTTCCAGGCCCGCCAGCACCACCTCTTCGTCGCACGCGGTCCCCGGTTCGGCGCGCGCGCCCAGCAACAGCAGCAGCGGCGTCACCGCGCCTGCCGCCATCGCTTCGGATTCCGCACCGGACAACAGCAGCGTATCCAGCAGCGCCAGCAACCGCGGCTTCTCGCGGGCGGTGAATCCGTAGAGCGCGGCGCAGTGCAGCGGCGTGAGGCCCTGCGCATCGCCGGCCTGCACGTTGGCGCCGGCGGTGATCAGGCGGGCGGCGATCTCCGGCAGGCCGAGCGCCGCGGCCAGCATCAGCACGGTCACGCCACCGGGCAGGCGGTATTCGATGTCGGCGCCGGCCGCGAGCAGCGCGCCGACGATCTCGACCTGGCGCATGCTCACCGCAGCCGACAGCGGCGTGGCGCCGGTATGGGCGGCACGTTGCGCGTCGGCGCCGCGCGCGAGCAGCAGCTCGACGACGGCCGTGAAACCGCCCCCCGCGGCGCGCAGCAGCGCCGTGCAGCCTTGCGCATCGGGAGAATCGACATCGAAGCCGAGATCCAGCAGGCGTCGCACGGCATCGCGATCACCGGCCATCGCCGCTGCCGGCAGGTCGGCGGGACGCAGCGCGCGCCGCGGCAGCGGCCAGAGGCGCCAGTCGAGCCAGTCGGCCAGGTCGCGACGCCCGCACGCCAGGGCGACGCCGAGCGGGGTCTGGCCATCGGCTGCACGCGCATCCGGCGAGGCCCCCTTCGCGACCAGGTGCTTGAGCGCCGTCTCGCGGCCCAGCACGGCGGCCAGATGCAGCGCCGTCATGCCGTGGCTGTCGCGCGCTTCGCGGTCCACGCCGATGTCGAGCAGGCGGTCGAGCACGCGCTGCCACCCCAGGCGCACCGCCAGGGACAACGCCGGATCGCCCTGCCCCGACGACGCGAACGGATCGGCGCCACGTTCCAGCAGGTCCAGGGCACAGGATTCGAGTGCGCGCGCCGCCTGGTCGTCCGCCGCGCAGGCCGCCATGAAACGCGCAAGACCGCCGGCGCCGGAAGGCGATACCCCGCGTGCCAGCAGGGTGGCCAGCGCGGGCTGGCCAGCGACGCCCTGTGCCAGCACGGCGAAGACCAGACTGTCGCCACGCTCATTGCGGGTGTCGGGGTCGGCGCCGTGGCGCAGCAGCCACGCCAGGCGCGCGGGCCGCTGCATGTCGGCGTCGTGCAGCAGTGCACCCAGTTCGTCGCGGGAGCACAGCCGCGCCAGCGCATCCAGACCATCGAACTGCCCGCTCGCCAAGCCGTCGCGCAGCAGCGCCGAGGGGGCACGGTCGGGCGGCGTCTCGTCGTCGGCCGCAGCGACGGCGGTGGGCAACGCGTAACCGGGATCGAGGGCCGACACCAGCGCCCAGCGTCCGGCTTCGGCCGCTGCATCGACCGCGCGCCGGCCTTCCGCATCGGCAGCGGCAGGATCGACACCCCATTCCAGCAAGCGCCTCACCAGCGCGGGCGAGGCATGGTCCGCGGTGCACGCCAGCATCAGGGCGTTGCGATGCCCGGCGTCGACGGCGGCGCGATCGGCGCCCGCGTCGGCCAGCTTTTCCAGCATGGCCAGATGCCCGCCGCGGGCGGCTTCCAGCCACGGCGTGCGCTGCTGGCTGTCGCGCGCATGCACGTCGGCACCCGCCGCCAGCAGGGTTGCGGCGATCTCGGCGTGGCCGGCGAAGGCAGCTTCGTGCAGGGCGCTACGGCGCTGCGCGTCGCGCGCGTCGACCTTGGCCTTGTGCTTGAGGAGCAACTGGACGCCCGCGGGGTCGTCCTCTTCGGTGGACGCAGCGGCCAGCAGCACCGGCTGCCCGCCCTGCGGGTCAGGGCGCGCACCGCGTTCGAGCAGGAACTTCGCCAGCCGCCAGTTGCCGGCCACGCAGGCGACGCCGAGCGGCGTCAGGCCATCGTGGTTCAGTGCATCCAGTTCCGCCGCCGCGTCGCGCAGCAGTGCCACCACGCCGGGGTCGGAACTGCGGGCAGCGTGGTGCAGCGGCGTGTTGCCATCGCCGTCGGCAATGCGAGGGTCGGCACCGTTGGCCAGCAGGGTCGTGACGGCATCGGGGCGGCCATGCCAGCTGTCGCGCGTCGCCGCCAGCAGCGGAGTGACGCCGGCATGCGCGTGGTTGAGGTCGACCCCGTGGGCGATCAGCGTGCGCAGCAGCCGGAGGTCGGGCAGTACCGCAGCGAGGGCGCCGAGGCTGCGCTGGTCGCGCGCGCCTTCTGCCGGCAGCGCATGCGGGTCCGCGCCGGCGTCGATCAATTCCAGCGCGCGCTCGACGCGGCCGGTCCGCGCGGCGTCGAACAGCGCCTGCTCCAGGTCGGTCACCGGTCCGGCGGAGACCGGAACCTCCGCGAAGGCGTCGACGTCGACATCGCCGTCGGGCATTTCCACCACCGGCAGGACGCCTGCCCCCTGCAGCCGTTGCACGCCCAGGTGCAGGAGCGGCAGGGACACGGCGTAGACGATGGCCGCCACCACGCGCGCTGCATCGGGCACCAGGCCGGGCCACGCCAGGCACAACCCGCCGCCTACGGCGAGCGCCAGCAGCGTCGCCACGGCCAGCCCACGCCAGGCATGGAAGTCGCGCTCGACCAGCCCGCGCCAGTGGGCCGACAGCGCTCCGCCGTCGCGCTCCAGCCCGTGCCACAGTGGCCATGTGCGCCAGAGTCCCACGATCACCGCGCCGACCACCGCACTGACGCCCAGCGCCGCCGGCAGGCTGCCGCTGTCGTGCAGCGAGGCCAGCGGCCAGGCCAGCAACGCGGCGCTGGCAGCGAACGCGATGCCCCAGGCCAGCAGCAGCGCGGGCAGGTCTTCCCGCCAGGCACGGGCCGGTGCCAGCACGCGCGTGCCGCGCAGCCACGACACGGCCAGGGCGATCGCCGGTTGTGCGAGGCAGGCCGCGATGGCCGCCACCACGCCACCGGTCCATCCCCCCAGCGCCGCCAGCAGCACGCCCGCCAGCAGGGCAGCGACGGCGACGGGACGGGTCTGCAGGCGCGACTCAGGCATCGGCACGGACGCGCGGATCGGACGGCGGCGGAAACTGCACATGGAATCCGCGCGCGGCCAGGTTCTCGCGGACGACGGCGGCATCCTCGCGCGCCAGTTTCCGGTCCGGGGTCAGGGCCACTTCGAGCACGAACGACAGATCGCCCAACTGAGTGCGCAGCGGTTCCGGCACGAGGGTGAATCCATCGCGCGTGGCCAGGTAGACGAACGTGTCGGCCTTGCGCTGGCTCTTGTAGACGTAGGCTTGCATGCGCGCGTGTCGCGCCCCGCGTATGGACAAGCGGAGATTGTGCGGGAAATGCGGTAGGCGCGAAACCCGCGCGCGTTGACGCCCGCGCATGACCATCGGCGGCCGGAACCGCACGACGGGGCTGGTAATCTTGCGCCCTTCACCTCGCACTAACGGATGCCCGATGCGCCCCGTCCTGCTCGCCCTGCTGCTGCCGCTCGCCCTCGCGCCGTCCGCACGCGCACAGACCACCGCACCCTTCACGCTGGAGCAGGCGATGGCGGAGCCGGACTGGATCGGCCCGCCGGTCGAGCGCGCCTGGTGGTCGTGGGACGGCAAGCAGGTCCAGTACGACCTCAAGCGCGACAGCAGCCTCGTGCGCGATACCTTCGAACAAGCGCTCGATGGCGGCGCCGCGCATCGCGTCGGCGACGACCGGCGCGCCGGCCTGGATGCCGCCAGCCCGGTGTACGACGTCCATCGCCAGCGCATGCTGCTGTCGCGCAACGGCGACCTGTTCGTGCGCGACCTGCGCAGCGGCGCATTGACCCAGGTCACCCGCACCAACGACGCTGAGCAGCAGGCACGTTTTGCCCACGACGGCGCGGTGATCTGGCGCGCGGGCTCCACCTGGTACCGCTGGACGGCCGGCGCCGGCACCACGACCTTCGCCGAACTCAAGGCCGAGCGCGATCCGCTGGCGCCGCCGAAGGCCGACGCCCTGCGCGCGCAGCAGCTGCGCACCCTCCGCACGCTGGCCGACGACCGTGCCCAGCGCGAAGACGCGCAGAAGCAGGCGGAGGCGTGGCGCAAGGCCGACCCGACCCGCGCGCCCGCACCGGTGTACCTCGGCAACGACGTGGAGATCGAAGCGAGCTCGCTGTCGCCGAATGGCCGCTGGCTACTGGTGGTGACCCGCAAGAAGGGGGCCGACCCGGGACAGGCCGGCAAGATGCCCAAGTACGTGACCGAATCCGGCTACGAGGAGTTCCAGGACGTGCGCACCCGCGTGGGACGCAACGCGCCCCTGCCGCATGCGCTGTGGCGCGTGGACCTGGCCGACGGCAGCGTGAAGCCGCTCGCGTTCGATCCGCTGCCCGGCATCGACAGGGATCCGCTCGCCGCGCTGCGCAAGAAGGCCGGCCAGGAGCCGCTGAAGGGCAACCGCGACGTGCGCGTGGAGAACGACAGCGACGGCGGTGCCATTGCCTGGACGAACGATGGCACCCAGGCCGCGGTGCAGATCCATGCGGTCGACAACAAGGACCGCTGGATCGCCACCGTCGACCTGGCGGGTGCCCGCCTGCTGCCGCGCCATCGCCTGAGCGACGAGGCCTGGATCAACTGGGGCTTCAACCAGTTCGGCTGGCTGCCGGACAACCGCACGCTGTGGCTGCTGTCGGAAGAGTCCGGCTACTCGCACCTCTACACGGCGACGGGTTCCGAAAAGTTCCGCGCACGCACGTCGGGCAGGTGGGAGGTCTCCGAGCCGGAAATCGCACCGGACGGCAACGGCTTCCTGTTCCTGTGCAACCGCGCCTGGCCGGGCGACTACGAAGTCTGCAAGCTCGACCTCGCCAGCAACCAGGTGCGCGAGGTGACCGCGCTCGACGGGGTGGAGAGCTTCAGCGCGTCGCCGGACGGGCGCCAGCTGCTGGTCCGTCACTCGCGCAGCTATACGCCGGCGCAACTGTCCGTGGTCGGCATCGAAGGCGGTCAGGCGAAGCCGCTCACCGACACCCGCACGGCCGCCTTCAAGGCCCGTACGTGGACCGAGCCGGAATACGTGCAGGTCCCGTCGAAGCATGGCGCCGGCGTGGTGTGGGGCAAATACTACGGTCCGAAGACCATGGAGCCGGGCAAGCGCTATCCCATCGTGATGTTCGTGCACGGCGCGGGCTACCTGCAGAACGTCACCGCCCGCTATCCGAACTATTTCCGCGAGCAGATGTTCCACCACCTGCTGGTGGAGCGCGGCTACATCGTGCTCGACCTGGACTACCGGGCCAGCGAGGGCTACGGTCGCGACTGGCGCACCGCGATCTACCGCAACATGGGCCATCCCGAACTCGAGGATTACCTCGACGGCCTCGACTGGCTGGTCGCGCAGAAGCAGGGCGACCGTGATCGCGCCGGCATCTACGGCGGCAGCTACGGCGGCTTCATGACGTTCATGGCGCTGTTCCGCGAACCCGGCACCTTCAAGGCCGGCGCCGCGCTGCGCCCGGTGGTCGACTGGACGCAGTACAACCACGAGTACACCAGCAACATCCTCAACACGCCCGAGCTGGATCCGGAGGCGTATCGCACCTCGTCGCCGATCGAGTATGCCGGCGGCCTGCAGGACCACCTGCTGATCGCTCACGGCATGATCGACGACAACGTGTTCTTCAAGGATTCGGTGGTGCTGACGCAGAAGCTGATCGAACTGCGAAAGGACAACTGGGAACTGGCGGCCTATCCGCTGGAACGCCACGGATTCACGCGATCCGATTCGTGGCTGGACGAGTACAAGCGCGTACTCAAGCTGTTCGAACAGACGCTCAAATAGCGATGCGACCTGACCCGGCCCACGCGACAGGCTCGCCCTTCGTCACTGTCACGGCGAAGGTATCGATCGTCATCGGCATCGCCGCCACCCTGTACGCCGTGGCGCAACTGATCGCGGCGCTGGTCCTGCTGGGGCCGGTGGATATGGAGGCGGTGCGCGGCTTCCTCGCGACGCGATCGGTCCCCGCCGCCGCGGTGTGGATACTCACCCACCTCACCGCGATCGCCGCCGGCTTCCTGGCGGTCTCAGCGGCTTTCCTGGCCGTGTCCTTCGGCTTGCTTCGCCGCCGCGCATGGGGCTGGTGGGGCTTCGTGGCCTTCATGGTGGCCGGTGCCGCACTCAATTTCGCCGGCATTGCCGCCCTCGAGGCCGTGTTCGCCTGGGTGCAGGCGTTGCCGCCGCAGCCGGAGATGGAACGGATGCGGGCCGAACTCGCCGCGCTGCGCGTGGTCTCGCTGGCCACGCTGTGGGTGAGCGCCGTCGTGTTCGCGGCCCTGCATGGCCTGCTCGTCTGGCAGCTGTGCAGGCCCGATGTGCGCGCGGAATTCGGGATGCTGCGACCACCCCGGTAGAATGCGGGCCATGAACGATTTTTCGCCTGTCCGCGATTACCTGACCGACCTGCAGGACCGCATCTGCGCCGCCATCGAAGCGGCCGATGGCCACGCGCGATTCCATGAAGACGCATGGTCGCGGCCACCCGGCGACGCATCGCCCATCCGCGGCGGTGGCCGCACGCGGATCCTGCGCGACGGCGCCGTGTTCGAGCAGGCCGGCATCGGATTCTCCGATGTGTCGGGCGACCGGCTGCCTCCGTCGGCGTCGGCACATCGCCCTGAACTCGCAGGCGCATCCTGGCGCGCAGTGGGCGTGTCGCTGGTCTTCCATCCGCGCAACCCACACGTGCCGACCACGCACGCCAACGTGCGCCATTTCCGCGCCGAGCGCGATGGCGAAACGGTAGCGTGGTGGTTCGGCGGCGGCTTCGACCTCACCCCCTTCTATCCGGTCGACGAAGACGTGCGCCACTGGCACCGGACCGCGCGCGAGCTGTGCGAACCGTTCGGCGGACAGGCCCGCTACGACGCGCACAAGCGCTGGTGCGACGAGTACTTCTTCCTCAAGCACCGCAACGAGACGCGCGGCGTGGGCGGGTTGTTCTTCGACGACCTGGGCGAGGATCCGGAGCGCGACTTCGGTTACCTGCGCGCGGTGGGCGACGGTTTCCTCGATGCCTACCTGCCGATCGTCGCATCGCGCAAGGACGTCCCCTACGGCGAACGCGAGCGAGCCTTCCAGCTGTACCGGCGCGGCCGCTACGTCGAATTCAACCTGGTCTACGACCGAGGCACGCTGTTCGGCCTGCAGAGCGGCGGGCGGGCCGAATCGATCCTCATGAGCCTGCCGCCGCTGGTACGTTGGGAGTATGGCTACACGCCCGAGGACGGCAGCGATGAGCAGCGGCTGCTCGACTACCTGCGCCCGCGCGACTGGCTGAACGAACTCGCCTGAGCTTGTTCTTGTGGGAGCGACGTAAGTCGCGAAGGTTTGCCGGGATCGCGATCGCGACTTACGTCGCTCCCGCACCGGGGATCTCCGGCTGCCGGCCCACCACCGTGATATGCCCGTTGTTCTCCAGCACCGCCAAGCGGATGTCGGCCATGTCCAGGCAACCCGCTTCGCGCATCGCTTTCTCGAAATCCTCCCGGCTTATGAGCTCGCGGCGCAGGACGTTCCGATAGACCTGTCCGTCGCGTGCGAGCAGCACGGGCGATCCTTCGACCCAGCGCTCCACCTTCGCCGATCGCGCGGAGGCCAGGCCCACGATCCAGTTCAGCGCGATCAACGTGGCGGCCAGCAACAGGCCGCCGCCCACCGAGGTGTCATCGCCAAGCAGCGCGTTCTGGACGGCATTGCCGAGCAGCACCACCAGCAGCATGTCGAACGGCGTGAACTGGCCCATCGTTCGCTTGCCGGTCATGCGGATCATCGACAGCAGGATGAAGTACACGACGCATGCCCGCAGCACGAAGGCCCACCAGGGCATGGCCATGTGGAACATCTCGGCGAACGTCGCGCTCATGCATCACCCGGTGGCGGAAGGTTGCGCGCACGGTAGCGCACGCGGGCGCAGCGGACGACGGGCAATAAAAAGCCCCGCAGACCAGGGGGGGGTCGGCGGGGCCAGGGGAGCGGGACCTGGGGAGGGGTCGTCGCTCCGGGGGAGATCGCTCCAGGGGAAGGGAGAGATCAGTGACAGACGTTGCATCTGTCACGGGGCTATATGACCACTCCGGACATGGATGGTTCGTGAAGATTCCGGTTAAAAAACCGTAAGATTCAGGAGTAATTCATTTTATTGAACTGGTCGGTATACAAATATACCTGACAGGGTTTTCCTGAACTTTCCGCAAGTGCATGTTCCGGAAGGGAAAGCGTTTCCAGGCCGGGCTAATGCGACTCTTCCCAGTTGTCGCCGACGCCGCTGTCGACGACCAGCGGAACGCTCAGTTGCGCGGCCGCCGCCATGCGAGCCGTCGCTTCCTGCAGCAGCTCGGGGACAAAACCGGCATCGGCTTCGAACACCAGTTCGTCGTGCACCTGCAGGATCATGAGCGCCTGTCCGCGGTGATCCGCCAGCCATGCGTCGACGCCGATCATCGCGCGCTTGATGATGTCCGCCGCCGTGCCCTGCATCGGCGCGTTGATCGCCGCGCGCTCGGCGCCGGCGCGCTGCCCCTGCGTTCCCTTGTTGATGTATTCCAGGTACAGGCGGCGACCGAAGACCGTCTCGACGTAGCCGAGCTCGCGCGCCTGCTGCCGCGTGCGCTCCATGTAGTCGCGTACGCCCGGATACCGGCTGAAGTACAGCGCGATGTAGTCCTGCGCCTCGCCGCGGCCGATGCCCAGCTGCCGCGCCAGGCCGAACGCGCTCATGCCGTACATCAGGCCGAAGTTGATCGCCTTCGCGGCGCGGCGCTCGTTGCCGGTCACGTCCTCGAGCTTGCGGCCGAACACTTCCGCCGCCGTCGCCTTGTGGATGTCGGCGCCGGACTCGAAGGCGCGCACGAGTCCCGGGTCCTGCGACAGGTGGGCCATGATGCGCAACTCGATCTGCGAGTAGTCGCAGGCGACCAGCTTGCGCCCCGGCGGCGCCACGAAGGCCTTGCGGATGCGCCGGCCATCCTCGGTGCGGATCGGGATGTTCTGCAGGTTCGGATCGGTGGACGACAGCCGCCCCGTCGCGGCACCGGCCTGGTGGTAGCTGGTGTGCACGCGACCGGTGTCGGGATTCACCATCTCCGGCAGTTTGTCGGTATAGGTGCTGCGCAGCTTCGCCAGGCCGCGGTACTCCAGGATCACGCGCGGCAATTCGTGCTGGTCGGCGATGGCTTCGAGCGCTTCTTCATTCGTGCTGGGCTGGCCGGTCGGCGTCTTCACCAGTACGGGCAGCTTCAGCTCGTCGAACAGCAGCGCCTGCAACTGCTTCGGCGAATCGAGATTGAAGGTGCGCCCGGCCAGCTCGGTCGCCTTCTGCTGCGCGGCCAGCATGCGCTTGGAGAGGTCGCCGCTCTGCCGGCGCAGTTCGTCGGCGTCGATCATCACGCCGTTCGCCTCGATGCGCGCCAACACGGGCACCAGCGGCATTTCGATGTCGCGGTACACGCGTTCCAGCCCGGGCTCGGCCATCAGTCTCGGCGCGATCGCGTGATGCAGCCGCAGGGTGATGTCGGCGTCCTCGGCGGCATAGCGGGTCGCGTCATCGACCGCCACCTGGGAGAACGGAATCTGCTTGGCGCCCTTGCCGGCCACGTCTTCGTACTTGATCGTGTCGTAGCCGAGGAAGCGCTTGGCCAGGCTGTCCATGTCGTGGCGGTTGCTGCCCGAGTTCAGCACGAAGCTCTCAAGCATCGTGTCGTCGGCGTAGCCCTGCACCTCCACGCCGTGGCGGCGAAGCACGTGCAGGTCGTATTTCCCGTGCTGGCCCAGCTTGCGCTTGCCGGGATCGGCCAACACCGGCCGCAGCGCCGCCAGCACGCCCGCACGGTCGAGCTGCGGCGGAGCACCGGGATAGTCGTGGCCGACGGGCACGTAGACCGCCTTGCCCGGCTCGGTGGCGAAACTCAGCCCCACCAGGGCGGCACGCATCGGGTCGAGACTGTCGGTCTCGGTATCGAACGCGAACGCGTCGGCCCGCTGCAGCTCGGCCACCAGCGCATCGAGCTGCGCCGGCTCGGTGACGGCGGCATAGTCGCCGGCCATGCCCAGCGCGGGATCGAGGGGTGTTTCGTCGACGGCGGCAGCCGCCACGCGACCGGTGCCGCGCGCGCGGCCCGGTTCCTTCTCGGCGACGGAGGCCGCATCAAGGGCGCCGCCTTCCAGCTCCTTGAGGGCCTGGTTGAAACCGTAACGTGCGTACAGCTCGCGGAGTTCGTCGACGTGGCGGTCGCGCAGCGGCAGCGTGTCCGGGCCGCCTTCCAGCGCCACGTCGGTCTTGATGGTCACCAGGGTGCGGTTCAACGGCAGGCGCGGCAGCGCGGCGCGCAGGTTGTCGCCGATCTTGCCCTTGATCTCGCCGGACCGCTCGATGATTGCGTCCAGCGTGCCGTACTCGCCCAACCACTTCGCCGCCGTCTTGGGCCCGCACTTCTCGACACCAGGCACGTTGTCGATGGCGTCGCCCATCAGGGCCAGGAAGTCGACGATCTGCTCCGGCCGCACGCCGAACTTCTCCACCACGGCATCCACGGAATCCAGGCGGCTGCCGCTCATCGTGTTGACCAGCGCCACGCCCGGACGGACCAGCTGCGCGAAATCCTTGTCGCTGGTGGAGATGGTGACCTCCATGCCCTGCGCCGCACCCTGCAGCGCCAGCGTGCCGATCACGTCATCCGCCTCCACGCCGTCGACGCGCAGCAAGGGGAAGCCCAGCGCCTGGACGATGCGGATCATCGGTTCGACCTGCGCGCGCAACTCTTCCGGCATGGGCGGGCGATTGGCCTTGTAGTCGGGATAGAGTTCGTCGCGGAACGTCGGGCCGCTGGCGTCGAGCACGAAGGCCACGTAGTCCGGTTTTTCCTTCAGCGTGGCGCGCAGCATGTTCACCACGCCGAACAGCGCGCCGGTAGGCTCACCCTGTGCGTTGGTCAGCGGAGGCAGCGCATGGAACGCGCGGAACAGGTAGCTGGAGCCGTCGATCAGTACGAGTCGTGTCATGCCGGCATTCTACGCCCCGCCCTTGCGCGCGGCGTCACGCGCCCACCCTCGCATTGGGCGCATAATCGGGACGTCATTCCCCCGACCGGACGCCACCATGAACCGCATGACGAGCCTCGCCCTGCCGTTGTCCTGCCTGCTGGCCATGGCCGGTTGCGCCTCGACAGGCGGCGGCAACCCGTCCGACATCGACCTGGCCAACGCGCAGGTGGCGGTGCGCACGGAAAAGAACGGCGACACCATCGAGGAATACCGCGTGGCGGGCAACCTGCGCATGGTCAAGGTCACGCCATCGCGTGGCGCGCCCTATTACCTGTACGACTCCGACGGCGACGGCCGCCTGGACAAGAGCAAGGACAACAGCGACATCTCGCCGGTGTACTGGAAGCTCTACGGCTGGTGAGCCGCCGCGTTCAGCGGATGACGAGCACCGGCACGCCGCAGCGGGCCAGCACTTCGCTGGTCTGGCTGCCCAGCAGCAGGCGGCCCAGCGCGCGGCGCCCATGAGAGGCCATGACGATCAGGTCGCAGCCTTCGCGTTCGGCAGTGTCCACGATGGCCTCGGCCGCATAGCGGTCGGCAACGTGCAGCAGGTGCGGGTCGACGCCTGCCGCCTGCGCCTGCGCGGTGACGCCATCGAGGACCTTGCGGGCGGCCTCCTCGCGCGCTTTCTGGAAGTCCGGTAGCGAGGTCGCCACCGCGCTCCAGCCCAGCGCATCATCGAAGCCGGTGCTGATGGGTTCGCTCACCGTGAGGACCGTCGCCCTGGCCTGCAGCTGCAAGGCCAGGGCAAGGCCATGCTGCACGCCCTTGCCTGCCAGCTCGGAACCGTCGGTCGCGATCAGGATATGCCGGTACATGGCCGCACCTCGAGGTGATGGAGTGCGGCCATTAGACGCCCTGCCGGCGCAACGCGCCGTGATCTGGATCAATCGCCTAGACCGCCTGCAGGTTGGCGTAGGCGAGCACCAGCACCTTGGGACCGACCTCGGCGAAGTTCACGTGCACCAGCGTATGCGCCCCGCTGCCCTCGTAATCGGTGACCACGCCCTGGCCGAACTTGGCGTGCGTCACCATCTGCCCGAGCTTCATGGAAGGCGACTCGATGGACGCGTGGCCGGCCACCGGCCGTGAAGCAAAACCCGGGGCGGCACGGCTGACCTGCACGCGCGGGCGGACTTCGTTCAACAGGTTCGCGGGGATCTCGCGCAGGAAACGCGACGGGATGCCGTACATGTCCTGCCCGTGCAGGCGACGCGCTTCGGCATAGCTCAGCACCAGCTTCTGGCGCGCGCGGGTGATGCCCACGTAGGCAAGCCGCCGCTCTTCTTCCAGCCGCCCGCTTTCGTCCAGCGAACGGTTGCTGGGGAACAGGCCCTCTTCCAGCCCTGCCAGGAACACCAGCGGGAACTCCAGGCCCTTGGCCGAGTGCAGCGTCATCAACTGCACGCCGTCCTCGCCGGCGTCCACCTGGCCCTCGCCGGCCTCCAGCGCGGCATAGGACAGGAAGGCGACCAGTTCGCTCATGCCCTCCTGCACGTCTTCCTCGACGGCGACGTCCTCGCGGCGCACGAAGCGGGAGGCGACCGACACCAGTTCGTCGAGGTTCTCGGTACGCGATTCGGAATCGAGGCCGCCGCGGCTTTCGCGTGCCCAGTGCTCGCGCAGGCCGGAGCGCGCAAGCACGTGGTCGACGCGCTCGGCCAGCGTCATCTCGGCGGTTTCCTCGGCCAGCTGGTCGACCAGCGACGCGAACGCCGCCAGCGCGTTGCGTGCGCGGCCGGCGAGGTCACTGCCCTGGGCCGAAAGCACCGCTGCGCCCCACAGCGACACGCGCGCGCCGCGTGCCAGACGGCGGACTTCGTCCAGCGTGCGCTCGCCGATGCCGCGCGTCGGCGTATTCACCACGCGCTCGAACGCCGCGTCGTCGGCACGGTTGGCCATCAGGCGCAGGTAGGCGAGCGCGTCCTTGATTTCGGCGCGCTCGAAGAAGCGCATGCCGCCATATACGCGATACGGCACCTGTTCGGACAGCAGCGCTTCTTCGAAGGCACGCGATTGCGCATTGCTGCGATAGAGGATGGCGGCATCGCCGAGGCTGCCGCCGTCGCGCACCCATTGGCGGATGCGCTCGACCACGAAGCGGGCTTCGTCCATCTCGTTGTAGGCGGCGTACAGGTCGATCGGCTCGCCGTCGCCGGTGTCGGTCCACAACTGCTTGCCGATGCGGCCCGGATTGTGCGCGATCACCGCATTGGCGGCACCAAGGATGTTCGCGCTGGAGCGGTAGTTCTGTTCCAGCCGGATGGTCCGGGCAGAGGGATAGTCGCGCAGGAACTGCTGCATGTTCTCGACTTTCGCGCCGCGCCAGCCGTAGATGCTCTGGTCATCGTCGCCGACCACGAACACGTGCCCCGTATCGCCGGCGAGCACGCGGACGAACGCATACTGGATGGCGTTGGTGTCCTGGAATTCGTCCACCAGGATCTGTCGGAAGCGCGTGCGGTAATGCGCCAGCAATGCCGGCGTATCGCGCAGCAGCTCGTGCGCACGCAGCAGCAGTTCGGCGAAGTCGACCAGGCCGGCGCGGTCGCAGCGTTCCTGGTAACCGGCATAGACCTGCCGGCGCACATCCAGCCAGTCGTCGTTCGGCGCGGGCTGGATGTGTTCCGGTCGGCGGCCTTCGTCCTTCTGCTCGTTGATCCACCAGGTGAGCTGCTTGGGCGGATACTTGCCTTCGTCCAGCTCCATCGCCTGGACGACGCGCTTGACCAGGCGCTGCTGGTCGTCGCTGTCCAGCACCTGGAAGGTCTCCGGCAGCTTGGCTTCCTGCCAGTGCAGGCGCAGCAGGCGGTGCGCGAGGCCGTGGAAGGTGCCGATCCACATGCCCCGACTGCCATTGCGCAGCTGCACGTCGGCGCGCGCGCGCATCTCGCCCGCAGCCTTGTTGGTGAAGGTGACCGCGAGGATCCCGTGCGTGGGGACGCCATGGACTTCATTGAGCCAGGCGATGCGGTGGGTCAGCACGCGGGTCTTGCCGGAGCCGGCGCCGGCCAGGACCAGGTAATGCCCGGGTTCGGCGGAAACGGCGTCGCGCTGGGCGGGATTCAGGTCTTCGAGCAGGTGGGAAACATCCATCCGCGCATTTTACGGCCTGCGGCGGCCCAAACCCTGAGACGAAGGCGTTCAGGCCAGTTCGGCGACCTGCATGGAGACCTGCTTGCGACCGTTGTCCAGCCACTGGCGACCGGCTTCGACGAAGCCGTGGCGCGCATGGAACAGACGCGAAGGCTCGTTCGGCGGCACCACGTTGAACTCGCAGGTGACGCGCGGGATGCCGCGTTCACGGGCGAAGGCGAACAGGTCGGCATAGAGCCGCGACCCCAGGCCGTGCCCCTGCGCGGCTGCATCCACTACGATGCGGTCGACGTAGAGGAAATCCGGATAGCGTCCGGCGAACCACCCGAAGTTGTCGTTGCGGTAATCCGCACCGGCACGCATCGCCAGCAGGAAGGCGACCACGCGACCGTCGAGCGTCGCCACGCGGAGACAGTCGGACAGGGACGCCAGGTGGCGCAACCTGTCCACATCCATAGGGCTGGTGTGGCGGACCTCAGCTTCGTTCAGCGCGATGATGGCGGCGTGGTCGCCATCGTTCGCGTCACGGATCACGGGTTCCGCCACGGGGTCAGTGCGCGGCGTGCTTGGGCGTCGCGCTGTTGCTCATCAATCTGTCGGTGTAGGCGATACCGATTGCCGACAGAATGAAGATGGCATGGATGATCGTCTGCCACATCACGCCGGTCGGCGTGAAGTCGCTGCAGGTCTTCGCCGCCCACCCGGCCACCTTGGCCGCCTCCGCCGCAGCGAACGCAGCCGGCGTACCACATAGCGGCAGGCCACCGAGGGCGCTGGCGCCGATGAAGGTCTTCAGCAGATGGATGGACGAGATGCCGATGATCGCCATCGCCAGCTTGACCTTCAGCACCGATGCGTTGACGTGGCTGAGCCATTCCGGCTGGTCGGGGTGCTTTTCCAGCCCCATGCGCGACACGAAGGTCTCGTAGCCGCCGACGATCACCATCATCAACAGGTTGGAGATCATCACTACGTCGATCAGCCCCAGAACCAGCAGCATGATGTCCTGCTCACTCAGGCTGGTCGCGCCGTGGACCAGATGCCACAGTTCCTTCAGGAACAGGACCACGTACACGCCTTGCGCCACGATCAAGCCCAGGTAAAGCGGCAGCTGCAGCCAGCGCGAACTGAAGATCAGGGCCGGCAGGGGTCCCAGGCGCGCGGATTTTGGTTCGGTCATGTCGGGAACAGTGCTTTCCAAGGATGCGGCAGGGTAGCGGCCGGATTTGACGCTGCCAAGTCTGCAGGCCGGTCTAGACTCGGAGGCCTCCCCACCCTGCGGACCCCGCCATGATCGACCTGTACTACTGGCCTACCCCGAACGGCCACAAGATCACGCTGCTGCTGGAAGAGCTGGCCGAGGCCGGCGCGAAGCTGGACTATCGCATCGTGCCGGTGAACATCGGCAAGGGCGACCAGTTCAAGCCGGACTACCTTGCGTTCTCGCCCAACAACAAGATGCCGGCCATCATCGACCATGCGCCGGCCGACGGTGGCGAGCCGATCAGCGTGTTCGAGTCCGGTGCCATCCTGGTGTACCTGGCCAACAAGACCAACCGCTTCTTCGGCAACGACACGCGGCACAAGGTGGCAGTGAACCAGTGGCTCATGTGGCAGATGGGCGGCCTGGGGCCGATGAGCGGGCAGTACGGCCACTTCACGGTGTATGCGCCCGAAAAGATTCCCTACGCCATCGACCGCTACACCCGCGAAGTGCAGCGTTTGCTCGGCGTGCTGGACACGCAGTTGGCGAAGCATGCGTACGTGGCCGGCGAGGATTACAGCATCGCCGACATGGCGATCCATCCGTGGATCAACGCTTACGACAAGGCGCCGTTGGATATGTCGCCCTATCCCACCCTGCAGCGCTGGCATGCGGAGATCGCCGCGCGCCCTGCCGTGCAGCGCGCGTACGCGCTGAAGACGCAGGTGAATCCCGATGCGGGCAAGCCGCTGACCGACGAGGAGCGCAAGCACCTGTTCGGAAGGTAGCGTGCGCCGTGCGCACGATGCGCGGTGCCGGATCCAGAGGTCGTGCGCATGGCGCACGCTACGGTTCGCGGGTGCAATAATCCGGGCCTGACCGGCCCCGCCGCCCGAGAAATCCGATGCGCCTCGCCCTGTTCGCCCTGATGACCCTCGCCACCGCCCTGCCCGCCCACGCCGAGAAACTCACGCTGGAAGCCATCACCGGCAGCGCGCCGCTGTCCGGACCGACGCTGACCAAACCGCAGGTGGCGCCGGACGGATCACGGGTGACCTTCCTGCGCGGCAAGGACAGCGACCGCAACCGGCTGGACCTGTGGGAGTACGACATCGCCAGCGGGCAGACGCGCTTGCTGGTGGATTCGTCGGTGGTGCTGCCGGGCGAGGAAGTGCTGAGCGACGAGGAAAAGGCGCGCCGCGAGCGCCAGCGCATCGCCGCGCTGTCCGGCATCGTCGATTACCAATGGTCGCCCGACGGCAAGGCACTGCTGTTTCCGCTGGGCGGCGAGCTGTACTTCTACGACCTGGCCAAGACTGGCAAGGACGCGGTGCGCAAGCTCACGAACGGCGGCGGCTTCGCCACCGATCCGAAGATCTCGCCGAAAGGCGGCTTCGTCAGCTTCATCCGCGAACGCAACCTGTGGGTCATCGCGTTGGCCGACGGCAGGGAAGTGCAGCTGACCCGCGACGGCAATGACACCATCGGCAACGGCGTGGCCGAGTTCGTCGCCGACGAGGAAATGGACCGCCACACCGGCTACTGGTGGGCACCGGACGACTCGGCCATCGCCTTCGCCCGCATCGACGAGGCACCGGTGCCGCTGGTGAAGCGCTATGAGGTCTATCCCGACCGCACGGAGGTCGTCGAACAGCGCTATCCGGCAGCGGGCGATGCGAACGTACTGGTTCAGCTGGGCGTGATTGCGCCGAAAGCGAGTGCCAGACCGCAGTGGATCGACCTGGGCACCGAGAAGGACATCTACCTGGCCCGCGTGGACTGGCGCGATCCTCAGCGCCTGACCTTCCAGCGCCAGTCGCGCGACCAGAAAACGCTCGACCTGATCGAGACGACGCTGGCAACCGGCAAGCAACGCACGCTGGTGACCGAAACGTCGAAGACTTGGGTGCCACTGCACAACGCCTTGCGCTTCCTGAAGGACGGACGCTTCCTGTGGTCGTCGGAGCGCGATGGATTCGAGCATCTTTACCTCGTATCCGAGAACGGGACTTCGCTGTCGCAGCTGACCCGCGGTGACTGGGTCGTGGACAGCCTGCTGGCAGTCGACGAGGGCAATGGCCTGGCGTACGTCAGCGGCACGCGCGATGGCGCCGCGGAAACCCACGTCTACGCCGTGCCGCTGACAGGCGGCGAACCGCGCAAGCTGACGCCTGCTGCGGGCGTGCACACGGCCAGCTTCGCCCGCAATGCCAGCGTCTTCGTCGACAGCTGGTCCAGCGACACGACGCTGCCGCAGATCGAACTGTTCAAGGCGGACGGCACGAAGCTGGCGACGCTGCTGGAGAATGATGCCGTCGACGCCGGGCATCCGTACGCCAAGTACCTCGCCGCGCACCAGCCGACCACGTTCGGCACGCTGACGGCGGCCGACGGCAAGACGCCGCTGCACTACAGCCTGATCAAGCCGGCCGGCTTCGACCCGAAGAAGAAGTATCCCGTGGTGGTGTTCGTCTACGGCGGCCCTGCCGCGCAGACCGTCACCCGCGCCTGGCCCGGCCGCAGTGACGCCTTCTTCAACCAGTACCTGGCGCAGCAGGGTTATGTGGTGTTCTCACTGGACAACCGCGGCACCCCACGCCGTGGCGCGGCGTTCGGCGGCGCGCTCTACGGCAAGCAGGGCACGGTGGAAGTCGACGACCAGCTGCGCGGCGTCGAATGGCTGAAGGCGCAGTCCTTCGTCGATGCAAAGCGCATCGGCGTGCACGGCTGGTCCAACGGCGGCTACATGACGCTGATGCTGCTGGCCAAGCACAGCGAAGCGTATGCCTGCGGCGTGGCGGGCGCGCCGGTGACCGACTGGGCGCTGTACGACACCCACTACACCGAACGCTACATGGACCTGCCGAAGGCGAACGCGGCGGGCTACCGTGGAGCCAGCGTCTTCACCCACCTGGGCGGCCTGCGCTCGAAGCTGCTGCTGATCCACGGCATGGCCGACGACAACGTGCTGTTCACCAACTCCACCAAGCTGATGAGCGAGCTGCAGAAGCGCGGCACGCCGTTCGAACTGATGACGTACCCTGGGGCCAAGCACGGCCTGCGCGGCAGCGACCTGCTGCATCGCTACCGGCTGACCGAGGATTTCTTCGCCCGTTGCCTCAAGCCCTGATTCCACTCACCCCGGGAGCACTGCGATGTCGACGCCCGTCCCCGCCCAGCCCGGTTGGTGGCAACGCAACTGGAAATGGTGCGTGCCCGTGCTGGGTGCGCTGCTGCTGGCGCTGTCTGTCGCGGTCGTCCTCGGCGGCGTGGCGCTGCTGCTGGGAGCGATCAAGTCCTCGGGCGCCTATCAGCATGCGCTCGCGCGGGCACAGTCTGATCCTGCCGTCATCGCTGCGCTCGGCGAACCGATACGTGCGGGCTGGTTCGTGCAGGGAAACATCAGCACCAGCGGAGCCAGCGGTGACGCCGACCTGGCGATTCCCCTCGACGGCCCGCGCGCGGATGGCACGCTATACGTGGTGGCCGAAAAACGCGCAGGCGAATGGCGCTACGAGACGCTGGCAGTGAATGTCGACGGCGGCGAGCGGATCGTGCTGGAGGGCGAGTCGGCCACTTCGCCCTGATCCCTGAAATGAAGAAGGCGGCCGTCCGCCGCCTTCGTTCGGGCGTTCTGGCTCCGACTAGCGCTTCGCCGCCGGCTCCGGCACCACGATCGACGCATCCACCGGCGTCCCCGGCGGCACGTAGATCGCGACGCCCGCGGCCTGCTTCTGCGTGGTGGGGATGCCCATGCTGACGCCGCCGCCGGAGTGGCGGCCGTAACTGCCGGCGCCCACCGACATGCCGACCGGCGAGCCACTCGAGCCCACGCCGATCAGCACCACACCGTTGGCGCCGAGGGCGGCGGCTTCGCGCTTGAGGCGCGCCACGGCGGCGTCGGTCTGGCCCTGGGTACCGAAACCGACCGCGCTCTTCGATTCCAGCTGCGCGATCTCCAGTGCGCCGGCCGGTGCCGTGCGGTAAACCTGCACCTGCGACGGATCGATGGCGGGGCGTGCCTGCCCCAGCATGACCTTGGAACTGCTGGCGCACCCGGCGGCCAGCAGCATGGCGAACACGACGGGGATGGTGCGGAACGTCATGACGGCTTCTCCCTGGGAACCCCGGCGATCTTCCGCCGCATGCCCTGAATGTTGGCACAGCCTGCGCCTGCCGGGCGTGACGGGATGGGCGGGTTATCATTTCGCCCCGACATGCCCCTGTTTCCCGCACGATGAGCTCCGCTCCCGACCGTCCCTCCGCGCCGCAGCGGTTGGCCGTCGACTACATCCACGCGCCGACACCCCATGCGTTGCTGGGCCTGCCGGAAACGCTCGCCGTGTTCGGTTTCGGCGCCCTGGCGCCGGTGACGTCGGCTATCGAAGATCCCCGTTACCTGCGCGTGCCGTTGTCGCCGCTGCGCGAAGCCGCCGCGCCCTTCGAGGTGTGGCGCGCGGCCGGACCCGTGGCCACGGGCCGGGACGGCGCGGTGCGCTACAGCCACGATGGCACCCTGATGTTCGGCGCAGTGGAGTGGGAAGAGCCTGCGGGCGGCATCCTGCAGGCCAGCGCCCATGCCTATGCGGCGATGGCGGCGTTCTGGCGCCAGAGCGGCTATCCGCACCTGCTGCGCATCTGGAACTACTTCGACGCCATCACCGACGGCGACGGCGATGCCGAGCGCTACCGGCAGTTCTGCGTCGGCCGCGTGCAGGGCCTGGGCGAGGTCGACACGCGCGTGCTGCCAGCGGCGACCGCGATCGGCAGCCGCGATGGCCGGCGCGTCCTGCAGGTCTACTGGCTGGCGGCGCGCGAGCCCGGCCTGCCGCTGGAAAATCCCCGTCAGGTCAGCGCGTATCGCTATCCGCGGGAATACGGCCCGCAATCGCCGACCTTCGCGCGTGCGCTGCTGCCACCGTCGCCGCGCGTGCCTCTGCTGCTGTCGGGTACGGCCAGCATCGTCGGCCACGCCTCGCAGCATGCCGATTCGCTGCGCGCGCAACTGGATGAAACCCTGACCAACCTCGACAGCCTACTCGGTGCGGCGCGCGAGCATGCGCCGTCACTGCCGCCGCACATGGATGCGAGTTCGCGGCTGAAGGTCTACGTGAGCGATGCCGGCGACGCCGAGGCGGTGGCCGCCCAGCTGGAAGCGCGCCTCGGCACGCGCGTGCCTTGGCTGATGCTGCACGCCGACGTCTGCCGGCGGGAACTGCTGGTCGAGATCGAAGGCATGCATGGCGTGACGGGTTGAAGCCGTCGTTGCTCGTCCGCATAGTGGGTCCATGAGGCGCCACGTCGCGCGCCGTGTCGGGGAGCATGTGCGATGGGACTGATCAGCCTGCTGTGGGGCATCGTGGCGATGATCCTGATGATCCTCGCCCTCATTCCGCTGCTGGGGGCCGCGAACTGGCTGGTGATCCCCTTCGCCGCCGTCGGCGCGATCATCGCGGCGGTCGGCATCCTGTTCACGCGGACCGGGAATCGCGGCCGCGCCAAGGCCGGGCTGGTGCTGAACGGCATCGTCATCGTGGTCGGCATCATCCGCCTGTCGCTGGGCGGCGGCGTCATCTGAGGCCCTCGCGGACGCAGCGTTCCGCACTGCGACCGCCTGTCGCAGGCCCGCCCGCGGGACACCGGCGTATCATTCGCCGCTCTGCCAGGAGCCCGTGATGGCCTACCCCTACACCCGCCCGCGCCGCATGCGCCGCGACGAGTTCTCGCGCCGCCTGATGCGCGAGAACGTGTTGACCACCGACGACCTGATCTATCCCGTGTTCGTGCACGAGGAGAAGGGCCGGGCGCCGGTGGCGTCGATGCCGGGCGTCGAGCGGCTGTCCATCGACGAACTGCTGCGCGTGGGCGAAGAAGCGCTGGAACTCGGCGTGCCGGTGCTCGACCTGTTCGGCGTGCCGGACCCGGCGGCCAAGACCGCCGACGGCCGCATCGCCTGGGACGAGGACGGCATCATCCCGCGCGCGATCCGCGCGCTGAAGGCGCGCTTTCCCGAACTGGGCGTGATGACCGACCAGGCACTGGACCCGTACACGACGCATGGCCAGGACGGGTTGATCGACGACACCGGCTACATCCTCAACGACGAGACGATCGAGGCGCTGGTGAAACAGTCCCTCGCGCACGCCGCCGCCGGCGTGGACATCCTCTCGCCCAGCGACATGATGGATGGCCGCATCGGCGCGATCCGCGAGGCGCTTGAGAAGGCCGGCTACATCAACACCCGCATCATGTCGTACGCCGCCAAGTACGCCAGCGCGTTCTATGGCCCGTTCCGCAGCGCGGTGGGCAGCGCCGGCAACCTGGGCAAGGGCAACAAGTTCACCTACCAGATGGACCCGGCCAACTCGAACGAAGCGCTGCACGAGATCGCGCTGGACCTGGACGAAGGCGCGGACATGGTGATGGTCAAGCCGGGCCTGCCGTACCTGGACGTGATCCGCCGGGTGAAGGACGGGTTCGGCGTACCGACGTTCGCGTACCAGGTCAGCGGCGAGTACGCGATGATCAAGGCCGCCGCCGCGAATGGCTGGCTGGACGAGAAGGCCTGTGCACTGGAAGCACTGACCGCATTCAAGCGCGCGGGCGCGGATGGCGTGCTGACCTACTTCGCGCTGGATGCGGCGCGCTGGCTGCGGGCCAACTGACATGATCTCTGTCGTCATCCGCGATGCGCGGCATGACGATGCGGCCGAACTGGCACGCCTGTGCACGCTGCTCGCCTATCCGGTCGACGTCGCTGCCATGGCGAAGCGACTGGATAGCCTGCTGGCGTCGCCGACACATGCCGTGAGGGTCGCTGCGTCGCCGGACAACGACCGTCGCCTGCACGGCATGGTGGCGGCGGAGTGGCGCCTGATGATCGAGTTCGGCATGCGCGCAGAAATCACGGCGCTGATCGTGGACACGCAGGTGAGGCGTTCAGGACTGGCACGACGGCTGGTGGACGCGGCCTGCGAGTGGATACGACGTCAGGGCGGCAAGGATGTCTTCGTCCGCTCGAACATCCTGCGCCCGGAGTCGCATGCGTTCTATCCGTCCGCTGGCTTCGCGCTTGCCAAGACGCAGCATGTCTACGTGCGGCAGCTGGAGACATCCGTCGGGGCATAAAAAAACGGGAGCCTGCCGGCTCCCGTTTCTGTTTTCTGTTTCCGGATCAGAACCGCGCTTCGACGCCCAACGTCACCGTGTCGGCGCGGTTGAAGTCGCAGTCGTAGGTGTAGTCCTCGTCGCAGTCGCTGTCGTAGTAGTCGTCCGCGTAGACGAACGCGGTGTAGCCCAGCGTCAGGTTGAGGTGGCGGTTGATGTCCACTCCCACCGCCAGGCCGGCATAGCCGCCATCGGTGGAGAAGTCACCGCCGCCCGGAACGTCCTGTTCCGCATCGAAATAGCCGCCCCGGACCATCATGAACCACGGGCTGTCGCCGAAGCTCATGCGGGCGTTGGCGCCCAGCGCCTTGTACGTGGCCTTCGGGTAGCGCCAACCGCCGTCGGTGGTTTCGTCCAGGCGGCCCGCCGACAGCTCGACGCCTACCTGGGTCCAGGGACCTGCCTGCCAGCGGTAGCCCGCGCTCATCGCCAGCGCATCCTGCTCGACATCCTCGTAGATCCATCCCTGGCCCACCTGGGCGCCGATGAAGAACCCGCCGTTGTCCCGTCCCTCGCGGACAGGCGCGGGTGCGGCGTACGGTGCGGGCGCGGCATGGGCAGGCGCCGGAGGCGGTGCTGCGGGCGCCACGGGCGCGGCAGGCGCCGGGGTGGTCGGCGTCACGGGCTGGGCGGGTACAGGCGGCGGCGTTTCCTTTTTCCGGAACGCGTCGTAGGCCGGCGAGATCGATTGCGCTTGCGCGTGCAGGGCGAAGGCCGCCAGCGCGAGCGGCAGGCAGCGGAGCAGAGGCTTCATGAGGTTTTCCCTTTCGGTGGTGGTGGAATCCCCGCGTCCTTGCGGTACCGGCGGGGCGGATCGGTGAATCGTGAGCATCCTTGCCGGAAGCTTGCGCGCGGACTGCGCGCTCCGTCGTCGGTCGACGCAAGGCCCGCAGTGACAGCGTTTCGATGGGAGGCGACCGGTACTCCCCGTCCGGCCTGCCGTCGCCTCGATCCCTGGCGCGCCCTCTTCGGCGGCGGCACGGTGCAGCGCACCGTCGCGCCTGTCAAGCCGACGCGGGCGCGCGTAGACTGCGGACAACGACTGCAGACGGGGATCCGCACCATGACAAGCCAGCGCTACGCCGTCTTCGGCCATCCCGTCGCCCACTCGCTGTCGCCGCGCATCCACGCCGCATTCGCGCAGCAGGTCGGCATCGCGCTGGACTACACCGCCATCGACACCGCACCGCACGATTTCGTCGCGACGCTCGACCGGTTCGCGGGCGACGGCGGCATGGGTGCGAACGTCACCCTGCCGTTGAAGGAAGCCGCTTTCGCGATCTGCGCGCAGACCAGCGATCGCGCGCGGCGCGCCGGTGCGGTGAACACGCTGACCCGCCGCGACGGCCAATGGCACGGCGACAACACCGACGGCGCCGGCCTGGTGCGCGACCTGACCGGCCGCCACGGACTGGACCTGCGCGCGCGGCGCGCCCTGCTGCTCGGCGCCGGTGGTGCGGCGCGCGGCGTCGCGCCCGCCTTGCTGGATGCCGGCATCAGCGAACTGATCATCGTCAACCGGACCGCGGAACGGGCCGATGCCCTGGCCGATGCGCTGGGCGAACCGGATCGCGCGCACTCCCGCTACTGGGACGACCTGCGCGATCTCGGCGACTTCTCGCTGATCGTCAATGCGACCTCCGCCGCGCGCCAGGACCAGGGTGCGTTCTCCCTGCCGTTCACCCTGGCCACCCCGCGCACGCTGGCGGTCGATCTCAACTATGGCGAGGCCGCGATCCCGTTCCTTGCCTGGGCCCGCGCGGCCGGTTGCCACGATGCGGTGGACGGGCTCGGCATGCTGGTGGAGCAGGCGGCCGAAGCGTTCGAGCACTGGCACGGCGTGCGCCCGGAGACCGATGCGGTCTATGCCGCGCTGCGCGACAAAGACAAGGTGCTGGTGACGGCGGATTGAAGGCTGGCCTGCTACGCGGACTCGCATGCGGAGGGCTGTTCGCGCTCTCGTTCGCTGCGTCGGCGGACGACGGCGCCTCCACTCTCGCTCCCCCACTGAGCGCGTGGGTCGAGATTCCCGTTCCGCCGGAGGCATCGCACGAAGATCGACTTGTCTGGGAGTACGCGGGCAGCTATTCGCCCGTGTCCTGGCGGGTGGACCAGCGCGACGACGCCATTGTCGCCATCCGCCTGTCCCACTCCAGCCCGGCGGCCGGCCGGCCCTCGTTCCTGCCTTCGCCCGGCCAGTACGATGACGGCGTCATCGTCCAGCGTGTCGACGATGGTTGGCTGGTGGCCTTCAACAACGGGGAGTTCGGCGCCGTGCTGTACTGGTACAGCGTCGATGGGGCGACGCGTTATCCCGTGTCCTCCGACCATGTCGTGGCGTTCTTCGAATGGAAGGACCGATGGCATGCCATCGAAGGCCTTGCGCACCTGGGATCGTCGCGAGGCACTGTGGTCGCGCTCGACAAGTCCCTGGACAGGTGGCAGGCCACGACGCTCATGCACCTGCCCGGTGCTCCCCTGACCGTCTCCGTTACCGAACGCGACGACCTGCTGATCGCCCTGCACGACGCCTTGGTGCGTGTCGACGCAACGTCCGGCCTGCATATGGTTCTGCCAAAGGCACCCTGGCGCTTTTTCCACCCCGTTCTTCGGCCTGGGATGAGCGCGCGGGCTTGCTGTACATCGGCATGCGGCAGTACGTGGCGCGTTACGAACCGGCGACCTCGACACTGACGATGCTTGCGCCTTCGCCCTCGGCCATCCACCACCTCACGCCCGACGAAGAACGTCGCATCCGCCGCCAAGCACGACAGACGACAGACGAATGAACCCGGCAGGGTGAAGCCGTGCCTGGCTTTGCTATACATTGGACGTCCATCGGCACGGAGACATGCATGGACGGATTCCTCACCCAGTTGCTGACGATGCTCGGCTACCAGTTGCCCGACCTGCTGGCCTGCGTGGCCGGTACCGCGATGCTGGCGATGTGGGCGCCACCGGCACCCGGTCGCAAACTGGCGCTGGCCGGCATCTCGCTGATGCTGCTCACCACCGTGCTGCGCGGCGCGATGAGCGTGTGGCAGGCCTGGGTGATCAACCACGCGACCGATGGCTATGCATCGGTGAGCGGCATGATGGGCCTGTTCAGTGCCCTCGGCATGCTGATCGGCCTCGTCTCCGCCGTCGGCCTGGTCATGCTGGCCTGCGGTGCCTGCAAAGCGATGGCGCATGTGCAGAATGACGAGGTACTACGGTAACCCAGTCGATGTGTTGGTCCTATTACTGCATCGCTCACGAAGGCCAACGTGGAGGCTCTCATGAATCGCAAAGAAAAGATGCTTCAGGGACTTGATCTACGCCACATGACGGGCATTGAAGTGGGACCTCTCGACAAATCGCTCGTGAAGAAGAGCGAGGGGACGATTTTCTATGTCGACCATTGTGACACCGCCGAACTAAAACGCCGATGGTCTGCAGACCACCGCATCAACTTGGAACTTCTCCATGTAGATGCGGTATGGGGCGACAATACACTCAACGCGGCGGTGGCAAGCGCTGCTGATGGAAGCGGTGCAACCTGGGCCGGCGCCGACTACCTTTTAGCCTCCCACGTAGTGGAGCATGTCCCGGACTTGGTTGCGTGGCTTCAAGAAATACATGATGCCTTACGACCCAGCGGCCTCGTTCGTCTTGCAATACCAGACAAGCGGTACACTTTTGATTATCTAAGAGAGACGACAACGCTCGCTGACGTTCTCACGGAACATCTTCGGAAGCGTCGCAAGCCAAGCGCCTCTCGCATCCTGGATTTCGCGCTGAATGCGGCGGAGGTCAATTGCGCTGAAGCGTGGAGAGGGGCGCTGGATGTCTCCCTTCTAAAGCGGATGTACTCTGACGAAGGAGCATATGCGATAGCTGCGGATGCTGAACATCATGATACTTATCATGATGTTCATTGTTGGTCCTTTACACCCGGCTCGTTTGCATCTCTCATGAAGGAACTTTCCTCGATGGGACTTTTGTCAATGGAGTGCGAATGGATAATTCCTACTCAAATGGATGATCTCGAATTCTTTGTCGGGATGCGACGCAACCCGTCACTAGTCGAATGCTGCGACAGTTGGACACGCGCGTGCTTTAGCTTGGAACAATCTATGGACACGAACTCGACTTGAACCGTTCTCGCTTCGCTTTTCAGGAATTAGTACGGAACAGGTTGGTGAAATCACAAAGAGTGGCCGTGACGCTCCCGGTGAAATGCTTGTTAGCAATACTGCTTGGCTTCGGTTCCCTTCCGGCGGTCGCACAGGGCGCTTTCAAGGTACTGGTCGTCGCCATCCCCAACCGTTATCACCATGACTACGCCGTGGTCGCCAAGCCGCAGTTCGAACGCATGGCGCAGGTGCACGGCTTCGACCTGACCTGGTCGTGGAACAGCACGCCGTTCGACGGCGACCTCTCGCCGTATGCGGCCGTGGTGCTCCTCAACACGCCGGGCGATGAACTGAAAGGGGCACAGCGCGGCACGCTCGAGGCCTACGTCCGCGCCGGGGGCGGCGTGATGGCGGTGCATCGCGCACTGATCTTCAATCCGCCCGGCGAGTGGCCCTGGTTCGAGAAACTGATCGGCCGCTCGTTCCGGGTCCACCCGATGGTGCAGACGGCGACGGTGCGCGTGGACGATCCCTCGTTCCCGGCGACATTCAACCTGCCGTCGCGCTGGATCTGGACGGACGAGTGGTACGAATTCCATGACCCGCTCGTGCCCGGCCTGCGGACGGTGTTGAGCGTGGACGAGTCCACCTACGACCCGACCCGCATCTGGCCCGGGCAGGTGGCGCGGGGCATGGGCAAGGATCATCCCGTCGCCTGGTACCACGCTTACGACGGTGGCCGCGTCTTCGTCACGGCACTCGGACACACGCCGGCGCTGTACGACGATCCCGCCTATCTGGCGCATCTTTACGGCGGTCTGTGGTGGACCGCGACGGGCAGGGGCATCGACGACCGGCGCTGACGCGCGCCAGGCCTCACTCGGCGACGGCGCAAAGGTCCAGGCGTTGGCACAGGAACGCGACCTGCGCGTCCTGCGTCTCCGGCCCTTCGTAGGGCAGGACGGTCCAGCGCTCGCGCGCCTGCATCGCCGCGCCCGGGGCGAGCGTGCGGAACGGCGCGTGCATTTCCATTTCCAGCAGTCCGGCGCGGAGGTCGCGGGCGTGGTCGAGATACAGCTCGACCTGGCCATGGTCGGGATGGATGGCCTCGCGCGGTTGCAGGTCGAAACGGATCACGAACGCCTGGCCCTGCGCGAAGCCGGCCATCCAGCCCGCCGACGGCTGCAGTAACACCTTGCCGCGACGCATCGCCGTGGCCGGTGGCGGGGGCAGGAACGCGAACACGCCCGCGTCGATCCGCCAGGCGGGCACGGCGTCCACTGCGCCCTCCACCCGCACGTCGCGCGCATCGGCGACCGGCACGTAGACGCGCGTCGCGGCGGACGTGCGCGTGTTGAACCACAGGTCACGGGCGAGAGGACGGTCGCGGATGTTGCGGGCGGTCGCCGTCACCACGACGGTGGCGGGATCCGCAGGATCGAACGCGAACGATTTCAGCAAGCGCACGCCGGTGACCGGGCTGTCGACGCCCTCGAGCACGAGCCGGTCCGGTGAGCGCGCGATCACCCGCGTCCGCGCGAATGCCAGGTAGGGATCCGGCGGCCAGACCGCTTTCTCGTCGCGCCGCGACGGATTCGCATCCTGGTCGGACCACCAGCCGCGCTGCGGACCCATCCAGACATCGTGGCCGAGATAGCCGATGTCGTCCGCATCCGCAGCCACCCGTGGCGTTGGTTGCGAGGCGACCGGCTCGCCGATCTTGATCAGGTTGCGGCGCCCGACGCGGCTCACGTGCAGAACGCGGCCGCCGAGCGATGGCGTGATCTCGACGACCAACGCATCCGATTGCAGCCGGATGCGTTCGACGCCGGCCGCGTCTTCGCCTGCGCCGGACAGGCCGGTCGCCCCCAGCAGCAGACACGCAGCGAGCGCCCGCATGCCCACGCTACAGCACCCCGTCCCGCTTGACGGCCAGATAGCGTTCCACCAGCGCCGCGGGGAGTTCGTCGGCGGTGACGTCCAGCACCATGACGCGATGGCTGCGAAGCGCCTCGTGCGCGGCCGTGCGCTGCTCGAGGTATCGCGCGACCGCGCCGGCATGGATCGCGCCCTGCAGATCGCGCACGTCGTCGTCCAGCGCCTCGTCCAGCGACGTTTCGCGCAGGCTGGCCACGCAGACCAGGTGCCGCTTCTGCAGCAGGCGCACCGCGGCGAGCAGGTCGTCGATATCCTCGTCGCGGACATTGGTGACCAGCATCACCAAGGCACGGCGACGCTGCCGCAGGCTCAGTTCGGTGGCGGCGGCCAGGTAATCGGTGGCCACGGGGCGCGGTTGCAGGTCGTAGCTGGCGCGCAGCAGCGTATCGATGGCGGCCATGCCGCGTTGCGGCGCGACCCAGCGGCTGTCGCCGCCGGCGGCGAACAGCCCCACGCCATCGCCCTGGCGCAACGCCAGGTAGGACACGACGAGCGACGCGTTGAGTACGTGGTCGAAATGGCCCAGTTCGTCCTCGCGCGCCATCATCCGGCGGCCGGTGTCGATCAGCATGACCAGCTGCTGGTTCTTCTCGTCCTGGTACTCGCGCGAGATCAGCTTGCGCGAGCGCGCGGTGGCCTTCCAGTCGACCTGGCGCAGGCTGTCGCCGACGCGGTACTCGCGCATCTGGTGGAAGTCGGTGCCTTCGCCACGGCGCCGCTTGAGGTGCGCGCCCACCAGGCGGGAGGCCTGCTCCGCGCTGAAGAGTGCGAAACGCGTCAGCGGTGCGAAGTTCGGATACACGCGTACCCGCTGCGGCATGCCGGCGACCCGCGATTGCCGCCACAACGCCAGCCGGGAATGCAGGCGCAGCTGCACGCCGTCGAAGTGGGCATCGCCGCGCGCGGCAGGACGCAGGCTATAGGTGATGCGGGTCGCCGACATGGGCGCCAGTGCCAGCCGGCGCGGCAGGCCTGTCGATGCCCAGCCGCCCGGATGCAGGTCGAACACATCCAGCCGCTGGCGCACCCGCGACTCGAAGCCCAGCGCGACATCGCGCTCGATGCCCAGCGGCAGCGCATCGGGAATCTCGCGCGTGGCCTCGGGCGTGGGACGGGCGCGCAGCCCCCAGGCATCGAGCGCGGCGACCACCAGCACCGCCGCGCCGGCCAGCTGCCACTGCCACAACGGCCAGCCGAGGAAAGGCACGGCCAGGCCGGCCAGTCCCCAGCCTGCGATCAGGGCGATGAGCAGCGGCGCCGGCCTCATTTGCGGGGCGCGTCCACCTTCGCCAGCAGCGCACGCAGCGCATCGTCCGGCGACTGTCCTTCGATCTGCAGTTCGGGGGCGAGGGTGATGCGGTGGCGCAATGCGGGGCGGGCGATGTCGCGCACGTCGTCGGGCGTGACGAAATCGCGTCCCTGCAGCACGGCCTGCGCACGCGCCGCGCGTACCAGGGCGATGCTGCCGCGCGGCCCCGCGCCGAGCGAAATGCCTGGCCATTTGCGGGTGGCGGCGACGATGCGCACGGCGTAGTCGATGACTTCCGGATCCACACGGATCGCAGCGGTCTCCCGCTGCATCGCAGCGATGTCGGCCGCACCGACGACGCGCTTCACCTGCGACAGATCGAAGTCGGCGGCGGTGCGACCCGTGGTGATGGCATCGACCATGCGCTTCTCGTCTTCCAGCGCCGGGTAGTCGATCAGCACCTTCAGCAGGAAGCGGTCCAGCTGCGCTTCCGGCAGCGGATACGTGCCTTCCTGCTCCACCGGGTTCTGCGTGGCCAGTGCGATGAACGGTGGCGACAGCGCGAACGACGTGCCTTCGATCGTGACCTGCCCTTCCTGCATCACTTCCAGCAGGGCGGACTGGGTCTTGGCCGGCGCGCGGTTGATCTCGTCGGCCAGCAGGATGTTGGTGAACACCGGACCGCGGCGGATCTGGAAGCTCTCCGTCTTCGGGTCGTAGACGGCATGGCCGCTGACGTCGCTGGGCATCAGGTCGGGCGTGAACTGCACGCGCGCGTAGGTCAGCTCCAGCGCCTGCGACAGCGCACGCACCAGCAGCGTCTTGCCGAGGCCGGGTACGCCTTCGATCAGCACGTGGCCGCCGGCAAGCAGCGCGATCAGGATCTGGTCCAGCACGTCGGGCTGTCCGATGAAGGCCTTGGACACTTCGTCGCGCACGGCTTCGACGCGCTGGGACAGCGCGTTGCCGGGCATCGGCGGAAGCGCGGGCGGCGCGGCGGCGGTCTCGTCGTTCATAGGCGGTTTCTCAGTTGGATCAACAGGGCGATGCGGTCGCGGAAAGCCTGCCGGTCGTGCGAGGCAGGGACGTTGAGGGCGGTGCGGACACGGTCGGCGGGCTGGCCGGTACGTTCGGCGATGGCCGCGACCTGCGGCTCGCCGGCGAGCGCGGCGGCGACCGGATCGCGCCGACGCAGGCGCGCCAGGAACGCCTGCCGGACGGCGGAATAGAGCATCACGCCGCGACCGTAGCGATAGAGATGTTCGCCGCTGGCGCGGACATGTTCGAGCAACGAGCGTCGCTCGCCGGCTGGCGACGGCACCGGTGGACCAAAGCGCTGCATGCGCATCCACAGCCAGGCCAGCAGGGCGAGCAGCAACGGCGCCCACACCATCCAGCCCTGCAGGTAGAGGGTGCGCCACAACGACGGCATTTCCGCCGCGTAGACCAGGTGCATCGTGCCCTGGCCATAGTTGGGCGCCAGCACCTGCCGCGCCAGCGCGCGGTGCGGACCGTCGCGCAGGCCGCCGGACGGCGCGACATCCGGCGTGTCCTGCAGGAAGCCGCGCGCGGCGGTGTTGGCGAGGAAGTCGAAGTCGGCCAGCACGTCGACATGGCCCTTGCCCACCGCCAGGCGCGCATAGACGTAGCCGGCCTGCAGGTCACCCCAGGCCAGCTCGGGCACCACGTCGTCAAAGACGAAGCGGCGGCCGCGGCAGAACTCGACGTGGTGGCCTTCGCCCTCCACCTGGAGGTCTTCGCATCGGGGGCCCTCGTCCGCCAGCCACGCCGACAGCAGGTCCAGCATCGCGGGCGGCGTCGCGTCCCGTCCGGACAGGTCTTCGCCCGGCGAATACAAGGGCGTGCGGATCAGCAGGTGGCCGCCGCCTTCCACCCACTCCAGCAGGCGTTCGGCCTCCGGCGGCGACAGCGCGCGCGGATCGTTGAACAGCAGCAGCGTGTCGCCGGGGGCGAGCGGGTTGTCGTCCAGCATCAGGCGCTGGCGCGCGTCGACCTTCACGCCGTCCGCTTCCAGTGTCTTCGCCAACGCATACAGCGGGTTGTAGGCGGCCTCGCCGGACGGCGGCAGGTACAACGTCTTCTCGACCCGATGGAACGTGTGCCGGAACCACAGCACCAGCAGCACCGCCACGAGCAGCAGGACCATCAGGCCCGCGCCCACCCACCGGCCCTTGTGGCGTGCGGAGGTCATGTCGCCCACCCGTAGCGTTGCTGCAGTTCGCCCACCAGCGCGTCGAACTCGTCTTCGGCCGGCAGGCGTTCCGCGTAGGCGGCGTACTGCCACGTCCGCACCATGCGCGCGAAACTCTGCCGGTCTTCCGCCTGCGGCATGCGGCGCGAGGCACGCAGGCATTCGGCCTCGGTGGCCCCGGGCGGCAGCACGATGTCGGCGCGCTGGCTCATGCTGTCCACGCTGGCGCGGTAGAGCAGCGCAAGCGCGTGGCGCGGGCGACCTTCGCGCCACAGCCGGCGCGCGGCCGTGGCGATGTCGTCGGGCAGCGCCTCGGGCAGCACCAGCGCATCCGTCTGCGGTGCGTCGGGCGCGGCGACCGGGCCGCGCGCGATGCCGCGCATCCACGGCCACCAGTGGCGCACCGTCGCGAGCAGCACCGCCACCAGTACGCCCACGACCAGCCAGAGTCCCCACTCGCCGACGAAGGCCAGCACGTTGCCGATGCCGGCCAGCAACGCGTTGTCGCGATCGGGCGCTTCCTCGGGCGTTTCCTGCCCGGCGTTGCGGCGCTCCCAGTTGGACTGCACGAGCGTGCGGTCGAGGTCTGGATCGCGGTAGGCCTGGTCGGCCGCCTTGCGGAAGGCGCTGTCATCGACCCGCTGTTCGCCGAACACGATGGGCAGGGTGGGCGGCGTCGGCGCCGCGTCGGGCGCAGTGGCCTCGGGCACGGGCGCTGTATCCGGCGCGCCATGGCGCTCCTGCGCGTCGGCGCCGCCGGCCATGCCCATCCACAGCGCCGCGACCAGGACCAGCGGTGCGGCCGCCGCCAGGCGCGCGCGCAGCTTGCGGAACACGATCTCCAGGTCCCAGGCCTCGATCTGCGTGCGCCGGTTGAGGTACAGGCCGAAGCCGGCGCCTACGTAGAACGGTTCGACGACGCTGACCGCCGCCCACGCCAGCGCGTTCCAGGCCAGCTGGAACCATACCGGCCACTCCAGCGCGGCCACGCGGAACGCCGCCTGCACGCTGTCCGGCAACAGGTCCTGCGGCAGGTACATGACCACGGCCATGGCCCCGCCCAGCATCAGCACCCCCTGGAACAGCAGGCAGATCCAGGTCAGCAGGATGCCGGTGCTGTACGCATCGCCGCCCAGCACGCGGCGACGCTGGCGCAGGCGTTCGCCCTGCACGCCCTCCAGCAGGTCGATCGGCATGTACAGCGAACGCACCGGACTGAAGCGGCGCCACGTGAGCAGGTGCGGCAGCATGCGCGTGCCCCAGCCCAACTGCGCCCGCAGGGTCGCGCGCGTGCCGGGCACGCTGCCGAACACGGCGCGCGAGACCACGTACAGCGGAATGCGGTCGAACGCGGGCTTCAGCCACCACATCACCACCGCAGCCAGCCAGATGCGGTCGATCCACCAGGCACCGAGGTTGAGCAGCGCGAACACCGGCAGGGTCAGCCACAGCCACGGCCTCCAGACCGCCCCGGCATGCCGCCGTACCAGTGCCATGCCCAGTTCGACGGCTTCCCAGTCCGAACGCGCGCGCAGACGGACCGTCAGGTCTTCAATCCTCATCGGCCACCCCGCGTCCGCCGAGGCCGAGCCACAGTGCGACCAGTGTCCACAGCACGCCGGACACGCTGTACTTCACGGCTGCGGGAATGGACTGCGTCGACGACCAGAACGCTTCGATGAAGGCCGCCACCAGCAGCATGAACGCCACCCCCAGGCACAGCCGCGCCCCTTTCCTCCCGGCGATCGCGAGCGCATCGATGCGGCGGTGCCGGCCGGGCGCCACCAGACCCAGCCCAAGGCGCAGGCCGGCGCCGCCGGCCAGGACGATCCCGGTCAGCTCGAACGGCGCGTGCCCGCAGACGAAACGCCACAACGGGTCGCCATAACCGATCTGCTGCAGGTGGCCGAACACCGTGCCGATGCCGACGCCGTTGACGACCAGCACGAACAGCGCGCCGACGCCGGCCAGCAAGCCGCCCGCGAACGTGCGCAGGCCGATGCTGATGTTGTTCCAGATGTAGTGGCCGAACATCTGCCAGTCGGTGCCGCTTTCGCGGCCCAGGGCGTGGCTAGGGTCGGTGGGGTCGTACATGCGCTCGTACATCGCCACCTGTTCGGGCGACACGATGCTGTAGACCAGCTCTGGGCGCACCTGCAGCAGGACGAACATCAGCACCAGCGGGACCACGAACACCGCTGCCGCCACCCACATGCAGCCGGCCTCGCTGCGCACCAGCCGCGGGAAGTCCGCCAGCAGGAAGCGCACCGCACGCTGCCAGCGCGGCGGCGGCGTGCGGTACAGCACGCCGTGCCCCTGCTGCATCAGCCCCTGCAGGCGCTCCACGACCACCGGGCTGTAGCCGCGCCGGCGCGCCAGTGCGAGGTGCTGGCAGATGCGGCGGTAGCGGGCCGGGACGTCCTCGTCGGTCAGCTCGCCGTTGTTGCGCTCGCGGCGCGCCTGGCGCGCGCTCTCGCCGCGCGCATGCAGCCAGGATTCGAAGGCCTGCCATTCGGCCTGGTGGCGGGCGACGAACTGTTCCTGCCTCATCGCCGCCCCAACAGCCAGTTGGCCATGCCATAGAGCCGCTGCACGCCGGCCTGTCCCTGCGCGGCGGTGATCGGCTGGGCGAGGTTGGCCAGTTCTTCCTGGCGCGAGGATGTCAGCTGGGGCGCACGTTCGCCGAACGCGACGATCGCGCCCTGTTCTTCCGGCAGCAGCTGCGCCGGGGGTACGAAGACCGTGTTGACCGGCGCCGGCGCGTGGCTGCGCTCGCGCCCGGCATGCACCACCAGCGTGCCCGCGACCATGTCGCCGAGACGGCGCGCATGCGGATCGACCAGGCTCGCGACCAGGCCCACCGCATAGCCGAACGGCAGCATGTCCACGGTGCGCAACAGGTTGCGGGTGATCGCCGCCAGCCAGCCGACCGGCGCGCCATCGGCCGCCACCACCCGCAGGCCCAGCGCCTTCTTCCCCGGCGTCTGCCCGCGCCACGCGGACTCCAGCACGATCGGATAGGCCCAGAACACCAGGAACACCACGATCAGATACAGCCCGTCTCCCACCTTGCCGAGCAGGGCGAGCAGCATGGCCATCACCATCACGATGCCGAGCCGGATCACCAGGTCGATCCCCCACGCCAGCGCGCGCGGCACCGGACCGGCCGCCGGAAGATGCAGGCCCACGCCCTCGGGGGTGACGACTTCGCGGTAGGTGTCCAGCATCACGCACTCACCACGGGCAACAGTCCCCTGGCGGCGTGGCGGCCGCGACCTGATCGATGTGGTGGAGCCTGCGTGTCCCGCTGTCCATGCGCTTTCCCCCTGCCCGGCGACTTTAGCCGCGAACGCGGTGCTTGCCCAGCCGCGGCACACCCTACACTGCGCGCCATCGTGGACACCGCCTTCCCTTGCCGTTCCGGCTGCGCCGCCTGCTGCACCGCGCCGTCGATCACTTCGCCGATCCCGGGCATGCCGCAGGGCAAGCCGGCGGGCGTGCCGTGCGTGCACCTGGACGACGCGCTGCGCTGCCGCCTGTTCGGCCAGCCCGAGCGACCCGCGTTCTGCGCCACGCTGAAACCCGGCGCGGACATGTGCGGTGCCAGCCGCACCGAGGCGATGGCCTTGCTGGCGGCGCTGGAACGCGCGACGGCACCCTGAGGCCGCGCTGCGGTCATGCCACCTGCGTGGAGATCCACCAGGTAGTGCCGCCGGCATCGCGGAAGCCGCCCCGGCGGTCGCCATCGCCTTTTTCCGCGGGCGCCTGTACCGGCTCGGCACCGGCAGCCAGCGCGCGCGACCAGGTGGCTTCCACGTCCGGCACATAGAGGTGCACGTGGCTGGCGATGGGTGGCCAGCCCTCCATGCCATCGGCGAGCATCAGCACCGTGTCGTCGATGCGGACTTCGGCATGGCCCAGGCGGTCGCCCAGGGGATGCATGCGCAGCGGGTGCGCGTCGAACACGGCGACGAGGAAGTCGATCGTGCGCTGCGCGCCATCGACGACGAGGTACGGGGCCACCGAGGTGTAGCCCTCCGGTTTCCAGGCCATGCGGTTCTCCCAGGGCGACGCGGACGCGCCGCCGGCCATCATGCCGCAGGCGCCGTCGCCTGCAGGTAACGGTCCTTCAGCTTCACGTAGTGCCCGGCGGAATAATGCAGGCTTTCGATTTCCCGGTCGGTGAGCGCCCGGGCGAAACGGGCCGGATTGCCCAGCCACAGTTCGGCCTCGCCGACCACCTTGCCGGGGCCGAGGATCGCACCGGCGCCCAGGAAGCCGTACTTCTTCACGGTCGCACCGTCCAGGATGCACGCGCCCATGCCGATCAGGCACAGGTCCTCGATCGTGCACGCGTGGATGATGGTGCCGTGGCCGATGGTGACGTCGGCACCGATCAGCGTCGGATGGCCCGCCTTGTTGTACGGGCTGTGGTGGCTGACATGCACGATGGTGCCGTCCTGCACGTTGGTGCGCGCGCCGACCCGGATGTGATTGACGTCGCCGCGCAGGATGGTGCCCGGCCAGACGGACACGTCCTCGGCCAGTTCCACGTCGCCGATGACCGTGGCGGCCGGGTCGACGTAGACGCGCGGCCCGAGGACGGGAAAGCGGTCAAGGTAGGGGCGCAGGGCGGTCAGATTCGGGTCCATGCCGGGATTGTAGTGCGCCGGCTCCGGAACGACGGCATACACTCGGCCGATGACCACCTTCCCGCATGCCGCCACCACTGCCGCGAACGCGGCCATCACCGCCGCCAACGCCGCGATCACGGCTGCCTCGGCGGACGCCGCGCCCGGCGCCGGCGCCGGCGCCCGCATCTCCGACGGCGATACGCCGCTCGACGACCTCGCGCCGACGCTGCAACGGTTGCGCGGCGCATGGCAGCAGCGCAAGCCGGACCGTGCGCAGCGGCGCGACGACCTGCAGCGGCTGCGCGATGCACTGAAGCGGCGGCTGCCGGAAATGGCGGACACGATCGCCGCCGACTTCGGCCATCGCTCTCGGCACGAGTCGTTGATTGCCGATGGCATGACCGTGCTCAACGAGATCGACCACCTCGCCTCGCACCTGCGCCGCTGGATGAAGCTGAAGCGCGTCGGCGTGGGCTGGCGCTTCTGGCCAGCCCGGGCGGAGATCCGTCAGGAACCCGTTGGCGTGGTGGGCGTGATTTCGCCTTGGAACTACCCGGTCAACCTGGCGCTGATCCCGCTCGCCACCGCCATCGCAGCCGGCAACCATGTCTACCTGAAACCCTCGGAGCACACGCCGCGCACCACCGCCTTCCTGCGTTCGCTGCTGGCGGAGGTGTTCCCGCCGGAGCGCGTCAGCGTCGCCGCCGGCGGTGCCGACGTGGCGGGCGCATTCGCCGCGCTGCCGTTCGACCATCTGGTGTTCACCGGCTCCACCGCCGTGGGCCGCAAGGTGATGGCTGCCGCCGCGCCGAACCTGACGCCGCTGACGCTGGAACTCGGCGGCAAGTCGCCGGCCATCGTCTGCGACGACTTTCCGGTGGACCAGGCCGCCGCGCGCCTGGCCACCGGCAAGTGGTTCAACGGCGGGCAGACCTGCATCGCGCCGGACTACGTGCTGCTGGTCGGCCGCGAGCGACGCGACGCGCTGGTGCAGGCGTTGCGTGAGCAGGTCGCCGCGCGCTACGGCGACCTGTCCGATGCCGGCGACTTCACCCGCATCATCAACGACGGCCAGTTCGCACGGCTGGACGGCTACCTGGACGACGCGCGCCAGCGTGGCCACGAGGTCATCCCGCTGGCAGCGAAGCATGACCGCACGCAGCGCCTGTTCGCGCCCACGGTCGTGATCGAACCGGGCGACGACGCGAAGGTGATGCAGGACGAGATCTTCGGCCCCATCCTGCCGATCCGCACCGTCGGCTCGCTCGACGAGGCGCTGGCCTATGTCAACGCGCACGACCGGCCGCTCGCGCTGTATCCCTTCAGCCACGACCGTGCCCGGGTGGAGAAGATCCTGGGCGCCACGCTGGCAGGCGGCGTCACCGTCAACGACACCGTGCTGCATTTCGGCATCAACGCACTACCGTTCGGCGGCATCGGGCCCAGTGGCATGGGCGCGTACCACGGCCGCGCCGGCTTCGATGCCATGAGCAAGGCGCTGCCGGTGCTGTGGCAGCCGCGCCGCGCGGGCAGCGACCTGCTGAAGCCGCCTTATTCCAGGGTGGCGAAGTTCATCGACTTCATCATCCGCTAGTCCCGCATGCGCAAGCTCCGACAAGCCAGCAACAGCCGTCGCGATCTCCGCGTGTACGGCATGCTGCTGGTCGGCGCCATGTTCGTTTACGCGGGCCTGGTCGTGGACCCTGCCAGCAACTGCGATGCGAGCGGACGCGAGTGCGCACCGTGGCTGGTGCCCATCGCGTTCGCGATGGGTGTCGTGCTGGCCGGATCGTCACTGGCGATGCTGGTGCATGCACGACGCTGGGGCAGCCGGCTGGACCTCGAGACGCGCACGCTGTGGTGGTGGGACAACGCGGTGGGCCCGGGCGAGCACGCGATCGCGCTGGGCGACGTGGCGCGCATCCGCGTGCAGCGTCCGGAGGAAAGCGAGGACCGCGTCTTCCTGTACGGTCATGACGGAGAAAGCCTGCGCTTCCCATCGGAACGCGGCATTCCCTATGACGCCGCGCAATGGGCACGGGACCTGGCCAGGCACTTTCCCCACATCACCGTGGACGTGGAAGGCGACTGACGCCGGCTGGCCGGCAGGCCGGCCCTGGTCGAGAATCGGCATGCCCGTTCGTCGAACGGGATGACACCCCCTGCCGGACCGCCATGTCGACGACCGCCGTACCCGCCAAAGCCACCCGCCGCGAATGGATCGGGTTGGCCATCATCGCCCTGCCCTGCATGGTCTATGCGATGGACCTGACCGTGCTGAACCTCGCACTGCCGGCCATCAGCGCCGAGCTGGACCCCAGCGCCAGCCAGTTGCTGTGGATCGTCGATGTGTACGGCTTCCTGGTCGCCGGCTTCCTGATCACGATGGGCACGCTGGGCGACCGGATCGGCCGTCGCAAGCTGCTGCTGATCGGCGCGGCGGCGTTCGCGGCGGCCTCGGTGATCGCCGCGTTCTCGCGCAGCGCGGAGATGCTGATCGCGATGCGCGCGTTGCTTGGCGTGGCGGGCGCAACATTGGCGCCCTCGACGATGTCGCTGATCCGCAACATGTTCCATGACGAACACGAGCGCCAGTTCGCCATCGGCGTGTGGATCGCGGCGTTCTCGGTCGGCGGCGCGATCGGTCCGCTGGTTGGCGGCCTGCTGCTGCAATGGTGGTGGTGGGGCGCGGCGTTCCTGGCCGCCGTGCCGGTAATGGTGCTCCTGCTGGTACTGGGACCGAAGCTGCTGCCCGAGTACCGCGACCCCGAGGCGGGCAAGCTGGATCCGGCCAGCATGGTGCAATCCCTGTTCGCCGTGCTGGCGGTGGTCTACGGGTTGAAGCGGATCGCCGAGTACGGCGTCGACCCGCGTGGCATTACCGTGTTCGTGGCCGGCATCGCGCTGGGCGTGCTGTTCGTGCGCCGGCAGAAGCACCTGGCCTACCCGTTCCTCGACGTGACGCTGTTCCAGCGCCCGGCCTTCTCCGCCGCCATCGTGGCGTACGCGCTGGCCGGCCTGTCCATGATGGGCGTGTACATCTTCATGACCCAGTACCTGCAGCTGGTGCTCGGCCTGACGCCGTTGCAGGCCGGCATCGCGACCGTGCCGTGGTCGCTGAGCTTCACCGTCGGCTCGCTGCTGGCACCGAAGCTGGCGCGCCACTGGGGTGCACGGCGGGTGATGGTGCGCGGGCTGCTGCTGGCCGCGGTGGGCTTCGGCGTCACCGCACTGGTCATGCCGCCGTATGGGCTGTGGATCCTGATCGCCGGCATGCTGGCAATGAGCCTGGGCATGGCACCGGTGTTCACCGTGGGCAATGAACTCATCATCACCACCGCGCCGCCGGAACGCGCGGGCGCCGCGTCCGCGCTGGCGGAGACGAGTGCCGAACTCAGCGGCGCGCTGGGCATCGCGATCCTGGGCAGCCTCGGCATGCTGGCCTACCGTCTGTGGCTGGACCCCGCCTTGCCACCGACGCTGGCCGATGCGGACGCGACACGCGCGCTGTCGACGCTGGGTGGCGCGGTGACCGTCGCGCACGAAGTCGGCGGAACGGCGGGAAAGGCCATCGCCGACACTGCACGCACCGCCTTCACCGACGCGATGCGCGCCATTGCCGTGTTCGGCATGACGATGATGTTGCTCGCCGCGTGGATGGCCGCTCGCCTGATGCGCGATGGCGAAGGCGCGGGGCATGCCGCAACGACCGCCCACGCCCCGACGGACGCCTGACCCGCTTCCTCGCTTAGAATCCCGCCATGAAAATCGCCAGCTGGAATGTCAATTCGCTCAACGTGCGCCTGCCGCACCTCACGCAATGGCTCGGTGCGTTCGCGCCGGATGTCGTGGGCCTGCAGGAAACCAAGGTGGAGGATCACAAGTTTCCCGACACCGCGCTGGCGGAGGCGGGCTATCGCAGCGTGTTCGCGGGACAGAAGACCTACAACGGCGTAGCGCTGCTGTCGCGCGAGCCGATCGGCGACGTGCAGGTGGGCATTCCCGGGTTCGAGGACGAACAGAAGCGCGTGATCGCCGCGACCGTCGGCGACGTGCGCATCATCAACCTCTACGTGGTCAACGGCCAGGACGTGGGCACCGACAAGTACGCCTACAAGCTGCGCTGGCTGGACGCGGTGCACGACTGGATCGCCGCCGAACGGCAGGCGCATCCGAAGCTGGTGGTGATGGGCGACTTCAACATCGCGCCGGACGATCGCGACGTGTTCGACCCCAAGGTCTGGAACGACGACCACATCCTGACCTCGACCGCAGAGCGCGCCGCACTCCAGCGCCTCTATGCGTTGGGCCTGCACGATGCCTTCCGCCTGCGCAGCGACGAAGCGAACGTCTACAGCTGGTGGGATTACCGGATGGGCGGTCTGCGCCGGAACCTGGGCCTGCGCATTGACCTGACGCTGGTCTCCGACGCGCTGCGCGCGCATGCGGTGGAATCCGGCATCGATCGCGAGCCGCGTACCTGGGAGCGACCGAGCGACCATGCGCCTGCGTGGGTGCGGCTGGGCGGATGAACCACAGACATGAAGAAGGCCCGGCGGATGCCGGGCCTTCTTCGTGCCACGAGCCTTGGGTGCGTCTCGAACGCGCACGCGGCCGCAGCGGAACCGTTACCTCGCGCGGCCTCGCGTGAACAGGTTCACGATCAGCAGCAGCACCACCGCACCGATGAAGGCGGTGAGCAGGAAGCCGACCCAGCCGCCGCCCAGGCCCAGGCCCAGCGTCGGCAGCAGCCAGCCGCCCAGGAAGCCGCCGATGATGCCGACCACGACATTCAGGATGATGCCCTGGGAACCGTCGCGCTTCATGACGATGCTGGCGAGCCAGCCGGCGATACCACCCACGATCAGATAGATGAGAAAATTCATTGCGTTGCTTCTCCCTCGATGGACAGGACCCCTTGGCGCGGGGCACGCTTCAATTTCCAACGCACTGCGTGAAACCGTCGTTAACTCCGTGGGGGAAGCTTCCGTGCCCGTGCTTGATAGCGCCATCGCCCCAGGCTTGCACGCTGTGCCGCACCACGACGCAGCGTCGCTAACGTGAGTTGGCGCGACATGCCGGCGGACTGGCGACGCGACGGGATCGCGCTGTGGCTGCTGCCGCATACGCCACGGCAACGCGGCGAGCCCGCTGCGCGCGCGCATCTCGCGCGTGCGCTGGACATGCCGCCGCAGGCGCTACCGATCACTCGTGATGCACAGGGTCGGCCACACTTCATCGCGCCGCTGCACCACCTGGAGACCGGCTGGAGTCACAGTGGAGACGCGCTGTTGCTGGCACTGGGCGAAGACGTCGAGCTGGGCGTTGACGTTGAACGCCTTCGCCCCCGCCCGCGCGCGATGGAGCTGGCGCACCGCTTCTACCACCCCGAGGAAACCCGCTGGCTGCACGCCATCGAGGACGATGAGGTCCGCCTGCTCGCGTTCGTGCGACTGTGGTGCGTCAAGGAAGCCGTGCTCAAGACGCATGGCCAGGGGATTTCCTTCGGCCTGCATCGCTTCCACGTGGACCTCGGCGACGAGCGCGCGCGCCTGGCCGCGTGCGATCCCGCGCTCGGCAAGGCCAACGACTGGCGCCTGCACGAATGGTCCCCCGCACCCGGCTACCGCGCCGCGCTGGCCTGGCATCCGCGCGGTGCGGCATGGCGGCCTGCGATAATGCCGCGATGAACGACACTGCCTTTCCCGCCGAACTGCGCGACGACCTCCACCGCGGCCTGGTGTCGCTGGGCCTCGACGCCGAGACGCTGGCGCCACGCCTGCTGGCCTACCTGGCCCTGCTCGATCGCTGGAACAAGACCTACAACCTCACCGCCATCCGCGACCCGCGCGAGATGGTCACCCGCCACCTGCTGGACTCGCTGGCGATGCATCCGTTCGTGGACGATCTCGCCGCGCGCGGCGGCGTGCTGGCCGACCTGGGCACCGGCCCCGGCCTGCCCGGCATCCCGCTGGCCATCGCCAAGCCCGGTCTGCGGGTGACCCTGGTGGAGAGCAACGGCAAGAAGGCGCGCTTCCTGCGCGAAGCCGTGCGCACGCTGAAACTCGACAACGCGCGCGTGGCCGAATCGCGCGCCGAAGCGCTCGACGAACCGCAGGCCTACGACGCACTTACCGCGCGCGCGCTCGACGTGCTGGCCGGCATCATCGCCGTCGGTGGCCACCTGCTGAAGCCCGGCGGCGCGCTGCTGGCGATGAAGGGCGTGCGCCCGGACGACGAGATCGCCGCCCTGCCGGGCGGCTGGTCGGTGGACACGATCCAGCCATTGACCGTGCCCGGCCTGGTCGGCGAGCGCCACATGGTGGTCGTGCGTCGCGACTGAGCGCCTCGGGCATGCGCCCGCGCGACCTAAGCCGTTGAAAAGACTGGCGCCCGGTTCGGGATCCGTGGGGATCTTCGGACACGGTGACCGGCTGCCGCCGTGTTGCCCGTACTCCTGATTTCGCACGGCCCCGCCCCAGCCCGCATAATCCCCCCTCACCCCGGACCTGACCAAGGCGCCCTCGCATGGCCCGCATCATCGCCGTCGCCAACCAGAAAGGCGGAGTCGGCAAGACCACCACCGCCGTGAACCTCGCCGCCGCGCTCGCCCGCGCGCCGCAGCGGGTGCTGCTGGTCGATCTGGATGCGCAAGGCAACGCGACGATGGGCAGCGGGGTGGACAAGCGCGAGGTGGAAGCATCCACCTGCGACGTGCTGCTGGGCGAGGTCGATGCCAAGGCAGCGGTGGTCACCACGGCCGAAGGCTTCGACCTGATGCCGGGCAACATCGACCTGACCGCGGCGGAAATCCAGCTGATGGATGCCGATGGCCGCGAGCAGCGCCTCAAGAGCGCGCTGCACCCCATCCGCGGCGACTACGACTTCATCATCATCGACTGCCCGCCCGCGCTGTCGCTTCTGACGCTCAATGCGCTGACCGCCGCCGACTCCGTGCTGGTGCCGATGCAGTGCGAGTACTACGCGCTGGAAGGCCTGTCCGCGCTGATGGAAACCATCGAGGCGCTGCGCGCGCGCCTGAACCCGGGCCTGGAGATCGAAGGCGTGCTGCGCACGATGTTCGACATCCGCAACAACCTGGCCAATGCCGTGTCCGGCGAACTGACCACCCATTTCGGCGACAAGGTGTTCCGCACCATCGTGCCGCGCAACGTGCGCGTGGCCGAGGCCCCCAGCCACGGACAGAGCATCGTCGGCTACGACCGCGCCTCGCGCGGTGGCGTGGCTTACCTGGGCCTGGCCGGCGAGATCCTCCGCCGCGCGGCCGACCGCAAGAAGCAACAGCAGCACATGGAGCACGCGTGATGAGCGCCCCGAAGAAGCGCGGCCTGGGTCGCGGACTGGAAGCCCTGCTCGGCCCGAAGGCCGCCGAGACGCCCCCGCCGGAAGCGCAGCCGGGCGAAGCGCTGCGCACGCTGCCGGTGCAGCAGCTGCAGCCGGGCAAGTACCAGCCGCGCATGCAGATGGACGCTTCCAAGCTCACCGAGCTGGCGGAGTCGATCAAGGCGCAGGGCGTCATCCAGCCGATCGTCGTGCGCGAGATTTCGGCGGGCAAGTTCGAGATCGTCGCCGGCGAACGCCGTTGGCGCGCCTCGCAGGAAGCCGGGCTGGCGGAAGTGCCGGTGGTCGTGCGCGAGCTCGACGACCGCACCGTCATCGCGATGGCGCTGATCGAGAACATCCAGCGCGAAGACCTCAATCCGCTGGAAGAGGCGCAATCGCTGCAGCGCCTGATCAACGAATTCTCGCTGACCCACGCCGAGGCCGCCGAAGCCGTCGGCCGTTCGCGCGCCGCGGTCTCCAACCTGCTGCGCCTGCTGGAACTGCCCCCGGCCATCCGCGCCCTGCTCGAAGCCCGTCGCCTGGAAATGGGCCACGCACGCGCCCTGCTGACGCTGTCGCCGGACCTGGCCAGCAAGCTGGCGTCCGACGCGGCCGAACAGGGCTGGTCGGTGCGCGAAGTCGAGCACCGCGCGCAGCAGTTCGCCGCCGGCAAGGTGCCGGTGAGCGGCAAGAAGGCCAAGCCCGCCAAGGCCGCGCCGCAGCCGGACATCGCCTCGCTGGAAACCGAACTGTCCGAAAGCCTCGGCACGCGCGTGACCATCGCGCACGGTCGCGGCGGCAAGGGCAAGCTGATCATCCAGTACACCGACCTGGACACGCTGGACGGCGTGCTGGAGCGGCTGCGCCCGAAGGGTTGAGGCTCAGGCTGTTGTGGGAAGGTGGGATGTGGGAGCGACGTAAGTCGCGATAGCGCTGAGCCTGATTCACCGACAAGCAAGAAGCTCGCGACTTACGTCGCTCCCACAACCGCAGGCCATGCGCTCCGGACGAGCAGATGGCCCCTGCATTACCATCCGGTTTCCGCTTCCACCGGATGTCCGCCTTGAAATTCCGTACCGCCGCCCTGCTGCTCGCCTGCATGCCCCTGCACGCGCTCGCCTTCGCTCCCTCCGACGCCGACAAGCGCTTCCAGGCGATCTACGAGAAGGAGTGGGCATGGCGCCAGGAACAGACCGGCCAGGCCGACGAAGACACCGACACCAGTGGCGACAAGCGTCGCCTGCCGGATGTCGACGCCCCGACGCAGCAGGCACGCCTGAAGGTGTGGGAGCAGGTGCTGAAGGACCTGGACGGTCTCGACGCGGGGGCGCTGTCCGCCGACAACCGCATCAACCTCGCGATCTACCGCCCGCAGGTGGAGAACCTGGCGGCGGAGGTGCGGCTGCGGGCGTACGAGATGCCGTTCAATTCCGACTCGTCGTTCTGGTCGAACCTGTCCTTCATGGCGCGCCGGCAGATGAAGTCCGCCGACGACTACCGCGCCTACGCCGCGCGGCTGCGCGATGTGCCGCGCCATTTCGACCAGCACATCGCCAACATGCGCAGCGGACTGAAGCGCGGCTTCACCGTGCCGCGCGCGGTGCTGGAGGGGCGCGACGTGTCGATTGCCGCGGTCGCCGAACAACGCGACCCCGAACAGTCCACCTTCTACGCGCCCTACAGGAAGATGCCAGCCAGCATTCCCGCGGCCGAGCAGGAAGCGTTGCGCAAGGAAGCGCGCGCGGCGATCAGCGAACAGGTCGTGCCCGCGTTCGGCACGCTGCTGACGTTCTTCCGTACCGAATACGTCCCGAAAGCGCGCACCACGCTGGCGGCGGAAGCGATGCCGGGCGGCAAGGATTTCTACGCGCAGCAGATCCGCGAATACACCACGCTGGACCTGACCGCCGAACAGATCCACGCGATCGGCCTGGAGGAAGTCGCGCGCATCCAGGCCGAGATGCAGGCGGTGATCAGGCAGACCGGCTTCAAGGGAACGTTCGCCGAATTCCTGACCTTCCTGCGCACCGATCCGCAGTTCTACGCGAAGACGCCGCAGCAGCTGCTAGACCGCGCGGCGTGGATTTCCAAGCGCGTGGACGGTGAAGTCGGCAAGTTCATCGGCACGCTGCCGCGCGGGCGCTTCACCATCGTCGAGGTGCCGGCCGACATCGCGCCGTTCTGGACCGCCGGCCGCGGCGGCCTGGGTACCTACTGGCTCAACACCTACGACCTGCCCTCGCGCCCGCTCTACAACCTGCCGGCGCTCACGCTGCACGAATCCTCGCCCGGCCACTCGCTGCAGGCGGCGCTGGCGCAGGAACAGGGCGAGCAGCCCGCCTTCCGCCGCGACAACTACATCTCCGCCTACGGCGAAGGCTGGGCGCTGTACACCGAGAAGCTGGGCAAGGAGATGGGCATCTACGAAACGCCGTACGAGGATTTCGGGCGCCTGACCTACGAGATGTGGCGCGCGGCGCGTCTGGTCATCGACACCGGCGTGCACCACAAGGGCTGGACGCGTGAGCAGGCCCTGGCCTACCTCCGCGACCACACCGCCCTGTCCGAGCACGAAGTCACCACCGAGGTCGACCGCTACATCTCCTGGCCCGCGCAGGCGCTGAGCTACAAGCTGGGCGAGATCACCATCGTCCGCCTGCGCGGCGAAGCCGAGCAGGCGCTGGGACCGGCGTTCGACATCAAGGCCTTCCACGACGCCGTGCTGAAGCAGGGATCGGTGACGCTGCCGGTGCTGGAGGAGCAGATCCGTGCCTGGACGCGCGAACGCAAGCAGGCGCTCGCCGCTCACCCGTAATCGCGCGCCAGCCGCTTCACGCTGTCGATGAAGTGCCGCTGCACCGGCATCGGCGGCTCGCCGTCGCGCAGCAGCGCGTGCAGCGTTACCGCCAGCGGCGGATCGAGCGGGCGGACCTGCACGGCGGGCCCCGCCGTTCGCGCGGTGAAGGCGTCCACCACGGCCACGCCATGCCCATCGGCGACCAGCGCGCGCGCCAGCGGGTACGTCTGCACGCGGATGCGCATGCGCGGCGGCGGTGCGAGATCCTGCAGGTGCTGGCGTACGGCACGCCCCAGGGCGTCCCTCACGTCCAGGCCGACCATCACCTGGCCGGCCAGGGCAGACCGCGGCAGTGGTTCGCGCATGGCGTCATCACTCCAGTAGCCGGGCGGTGCGATCGCGTGCGCGCGGCTTTCGCCCAATACGAGCTGGCGGATGCCGGGAACATGCACCGCCTGCAACGTCAGGCCGATGTCCGCATCGCGCAACCGCAGTGCATCGACGATCTCCCGCGTGTGCTGCGTCAGCAGTTGCACCTGGGCATCGGCATAGCGCGCCGACAATGCGCGCAGCGCAGACGGCAGCAGCGCCCCGGCCAGCGTCGGCGTGGCCACCACCCGCAACGCCGTACCGCCCGGCGCGACCACATTGCGGGCCAGGCGGTCGAGATCGGCCAGTTCGTCGCCGACACGCTCGATGTGCTCGCGCATCATCCGGCCCTGCGGCGTCAGCACCAGGCGTCCGTTCACGCGTTCGAACAACGCGAAGCCCAATCCCGTCTCGGCGTGCTGTAGCAACTTGCTGGCCGCCGGCTGCGAGATGTGCAGCAGGCGCGCGGCGCCGGTCAGGGTGCCCGCCTGCAGCAGCGCCTGGAACAGTTCGATATGGCGCAGGCGCATGCAGTCCCCTTCCCGGTGGCTCCCATCATACGTAGCCCCGACCCGCCTCCCCGGCGATCAGGCGGGCGGATAGAGCTCCAGCAACCGGTCCGCGATGCGCGCCACGCCGTCGGCGACAGGGTCCTGGCATGGCAGGCCGAAGCGCTTCTCGACGTGGGAACACAGGCTGGCCGCGTGTTCGCGCGACAGCCGCGACGTGTCCACCGCGATACCCGCCACCTGCACGCCCGGCGAGGTCAGGCGCGCCGCTTGCAGGTTCGCGGCGAGGCACTCCTCCAGCGCAGGCAGCGCGTAGTGGGGCAGGCCGCGCATGTGCTGGCGCGTGGGCTCGTGGCAGAGCACCAGCGCATGCGGCTGCGCGCCATGCAGCAAGCCCAGCGAAACACCAGCGAACGACGGGTGGAAGAGCGAACCCTGCCCTTCGATGAGATCCCAGCCACCATCGTCGCGTGCGGGGGAGACCCATTCCGCGCCGCCGGAAATGAAGTCGGCGACGACCGCGTCGATCGGCACGCCATGCCCGCCGGCAATGAAGATGCCGGTCTGCCCGGTGGCGCGGAAGTCCGCCGCGATGTTGCGCAACCGGAGTTCGCGTTCGATCGCCAGCGTGGTGTACATCTTGCCCACCGAGCAGTCGGTGCCGACGGTGAGCAGGCGCTTCCCGGCACGCAGCACGGCCTTGCCCACCTCGAGTGCCGGCGGGCGACGGGCATCGAACAGCACGCGTCCCAATCTGTCGGCCGCCTCCCGGATGCGCGGTTCGTCGGCCAGGCGCTGGTGCAGGCCCGAGGCCACATGAAGTCCCGCCTCCATCGCGGCCAGCACGGCCTCCACGGTATCGCCATCCATCACGCCGCCGGCATTGGCCACGCCGACCAACAGCGTCCGGGCGCCGGCGGCCCGCGCCTGCCCGACATCCAGGTCAGGCAGCCCGACGCTGGTCTTGCAGCGCGGTCCGCGGACCTGGCCCACGCACCAGGCCGGTCGCCAGTAGGCCAGGCCACGGGCGGTCTTGGCGGCCAGATCGTCCTGTGCGTTACCCAGGTAGAGCAGGTAAGGGGGTCCCCAGCTGGCGGACTCGGACATGCTCATTGCTCCTGGACACCGGCGGCTTCCGGCCCCGACACCGTAGCCAAGGGCGCCAGGGGCGGCCAATCGAAAACCGCGCGGGGTCCATAACCCCTGGTTGGGGTCGGCAGGCCGGCTACGCCAGCCGGCGGACCGCCGTAAGTGCTTGCGCGCAAAGGAGAACCCACGCATAATGCGCGGCTCGCTGCGTCCGGCATGTCCGGATCTGCGGCCGGAAACGCGATTCCGGCTTGGGTCAGCAGCGGTTTTCATGCCGTATCGCGTGGTGTCCGTCCTGCCCTGCAGGCCGTCCGCCGGGCCGCCGTCTCCCGGGCTATGGGCGACACAATTACTTATCGAGGTGCGTATGTCCCGCGTATGCCAAGTGACCGGCAAGCGTGTGATGACGGGTAACAACGTCAGCCACGCCAACAACAAGACTCGTCGTCGTTTCCTGCCCAACCTGCACGAGCGCCGTTTCTGGGTCGCCAGCGAGAACCGCTGGGTCAAGCTGAAAGTTTCCGCGCACGCGCTGCGCACCATCGACAAGAACGGCATCGATTCCGTTCTGGCCGAGCTGCGTGCCCGCGGCGAAAAGGTCTGAGGAGTAACTACACATGGCATCCAAGCGCGACAAGATCCGTCTGATCTCCTCGGCCAACACCGGCCACTTCTACACGACGGACAAGAACAAGAAGAACACCCCGGGCAAGATGGAAATCAAGAAGTACGACCCGGTCGTGCGCAAGCACGTGATCTACAAGGAAGGCAAGATCAAGTGACCTGTGGCGCGTTCGCGACGCGAACGCCTTTGCCGCCAGGTCATCCCCGCGAAAGCGGGGATCCAGCGCCTCTCAGAAAACCCCGCCTCGGCGGGGTTTTCTGTTTTCCGGCTTCGGCGAGCCAAAAGCTGCCCCTCATCCGTCCTTCGGGCACCTTCTCCCCGCATGCGGGGAGAAGGATTCCGTGGCGGGTTTTCTTTTAGCCGTCTGCCTGCCCAGAATCAGGCATCCCCTCCACGGACACCCGCCCCCCATGGACTGGTCCTACGGCACCGCGCTGCTGATCCTCGACTGGCTGATCCGCCTGGCGGCGCTGTGGTGGATTCCCAGCCGCACCACCCCGGCCGCCGCGCGCAGCTGGCTGCTGCTGGTCGGCTTCGTGCCGCTGCTCGGCCTGCCGCTGTACCTGCTGCTCGGCCACCCGTGGCTTTCGCGGGAACGCATCGAGCGGCAGGCGCGCGCATCGGACGTGATCCGCGAAGAACAGCGCCCCCTCAGCGCCCTGCGCTGGACTCCGCGCGAAGGCGCCGCCGCCGAAATGGCGCCCCTGATCGAACGCCAGGGCGCGTTCATGCCCACGCACGGCAATGCGGTCGCGCTGCTCGACGACTACGACGCTTCGCTGCGCGCCCTGCTGGACGACATCGATTCCGCCACGCAGCAGGTGCACCTGCTGTACTACCTGATGTTCGACGACGCAGTGGGCGAAGCGGTGACCGATGCGCTGTGCCGCGCCGCCGGGCGTGGCGTGACCTGTCGCCTGTTGCTCGATGCCGTCGGTGCCAAGCGCGGCCTGCGTGTCTACGCCGCGCGCCTGCGCACGGCCGGCGTGCAGGTGCACGCCATGCTGCCCGGCGGCCTGCAATGGCGCCGCAGTGGCCGCATGGACCTGCGCAACCATCGCAAGGTGGCGGTGATCGACAACGGCATCGGCTACGTGGGTTCGCAGAACCTTGCCGATGCCGTGTTCGTCGCCGGACACCCGAACCGCGAACTGGTGGCGCGCGTGCAGGGGCCCGTGGTGTCGCACCTGGAAGGGGTGTTCGCCAGCGACTGGTACATCGAGACGGGCGAGCGCCTGGCCGTCCAGCCCGACCTGTCGGTGCAGTCCGAGGACGTATCGACGCAGCTGCTGCCCAGCGGCCCGGCGTACCCGTTCGAGAATGCGCGCGACACCGTCAACGCGTTGATCCACCTCGCGCGTCGGCAGGTGGTCCTGACCACGCCGTACTTCGTTCCCGACGACGCGACCCTCAGCGCCCTGCGCATCGCGGCGCTGTCCGGCGTGGACGTACAGCTGGTCTTGTCGGCCACCAACAACCAGACGCTGACCGCGTGGGCGCAGCAGTCTTACTACGACGAGCTGCTCGCCTGCGGAGTAAAGATCGCGCTGTATCGCCCGCACTTCCTGCATGCCAAGCACCTGACGGTGGACGACGACATCGCGCTGGTCGGCTCGATCAACCTCGATATCCGTTCGTTCGCGCTCAACGCGGAGATCGGCCTGGTCTGCTATGACGCAGGCGTGGTCGCGCGCATCCGCGCGATCGAGGCCGAGTACCTGGCGCAGGCGGACGCGGTCGACCGCGATGCCTGGCGCCGTCGTCCCGGTTGGCAGCGCAGTCGAGAAGGCATCGCGCGGCTGGCGGACTCGCTGATGTAGCGGCGCGCGGACGTCATCGACCGTTCGCCTACAATGACGGCATGACATCCGAGACGAACCTTCCCCTGCCGCCCTGCGACCTGGCCATCATCGGCGGTGGCGCGGGTGGGGTGCTGGCGGCGATGCAGGCGCTGCGGCAGGCGACCACGCCGCTGCGCATCGTGATGATCGAACCGCGCGACGTGCTGGCGCAGGGCGTGGCCTATGCGACGACGCATGGCGAGCATGTCCTCAACGTACCTGCGGCGCGCATGAGTGCCTTCGACGACCGCCCCGAGGATTTCCTCGACCATGTCGTAGCCACCACGCCTGCCGGCGGCCCCGGTCGCCATGACCTGGCGCACGCGTTCATCGAACGGCGCCGCTACGGCGACTACCTGCGCACGCGCCTGCACGAGATGATCGCCGCCAGTCCGGCGTCGCTGCAGATCGTGCGGGACATCGTGTCCGAGCTCGACGCACGCGCCGACGGCGCGACGCTGCATCTGGCGGCACATGGCGCCCTGCTGGCCCGCGGCGTGGTGATGGCGGTCGGCAACACGCCCAAGCCGCTGCCGGCGCGCGGTGCACCGCAGCTGCCGGAAGGCCGCTCGCTGGCGGCGTGGGACTTCGACGCGGTGAAGGCCCTTCCGACCGATGCCGAGGTCTGCATCATCGGTTCCGGCCTGAGCATGGTGGACACCGTGCTGAGCCTGGCCGACAACGGCCACGCGGGACCGGTCCACGTGCTGTCCCGGCATGCGCTGCTGCCGCTGCCGCACTGCCATGGCGGCGCGGCGACGTTCGACCCCGCCCCGCTGCAGGCCCTCGACCTGCGTGGTCGCCTGCGCTTCCTGCGCCAGGCCGCGCGACAGGCTGTCGCCGATGGCCTGCCCTGGCAGGCCGTGATGGAGCGCATCCGCCCCCATGGCCAGGCGCTGTGGCAATCGATGTCCACGGACGACCAGCGGCGTTTCCTGCGCCATGTGGTGCGCCAGTGGGACGTGCACCGCCATCGCATCGCGCCGGAGGTGCACGCCATGCTGCAGGCGCTGCTCGACCGCGGCCAGCTGCGTCTCCACCGCGGACGGTTGGACACGGTGATGAACGAAGGCCGCCGGCTGCGCGTGACCACGCACACCCGCGACGGCCGCACCGACGAATTCGATGTCGACTACGTCGTCAACGCCACCGGCGTGGAGATGCGCGCCCAGACCATGCGCAATCCCCTGCTGCACGACCTGCTCGGCAAGGGCCATGCGCAGCCGGGGCCGCACGGCATCGGGCTGAAAGCGGCGCGCGACGGCCGCATGGTGGACGCCGACGGCCACGTGCAGCCGCGCATCTTCATCCTCGGCAGCCTGCGTATCGGCTGCGTCTGGGAAAGCATCGCCATCCCCGAACTGCGCGGGCAGGCCGAGACCGCCGTGCGCGAACTGCTGTCGCCGACAGCATCCTGATCCGCCGCCGCGCCACCCGGCAGCCGGTACACTCGGCGGCGGGTTGAGCGCCGGGAGAGGGCGTTGGTTTCCAGCTGGATCCTGCTGTTGGTGTCGATCGGCTATGCCGCGCTGCTGTTCGGCGTGGCGTGGTGGGGCGACCGCCGCCCGATGTACCCGGACCGCCCGTGGCTGCGCCCGGTGGTCTACAGCCTGGCGCTGGCGGTCTACTGCTCGTCATGGACCTTCTACGGCGCGGTCGGCAGCGCGGTGCGCAATGGTCTGGGCTACCTGCCGATCTACCTGGGCCCGATCCTGCTGCTGCTGTTCGGCTGGCGCATCATCGAGCGGCTGGCGTTGATCGCGCGCAGCGAGAACACGGTCTCCATCGCGGACTTCATTTCCTCCCGCTACGGCCGCTCGCGCCGGCTGGCCGCGCTGGTCACGGTGATCGCGCTGATCGGCGTGGTGCCTTACCTCGCGCTGCAGTACAAGGCCGTCGCGATGAGCCTGAGCGTGCTGAGCGGCGAAGGCGGCGACAGTGCGCATGGCTTCTTCACCGACCCCGCGCTGTACGTCGCACTGTTGATGGCGCTGTTCGCCGCCCTGTTCGGCACGCGCCAGGTCGATGCCACCGAACATCACCACGGCATGATGCTGGCGATCTCGCTGGAATCGGTGGTCAAGCTGGTGGCGATGATCTCCGTCGGCGTGTTCGCCTATCTGTGGCTGGACGACAACGCCTTCCGTGTCACCAATTCGGCACGCACGCTGTTCGAGAATGCGCCGCCGGTGGGCTTCATCGCGCAGACGCTGCTCGGCTTCCTCGCCATCGTCTGCCTGCCGCGCCAGTTCCACGTGGCGGTGGTGGAATGCAGCGACGTGGGCGACATCCGCAAGGCCCGCTGGCTGTTCGGTGCCTACCTGGTGCTGTTCTCGCTGATGGTCATTCCGGTGGCGGCCGCCGGAGCCTCGCTTTTCGGCGGCACCAGCGTGGCCGACGACAGCTACGTGCTGGCGCTGCCGCTGGCGGAAGGCCGCACCGCGCTGGCGATCATCGCGTACGTGGGCGGCTTCTCGGCGGCCACGGGCATGGTGATCGTGGCGAGCATCGCGCTCGCGACGATGGTCAGCAACGACCTGATCATGCCCGTGCTGCTGCGGCGCGGCTGGGCGGACCACCATGCCGAAGCCGACGTCGCCTCGCGCGTGCTGTGGATCCGCCGCGTGACGATCCTGCTGCTCGCGCTGACGGCGTATTCGTACTACCGCAGCAGCAGCAACGACAGCACGCTGGCGTCGTATGGCCTGATGGCCTTCGCCGCCGTCGCGCAGTTCGCGCCGGGCCTGATCGGCGGGCTGTACTGGCGCGGTGCCAGCCGCCGCGGCGTGGAAGTCGGCATGGTGCTCGGCTTCGCCACGTGGATCTACACCCTGCTGCTGCCGACGATGACGCAAGCCGGTTGGTTCGATGTGCTCTGGCTGCACGACGGTCCGTTCGGCATCCGCTGGCTGCGCCCGCAACAACTGTTCGGCCTGAGCGGCTGGGACACGCTGACGCACGGGACGTTCTGGTCGCTGCTGGTCAACACCGGCGCGATGATGATCGTCTCCGCGCGCTCGCGCCCCGGGGTGGACGAGCGCCTGCGCGCCGCGCCCTTCCTCGACCCCTACGCGCAACGCCCCGCCCTGGTGGCCGGCGAGTGGCCGGGCAGCGTGCGCATCGGCGACCTGCGCACACTGGCCGAGCGCGTCGTCGGCGAACGCCATGCGCGCCGTGCGTTCGCGGAACAGGCGCACCTGCTCGATCGCGACCTGCAACCCAACGCCCCCGCGGACCGTGCCTGGGTGCAGTTCACCGAACGCCTGCTCGCGGCCGCCATCGGCGCGGCGTCGGCGCGCATCGTGCTGACCAGCGTGCTGCGCGGATCGGGCATGGAACTGGGCGAAGTGGTGGCGGTCCTCGACCAGGCCGGACAGGAACTGCGCTTCAACCGTGAAATCCTGTCGACCACGCTGGAGAACATCAGCGCAGGCGTGAGCGTCGTCGACCCCGACATGCGGCTGGTGGCCTGGAACCGCCGCTACCAGCAGATGTTTGGCTACCCCGATGGCATGCTCTACGTTGGCCGTCCCGTCGCCGACCTGATCCGCTACAACGCCGAGCGCGGCGAGCTGGGCGATGGCGATATCGACGCGCAGATCAACAAGCGCATCCGCTACATGCGCGCCGGTTCCCCGCACATCTTCGAGCGCGTGCGCGCCGATGGCCAGGTCATCGAGATGCGCGGCCAGCCGCTGCCGGGTGGCGGCTACGTGACCAGCTACAACGACATCACCGACTTCAAGCATGCCGAAGCGCTGCTGCTGGAGACCAACGAAACCCTCGAGCAGCGTGTCGCCGAGCGTAGCGAGGCGGCCGAACATGCTCAGCAATCCCGCACGCGCTTCCTGGCCGCGATCAGCCACGACGTGCTGCAACCGCTGAACGCCGCGCGCCTGTTCGTCAGCGCCCTGCGCGACAGCGAACAGGGCAGCGACGCGCAGGCACAGGAGCGGCAGCACCTGGCCGAGCGCGTGGATGCATCGCTGCGCGCCGCCGAGGAACTGCTGGATGGCCTGCTGGATGTCTCCCGCCTCGATGCCGGCGGCCTGCACACGCAGATCACCGATTTCGACGCCGGCGAACTGCTGCGTGAACTCGCGGCGCAGTACGCCCCGGTCGCCGCCGGGCGCGGACTGGCGCTCCGCGTCCACGCGCGCGCGATTCCCGTGCGCAGCGACCGACGCCTGTTGCGCCGCGTGCTGCAGAATTTCCTCGCCAACGCCCTGCGCTATACCCGTGCTGGCCGCATCGTTATCGGCATGCGCGCTCGTGGCGACCGCATCGCGTTGCAGGTGTGGGACACGGGACCCGGCATCCCCGAGAACCACATGCGGCAGATCTACGACGAGTTCCACCGCTACCAGCAACCCTTCGACTGGGGTGAGCGCGGACTGGGACTGGGCCTGTCGATCTGCCAGCGCATCTCACGCCTGCTGCAGCACGAACTGGACGCGCGCAGCACCGTGGATCGCGGCAGCATGTTCTCGATCATCGTCCCCCGCGGCGCGCACGTCGTCGAACGTCGCAGCACACGACGCGCTGCCTTGGGCAGCGATTCGCTCGCCGGACTGCGCGTGCTCTGCGTCGACAACGACCGCGAGATCATCGACGGCATGCAGGCCCTGCTCGGCCGCTGGCAGGCAGAGGTCATCACCGCAACGACCGTCGACGAAGCCTTGCAGAAGATCGCCGAAGGCCCGACCGTGATGCTGGTGGACTACCACCTGCACGACCGCCTCGACGGCCTAGCCACCCTCGACGCCCTGCGCGCCGCCAGCCCCGGCCCCATCGCCGGCGCCCTGCTCACCGCCGACGGCCGCGACGAACTCAAGCGCGAAGCCCGCGAACGCGGCTACCGCCTGCTGACCAAACCCGTGAAGCCCGCCTCCCTGCGCGCCTTCCTCGCCGCCCACCACGTACCGGATGCACCGCCCTCGCCCGATAACTGAATCGACTCATGCGAATGGTGACCATGAATCGACACGTGGAACGCACGGATGACAGTCAGCACGCGATCTACACCGTCCCCCGCCGGTCGCCTCATGCATTCATCCAGCCTGCTATCACCAGATGGAGGCCCTGATAATCCCGAACCTCCTCGCTTCTGCCTGATAACACGGGTGCCTCAGGGATGCGGTTCTCGCTGCAAAGGCGGCGAAGCGCTTGTCCGGCAAACCCCAGCCCTCGTTGACGACCATTCCGCTTGGCTGAATACTCGGCGCTATTACCCCGGAATGGGGTCTACTAGGTGTTATACGTGGGTGGGGCTTTGGTCGTTGTCGGCTTCGGTTGCCAGTCGGTCACGCGGTGGCCGCGGCTTCGGTGCTGATCGATTGTTGATACAAGACAGCCGGGCTTGTTCTTCTGGCTTCGCTTCAATCGGCTTCGGACGCATCGTTCTCGCGTCGCGCGGCCTCCGGACGATCTCCCGGCTTGCGGACCGGCGTCGCTCTCGGCTTCGGTCTTGACGGGCCCCACCCTGCTACGGGCTGGCGGCGAGTGATTTCCTGCTCCCGGATGCTGCGGGCCCGTTGCAGGCCGCAGGCTTCGGGCTTACCTTGGCGCATAACTATTCGTTCAAGCCGAACCCGCTTCGCGGGTCGGCTTAACTCAAGGTGTTAGGCGGCAATGAACCTTCCCCATATCCTACGGAGGCTCTTCTCATCGCCGATCTTCTTCGTTGCTCTTGGTTACACAGCAGCGATTGCCTCACTGCTTGCGCAAGACGCCGTGCTTCGAGGTGACCTGATTCCCGGCAGCACAGCCAGCGACTTGCTAGCAAGCACTATTGTTCCCCTCACCTTCGTTGGGCCCGCGATCGGAGCCAGACTTGGAGTTCGCAACCTCTTCGAGAGCCGGAGACTGGGAGAGAGCGTTCTTGGTCTGCTGGCGTCGTCGCCCCTTCTGCTTCTGTGGGCTCTAGCACTTGTGCGGTGGATTCGCTATGGCATGCTTGCCGCCTAACAATTCATTCAAGCCGAACCCGCTTCGCGGGTCGGCTTAATTCTGGTGTTAGGGCCCATGGAAAGACTTCCACCGCGTCTACAGGGATTCATCGAGGGATTGTCTTCCGTCTCTCGAATGACATTCCCTTATGGCGGGCTGCAATTGTCCCGCACATATTTTGGCGACTCAGTTGATCGCCTCCCGGATTCCGACAAGCCGGAGCCGGACGATCGGCTCCTGGAGTATTTCGCTTGCACCTTCGGAGACACCGCCAGGCAAAACCCAAGGGATGCTATTCCCGTTGTTGAGTCTCTCTTCAACCTCATACGGGAGACGTTCCCTGACTGCTCTATTCATACTCAAATAACTGAGCGCAACGGCTGGTTCGAGGACCTAGAGATGTGGATTACCTCGCCCACCCAGAGGGCATACTTACAGCTGGACTGGAGTGTCAGCTGATGGGCCCTAACAATTCATTCAAGCCGAACCCGCTTCGCGGGTCGGCTTAATTCGGGCGTTAGGCCGCAGTGACAGAGACGCGCACATCCCACCTAGAAGACCTTCTTCACTTCAGCCGCCCTCTCGCTGACGTGACCCATGATCTATCGGCCTTTTCCTGGGACTCGGAGGAGGAGTTGGTCACCTTGGAGTCGGGGCACATCTCGGCCATTCTCGGTCGGTTCCTAGCGGGTGATATTTCAGATGCTGACGTAGAGGCCTGGGCCAATGCTATTGAGTGCCGTGAGGACATCGGCTTTCCCCAGCCCTCGCCGGTCGCTGAGGCAATCTGGGAGCTAGCCAACCCCTTGATCACCCGCCCACTCACGAGGCAATCTGCTGGCGAGCTGGTTGCAACGTTACATCGCGCTGCAGCCTAACAATTCATTCAAGCCGAACCCGCTTCGCGGGTCGGCTTAATTCCGGTGTTAGGGCGCATGAGACAGGACATCGCAATCGAGCGGTTTAGAGCATTGGCGACTGAGGTCGTACAGGAGCTGGAGGTTGCCGTAAGCACAGGCGACTCACGCTACTTCAACGCCGAGATTGCGCTTCGTAACGTTCGGGAGTGGCTCAACCGGGCCAATGCTGGCACTTTGGCAGACTCATATCGCCCCTCCTTCGGCATCAGCAAGTCAGACTTGATGTTTGGGCCAGTAGAGGACCGCATGTACGAGCTTGAGCGACTCTACGCAGACCATATCTTGGACGCTCCTCGGTATGCGCCCTAACAATTCATTCAAGCCGAACCCGCTTCGCGGGTCGGCTTAATTCTGGTGTTAGGCCAATGAAGAGACTCTTTCTTTACTTGACTCGTTTGGCCACGATCATCATGGCAATGGCGGCAATTGTTCTGTCCCTCCCTCCGATCGCGAGCCTGTACTTCATCTTGTTCGAAGGAGCCCAGCCAGGAGACAGCCTTTCTCCAGAGGGTCTTGTGCTTCCGCTGTACCTGTCGCTAGCTTTGCTTACTCTTGTTGTCGGCTTGCTCTGGGGCGCTTACGTGGCTGATCGCTTTGCGGTTTCAAGACTGCGAGCATTGGCCTAACAATTCATTCAAGCCGAACCCGCTTCGCGGGTCGGCTTAATTCCGGTGTTAGCGCCCATGAAGCGAGCTCTTCTGCTACTGATGTTGCCAGCCGGATGTACCAGCTACGCGCCAGCCTCATTGGATACAGATTTAAGCGCGCGTGACGACAGCACCTTGCAGATTTCCGGCACACCGATCTTCAGTGACCTCGGAGAGTCGCTTCTATACCTCTGTCCAGCCGGTCACGCCGGCGACCCGACAGGCAGCTGCCTCGACGTCGTTGCCCCAGTTACGCTCGTGGCCAAATTGCGCAACTCCGCCACCCATTGCATTGCAGTATCTGGCAAGTTCATTGCATTTGGACCGGACCGAGTCGGGCTGGGCAACTACCGCAGTGAAATTGGCTATATTGAGACCACGCACGCAGTTCCCTGTCATGGGCGCTAACAATTCATTCAAGCCGAACCCGCTTCGCGGGTCGGCTTAATTCTGGTGTTAGGCCGCATGAAGAGCATCGTGGCAAACTCCTCTATAACCTTCGGCATAGCCGTTCTTGTCTACGCGCTGGCTTGGATCCTAGGTCTGCTTCCCGTTGATTTCGTGCTCCCCTCCGACGGCCAGGCTCACTCTCAGTCTTGGCGTGCCGTTCCGACGGTGTCGCAAAGTGCTGGTTACCTTCCGTACGCTCTCGCGACTGTCGGGTTGGCGATCCTTGTTGCGGGACTAGCTCTTCGTCGTCGGCTGCGCAACACTGCGGCCTAACAATTCATTCAAGCCGAACTTGTCCGCTGACGCGGCCAAGTCGGCTTAATTCCGGTGTTAGGTGCCATGGGAAAGGTTGCCCGCAACTGGATTGAGCACACCCAGGACTGGCGCGACGAGCCGATGGCCTACTGGGTTCACCTGGAACTAGACGGTGCCGCATGGCGCGCGTCCGAGTCATACAGCCCACCGGCACCTAGGGCCGAGGGCCGCAGCGGCTATCCTGTACTTTGCATCGAGTCACAGGGCTTCACTTTCCGCTTCTCTTCCGCCGCACAGCTTGCCGAGTGTGTAGATGTCCTTGGGCGCAAGCCCCTTCCTACGTCGCGCCGCCTATCCGCTGTTCGTGGTGGCGGGCATGGGCCCAACAGTCATTGGCTTAGCCGCTTGCCAGGCCATATAAAGTCTCCCAAGATTCGACAACGTGCTGTGGAGGATCTCCGCTCAGTGATCTCGGCCATGGCACCTAACAATTCATTCAAGCCGAACCCGCTTCGCGGGTCGGCTTAATTCTGGTGTTATGCCCCATTCCTCAGACCGCCTCAAACTGTTGATTCAATCAAACGCCGAGGAGGTCGCGCGGTTGCACGCGCGCGTGCACGAGACATTCGCGCAGCGGGATCGCAGCCCTGACAAACGCCACGAGTGGGAGTGCGCCTGCGAGATCTTCCACTCCAGATACAACGAACTGGCATTCCCCGGCGGCTTTGAGGGGGCGCTGGGCCGCATCGTGGCTGGTGACCCAGAGTCTATGGAGGCTGCCATCTGCTTCCTTGAGCTTCGTCCCTATTTCTTCCGGTCTGGCTATATGTTTGAGTCCATACTCCGCAGGGCCAAGCGTGCGCCACTCTCCCAGGAGCAGGTCGCTAGGCTGCAGCACGTCATTCAAGCCTTGGCTGCATGGCGCTCTAAAAGGGCCACCGCAAATGGGGCATAACAATTCATTCAAGCCGAACCCGCTTCGCGGGTCGGCTTAATTCTGGTGTTAGGTGCCCATGCCACTCTTCCGTTGCTCAATCTGTGGCGAGAACTTTCCTGGCAAGCTTCTAGATCAAGAGGATTTGGTTGGGTTCTACACTACGCGGTTCGTAGAGGCGGATACACCAGAGCAGGCTGAGTTGGCGGTTCTTGAGCTCCTACGCAGTGATGCGAGCCTTGAGCTTCCACCGGAGTACCGGAGCCAAGACGCAAAGGTGTACTTTGAGGACATTGACGAAGTTCCCATGGACACGGAGAGAGCTCTCGATGCTGGATTTGTCTTCTTCACAATGGGCACCTAACAATTCATTCAAGCCGAACCCGCTTCGCGGGTCGGCTTAATTCTGGTGTTAGCGGGCAATGGGCAGACTCCCTCGACTAGCAGTGTGTGCAGCGGCCGCAATTCTCTCAGGCTGCACCAATGATGTACTGGACGCGTCCTACGCCACACAAGCCGAGGCAGTGGCCGCTGGCGCTGTACAGCGCGGGTGGATTCCCGCCTGGGTGCCGCTCGAGGCTAGGGACCTCCGGGAAGTACACAGCGTCGATACAAACGAGAGCGCTCTCTTGTTCACTCTTCCCGTCGGGCTCAATTGGAGGCCCCCTACTTCGTGTCGGGATGCAGATGCAGGTGAGTTCTCTGAGCCAGCATTCTCCCGGGATTGGATGCCCGAGCTAGGGGCCGGTTATAACTACTACAGTTGCCCCAGTCCCACCGCGGCGACCGGCTCGGTGCCGATCATTGCAGCGGTAGCAGTACAACAAGGCGGGCAGCAGGTGCTGCATTGGCGCGTCTTTGCCCGCTAACAATTCATTCAAGCCGAACCCGCTTCGCGGGTCGGCTTAATTCAGGTGTTAGGGCGCATATGAAACTTATAGCAATCGGAGCCATCGCCTTCTCAGCATCACTTGCTCCGATCAGTGTCTTGGCCGGAGAGATTTCGCTCAAGTCGGATGTAGAAACCTGTGAGAGCGAGATCCCTGAGGACAAGGCTGCTGTTGTGCAGGCAAGCCGCGTCGGCGACATGGTCACCTTGGACGTTACGGCAGAGCTAAATTGCGCTCATGTCCCGGACAAACCTGAGCTAAGGGTGTGGCGCAGCGCAGCGACGGTTTCCTTATCGACAAAATCTCCTTCTGAAGCTGCCGCAACGTGCCTCTGCACGCACAAGCTGTCGTTTGAGATTAGGGATTTGTACGAGGGCGTCCAAACCATCTACTACGTCCAAGACGGCACGTCGCTTGGTCACGCGGATGCGCCCTAACAATTCATTCAAGCCGAACCCGCTTCGCGGGTCGGCTTAACTCAGGCGTTAGGCGTCATGGAGAAGCAGCCTCGCATGCGTAAGCTTAGCGACCCGGAGTTTCAGCGTACCCTCACTCTAGAACAGGCGTACATGCTGCTTATTCAATTTGTCGAGCAATACAATGCTCGCGGCGAGAGCAGCACGCTGGACTTGCTTGGAGACCTTTCTTTGACCGTCTGGGGCGATGGCGGTAGCGGGGATCCAGCTCAACTTTCGGACTTCCTTAGTGTTGCAGAGCGGGTGTTGGGGCCGGTCGGCCATAACGCCTAACAATTCATTCAAGCCGAACCCGCTTCGCGGGTCGGCTTAATTCTGGTGTTAGGCGCTTTATCAATGTCCATTTCTGAACAGACATTTCAACTACAAGTTCGCTCGAGTCTTTCGCAGCTCGATACGTTACTCATTCCAGTCCTGAGCTCCCTTGTCACGCATAAGTACCCGGATCAGGTCGTCGCGCTAGATTTTGAAATCTTCAGTGATGGGTTCACCTCGGAGTTCCCGGTACGGGCTTTTTTCCTTGATGAAAAAAACTGTGAGTTCTTTGTCTATGTTGACGGACAAGCCACATATCCAAGCCCGGTTGATTCGGCCCTAATTAATATTGACTGCGTCTATCCAGCAGACCTCGAGGACCAACTAGAGTCTGAGAGCCCTGATAGCGATCCTTGGCATATCGCTACTACAGAGCTCTTAGATTGGTTCTTCTCCTGCTGGCAAAAGGTCGGAGGACAGGGCTTTCCTCTAGCGGCCACCATCGCGCACCATGACTCCACCTCAGAGCTCAACCTGATTACCGGCAAGACACAACGTCGAGGACTAGCCTTTGCGACTCAACAGCAGCGTGGCAGCGCCTAACAATTCATTCAAGCCGAACCCGCTTCGCGGGTCGGCTTAATTCCGGTGTTAGGCATCTATGGAAGACATCACAACGACCGACGCAAACGGAAAAACCATACGTATCGGCAACCTCGTCAGAGTCGTCGACCTGCAGATGGAGCTGTTCGACTTCCTTGAGCCCAATGAGATCGAGGACATTAAATCCATGATTGGTGAGACATTTCCCGTAGAGGAGATATCCTCTTCCGGCCTGGCAACAGTGACAAAGTGGTTCAACCGTGGGCCTGGCCAGCACGAGTCGCATACCTTGTGCATTCCTCAGGGACAGTTTGAGCTCGTCGGCTAGATGCCTAACAATTCATTCAAGCCGAACCCGCTTCGCGGGTCGGCTTAATTCCGGTGTTAGGCTGCACATGAAGATCATCGCAAGACTAGCCATTCTTACTGTCGTGATCGCAGCAGCCTTGGGCTGCGACTCGGATGTCGATGCATTTCCGGAGGGAACAATGAGAGTCGGCGGGTTAGAACCAATCTCTGTTGATGGTAAGCAGTACTTCTTTGCTTACAATTTCACTTCGGATCGCGTTCTTACATCACTGTTTACTAGCGACGAGGCTGCCGCGGACTACGCGGCCTCACACCTTGTGCAACGAGATGGGCGGCACGACCGGAATTACTGGATACAGCAAGCGCGGGACGCGCTGCGCGACCCGAGCCTAACGGACCCGCCGGGCCAAGCTGTCTCGCTCAAGCCATTCAGGGACGCTCTCCATAACCTGCGGCAAGACAAGACAACTGGCCGCACTCTCCCCGATTTAGTGATACCCGAGTATCTCGGATACTTGCTTGAGATGAATTGTGAGTGGCCCGACGCCCCCATCCCATCTGAGATTGAGCAAGCTGCTGTACGCTTGGGACTCGCAGCTGATGACACAAGTCCCTGGCTAGAGGAGTCGACATCCATCCTCACCGGAAAATCGGCTACTCCGAGCGAGGGGGCCTTCCAGGATGCCGCGTCAGTCTTCATCTGGTATTTCGACACCTTGCTCCGCAACCAAAGGCATGGTTGGTCTCACCAACTTGGGCTCACCCCGGGTGCAGCCTAACAATTCATTCAAGCCGAACCCGCTTCGCGGGTCGGCTTAATTCTGGCGTTAGGGCTCATGAGACAGGCATTGGCGCTACCGTTAGCAACCATAATCTGTGCAGGGACCGCCGCTATCACGGCCACACTTACCGCTTGGCTTATGTGGCTCAATGTCCCCGCTGACCGTATAGATCTCGGTTTCACTGCCTTTGTTGCATTTGTCGTCTGCATCCCTTACGTCATGATCGTCGGACTGCCAATTGGCCTTTTCCTAGTTCATAAGCGCATGTTTAGAGCGGTTCCAGCTCTGATAGCTGGAGCCATTGCTGCCAGCCCAATCCCACTGATATCTTTTGTCTCAGCACTCATCCGTGAGCCTGATGGGGTCGCCCTCGCGTTCACCTTTCTGCTCATGGCCATTTTTGCTGGGGCGATATCCGGTCTGGCGTTCTACTGGACACATCGGTTCATGAGCCCTAACAATTCATTCAAGCCGAACCCGCTTCGCGGGTCGGCTTAATTCCGGTGTTAGGCATGCAACAGACAGCGACGCAAGCTGAGAGTATCCAGAGCGCCTTGGTCGGTGCGTTCTATTCGCGCTTTGCAGTGAGCGACGGCTTCGACTTCTACTTCGACAGCTTTGTGCTGTCCTCCCGCGAAATCCTCTCCGGTGACGAGGCCGTGATCAATTCAAGGTTTCTTGAGGGCTACGCGCCAGCTCGGTTCACAGCCAATCCGGAGTACATCGCCAAGAGTGTTGTTGTAGCCGCTTGCTTGGGTGCGGAGGTTTCTGCCGTGGAGGTTCTTCCGGATTCGTCCTTGTTGCTCAAGTTCAACAACAATGTCGAGATTCGGCTGCCCACGGATACGCCCATAGTTGACTGGCACTGGGCGATCACTGAGGCCGGAGGAGACCCGTACTTGGGGTCCTTGGCGGCCTGCTTCGCACCCGGTGACATTCAGTGCAGCATGCCTAACAATTCATTCAAGCCGAACCCGCTTCGCGGGTCGGCTTAATTCTGGTGTTAGGCACCACAAAGGCATCTGTGCTCATCCGATTTGCCACTCTTGCTACTGACTCGGATTCAGGTCGTGCCGGGGGAGTGCTCGTTGCCGCACACACGCTTCGCGACGATGGCGATCTGTCGGTCCAAGAGCATGAGGACCTCCGCACATCCTTGGCTTGGTTCAACGATCATCTTCCTGTTCCGCGGGCGCTGACGGACCCAGAGCATCGGCGTGCCATTTCCTGGTTTAAGCCGGCGGCGGATGAGGCGATTCGACGGATGTGGCAGTTAAAGACCTTGCTGGACTTGCACGGGCACCATGTCGATGTGTTGCGGACCTCAGACCCAGGTACAGTTGTGTATCAGGACGACTGGCAGGTTATCGCCAAGCCATACAAAGGGCAGCGCTTCTAGGTCAGGGGTGGTGCCTAACAATTCATTCAAGCCGAACCCGCTTCGCGGGTCGGCTTAATTCAGGTGTTAGGCCCACAATGAGGCTGATCGGCAAGCTCATCCCCCTTCTCTTCGCGCTCAACGCGCACGCCGCCGAGGCCCCTCACGCTTGCGCACCCTCGATCGGCCTCTCGATTGGCGGCATTAGCCTTTCGGACACTCGAGCCTCGGCTGCCGCAAAGCTTGGCAAGCCCAAGGCCACTGGCACATACCAGGGAGAGGATGATGGCGGCGTCTATACAGGGCGCACGCTGAGATACGCACAGATCGAGCTGGATGTAGACGAGCTACGAGGCATTGAACGAATCGCAAGCACTGGCCCCGGCGCGAAGCTCCCATTCGGCTTAAAAGCAGGATTGCCTCTGGAGCAGGTAGCGGCACTACTACATTTTGTTCCAGGCCCCTTAGACAAGGGCCGAGTTGTTCTACCAATTTGCCAAGCTGACGATGACGCTGAGATGCGTCTGTACTTTAAAGATGGCGGCCTGAGTAGCGTTGAGGTCGTTCAGTACGGCCCATAACCCGCGTTTCCTGGTTGTGGGCCTAACAATTCATTCAAGCCGAACCCGCTTCGCGGGTCGGCTTAATTCTGGTGTTAGCTGCCATGCCTAGCTTCACGTGTCCTCACTGCGGAAAGACCCCGAGCTTGGGGCTCTTCCGCTTCTTGCCAGGGCTGAGGCTCGTCCGGCATGAGTTCGTGTGCAGCTTGTGTTCTGGAGTTTCGGAATTTTCCGGTAGGTCTCAGGCGTGGTCCGTAGCAGCGATGGTCGCTAGCATCGCCGTCGTTGGACTTGTTATTAGAATTGCCATGACAATGCTGGGTACGCACCGCATCCCAATGGACACGCTCGGTGCTGTGGCATCGTTCGCCGCAATCGTAGGCATTGCTCAGATCGCCTCTGCGCTCGTGCTGCGGCGCAAAGCGGTCCTCGTTCCGGTAAGCAGCAATGGCAGCTAACAATTCATTCAAGCCGAACCCGCTTCGCGGGTCGGCTTAATTCTGGTGTTAGGCGGCATGCCAATCTCTATCGCAAACGTTGAAGCACTTCTTGATCGCGAGTTGGCGCGCATTGCTCAGCCACACCTTGTTGCTCGTATTAGAGAACTACTTGTACCTGTACGCTCAGAGCCGGTTGGCTGGGACTACGGTGAGCCAGGTCAGACCTATCCCTGCTGGATTGTCGCTTACGACCCAGAGACAAATCTGGCATTCGCCTATTCTGAGCATGGATTTGGACCCTCATACCCCTGGGGCATGTTCTGGCATGGCCCGGATCAATCAATGGGCATGGACAGTTCTTGGTATCTTTCGCTTGAGGACGTCTTCCGGGAGTCTATTGCATGGCACGGCGACAATCCCCCTGGCTATGAGGTCGGGTAATGCCGCCTAATAATTCATTCAAGCCGAACCCGCTTCGCGGGTCGGCTTAATTCTGGTGTTAGCTGGCCATGGACTATTTCGCTGCATTCAAGCTGTGGGAAGCCACACCACCTCCGTTCCTAGATGACTTACTGGCCTTGCCTGCTGGACTGGAACTTTCGCTAACCAACGGACAGGTCAGATTGCCGTGGCCCATGTTCCGTGCGGAGGAGATTGCCAGTGCGTTTGCCATCCTCAGAGACTGGGACATTCCCAACAACTTCATCCCCGTTGGCGGTGATTTCCACGACATCCTTTGCCTGGATGTAAGCAGGCCAGTGCCTGATCTCGTCCTGATAGACGATGCTCGCCGCGAACTTGCACGATTTCCAAATCCTTCCGATTTCTTTGCAGCTATCAGATCCGCAGACCCAAAGCTGGCGGATGCTTCCAGCATCATCGAAGATAAATCATGGCTGGGCTTCTAGGCTGGCCAGCTAACAATTCATTCAAGCCGAACCCGCTTCGCGGGTCGGCTTAATTCCGGTGTTAGGGCCCATGAAATCAGTATCTTTCGCGCTCATTGTTGGCTTATTCGTTACGCCGGGTGCAGTGTTGGCATGCACTCCCGCGCTTGTGGGCGTTACAGAGGCTAGGCGTGCCGAGACTATCTTTATTGGAGAAGCAACTAGGCTTCAATCCGTAAAGCCAAATTTTGACCTCTTCGTCTACGTAACTCCGTCAGAGACCCTCAAAGGTCGGGCTGACAAAAGCATCAAAGCGCAGTCGCCCTGTTCCGCTCCAATTGACCTTGGCCAACGGGTTGTCGTCGCTGCGTGGCGTGGCAAGTTCTATGCATATCCGGCAAAGGAGTACGAGGGGCGCTTCAGGGAGGCATTCCGGTATGGGCGCTAACACCGGAATTAAGCCGACCCGCGAAGCGGGTTCGGCTTGAATGAATTGTTAGGTGCTCAGTCCGGAGACCAATACCTGCCCATGCGCACGACAAATGTACTCCGCATGCCCATAGTGCGGATCATTCAGTAACCGGAACTCGACACCAGTCGGCAATGCATGGTCGACAGCACGACGAAGAAGCCAAACAGTGCCGCCGCCGAGTCCCCAGGATGCATTGGCCTCATTGACGCGATTGCCTCGAGCTAGCTCTGCCTCAAGCAGAACCCGAAGCTCTGAGCAGAGCTTTTGAACAAATGTGTCGTCGACTTGGTTGATCATGAACACCTAACAATTCATTCAAGCCGAACCCGCTTCGCGGGTCGGCTTAATTCAGGCGTTAGGTGCCTTGGGGAGGGCACGGCAAATGGAATTTTCTGCACTGATAGGCGCGCTCACCTCCGCGTTCGTCCTTATCGTTCAATCATCAATGCTTTGGCTTCAGGCTCGTGCACTCCGGCGACACGGGCATCCGTCATTTCGCTGGCTGGCTGCTGGCAGCGCACTTGGCGTGCTTTACTGCGCTGCTTCCATTCCTCTCTATGTGCTGCAGCTCGGAGAGACGGCGTACTGGGCGTTAGTTGGCGGTTCTACTTTGCTGGTTTTTTCGGGTGCCGCGCTCGGCTTGACTGGTACGATTCTTCTGTTCCGGTCGTACGCCAAACTTGCGGAGCGTGCTGGTCCAAGCTCAGTAGCCGGCACCTAACAATTCATTCCAGCCGAATCGGTAGTTCCTACGGTTTAGTGGACACCTTGACCTAACCCTCAGGAGTGTCCCAATGCCAAAGCCAGACCCCAGAACCATTCATCGCTACAGCGATGCCTTCAAAGCCTCCGTCGCTCGCTTGAGCCAACAGATCCCAGTCGAGCCTGACAGTTCAGGCGAACCGGATCCGCGTCGCGGAGAGACACAAGGCGTTCGCCATCACACCGGGCAGCCTTGTCGATTGAGGAAGAAGGTGGGCCGGTAGCACACGAGCCGCGCAGACTGCTGAGTACGGCAAACCAGAGCCACTGGCGGTGATCGTTCTCGAAGCCGCACGCACGATGCATCAGATCATGCATGCTGTGCTGAAGAACTTCGGATATGCCATCAGGAGCTTGCATGCAGAAGGACGACTATTGGTTCCGGGCGAAACGGTCCGGCTGGGGTTGGGCCTTGCCGATCCGATGGCAGGGGTGGCTGGTCTATGGTGTGTCCCTGGCGCTGCTGGTCTCTGTCTTCCTGTTGTTTCCACCCGACCGGCACGTCGTCCCCTTCATGATCGGCACGTGGGCCGTGCTGCTGGCGCTGATCGCGATCTGTTGGCTGAAGGGCGAGCCGCCGCGCTGGGGCAAGTAGCCGCGCCGCAGGATCGTGGCAGACTCGATGCACTCCACTTTTCGACCACGTCTCCGGTAGGGAGCTGACGTACATGAGGATATCCCGCAAGCACGCACTGATCGGCGGTATCGCTGCCATCGCACTCGTCATCGCCTTGCAGGCCTTCAACAGCGCCGGCTGCTACGACCATACGCTGCTGACGTTCCTGCAGGTGCTGGGCATGTTTCTTCTGGTGCCGTTGCTACCGGCGGTGATATCGCTGTTCACCGCCAACCCGTTGCGGGCCGCCGGCGCCTGCCTGCTGTTCGCGCCGTGGCTGGTGTTCGCCTACTACACCGATTGCGTGCGTCCCTATCAAGGCGGCGGTGCGTCGATGATCTACGTGGCGGTACTGCTATGGGGCACGCCGTGCGCCATCGTCGGCGCGCTGTTGACTGGAACGGTGATGCGACTGTTCGGCATGTCGGTAGCGCCGCGTCGATAGCCTGGCGCGGATCGGCGCAACGAGCGCGGCGCGCCCTATTCCGTCTCTTCCGGCGGCAGCACGATGCCGTCCGGATCCACCGCCAGGCGACCGGCGGCGAGCACGGCCTGGGTGCGGTTGGTGACGTGCAGCTTGCGCAGGATGGCGGTGACGTGGGCCTTGATGGTGGCTTCGGACACGCCCAGGTCGTAGGCGATCTGCTTGTTGAGCCGGCCGGCGCCGAGCATCTGCAGCACCTTGAACTGCTGCGGGGTCAGGTCGCGCAGGCGCTGTGCCGTTTCCTGCTCGTCGCGGCTGGTGGCGGGCGCGTTGTGCGCTTCTTCGGGCACCCAGCGTTCGCCATCGAGCACCGCCCCGATGGCCTGGCCGATGGTGTCGGAATCGGCCGACTTGGGAATGAAACCCAGCGCACCGTGGTCGAGCGCGCGGCGCATCACCGCCGGCTCTTCGCGCGCGGACACGATGACGACCGGCAGCTGCGGATGCAGCGCGCGCAGGTGCACCAGCGCGTTGAAGCCATGCGCACCGGGCATGTTGAGGTCCATCAGCAGCAGGTCGGCGTCGGGATGCGCGTCGACCAGCACGTACAGCGCGTCGACGCTGTCGGCTTCATGCAGCTTCACGCCGGGCATTACGCGCTGTACCGCGCCGCGGAGGGCTTCGCGGAACAGCGGGTGGTCGTCGGCGATCAACAGGGTGGGCATGGCGGTGCGATCCATCGTGATGGGAAAGGGTAATCCTTGATGCGTTTGCGTGCACAGGGCGGCGTGTCCCGCCCCGTGTAGCCCGTCTGCCCTCCCCAGCAGCCGGTTACTTCACCTTGCGTTCGGCGACCAGCGATTCGACGACCGACGGGTCGGCCAGTGTCGAGGTGTCGCCCAACTGCTCGGGTGCGTTCTCGGCGATCTTGCGCAGGATGCGGCGCATGATCTTGCCCGAACGCGTCTTCGGCAGGCCCGGCGCCCACTGCAGGTGATCCGGCGTGGCGATCGGCCCGATCTCCTTGCGCACCCAGGCCACCAGTTCTCTCAGCAGTTCGTCGCTCTGCGCTTCGCCGGCCTTCAGGGTGACGTAGGCGTAGATGCCCTGGCCCTTGATGTCGTGCGGGAAGCCAACGACGGCCGCTTCGGCCACCTTCGGATGCGCGACCAGCGCGCTTTCCACTTCGGCGGTGCCGATGCGATGGCCCGACACGTTGATGACGTCGTCGACGCGGCCGGTGATCCAGTAATACCCGTCGGCGTCGCGACGGCAGCCGTCGCCGGTGAAATAGGTGCCCGGATACGTGCGGAAGTAGGTGTCGATGAAGCGCTGGTGGTCGCCGTACACGGTGCGCATCTGGCCCGGCCAGGAATCGAGCAGCACCAGGTTGCCTTCGGTCGCGTCGTCGAGCTGCTCGCCGTTGGCGTCGACCAGCGCTGGGCGTACCCCATAGAAGGGCAGCGTCGCCGAGCCTGGCTTGAGATCGATGGCACCGGCCAGCGGCGTGATGAGGATGCCGCCGGTCTCGGTCTGCCACCACGTGTCGACGATGGGGCAGCGCGCGTCGCCGACCACGTCGTAGTACCAGCGCCAGGCTTCCGGATTGATCGGCTCGCCGACGCTGCCGAGCAGGCGCAGCGAGGCACGCGAGGTCTTCTTCACCGGTGCTTCGCCTTCGCGCATCAGCGCGCGGATCGCGGTGGGCGCGGTATAGAAGATGGTGACCTTGTGCTTGTCGATCACTTCCCAGAAGCGCGACACGCTGGGGTAGTTGGGGACGCCCTCGAACATCACCGCGGTGGCGCCGTTGGCCAGCGGGCCATAGACGATGTAGCTGTGGCCGGTGACCCAGCCCACGTCGGCGGTGCACCAGTAGATGTCGTCTTCGCGCAGGTCGAACACGGCCTCGTGCGTGTAGGCCGCGTACAGCAGGTAACCGCCGGTGGTGTGCAGCACGCCCTTCGGCTTGCCGGTGGAGCCGGAGGTGTAGAGGATGAAGAGCGGATCCTCGGCGTTCATGCGCTCGGGCTCGCACTCGGCCGGCTGCGCATCGACGACGGCGTCGAACCAGCGGTCGCGCGGCATCTGCATGTCCACCGCGCCGCCGGTGTGGCGAACCACCAGCACGGTCTCTACGGAGTTCGTGCCCGGCAGCTTCAATGCGGCATCCACGTTCGCCTTCAGCGGCACCTTCTTGCCACCGCGCAGGCCTTCGTCGGCGGTGATGATCAGCTTGCTGGCGCAGTCGGACACGCGGTCGGCGATCGAGTTCGGCGCGAAGCCGCCGAACACCACCGAGTGGATGGCGCCGATGCGTGCGCAAGCCAGCATGGCGACGGCCGCATCGGGGATCATCGGCAGGTAGATGGTGACCCGGTCACCCTTCTGCACGCCCAGTGCGCGCAGCGCGTTGGCCAGCTTGCAGGTGCGCTCGTACAACTCGCGATAGGTCACGCCATACGACGGCGAATCCGGGCCATCGGGTTCGAACAACAACGCGACCTTGTCGCCGCGTCCGGCCAGCTGGCGGTCCAGGCAGTTGACGCTCGCGTTGAGCTCGCCGTCGGCGAACCAGCGGATGTGGAAGTCATCCAGCGCGTAGTTGACGTCCTTGATCTGGGTCGGCTTCTTGAACCAGTCGAGGCGTTCGGCAGCCTTGCCCCAGAACGCATCGGGGTCGTCGATCGAGGCCTGGTAGTCGCGCTGGTACTGCTCGCGCGTGATGCGGGCCTTGGCGGCGAATTCCGGCTTGACCGGATACAGGTCAGTCATGAGGTCCTCCCGGGACGTTCAAGTAATGCGTCGATTCTGAAGCAAGCAGGGCGGACGGCGCGCCTCCAGGGTAACGGCGCCGGCGCATCCGGGGGTTCGAGTTTGACGCATACCGGCGTGCGGCATTGCAGCATCGCGATTAGACGATGGTCGTAAAGCGCGCGCGGCGCGCGCCGCGACGGAACGTCGCACCCCTGTTTTTGTAGGGCTTTGTGTTTGCTGCACTGCCGTTACGACTAATGGCGAATAGGCGGTGCCGGCACGCAGGGGCAAGTCTCCCTCCAGCCGCGCAACGCGGCCATCAACCTTTCGGGAGGGGTTATGACCCAACGTTCCGCAATCGCGCGACGGCCGCTGGCTGCCGCGCTGTTCGTCGCCTTGATCGCGCCGGGGATGGCGTTCGCACAGACCGCCAAGGAAAAAGCGCTGGAGGCGCGCGTCGCCGATCTTGAGCGGCAGGTGCAACTGCTGCTGTCCGCGCAGCAGCAACAGCAGACCCAGATCGCCACCACGCAGGAGCAGGTGACGCAGGTGCAGGCCAAGCAGGCCGCCGCACCCGCCGCCCTGCCCGCCGGCAAGCAGCCGATCCAGGGCACCACCATCCTGACCGCCGCCAATCCGGGAAGTACGTTCTCCTATGGCGGCTTCATCAAGATGGATGCGATGGCCACCGATACCAGCGACGGCCGCATCGCGGACGGCTCGTCGGGGCGCCTGTTCTACGTGCCCAGCACGATTCCGGTGGCAGGTGCGGGCGCCGATGGTGGCGATGCGTATACCGATTTCCACGCGCAGTTCTCGCGTTTCTGGCTGAGCGCCGACCACGTGACCGACAGCGGCGACAAGTTCAAGGGCTTCGTCGAGATGGACTTCTTCGGCGGCGGCAGCAATGCGCTGGCCGGCAACGAGACCGCGACGAACACCTACGCCGTCAGCCTTCGCCACGCGTACGTCAGCTGGAACAACTGGCTGGCCGGCCAGACCTGGTCCAACTTCATGGACGTGGCCGCGCTGCCGGACGCCGTCGACTTCGTCGGTCCCACCGATGGCACGGTGTTCGTGCGCCAGGCGCAGGTCCGCTACACCAAGGGCCCGTGGTCGTTCTCGGCCGAGAACCCGCAGACCACCGTCACGCCGTACCGCACCGGTGCCCGCTTCAACAGCGGGGACAACGCCATGCCCGACGTCACCGCGCGTTGGCTGACCAAGGGCGACTGGGGTCACTTCACCGTCGCCGGCATGGTGCGCCAGTTCAAGGTGCTGGACGAAACCGACACCGGCGCGTCCGTCAGCGTGTCGGGCAAGTTCAACCTGGGCAAGAGCGACGACATCCGCTATGCGGTGAATGCCGGCCAGGGCATCGGCCGTTACCTCGCCTTCGGCGTCGGCAGCGACGTGGTGACCGAAGCCAATGGCGACATCAGCGCACTGGATGGCTACGGCGGCTTCGTCGCCTGGCGCCACGTGTTCAGCCCGAAGATCCGCACCAACCTGATGTATGCGGCCTCGCATTTCGACAACGACGCCGCGCTGACCGGCTTCGGCGTCACCGAGCGCACGCAGTCCATGCACGCCAACCTGATCTATTCGCCGTTCCCGAAACTGGATATCGGCGCGGAGCTCATCTACGGGCAGCGTTCGCTCGAGGATGACCGCGAGGGCGACCTGAAGCGTCTGCACACCACCGTCAAGTACACATTCTGAGGGGAATCCACATGAGTTCCACGTCCGTGCAGCATTCGTCGAAGGGCGAGCTGACGAAGGGCCACAAGAAGGTCATCTTCGCCTCGAGCCTCGGCACCGTGTTCGAGTGGTACGACTTCTATCTCTACGGGTCGCTGGCGGCGATCATCGCCAAGCAGTTCTTCAGCGGCGTCAATCCCACCACCGGCATGATCTTCGCGCTGCTGGCATTCGCGGCGGGCTTCTTCGTCCGTCCGTTCGGCGCGGCGTTCTTCGGCAGCCTGGGCGACCGCATCGGCCGCAAGTACACGTTCCTGGTCACCATCCTGATCATGGGCATCTCGACCTTCCTGGTCGGCGTGCTGCCCAACTACGCATCGATCGGCATGGCGGCGCCCGTCATCCTGATCGTGCTGCGCCTGGCACAGGGCCTGGCGATGGGCGGCGAGTACGGCGGCGCGGCGACCTACGTGGCCGAGCATGCGCCTGACGGCAAGCGCGGCCTGTACACGGCCTTCATCCAGACCACCGCGACGCTGGGCCTGTTCCTGTCGCTGCTGGTGATCCTGGCCTGCCGCCTGTCGCTGGGCACCGAGGCGTTCGAAGCCTGGGGTTGGCGCATTCCGTTCCTGGCGTCGATCATCCTGCTCGGCATTTCGGTGTGGATCCGCCTGCAGTTGAGCGAATCCCCGCTGTTCCAGCAGATGAAGGCCGAAGGCAAGGGCTCGAAGACGCCGTTCCGCGATTCGCTGAAGGGCGGCAACCTGAAGCTGATGCTGCTGGTGCTGTTCGGCGCCACCGCCGGCCAGGCCGTCGTCTGGTACGCCGGCCAGTTCTACGCGCTGTTCTACCTGCAGAGCATCCTGAAGGTGGATTCCACCGTCGCCTACCTGCTGATCGCCGCCGCGCTGTTCCTCGCCACGCCGTTCTTCCTGTTCTTCGGCTGGCTGTCGGATCGCATCGGTCGCAAGAAGATCATCATGGCGGGCTGCCTGCTGGCCGCGGTCACCTACTTCCCGATCTTCAAGGGCATCACCCACTTCGCCAATCCGGGCGTGGAAGAAGCCAGCCGCAACTCGCCGGCCGTGGTGGTCGCGGACAAGGACACCTGCTCGTTCCAGTTCGACCCGATCCCGGGCACGCGCAAGTTCACCAGTTCGTGCGACCAGGCCACCGCCGCCCTCGCCCGTGCCGGCGTGCCGTACAGCGTGGAATCCGCCCCGGCGGGTACGCTGGCGCAGGTGCGCGTGGGCGATGCCTCGGTGGCGTCGTTCGAAGCCGCCGGCCTGTCCGGCGACGACGTGAAGGCCAAGACCGCCGCGTTCGGTGGTGAACTGAAGACGGCGCTGGGTGCGGCCGGTTACACGGAGAAGGCGCCGACGGATCGCATCAATGTGCCGATGACGATCTTCCTGCTCTGGATCCTGGTGATCTACGTGACCATGGTGTACGGCCCGATCGCCGCCTACCTGGTCGAGTTGTTCCCGACGCAGATCCGCTACACCTCGATGTCGCTCCCGTACCACATCGGCAATGGCTGGTTCGGTGGCTTCCTGCCGGCGATCTCCTTCGCGCTGGTGGCGGCCACGGGCAACCTGTACTACGGCCTGTGGTACCCGATCGGCATCGCCGTGATGACGCTGATCATCGGCACGCTGTTCCTGCGTGAGACGAAGGACGTCGACATCACGAAGTAAACGCTCCTCCCCGGGCCGGTCCCTCCCAGGACCGGCCACCCGACGCCGGCCCCCGTGGCCGGCGTCTTCTTTTGTACGACGCGCGGCGGGATAAGCTGGGATCTTCATCCCGCCGGAGTTGCGCCATGCCCCTGGTCACCGTGACCGTCCGCAAGCCGAAGGACGCGGCCTTCAAATCGTCCGTGCTCGATGCGGTGCATGCCACACTGGTCGCCTCCGGCGTGCCGGCGGCCGACCGTTTCCAGCGCGTGCTGGAACTGTCCGACGAAGACTTCCGCTACGACCCGGCCTACCCGGATGTCGCCGGTGCGCGCGACGAAGACTTCGTGCTGATCGAGATCCTGTGGTCGGTCGGGCGCAGCGTGAAGGTGAAGAAGGCGCTGCTGGCCGACCTGATGGAGCGCCTGCAGGCGGCGGGGCGGAATCCCGAGAACGTCATGGTCTGCTTCAAGGAAACGACCTGGGAGAACTGGGCGTTTGCCGGTGGCCGCCTGGTCCACACCTGACGTCATTCAGCGCGGCGGCGCGGCCAGTTCCTTCGCGCTTAGGAATCCATTGCCGTCGGCATCCTGCCGCTTGAAGCGGTCGGCGAGCTGCGCCAGGTGTGCCTCGCGGGTGACCGGCTTGCCACGGCCACCGGGCAGCTCGTCGAGGGACAGCACGCCATCGCGGTTGCGGTCCATGCCCTCGAAGGCGTAGCTCATCCAGGCCTGGTACTCGATCAGGCTGACGCGGCCATCGCCGTCGGTATCCATGCGCGCGAGGTAATCGCCGGTGGCGGTGACCTGGGCCAGCGCGGCGACCGGCAGCAGGGCGAGGACCAGCAAGGAAGGCAGGAGGCGCATGCCGGCATTGTAGGGCCGCCAGGCGCGCCCGTTGACCACCATGATTCGGGTACGCTGCACCGGCAACCGCTCCCCCCTGCCCTGCGATGACTCCGTCTGCCTCCCCTGCCGCCACGACGCATGCGGCGCCGCTGTTCGAACTGGACCGCGCCACCGTCGTGCGGGGTGCCACCCGCGTCCTGCACGACCTGTCGCTACGCATCCCGCTGGGCCAGCACACGGCGCTCCTGGGCCCGAACGGGGGCGGCAAGTCGACCTTCATCAAGCTGATCAACCGCGAGCTGTACCCGCTCGCCCGTGAAGGCGATGCGCCGGTGAAGGTGTTCGGCCTGCGCCGGTGGAACGTCAACGAACTGCGCAACCGCCTGGGCGTGGTGACCAGCGACCTGACCCGCGACCTGCAGCAGATGCCTTACCTGCGCGCCGAAGATGCGGTGGTCACCGGCTTCTTCTCCAGCTTCATGGTCCCGCCGCACCGGCAGGTCGATGAGGGCATGCGCCGCCGTGCGCGCCGTGCGCTGGACGACGTGCGGGCGCTGTCGCTTGCCGACCGCCCGGTCGCCGAGCTGTCCACCGGCGAAATGCGGCGCGTGCTGATCGCGCGCGCATTGGTGCACGAACCGGAGGCGCTGCTGCTGGACGAACCGACCGCAGGCCTCGACGTGGTGGCGCGGCAACACTTCCTCGCGCTGATGCGCACGCTGGCGCAGCGCGGCATCACGCTGGTGCTGGTGACGCACCATATCGAAGAGATCATTCCCGAGATCGACCGCGTGCTGCTGTTGCGCGATGGCGTACTCCACGCCGACGGCGATCGCGCGGCCACGCTGACCGACGCCCACCTCAGCCATGCCTTCGGCGGGCCGGTGCGCGTGCGCCACGAAGGCGGCTTCTACCGTGCGGAGCCGGACCATGCCTGAGTTGCCCGAGGTTGAAACCACCCGCCGCGGGCTGGCACCGCACATCGAAGGCCGGCGCATCAGGTCGGTGACGCTGCGCCGGCCGGACCTGCGCTGGCCGATCCCGCCCGACATCACCCGGGCATTGCCCGGACAGCGCATCGACGCGGTGCGCCGTCGCGCGAAGTACCTGCTGATGGACACGGCGGCGGGCAGCGCGCTGCTGCACCTGGGCATGTCGGGCAGCCTCCGCGTCCTGCCGGCGGCGACACCGGTGACCGCGCACGACCACGTGGACATCGCGCTGGACGGGGCGGAAGGGCGCGTGCTGCGGTTCAACGATCCGCGCAGGTTCGGCTGCCTGCTGTGGCAGCCGGTCGGCGAGATCCATCCCCTGTTGCAGGGGCTGGGACCCGAGCCGCTGTCGGACGCTTTCGACGGCGACTACCTGTTCGCGCTGAGCCGTGGCCGCAAGGCCCCGGTGAAGACCTTCCTGATGGACCAGGCCGTGGTGGTGGGCGTGGGCAACATCTACGCGGCCGAGAGCCTGTTCCGCGCCGGCATCTCCCCGCTCCGCGCCGCGGGCAAGGTCTCGCGGGAGCGGTACGTGGCGCTGGCCGGGGCCGTGAAGGAGATCCTCGCATACGCCATCACCCGGGGCGGCACCACGCTGCGCGACTTCCTGAGCCCGGACGGGGCGCCGGGCTACTTCGAGCAGGAACTGTCGGCCTACGGACGCGGCGGCGAACCCTGCCCGCGCTGCGGCCGGCCGATGAAGCACGCCAGCATCGGCCAGCGCGCGACCGTGTGGTGCGGCCACTGCCAGCGCTGACCCTGGAACGCGGCGTCGCTGCCCTCACGTCCTGTGAGAGAAATGACGTTATATTCGCGCCCTTGGCTCGTGGGGAAGACGGATGGCCGACGCACCTGACATCACCTTGTGGCTGGACTCGGCCCGGAGCGGCGATCGCGCCGCGCTGGACCGCGTGCTGGCCACGCTGTACCAGGAACTGCACACCATGGCGCGCCGCCAGCTGTCCGGCCAGCACGGCTACACGCTGGACGCCACTGCACTGGTGCACGAGTCGTACCTGAAGTTGCTCGGCTCTACCGGCACGGCCAAGTTCGAGGACCGTGCGCACTTCTTCGCCTATGCCGCCTCGTCAATGCGCAGCGTGGTGGTCGACTACGCGCGCAGCCGGCTGGCCCGCAAGCGCGGCGGCGACCTCAAGCGCGTGGCGGACATCCCGGAAGAGGTGGAAGGCAACCTGCGCCTGGACGAGGACATGCTGGCGCTCAACGATGCGCTGGAGAAGCTCGCCGCCGCGGACGAGCGCCTGGCCCAGGTGGTGGAGATGCGGTATTTCGCCGGCCTGTCGGAACTGGAAATCGCCGAGCTGCTGCAGCGCTCCGAGCGCAGCATCCGCCGCGACTGGCAGAAGGCGCGGCTGTTCCTGCTATCGGCGATGGCGGATACCTGAGGCAGGCACGCCCGCGCCGCAACGATGGACGTCGAACGCTGGAAACGCCTGTCACCGTTGCTCGACGTCCTGCTGGAGCTGGAGCCGGAGGCGCGCGCGGACCAACTGGAGATCCTGCGCGCGGATGATCCCGACACCGCGCGCGAGCTCGAGGCGCTGCTCGCGCTGGAAGAGGAAGGCGACGGCTTCATCGACCAACCGCTGGTCGACAAGCCCGGCCAGCTGAAACCCGGCATGCGGGTCGGCCCCTACCAGCTCGAGTCCCTGCTGGGCGAAGGCGGGATGGGCCTGGTCTGGCTGGCGACCCGCGCGGATGGGCTGTACAAGCGCCGGGTCGCGCTGAAGCTGCTGCGCCCCGGGCTGGCCGACCCCAACCTGCGGCTGCGTTTCACCCGCGAGCGCGAGATCCTCGCACGCCTCGAACACCCCAACATCGCGCGCCTGCTCGATGCCGGCATCGGCAGCGAGGGCCAGCCCTACCTGGCGCTGGAATACGTCGAGGGCGTGTCGATCACCGATTACTGCCAGGCCAACAACGTGGGCCTGGAAGCGCGGCTCGCGCTGTTCCTGCAGGTCTGCGAGGCCGTCAGCCACGCACACGCGAACCTGATCGTCCACCGCGACCTCAAGCCGTCCAACATCCTGGTCACGCCGACCGGCGACGTGCGCCTGCTGGACTTCGGCATCGCCAAGCTGCTGGACGATCCCGAACCGGTGCCCGTGCATCCGCGTACCGAAGTCCGCGCCTTCACCCTGCATTACGCGGCGCCGGAACAGGTGCGCGGCGAACTCGTCACCACCATGACCGATGTGTATTCGCTCGGCGTGGTGCTGTACGAACTGATCGCGGGAACCAAACCCTACCGCCTGCGCCGGCAGACCGACGCCGAGTGGGAGCAGGCCATCCTTGCGGTGGAACCGCTCAAGCCTTCCGTCGCCACCCTGCGCACCACCGACGGCAGCCGCAGCCGTTGCCCGGACGCGCGGCGCACGTCGCGCAAGCTGTCGGGCGACCTCGACAATATCACGCTGAAAGCCCTGCAGAAGTTGCCGGAGCAGCGCTATGCCTCGGTAGAGGCGCTGTCGCAGGACCTGCGGCGGCACATCGAGGGCCGTCCGGTGCACGCGCGTGCCCAGAGCATGGGCTATCGGATGAACAAGTATCTGGTGCGCCACCGCTGGGCACTGGGCACGGGCCTGGCGGTGGCGACCGTGCTGGTGGCGGCGCTGGCGGCCAGCGTGTGGCAGGGCCGGCAGGCGATGCGCGAAACCGCGCGCGCGCAGGCGATGCAGGATTTCGTGATCGGCCTGTTCGACAACGCGGCCGCCTCGCAACAGGGCAGCACGTTCGATGCGCGCGAACTGCTGGCCGCGGGCGAGCGCCGCGGCGAACGCGAACTCGCCGCCCAGCCGCGTGCACAGGCCGAGCTGCTCGGGGTGATCGCGCGCCTGCGCCTGGGCCTGGGCGACTACCACGAGTCCCTCGCGCTGCTGGAGAAACAGTCGCGCGTGCTGGCGGTGACGGACGATGCGCCCGACAGCCTGCGCCTGCAGGCCGCGACGCAGCACGGCCGCGTGTTGCGCCTGCTGGGACGCTCCCGCCAGTGCGTGCAGGTGATGGTGCCGATGGAAGCGCGCCTGCCCTCGCTCGCATCGCGCCTGCCGCTGCGGGTCGCGGAATTCCAGTCGCAGAACGGACGCTGCCGCGCCGACGCCGGCGAGAAGCAGCTCGCCCGGCAGATGTTCGACCGCTCGCTGGACATCCGCCGCAACCTGAAGGACGAAGCCGGCGTCGCCGAGAACATGCGCGACCTGGCCCAGCTGGACGTGGAACTGGGCAACGCGGACGCGGGTGCGCGCGGTTATCTCGCCGCCCTGGCGCACCTGGAAGCGCACGGCCATGCGCGGCACCCGCTGGCCATCGAGATCCAGCGCAGCCTGGCGCTTCTGTATCGCAACCGCGGCGACACCGAGGAGGCGCTTGCAGCGTTCCGGCGCGCCCGCGCACTGTCCGAGGATATCCATGGACCGCGCCATCCCCTGACCCAGGCCCTGCGGCGTCATATCGCGGCGGTGCAGGTGGACATGGGTCAGCTGCGCGAGGCCGACGAAGAGCTGCATCGCCTGCATGCGATGACGCTGGAATCGCTGGGCCCCCATCATCGCGATACGGCCTCGAGCTGGAATTCCATGGGCATTATCGCGTGGGAGCGCGGCGACAACGAAACCGCGGTCGCCGACGTGGCCCGCGCCGTGGCCATCTGGCGCGAGACGGAAAGCCTGCAGATCCTGCCGGGAGGCCTGTTCAACTACGGCATGGTGCTCTACAGCGCCGGGCGTTACGACGAGGCGTTGGCCGCGCTCGAAGAGTCGCGGCAGATGCGGGTGACCACGATCGGCGCCAGCCACGCGCTGATCGGCGAGACCGACCGCATGATCGGCGAAGTGCTGGCCGCGAAGGGCGACCTGAAGGGCGCCACCGAGCGCTTCGATAGGGCGGTACGGCTGACCCGGGTGGGGTTCGGCCCCGATCACCCGCGCACCTGGTTCGCGGAACTGTCGATGGCGCGCCAGCTCACGCGCCTGCACCGGCCGCAGGACGCCATCGCCCCCCTGCAGGCGCTCGCCGTGCACGAGGGTGGGGGCAGCGAAGCGCCCAAGCTGCGCTGGCTGGCGCGCGCCTATCTGGCGGAGGCGCGCTGCGGCCTGGGCGAAAAGGAGCGCGCGCGCCGCGAGCTGGATGCGCTGGCCGGCGAACTGCGCATCGCCCTGCCCGACGGCGGCATCATCCCGCGCGAAGTGGCGGGACTACGCGACGCCTGCCGCTGACGCCCGCGTCAGCCCAGCGGAAGATCGGGCTGCAGCGGATCGATGCGTCCTTCGCCGCGCGCGATCTTCTTGAACTCCGCGCGGCTGACCGACACGTAGCGTTCGTTGCCGCCGATCTCCACCTGCGGACCGTCCTGCACCGCCCGCCCCTGCTCATCGACGCGCACGGTCATGGTGGCCTTCTTGCCGGTGTGGCAGATGGTCTTGATCTCGCTCATCTCGTCGGCCCACGCCAGCAGGTACTGGCTGCCTTCGAACAGCTCGCCCCGGAAGTCGGTGCGCAGTCCGTAGCACAGCACCGGGATGCGCAGTGCGTCCACCACTTCACTGAGCTGCCAGACCTGCGCCCGCGTCAGGAACTGGGCCTCGTCCACCAGCACGCAGTCGAGCTTGCCGTTCACCGCGATGTCGTCGCGTATCCGCCGCTCGAGATCGTCGTCGCGCTCGAACGCCACCGCGTCGGCGCGCAACCCGATCCGCGACGCCACCACGCCGGTACCGGCGCGATCGTCCAGCCGCGGGGTCAGGATCGCCACGCGCATCCCGCGCTCACGGTAGTTGTGCGCGGACTGCAGCAGCGTGGTGGTCTTCCCGGCATTCATCGCCGAGTAGTAGAAGTAGAGCTTGGCCATGGCGCGGATTCTACCGCGCGGCTTAACGGTCGTCGGTGCCCGCCGGCTCCGTGGGAACGTTCTCCAACTCCCCCACTTTCACTCTTCCCTTCAGCGGCGCTTTCCAGATCGCGTCCTGCAATCGCCAGTACTGATCGGGCTGCCAATACTTGGGGGCGTAATACTGGTCGCCCGTCAGTGTCATCCCGGTGCCGGCCAGCGGACCGGTGTGCGGGATGATGGTGAGATTGCCGACGTAGCCCACGCGACTTCCGGTGACGTTCCGTTTCGCGCGGCGCAGGACCTTCTCCAGTCGCGGCTTGGCGACGTCGTCGCCGTACTCGGCCAGGATGGCCTGGCCGCGCGCGATGGCGTCGCGCCGCTCATCATCGTTCAAGTCGGACCACATGCCTTCGCGCCTTACCAGGAAGTCGTGGTAATGGCGCTCGGCCGCGATGTCCATCCAGGCGTAGGCGAGCGGTCGATCCACGGCAACGCCGATACCGCTCCAGTACATCTCGGCGATGATCGCCTGCGACGCCTTGTCGGCATGGCTCGCCGCGCGCTTGAACTCGTTCATCGCGATGGCGTAGTCCTTGCGGTCGTACGATCGCACGCCCTCGGCACGCCAGCGAAGATCGGGGTGTGCGGCCAGGAAGCCTTCGGTCAGCACGGCCGGATCGATCTGCGCGTCCTGGGCGATGGCCGCCGACACCGGCATGGCGAGGAAGACGAGGAGCGCCAGGCGGTTGAGACGGTTCATGGGGCGGCCTGTGCAGGAGGGCGGATGCAGGCCATGCTAGGAGAAGCCGGGCGCCGTTGTCTGTAAACTGATGGCCTACGCCGAAGTACGCCCCATGCACGGTCTCAACCCCCCCCAACGCGCTGCCGTCCTTCACAGCAAGGGCCCCTTGCTCGTGCTCGCGGGTGCGGGCAGCGGCAAGACGCGGGTGATCGTGGAGAAGATCGCCCACCTGATCGCAGGCAACCACGTCCCGGCGCGCCGGATCGCGGCCATCACCTTCACCAACAAGTCCGCGAAGGAAATGCGCGAGCGCGTCTCCAAACGGATCAGGGGCGATGCCGCGGAGGGACTGACGATCTGCACCTTCCACGCGCTCGGCCTGAAGTTCCTGCAGATCGAACATGCCGCGGTGGGTCTGAAGCGCGGCTTCTCGATCTTCGATGCCGACGACGCCCATGCACAGGTCAAGGACCTCATGTACGGCGCCAAGCCCGACGACGTGGAGGCGGCCAAGAACCTGATCTCGCGCGCGAAGAACGCCGGCCTGTCTCCCGAAGAGGCACTGGCGGAAGCACGCACCAACCGCGAAAAGGACGCGGCGTTGCTGTACCAGCGCTATCAGGACCGCTTGACCACCTTCAACGCGGTGGATTTCGACGACCTGATCCGCCTGCCGGTGCAGATCCTGGAGAACAGCCCCGAGATCACCGCGGCCTGGCGCGAGCGCATCGGCTACCTGCTGGTCGACGAATGCCAGGACACCAACGACGCGCAGTACCGCCTGCTGAAAGCGATCGCCGGCGAGCGCGGCGATTTCACCTGCGTGGGCGACGACGACCAGAGCATCTATGCGTGGCGTGGCGCGAACCCCGACAACCTGCTGCAGATGGCGAAGGATTATCCGGCGCTGCAGATCATCAAGCTGGAGCAGAACTATCGCTGCAGCAATCGCGTGTTGCGCGCCGCCAATGCGCTGATCGCCAACAACCCGCACGAGCACCCGAAGGCGCTGTGGAGCGACCAGGCCGACGGCGAGCGGATCCGCGTCTGGGAATGCCGCGACAACGAGCATGAGGCGGAGAAGGTCGCGGCCGAGATCTCGTTCGTGCACGCGTCGAAGAGCGCGGCGTGGAGCGACTTCTGCATCCTGTTCCGCGGCAACCACCAGTCGCGCGCGCTGGAGAAGGCGCTGCAGTTGCTGCGCATTCCCTATCACCTGACGGGGGGCACGGCGTTCCTGGAGCGCCAGGAGGTGAAGGACGCAATGTCGTGGCTGCGCCTGCTGGTGAATCCGGACGACGATGCTGCCTTCCTGCGCGCGGTGCAGTCGCCCAAGCGCGAAGTCGGGGCCACATCGCTGGCCAAGCTGGCTGAAATGGCGCAGCACGCCCACCTGCCGCTGTCGCGCGCCGCCGAATCGATGGGCGCGCTGAAGGCCCTGCCGCCGCGGGCGGCAAACGGCCTCAGCGCCTTCGTCGATGTCGTGCGCGATCTGCGCCGGCACGCCGAGGAGCTGCCGCCGGCGGACCTGGTACGGCGCTTGAGCGAGCGTTCGGGCCTGCTGGCGGACCTGCGCTCGCAATGCAAGGACGAAGCCTCGTTCCAGCGCCGCCGCGCCAACCTGGACGAGCTGGCGGACTGGTTCGAGGGCGGCCCGCGCGGCAGCTCGGCCGGCGATCTCGCCGCGCAGCTCGCGCTGCTGTCGCGCAACGACAAGGACGACGGCGGCAACCAGGTGCGGTTGATGAGCCTGCACGCGGCCAAGGGCCTGGAGTTCCGCTACGTCTTCATCGTCGGCTGCGAGGACGGCACGCTGCCGCACGAGACCAGCGTGGAGGAAGGCAACCTGCAGGAAGAACGGCGCCTGATGTACGTGGGCATCACGCGGGCGAAGGAGCAGCTCTGGCTGAGCCACAGCCGCGAGACGCGCCGCTTCGGCGAGCGCCTGCGACTGCAGCCCAGCCGTTTCATCGACGAGCTGCCTGCCGACGAACTGCAGCGCGACGGGGCGGACCCGGTCGCGGATGCCGAGCGAAAGAAGGAACGCGCCAGCGCGGGGCTGGCCGCGATCCAGGCGATGTTCGACTGACGCCGCGCAACCGCCGGGCGAGACGCGGTAGGCTTGGCCGGCACCCCTCGGAGCATCGACGATGACGCGCAACAGCCGGATCTGGTGGCTGGTGGGTTTCCTGATCGCCTTGGTCGGCGTGGGCTTCCCGTACTGGCGGGCGCCTTCCGCGATGACCGCGCTGCCCGGCGCCTTTTATGGGCCCGGCCTGGCTGCGGTCGGCGTGGTGGCGATGATGCTGCGCGCGTTCGGCACCGGCCGCTTCTTGCCGCTGTGGTTGCTCATCGCGGCCGCCGCACCCGCGGCGGTGGTGGTGCGCATGCTGGTCGGCGATGTCGCCGGCACGCCGGTGTCCTGGCCACGGGAGTTGTTGATCGCATCGGTGCTGGGGCTCGCGGCCTCGCTGGCAGGTACGCTCATCGGCAGCCTGTTCCTGCTGCGCAGCAGCCGTCGACCCACGTGATTCCGGCGGAGGTGCTGCGATGACCGCGACGCTCTCGACCATTCGTCAGATCGCCATCACGGTGAGCGATGTCGATGCAGCCCTGGCGTTCTACCGCGATGCGTTGGGCCTGGTCTTCCTGTTCCAGCCCGCCCCGACGCTCGCATTCCTGCAGGCGGGCGATGTGCGCCTGATGCTGACCACGCCCCAGGGCGCAGGCGCCGTGGGCGCCAACTCGATCCTCTACTTCAGCGTGCAGGATATCGCCGCGACGCAGGCCACGCTCGTGGCACGCGGCGCCACGGAAGAGCGCCCTCCGCAGATGGCCGCCCGGATGCCGGACCACGAGCTATGGACCGGCTTCCTGCGCGATCCGGATGGCAACCTCGTGGGGTTGCTGGAAGAGAAGCGCTAGCGCGTCCTGTACTGGCTCATCGCACCAGAGCGGGGGGCTCGCGGGCGGGCTCGACGGGCGCCGCTTTGGGCGGTATCTCAGGCAACGACGGTTCTGCGCGCGCGGCAAGTTCCCTTGCGACATCGGCCTGGAACTGGCGCGCCCACGGACCACTCAGATATTCGCTGACGACGGTCGCCATCGGGTCGCCTCCCCTCACCGCACCTGCGCGCGACACGCGCTCCACAAGATCATTTAGACCGGGCCAGGTGGAACGGTCGCCGGGTTCGGGAAGCGATCGTTCACCGGCCTTGTCCATCGTCGGTGGCGATACCCCGGTGCGGCGCTCGAATCGGGCGTCAAGGACTTCGTCGATCGGCTCCTTGCGGTTGCAGTCGTCGACCACGGCCCGCCGGCACAGCCGCTCCGGCGCCAGCGTGTCCACCTGGTCGCGGATGCCGTCGCGGTCGTAGCCGCGCGTGCCGTACAGACCGCCCAAGTGCTGATCGGAGCGATGGATCACGTACTGGTCGGGATCGGTTGGAAGCGGACGCTTCTCAAGATAAGGCGTATCGCTGAGGCGATTGAGGAATTCGACACCGAGGTTGTGGCTGAGAGTACCGAGGCCGTTGCGCAGGTACGTATCACCGATGTTGCTGTGGCAGCCGAACACCACAGCGTGATAATTGCGGTTGTCTTCACTGAATCCGGGAAGCACATGCTCGCTGTACGGGAAGAGGTCGCGACGTTCGTGCTGAGCGGTGATCTGGAAGGTGGAAAGGGTCGAGGGTGGAAGGCGGCGATCATGCTCCTCTACACCGGTAGGTACGGGATCGAAGAGCAGCGCCACTTGCGCGGTCTTGCCGGGTTCGACCAGCAAGGGGCGGTTAGCGTACTCGACGCCCACGACGAGCCCTTCATCGTCTCGCTTGATCCTCGCGCCTTGGGGATCGCGGATGCCCCGCTCGTGGACCATGCGCTGCAATGCAGCGATGCCCTCGGCTCCCCGACTGAAGCCAACACCCGCCACCCGAATCTGCGCCTCGGGATCTTCGTCCAGCCACTTCTTGGCCTGATCGCAGAATTGCAGATAAGCCGTTTCAACCCGGTCATCAAACGTATGACCGAAGCGGCCATCCCATAGCTTCTCCGGCTTATGCAGGAGTCCATTTTGGGTAAACGTTCCTTCCACATAGCCAGCCGAGATGCGTCCAAGCTTTTGCCTTTCAATTTGATCATAGAGCTTCGCAACCACGCTCCAATGCTCTGGATCATCGTCGTGCATACTGTTGCCGGTACCATCCATCGCCGCGACGTACAGCCGCTCGTGCGGCCTGTCCTCCTTGAGCAAGACAGGAATACGAAGCTGCGACAGATTTTGATCGGCGTGAATGAAGCTCTCGCGACCGGCGTCCCCCGCAAGCTCCACATCGATACCGCCGTCGCGGCGTCCCGAGTTTTTCCCAGAATCCATGACGAGCACTCCTTGCTCAATAGGTCCGACTGAATACCTTGATCAGGTCATCGCGGAAATCACTGTGGGGACGATCAGGAAACTGCGGTTTCTTCAACGCGATCATGTCCCTCATATAGACGTTGATGGTGCGGTCGTTGACCTCCAGGATGATGCCCGGTGTTCCGCTGGTGGCGGGATCCAGGGCATCTTCACGTGATACACGATGCCGAATCAGTTCATCCCGGAAGATCTCGCCAATGTCGATCTCCGCTTCAAGTGGTGTCCCGTCCTTCGAGCGCCATGTGACGTGTGCGGGCGGCGGGAAGTTCGGGATCGGACCACGGCCCGCGCTCAACAGCTTGTCGAGGGGTCGCCCATACGATGCAACCGAAGGTGAGGGCTCGTCTTTCGAGCCGTGACGGAAGCCTCGATAGAGGATCACGCACGATTGCGTGTCGAAGCAGTGGCCACCGAAGTAGTGCGCCCTGAACTTCAACGGCCATTCGGCACCGACGTTGGTGTAGTGGCCTTCCGGCAGCGCGGAAGAGGGGCCGGCTGAACTCGATTGACCCATGCTAGCGTGGCATCCTGTCGTGGCGACGGAGATCATCGCGGTGGTGGCGATGCTCCGGATGAGGCGTCGTTCCATGGAAACGTTCCGTGTCGGTGGACGTGTCGAACGTAGCGCGATGCATGGGTGCATGCAACGCGTCGGCACGCGTATCCGCGTGTAGCATCGCTTTCATGCAGGCGAATGCAGCGTCATCCAGCCGATGATGAATGTGAACAACGCCCCGCAGCGCGCGCAACGATGACCGACGATGCCCGATTCACGTTGCTCGCGTCCTACAACACGTGGATGAACCAGCGCCTCTACGCTCCCACAGCGACGTTGCCGCACGACGCTCTCGCCGCGGATCGTGGCCCCTTCTCCGGTCGATCCTGGCACGCTCAACCACCTGGCAGTCAACGACACCCTCTGGCTGAAGCGCTTTGCCGCACGCTCGACGGTACGCCGATGCCGACGGAACGGGATGCGGTGCCCTCCGCCACCTGTCCGCGTTGCACGCAGGCGCGCCTGGCTCGATGCGGCGATCGTGGAATGGATCGCCACGCTGGCGACGCCTGCCCGCTCGTCGCGGCTGGTCTACCAGAACATGAAGGGCGAGACCTTCGCACGGCGCCTGGATGGCCTGCTGACGCACCTGTCCAACCACCAGACACACCATCGGGACTAGGTCACCACGCTGCTGTCGCAGGCGGGCGTGGAGGTCGGCGTGACCGATTTGGTGAGGCTGGCGCCGGACGAGGCGTGAGCGTCAGGAATCGCGCGAGGCCAGCAGTCCGGCCAGCTGTTCGCGCAGGGAAACGACCTCGTCCTCCAGTGCTGTAACGCGGGCTTCCAGCTCTGCGGTCGCGGGCTCGCCGACCGAGGCTGCCGGAATGCGCGCGGCGATAGCCGCCACGTCCACCGCGCCGCTCAACAGATGCACGTACCGATCCTCGCGCTGGCCCGGGCCGCGCGGGATCTGCACGACGAGGGCCGGGTCGCGCTGGATCATGCGGTCGAGGTGATGGCGGACATCGTCCGCATCGTTGAACTTGAACAGGCGCTCGCTGCGTGCGAGCAATTCGTGCACGGTCTGCGCACCGCGCAGCATCAGCAGGCCCAGCAGCACGGCTTGCTGCCGGGGAATGCCGAAGAACGCGGCCGTGCGGTGCTCGTAGCGCTCGGCGCGCGAGGAGAACACCTGCTTCGCCAGTCCCTTCTGTTCCAGCTGCCGCAACGCATGGTTCACGGCGCCCGGATCCAGCGCCATCACCGGCTCGCGCGCGGTCTTCTGGTTGGCGGCAGCCTGCGCGGCATTCACCGTCAGCGGATACGTTTCCGGCGTGGTGGCTTCCTTTTCGATCAGGCAACCCAGCAGGCGGGCTTCGGCGGAGGTCAGGACGGGCGCGGTGTCTTCCATGGAGGCATCGGGAACTGGATCGGGCCGGCAGGATAACCCGCGCGCCGCAGCGTCGAACGACGGGTGTAACAGCGGTCGGCTAGAATTCCCGCACATTCGAAATGGGATCTTCCATGCGCGTTTCCCTGCTTGCCGCCGGCCTGGCGGCGTCGTTGCTGACCCTGGCCGCCTGCAAACGCACCGAACCGGCGGCGGCGCCCGCTGATGCCGCCCCACCTGCCGCTGCCGCGACGCCTGCGAAGGACGCTGGCACGCACGACAACCTCAATGCCGTGGCCTGGGTACAGACGTCGGTCGAATATCGCGCGATCACCATGCAGACCTTCCGTGCCGCCGCCGACCATCTCGACGTGGCGCTGAAAGAGAAGAACTGGGACGCACTGGTCCCGGGCGAGCGCGGCAATGCCGCCGCCGGCCTCAAGCCGGCCGTGGTGATGGACGTGGACGAGACCGTGCTGGACAACTCGCCCTACCAGGCGCGCCTGATCCGCGACGGCAAGGAATACGACGAGATCAGCTGGGACCAGTGGGTGGCCGAGAAGAAGGCCAAGCCGCTGCCCGGCGTGGTGGACTTCGCCAAGGCCGCCGCCGCGAAGGGCGTCACCATCCTGTACATCTCCAACCGCGCCGTGCATCTGAAGGAAGCGACGCTGGCCAACCTGCGCGAGGCCGGCCTGCCCGTGGCGGACGAGAGCGTGTTCCTCGGCCTGGGCACGGTGCTGGAAGGCTGCGAGCAGAACGGCTCCGAGAAGAACTGCCGCCGCCGCCTGGCGGGACAGCAGTACCGCGTGCTGATGCAGTTCGGCGACCAGATCGGCGACTTCGTCCAAGTGGAAGCCAACACGCGTGACGGACGCCAGGCGCTGTTCGACGAATACGACGACTGGTTCGGCGAGCGCTGGTGGATGCTGCCCAACCCGACCTACGGTTCGTGGGAGCCGGCGCTGTTCAACAACGCCTGGGACCAGCCGGCCGCCGCACGCACCCAGGCCAAGCGCGAAGCGCTGGACTACGCACCGTGAGCCGTGGGCCGGTCGCCCTGAGAGCGCGTGAGCGCCTGATCTTCGCGCTGGATGCGCCGTCCGGTGCCGACGCGCTGGCCTGGGTCGACCGGCTGGGCGATGCCGTGCAGTTCTACAAGATCGGCATGGAGCTGCTCGCCAGCGGCGACTACTTCACCGTGCTGGACGAACTGGCCCGCCGCGACAAGCGGGTGTTCGTCGACCTGAAGTTCTTCGATATCCCCGCCACCGTGGCGGGCGTGATCCGCGGACTGTCCCGCTGGCCGGTGACTTACGCGACCATCCACGGCTGGCACGCGGGGATGATGGAGGCAGCCGCCGCAGCGCGCGGCGGCGACCTGCGCCTGCTCGCGGTGACCGTGCTGACCTCGATGGACGGCAGCGATCTGCGCGCCATGGGCATCAATGGCGGCGAACCAGCCGACATCGTCGTGCAGCGCGCGCTGGCAGCGCAGGCCGCCGGGATCGACGGGGTGATCTGCTCGGGCCAGGAGGCCGGCATGATCCGCGCCGCGACCGGGTCCGCTTTCTCGATCGTCTGCCCCGGCATCCGCCCGGGCGGTCCGGCGGGCGACGACCAGAAGCGTACCGTGGGGGTGGCCGACGCCTTCGCCTTCGGCGCCGACGCCATCGTCGTGGGCCGGCCGATCAGTCGGGCAGCCGATCCCCGCGCGGCAGCCGAGGCCATCCAGGCAGAAATCGGCGCCTCGTTGAATTAAATCAAATACTTGGAGCGCATTACTTCAGGTGTTGCCTTAGCATTGGGACGCAGGTAGTCTGTGCGCATCCGGCCTGCGGGCCGGAGATGTGCCACAACACTTCGTCCTCCGGCCTCGGCCGGATTTCAGGAGGTCGGCGACGTCGAAAGACGCCCCGGCCTCCTTTTTTATGGGCCGCCGGCGGAGAACTTGCGACGACGGTGCTTGCCGCCCGCCCACGCGGGCCGCGAAGATGCGGGGCGACTGGGGAGTCACACCGCATGAAGCCAAGGCCATCCGCGTCCGTCCTGCGCGTGCTGGCAGCCCTCGGGCTGTCGCTGGTGCTGCTGGCCGCCTGCAAGAAGCATGGACCGGAGGAGCTTGCCGGTGCCGCCAGTGGTCCGGCCGCCGCCGTGCGCCAACTGGCCACCCACCTGCAGCGGAATGACCTGGTCGGGTTCGCCCGCGACGCCGTGCCTCCCGACCTCCACGACCGGCTGGATACCGCCTGGCGTGCCGGCCATAGCCGCTGGCCGCTGAGCGAGCTGCCACTGGAGGACAAGCTGGTACCGATGCTGGCCGCGCTGTCGGCGAAGGACGCGGAGAAGACGCTGCAGCGCAGCTTCGACCGCCAGTTCGCGCGCCAGGACCGGGACCTGAAGGAGGCCGCGCGCACGCTGGGGCTGTTCGGCGTGCAGTACGTGAAGAACGAGGGCGACTACACCCAGGAAGAACGCGACCATTACGCGCAGGTGATCGCCGCACTCGGCGACTGGGCGCAGCAGGCACCCCTGGGTGACCCTGCGCTGGCGCGCACCACGCTGGCCCGACTGGCGCCGGCTGCACGTCGCAGCGGACTGACCACGGAGCAGGACCTCAGCGAGGCCGGCATGACGGCCAGCCTGCAACGGCTGACGCCGTTCTTCATCGAGGCCAAGGCGACCTTCTCCCGTTATGGGCTGCCGCTCGACACCACGTTCACCGACCTGCGCACGGGCCTGGTGGAGGAGAAGGGCGACACGGCCACCGTGCGCATCCACTACCCGCTGGGCGAGCGCGAGATCGACACGGTGGTCAGCCTCACGCGGCGCGGCGATCGTTGGTACCTCACCGACTACCTCAAGCACGCCGAGGATGTCCTGGCGGCCTTGCCCCCGCCCGATGTCCCGGCCCCCGCGCCCTCCGAGCCCGAAACCCCACCGTCACCCTGATGATGCCGGGACACCACGCGAGAGCGGGGCTGGCGCTGGCCGCGTGGCTGGCGTGCGCCTCCTCGGTGCCTGCACACGCGGGGGGCGTGGACAAGCAGGGGTGCCATACCGACCGGAAAAGCGGTGACTACCATTGCCACCGCATCATCCCTCGCGCCAAGGCTGCACCGACACAGCCGTTGGCGCCGCCGCACATGCAGCCGCCGGCGCCCGCACGCGCTTTCCGCAACTGCGACGAGGCCCGCGCGCGCGGGGCTGCGCCTGTGGGGCGCGGAGATCCTGGCTACGGGCCGCACTTGGACCGTGACAACGACGGCGTGGGCTGTGAGCCGTATCGGGGACGCTGAACCGCTACGTTTCCGCCACGTGCATCGCTCCCATCGCCGCCGCTGCGATCGGGGGAACTGAAGGGCGGCACTCGCTGCGCGCTGTAACCGCTTCCCAGCCGGCCATGGGGGTGGGCCATAATGCGGTCGATGCCTGAACAGAATTCCCTGCCGTTCCCGGACGGCCCGACCCCGACGCCGCCGGAGAAGAAGCCGGGCGCGACGGACGTGCCCGTGCCTGACGCGACCCAGCCTCCGGCCGCGGATGTCGACATGCGTGGGACGGCCGGCCTGCCGATGGCCCCGGTTGCCCGCCAGGCGAAACGTCCGCTGTGGGCGCGCCTGCTCGGGCGCCTGGCCGACCCCTGGCTGGCCCTGAACATCGAACCCGCCGCGCCGGCCGAGCTGCTGGACGGCCGCCCGGTCTGCTACGTGCTGGAAGACTACGGCCTGTCGAATGCGCTGATCCTCGATCGCGCCTGCCGCGACGCCGGCCTGCCGTCCCCGCTGGTGCCCCTGCCCGTCGGTGGCAATCCGCTGGGCCGCAAGCGCGCCTACGTGGCCCTGTCGCGCCGCAACGCCAGCACGCTGATCCCCGACCAGGTCAGCGCCAAGACGCATTCCGGTTCGCTGGCGCGCCTGCTGGAAGCGCATCGCGCCAGCGCGGGCCTGGACGTGCAGCTGGTGCCGGTCTCGATCTTCGTCGGCCGCGCGCCGGACAAGCAGAGCGGCTGGTTCTCGGTCCTGTTCTCGGAAAACTGGGCCATCGTCGGCCGTTTCCGCCGCCTGCTGGCGATCCTGTTGAACGGTCGCGGCACCATCGTGCGGTTCGCCCCGCCCGTGTCGCTGCGCGATACCGTCGACGAGGGCCTGGAACCCGAACGCACCGTCCGCAAACTCTCGCGCGTGCTCCGCACGCACTTCCACCGCATCCGCGAAGCGATCATCGGCCCCGACCTGTCCACCCGCCGCCTGCTGGTGGACCAGGTGCTCGCCGCCGACCCGGTCAAGGAAGCCATCGCCGAACAGGCCAGGCGAGACAAGTCCAAGCCCGAGGACGCGTGGAAGAAGGCGCATGCCTATGCGTGGGAAATCGCCGCCGACTATTCCAACCCGGTGGTGCGCTCGGCCAGCTTCCTGCTGAGCCATGTGTGGAACCAGATCTACGACGGCGTGCTGGTCCACCACCTGGACAAGTTCAAGGAGGCCGCGCCCGGACACGAAGTCGTCTACGTGCCCTGCCACCGCAGCCATATGGACTACCTGCTGCTGTCCTACCTGCTGTACGAACGCGGCATCGTGCCGCCGCACATCGCGGCCGGCATCAATCTGAACCTGCCGGTGGTCGGCACGCTGCTGCGCAAGGGCGGCGCGTTCTTCATGCGCCGCAGTTTCCGCGGCAACCCGCTGTACTCGGCCGTGTTCACCGAATACGTGGCGCAGCTGGTCTCGGGTGGTTATTCGCTGGAGTACTTCATCGAAGGCGGACGCTCGCGCACCGGCCGCCTGTTGCCGCCCAAGGGCGGCATGATCTCGATGACGCTGCGCGCGTTCCTGCGCCAGCCGCGCAAGCCGGTGCTGTTCCAGCCGGTCTACATCGGTTACGAGAAACTGCTCGAGGGCACCAGCTACCTGGACGAACTCAGCGGCCGCCCGAAGGAGAAGGAATCCATCTGGGCCGTGCTGTGGGGCATTCCCAAGGTACTGCGGCAGAACTACGGCCAGGTGGTGGTGAACTTCGGCGAGCCGATCCCGTTGAACGACGCACTGTCCCGGTACGCGCCCGAGTGGGACGGCACGCCGGTCGGCGAAGAAGAAAAGCCCGCGTGGCTGTCCGACATCGTCGATGCGCTGGCGCAGCAGATCCAGGTCAACATCAACCGCGCCGCGGACGTGAACCCGATCAACCTGCTGGCGCTGGCGCTCCTGTCCACGCCCAAGCACGCGATGGGCGAGGCCGATCTGGTCGCGCAGATCGAACTATCGAAGACGCTGCTGGCCGAACTGCCGTACTCCGACCGCGTGACGGTCACGCCGCACTCGCCCGACCGCATCATCTCCCACGCCGAAGAAATCAACATGCTGCAGCGGATCAAGCATCCGCTCGGCGACGTACTGAGCGTGGACGACGACACCGCCGTTCTGCTCAGCTACTACCGCAACAACGTCCTGCACCTGTTCACGGCCTCGTCGTGGATCGCGTGCTGCTTCCAGAACAACCGGCGCATGAGCCGTGCCGGCGTACTGCGGCTGGGCCGCACGCTGTACCCGTTCCTGCAGGCCGAGCTGTTCCTGCCGTGGAGCGAGGACGAGTTCGCCGAGCGCATGGAACGGACGATCGACGTGTTCGTGCGCGAAGGCCTGCTGCAGCAGGTCAACGACGACGACGGCGGCATCCTGGCGCGCAGTGCCGGCCAGACCGACGAGGTCTTCCGCCTGCGCGCGATCGGCCACTCGCTGCAGCAGGCGTTCGAGCGCTACTACATCGCCATTTCGGTGCTGGTGAAGAATGGTCCCGGCACGCTGGGTGCCGCCGAACTGGAGGGCCTGTGCCAGCAAGCCGCGCAGCGCCTGAGCCTGCTGTATGCGCCGGCGGCGCCGGAGTTCTTCGACAAGACCCTGTTCCGCGGCTTCATCCAGAAGCTGCGCGAGATGAAACTGGTGTGGCCGGACGAGAACAGCAAGCTGGTGTTCGACGAGCGCCTGGACGCGTGGGCGCGCGATGCCAAGGCCATCCTCGGCCGCGAACTGCGCCACACCATCGAAAAGGTCAGCCCGGAAGCGGCGAAGGCCGCCGCGCCGGCCGAGGTGCCCCCCCCGCAGGAGTGAGCGTGGTGATGCGGCGCGCAGCTGCGCCCGTCAGTGCGCGGCGGCGCTGTCCGCCCCGGGGACACGACCGAGGCGGTATCCGGCCGCACCGTGGAGCACGGCCAGGCAGCCCACGTCGGGTGGCCGCTCACCCGTGACGCGGTTTGGCAGCCGCGAGGGCATCAGCACATCGCGTGGAACGACCGCGTCAGCCACGCCTTCGCCGGCAGCGCGCGGGCCGGATCGCGTATCAGCCGGTGCAGCGGCGAGCCGCATTCGGACAGATACGGCTCGTCCTCCATCACCAGCACCATGCGCAGCAGGTCCACGCCGCCCGGCAGGATCGCCGGCGGCAGGTACTCACGGAATCCGTAGTGCTCGAACACGCCGTGCAGGAAGGGCTCGCAGGCAAGCAGGCAGAACTGGATGCGCGATTCCTGCGCCCACCGGTAGGCCTCCTCCATCAAGCGATCCACCACGGGCTTGTTGCGTTCGTCCGCCTGCACCGCGAAGCGCGTGCCCACGGCCACCTGCGACAACGGCCAGGTCCGCGCGAAATCGTCGATCCGGAACAGGTTGCCGTATTCGACCTGCACCGCCAGCGGCGAGAAGTCGTGCAGCCGCAGCGTGGCGATCGCGTGCGAACCCTTCTCCACCGCCAGCGTGGTGCCGCAGCCATCCAGGCCGTCGGTGACGCGCTTGCTGCGGTCGCCGAACTGGCCCTGTTCGTGGAAGTAAACCTCGCGGCGCAGGCGCGGAACGTCGCCCAGCGCCTCGCCGGGCAACATACGCCGCATCCGCAGTCCGATGCCGGCCAGCGCTTCGTCGGTCGCCGCCGATGCCAACCGGGCCTCACGGGCCGAGACCGGGATGCGGGGGTTGAAGGGTTTGTCCTGCTCCATGCCACTCCCTCGCCACCGCACAGGCGTGCGCGTGGCATGTCGTTGGGAACCGCGGCGCCGGCAGGACGGCAGGCGGTCCTTGGTCGGGGAAATCCCCACACCCGGACTACCAAGCAAGCATCGGGCCAACTGCCGCCGCGACCCGCCGGGACCGCGAACGACACCTGCGGCGGGCGTGGCATGGCGGGACGGAGCGCCTGACGTGCGCACGGGCGGCGGCGCGGCACGCTTCCCGGTGACGCAGTGCGTCAGATTGCGCCTCCATCACGCGATTCCCGCCTGCGCGGTCGAGCGGTCTCTGCCGACGCCGTGGCTATACCCGCCCGCGGCACACGGTGGGGAACCGGGCGCCACACGCAATGTCGACACACGCAGGGGAATCCGGTGCGTCTCATCCACCTCGCCCGCCTGGCGACATGCGCGGCGGCTATCGCTCTGGTGGATGCCCGTCCCGCCCCCGACCGCGCCTTTTCGAGTGCCATACTCCCGGCCGCCCTGACGGTGGACGGCGGGGCACTCGACCCGGCCCCCGCTCCCTGCTTCCGTTGGCCCGCTTCGCGGGCCAACGCCATGTCCGTCGTGCGGAACTCAGGCGGGCTCGTCCGGGATCAGTGCGCTTTCCAGACGCGCGATGCAGTCCTTCAGCCACAGCTTGCGCTTCTTCAAGCGCTTGATCGCCACTTCGTCCGCGTCCGCATCATCGACGAGGCGCGCAATGGCGTCGTCCAGATCGCGATGTTCGACCCGGAGCGCGGCGATCTTGTCGGTGATGTCGGCGAGACTGTCGATGTTCACGCGATGAGCGTACACCGTCGCCCTCCCCACCGTCACCGCGCGCCGGTGCCGGCCGCACGCGACGGGACGGTGGCTGCCAGGCATCACGCGCCCCTCCGTGCGCCGGGGCGAGGGCGCATCGGGACGCCGGGTAGAATGGCGGCATGAGTACCGTCCTGCCCCTGCCCGACCCCGTCCTGCGCCGCCCGGCCGTCGACCCGCGCCGTGTCACGCACGAGCAGGGCAAGCTGGCCAGGCGCCTGCGCCGCCAGGTCGGCCAGGCGATCGCCGACTTCGGCATGATCGAGGACGGCGACAAGGTGATGGTGTGCCTGTCCGGCGGCAAGGACAGCTACACGATGCTGGACATTCTGCTGCAGCTGCAGAAGAAGGCGCCGGTGCGCTTCGAGCTGGTGGCGGTGAACCTGGACCAGAAGCAGCCCGGGTTTCCGGGACAGGTACTGCCGGAGTACCTGGAACGCGTCGGCGTGCCCTTCCACATCATCGAGCAGGACACCTACTCGGTCGTCAGCCGGGTGATTCCGGAAGGCAAGACCATGTGCTCGCTGTGCTCGCGCCTGCGCCGCGGCGCGCTGTACAGCTACGCCGAGGACAACGGTTTCACCAAGATCGCGCTGGGCCACCACCGCGATGACCTGGTGGCGACGTTCTTCCTCAACCTGTTCTTCCACGCCAAGCTCTCGGGCATGCCGCCCAAGCTGCTGTCGGACAACGGCAAGCACGTGGTGATCCGCCCGCTGGCGTACGTCCGCGAGGACGACATCGCCGCGTACGCCGATGCGAAGGCGTTCCCGATCATCCCCTGCAACCTGTGCGGCAGCCAAGAGAACCTGCAGCGCAAGCAGGTGAAGAAAATGATGGATGCCTGGGAGCGGGACACGCCCGGCCGCATCGAGACCATCGCGCGCGCGCTGGGCGATATCCGTCCGTCGCAGTTGAGCGACGCAAGACTGTTCGATTTCCTCTCGCTGGGCCATCGCGACGGCGCCACGCTGCATGACGCCCATGCATGGCTGGCCGGTGAGCCGCACGCCGACGGCGAGACACCGCAGTAACCCTTCCGTTTCGATCACTCCGCCCGTCCACGGGAGGAGCGGCTTTTCCCAACTTCTGGATAATCGATGTTCTTCCGCAATCTCACGCTGTTCCGTTTCCCGACCTCCCTCGATTTTTCCCAGCTCGACGACTTGCTGCCGGAGGCGGTGCTCAAACCGGTCGGCCCGCTGGAGCTGTCCTCGCGCGGCTTCATTTCCCCGTTCGGTCGCGGCGAAGACGCGCTTTCCCACCGCATCAACGACGCCATCTGGCTCAGCGTCGGCGGCGAGGACAAGATCCTCCCCGGCGCGGTGGTCAACGACCTGCTGCAGAAGAAGCTGCTGGAAATCGAAGCGAAGGAAGGCCGCAAGCCCGGCGGCAAGACCCGCAAGCGCCTGAAGGACGACCTGCTGCACGAACTGCTGCCGCGCGCGTTCGTGAAGCCGTCGCGTACCGACGCGCTGATCGACCTGGAGCACGGCTTCATCGCCGTCGATGCGTCTTCGCGCAAGACCGGCGAGAACGTGGTGTCGGAAGTGCGCCGAGCGCTGGGCAGCTTCCCCGCTCTCCCGCTCAACGCCGAAGTCGCGCCGCGCAGCGTGCTGACCGGCTGGATCGCCGGCGAACCGTTGCCGGAAGGCCTGTCGCTGGGTGAGGAATGCGAGCTCAAGGATGCGATGGAAGGCGGCGCGGTGGTGAAGTGCCAGAACCAGGAACTGCAGAGCGACGAGATCGCCAAGCACCTGGAAGCCGGCAAGCAGGTCACCAAGCTCGCGCTGGTGCTGGACGACCACGTGTCGTTCGTCCTCGGCGAGGACCTGATCGTGCGCAAGCTGAAGTTCCTCGACGGCGCGGTCGACCAGCTGGAGAACACCGAACACGACGACCTGCGCGCCGAGCTCGATGCCCGCTTCGCCCTGATGGCGGGCGAGCTGAAGCGGCTGTTCCTGGTGCTGGAGCATGCGTTGAAGCTCAGCAAGGTCGAAAGCTGAATCGGTCCGCGGTCCGAGGGTGGGATGCCTTCGCATTGACACGCGTCCGGAGACGGGCGCAGGATCGATTGCCGACCACACAAGGATAGAGTGAGATGAAGTCGATCCTGATCGTGTTTTCCCTGGGTGTCGCCTTGACGGCGGCGGGGTCATGCATGGCCACACCCGAGTCGGCGCCTGAGGCGTCCACGCAAACCGCGCGCCACGACTTCAAGCTTGTCACCCCGGACGTGCTGACGCCCTCCGGCAAGCAGTTCATCCGCCAATGCGACGACAAGGCCTTCGCCGCAACCGATGACGAACGCGGCTTGGCCAACCGCTGCGAACGGCTGTTGACCGGCTGGCGTCAGGAGGCCCACGCGCTCGTCGCCTCCCAACCTCCCGGTCCCCCGTCGGTGGGCGTTCCCTACGGACGCCCCATGGCCAGTTCCTCGGCCTACCGGTACCGACAGTGATCGCGCCGGCCTGATGTCCCCACGAAGAAGCCGGCGCCTACGCCGGCTTCTTCGTTCACCGCTACGGCGTGCCCATGCTCCGACTGCTCCACCGCAAACCCGCCCCCCCGCGAAGCATCGAACGCGATGTGGTTCACCTGACGCTGGACGACGGCGCGACCATCGAAGTCCGACGCGTCCGCGATCCCCGTGCGAAGCGCCTGAAGCTCAGCGTCGACGAACGCGGCGCACGGCTGACGCTGCCGTGGCGCGCGAGTCTGGTTTCCGGCGACCGCTTCCTGCAGCAGCATCGTGGGTGGCTCGGCGAACAGCTCGCCCGCCATGCACCCGATGACGACGCGACACCCTGGGCGCCGGGCGTGACGAGCCACCTGCCGCTGCGCGGCGAAGACCTTCCCCTGCACTGGCACGAGGGACGTTTCGCGCGGATCGAACGGCAGCAGGACGGCATCCATGCATTCCTGCCTGCCCGCGTCAGCGATGCGACCTTGCGGAGGACGCTACGCGGCTTCTACGAGGCCGAAGCGCGTGCCGACATCGGTCGTTGGCTGCCGGGCTATCTCGCGGGACTGCCCCGGTCGCCGCGGCAGATCCGCCTGAAGGTGATGTCCTCGCAATGGGGGTCGCTGGCACCCGATGGCACGCTGACGCTGGACCTGGCGCTGGTGCTGGGCCGCCCTTCGGCGTTCGAATACGTGCTGGTCCACGAGCTGTGCCATCTGCTCCAGGCCAACCATTCGCCGGCCTTCTGGCGGGAGGTCGAAGTCCGCTTTCCGGCCTGGCGCGACGAACGCGCTTGGTTCCATGCGGAAGGGCGTCGGCTGAAGGCCTCGCTGCATCGTCTCCTCGAGACCCGCCAGGGCTGATGAGAAGGGATTGCATGTCCTGAGTGAGACGTGCGTCACGATTCAATGGGGAGCCGATGGTGGCGGCCCCCTGGGGAGCGCCGACACCTCGTCGGATCCTTCCCACTGCCGATATCGCCATGGATCACCGCCCGCTTACCCCCCGTTCCCCTTCCCGTGCCGTCTCCGCCACGCGCGACGAAGGTGCAGATTCGATGCGGAAGTTCTCGCTGTATGCCGTCCCCACCTCCGAGACGGCGGCCAGCCTCAATGCCCGTCGCGCCCTGATGAGCCGCAAGAGCCTGTCGGTGGAAGAGGCCGGCAACCGAGCGCGCGAGCGTCGGCGGGCTGCCAGTGCGATCCAGCGGTTCGACCGTGTCGCCAGGCTGCTCCTCGCACTCTTGCTGGTGGCCGGAACCGTGGCGTGGGTGGGCAGCGCGCGGGATTCGATTCCCACCCTCCTGGCCGGCTACGTGCTGCTGGGCTTCGCCGCCATAGCGCTCATCGCACGCCTGACCCGCACGCCGGAGGCTGCGCGGCTTCCGCTGGAGCGGTATTACCTTCCCGACGAGCAACTGGCCAGTGCGGAAGACATCACCCTGCTGCGCCGCCTGGCGCAGGACGACAGCGAACTGGATGCCGCCACCACCGCATGGTGGCGGAGCAGCGCGCCGATCCGGAAGGGCGATATCGCGCTGGCGGTAGCGTTTCATTCCGCCAAGCGCGGCGCGTCAGGGCAGCAGAAACGCTGAGACCAGCGCGGCGACCGTCGCGGGGTCTTCCATGTGCAGGTGGTGGGTGCCGGGGATGACATGCAGCCGGCCGTCGGGCAGCAGTGCCGCCCGCTGCGAGCGCAACGGTTCCGGGAAATAGGCCTGTGGCGGGTCCGCGTAGACCACGGTGGTCGGACAGGCGACGCCTGCCACCAGCGCTGCCAGCTGCGCCTCGTCCAGTCGTTGCGGGGTGGGCAGGGTCAGGCGCGGGTCGCTGCTCCAGACATAGCCGCCGTCGACCGCCCGTACCCCGCGCTCGACCAGCAGGCGCGCGGCGGGTTCGCTCAACTGGTTCGCCTGCATGCGCGCCCGCACCGGTGCCGCGAGGTCGCCGAACACGCGCAGCTGCTTGCCCGGCAGAGAACGCGCAGCGGCGATCGCCTCGCGCCACCGGTCGGCCGTGCGTTCGACGGTCTCGGCCAGGCCACCGAGCGCTTCGATCACCACCAGGCGCTCCACGCGCTGCGGCACGGCGGCCGCCATCAGGCTGGCGATCCCGGCACCCATCGAATGGCCGAGCAGCGAGAACGTCTCCCAGCCCAGCGCATCGGCGATATCGAGCGCCGCGTTGACCGCCACGCCACTGGTGTACTCCGCCCCGGGCGCAAGATGCGCGCTGCGCCCATGGCCCGGCAGGTCCGGCACCACGAGCTGTATCCCCGGCAGATGGCCGGCGAGCGGGACGAAGCTGGCCGCATTGTCGAGCCACCCATGCAGGGCCAGCACGCGCGGACCCGTCTTCGTCGCACTGCGCAGCCCGCTGATCCGGCCCAGCGCGATGTCGACCTCGAATGCCTCCAACGTCATGCGCGCGCGTCGTCCGCCTGGCGTGCCAGCGCAGCCAGCGCATCGGCATGCTGCCCATCATCGTTGAGGCACGGGATGTAACGCAGCTCGCCGCCGGCGTGCGCGACCTGCTCCGCGAAGCCGATACCGACCTCCTCCAGCGTCTCCAGACAATCCACCGCGAAGCCCGGACACACCACATCGACCTTGCGCACACCGCGCGCCACCAGCGCCTGCAGGGTGGTGTCGGTGGCCGGTTCCAGCCAGCGCTCCTTGCCGAAGCGGGACTGGTAGGTCAGCGTCCACTCGCCGTCGCGCAGTCCCAGCGCCTGCACGATGGCACGCGTGCTGGCCTCGCAGCGCTGCGGATACGGGTCGCCGTTGCGCGCCAGACGCTGCGGCAGCCCGTGATAGGAGAACAGCAGGTGCTCGCCCGCCCCCTGCCGCGCGCGCCATTGGCGGATCGCATCGACGACCGCCTCCACCCAACCGGCATCGACGGAATAGTCCTCGATGAAGCGCACCTCCAAGCCCGTCGCCTCGCGCACGACCACGTCGCGCACCGACTCGGTGGTGGTCGTGGAGTACTGCGGATACAGCGGCAGCACGACCACGCGTCGGATGCCCTCGGCCCGCAGCGCCTGCAGGCGGCTGGCCACCGATGGCTCGCCGTAGCGCATCGCATCCCGCACGCGCCATGCCGGCAACCGTGCCTGCAGCGCAACGGCCAGGCGACGCGTGTACACGGCCAGCGGCGAACCCTCGGGCAGCCAGATGCTGGCGTACTTCGCGGCCGCCTTCGGTCCCCGCAGCGGCAGGATCAGGAAGTACAGCAGCGGGCACCATAGCCAGCGCGTCAGCTGCACCACGCGATGGTCGTGCAGGAATTCGGCCAGGTAGCGCCGGACGGCGCGAGGTGTCGGCGCCTCGGGCGTACCGAGGTTGACGACGAGCAGGGCGGTGGGCGTGTCGGACATCCGCGTATTGTGGCAGAGCCCCTGCATCGCACCGAGCCGGTCTTGCACCACCGGTGGTCGGCGCCCGCTGTCAGCACCGATTCATCCCTGCGCGCCTACTTTCAAGCAGTTGCAGCGTCCTGCTGCGAAACCCCCTTATGGAGCCGCCATGAACCGCACCTCCCGTCGCCTGCTGCCGCCCACCGCGCTCGCGCTGGCCGCCGCCCTGTTCGCCGGCCAGGCCATCGCGGGGCCGAAGGAGGACGAGCGCGCCGCCAATGCGGTGCGCGTGCTCAACGAAATCCAGCGCATTCCGGAAAACGGCATTCCCGACAAGCTGCTCGACGAAGGGCGGGCGATCGTCGTGATCCCCGACACGCTGAAGGCGGGGCTGGTGATCGGCGGCCGTCGCGGCCACGGCCTGATGTCGGTGAAGAACCCGGACGGCAGCTGGTCGCAGCCGGTCTTCATAAAGCTCACCGGTGGCAGCATCGGCTTCCAGGCTGGCGTGCAGTCGTCGGACGTGGTGCTGGTGTTCCGCAACGACCGCTCGCTCGACTCCATCGTCAACGGCAAGTTCACCCTCGGCGCCGACGCGGGCGTGGCCGCCGGTCCGGTGGGCCGCAACGCCAGCGCATCCACCGACGGCCAGCTGAAGGCCGAGATCTGGTCGTGGTCGCGGGCGCGCGGTCTGTTCGCCGGGGTGGCGCTCGATGGCGCGGTGCTGCAGATCGACGACGAAGCCAACACCTCGGTCTACGGCAGCGCCGCGACGCCTCGCGCCATTTTCGAGAGCCGCGCCGGGCAGCCGTCGGATGCGGTGGTCGGCTTCCGCGACGAGCTGGAGGAAGTCACCGAACTGGCACGCGGCAACCGTGGCACGGCCGGCGCAACGGCGTCGGCCGCTGCGCGCACCCCCGCGCCCGCCGTCGCGCCGGTGGTCGTCGAAGCCCCGGCCCAGGCGCAGGGATTCGAGCCCGTGCAGGACGGCGAGGTGCGCACCGAACCGCTGGATGGCACCCCGTAACGGAAGTAATGGGCGGTGGATCGCCATCCCGGCGGTCTGCCTGCGCTATCCTGAGCGCCCCAACTTTCCTGCGAGCACACCATGGGCGGTTTGAGCATCTGGCATTGGATCATCGTGCTGGTGGTCGTGTTGCTCGTCTTCGGCACCAAGCGCCTGCGCAATGCCGGCCAGGACCTGGGCGAAGCGGTCAAGGGTTTCAAGAAGGGCATGAAGGACGACGACAAGCCCGCCGGCCAGCTCGATGACCAGTCGCGCAGCGACGCATCCGACGCCGCCAAAGAGCGCGACCGCGACGCCCGCTGATCCGGCGGGACGTCCGCCGCGACCATGTTCGATATCGGTTTCAGTGAACTGCTGGTCATCGCGGTCGTCGCGTTGATCGTGCTCGGCCCCGAGCGCCTGCCCAAGGCGGCGCGGTTCGCCGGCCTGTGGGTACGACGCGCCCGCGCGCAGTGGTACTCGGTGAAGGACGAGCTGGAGCGCGAGCTCGCGTCCGAAGAACTCAAGCGCAACCTCAGGGATGCTCAGGACGCCCTGCGCGATACCGAGCAGCGTATCCGCGACAGCGCGCGCGAGACCGAACGCCAGTTCGAGGACGTGCGCCAGGCGGCGCGCGAGGACGCCAAGGCGCTTCGCGACGACGTCGAATCCGCCATCACGCCTCCCGCGCTCGCGAGGCCGCCGGCAGCATCTGCAGAGAGGGAGCCCGAGCCGGTGATCGAATCGGAACGCCGTTCCGATGCGACGACCGACGCGGACATCGATGCGCCATTGGAAGCGAACCACCAGCCTGAAGCCGGCACCACCGCCGACCTGTTCCCGCCCAAGGACGCGCGATGAATCGCACCTCCCCGGATCAGGAAGCCGAAAGCAGTCTGATGGAACATCTGCTGGAACTGCGCACGCGATTGATGCGCGGGCTGGCGGGTACCGGGGTGATCCTGCTGGCGCTGCTGCCGTTCGTACGCCAGCTCTATGATCGCCTCGCCCAGCCGCTGATTTCGCAACTGCCCGCCGGGCAGGCCACGCAAATGATCGCCAGCGACCCGACCTCCGGGTTCTTCGCGCCGATCAAACTGGCGTTCTTCCTCGCGTTGTTCCTGTCCTCGCCCTGGTTGCTGTATCAGGCATGGAGCTTCGTCGCGCCCGGTCTGTACAAGCATGAGAAGCGCCTGGCGATGCCGTTGCTGGTGTCGGCCATCGTGCTGTTCTACGCGGGGTGTGCGTTCGCCTACTTCCTCGTGCTGCCCAGCGTGTTCCACGCACTGACGGTGTTCACGCCGGACATGGTGACGCTGGCGCCGGACCCGGCGAAGTATCTGGACTTCGTGATGGTGATCTTCCTGGCGTTCGGCGTGAGCTTCGAGCTGCCCGTGGCCTTGGTGATCATGGTGCTGCTGGGCTGGGTGACGCCGCAGCAGCTGCGGGAGGGGCGCGGTTACGCGATCGTCGGTGTCTTCGTCATCGCCGCACTGATCACCCCGCCCGATGTGGTGTCGCAGCTGATGCTGGCGATCCCGATGTGCCTGCTTTACGAGCTGGGCATCATCGCGGCGGGCTGGCTCAAACCGAAAGAACAGCCCGCTTCGTAGGGCGGGCCTTGGCCCGCCGCCTCACGATCCCTAAGGTTCAGACCTCGATCCGCGTCGACGTCGGCGAAGAGCCACCTGTCGACGCAGGCTTATCCCCATCCAGCATCTGACGCCACGCGGTGTACGCCGCGCCTGCGATGATGGGCATCAGGCTGCCCACCATCGTGGCGTTGATCAGCAGTACGGCAATCACCGGACCCAGTACTAGCTGGATGAAGACGCCGACCATGTTGAGTGCCAGATTCAGCACGAACATGAGGATCGTCAGCAGCACCGAGAAAACCACCAGTGCCGGGAAGTTGCGCAGGTTCACTGACAGGCTCGCACGCAGGGCAGCCATGCCTCCGCGGTCGCGGAAGACGACCTCGGCCATGGCGACCATGACCAGAAGGATCACCACCGGCGTAATGATGACAACAGCCACCACCCACAACATGAGCCTCAGAACCGGCAGCGCGGAAATCAGCGCAGTCACTTGCTGAGGATTCGGCGGCGCGCCGCTAGCGCTGAGCTCTCGCAGCTTCAGCATCACCTCATTGGTCTGCTGAGCGCCCTCGGGGCCGATCAGTGCAATCAGCAACAAACCACACAACATCGTCACGATCACCGGCACTAGGGACACCACCACGAGCGGGCGCAGGTGACGTAGGCCCACCTGCAGATGCTCAAGGGTCGCGACCCGCCCCTCCGCAACCTCCCGTGCCGCCCAAACCACGCCACTGAAGACGATGCAGGGCACGCCCAGCAAAACGAGATTGGCAGCGAGCGACCCAAGGAAAGACAGCGGAAACGGCAAGGCAGACGCAGCCAGCATCCCGATCAACGCCACTACCAACCCGAAGGCAACTACCAGCAGTCCGGACAGGCTGATCGTGATCAGCGGCACCGGCGCGCGCTTCAGCAGCGCGAAGCCCGCCAGCAGCCATTCCGCGCCGGCACTGGCCGGCACCTTGTTGATCGTCGACATCGGGGATCTCTGGGAGAAGTACAGCAGGAAGGCTCAGCGCGCGTGCAGGCCACGCGCATGGCGGACGAACCGCCGCAATAGTTTGCGGGCTTGCGGCGCCGCCGTCACGCCGCGGGCGATGGTGCCGGGGCAGCGGCCCTCGCTGCGCAGGTGCTCGGCGCGGGCGTGCACGTAGCCGCGCATGTGGTGGGTGGCGAATTCGGGATGGAACTGCACGCCCCAGGCGCGATCGCGCCAGCGGAACGCATGGCAGTCGTCCTGCTCGGACCGGGCCAGCACGGTCGCGCCATCCGGGGGGCGGGCCACGGTCTGTACGTGGGTGGCGTGGGCCGTGAACTTGCGCGGCAGCGCGGCGAAGAGCGGATCGTCCTGTGCCTGCGGGTGCAGGTCGATGTGGACCGTGCCGGATTCGCGCCCGGCCGGGTTGTACGCGACCTCGCCACCCAGCGCATGCGCCAGCAACTGGTGCCCGTAGCAGATACCGAGCAGCGGCAGGCCCTCGTGGGCGGCGTCGCGCAGCCAGTCGGCACTGCGCTCGCTCCAGTCGGCGCGGTCGGTGACCATGGCGGCCGAGCCGCTGACGATGACGCCGGCGAAGCCTTCGCGCGATGGCAGCGCATCGCCGCGCTCCACATTCGCCACCACGGTCTCGTGCGCCTCCAGCCCGGCGGCCACGCGGATCCAGTGCGGGAAGCCGCCATAACGCCGCATCGAGCGCACCGGCTGGCCGGTTTCGACGATGAGGAAAGGGGCTTTCACGGACATATCCACGACGGCGGCGAACGGGCGGAAAACGGCGGAAGGACAAGGGCTTGCCCGTATACTAGCCCGCTTTTCCGCAGTGCACGATAACGCGATGGCCGGACAAACCATTTCACCGGTAACCACCTTCCAGGGCCTGAGTTTCCAGGCGCTGATCCAGACCCTGAACCAGTACTGGGCCGACCAGGGCTGCGTGCTGATCCAGCCGCTGGACCTGGAAGTCGGCGCCGGCACCTTCCATCCCGCCACCTTCCTGCGCGCGCTCGGGCCCGAGCCGTGGAATGCCGCCTACGTACAGCCCAGCCGCCGACCGACCGATGGCCGCTACGGCGAGAACCCCAATCGCCTGCAGCGCTACTACCAGTACCAGGTGGTGATGAAGCCCAACCCCGACAACATCCAGGAGTTGTACCTGGGGTCGCTGAAGGCGCTGGGCATCGATCCGCGCGTGCACGACCTGCGCTTCGTCGAGGACAACTGGGAGTCGCCGACGCTCGGCGCCTGGGGCCTGGGTTGGGAGGTCTGGCTCAACGGCATGGAAGTCACCCAGTTCACCTACTTCCAGCAGGCCGGTGGCCTGGAATGCCGGCCGGTACTGGGCGAGATCACCTACGGTCTCGAGCGCCTCTGCATGTACCTGCAGAACGTCGACAACGTCTACGACCTGGTATGGACGGTCGGCCCGCAGGGCGTGGTGAAGTACGGCGACGTGTACCACCAGAACGAGGTGGAACAGAGCACGTACAACTTCGAGCACGCCGACGTGGAAGAACTGTTCCACCGCTTCGACGCCTGCGAGAACGAAGCGCTGAAGCTGGTCGAGGCCGGCCTGCCGCTGCCCGCCTACGAGCAGGTCTGCAAGGCCAGCCACAGCTTCAACCTGCTGGACGCGCGACGCGCGATCTCGGTCACCGAGCGCCAGCGCTACATCCTGCGCGTGCGCAAGCTGGCGCAGGGGGTGGCCGAGGCTTACTACGCGCAGCGCGAAAAGCTGGGTTTTCCTGGTTTGAAGAAAGAATCCGCTTGAAGTCCCTCTCCCGTCGGGAGAGGGGTTGGGGAGAGGATCCGGCGACATCCGGATGGTTCACCGCCACGGACTCCGCCGCACCCTCATCCGCCCTTCGGGCACCTTCTCCCGCAGGGAGAAGGGAACAACTCAAGGTTGCATGCACATGAGCGAACAAAAACCCCTGCTGATCGAACTGGGTACCGAAGAACTGCCGGTCAAGGCGCTGCCCGGCCTGGCGCAGGCCCTCTTCGATGGCGTGATCGCGGCGCTCGACAAGCGTGGCATCGGCCACGAGCGCGGCGACGCCAAGCCGTTGTACACGCCGCGCCGCCTGGCGGTACTACTGCCGGCCGTGGACGTGGAACAGCCCGAGCAGACATCCGAGGTGCTCGGCCCGTACCTCAACATCGCGCTGGACGCGAACGGGGCACCGACCCGGGCGCTGGAAGGTTTCGCTGCGAAAGCGGGCATCGACTGGACCGCGCTGGAGCGCACCACCGACGGCAAGGGCGAGCGCTTCGTCCATCGTTCGGTGAAGCCGGGCGCGAAGACCGCCGACCTGCTGGCCGACATCGTGCGCGAGGCGCTGGCTGGCATGCCGATTCCCAAGCCGATGCGCTGGGGCGACCACGACTACGCGTTTGCGCGGCCCGTGCACTGGCTGGTGCTGCTGCTGGGCAAGGACGTGGTGGACGCCGAGGTGCTCGGCGTGAAATCCGACCGCATGAGCCGCGGCCATCGCTTCGAACACGACAAGCCGGTCTGGATCGGCCAGCCCGATGATTACGTGGATGCGCTGCGTGGCGCCAAGGTGCTGGTCGATGCCGACGCGCGCCGCGCCCGCATCGTCGATGAAGTTCAGAAAGCCGCGGCGCAGGCCGGCGGCAGCGCGCGCATCACCGACGACAACCTCGAGCAGGTGGTCTGCCTGACCGAGTGGCCGGCCGCGGTGCTGTGCAGTTTCGAATCCGCGTTCCTGGCCGTGCCGCAGGAAGCGCTGATCGAGACGATGGAGATCAACCAGAAGTTCTTCCCGGTGCTCAGCGACGGCGGCAAGCTGACCGAGCATTTCATCGGCATCGCCAACATCGAATCGCAGAATGTCGACGAAGTGCGCAAGGGCTACGAACGCGTGATCCGTCCGCGCTTCAGCGACGCAAAGTTCTTCTTCGATGAGGACCTGAAGCAGGGACTCGTCTCGATGGGCGACGGGCTGAAGACCGTCACCTACCAGGCCAAGCTGGGCAGCGTCGCCGACAAGGTCGCGCGCGTGGCCGCGCTGGCGGAGACGATCGCCGCGCAGGTCGGTGCAGATCCGGAACAGGCTCGCAAGGCGGCGCTGCTGGCGAAGAACGATCTGCAGTCGCGCATGGTCAACGAGTTCCCCGAACTGCAGGGCATCGCGGGCCGTCACTACGCGCTCGCCGCGGGCGAGCCGAAGGAGATCGCGCTGGCCATCGACGAGGCCTACCAGCCGCGTTTCGCCGGCGACGACATCGCGCTGTCGCCGTTGGGCAAGGTGCTGGCGATTGCGGAGCGTCTGGATACGCTGGCAGGTGGTTTCGCGGCGGGGCTGAAGCCGACAGGCAACAAGGATCCGTTTGCGCTGAGGCGGAATGCGCTGGGGTTGGCGCGGACGGTGATCGAAAGTGGGTTCAATCTGGATGTAAAGGCCCTGCTCACGTCAGCAGTGGGCCAGTCCTCGCTCGCGATCGCCGAAACCAGCCCGAAAGATGCCAGCAAGGTCAAGGATCATTTCAAAGGCACCGGGATCTCGGTCGCGGATACGGCAAGTTCCGATCAAGGTTGGGTCGCTTCGCACCTCGGCAAGTTTTTCGCCGAGAAAGGCCAGACACTGCATTTCCTGGAGTCTGGCTCCATCGCCAGCGAGCTCTATGACTTCATCCTCGACCGTCTGCGCAGCTACTACGCCGACAAGGGCGCGCCTGCCGCGCACTTCAACGCGGTCGCCGAACTGAAGCCCGCCTCCCTCTACGACTTCGACACGCGCCTCGACGCCATCGGCACCTTCGCCACGCTACCGGAAGCCGAAGCGCTGGCCGCGGCCAACAAGCGCATCGGCAACATCCTGAAAAAGGCCGACATCGCCATCCCGCACGCGATCGACCGCGCGCTGCTGACCGACCCGGCCGAGAGCGCGCTGGCCGAAGCGGTGGAAGCGGTGCTCGGCGAGACGGACGAAGCCCTGCACCACCACGACTACGTCACCGTGTTGAACCACCTCGCCCGCCTGCGGCCGCAGGTCGATGCGTTCTTCGACAGCGTGATGGTCAACGCCGACGACCCGGCCGTGCGTGCCAATCGCCTGGCCCTGCTGAAGCGCCTGGCTGATCGCTTCCGCGCGGTGGCGGCGATCGAGCATCTGTCGGGCTGACGCTTGTTTCCTTCTCCCCGCATGGCGGGGAGAAGGTGCCCAGCGGGCGGATGAGGGGCAGAGCGCGGTACTTGTACAGGCGCAGCAGTGTCCCTGCTCCGTTCGCCCCTCACCCGCCTTCGGCACCCTCTCCCCGCACGCGGGGCGAGGGATCACTCCACATGCGCGATCAGCGTGGCTTCCCGTGAACCGCGACTCGCGTGACGCCCGCGACCTTTCACCCCGCTTAACCCTCACCGGGTATCCTCCCCGCATGCGTCGATTCCCCCGCCTCGCCACCGTCGCCGTTCTGCTCGCCGCCACCGGTCCCGCCTGGGCTGCGGCCATCGTCGACAAGGTGCAGGTCGAGGGGCTGGACGACGAACTGATGGTCGAGAACATCAACGCCGCGCTGTCGCTCAACGACTCGCTCGGCAATCGCCTCGGCGAATCGCGGCTGGAATACCTGCTGGGCGAAGCCGTCGCCGAAACGCGCGAGGCCCTGGAGCCGTTCGGCTACTACTCGCCCACCATCACCATCGATGCCCCGCGCAGCGAGGCCGCGGAAGACGAGCGCCTGACGGTGGTCGTGCGCGTGCAGCTCGGCGAGCCGGTGCGGGTGCGCAGGCGCGACCTGTCCATCGAAGGCGAAGGCGGCGAAGACCGTTACCTCAAGGAAGACCTGGCCGCCTTCGCGCCGGATGTCGGGGATGTCTTCGACCACACCACCTATGAGGCGAGCAAGCTGGCCATCGTGCGGCGCCTGGCGGACCGCGGTTACTTCGATGCGGACTTCACCCATCGCCGCGTGGAGATCACGCGTGCCGACCACGCCGCCGACATCGCGCTCGGCTGGGTCAGCGGCATCCGCTACGACATGGGGGCGACGACCTTCCACCAAGACAAGTTCGACCCCGGTCTGCTCGACAAGCTGGTGTACTGGGAAGAAGGCAGCTACTTCCACCAGGGCAAGCTGGACCGGCTGCGCGAATCGCTGGTCGGGCTGGACTACTTCTCCAGCATCGACATCCAGGCCAATCCCGACAAGGCCGTCGACGGGCGCGTGCCGATCGACGTGAACCTGGAGCTGGCCAAGCGCGACATCTACACCGCCGGCCTGGCATACGGCACCGAGAGCGGCCCGGGTATCCGGCTGGGGCTGGACCGGCGCTACGTCAACTCGCGCGGGCACAAACTTTCCACGCACCTGGATTACGCGCAGAAGCGCAAGACGCTGCTCACGCAGTACCGCATCCCCGCGTTCAAGTGGCTCGATGGCTGGTACACGGTCGGCCTGCAGGCCAGCGACGAACAGACGGATTACATCGACCTGCGCCATGTCGAGTTCACCGGCAGCCGCAGCGGCCAGGTCAGCGAGGACTGGACGGCAGTGGCCTCGATCCATGCGCTGCGGGAACGCTGGCGCTACGTCGAGGATGATCCGTTGACCGGCCTGCCCGACACCACCGTGCAGTACGCCACGTTCACCTACCCGTCGCTGCGCGCGGACTACACCAATTCGCCGGTCGGTTCGAACCGTCCCGACCAGTTGGCAGGGTCCCTCCTGTTGCGCGGCGGCGTCGACGGCGCGGGCTCGGATGCCAACTTCCTGCAGTTCCACATGCGCGCGCGCTGGTCGCAGCGCTACAAGGCCAACAGCACGCTGATCGTGCGCGGCGAATACGGGCATACCTTCACCAGTTCGCTGGTGGCGATGCCGCCTTCGCTGCGCTTCTTCGCCGGCGGCGACCGCAGCATCCGCGGCTACGCCTGGCGCGAAGTCGGGCCGCGCCGCGGCGACTATGCGCTCGGCGCGAAGAACGTGCTCACCAGCAGCGTTGAATACGAGTTCTATCCGAAGGGCGGTCCTTACGGCGGCGCGGTGTTCGTGGATACCGGCAGTGCGTTCGACGGCACGCGCCCCGACCTCAGCACCGGCATCGGCGTGGGCCTGCGCTGGCGTTCGCCGGTCGGTCCCGTCCGCCTCGACGTGGCGCATGGCCTGAACGACCCGGATTCCAGCTTCCAGATCTACCTCAACATCGGGACCGACCTGTGAGGAAGAAGGCGCTTCCCGACGACCTGACACCGGAAGAGCGCGAAGCGCGCATCGCCGAGTTGCGCGCGCGCCGCAAGGCGCGCATGCGCACGTTGGCGATCCGCAGCGCGATCGGCAGCGGCGTGCTGCTCGTGCTGCTGTGCATCGGCCTGTACTGGCTGTTGCAGACGGTGGCCGGGCGCGACGTGCTGCTGGCGCAGATCCAGGCGCGGCTGCCGGCGGACGCATCGCTGACGTACAAGCAAGTCGATGGCCCCATCGCCGGTCCGCTGACGCTGCGCGGCGTGGATTTCCGCTGGGACACGATCCGCTTCACCGCAGACGAGGTCTATCTGGAACCCGACCTGCGGCCGCTGCTCGGCAAGCGCCTGCGCCTGGACGTGCTGAAGCTGCGCGGCGCGATGCTCGACGTGCCCGAAAGCGATGAACCGTTCGAGCTGCCGCGCTGGCCCGACGTGTTGCCGCAGATCGAGATGCCGCTGGCGATCCAGGCCGACCGCATGGAGATCGACCGCTTCCTGATCCGCCAGAGCGGACAAACGGTCATCGACATTTCGCGCGCAACCGGCGCGATCGACATCGGCAACGGGTACGTGCATGCGCAGAAGCTGGCCATCGCCAGCGACCGCGGCGCATTCGGCGTGCACGGCAGTTACGCACCGCGCGAAGGCTACGCCACCGACCTCACCGCGACGGGAGTGTTCCCTGCGCCATTGGGTCGCACGCCCGCGCGCATCGGCCTGGTGGCACGCGGCGATCGCGCGCGCATGAACGTCGGCGTGTCGGGCGCTGCGCCGGCCCCCGTGCGTGCCACGCTGACGTTGCGTGGCGAGACGAAGCCGACGTGGAACTTCGCGGCGAAGTCCGACGCCCTTGATCTCTCTCTGCTCGGCATGATGGAGGACAGCACCCCCGTGTCGTTCGACCTGGTCGCGAAGGGCGCCGGGGGTGCCGCCGACCTGCAGGGCACGTTGCGGCAGGGCGACATCGCGGTCGTCATCGAACCCTCGCACGCGCGCATCGACGGCGAAGTGCTGACCGTGGAGCCGCTGGCGATCCGCGCGTTCGACGGCTATGCCTCGCTGCGCGGCCGCGCCGATTTCACCGCGCCGGAGAATCCCGGATTCCGATTCGCCGTCAACGCGCGCAGCCTGCGCTGGGGTACGGAAGCGGACAGCATGATCGGCGCCGAAGGCGACTTCGGCCTGGCCGGCAAGCTGGACGCTTGGGCCGCCATCGGCAAGGCCACGCTGACGCGCGGCGATGAACGCGCGCTGCTGGAATTCGATGGCCGCGGCAATGCCGAGCGCGTGCAGCTGGAAACGCTGCGCGCCACCATGCCGACCGGCACGCTCGATGCGACCGGCACGGTCGGCTGGGCGCCGGTGCTGGATTGGGACGTGAAGGCGACGCTGGCCGGGTTCGATCCCGGCTATTTCGCAGCAGGATGGACCGGCAACGTCTCCGGCAACCTCGCATCGAAGGGGCGTCAGCGCGAGGATGGCCTGTTCCAGGGCGCGCTGGACATACCGAAGCTGAGCGGTCGCCTGCGCGACCGGCCGCTGGATGCACGCGGCACATTCGCGCTCGACGGCAACAACGGCGAAGGCGATCTGGCCTTGTCGCTCGGCGGCAGCCGCGTCACCGCGAAAGGCAAGGTGGGCGATACGCTGGCCATCGACGCCGCGTTCCGCCCGTTCAACCTCGCGGACCTGCTGCCCGAGGCCAGCGGCACGCTCGCCGGCACGGTCAGCCTCACCGGCGCGCGCAATGCGCCGAACATCGATGCCGACCTCGGTGGCGAGAACCTGCGCTGGAACGACTGGAGTGCGGGCACGCTCAGCCTGCGCGGGCGCCTGCCCTGGCGCAGTGGCAGCGGCAACCTGGCGCTGCAGGGCAGCGCGGTGGACGTGGGCGCCGTACTGGACACCGTCGCTCTCAACGCCCGTGGCGCCGTGGAAGACCTGCGCTTCGATGGCGACGCGCGCAACGCGATGGGCGCCGTCGCGCTGTCCGGCACCGCGCAGAAACGCGGCGCCCACTGGCAGGGCACGCTCGACGCGTTGCGCATCGCGCCGTCGAAGGGCAACCCATGGACCTTGCGGCAACCGGCACGCTTCGCGCAGAACGGCGCCAACTGGACGCTGTCCGAGAGCTGCCTCGGCTCCGACATCGGGGGCGAACTGTGCGCCAGCGCAAACTGGCCGCGCCAGGGGCTGGCCGTGCGTGGCGAAGCGCTGTCGCTCGCACTGGTGCAGCCGTGGCTGCCGCCGGCCGATGGTCGTCCGCTGACGCTGCGCGGTGAGTTCACCCTCGATGCCACGCTCCGCCCCGCCGGCAACGCCTGGCAGGGCGAAGTGCACCTCGCGTCGCTGGATGGCGGCCTGAAGATGGGCACCACCGCGCGCGGCGAGATCATCCGCTACGACAACTTCACCCTCGACGTGGACTTCACCCCGCAACGCATCCAGGGCCGGCTGGGCACCGGCTTCAAGGGCGACGGTTACGTGGATGCGACGTTCAACACCGGCTGGGACGCATTCGCGCCGCTGAAGGGCGACCTGTACTTCCACAACTCGCGCCTGTTCTGGATGGAGTTGTTCTCGCCGGACCTGGTACGCCCGCGTGGCAAGTTGGCTGGGCATATCGGCGTGGCGGGCACGCGCGGACGACCGCTGCTGAGCGGCGAAGCGACGCTGACCGAATTCACCGGCGAACTTCCCGCGCTGGGCGTGTCGCTGACCGACGGTGGCGCGGAGCTGGTCGCACTGTCCGACGGCAGCGCGCGCATCGACGGAAGCATGAAGACCGTGTCGTCCACCGGCGGCACCGGCACCGGCGGCATCCTCAACGTGTCGGGCACGCTGGGCTGGAACAACGACACCACGCCACTGCAGTTCCAGGTGCGCGGCGACAACGTGCTGGTCGCCGACACCACCGACCTGCGCGCGGTGGCGTCGCCGAACATCCAGGTGGGCTTCGCCGACAACACCATCCAGGTCCGCGGCGAGGTAGGTATCCCGTCGGCGACCATCGATGTCGAAAAACTGGACGACGGTGTGTCTGCCTCGGAAGACGTCGTGATCCTGGACCCCGTCGATCCCGAGCGCGCACCCAGTTCGCGCCTCGACCTGGACCTGTCGCTGAAGGTCGGTGACGAGGTCAGGTTGAAGGGCTATGGGCTGGAAGGCACGCTGGCCGGCACGCTGCACGTGCGCTCGCAGCCGGGCCGCGAAATGCTGGCGACCGGCCGGCTCGATGTGGACGGCCGCTACGAGGCGTACGGGCAGAAGCTGCGCATCACCCGCGGCGAACTGACGTGGAGCAACAACGCCGTCTCCGATCCGCGCATCAACATCCGCGCCGAACGCGACGTCGTCAGCGCCAGCGTCACCGCCGGTATCGACGTGACCGGCCGTGCCAGCCAGCCGCGTGCGCGCGTGTGGTCCAACCCGGCGATGTCCGAGTCCGAAGCACTCGCCTACCTGGTGCTGGGCCGCTCGCTCAACACGGCGAGCAGCGACGAAAGCCAGCGCATCAACGCGGCTTCGTCCGCACTGGGCGCGGGCGCAGGATTGCTCGCGTCGCAATTGGGCGCGAAGATCGGGTTGGACGATGCGGGGGTGCTGGAATCGCGCACGCTGGGCGGCTCCGTGTTCGGCGTGGGCAAGTACCTCTCACCCAAGCTGTACGTCAGCTATGGGGTCTCGATGATCGGTTCCGGATCGGCGGTGACGCTGAAGTATTTGCTGCGCAAGGGGTTCGACGTGGAAATCGAATCCAGCACCATCGAGACGCGCGGCTCGATCAACTGGCGCAAGGAAAAGTAGGCGTGCTGCCGTCGCTGACGGCACGACGCCTGCACGCGCAAGGCATAACGATGCCCCTTGCCGCGTCGCCTGCCAATGTCGTCCGCCACATGGGCGCGCTGCAGGCGCAGGACTACCATGCTGCGCTGTGGGCCATCGGACTGCGGACGGAAGCGGCGACGCGGGCACAGGTGGAGGATGCGATCACGCGCGGCGAGATCGTGCGCACCTGGCCGATGCGTGGCACGCTGCACCTGCTGGCACGCGAGGACGTGCGATGGATGGTGGCGCTGCTCGCACCGCGCGTGCAGGCGGCGCATGCCGCGCGCATCGCGCGCGACCTGGGTCTCGACGCGGCCACGCTGGCGACCGGGCGGCGCGTCATCGAGCGTGCGCTGGCCGAGGGCGCACCGGTCCCGCGCGCCGACCTGTATGCCCGGCTCGACGCCGCCGGCATCGCCAGCTCCGGTCAGCGCGGCCTCCACCTGCTGAACTGGCTGGCGCATGAGAGCGTGATCTGCCAAGGACCACGCCAGGGCAGACAGCCGACCTTCGTGCTGATGGAGGCGTGGGTGCCACCAGACGCGCCGCTGGACCGCGACGAAGCCCTGCACCGGCTGGCGCTGCGCTACCTGCAGGGCCATGGGCCCGCCACCGCCGCCGACCTCGCCTGGTGGGCGGGACTGACGCAGAAGGATGCGGTGCACGCGCTGGCGCTCGCCAGCGCAGAGACCGAACGGGAAGCGCGCGACGGCACCACCTGGTGGTGGCGTACCGGCGCACCGGCTGCGCCGCGGTCGCGCACGATCCACCTGCTGCCCGCCTTCGATGAATACCTGATCGGCTATCGCGACCGCACGCCGGTGCTGGACGCCGCGCATGCGCGCCGCGTGATCGGACTCAATGGACTGGTCGCGGCCACCGTCATCGCCGGCGGCCGGGTGGCGGCGACCTGGAAGCGCGGCAACGGCAACGACGACGAGGTCGTGCTCGATCCGCTGCGCGCACTCGCCGATGCCGAACATGCCGGCATCCGCCGCGCGGCGACGCGCTGGCGTCGCTTTCTCGGCGACGCTCGCTGACGGCACGGCACGCGCCTTCATTGCCGCAGCGGCGCAGGCCCGATATCGTCGCGGTCTCTCCGTTGGATGCTGACGATGCGCCGCCGACTTTCTACCTCCGTCCTCGCCCTGGGCGTCGCCCTGTCCCTGCCCGCCGAGGCCGACGAGGGCATGTGGATGCCCTCGCAACTGCCGCAGCTGGCCAAGACACTGCGCGACGCCGGTTTCACGGGCGATCTGAAGACGCTGGCGGACGTCACCGCCGCGCCGCTCAGTGCCGTGGTGCGCGCGGGTGGCGGGACGGGCGCGTTCGTGTCACGGGATGGCCTGCTGCTGACCAACCACCACGTTGCCTTCGGCGTGATCCAGTACAACAGCAAGCCTGGGCAGAATCTGATCGATGACGGCTTCATCGCAGCCGACCCTGCCGGCGAACTGCCCGCGAATCCCGACTTCCGCGTGTGGGTGACGGTGGGTTACGACAAGGTTACCGATACGGTGCTGAAGGACACCGCCGGCAAGACCGGGCGCGACTACTTCGATGCCGTGGACCGCGCAAGCAAGGCGATCGTGGCTGAGTGCGAGGCCGCCGGCGGCGTGCGCTGCAGCGTCGCCAACATGTACCACGGCACCGACTTCTACCGCATCACCCAACTGGAACTGCGCGACATCCGCCTGGCCTACGCGCCGCCCCGCGCGATCGGCAACTACGGCGACGAGATCGACAATTTCATGTGGCCGCGCCACACCGGCGACTTCACCCTGCTGCGCGCTTACGTGGGCAAGGACGGCAAGCCGGCCGCCTACAGCCCGGACAACGTGCCCTATCGCGCGCCCGCACACCTGTCGCTGGCCAAGGATGGGCCGAAGGCCGGCGACTACGCCATGCTCGCCGGCTATCCGGGCGTCACCTACCGGCACCGTACCGCGGCCGAGTTCGACGAACAGATCAACTGGACCCTGCCCTCACGCGTGGCCGTGTTCGACCAGCTCATCGCCGTAATCGAAGCGGCTGGCAGGCAGGATGCCGACGCGAAGACGCGCTATGCGGCGCAGCTGCAGTCGCTGAAGAACAACCGCAAGCGCGCTGCCGGCGAACTGGAAGGCCTGCGCCGCAGCGATGCCGTGCGCGTTCGTGCCGAGGACGAGCGCGGCATGCTGGCGACCGACGCGGCAGCGAAGGAACGGTCGGACATCGATGCGCTTGCCGCCTCGATCGCCGGCGGATCGGCGGTGCGCGAGCGCGAGCTGCTGTTGGCGCTGTTCGGTTCGCAGTCGCAACTGATGCGCAGCGCGATCACGCTGGAGCGCTTGCGGCTGGAATCGTCCAAGCCGGACGCCGAGCGAGAGAGCGGCTACCAGGCGCGCGACCATGCGTTGATCGAAGGCGTCCTGAAGCAGGTGCAACGCCGGTATTCGCCTGACGTGGAGAAGGCGCTGCTGACGGTGCTGTTGACGCGCTACCAGCAGTTGCCGGACGCGCAGCGCCTGCCGGGCTTCGATGCGGCCTTCGGCCGCACGCCTGCTGCGCTCAAGAAGGCATTGGATGTGCTGTATGCGGGAACGAAGCTCGGCGACGAGGCCGAGCGCCTGTCGCGCTTCGCAGCGGCGCGCGAAGGCAAAGCGCTGGCCGCCGATCCCCTGATCGACCTGGCAACGGCGCTGGTACCGGTGCAGTTGGCGCTGGAGCAGGAACGCAAGACGCGTGAAGGCGAGCAGCTGCGGCTGCGCCCGGCCTACATGCGCGCGCTGTTCGCTTGGCGCAAGCAGCAGGGACGCGCCCTGTATCCGGACGCCAACGGCACGCTGCGGGTCAGCTTCGGCAAGGTCGACGGCTTCTCGCCGCGCGACGGCGTGCAGTACACGCCGGTGACCACGGTGGCCGGCATCGTCGAGAAGAACACCGGCCAGGTGCCGTTCGACGCGCCGAAGCCGCTGCTCGATGCGATCGCCAAAGGGGATTTCGCCGGCACCGAAGATCCCGCGCTGAAGACGCAGACAGTCAACTTCCTCACCAACCTGGACACGACCGGCGGCAACTCCGGTTCGCCCGTGCTCAACGCGCGCGGTGAACTGATCGGCCTGAACTTCGACAGCAACTGGGAATCCGTCAGCGCCAGCTGGATGTTCGACCCGCACTACAAGCGCGCGGTGCACGTGGACATGCGCTACCTGCGCTGGCTGATGGGCAAGGTCTATCCGGCGCCGCACCTGCTGAAGGAAATGGGCGCACCGTGACGCCCGACGACGATCCGCGCCCGGTCGAACCCGAACCGCCGCTGCCCAGCGACTGCTGCAACAGCGGCTGCCCGATCTGCGTGCATGACCTCTATGCGGAGCAGTTGCAGCTCTACCGGCAGCAGTTGGCGGCGTGGAAGGAACGGCATCCCGAAGAACCCCCTGCAGGAGCGACGTAAGTCGCGACCGCACGCCTTCCCGCGTGCAAGGCTCGCCCTCCTGCATGGATGGTGCGTCGTCACTGAAAATCCACGGTCGCGACTTGCGTCGCTCCTACAACAGCCGAGCGGCACCTATGCCACGCGCGTGCGCCGCGCGCGCTCCAGGTGCACCAGCAACAGCGAGATGGCGGCCGGTGTCATGCCGGGGATGCGCTGCGCTTGGCCGACGGTCTCCGGCTGGACGCGCTCGAGCTTCTGCTGCACTTCCGCCGACAGGCCCCGCACGCTGGCGAAATCGAAGCCGGCCGGGATGGGCGTGGACTCGTTACGCTGCTGGCGCTCGATCTCGTCGCGCTGGCGGTCCAGGTAACCGGCGTACTTCACGCCGATCTCCACCTGCTCGGCGACCTGCGCATCGTCAACGCCGGGGCCGATCGAGGGCACGGCGACGAGCTTGGCGTAGTCCAGTTCCGGGCGCTTGATCAGGTCGAGCACGTTGGTCTCGCGGCTGACCTGCACGCCGAGGGTATCGGCCACTTCGCGGCCCAGGGCATTGCCGGGCGTGGCCCACAGCGCGCGCAGGCGGCCGGTCTCGCGGGCGATGGCCTCGCGCTTGGCGTCGAAGCGCTGCCAGCGCGCGTCATCAACCAGGCCCAGCGCGCGGCCGGTTTCGGTCAGGCGCAGATCGGCGTTGTCCTCGCGCAGCTGCAACCGGTACTCGGCGCGACTGGTGAACATGCGGTACGGCTCCTTCGTGCCGTGCGTGATCAGGTCGTCGACCAGCACGCCGAGATAGGCCTCGTCGCGACGTGGCGACCACGCCTCTTTCTGCTGCGCGAAGCGCGCGGCGTTGAGGCCGGCGAGCAGGCCTTGCGCAGCAGCTTCCTCGTATCCCGTGGTGCCGTTGATCTGGCCGGCGAAGAACAGGCCGGCGACCGCCTTGGTCTCCAGCGACGCCTTCAATCCGCGCGGATCGAAGAAGTCGTACTCGATGGCGTAGCCCGGACGCGTGATGTGCGCGTTCTCCATGCCACGGATGCTGCGCACGAGCGCGAGCTGGACGTCGAACGGCAATGATGTCGAGATGCCATTGGGGTAGATCTCCGCGACATCGAGGCCTTCCGGTTCGACGAAGATCTGGTGGCTGGCCTTCTCGGCGAAACGCACTACCTTGTCTTCGATCGACGGGCAGTAGCGCGGCCCGATACCTTCGATCTGGCCCGAGTACATCGGCGAGCGATGCAGCGAGCCGCGGATGATCTCGTGGGTCTGCTCGCTGGTATGCGTGATCCAGCACGACACCTGCCGCGGATGGTCGGACACGTCGCCCATGAACGACATCACCGGCAACGGATCATCGCCGGGCTGCTCCTCCATCACCGAATAGTCGAGCGAACGGCCGTCGATGCGCGGCGGCGTGCCCGTCTTCAGGCGATCGACCACGAAGGCGCCTTCGCGCAGGCGCTGCGCCAGTGCGGTGGCGGGTGGGTCGCCGGCGCGACCGGCGGCGTACTGGGTTTCGCCGACATGGATCTTGCCGGCGAGGAAGGTGCCGGCAGTCAGCACCACGGCGGGTGCGTGGAACGTCAGGCCGGTCTGGGTGACGGCGCCGCGCACCTTGTTGTTCTCGATGACCAGATCATCCACGGCCGCTTGGAACAGGGTGAGGTTCGCCTGCGCTTCGACCGCGCGGCGGATCGCGCTGCGGTACAGCGCGCGGTCGGCCTGGCAGCGCGTGGCGCGCACGGCCGGGCCTTTCGATGCATTGAGGGTGCGCCACTGGATGCCGGCACGGTCGGCCGCCCACGCCATCACGCCACCCAGCGCATCGATCTCCTTGACCAGATGGCCCTTGCCGATGCCGCCGATGGCCGGGTTGCAGCTCATGGCGCCGACGGTTTCCACGTTGTGCGTCAGCAGCAGCGTGCGTGCGCCCGCGCGAGCGGAGGCGAGCGCGGCCTCGGTGCCGGCATGGCCGCCGCCGATGATGATGACGTCGTAGTGGTGGAAGCGCTGGGTCATGGGGTCGGTCAGGGGACGGCGCCGGGAAAGCCCGGGATCGGTGGAAGCGCGTCGTGCGCAGGGCGGGAAGTTGGCACGCTTCCTGCTGTATCCCCCTGCACCCGTCGTGGCAAGCGACCAGGGGCGCCGGGCTGGTAATTGGAACAGGGGCCAGCCATGCGCACGCCGGGGATGCCGAGGGGCCGGTAGTCGGGGGACTGCCGGCCCCTTTTTTGTGCGCGCAGGATACCAGAGCAAGAAAAAAGCCCGGCATGACCGGGCTTCTTGTTAGGCGCCGACGCCCGATGGGGCCGGAACAGGGGGGATCCAGATTTCCCCACCGGACGTCGACATTGAACCTTTATTGCCGCTTACGTCAGAAAGCGACGCAACCGGTCAACTGGGTTTGCAGCCTGCGACGGCAGCGGCGGGAAAGCAACGGACGGGGCGTTGCGGGGGACTGGAATCAGGGTTCTATCTGACGGGAGGTATCCCGTTCCGCCCGGGCGGGGCGGGACGGCGGGGCCGGACGCTCCATGCGGGGCGGCGGCGACGCACGTTCCATGGTGCGGGGACGCTCCTGCCTTGGCATGGACGGAGGCGCGGTGACACGCGGGCGCTGGTAGCCACCGCCATCGACACGGGGCTGGCTCGGGGACGGCGCGGCCTGGTTGGGACGCCCCGGGACCATCGGCTGCGATCCCCCTTCGCGCCAGCGGCCGGTCGGGTCGCGCCACGGCGGCGGGCGATTGCCGCCTCCGCCATTGGACGGCGGGGGCTTGGGTGGGGGATTGTTGTGGTCCGGGCGCGGGTGACGCGGCGGGTAATAGGGGTAGTGGGAGCCGTAGTACCCGTAGTACGGATAGCCGTAATAGCCGCCGTATCCATACCCGCCATACCCATAACCGCCATAGGCTCCACCGCCACCGTAGTAGCCGCCGTACGGGTCGTAATACTGCGTGCTGGGCCGGCCATGGTAATAGCCGCCCGGTGCGGTATCGCCGACATAGTCGTACGTCGCGCAGCCACCCAGCGCGAGGCTGGCGAATGCGATGGTCAGAAGAGATGTGCGCTTCATGGCAGGACCCCCGTTGCTTTGCAGGGCCAGCATCGGCCTGCCGCATTGAATCCGTGCTTAACCCTGCCCCCTGCCCTGAGCGGTGAAATCGCCTGCTGGCGCAGGTTCATGTCGGGATGATGCGATAACCTTTCCGCATGCCGAGCCCCCTGCCCACCTTCCACGATGTCCTTGCCGCCGCCGCCCGCATCGCTCCGCATGCCCATGCCACACCGGTGCTGCGCTCGGGCGCGCTGGACGCGATCGCCGGTTGCGAGCTGCATTTCAAGGCCGAGCCGCTGCAGAGGACGGGGGCATTCAAGTTCCGCGGCGCGTGCAATGCCGTGTGGGCCCTCGACGACGCGACCGCCGCACGCGGCGTGGTGACGCACTCGTCCGGCAACCATGGGGCTGCGCTGGCCCTGGCCGCACGCACGCGCGGCATCGCCTGCCATGTGGTGGTGCCGGAAGGCGCGAATGCGGCCAAGCGGGCCAGCATCGCGCGGTACGGTGCGCAGCTGCACTCCTGTGCACCCACCATCGACGCGCGCGAGGCGACCGCCCGCGCGGTGCAGGCCGACACCGGCGCCAGCCTGATCCATCCGTATACCCACCCCCATGTCATCGCCGGCCAGGGGACCGCGGCGCTCGAGCTGCTCAACGCACAGGGCCCGCTCGATGCGGTAGTGGCGCCGGTCGGTGGCGGCGGGCTGCTGTCCGGCACCGCTATAGCTGCTGCCACCCTCGCGCCCGCCTGCCGCATCATCGGCGCTGAACCGGACGGCGCGGCCGACACCGCCGCCTCGCTGTCGGCGGGCGAGCGCCGCATCGAATTCACCCCCGATACCGTCTGCGACGGCCTGCGCGGCACGCTTGGCGAGCCGAACTTCGCGGTGCTGCGCGCATACCAGGTGGACGTGGTCACCGTGCCCGACGCGGAGACGCTCGCGGCCATGCGACTGCTGTGGCAATGCCTGAAGGTGCTGGTGGAGCCTTCGTCGGCCATCGCGCTAGCGGCGATCCTGCGGGAGCGCGGCCGTTTCGCAGGCCAGCGCGTCGGCGTGGTGCTGTCCGGCGGAAATGTCGACCTGGATGCACTGCCCTGGGAGCGCGCGGCATGAGGGGCAGGCAGCGGAAGACGAGGCGCGGCATCGGCGGCTGGCTCTGGCGGCTGGCACTGCTGGTGCTGGTCTGGCTGGTCGGCGTGGCCGCCTACATCGTCTGGGTGGGGCAGCGCGACGACGCCGGCCCGGCGGACGCCATCATCGTGCTCGGCGCCGCCGCGTACGATGCCAAGCCCTCGCCCGTGTTCGAGGAGCGCATCCGCCACGGCATCGACCTGTACAAGCGCGGCCTGGCGCCGAAGCTCATCTTCACCGGCGGCTACGGCGGCGTGGGCGCACGGTTTTCCGAATCGCAGGTCGCGCGCCGCTATGCGCTGCGCCAGGGCGTACCCGACAAGGCCATCCTGATCGAATCGTTGTCGCGCAACACGCACGAGAACCTGCGGCAGGCCTCGCTGCTGATGCACGAGCACGACCTTCACCGCGTCATCATCGTCAGCGACCCGCTGCACATGGCGCGGTCGCTGCGGATCAGCCGCGGCCTGGGCATCCACGCGGTGGGCTCGCCCACGCCGACCAGCCGCTTCCGCAGCTTCGCCACGCGCTGGCGATTCCTGCTGCAGGAAGTCTACTTTTTCCACCGCGACCGGCTGCCGCGCTGACAGCGGGGCGTATCATCCCCGCCTTGCCCACCCCACGGGACTTCCCATGAAGATCGACGGCACGCGCCGGCAAGACCGCGCCACCGAACTCGTCCTGAGCTACTACACGGCGTTCAACCGCGGCGACTGGGAAGGCATGCTCTCGATGCTCACCGACGACGTGGTGCACGACCTCAACCAGGGCGCGCGTGAAACCGGACGCGAGGCGTTCGCGACGTTCCTGGGCCGCATGAATGCCTGTTACCGCGAGCAGCTGCGCGACATCGTCGTGCTGGTAACCCAGGATGGCCAGCGTGCGGCTGCCGAGTACGTGGTGCATGGCGAGTACCTGCACACCGACGAAGGCCTGCCCGAGGCGGACGGACAGACTTACATCCTGCCGGGCGGCGCCTTCTTCGAGATCCGCGACGACCGCATCGCGAGGGTCACCAACTACTACAATCTGCAGGAGTGGGTCCGGCAGGTGAGCCGCGCCAGCTCCTGAACCGACGCGGACGCGATAGGTCGCCGCAAGCTTTGGGGTGGCGACCCCGTCGGCGAGCTACTCGCCGCGTCGCCGGATCGGAATCTTCGACAGCGGCACCGCCGCGATGTCCTCGCCCTGCCCGCGGATCGGCGCGCCCGGCGGTGGCGCCCATGCGTGCGCGTAGATCACGTCCCAGGTGCTGGGCAGCTTTCCGTCCGCGCGTCGCAGCGGTTCGTACGCACGGGCGGCAGCGGCGAACCGCGCGCGCCCCGTCAGCGTATGGCGGCGATGGCGCAGTGCGTTGGTCGCGCCCATCGCGCGCAGTTCGCGCATCAGGGCGGGCATATCGTCGTAGGTCAGCGTGAAGCGATCGCGGTCGAGCACCGGATCACGGAAGCCCGCGAGCATCAACGCATCGCCGAACTGCGCGATGGGCGGGAACGGACTGACATGCGGCGTGTCGTCGGCTTGCGCGAACGCCTCGCGCAGTTCCTGCAGGGTTTCCGGGCCGAACGTCGAGCACACCAGCAAACCGCCTGGTTTCAGCACGCGACGAAAGCCATTGAACGCCGCCGGCAGGTCGTCGACCCATTGCAGGCTGAGATTGCAGAACAGCACGTCGACACTGGCCTCGGCCAGTGGCAAGGCGCGCAGATCGGCGCAGACGCGCTGGAACGGCTTCCACCAGCCGGCCTGTTTCTTCGCCTCGCGCAGCATCGGCAGCGCCAGGTCCAGCGCGATCACCTGCGCCTTCGGCCAGCGCTTGCGCATGGTGGCGGCCGCATGCGCGGGTCCGCACCCGACATCCAGCACGACGCGCGGAGCCACGGCGTCCGGTCCCTGCCGCAGGGCGAAGTAGTCCAGCGATTCCAGCAGGCGCTTCTCGACCTCGTGCTGCAGCGCCGCCGCCGCGTCATAGCCTGCGGCCGAGCGCGAAAAGGCGCGCCGGATGTGGCGTTGGTCGAAGGTGGTCATGCGACCTCGTCCTGCCGCAACGACTGCATGAACGCGTCCACGTCGCCCGCCACGAGATCGGCGTGGCCAAGGAACGGCGCATGGCCCCCGCCCGCGATCTCGACGAACGTGGCGTGCGGCGCGGCGGCGGCCGATGCCTGCATCGCCTTCGACGGCACCAGCAGGTCACGGCGTCCGGCAAGCCACAGGGTGGGCACAGCGAGTGCCGGCAGCGTCGCGCGCAGGTCGGACTGCTCGAGCAGCTTGAGACCGGCATGCAAGGCGGCAGGCGACGGTTCGCCGCGGGCATACAGATCCTGCTTCAACGTGCGCAACTCGCTGCGGGCGTGTTCGGAGCCCATCGTGTCGAGCGCGAGGAACCGGTCCAGCGTGCCTGCGTAGTCGTTGCGCAGGTCGTCGCCGAACTGGGCGAACACCCGTGCCTCGACCGCATGCGGCCATGTTTCGTCGCGGACGAAGCGCGGCGTCGCGGCGATCATCGCCAACCCGCGCACCTGCGGCGACGAGGCTGCCGCATGCAGCGCGAACAGGCCGCCCAGCGACCACGCCAGCCAGACAGCCGGCGGCGTGCGCGCGAGGATGGCATCGACCGTGGCGCCCAGCGTCAGCGCGACCTCGCTGTCGCGGCTGTGGCCATGGCCCGGCAGGTCGACGAGATGCAGCGTGTAACGGTCGGACAGTCGCTGCACCAGGGGCGCGAAGACGCCGCCATGCAGCGCCCAGCCATGCAACAGCACCAGGGAGGGGCCGCTGCCGAGGGTTTCGATATGCATGCCGCTTATTGTCGCCGATCCCGCGCGAGTCGGGACCGTGCGGCCGCGCGCGGGTTCGATCAGGCGACCGCGCCGTGCACGCGCTGCACCGCCTCCCACGCGCGCGACAAGGTCGTCACCAATCCGTCCACGTCCTGCGGCGAATGCAGGGCGGACAACGTCACCCGCAGCCGCGCCTTGCCGTCGGGTACCGTCGGTGGCCGGATCGCCGGCACCAGGTAGCCGGCGCTGTCCAGGGCGGCGGACAGCGCCAGCGCCGTGGCATCGCCGCCGCACAGCACCGGCTGGATCGCGGAGTCCGAAGCCATCAGCTGCAGCCCCGCGCGCTGCGCTCCGCTGCGGAATCGATCGACCAGCGACATCAGCTTGTCGCGCCGCCACTGGTCGCGGCGCGCATGCTTCACCGCAACGCGCGTGGCCGCAGCCAAGGCCGGCGGCATGGCCGTGGTGTAGATGTAGGGGCGCGCGGTTTCGGCCAGGTGCTGGATCAGCGTGTCCTCGCCGACCACGACCGCGCCGTAGCCGCCCAGCGCCTTGCCCAGGGTGACCAGCTGCAGCGGCACGTCGGCGACGCCCATGCGCGCTTCGGCCACGCTGCCGCGCCCTTCCGGCCCGCGCACGCCGACGCCGTGCGCGTCGTCGACGAAGAACAGCGCCTGCTGCATGCGGGCGACGAGACTGAGCGACCGCAGCGGCGCGGCGTCGCCATCCATGCTGAAGACGCCATCGGTGGCCAGCATCGCCGCGCCCTCCGGCTGCAGCTTCAGCTGGCGCAATGCGCCTTCGGGGTCGAGATGCGGATAGCGGCGCAGCTTCGCGCCCGCAAGCCGCGTGGCATCCAGCAGGCTGGCGTGGTTGAGGCGGTCCTGCACGCAGACATCGCCGTCCTCCAGCAATGCCTGCTGTACGGCGAGGTTGGCGAGGAATCCGCTGCCGAACAGGAGCGCACGCGGATAACCAAGCCATTCGGCGATGTCGCGCTCCAGCCCCTCGTGCGCGGCGTGGTGGCCGCTGACCAGGTGCGAGGCGCCGGCGCCGGCGCCTTCGCGCGCGGCGGCGTCCTGCAGCGCGTTGGTCACTTCGAACTGCTGCGCCAGTCCCAGGTAGTCGTTGCTGCTGAACTCGGTCAGCCAGCGCCCGCCGATCTCGACCCGCACGCCGTCGCGGCGCGCGACGGTGCGGCGGACGCGCTGCCGGCCCAGCACGATGCGCTGCTGGCGCTGGGCGAGGATGCGGTCGTGCAGGTCGATGCGGGTCATGTCGGCGGGCCTGGCGGATGAGGACGCCGGGGCGCGGGAAGTCATCGACGACGACACGCCGGCCCGCGTTTCCGCGCCAGCGTCTTCGTCCGGTACTGCCCCCTATCGCCCCGACTTACGCCGCCCGGCCGCAGGACGGCTCGGGACGGGTGATGTCGGCATGCACCGTACCGCTGCCCGGTGCATCGGTTCTGTGATGGTCGTGCACGTTTTCCACCTGCACGGCCATCGGACGCAGGCCCAGGCGGGCGAACAGCGCCTGGTCGCGCTCGGTGTCCGGGTTGCCCGTGGTCAGCAGCTTCTCGCCGTAGAAGATCGAATTGGCGCCGGCCAGGAAGCACAGCGCCTGCAGCTCGTCGCTCATCGCCTCGCGGCCGGCCGACAGGCGCACCATCGACGCCGGCATGACGATGCGGGCGACCGCGATGGTGCGTACGAACTCGAAGGGGTCCAGTTCGCTGGTGCCATGCAGTGGCGTACCGGCGACCTGCACCAGCCGGTTGATCGGCACCGAATCCGGATGCGAGGGCAGGTTCGCCAGCGCCTGCAGCAGGCCGGCGCGCTGGTCGCGCGACTCGCCCATGCCGACGATGCCGCCGCAACAGGTCTTCATACCGGCGTCGCGCACGTGCGCCAGCGTGTCCAGGCGGTCCTGGTACTGGCGGGTATGGATGATGTCGCCGTAGAAGTCGGGCGCGGTATCGAGGTTGTGGTTGTAGTAGTCCAGCCCGGCGTCCTTCAGCGCCTGCGCCTGTTCGCCACTCAACATGCCGAGCGTGGCGCAGGTTTCCAGGCCCATCGCCTTCACGCCGCGGATCATCGCGGCGACCTTCGGGATGTCGCGGTCCTTCGGCGAACTCCACGCCGCGCCCATGCAGAAGCGCGAGGCGCCGGCCGCCTTCGCCTGCGCCGCCTTGGCCAGCACCTCGTCGGCGTCCATCAGCTTCTGCGCGGCCACGCCGGTGTCGTAGCGCTGGGCCTGCGGGCAGTAGGCGCAGTCCTCCGGGCAGCCACCGGTCTTCACCGACAGCAGTGTGGACACCTGCACTTCCGCCGGGTCGAAGTGGGCGCGATGGACCGTGGATGCCCGATGCAGCAGCGCGGGGAACGGCAGGTCGAACAGGGCCAGCAGTTCGTCGCGCTGCCAGTCGTGGCGCACGACCGGCGCATCGGGAGAAATGTGAAGGGACATCGCGGCCTCGGCGGACTACAGTCGGGGAAGTCTGGAAACCGGGCCCTGCCCTGTCAACCGCATGGATGCTTTGGAAGTTGACGGCTGGTGGCGCCGTGCGAGCCGGTGGCTGCTGGCGCCACGCTGCCTCATCTGCCTCGAACGCGGCCACAACGGCATCGATCTGTGTGCGTCCTGCACCGAACGGCTGCCTTGGAACCGAGTCGCGTGCGTCCGGTGCGGGTTGCCGATGCCGGCGGCCGGGGAATGCGGCGACTGCCTGCAGCATCCGTCCTCGCTGACGCACGTGCGCGCGGTGTTCGTCTACGGTTTTCCCTTGGACCGGCTGGTACCGCGCTTCAAGTTCCACCGCGACCTCGCCGCGGGCCGGCTGATGGCGAACCTCATGGTCGGGGCGCTGGCATCGGCCCCCCGGCCGGACGCCGTGGTTCCGCTTCCGCTGCACGCGCACCGCCTGCGGGAACGGGGCTACGACCAGGCGCTCGAACTCGCACGACCCTTGGCGACCACGCTCGCACTGCCGCTCCGCACCGACCTGCTGCTGCGGGTCCGCGCGACGGCACCGCAATCGGAACTCGACGCCGGCCAGCGGCAGAAGAATGTCGCACGCGCCTTCGCGGTGTCGCCGCGCCTCACGCCGCCCGACCACGTGGTGTTGCTCGACGACGTGATGACCACGGGCGCCACGCTGGATGCGGCGGCGCGCGCGCTGCGGCGCGCGGGTGCGAAGCGGGTGGATGCCTGGGTCTGCGCGCGCGTGCCCTGAGGCCATGCACTCCCTGACCCCTCCTGGCAGAGCGGTGGCGGTCACCCGGCACGGCAGCGTCAGCACGATCTGGCCACCCACCGGGAAGGCCGGAATGCTCCCACCGCTCTTGCCGGTCAGGCTCGCGGACGGACACCGTTTCACCCCGGTCAGAGGGCGCCGCCGGTCGCGATGCAGCCCGCCATCGGCGCAGGATCGGTGCACTTCGGGCGTCGCGCAGCATTGTTCCTTTTGCGGCGGCCGGGACCGGATTGCCGGCGGTCATCGTGTCCGTCACGACGCGGTCCGACAACGCGGTGACGGGGCTGGCCGCTCTTGACGATCGACAGGCCCGCGCGGGGAATGCGCACGTTGCGGGATACGCACGACCGCAATGATCGTGAAAGCGTTACGCGGCGCGAAGGGCAAGATCCAGTGCCAGGCCGGCGAAGATCGCCGCACCCACCCAGTTGTTGTGCAGGAAGGCGCGGAAACATGCGGTGCGTTCGCGATGACGCGCCATCCAGAACTGTGAGATGACCAGCAGGGTCGCCACCGCCAGGCTGATTCCGTAATACATGCCCAGCCCGGCCTGACGTCCCACCAGGTACAGGGCGATGATGACCAGCGCGTACAGCACGCCCTGGATGACCAGGTCCAGATCGCCGAACAGGATGGCGGTGGATTTCGATCCCGCGCGCAGATCGTCTTCGCGATCCACCATCGCGTACCACGTGTCGTACGCGGTGGCCCACAGGATGTTCGCGCCATAGAGCACCCAGGCAACCGGCGGCACCTCGCCCTGCACCGCCGCAAACGCCATCGGGATGCCCCAACCGAACGCCAGGCCCAGGTAGACCTGCGGCAGGTATGTATAGCGCTTCAGATACGGATAGCTCGCCGCGAGGAACAGGCCGACCACACTCAGCGCGACCGTGAGCCGGTTCATCGTCAGTACCAGGCCGAAGGCGGCCAGCATCAGCACCGCGAACACGACCAAGGCTTCGCGCCCGGATACGGCACCGGTCGCCAGCGGGCGATCGCGCGTGCGCTCCACCTGCGGGTCCAGCCATCGGTCCGCGTAATCGTTGATCACGCATCCCGCCGACCGGGTCAGCCAGACGCCGGCGGTGAACACGACCAGCGTCCACCAGGGCGGCACGCCGCCGGCTGCCAACCACAGTGCCCACCAGGTGGGCCACAGCAGCAGCAGCACGCCGATAGGCCGGTCGCCGCGCACCAGCTTCCAGTACTGGCCCAGTCGCGCACGCCAGCGCAGCGCGCCGCCTTCTTCGAAACGCTCGTATCCCATGCGGAAAGGGTAGCAGGCGCGATGGCGCGGTCCGGGCATTTCCCCGCCCCGTCGGACGATATGCGCCTGCGCGCCGGTTTGCGGCTAGAATGCCCGTCCCGTGCGCCCGTAGCTCAGCCGGATAGAGTAGTGGCTTCCGAAGCCATTGGTCGGGGGTTCGAATCCCTCCGGGCGCGCCATTCCTGCTGTTCGTGTTCCCGCGCCGTTCGAAGCGCGGTACCTTCGCCGCCATGGCTGCTTGGCTGCCCGCATCCCGCACGCGCGCCGCCGCGCGCTCTTCCGAACGTCGCCGATGTCCGATCTGGATGCCCGTGCGCTAGCCCTGTTCGACGAGTACGTCGAACTGGCGCCTCCCCAACGCTCGGCCGCACTCGCGCGGCTGCAGGCGCGCGAACCCGCGCTCCACGCGGCGTTGCTCAAGCTGCTGGACGCCGACGCGGCCACGCATCCGCTCGAGAACGCCGCGCTCGACGCCATGCTCGATGCGTCGGGCGAAGAGGAGGACGATCCATCTTCCGCACGCATCGGCAACCGGCTGGGCCCGTGGCGTATCGACCGCCTGCTCGAATCGGGGGGCATGGGAACCGTCTACGAGGCCAGTCGCGCGGACGGCCAGTACGAAAAGAAGGTCGCGTTGAAGTGCATGCGGGCCGGGATGTCGTCGCCGACGCTGATCGAGGCGTTCATGCGCGAACGCAACCACCTGGCGCAACTCGACCATCCGCACATCGCGCCCTTGCTCGACGGTGGCATCGAAGCGGATGGCCGACCCTGGTTCGCCATGCGCCTGGTGCACGGCACCGCCATGGACCTGTGGGCGGACCAGCAGCGGCTGTCGCTCGCCGAACGCGTCCGCCTGCTCCTGCAAGCCTGTCAGGCGCTGCGGTATGCGCATGGGCGCGGCATGCTGCACCAGGACATCAAGCCGGCCAACCTGCTGGTATCGACGGACGGCCACGTGCATCTCATCGACTTCGGCCTGTCCGCCATGATGGACAGCCTGGAAGGGCCCGCGCATCGCTGCATCGCGGTATCCAATGGATATACCGCGCCGGAAATACTCGCGGGGGGCGCCGCCTCCGCGGCCAGCGACATCTATTCGATCGGCGTCATGCTGTACCAGCTGCTCGTCGCCGACTGGCCTCGTCCGCTGCCGCGGCTGCAGGCCAGCCTCATCGCCTCGCCGGTCGTTCATCCCGCACGGCCAGCGTCGCGGCTGGCGATGTCGACCACGATGGACGTCGCATGGAAGCGTCGCTGCCGCAGCCCGGCGCGACTGGGCCGCGGCCTGCAAGGCGACCTGGATGCCATCGCCCTCAAATCCGTGGCGACGTCGCCCGCGGATCGCTACGGCAGCGTCGAGGCCCTGATCGACGACATGGAGCGCTGGCTGGGGCGTTACCCGGTGCGCGCGCGCGATGCCGGCCAGCTGCATGCGGTGCAACGCTTCCTGCAACGCAACGCCCTGTCCAGCGCACTGGCCGGCGGCGTGGTCGTTGTCGCCGCCACGGCCGCAGGCGTGCTGGGCTGGTCGCAGCTGAGGGACAGCCGCGAGCTGCGCGACATGCAGGCTGTCTCGGCCGTGTTCGAACAGACGCTGGGGGCGGTGGCACTGTCGGGACTGTCGGACGCCCGGCCTTCTTCCCGCCAGCTGCTCCGCAAGACCGAGATGCAGCTGCGCGCGTTGCCCCTGCAACGCAATCCCGCGATCAAGGCCAAGGCGTTGGCCTCGCTGGCCCGCAACTATGCGTCGGTCGGCGACTATCCCCGTGCGCTCGAGCTTGCCAGCGAGGCCAGCCAGCTGCTGGCGGACCAGCCGGTGGATGCATCCGACACGCAGGCCATGCTCGCCATGCTGCTCAACCTGCAGGCGCGCCATGCCGACGCACGGGCCGCCGCCACCGTCGGCCTGCAGCGATCCACCTCGACGCGACCCACCGCGGACCTGACGACGCTTGATCTGCTCGTCGAGCTGGCGCGCGCAAACTGGGAACTTTCGGAGTACGACGCGGCCTTCGACGCCCTCGCCTTCGCGCATGAAACCGCATCCGGACTGTCATCGCGCGCCGCGTCCGACCTGACGGTCGAACTGCTCATCCTGCGTGGACAGTGGCATCTCCAACTGATGGACCTGGCGAGTGCGGAGCGCGACCTGCAAGGCGCCGCCAAGGCGGCGCGGGGCGGCGCGCCATCGTGGGGGGAGCATGTCGAGGAGGCCCAGCTGCCCTTGCTGATGATGCAGGGGCGTCACGGCGAAGCCTACGAACGCGCCACTGCGCTGCTCAACGCGCGCCGAACGCGGCTGGGCGCGGATCATCCGGATACGGCGCGCAGCCTGCGCCTGCAACTGGAGGTCGCCCAACAGGCGCCTGCGATCGCCCCCGTTACCCCCGACGCGCTCGACGCCGTGCGTGACAGCATCGTATCTGCCTATGGGAGCCAGCACCCGGAGTTCGCGCGCCAGCTGATGCTCGAGGCCCGCGTGCGCTCCCCGGACAAGCCCGGCACCGCACTCGAACCGGCGCGCCAGGCCGTCCAGCTGCTGGAAGGTACGTTGGGACCGCGCCACCCCACGACCCTGGCGGCCAAGGAGGAACAGGCGGGCTTGCTCCTCGCCTCCCTGAGGCTCGTCGCTCCCGCCGACAGGGAAGGGCTTCGCGGCGAGGCCATCGGCCTGCTGCAGGAAGTGATCCATACCACTGCGCTGCGCCACTGGCCATCGCCTACCGCGAAGTACGCGCTGGCACGGGCGCTGCGCGAGCGCGCCGCACGCGGCGGGACCACCTCGGCCTCGGATCGCCAGCAGGCGGAGACGCTGCTTCAGGATGCGCTGGTGGAGGCCAGCCGCCACCTGGGTGCCCGCCATGCAACGACGTCGATGATCCGCGATGCGCTGGTAAGTGGGCACGCGGCCGTCGCGACCACATCCAACACGCAACGATCGCCCTCGCCCTGACCGGCCCGCACCAGCAGGCCGCTCGTGATGCGAAAAGACCGCCGACGATTGCTCGCCAGCGGCCGTGGCATCAGTACGTGCCGACGAGGTTGAGGAACCAGCCCTTGTGGTCGTAATCGAAGTCGGTCAGATCGTCGCTGAACTCGGTGAAGTTGTAGCCCACGCCGACCCGGAAGTTCTTGCCCAGGTCGCGATCGACACCCAGCAGGAAGCCCTGCCTGGAGCCGCCGTCCTCGACATCGAGCCAGCGGTACTCCGCCAACGCATGCCACTGCGTGCGCAGGTCGTAGCGCACCTGCGCGGCCGCGAAGGTGGTGGCCGAGTCGAGCCAAGCACCGGTGCCGCGGCCCATGCGCACTTCGCCCTCGCGCCGCGCGAGCTTGCCGGCGAACTCCCAGCGCTGGTCCAGCTTGTACACGCCTTCGAGCGAGAAGATCTGCGACTTCTGGTCGTAGTCGGCGCCGCCAATCTGGCCGAGCGTGGCCAGGTCGTACAGGTAGGTGTAGCGACCGAACAGGCCCCACCGCTGGCTGTTCCAAGGGCGGTAGGCGAAGCCCACGTTGCCCTCGATGAAGCGCGCACTGGCGAGCGGATTCAGTTCATCGTCGGTGTCGGCATAGTTCAGCCGTGCCGCGATGCGCCAGCTTTCGTTGATCTTGTGGGTCAGGCGGTTGGTGCTGACCCACTGCTCGCGTTGCTCGGCCCCGTTGTCCTCTCGCCACTCCAGCTTGCTCTGCCAGTCGGTGTCCGGCGACGTGCGGCCACCGGAGACGCTGATCGCGCGGCGATCGACGTTGCCGCCGTCGGTGTTGGTCAGTTCGCCATCGGACAGCGTGAAGCCCAGGTTCCATCCCTGGGCGGGATAGAAGTCCATGCCGAAGGTGTGCGCCAGACCCGATGCGTTGCGCTCCTTCAGGAACTGGCTCTCGTTGTAGAGGTTCACCTGGTTGGACAGGCGCCAGCGTTGGCCCAGGGTCCAACCGTTCTGCGTGCGACGGTCGAAGACCGAGTCGTAGTCGGTGGTGTCGGTGGAATAGGTATACGCGCCGTAGATCGAATGCTCCGCGGTTAGGCGGTGCTCGGCATTGATCGTGGCGGCGTCGCCGCGATCGCCCGTGGTGACTTCCGCGCCTACCGACGACTGGTTGCCGTACAGATACTTGCCGCCCAAGGTCAGCGCGTTGTTGTCGGCATACTGGCCACCGTCATCGTCCAGCGTCACCTGCCCGATGCCGTAGAGCTCCAGCGTACTGCCGAAACGGTGCAGGTACTTCAGCGCACCGAGCGTACCGGCGGCATCGGCCGCAGTGCCTTCCTGGTCGACGCGACGGACTTCGGCACTGAACGTGCTGGCGTCGTTGACGCGCCACTCCAGCGTTGCCTGCGCCTGCGTGAGCGACTCGGCCCCGCTCTCGGCGCGGGTGTAGCGCGTGTACAAGCCCAGGTTCGGCGTGAACTGACCCAATAGTTCGGCCCCGTATTCGGTGATCGGCCGACCGGTGTCGTAGCGGGAGATCGAATAACCGGCGCTGGCATTGCGCCACCATGCGCCGACGCTCCAGTCCTGATCGGTCCAGCCCAGTTCCTTGAAGTTGGCGCGCGCTTCCAGCGACTTCGCTTCGCCTTCGCGGAACAGCGCGGTGTCGTTCTGCTGGATGAAGCTCAAGCCGCCATTGTCGGAGAAGAACACCGGCGCACCGAACGACTCGGTCTGCGCGTACTCCGCCTTGATGTAGGTGCCCTTGCCCGCCTGCAATGTCAGGTCGCCGGCGGCGAGCGTGTAGTCCTCGCCCGCCCGGTTTTCCTGCACGTACGTCGCACCGACGCCGACGTGGTTGCCGAACCAGTGCTTGCCGCGGAAGCCGGCGGTGACATCGTCGGCGTCGAACCCCGACGGTACCCATTCGTAATCCACGATCAGGCGCTGTTCGAAACCATCCAGCGGGGTATCACGCGTGAGCGTGGGGCTGTTCTCGCGGGTGATCTGAGCCAGCGGCCGCGTCAGCAGAACGCGACCCTGCAGCTCGTCGATCTCGTAGTCGGTGCCGCGCTGCAGGACCACGCGGTTCTCCGTACGACCGGTGGTCAGGTCGCGGATTTCCAGCGTCACCACGTCCGAGCCCGGCAACAGGTCGGTATGCCGCAGGTAGTACAGGCTGCCGCCGGTACCGATGAACTCGTTGTGGCCCGGCGCGGTTTCTGCCTGTGAACCGAACACGCGGAGCTCACTGCCCGGATCGCCCCAGCGGTTGGTGGCATTCGAGCGCCAGTTCAGTGCAGCGCCGTAGAGCGAGCGCTGGTACTGCGCGTATTCGGTGCCCGTGATGCCGGTACTGTAGTTGCCCCAGAGCGCCTGGTTCTTGTCCCAGTCCACGCGCAGGTAGAAGCGACCCATGGTGTCCACGTCGCGGTAGGTCGTGGAGTCGTCACCGTAGACGGGGTAGTAGAGATCCGGATCGAGGCGACGGAACACGTCCTGCGGATCGGCCTCGGTGAACCCGTCGAACAGGCGCTCGAGATCACGCTGGGTGGTGTCCGCCTGCGCGGTGACCAGGTACTTGCCTGCGTACTTGGCCTTGCCGTAGAACGCCAGCCGGCCGTCGCTGATCACGTCGTCCTGATAGCGCGTGTCGTTGGCGAAGGCGGCGCCCGAACCGCTTACCTTGTTCTGCGAGATGGTCACGTCGGCCAGGCCAACGCCGAAGAAATACCGCCCCGTGACATCGACGTCCAGCGTATAGCCAGGCTTGGCCTGCGCCGCACCCTCGCCGTCGCCCACGCCGATGTCGAACCGGTGCCGCCCGACCGGCACCAGGTACTCGGCCACGAACTTGCGCTCCAGGTCGACCGGGTAGCTTTCGCCATTGATCGTCAGCTGGCTGCGCTCGGGAATGTTGCGGCCCTGTATGCGGATACGCGAGCCGTACAGGGGGATGTTCTGCTGGCGCAGGCCGTTGTCGGCGAACACGTTGTCCAGCAGGCTCTGCGCCTGCGCCTGCTCGCCGCTCAGGGCGCTGCCCAGGGAACGTTCCACGCTGTCGCGGAGCAGGTTGGTGCCGCGTTCTGCTTCTTCGGGCGACACCAGCTGCAGTGTGCGCGGATAGGTTTCGTCGAAACTGTCGCCCTCTCCATAGGCACGCAGCACATAGACGAGTTCGTCACCCTTGCGGAAGGGGTACGTCGACGGCAACGCGCCGTCCCAGTCAGCGTGGGCGACTGCCGCCACGTCCAGCGGCACGGTGGCGATGGGTTCGATCAGGTCGGCATCGCTGCTGCGGTAAAGCGAGATTTCCAGGCGCTTGATGAAGGCCGGATAGTTGCCACGCACGTAGAACTGCACCGGTTTGGTGACGCGCTGACCGTCGAAAGCGACCAGCGTCGGTGCGGACACCGACAGTTCCGGTTGTCCCAACGTGGGATCTTCCGTCGCCCAGATGACACCCCCACCCGGCAGGTCGATGGAGAACTTGCCCATCGCCGTCGCCTTGCCGGGCTGCTCCGTCGCCACGGTGACGCGGCGATCCGGCTGCAGGGCCTCGGAAGAGGACCCCACATCCGTATTGCGGGTGACCGGCTTGTCATAACTGCGCGTGCGCAGCCGGAACAGCAAGCCTTCCTCACCCGTGCAACGGTCGCCGTCGCAATCCATCTGCTTGGCGGTCCCCTCGGCCTGGTCCTGCTGCGCCTGTGAAGGCGCAGCCGTCTGGCCGAAGGCGATCGGCGCCGAACCTGCCAGCAGGCCGATCAGCGTGTAATCCAGCAACTTCATCTTCATACGCTTCTTCATGATCCGCCCCCTCACTTCCGCACGCCGACAGGGGCTGTCGGATCGTTACTGGCTTCCACGCGCACCTTGGCACGCACTTCCTGGCTCAGGCGTTGGGCGATCGCGTCATAGACCGCCTTGGCGCGACGCATGCCGAGCGCGGTGTTGTACGCGTGCGAAGCGCGTATGTCGGTATGGCCGACGATGGCGATGCTGCCGCCACCCATCTTCTCCAGCGCCGCGGCGACCTTGTCCAGCAACGGATCGAACTCGGGTCGGATGGTGGACTTGTCGGTATCGAACAAGACCGTGCCCAGCAGCGCGCCGCCTTCGTCGACGCCCACGATGAGCGAACCCGGATCGTCCACGGTACCGCGCACGCTCACCACCAGGCCCCTGGCCGAGCCCGCGTCCAGCTTCTCCAGCAGCGCTGCCTTGACCGCGTTCGCGCGGTCGAAGGCCAGGCTTTCGCTGTCGCCGTTGGCATGGATGACCACGTCACCGCCCTGGTACTCACGCACCTTGGCCGCCATCGCCTCGATCACCGGCAGGTACTTCTCCCGGACCTCGGCGCTACCGGGGGCGAAGAACACTTCGCCCAGCTCCAGCTCGACCTGCTCCTGCCAGCCTTCGATGACCTGCTCCGGCAACGTCACGCCGAAGTCGAAGCGGACGGGCACGCCGGGGGTGATCCGGCGCAGCAGCGGGTTGTCGGTGGTGAACGCGGCGCCGCTCGGCAACGTGGAGGGATCGACCTTCAGGATGAAGTTGCGACCCCGCTCCCACGCGCCGCCCGGCACACCGGCCAGGTGGTAACGGCCGTACTGGTCGGTCTCGATCAGCAGGCCTTCCACCGACGCGATGCGCACGCCGGGGATGCCGCGCTCGTCGATGCCCGCATTGCGGATGACGTAGTCGACCACATAGCCGCCTTCGCCCTGCGACACGCGGCGCTCCACCGTCGGCGCGGCGGCATTGAGGCCCTTGGCCGCATCGCCGGACTGCTCGACGCGGGTGGCACCTGCGGCATCCATGCGCACCGTGACACCCTGGTCGGTGGTCAACACGAAGTCGTCGGTGAAGCTGGCCTCGCTCAGACGCTGGCGGATGACCACCGCGTTCGCGTCGACCGGCTCGGCCAGCGACTGGCGACCTGCGATCGCACCCAGCGCGATGCCGTGCAGCATCGGCGAACTCGCATCCGGTTCCGGCTGCGGACCAGCACCACGATCCACCGTGGTGGAGTTGGCGATATAGGCACCCGGCGCAAAGCCGCCCTGCACCGTGACGCCGCTCAACGCTGCGCTGTCCTGCCAACCGTCGCCATCGCGGTCGTTGAACACCGTACCGAACAGCAGGCTGTCGTCGACCAGCGCATCCGCCGTCAGCACGACCTCGGCCGTGGCCACGTTCGACACCGGATCATCGGTCGCCGAGCGCACTTGCGCCTGGTTGACGTGCGTACCCGGGCGGACGCCCGCACCGACGCGCATCACGTAGACCAGCGTGGCGGTCTCGCCGGCAGGCACGTCGACGCCGTCGATGCGGATCGGGTAGATACCCGACACCGTCGCCATCCGGTCGGCATCGCCGGCCACCAGCGACCCTTCCACGTAGCTGAAGCCAGCAGGGGGCGTATCGATGATGCGGCCGTCCACCAGATCACTGGTGCCCACGTTCTCCACGGTCAGCGTGTAGCGGACCAGATCGCCCACCTTCACTTCGCGCGCACCCGCCGACTTGCTGAGGCGGATCTCGGGCAGATTGACCGGGTGTTCCGTGCTGCAGGTCTGGCAGGATGGCGGCTGACCCGTCGGGTCGTCGGTGCTCGCCACCACCACGTTCGATACACGGCCACTGGCCGATGCACCGACCGTCGCGGTGTAGGTGAACACATGCGTGCCCACGGGCGTACCAGCCGACAGCGTGCAGGTCATCGTCGTGCCGTTGTAAGCACACCCTGCCGGCATCGCACCCAGAATCAGGCGCTGGTCCGGAGTATCGACCAGCGTCACCGCCGCACGGGTGGCCGACTGGCCGACCTGAACGGACAGGGTGTAGGTAATCACCTGACCGGGCTGCACGGTGGCGCCATTGGAAGGGTCGGAACTCTTGTTGACCACGATCGTGGGTGCCGCGACCGGCGTATCGATGTCGCAATCGGCGGCGCAGACCGGGTTGTCGTCGCTGGTGCCGACCACCGCGTTGCGTACGAAACCGGTGGCCTGGCCGTTCACCGTGGCCGTATAGCTCACTTCGTACACGCCCGGCGCCGTGGCCGCCGGCAGGGTGCAGACGAGCGGTTGCGTGCTCGTGCAGGTATAGGCACCGGCATTGGTCACCGCACCGAACGTCAGGCCCGTGCCCAGCGTGTCGGTCAGCGTCAGCACACCGGAGGTCGGCGCTGCCGCGACGGTGGTCGTCAGCGTGTAGGTGATCACGTCACCCGCCACGACCTGCGTCTTGCCGGCAGGCAATGCAGCCGACTTACCGTAGCTGATGATGGCCGGCAACGGCTCCGTCACGATCGTTTCGGTCTGGCAGCTGCCCTGGCAGGTGGGAGAGTCATCGCCCGTGCCCACCACGACATTGCGGACAAAGCCGGTGGCGAGGTCATTCACGATGGCCGAGTAGGTCACCGTGTACGTGCCGGGCGCCGTTGCGGCCGGCAGCGTGCACACCAGGGGATTCCCGCTGCCGCAGCTGAAAATGCCCGGGGACACGGCGCCCAGCGTCAGGCCGGTACCGAGCGTATCCGTCAGCGTAACGAGCGACGTGGTGCTGGCATCCGACACCTGGACCTGCAGGGTGTAGGTCAGGGTATCGCCGATCGAGACTTCCGTCTGGCCAGCCGGCAGCGTCACCGACTTGCTGTACGTCACCGCAGGCGCCGTCACCGGCGTGCTGGTGCCGCAGTTCGTCGTGCAGGTCGCGTTGGTGCCGACCACGGCGTTGTCCACCGTGCCCACGGCCTGGTCATTCACCGTCGCCGTGTAGGTCACCGTGTAGGTGCCCGGCAGCGTGCCCACCGGCAGCGTGCACACCAGCGGGTTGGTGCTGTTGCAGGTGTACGCACCGGCATTGGTCACCGCACCGAACGTCAGGCCCGTGCCCAGCGTGTCGGTCAGCGTCGTCACCGACGTGGTCTGCGAGTTCGCCACCACCGTCGTCAGCGTGTAGGTGATCGTCTCACCCACCGCCACCGGACCGGTCGTGCTGGCCGACTTGCTGTAGCTCACCGCAGGCGCCGTCACCGGCGTGCTGGTGCCGCAGTTCGTCGTGCAGGTCGCGTTGGTGCCGACCACGGCGTTGTCCACCGTGCCCACGGCCTGGTCATTCACCGTCGCCGTGTAGGTCACCGTGTAGGTGCCCGGCAGCGTGCCCACCGGCAGCGTGCACACCAGCGGGTTGGTGCTGTTGCAGGTGTACGCACCGGCATTGGTCACCGCACCGAACGTCAGGCCCGTGCCCAGCGTGTCGGTCAGCGTCGTCACCGACGTGGTCTGCGAGTTCGCCACCACCGTCGTCAGCGTGTAGGTGATCGTCTCACCCACCGCCACCGGACCGGTCGTGCTGGCCGACTTGCTGTAGCTCACCGCAGGCGCCGTCACCGGCGTGCTGGTGCCGCAGTTCGTCGTGCAGGTCGCGTTGGTGCCGACCACGGCGTTGTCCACCGTGCCCACGGCCTGGTCATTCACCGTCGCCGTGTAGGTCACCGTGTAGGTGCCCGGCAGCGTGCCCACCGGCAGCGTGCACACCAGCGGGTTGGTGCTGTTGCAGGTGTACGCACCGGCATTGGTCACCGCACCGAACGTCAGGCCCGTGCCCAGCGTGTCGGTCAGCGTCGTCACCGACGTGGTCTGCGAGTTCGCCACCACCGTCGTCAGCGTGTAGGTGATCGTCTCACCCACCGCCACCGGACCGGTCGTGCTGGCCGACTTGCTGTAGCTCACCGCAGGCGCCGTCACCGGCGTGCTGGTGCCGCAGTTCGTCGTGCAGGTCGCGTTGGTGCCGACCACGGCGTTGTCCACCGTGCCCACGGCCTGGTCATTCACCGTCGCCGTGTAGGTCACCGTGTAGGTGCCCGGCAGCGTGCCCACCGGCAGCGTGCACACCAGCGGGTTGGTGCTGTTGCAGGTGTACGCACCGGCATTGGTCACCGCACCGAACGTCAGGCCCGTGCCCAGCGTGTCGGTCAGCGTCGTCACCGACGTGGTCTGCGAGTTCGCCACCACCGTCGTCAGCGTGTAGGTGATCGTCTCACCCACCGCCACCGGACCGGTCGTGCTGGCCGACTTGCTGTAGCTCACCGCAGGCGCCGTCACCGGCGTGCTGGTGCCGCAGTTCGTCGTGCAGGTCGCGTTGGTGCCGACCACGGCGTTGTCCACCGTGCCCACGGCCTGGTCATTCACCGTCGCCGTGTAGGTCACCGTGTAGGTGCCCGGCAGCGTGCCCACCGGCAGCGTGCACACCAGCGGGTTGGTGCTGTTGCAGGTGTACGCACCGGCATTGGTCACCGCACCGAACGTCAGGCCCGTGCCCAGCGTGTCGGTCAGCGTCGTCACCGACGTGGTCTGCGAGTTCGCCACCACCGTCGTCAGCGTGTAGGTGATCGTCTCACCCACCGCCACCGGACCGGTCGTGCTGGCCGACTTGCTGTAGCTCACCGCAGGCGCCGTCACCGGCGTGCTGGTGCCGCAGTTCGTCGTGCAGGTCGCGTTGGTGCCGACCACGGCGTTGTCCACCGTGCCCACGGCCTGGTCATTCACCGTCGCCGTGTAGGTCACCGTGTAGGTGCCCGGCAGCGTGCCCACCGGCAGCGTGCACACCAGCGGGTTGGTGCTGTTGCAGGTGTACGCACCGGCATTGGTCACCGCACCGAACGTCAGGCCCGTGCCCAGCGTGTCGGTCAGCGTCGTCACCGACGTGGTCTGCGAGTTCGCCACCACCGTCGTCAGCGTGTAGGTGATCGTCTCACCCACCGCCACCGGACCGGTCGTGCTGGCCGACTTGCTGTAGCTCACCGCAGGCGCCGTCACCGGCGTGCTGGTGCCGCAGTTCGTCGTGCAGGTCGCGTTGGTGCCGACCACGGCGTTGTCCACCGTGCCCACGGCCTGGTCATTCACCGTCGCCGTGTAGGTCACCGTGTAGGTGCCCGGCAGCGTGCCCACCGGCAGCGTGCACACCAGCGGGTTGGTGCTGTTGCAGGTGTACGCACCGGCATTGGTCACCGCACCGAACGTCAGGCCCGTGCCCAGCGTGTCGGTCAGCGTCGTCACCGACGTGGTCTGCGAGTTCGCCACCACCGTCGTCAGCGTGTAGGTGATCGTCTCACCCACCGCCACCGGACCGGTCGTGCTGGCCGACTTGCTGTAGCTCACCGCAGGCGCCGTCACCGGCGTGCTGGTGCCGCAGTTCGTCGTGCAGGTCGCGTTGGTGCCGACCACGGCGTTGTCCACCGTGCCCACGGCCTGGTCATTCACCGTCGCCGTGTAGGTCACCGTGTAGGTGCCCGGCAGCGTGCCCACCGGCAGCGTGCACACCAGCGGGTTGGTGCTGTTGCAGGTGTACGCACCGGCATTGGTCACCGCACCGAACGTCAGGCCCGTGCCCAGCGTGTCGGTCAGCGTCGTCACCGACGTGGTCTGCGAGTTCGCCACCACCGTCGTCAGCGTGTAGGTGATCGTCTCACCCACCGCCACCGGACCGGTCGTGCTGGCCGACTTGCTGTAGCTCACCGCAGGCGCCGTCACCGGCGTGCTGGTGCCGCAGTTCGTCGTGCAGGTCGCGTTGGTGCCGACCACGGCGTTGTCCACCGTGCCCACGGCCTGGTCATTCACCGTCGCCGTGTAGGTCACCGTGTAGGTGCCCGGCAGCGTGCCCACCGGCAGCGTGCACACCAGCGGGTTGGTGCTGTTGCAGGTGTACGCACCGGCATTGGTCACCGCACCGAACGTCAGGCCCGTGCCCAGCGTGTCGGTCAGCGTCGTCACCGACGTGGTCTGCGAGTTCGCCACCACCGTCGTCAGCGTGTAGGTGATCGTCTCACCCACCGCCACCGGACCGGTCGTGCTGGCCGACTTGCTGTAGCTCACCGCAGGCGCCGTCACCGGCGTGCTGGTGCCGCAGTTCGTCGTGCAGGTCGCGTTGGTGCCGACCACGGCGTTGTCCACCGTGCCCACGGCCTGGTCATTCACCGTCGCCGTGTAGGTCACCGTGTAGGTGCCCGGCAGCGTGCCCACCGGCAGCGTGCACACCAGCGGGTTGGTGCTGTTGCAGGTGTACGCACCGGCATTGGTCACCGCACCGAACGTCAGGCCCGTGCCCAGCGTGTCGGTCAGCGTCGTCACCGACGTGGTCTGCGAGTTCGCCACCACCGTCGTCAGCGTGTAGGTGATCGTCTCACCCACCGCCACCGGACCGGTCGTGCTGGCCGACTTGCTGTAGCTCACCGCAGGCGCCGTCACCGGCGTGCTGGTGCCGCAGTTCGTCGTGCAGGTCGCGTTGGTGCCGACCACGGCGTTGTCCACCGTGCCCACGGCCTGGTCATTCACCGTCGCCGTGTAGGTCACCGTGTAGGTGCCCGGCAGCGTGCCCACCGGCAGCGTGCACACCAGCGGGTTGGTGCTGTTGCAGGTGTACGCACCGGCATTGGTCACCGCACCGAACGTCAGGCCCGTGCCCAGCGTGTCGGTCAGCGTCGTCACCGACGTGGTCTGCGAGTTCGCCACCACCGTCGTCAGCGTGTAGGTGATCGTCTCACCCACCGCCACCGGACCGGTCGTGCTGGCCGACTTGCTGTAGCTCACCGCAGGCGCCGTCACCGGCGTGCTGGTGCCGCAGTTCGTCGTGCAGGTCGCGTTGGTGCCGACCACGGCGTTGTCCACCGTGCCCACGGCCTGGTCATTCACCGTCGCCGTGTAGGTCACCGTGTAGGTGCCCGGCAGCGTGCCCACCGGCAGCGTGCACACCAGCGGGTTGGTGCTGTTGCAGGTGTACGCACCGGCATTGGTCACCGCACCGAACGTCAGGCCCGTGCCCAGCGTGTCGGTCAGCGTCGTCACCGACGTGGTCTGCGAGTTCGCCACCACCGTCGTCAGCGTGTAGGTGATCGTCTCACCCACCGCCACCGGACCGGTCGTGCTGGCCGACTTGCTGTAGCTCACCGCAGGCGCCGTCACCGGCGTGCTGGTGCCGCAGTTCGTCGTGCAGGTCGCGTTGGTGCCGACCACGGCGTTGTCCACCGTGCCCACGGCCTGGTCATTCACCGTCGCCGTGTAGGTCACCGTGTAGGTGCCCGGCAGCGTGCCCACCGGCAGCGTGCACACCAGCGGGTTGGTGCTGTTGCAGGTGTACGCACCGGCATTGGTCACCGCACCGAACGTCAGGCCCGTGCCCAGCGTGTCGGTCAGCGTCGTCACCGACGTGGTCTGCGAGTTCGCCACCACCGTCGTCAGCGTGTAGGTGATCGTCTCACCCACCGCCACCGGACCGGTCGTGCTGGCCGACTTGCTGTAGCTCACCGCAGGCGCCGTCACCGGCGTGCTGGTGCCGCAGTTCGTCGTGCAGGTCGCGTTGGTGCCGACCACGGCGTTGTCCACCGTGCCCACGGCCTGGTCATTCACCGTCGCCGTGTAGGTCACCGTGTAGGTGCCCGGCAGCGTGCCCACCGGCAGCGTGCACACCAGCGGGTTGGTGCTGTTGCAGGTGTACGCACCGGCATTGGTCACCGCACCGAACGTCAGGCCCGTGCCCAGCGTGTCGGTCAGCGTCGTCACCGACGTGGTCTGCGAGTTCGCCACCACCGTCGTCAGCGTGTAGGTGATCGTCTCACCCACCGCCACCGGACCGGTCGTGCTGGCCGACTTGCTGTAGCTCACCGCAGGCGCCGTCACCGGCGTGCTGGTGCCGCAGTTCGTCGTGCAGGTCGCGTTGGTGCCGACCACGGCGTTGTCCACCGTGCCCACGGCCTGGTCATTCACCGTCGCCGTGTAGGTCACCGTGTAGGTGCCCGGCAGCGTGCCCACCGGCAGCGTGCACACCAGCGGGTTGGTGCTGTTGCAGGTGTACGCACCGGCATTGGTCACCGCACCGAACGTCAGGCCCGTGCCCAGCGTGTCGGTCAGCGTCGTCACCGACGTGGTCTGCGAGTTCGCCACCACCGTCGTCAGCGTGTAGGTGATCGTCTCACCCACCGCCACCGGACCGGTCGTGCTGGCCGACTTGCTGTAGCTCACCGCAGGCGCCGTCACCGGCGTGCTGGTGCCGCAGTTCGTCGTGCAGGTCGCGTTGGTGCCGACCACGGCGTTGTCCACCGTGCCCACGGCCTGGTCATTCACCGTCGCCGTGTAGGTCACCGTGTAGGTGCCCGGCAGCGTGCCCACCGGCAGCGTGCACACCAGCGGGTTGGTGCTGTTGCAGGTGTACGCACCGGCATTGGTCACCGCACCGAACGTCAGGCCCGTGCCCAGCGTGTCGGTCAGCGTCGTCACCGACGTGGTCTGCGAGTTCGCCACCACCGTCGTCAGCGTGTAGGTGATCGTCTCACCCACCGCCACCGGACCGGTCGTGCTGGCCGACTTGCTGTAGCTCACCGCAGGCGCCGTCACCGGCGTGCTGGTGCCGCAGTTCGTCGTGCAGGTCGCGTTGGTGCCGACCACGGCGTTGTCCACCGTGCCCACGGCCTGGTCATTCACCGTCGCCGTGTAGGTCACCGTGTAGGTGCCCGGCAGCGTGCCCACCGGCAGCGTGCACACCAGCGGGTTGGTGCTGTTGCAGGTGTACGCACCGGCATTGGTCACCGCACCGAACGTCAGGCCCGTGCCCAGCGTGTCGGTCAGCGTCGTCACCGACGTGGTCTGCGAGTTCGCCACCACCGTCGTCAGCGTGTAGGTGATCGTCTCACCCACCGCCACCGGACCGGTCGTGCTGGCCGACTTGCTGTAGCTCACCGCAGGCGCCGTCACCGGCGTGCTGGTGCCGCAGTTCGTCGTGCAGGTCGCGTTGGTGCCGACCACGGCGTTGTCCACCGTGCCCACGGCCTGGTCATTCACCGTCGCCGTGTAGGTCACCGTGTAGGTGCCCGGCAGCGTGCCCACCGGCAGCGTGCACACCAGCGGGTTGGTGCTGTTGCAGGTGTACGCACCGGCATTGGTCACCGCACCGAACGTCAGGCCCGTGCCCAGCGTGTCGGTCAGCGTCGTCACCGACGTGGTCTGCGAGTTCGCCACCACCGTCGTCAGCGTGTAGGTGATCGTCTCACCCACCGCCACCGGACCGGTCGTGCTGGCCGACTTGCTGTAGCTCACCGCAGGCGCCGTCACCGGCGTGCTGGTGCCGCAGTTCGTCGTGCAGGTCGCGTTGGTGCCGACCACGGCGTTGTCCACCGTGCCCACGGCCTGGTCATTCACCGTCGCCGTGTAGGTCACCGTGTAGGTGCCCGGCAGCGTGCCCACCGGCAGCGTGCACACCAGCGGGTTGGTGCTGTTGCAGGTGTACGCACCGGCATTGGTCACCGCACCGAACGTCAGGCCCGTGCCCAGCGTGTCGGTCAGCGTCGTCACCGACGTGGTCTGCGAGTTCGCCACCACCGTCGTCAGCGTGTAGGTGATCGTCTCACCCACCGCCACCGGACCGGTCGTGCTGGCCGACTTGCTGTAGCTCACCGCAGGCGCCGTCACCGGCGTGCTGGTGCCGCAGTTCGTCGTGCAGGTCGCGTTGGTGCCGACCACGGCGTTGTCCACCGTGCCCACGGCCTGGTCATTCACCGTCGCCGTGTAGGTCACCGTGTAGGTGCCCGGCAGCGTGCCCACCGGCAGCGTGCACACCAGCGGGTTGGTGCTGTTGCAGGTGTACGCACCGGCATTGGTCACCGCACCGAACGTCAGGCCCGTGCCCAGCGTGTCGGTCAGCGTCGTCACCGACGTGGTCTGCGAGTTCGCCACCACCGTCGTCAGCGTGTAGGTGATCGTCTCACCCACCGCCACCGGACCGGTCGTGCTGGCCGACTTGCTGTAGCTCACCGCAGGCGCCGTCACCGGCGTGCTGGTGCCGCAGTTCGTCGTGCAGGTCGCGTTGGTGCCGACCACGGCGTTGTCCACCGTGCCCACGGCCTGGTCATTCACCGTCGCCGTGTAGGTCACCGTGTAGGTGCCCGGCAGCGTGCCCACCGGCAGCGTGCACACCAGCGGGTTGGTGCTGTTGCAGGTGTACGCACCGGCATTGGTCACCGCACCGAACGTCAGGCCCGTGCCCAGCGTGTCGGTCAGCGTCGTCACCGACGTGGTCTGCGAGTTCGCCACCACCGTCGTCAGCGTGTAGGTGATCGTCTCACCCACCGCCACCGGACCGGTCGTGCTGGCCGACTTGCTGTAGCTCACCGCAGGCGCCGTCACCGGCGTGCTGGTGCCGCAGTTCGTCGTGCAGGTCGCGTTGGTGCCGACCACGGCGTTGTCCACCGTGCCCACGGCCTGGTCATTCACCGTCGCCGTGTAGGTCACCGTGTAGGTGCCCGGCAGCGTGCCCACCGGCAGCGTGCACACCAGCGGGTTGGTGCTGTTGCAGGTGTACGCACCGGCATTGGTCACCGCACCGAACGTCAGGCCCGTGCCCAGCGTGTCGGTCAGCGTCGTCACCGACGTGGTCTGCGAGTTCGCCACCACCGTCGTCAGCGTGTAGGTGATCGTCTCACCCACCGCCACCGGACCGGTCGTGCTGGCCGACTTGCTGTAGCTCACCGCAGGCGCCGTCACCGGCGTGCTGGTGCCGCAGTTCGTCGTGCAGGTCGCGTTGGTGCCGACCACGGCGTTGTCCACCGTGCCCACGGCCTGGTCATTCACCGTCGCCGTGTAGGTCACCGTGTAGGTGCCCGGCAGCGTGCCCACCGGCAGCGTGCACACCAGCGGGTTGGTGCTGTTGCAGGTGTACGCACCGGCATTGGTCACCGCACCGAACGTCAGGCCCGTGCCCAGCGTGTCGGTCAGCGTCGTCACCGACGTGGTCTGCGAGTTCGCCACCACCGTCGTCAGCGTGTAGGTGATCGTCTCACCCACCGCCACCGGACCGGTCGTGCTGGCCGACTTGCTGTAGCTCACCGCAGGCGCCGTCACCGGCGTGCTGGTGCCGCAGTTCGTCGTGCAGGTCGCGTTGGTGCCGACCACGGCGTTGTCCACCGTGCCCACGGCCTGGTCATTCACCGTCGCCGTGTAGGTCACCGTGTAGGTGCCCGGCAGCGTGCCCACCGGCAGCGTGCACACCAGCGGGTTGGTGCTGTTGCAGGTGTACGCACCGGCATTGGTCACCGCACCGAACGTCAGGCCCGTGCCCAGCGTGTCGGTCAGCGTCGTCACCGACGTGGTCTGCGAGTTCGCCACCACCGTCGTCAGCGTGTAGGTGATCGTCTCACCCACCGCCACCGGACCGGTCGTGCTGGCCGACTTGCTGTAGCTCACCGCAGGCGCCGTCACCGGCGTGCTGGTGCCGCAGTTCGTCGTGCAGGTCGCGTTGGTGCCGACCACGGCGTTGTCCACCGTGCCCACGGCCTGGTCATTCACCGTCGCCGTGTAGGTCACCGTGTAGGTGCCCGGCAGCGTGCCCACCGGCAGCGTGCACACCAGCGGGTTGGTGCTGTTGCAGGTGTACGCACCGGCATTGGTCACCGCACCGAACGTCAGGCCCGTGCCCAGCGTGTCGGTCAGCGTCGTCACCGACGTGGTCTGCGAGTTCGCCACCACCGTCGTCAGCGTGTAGGTGATCGTCTCACCCACCGCCACCGGACCGGTCGTGCTGGCCGACTTGCTGTAGCTCACCGCAGGCGCCGTCACCGGCGTGCTGGTGCCGCAGTTCGTCGTGCAGGTCGCGTTGGTGCCGACCACGGCGTTGTCCACCGTGCCCACGGCCTGGTCATTCACCGTCGCCGTGTAGGTCACCGTGTAGGTGCCCGGCAGCGTGCCCACCGGCAGCGTGCACACCAGCGGGTTGGTGCTGTTGCAGGTGTACGCACCGGCATTGGTCACCGCACCGAACGTCAGGCCCGTGCCCAGCGTGTCGGTCAGCGTCGTCACCGACGTGGTCTGCGAGTTCGCCACCACCGTCGTCAGCGTGTAGGTGATCGTCTCACCCACCGCCACCGGACCGGTCGTGCTGGCCGACTTGCTGTAGCTCACCGCAGGCGCCGTCACCGGCGTGCTGGTGCCGCAGTTCGTCGTGCAGGTCGCGTTGGTGCCGACCACGGCGTTGTCCACCGTGCCCACGGCCTGGTCATTCACCGTCGCCGTGTAGGTCACCGTGTAGGTGCCCGGCAGCGTGCCCACCGGCAGCGTGCACACCAGCGGGTTGGTGCTGTTGCAGGTGTACGCACCGGCATTGGTCACCGCACCGAACGTCAGGCCCGTGCCCAGCGTGTCGGTCAGCGTCGTCACCGACGTGGTCTGCGAGTTCGCCACCACCGTCGTCAGCGTGTAGGTGATCGTCTCACCCACCGCCACCGGACCGGTCGTGCTGGCCGACTTGCTGTAGCTCACCGCAGGCGCCGTCACCGGCGTGCTGGTGCCGCAGTTCGTCGTGCAGGTCGCGTTGGTGCCGACCACGGCGTTGTCCACCGTGCCCACGGCCTGGTCATTCACCGTCGCCGTGTAGGTCACCGTGTAGGTGCCCGGCAGCGTGCCCACCGGCAGCGTGCACACCAGCGGGTTGGTGCTGTTGCAGGTGTACGCACCGGCATTGGTCACCGCACCGAACGTCAGGCCCGTGCCCAGCGTGTCGGTCAGCGTCGTCACCGACGTGGTCTGCGAGTTCGCCACCACCGTCGTCAGCGTGTAGGTGATCGTCTCACCCACCGCCACCGGACCGGTCGTGCTGGCCGACTTGCTGTAGCTCACCGCAGGCGCCGTCACCGGCGTGGAGGTATCGCAAACGTTGTCGATCTGACAACCGCCCTGGTTGCCCGTCACCAGGTTGGTCACGGCCACGACGGCCTGGTCGTTCACCGTCGTGGTGTACACCACCGTGTACGTGCCTGGCAGGGTGCCTGCTGGCAGGGTAAACGTAATGACGGGCGCTCCACCAGCGTCGACCGTATAAGCGCCCGGCGGCGTCTGACTGGTGACGGTGCCAAACGTCAGGCCTGTGCCCAGGGTATCGGTGAGCACCAGCGCATTGACCAAGCGCGAGTTGGCCACGACTGCCGTCAGGGAATACGTGATCGTCTCGCCGACAGCCACCGGACCCAACGTGTCAGCCGACTTGAAGTATTCCACCCTGGGCGCCACGACCGGCGTCACGATCGTGGTGGTGCACGCAGCCGTCGTGTTGCCTACCGGGCAGACAGGGCTGGTCACGACCGCCGTGTTGCTGACATTCCCCGCTGTCACGTCGGTCGACGTGACCGTGTAGCTGCCCGTCAGCACGCAGGTACCGCCCGGCGCCACGCTGGCGCAGGCGATCGTGTTAGGCGTGATCTTGCTGTCGCTCACCACCACGCCGGTCAGGGTCGTGTTGCCGGTGTTCGTCATGGTGACGGTGTAGGTCAGTACGTCGCCGACGCTCACCGTCCCGCTGGCATCACCGTCCGCGTTGCCCGTCAGCGCCTTGAGCAGGCTCTGCGACGGTGCGGCGGTCGAGGCGACCGTGGCGGTATCGGGCTGCGAAGTCGTCGTGCCGCCGGCGGGGTTGGTCCCCGACGCCGTTGCCGTATTGCTGATCGTGCCGGCGTCGATGTCCTGCTGCGTGACGACATATGTGCCGCTACAGGTCGTCGTCGCACCCGCCGCCAGCGTGCTGACCGGACAGTTGATGACCGGCGCCGCTCCGGTACCGCTGAACGCAGTCTCGTTGATCTGCAGGCTCGTGATCGCCACGTTGCCCGTGTTGGTCACCAGGAACGAATAAGTGACCGTCTGGCCCGCGGCCGACACTGTGGTCGGCGACGCTGTCTTGTCCAGCGCAAGCGACGGAGCGGGCTGGAAGGTATTGGTAATCGAGCAGCTTGCGCTCTGGCCATTGGCCAGCGTGAGCTGGTTGCCGGACAGCGTGCCCGCCGTGCAGCTCCAGCTGCCAGCCGCGTAATTGGCGACCGTCGGTTCCGACAACGTATACATGCCCGCATTGACCGAGGCATTGGTCACTGCCGCCGTGCCACTCACACCGGTGATGGTCGTCGGACCGGTCGCGGTCAGCGGGAAGTCGCTGATGGTCGCCGCGCCACCGCCCGTATTCACCAACGTCTTGACCAGCGTCAGCGTCGCGGCCTGATCGTTATTGGTGATCGAGCAGCTCGCACTCTGGCCATTGGCCAAGGTCAGCTGGTTGCCAGACAGCGAGCCGGCGGTGCAGCTCCACGTGCCTGCCACGTAGCCCGCGGCCGTCACTTCCGACAGCGTGTACACGCCGGCACTGACCGAGGCATTGGTGACTGCGGCCGTGCCGGAGACACCCGTGATGGTCGTGGGACCGGTCGCCGTCAGCGGGAAGTTACCGACCGTGGCCGTGCCGCCATTGTCGTTGATGACCGTCTTGACCAGCGTCAGCGTCGCGGCCTGGTCGTTGTTGGTGATGGTGCAGGTGGCGACATCGCCGCCGGCCAGGCTGACCGTGTTGGCCGCCACCGCCGCGCCACCATTCTTGACGCAACTCCATGTCGCTGCCGTGTAGCCGGCGGGACCGCCGGTCTCCGTCAGCGCATACGAGCCGGCAGGTACGGCGACCGAGGTGACGGCCGCCGTGCCGGTCGCTCCCGAGATGGTGGTGGACGGCCCGGTGGCAGTGAGTGTCCAAGCGGTCGCCAGCGCGGTACCGCCGTTGTCATTGACGACCTGCTTGACCAGCGTCAGGCGGGGCAGCGCCAGAACCCCCACCGTCACGCTGGACGTGTTGTTGGCCGTGTTGGTATCGACGATGCCCGCCGGCAACGCGACGTTGGCCGTGTTTGTGACCTGGGTTTGCGCAAGGACCGGTGCCGTGAATGCGCCCCAGACGGCCAGCGTCCCCACTACAAGGAGGGAGCGGCCCTTCCGGGCAAGACGGCGGAATCGAGTTGGAGCGTGCACGGTGGTCCCTTGCGCTGGATCGGGAGATAAGCCAGCCGGGACTGCCTCCCCCAAGGCTGTCTTGAAAGTCGGTGCGCTCCCCGACGGCCACTCGGCCGGTCGAATTGGTGCGCACGTCACAAATCGCGCTTCACACCCCGAAGCGGACATCTTTCACACTAAAGTGAGATCTCTATTACATCTTTACTTTAATTTAACGTCAACTCATTGACGTCAATAGGTAAGCGCGTGAACTTCATCACAGAAGCAGCGCATGCCGGCGCCAGAATGCCGCCGCGGCCGATCAGTGGCCCGCTGCGACAGACAAGCGGCAGAAAAGGCCCACGCAAGCAGGCCCACCCCGCTCATCCGTTCAGGACAGGCAGGGACAGCAAACCCGGGGAATGGCCGGCCTGGCCGGCAGGGAATCAGTCGCTCTGCAGCTCGGCGACGAAGTCGTAGGCGTCGCCGCGGTAGTAGGACCGGGTGGATTCGACGACCCGACCATCCTCCAGGAAGGCGCGCCGCTCGACCAGCAGGCCTGGCGCGCCCACCGGCAGTTCGAGGTGGCGGGCCGCCTCCTCATCCAACGCCACGGCTCTCAGACGCTGCAGGGCGCGCTTGGGCCGGTGGCCATAGGCGTCCAGCGCTTCATATAAAGAGGTGGTCACGCTGTCTGGATCAGGCAACAGCGCGTAGGGGACCAGGGTGCGTTCGATGGCGATCGGAGATCCGTCGACGTGCCGCAAACGGTACATGCGCACCACGCCGCTGCCCGGCGACAGGTTCAGCGCCATCGATTCTTCGGGGGTTACTTCCCCCACGGTGCGCTCGAGAAACTTCACCTGCGGATTCAGACCACGCTCGCGCAGGTCGTCGGTGAAGCTGGTCAAGCGCGAGAACTGGCGGAGGATCCGCTCGGCCACGAACGTGCCGGCCCCCTGTCGCTGCACGAGCAGACCATTTTCGATCAGGCCGGCCAACGCTTTGCGAATGGTCACCCGCGAAAGGTCCAGCAGTTGGGCCAAGTCGCGTTCGCTGGGGAGCGCCTGTCCAGGCCGCAGCACCCCAGCATCCATCAGGTTCTGCAGCGCGCGACGCAGGCGCAGGTAGGCCACTGCCCGGGTGGACTCACCGGTCTGCAGCCGCTGGTATTCCTCGAGCAGGTTCGTTTGCATGACAATAAAAATACCAGTGCCGTACCAATACCGCAACAATCCTTTCACTTAGCGGACCTGTTGGCATCCCGTGGTACCCCGGTGGTATTGTGATCGCTCATTCCTGTAGCACCGAGACGCTCCCGTGACTGCGAAGACCTTGCCTGTCGACACCTTCGATCTCGTCATCTTTGGCGGCACCGGCGATCTGGCGTTGCGCAAGCTGCTGCCGGGCCTGCTGCGACGCTATGCCGACGGCCAGATTCCGGAAGAGAGCCGCATCCTCGGCGTGGCGCGCGACAAGCAGGGCGATGCCGAATACCGGGCGAAGGTCGGCGAGGCGCTGGCCCGCATCGCCAGCGGCGACGAAGCGCTCAAGGCCAAGCTGCCTGCCTTCCTCGACAAGCTGGGCTACATGGCCCTGGATGCCACCAAGGACGAGGGCTGGGACGAGTTCGCCGCCCGACTGCAGACCACCGGTGAGCGCATCCGCGTCTTCTATCTGTCCACCAGCCCCACGCTGTTCGTGAACATCTGCGACCGCCTGCGCGCCCATGGCCTGAATACCGGCAACGCGCGCGTGGTGATCGAGAAGCCTATCGGCCACGACTCGGCCAGCGCCGCGGTCATCAACGATGCCGTCGGCAGTGCCTTCGCCGAAAGCCAGATCTTCCGCATCGACCACTACCTGGGCAAGGAGACCGTCCAGAACCTGCTGGCGCTGCGCTTCGCCAACATCCTGTTCGAGCCGCTGTGGAACGCCAGCCGCATCGACCACGTGCAGATCACCGTGGCCGAAACCGTCGGCCTGGAGAAGCGCGCCGGCTACTACGACACCTCCGGCGCGCTGCGCGACATGGTCCAGAACCACCTGCTGCAACTGTTGTGCATGGTGGCGATGGAACCGCCGGCCGCGCTGCAGGCCGACGCCGTGCGCGACGAGAAGCTGAAGGTCCTGCGCTCGCTCAAGCCGATCCGCGGCGAAGACGTCGGCCACCTGTCCGTGCGTGGCCAGTACCGCGCGGGCGCCAGCAGCGGCGCCGCGGTGCCGGGCTACCTGGACGAACTCGGCAAACCCGATTCGCGCACCGAGACCTTCGTGGCGCTGAAGGCCGAAGTCGACAACTGGCGCTGGGCCGGCGTGCCGTTCTACCTGCGCACCGGCAAGCGCTTGGCCGAGCGCGTCTCCGAGATCGTCATCGCGTTCAAGCAGATCCCGCATTCCATCTTCGACGACAGCGCCGGCCCGGTGATGGGCAACAAGCTGGTGCTGCGCCTGCAGCCGGACGAAGGCGTGAAGCTGTGGATCATGATCAAGGACCCGGGCCCGGGCGGCCTGCGCCTGCAGCACGTGCCGCTGGACATGAGCTTCGCCGAGGCCTTCGGCGTGCATCAGCCGGAAGCCTACGAGCGCCTGCTGATGGACGTGGTCCGCGGCAACCAGACCCTGTTCATGCGCCGAGACGAAGTCGAGGCCGCATGGGCCTGGATCGACCCGATCCTCTCCGCCTGGGAGGCCGGGCGCGAGACGCCCAAGCCCTACACCGCCGGTTCGTGGGGTCCCAGCGCCGCCGTGGCCCTGGTCGAGCGCGACGGCCGCACCTGGCACGAAGACACCGTCTGACGTCGCCGGCCCCGCCCAGGCGGGGCTTTCCTGGCGCCCCCACGCCGACCTGCCTTCCCCCGGGAAGCCCCCACTCCCGAGTCGCTCCATGCCCCCCACCGATCTCTCGCTGCAGATCCAGCTGCACCCCTTTCCCGATGGCGACAGCGTCGCCACTGCGCTTGCACGCGCCGTGGCCGACGACCTGCGGACCGCGCTCGTGGCGCGTGGCCATGCCAGCATCGCGCTGTCGGGTGGCAGCACGCCCCGGCGCTTCCTGCAGGCGCTGTCGAAGGAGCCGCTGGACTGGGCCAACGTCACCGTCACCCTGGTCGACGAGCGCTGGGTACCCGACGATCATGACCGTTCCAATGCCCGCCTGGTGAAGGCGCACCTGCTGCAGCACGCCGCTGCCGATGCGCACTTCGTGCCGCTCCACCGTGCCACCCCCACTCCGGACGAGGCCCTGGCAGATATCGCGGCGGCCCTGCCGGCAAGGCTGGACGTGGTCGTGCTGGGCATGGGCGGCGACGGGCATACCGCCTCGTTCTTCCCCGGCGGCGACCGCCTGGTCGACGCCATGGATCCGGCCACCCCGGCGACCGTACTGCCGATGCATGCGCCCGGGGCGGGCGAGCCCCGCATCACCCTCACCCTGCCGATGCTGCGCGACGCCGGCCACCTGTATCTCCATATCGAAGGCGGCGAGAAGCGACAGGTATTGCAGCAGGCGCTGTCGGGCCAAGGCGCCGGAGCCGGCTACCCCATCCGCGGGGTGTTGCAGGCCCTGCGCGCGCCGCTGCAGGTCTACCTGGCGCAGTGAGCACCCTACCGCCCTTGTTGAGGCAAAGACGGCCTCACTGCTTATAATGCGGCCTTGCCCGCGGCGTTCCGGCGCCCGGCCCCGCCTGGATCGCGCAGCGCGTTGTCCGTCGGCCCCCGTTTTCGTAGCCATGCGCGGCCCTGAGGCCGTGCTGCCAAAGGTGGAAAGTGCGTAACTACGACCTCGAATTCCTCAAGCATTTCTCGATGGTGATCGGCTTCCTGATGCTGGTCACCGCCGGCCTGATCGTCGGTGCGTATTTCCTGCACGACAGCCTGCCGCCGGAAGTGGATCCGAAGGCCGTGCAGATCACCGAGGCCCGCATTGCCCCGGCCGGCGCGGTCTATGCCGGTGAAACCGGTGCTGCGGCCCAAGCGGCAGCCGCCGCGGCCGCCGCGGCGGCTGCCTCCTCCCAGGTCGCTTACGGCGGCACGCTGGACGGTGGCGAGATCTACAAGAACCTGTGCGGCGCCTGCCACACCAACGGCGTCGGCAAGGCACCGATGCTGACCGCTGCCGGCATGGGCGCACGCGCCAGCAAGGGCGTCGACACCCTGTACAAGCACGCGATCGAAGGCTTCACCGGTCCGGACGGCGGCATCATGCCCCCGAAGGGCGGCAACCCGGCCATCTCCGACGAGCAGATCCACGCCACCGTCGATTGGATGCTGGCCAACAGCAAGTAAGGCCTCGCGCCTTCCATGAAACGCCGCCTGCGGGCGGCGTTTTTGTTTGTGTCGTGGGGAATCTCAACCGCTTTCCTTCTCCCCGCCTGCGGGGAGAAGGTGCCGAAGGCGGATGAGGGGCGAACGGAGACCGATTCCGACGGTCCAGGCCTGCCCCCCGCGCTCGACGCATCACGGCGAACTTCCAACGCCGCGGCGCCGGCGCCCCTCACCCGCCCTCCGGGCACCCTCTCCCCGTTGTCACGGGGCGAGGGGAAGCACGCCGTCCCGCCTCGCGCGGAAAACCTGCCCGTCACCCATTCCGTTTACCCTTGCCGCCTCGCTCGCCCGGTCCGATCACGATGACGCCTCCCCGCTCGCTGCTCACGCTCGCCCTGCTCGCCTCGCTGTCGCTGCCCGCCTGCGCCGCCACGCCGAAGGAGCGCATCGTGCCGATCGGCGACGTGCAGGGCGATGGCGCGCGCAGCCCGCTGGACGGGCAGACCGTCGCCGTCGAAGGCGTCGTCACCGCGGCCTTCGCCAACCTGGGCGGCGTGTTCGTGCAGGACGCCGGCGACGGCAAGGCGACGACGTCCGACGCGCTGTTCGTCGCCTTCGAGGACGGCACGCCCGCCCCGCTTCTCACCGCGGGCGACCGCATCCGCGTGCGCGGCATCGTCGGCGAGCGCAAGGCCGGCGGCGACGACACGCTGACGGTGCTGCATGCCCCCGTGATCCAGTCGCGCGGCACCGGCCGCATCGCACCCACCGTGCTGACCGCCCAGCCCGCCGACTGGGAACGCTACGAAGGCATGCTCGTCCGCATCGACGCCCCGCTCACGTTGAGCGGTACCGACGCGCTGGGCCGTTTCGGCGAACTCACCACGAGCTTCGACGGCCGCCTGTGGCAGCCCAGCGAAGTCGCCGTGCCCGGCAGCGCCGACGCCAAGCGATTGGCCGCCGACAACGCGCGCCGCACCCTGGTGCTGGACGACGGCAGCACCCAACGCGATCCCGCCACCGTCTGGTACGTGAAGAAAAACCAGCCGCTGCGCACCGGCACCGTGCTGACCGGCGCGCAGGGCATCGTCGATGCGCGCCACGGGGGATGGCGCCTGCAGCTCACCGTGGCACCGACGATCGCCGCACCGGAACGCCCGGCCGCGCCGCAGGTCGCCGGCAACGTGCGCATCGCCGCGTTCAACCTGGAAAACCTGTTCAACGGCGACGGCAAGGGCGGCGGCTTCCCCACCGAACGCGGCGCCAAGACCGCGGCGCAGTACCAGGCGCAGGTGCAGAAGCTGGTCGGCACCATCCGCGGGCTCGATCCCGACATCGCCGCGCTGATGGAACTGGAGAACGACGGCTACGGCGCCGACTCCAGCCTCGCCCAGCTCGTCGCCGCGTTGAACGCCGACGGCGGCACGTGGCGCTTCATCGATGCGAAGCAGGGCCCCGGCCCGGACACGATCCGCGTGGGCATCATCTACCGCAGCGACAAGGTGACGCCCACCGGCAAGCCCGCCACGCTGCAGGCCGGCCCGTTCGGCGAACGCAGCCGCAGCCCGCTGGCGCAGGCCTTCGTGCGCGGCACCGGCAAACCCTTCGTCGTGGTCGCCAACCACCTGAAGTCCAAGGGCTGCTCCGAAGCCACCGGCCTGGACGCCGACCAGAAGGAGGGCGCGGGGTGCTGGAATGCGCTGCGCCTGGATTCGGCACAGCGTCTCGACGCGTGGCTGAAGACCGATCCCACCCGCACCCGCAGCGACCGCGTCGTCATGCTCGGCGACTTCAACGCCTACGCGATGGAAGCGCCGGTGCGCTGGCTGCGCGACGACGCCGGCTGGGTGGATGCGTTCAAGCAGGCCGGCATCGAACAGCCCTACAGCTACGTCTACAGCGGCCTCAGCGGCCGCCTCGACCACGCCCTGCTCAGCCCGTCACTGGCGAAGCAACTGCGCGGTGCCGCCGAGTGGCACATCAACGCCGACGAGCAGGACGCGCAAGGCTACGCCGACGGCGACCCCACCGTGCCCTACCGCAGCTCCGACCACGACCCGCTGCTGCTGGGCTTCGATCTGTAGGCGACCTCGCCTGTGGAGCGACGTCCGTCGCGATGACACCTTCGCAGTAGATCATCGCGACCGACTTCGTTCCCACGGAACAGTGCACGTCACCCGTCCATCTTCTCGACCAGCGCCTGCAGTTTCAGCACGGTGGCCCAGTTGCGCGTGGTGGCGGCCTTGCCGGCCTTGCCCACCAGCGCCTCGCCGGCCTTGCTCTCGAGGATGCCGCGCGCGCAATGCAGGTAGGCGGCTTCGCTGCCGAGCAGGAATTGTTCCGGCGGCACCACGTGCGGTGCGATGGCGGACAGCGCCGGCAGTGCATCGGCTTCCTGCACGAAGGCGACCAGCAGGCGCGAGGGGTCGGCGGCCGCATCGGCCAGCGCGTTGTCGTCGATGATCGTGGCCAGGTCCTTCGCCGACTTCACGATGACGGGCACGTCGATCTTGAGCTGCGCGGCGATGGCGCCGGAGATCTCCGTCGCGATCTTCGCCGGCGTCTTCTTGCCGGAACGGAACACCACGTTGCCGCTGTTGAGCAGCGTGGCGACGTCGGCATGGCCCAGCCCTTCCAGCAGCGCGCGCAGGTCCGCCATCGCGATGCGTTTGGCCTTGCCGACGTTGATGCCGCGGAGTAGGGCGATGTAGGTGGTCATGTCAGAGCTTGCGTCATTGATGTTTGACGATGCCGAAGCGGTCAGGTGTCATCGTGGGGTTCGTCGCGGGAGCCGCCAAGCAACCACAACACGACGCCAACGAGTCCCACCGCAATCGGCCAAGCCACATGCAGATCGGCATGACGGAGCAGCTGCGACAAGATCAACGAGGCGATGACAGCAAGTCCACCGATGATGCTCAATGGACCGAGTGAGGTATTGCCCACCCGGTAGAACCTCCCATCGTCGCGATTCATCCAGGCCCGGAGTTTCGACCACCGTCCCATGCGCACTTCACTCCTGCGCGGACCCGACCGGCGCAAAGCGACGCACCGGCTGTCCGTCCACGATAACGTTCTCGCAGAACATCGCATACGGCCGCACCCACAGGCCACCTTCGCCGTACAGCGCGCGATACACCACCACCGGCTCCAGCGTCTCGCTGTGCCGCGCCACGGCGACCACGTCGTAGTCGTTGCCTTTGTAGTGACGGTAAAGGCCGGGGGTGAGTTCGGGGAGGGCGGGAAGCGTGGCCATGCGCGTGCCTCTTGGATGAGTAGGGTGGGCCTTGGCCCACCGTTGCGGACATTGTCCACGATCAGGCAATACACGCGCCGGGATACGTTGGATCCACAAAGACTACGTGTGGTGGGCCGAGGCCCACCCTACGAGCTACGGCTGTGTCTCGGTGGCTTGCACAGCACGCGAACGTCCAAGAAATTCCGACTCGATCGCGCTCCGCACATCCTCAACCGATCCTGGCCAAGGCAGTCTCGCCAATGCCTTGTGCTCCGTGCGCTCCCAACGCGGGAACATGGGTAACGTACGACACGCCCATGCCAGCAGCTTTGGTAGCGCGGGGTAGCGCGTGCTAAGACGCGACACTTCGATCCAGCCATCCGGATATCCCTGGATATCGATCGCGTGCCGCACACCACCCTCCCACCACGAGAGCCGCCAGTTGCCTGCGTCGTAATGCGTGTCGTAGGAGATCGTAAGCCCATGTTCCCGGGCCATGGTTTCCACGAGTTGGCGAACGACAGGATCGGCCTCCATGGTGCTCCTTGAACTTGATGGGTTCGGCGGATTGGGTTGAGTAGGAGCAGATGATGGGTAGACCGGCTCCGCCACTGAAAACTGCTTCGCTCCACCCATCCTACGCGTTGCGGGAACTGCTAAACGCAAGCAACAGGTCGCGGAGCACGGTCACTTGGATGGCGCATTGCTCCGATGTTCGGAAGTCTCCTATCGCATGGATCTGTACTGGACTCAGAAACATGGTCTTCAGCGCCGACCATTGGATCTGCTGAATGATTGGCCGGCATGTAGGCGAACAAAGGGCGGCTGCGATCTTGGGGGCCTGGGCATGATTGGCTACGTACACCGGTACGCCGAGCTCTCTTGAAGCTCCTTCCAGTCGGAGACTCATTCCCGGTCTAAGCGTTTTCAACGAGGCTCCGAAGCAACCTTCGTTCCCAAACGTCCCTCTCCAGTTTCCGGCGACGACATACGACGCATCCGATACGCCAACACCAAGCCAGAAAGCATCTGTATTAAGTCGAACCTTGTAAGGGCAAGTCGGCTCGCCGACAACGTTGCGTTGTTGCGAGGATGAACGCGCGCCGAGCAACGTTGCCAGCTCCGACGCGTTTTTTCGTGCCAGAGAACGATCCACGACGTCGGCCACGGCATACAGCATTCTTGCTCACCTGTACGAATTCACGTGTTGGAAGTGCTGCCTTCGTCTCTACCCGTAGACAGTGCGATAGGTTGGGCTGAGCTAGCGAAACCCAACAGATGGATGTTTCGTCGCTGCGATCTTGGGGTTCACTCCGTTCACCCCTACCTATGAAAACACGCCCGCGATCCCTCAATACCCCGCCGCCTGCCCATCCTTGCGGCTTTCGCTGGCGCCGTAGTACACGCCGGTCTCCGGGTCGCGCCTGATGGCCTGGTAGCCGCCGTAGGGGCCGAGGGCCCATTCGACGTGGTGGCCCTTGTCCATCAGCGCGCGCACGGTTTCGTAGGGGAAGCCGGATTCCAGCTGCACCACGCCGCCATCGCGCATCGCGGTGGCGCTGCCGACCGGTTCGGTGGAACCGTCGTGCTGGATGCGCGGCGCGTCACCGGCTTCCTGCAGGGTCATGCCGAAGTCGACCAGGTTCATCACGATCTGCGCGTGGCCCTGCGGCTGCATGGCGCCGCCCATCACGCCGAAGCTGACCCAAGGCCGCCCGTCCTTCGTGATGAAGGCCGGGATGATCGTCTGGAACGGACGCTTGCCCGGCGCGTAGCAGTTGGGATGCGGCGTGGCGCCGTCGCAATCGCGCAGCACGAACATCTCGCCGCGGTCCTGCAGGATGAAGCCCAGGCCGGTCGGCGCCATGCCGCTGCCCATGCCGCGGTAGTTGGACTGGATCAGCGAGACCATCATCCCGTCCTTGTCGGCGACGGTCAGGTAGATGGTGTCGCCTTCTTCCAGTTCCTTCGGCGTGCCGGGCTGCACTTCGCGCAGCACCTTGTCGGGCGAAATGAGTTTCGCGCGTTCGCGCGCGTACGGCTTGGAGATCAGGCGCGCGACCGGCGCGGGCTGGAAAGCGGGATCGGCATACCAGCGCGCGCGATCGGCGAAGGCCAGCTTTTTTGCTTCGACGAACAGGTGCACATGCTCGGGACTGCCGAAGGGAATCCTGCTGAAGTCGTAACCCTCCAGCACGTTGAGCATCTGCAGGGCGGCGATGCCCTGCCCGTTCGGCGGCAGTTCCCACACGTCGTAGCCGCGGTAATTGGTGCTGACCGGTTCGACCCATTCGCCGTGGTGGGCGGCCATGTCCTCGTACGACAGGAAGCCGCCGTTGGCCTTGAAGTACGTGTCGATGGTGCGCGCGATGTCGCCCTTGTAGAACGCGTCGCGGCCGCCGTCAGCGATCTTCTGCAGCGTGTCGGCCAGGCGCGGGTTCTTCCACAGCTCGCCGGTGCGCGGCGCGCGGCCGCCGATCGTGAACTGCTCGCTGAAGCCGGGGAACTTCGACAGCCGCGGCACCGAGCGCTCCCAGTAGTAGGCGATCGTCTGGTGGACCGGGTGGCCGTCGCGCGCATAGCGGATGGTCGGCGCCAGCACGTCGCGCATCGGCAGCTTGCCGAAGCGGTCGTGCAGCGCGAACCAGCCATCCACCGCACCCGGCACGCTGACCGGCAGCGGTCCGTGCGCGGGGATGTCGGTGATGCCCTGTTGCCTGAAGTAGTCGAGCGTCAGCGATTTCGGCGAACGGCCCGAGCCGTTGTAGCCGTGCAGCTTCTTCGTCTTCGGGTCCCAGACGATGGCGAACAGGTCGCCGCCGATGCCGTTGCCGGTGGGCTCCATCAGGCCGAGCGCCGCGTTGGCGGCGATGGCCGCATCGATCGCGGTGCCGCCCTGCTTCATCACGTCCAGCGCGATCTGCGTGGCCAGCGGATGCGAGGTGGCCGCCATCGCGTGCGGCGCGATCACGTCGGAACGGGTGGCGAACGCGCGCCCGGCGATGCGGTCGGCGGCGGATGCGGCGGGAACACCGGCGGCGGCACTCAACGCCGTCGCAATGCAGAACGAAGCAAGGATGCGCATCAGGGGAGGAGGATGGTGCGCGGTGCGCACCTTCACCCGCCGATCTTACGCGCTGGACTACGGCCAGACCGGCGGATTCGCCTGCCAGGCGCCGAGCACTTCCGCCAGGGTGTCGCGGTCTTCCTGTCGCCAGTCGGGCAACTGCGTCGCGAAGTTGCGCGCATCGACCCACACGCTGGGCTCGGTGCGCACGGCGGCGCCGAACCATGCGACGGCCTCCTGCTTGCGGTCGAGCCGCCACAGGACCAGCGCCAGCGTCGGGGGCGCCCAGGAAGGCGAGCCGTAGGCCGTGACGATCTCGGACCACTGCACCAACGCCGGTTCGAACTGGCCCGCCCGGTACAGGTCCCACGCATAGTTCCAGCGGACGGCCCGGCCTACCGTGCCCTTGGCCTCGGTCGCGGCAACGGTCTGCTGATAGAGCTGTCCCGCCAGCTCTGTCCGCCCTTCACTGGCGGCGATGTGCGCGAGCTGCGCCGTCGCCTCGATATGGCGCCGCCCGCGTTCGCGCTCGCGGACCAGCGCCTGCACCTGCGCCTCGCCTTCGCCGGGGACCACGACGATCTGCCTGGCCGTCGACTTGTCTTCGTCGAAATAGAACTCCTTGGGCTTCGGCACGTTCTGCGCGTGCGCGGACAAGGCCATGGATGCCAGCACGGCGGCCAGCAGCAAGTATTTACCGGATTTCACGTACGTTCCCCTGACACTTGATGTTTCCCCGAACCCCATCGTAACCGCTGCAACGCACAACGACGAAGTGACCCGCGTCACAGAAAAGGCCGCTGTTACAATGCGCGCCTTCACGCCCGAGGGGATTTCGGGCCCCGCCAGCCGCTTTCACGGGCCCGCCATGACCAGCACCGCCGAACTGACTTCGCCCTCGTCCGCCAACCTGCCGCAGCTCGGGGCGATCGACAGCGACTACACGCTGGAACACAAGTACACGCGCACCGACGGGCGCATCTACCTGAGCGGCGTGCAGGCACTGGTCAGGCTGCCGCTGATGCAGCGGCTGCGCGACCAGGCCGCGGGCCTCAACACCGCCGGCTTCATCAGCGGCTACCGCGGCTCGCCGCTGGGCGGCTTCGACCTGGAGCTGTGGCGCGCGCGCAAGCACCTCGAATCCGCGGGCGTGAAATTCACCCCGGGCCTGAACGAGGACCTCGGCGCCACGATGGTGTGGGGCACGCAGCAGACCAACCTGTTCCCGGGCGCCAAGGTCGATGGCGTGTATGCCATGTGGTACGGCAAGGGCCCCGGCGTGGACCGCTGCGGCGACGTGTTCAAGCACGGCAATGCCGCGGGCACCTCGAAGTTCGGCGGCGTGCTGGCGCTGGCCGCGGATGACCACAACTGCCGCAGCTCGACGCTGCCGCACGGCTCGGAAGACGAGTTCGTCAGCGCGATGATGCCGGTGCTGAACCCGGCCGGCGTGCAGGACATCCTGGACCTGGGCCTGGTGGGCTGGGCGATGAGCCGCTACACGGGCCGCTGGATCGGCTTCAAGACGATCGCCGAGACGGTGGAATCGTCGGCCTCGGTGCAGGTGGACCCGTTCGCGCGCGAGATCCTGCTGCCGGAAGACTTCGCCATGCCCGCTGGCGGCCTCAACATCCGCTGGCCGAATCCGCCGCTGGACCAGGAGATGCGCCTGCACAAGTACGCGGTCGCCGCGGCGCAGGCCTTCGCACGCGCCAACAAGGTGGACCGCATCGTGCTGGACTCGCCGCGCGCGCGCCTCGGCATCGTCACCACCGGCAAGAGCTACCTGGACGTGCTGCAGGCGCTGGAATACCTGGGCCTGGACGAACAGGCCTGCGCCGACATCGGCATCCGCGTCTACAAGGTGGGCATGACCTGGCCGCTGGAGCCGGTGGGTATCACCGAGTTCGCGAAGGGGCTGGAAGACATCGTCGTGGTGGAGGAGAAGCGCGCCTTCATCGAGCGGCAGATGAAGGAATACTTCTACAACTGGCCGGCCAGCGCCGGTACGCGTCCGTCCATCGTCGGCAAGTACGACGAAGGCGGCGAATGGATCCTGCCGTCCACCGGCGAGCTGACCCCGGCCACCATCGCCGGCGTGATCGGCAAGCGCATCCAGCGCTTCTTCACGACGGAGTCCATCGAGCAGCGCCTGCGCTGGATGGAAGAGAAGGAAGCCGAGATGGCGCTGCCGCGCGCCAATTTCCCGCGCGTGCCGCACTACTGCTCGGGCTGCCCGCACAACACCTCGACGGTGGTGCCGGAAGGCTCGCGCGCGCTCGGCGGCATCGGCTGCCACTACATGGTCACGTGGATGGACCGCGACACCGACACCTTCACCCACATGGGCGGCGAAGGCGTGACGTGGTCCGGGCAGGCACCGTTCACCGAGACCGAGCACGTGTTCCAGAACCTCGGCGACGGCACGTTCTTCCACTCCGGTTCGCTGGCGGTGCGCCAGTCGGTCGCCACCGGGGTGAACATCACCTACAAGATCCTCTACAACGACGCGGTGGCGATGACCGGCGGCCAGCCGGTGGACGGCACGCTGTCGGTGCCGCAGATCGCGCACATGATGCGCGCCGAGGGCGTGGACACGATCGTCGTGGTCAGCGATGAAGTGGGCAAGTGGAGCAAGCGCGAGATCTTCCCGTCCGGCGTGGAGTTCTTCGACCGCAAGGACCTGGACGACGTGCAGCGCCGCCTGCGCGACGTGAAGGGCGTGTCCATCCTGATCTACGACCAAGTCTGCGCCACCGAGAAGCGCCGCCGCCGCAAGCGCGGCAAGCTGCCGGACCCGGCCAAGCGCACGATGGTCAACACGCTGGTCTGCGAAGGCTGTGGCGACTGCGGCGTGAAGAGCTTCTGCGTGTCGGTGCTGCCGAAGGAAACCGAGTTCGGCCGCAAGCGCGAGATCGACCAGTCGAACTGCAACAAGGACTTCCGCTGCGTCGACGGCTTCTGCCCCAGCTTCATCACCGTGCACGGCGGCACCCCGCGCAAGGGCAAGAAAGCCAATGCGGCCGACCTGCTCGCCGCGTTGCCGGCGCCGGCGTTCAAGTCGGACCTCGACCAGCCCTGGAACATCCTCATCACCGGCGTCGGCGGCACCGGCGTGGTGACCATCGGCGCGCTGCTCGGCATGGCCGGCCACCTGGAAGGCAAGGGCGCCAGCGTGCTCGACCAGACCGGCCTGGCGCAGAAGGGCGGCGCGGTGACCACGCACATCCGCATCGCGCGCACGCCGGAAGACATCCACGCCGTACGCATCGCCGCGGGCGAAGCCGACCTGGTGCTGGGCTGCGACATGGTGGTCGTCAACGACTACTGGGTGCTGTCGAAGGTGCGCGGCGAGCGCTCGCAGGTGGTGCTGAACACCTACGAAGCGATGCCGGGCACGTTCACCACGCATCCGGACATGCAGTTCCCGGCCGCCGACATCATCGCGGGCGTGAAGGTCGCCCTCGGCGGCCGCGAGCCGATGCTGGTGGATGCCACCCAGATCGCCACCGCGCTGATCGGCGACGCGATCGGCAGCAACCTCTTCATGCTGGGCTACGCCTGGCAGCAGGGCCTCGTGCCGATCTCGTTCGAGGCCATCATGCGCGCGGTGGAGCTCAACGGCGCCGCGATCGAGATGAACAAGACCGCATTCGCGTGGGGCCGCCTGGCCGTGGTGAATCCGCAGGCCGTGCAGGAAGCCGCCGGCCTGATCCGCAACACGCAGACCGAAAGCGAGCGCACGCCGGGGGCGCTGCAGATCCTTCCCCCGGGCGAATGGGAAAGCAGCGAATGGGGCGCCAACAGCGCACCCCGCAATCCGGGCAACGAAAGCGAACTGCGCGGTCTGCCGGAAGGCGGTACCGGCAGCGGCGACAACGTCGCATTCCTGCCGCTCGACGACCTGCGCCTGTCGCGCTCGCTGGACGAGCTGATCGCCCGGCGTTCGGCGTTCCTCACCGAGTACCAGGATGCCGCCTACGCGAACCGCTACGCCGATCTGGTGGCGAAGGTCCGCTCCGCCGAGAACATCAAGGCGCCGGGTTCGACCGCATTGACCGAGGCGGTGGCCCGCTATTTCTTCAAGCTGATGGCCTACAAGGACGAATACGAAGTCGCGCGCCTTTACACCAGCGGCGACTTCCAGCGACGCCTGCAACAACAGTTCGATGGCGACTACGAGGTGCACTTCCACCTGGCACCGCCGCTGTTCGCCAAGAAGGATGCGCACGGCCGCCTGATGAAGAAGGAGTACGGCCCCTGGATGTTCAAGGCATTCGGCCTACTGGCGAAGCTGCGCTTCCTGCGCGGCGGCACCTTCGACGTGTTCGGCTACACCGAAGAGCGCAAGGGCGAGCGGCAGCTGATCGCCGACTACGCGAGGACGGTGGACGAACTGCTTGGCGCTCTGGATGCCGACCGCCTGGGGCTGGCCGTGGAGATCGCCAGCATCCCGGAGCACATCCGTGGCTACGGTCACGTCAAGGAGAAGCACTTGCACGCGGCCAAGGCGCGCGAGGCGGAACTGCTGGGCCTGTGGCGCAACCCGAAGTCGCTGCATATCGTGCAGGCGGCGTAAGCACAGAACCCCGCTCCGGCGGGGTTTTCCTTGCGTTTCGTGCACCAGGCGCCCGAGACGCGTTACCTGCGGGAATTCGGCACCGATCCCGTTGGGCCTGCATCGAATCGACGCTTCCGATCCGAGGTCGCGACGCACGTCGCTCCTACGCGGAGCTCCGCCGTCGCCAGACCAGGCAGCGGTTGTTGGCCGGCATGGGGTTGTCCTCGACCAGCGACAGACGGATGCGACGCGCGAGTGCGTCGATGGCCTCGAAATCGCGGATGCCCGAGGCGGGATCGCGGTCCTTCAGCCATTGCTCGAACGCGCGGTTGCTGTCGCTGGTGAACTCGCCGCCATAGTTGAAAGGCCCGTAGACGATCAGCAGACCGTCTGTTTCCAGCACCTTGCCGACGCCAGTGAAGAAAGCCTCGACCTGCGGCCAGCCCATGATGTGCAGGCTGTTGGCGGTGAAGACCGCATCGAAGCCGGCGTCGGGCCACGGCCCGTCGACGTCGAGTTCGAAGGCAGGCGGCGTGTTCGGCAACGCCGCGTCGTCCAACCATGCCCCGATGCCGGCCAGGTTTTCCGCGCGATCACTGCTCTGCCATGCCAGCCAGGGCATCGCGGCGGCGAAATGCACCGCGTGCTGGCCGGTACCGCTGCCGATCTCGAGCACGCGACGGGTGTCTGCAAGGTGGCGCTGCAACACCGACAGGATCGGGTCCCGGTTGCGTTCGCAGGACGGCGCGTAAGGTTTGGTCATGCCACGTAGCGTGCGCCACGCGCACGAGCCGCCGTTGCCGGAAGCGTCCTGACGTCATGCGTATGGCGCACGCTACGCGGCCCGCACATAGAAGCGCTTCGCACCGCCCTCGCCCGCCCGCTCCTCGACGGTGAAGTGGCGCGGATGCGCCTTCATCAGGTCGCTGAGCTTCTTGTGGCCGTAAAGCCGCGTGTCGAAATCGGGGCGCACCTTGTTGAGATAGCTGCCCACGCTGCCCAGGAAGGCCCATCCCTGGTCATCGCTCGCGTCTTCGATCGCCTGGCGGATCAACTGCAGCGGCAGCGACTCGTGCTTGCGCTGCTCGACGACGGGTGCGGCCGCAGGTTCGGCCTGCGTCGCCGGCTTCCTGGTCGCCGGCCTGGCGGTCTTCTTCGCCAGCTTCTGTGGCGGTGGTGATGGCGGCGCGGGCGCTTCGCTGCGCAGCACCTCGACGTAGATGAACTTGTCGCAGGCCTGCACGAACGCATCCGGCGTCTTGCGCTCGCCGAAGCCGTATACCGTCAGGCCTTCCTCGCGCAGGCGCTGGGCCAGGCGGGTGAAGTCGCTGTCGCTCGAGACCAGGCACACGCCGTCGAAGCGCCGGGTGTACATCAGGTCCATCGCATCGATGATCAGCGAGCTGTCGGTGGCGTTCTTGCCACTGGTGTAGGCGAACTGCTGCACCGGATTGATCGAGTGCTTCAGCAGCGCCTGCTTCCATTGGGTCATGCGCGTGCTGGTGAAATCGCCGTAGATGCGCTTCACGCTGGCCACGCCGTACTTGGCCGTCTCCGCGAGCAGGCCCTCGATGACGGCCGGCTGGGCGTTGTCGGCATCGATCAGCACCGCGAGGCGGGGCTGTTCGTCGTCGTTCTCGAGCCGGGCGACCGGGCGGGATTTCATGCGGGTCGATTCCTGTACGGGATGAGGCCCATTGTGCACCACGTCACGGCGTCATGACCGCCGTCACTTGACGCTGCGATGCGTGCCGACGACAGTCCGAAGGCTGCCGTTTCCGGACCCGATCGATGCAACGACGCGACTTCCTCGCCCTGGGCGGACTGACCCTTGCCGGACTGGCCTTGCCCGGTACGCGCGTCATCGCGGCCGAAGCGCTGCTGGAACCCGGCGACGTGGCGAAGAAGAAGCGCCTCGCCGAAGCCGCGCTGTCGGCCGCGACCGCGGCGGGTGCGAGCTACTGCGACGTGCGCGTCGGCCGCTACCTGCGGCAGTCGCTGATCACCCGTGAGGACAAGGTGCAGAACGTGGTGAACACCGAATCCTCCGGCATCGGTGTGCGCGTGATCGCGCAGGGCGCGTGGGGCTTCGCGGCGACGAACGACCAGACACCCGACGGCGTGGCCGCCGCCGCGCGCCAAGCCGTGGCGATCGCGCGCGCGAATGCGCGCATCCAGGGCAAGCCCGTGCAGCTGGCGCCGTTGAAGGGTGCGGGCGAGGTGGCCTGGCGCACGCCGATCGTGAAGAACGCGATGGGGGTGCCGGTGAAGGAGAAGGTCGAGCTGCTGCTGAACGCGAACGCCACCGCGCTCGCTGCCGGCGCCAGCTTCGCGGCGTCGCGGATGTTCGTCATCAACGAGCAGAAGTATTTCGCCAGCACCGACGGATCCTGGATCGACCAGGACGTGCACCGCATCTGGGTGCCCTTCACGGTGACGGTGGTGGACAAGGCGACCGGCAAGTTCAAGACGCGTGATGGACTCTCTGCCCCGATGGGCATGGGCTACGAGTACCTGGATGCGAACCCGGCCGACAGGTTCGCGCTGCCGGGCGGCGTGGTGGCCTATGGCGCGTCGTACGACCTGCGCGAAGACATCGTGGCCGCGGCGAAGCAGGCGCGGGCCAAGCTGACCGCGCCGTCGGTGAAGCCCGGCAAGTACGACCTGGTGCTGGACCCGTCCAACCTGTTCCTGACCATCCATGAGAACGTCGGCCATCCGCTGGAGCTCGATCGCGTGCTCGGCTACGAAGCCAACTACGCCGGTACCAGTTTCGCCACGCTGGACAAGCGCGAGCAGCGCTTTCAGTGGGGCAGTCCGATCGTCAATTTCACCGCCGACAAGACCGAACCGCGCAGCCTCGGTGCGGTGGGCTACGACGACGAAGGCGTGAAGACCCGCCGCTGGGACCTGGTGAAGGACGGCGTGCTGGTCAACTACCAGGCCACGCGCGACGAGGTGCATATCCTCGGCGAGGACGCGTCGCACGGCTGCAGTTACGCCGATTCCTGGAGCAGCGTGCAGTTCCAGCGCATGGCCAACGTGTCGCTGGCGCCGGGCAAGACGCCGCTGACGGTGGCCGGGATGGTGAAGGACGTGGAGAACGGGCTGTACATCCACGGCCGCGGCTCGTACTCGATCGACCAGCAGCGCTACAACGCGCAGTTCGGCGGGCAGCTCTACTTCGAGATCAAGGATGGCCAGGTCACGCGCCAGGTCGAGGATGCGGCCTACCAGATCCGTACGCCGGAGTTCTGGAACGCCTGCACCGCGATCTGCGACGCGCGCGATTTCCGCCTTGGCGGTTCGTTCTTCGACGGCAAGGGCCAGCCCAGCCAGGTATCGGCCGTGTCGCACGGCTCGGCCACCACGCGCTTCAACGGCATCAACATCATCAACACGGCGCGCAGCCTGGGGTGATGCGAAGGCGTCGATCCGGGCATCGCGACACCGTGTGTATGCCGAAAGTCATTTGACGCTGTCTGCACGCGGGCGCAAGAATCCGGGACGACCTGTGCGGTGGTGAAGGCGCAGGCCGGAATGCTCCCGTCGCAGTGCCCCGCCTGCCGCCCGGCAGGCCCAACCGGTGGAGAATTGCCTTGCAACGTCGTGACTTCCTGGCCATGACCGGCCTCAGCCTGGGCGGCCTGATGGTGCCGTCCTTCTTCGGCAAGGCGATTGCCGCCGAGCAGCTCCAGTCCACCCTCGATGTCGCCTTCAAGAAGCGCCTCGCCGACGCCGCGCTCGCGGCGGCCAAGCAGGCCGGCGCCACCTACTGCGACGTGCGCATCGGGCGCTACCTGCGCCAGTTCGTCATAACCCGCGAGGACAAGGTGCAGAACGTGGTGAACACCGAGTCCACCGGCGCCGGCATCCGCGTGATCGCCAACGGCGCGTGGGGCTTCGCCGCCACCAACACGCTGACCGCCGAGGGCGTGGCCGCCGCCGCGCGCCAGGCCGCCGCCATCGCCAAGGCCAACAGCAAGACCCAGACCGCGCCGGTGCAGCTGGCCAAGGCGCCGGGCTTCGGCGAGGTGTCGTGGAAGACGCCGATCAAGAAGAACGCGATGGACGTGCCGATCAAGGACAAGGTCGACCTGCTGCTCGGCGTCAACGCCGCGGCGATCAACGCCGGCGCGGACTTCGTCAACTCGATGATGTTCCTGGTCAACGAGCAGAAGTATTTCGCCAGCACCGACGGCTCCTTCATCGACCAGGACGTGCACCGTATCTGGGTGCCGATGACGGTCACCGCCATTGACAAGGCCAGCGGCAAGTTCCGCACCCGCGATGGCCTGTCCGCGCCGATGGGCCTGGGCTACGAATACCTCGATGGCGACGCCGGCCAGAAGTTCACCTCGCCCAACGGCGTGGTCAACTACGGCCTGTCGTACGACATGAAGGAAGACGCCATCGCGGCCGCCAAGCAGGCGCGCGCGAAGCTGACCGCGCCGTCGGTGAAGCCGGGCAAGTACGACTTGGTCCTGGATCCCTCGCACACCTGGCTGACCATCCACGAATCGGTCGGCCATCCGCTCGAGCTGGACCGCGTGCTCGGCTACGAGGCCAACTACGCCGGCACCAGCTTCGCCACGCTGGACAAGCGCGAGCAGCGCTTCCAGTACGGCAGCGAGCTGGTCAACCTGTTCGCCGACAAGACCCAGCCCGGCAGCCTGGGCGCGGTCGGCTACGACGACGAAGGCGTGAAGACCAAGCGCTGGGACCTGGTGAGCGCCGGCAAGCTGGTCGACTACCAGACCATCCGCGACCAGGCCCACATCCTGGGCAAGACCGAATCCGACGGCTGTTGCTACGCCGACTCGTGGAGCAGCGTGCAGTTCCAGCGCATGGCCAACGTGTCGCTGGCCGCCGGCAAGACCAAGCTGTCCGTGGCCGACATGGTGAAGAACGTCGAGAACGGCATCTACATCATCGGCGACGGCTCGTTCTCGATCGACCAGCAGCGCTACAACGCTCAGTTCGGCGGCCAGCTCTTCTACGAGATCAAGAACGGCAAGATCACCCAGCAGATCGAGGACGTGGCCTACCAGATCCGCACGCCGGAATTCTGGAACGCCTGCACCGCCGTCTGCGACGAGAGCGACTACCGCCTGGGTGGTTCGTTCTTCGACGGCAAGGGCCAGCCCGGCCAGGTGTCCGCGGTGTCGCACGGGTCGTCCACCGCGCGCTTCAACGGCATCAACGTCATCAACACCGCCCGCTCGCTCGGCTGACCGGCGCAAGGAGATCCTAGAACATGAGCATCCTCACCGAAGCGCAGGCCAAGGCCATCCTGGACAAGGTCATCGCGCTGTCCACCGCCGACGAATGCACCGCGTCCCTCACCGGCTCCGTCGACGGCAACATCCGTTTCGCGCTTAACAACGTCTCCACCAGCGGCATCGTCAGCAACACCGACCTGGGCGTGCAAGTGGCGTTCGGCAAGCGCGTGGGCATCGCGACGATCAACGAGTTCGACGACGCCGCGCTGGAGCGCGTGGTGCGCCGCGCCGAAGACCTCGCCCGCCTGGCGCCGGAGAACCCCGAGTTCATGCCGGCCGTCGAGAAGCAGACCTACAAGCCCAGCGCCACCTTCAGCGAATCCACCGCCGCCATCACGCCCGAGTTCCGCGCCCAGGTCGCCGCCGATTCGATCGGCCCCTGCAAGGCGGAGAAACTGATCGCCGCGGGCTTCCTCGAAGACGGCCAGAGCTTCGTCGCCTTCGCCAACAGCAAGGGCAACTTCGGCTACCAGCGCGCGACCGCGTTCAACTACACCTGCACGGTGCGCACCGAGGACGGACGCGGTTCCGGCTGGGTCGGCCGCAACCTGAAGGACGCGAACGCGTTCAAGGCCGACAGCGACATCCGCACCGCGATGCGCAAGGCCAGCGAATCGGCCGAGGCCAAGGCGCTGGAGCCTGGCAAGTACACGGTGATCCTGGAGCCGGCCGCGGCCGCGGGCCTGATCTCCTTCATGATGAACTTCTTTGACGCGCGCCAGGCCGACGAAGGCCGCAGCTTCCTGTCCAAGAAGGGCGGCGGCAACAAGCTGGGCGAGCAGGTCTACGACCCTCGCGTGAACATCAGCGCCGACCCGTGGCACCCGGGCGCGGAAGTGATGCCGTGGGACGGCGAAGGCCTGCCGCGCGAGAAGATGGCCATCGTCGAGAACGGCAAGATCGCCAACCTGGAGTACTCGCGCTTCTGGGCGCAGAAGCAGGGCAAGCGCGCGATCGGCTCGCCCGGCAACCTGCTGGTGGCCGGCGGCACCAAGTCCACGGCCGAACTGGTCGCCGGTACGCAGAAGGGCATCCTGGTCACGCGTACCTGGTACATCCGCATGGTCGATCCGCAGACCGTGCTGCTGACCGGCCTGACCCGCGACGGCACGTTCTACATCGAGAACGGGCAGATCAAGCACCCGGTGAAGAACTTCCGCTTCAACGAGTCGCCGGTGATCATGCTCAACAACATCGAGGAACTGGGCAAGCCGGTGCGCGTGGCCGGCGACGAGTCCAGCTTCGTGATGATGATCCCGCCGATGAAGCTGCGCGACTTCACCTTCACCTCGCTGTCGGACGCGGTGTAACGCTTTTCTCCTTCTCCCCTCGGGAGAAGGTGCCCGAAGGGCGGATGAGGGGCGAACGAAGTCCATGATGCTCGAACCATCGGGACTCCATCGCCCCTCACCCCAACCCCTCTCTCCCACCGGGACTTCCTGCGGTCGCCGTCGGGAGAGGGGCTTTCAGAGACCTCGGCTTTGCTCCACACCCGGCTAACGCGTGCGCAGTTCCTCCACCTGATGCTCGGCGGCATGGTGACGGCCGCATTGCCCAGGCAGGCACGCGCAGCCGGCCACTACGATTTCCATTTCACCCGGCTGAAGTACGACTCCGGCGACTGGGACGTGGACGCGCGCATGCCGTCCAACCTGATCACCTCGCTGATCGACTACACCACGATGCGCGTGGACCCGAAGGAACACGTGCTGGCGCTGTCCGATCCGCGCATGCTCGCCGCCCCGTTCTGCTACCTGGCCGGGCACAAGCTGGTGGATTTCAACCCGGTGGAGCGCCGCCACTTCGAGCGCTACGTGCGCAACGGCGGCTTCGTGTTCGTCGACGACTGCAACCACGACATCGACGGCCTGTTCGCCAAGTCGTTCGAGGCGCAGATGGCGTCGATCTTCGGCGCGAAGGCGATGAAGAAGCTGCCGAACACGCACGCGATCTATTCCTCGTTCTTCAAGTTCGACGGCCCGCCGGCCACCAGCTTCGAGCTCAACGGCTGGGGCGACGACCTGGTGCACGAGTACCTGCAGGGCATCGAGATCAACGGCCGCCTCGGCGTGCTCTACAGCAACAAGGACTACGGCTGCGAGTGGGACTACGACTGGCGCAACAAGCGCTTCCTGGCCGAGGACAACACCAAGTTTGCGGTCAATCTCGTGATCTACGCGCTGACCACCTGACGCACTTCTTCCCGGACCCCCATGAACGCATCCATCACCGAATCCGACCTCCAGCAGCAACTCGCCACGCTGGGCGAACTCCGCGCCGCCATCGGCCAGGCCATCGTGGGCCAGCAGGACGTGGTGGAGCAGTTGCTGATCGGCCTGCTCGCCGGCGGGCATTGCCTGCTCGAAGGCGTGCCCGGCCTTGGCAAGACGCTGCTGGTGCGCTCGCTGGGCGAGGCCCTGCACCTGCAGTTCCGCCGCGTGCAGTTCACCCCGGACCTGATGCCCAGCGACATCCTCGGCACCGAACTCCTGGAGGAAGACCACGGCACGGGCCATCGCCATTTCCGTTTCCAGCCCGGCCCGATCTTCACCAACCTGCTGCTCGCCGACGAACTCAACCGCACGCCGCCGAAGACCCAGGCCGCGCTGCTGGAGGCGATGCAGGAACGCACGGTCAGCTATGCCGGCACCACGCATGCGCTGCCGTCGCCGTTCTTCGTGCTGGCCACGCAGAATCCGCTCGAACAGGCCGGCACCTATCCGCTGCCGGAAGCGCAGCTGGACCGATTCCTGCTGCACATCCGCGTGGACTATCCCACCGAGCAGGAAGAACACGACATCCTCGCGCAGACCACCGGCCGCGTCGGCGGCGCGGTACCGCGCGTGATGGAGGGCGAAGCCGTCCTCGCGCTGCAGAAGCATGTGCGCGACGTGCATGTCAGCGAGGACCTTCTGCGCTGGATCACCAAGCTCGTGCGCGCCAGCCGTCCTGGCGATGGCGTACCGGAGGAGATCCGCAAGTACGTGCGCTGGGGCGCCGGTCCGCGCGCCGGCCAGTCGCTGGTGCTGGCCGCGAAGGCCCGCGCCTTGCTGCACGGCCGCCTGGCGGCGACGCGCGAGGATATCGTCGCGCTGGCGAAGCCGGTGATGCGCCATCGCCTGCTGCTGTCGTTCGCCGCCGAGGCCGAACAGGTCGGCGCGGACGACGTGATCGCCGCGCTGCTGCGCGGCGTGCCGCTCGCCGCCTGATCGACCGCCCATGGCGCACGACCTGATCCCCGCCGACGTCCGCAGCCGGTTGAAGGACCTGCGGCTGACCGCGCGCCGTGCGATCGGTGCGCAGGGGATCGGCGTGCACCACAGCCGCAGCCGTGGCGCCGGCCTGGAGTTCGCGCAATACCGCGCCTACGAGCCCGGCGACGAGCTGCGCCAGATCGACTGGAAGCTGTACGCACGCTCGGACCGCTTCTTCGTGCGCGAAGCCGAGCGCGAGAGTCCGCTGACGGTGTGGATCGTGCTCGACGCGACCGCCTCGATGGCCCAACGCGATGGCGCGCGCGGTACGCGTTTCGACGCTGCGCGCAGCCTCGCGGCCTGCGTCGCCGAACTCGCGCTGCGCCAGGGCGACCGCTTCGGCCTGCTCGTGCTGCACGGCGATGGCGTGCGCCTGGTCGCGCCCGGGAACGGCGCGCGCCAGCGCGACCAGCTGCTGCTCGCGCTGCATGGCCTGCGTGCGGACGGCGCGTTTCCTGCGCAGGAACGGCTGGGCCCGGTGTTCGAACGCATCGCCGCCGGCGACCTGGTGCTGGTGCTGAGCGACTGGTTCGACGACGCGATGCCCGCGCTGGTGGAACGGCTCGCTGCCGCGCGGCGCGAGGTGCTGGGGATCCAGCTGCTGACCGCGGAAGAACGCGATTTCTCCTACACCGGCGGCCATCGCTTCCGCGATCCGGAAACCGGCGAGGAGCTGCTGGGCGATGCGGCGGCCCTGCGCGCGGACTACCTGCGCCGCTTCGCGGATGCGCAGGGCGTGCTCGATGCGCGCCTGGACGCGGCCGGCATCCGCCACGCCCGCCACTACACCGACCAGCCGCTGGACCTGCCGCTGCGCCGGCTGTTCGGCGCGCGTGACGCGGCGGAGTACGCATGAGCCTGGCGTTCCTGCTGCCGGCGGGCCTGGCCGCGTTCGCGGCGTTGCTGCTGCCGCTGCTGCTGCATCTCGCGCGCCGGCACGAGCAGACGCCGACCGATTTCGCCGCGCTGCGCTGGCTACGGCAGAAGCCGAAGCCGCGCCACCGCATCCGCTTCGACGAATGGCCGTTGCTGTTGCTGCGCCTGCTGCTGCTCGCATTGCTCGCGCTGTGGCTCGCCCGGCCGGTGCTGTCGGGCCTGGACGACGGGCGGCCGTGGACGGTCGCCGTGCCCGGCGTGGATGCAGGCTTCGCACGTACGACCTCCGATGCGCGCATGCGGCTGCACTGGCTGGCGCCGGGCTTCCCGTCGCTGGATGCGCCGATGCCTGCCGGCACGCCGGCCATTGGCAGCCTGCTGCGGCAACTCGATGCCGAACTGCCTCCCGGCGTCGCGTTGACCGTGATCGTGCCTGCAACCTTGCAGGGTGTGGATGCCGAGAGGCCCGCGCTGTCGCGTGCGGTGACCTGGAAGGTCGTCGACGGCGCGATGCCGGCATCGTCGGCGAAGGCCTCGCCATCGCCTGCATGGGCGATCCGCCACCCTGTGGGTGACGAACATGCGCTGCGCTACCTGCGCGCCGCCGCACGGGCGTGGCAGCCGAACAGCGCGACGGCCGTGCAGATCGGGACCACCGACGCGCCGTTGCCTCCGCCGTCTCAGCCGCTGGTGTGGCTGGCGCGCGGACCGGTGCCCGCGCCGGTCATGCAATGGATCTCGTCCGGCGGCGTCGCGTTGCTCGCCCATGAAACGATGGTGGATGGCATTGCGATGTCGTCGACGGCCTGGCGCGATGCCGAAGGTGCGCCCCTGGTCGAAAGCGCTGTGCTCGGCCGGGGCCGGGTGATGCGCTTCACCCGTGCGCTGCGGCCCGACGCGATGCCGGCGCTGCTCGACGCCGATTTCCCGCACCGCCTGCGCGCCCTGTTCGACGGTCCCGCCAGCGCGCCCGCGCGCGTGCTCGCGACGGACTACGCGCCGACGCGCGGTGGCGCGACCTATCCGGTCGCACCACGCGACCTGCAACCCTGGCTCGCGCTGCTGATCGCGGTGTTGGTGCTGGTGGAGCGCTGGATGGCCACGCGGCGCACGCGGAGCGTGGCGCCATGACGTTGTCGGCCTTCGATCGTCTCGCCCAGGTCCGTCGCCATGCGACGCTCGGCCAACTGGTGTTGGGAGCACCGATTCCTGTCGCGCTCGCCGGTGTGTTGTGGCGCTTCGCATTGCCCGCGGTAGCCGTAGCCGTCTCGCTGGCCGGGATCGCCGTACTCGCCGCGCTGGCCTGGCGGCGGACGCGCGCGTTCGACACCGCCTGGCTGGTGCGCCAGCTGGATGCACGCCGCAAGGACCTCGACGACAGCAGCGATCTGCTGCTGGCACCACCCGCTTCGCTGACGCCGCTGCAACAGCTGCAGCAAGCGCGCGTCCGCGAGCGGCTACGCAGCCAGCCGGCACCGGACCTGCGCACGCCGTGGCCATGGCCGCGCATCGTGGCGATGTGGCTGGTGGCCGGCGTGGTGATCGCCGTGTCGGCGCTGTGGCCGGCGCGCGCACCGATGGCCAGCGCGCTCGCGCCTGCGGATGAGGAAACACCAGCCGTTCCCGGCGTCCCGCGCCTGGTCGGCCAACGCTTGCACGTCGCGCCGCCGTCCTACACGGGCCAGTCGGCGCGCGACGAAGCCACGCTCGATGCGAAAGCCCCCGTCGGCTCGCGACTCGCCTGGACGCTGCGCTTCGAACCGCAACCGACCCGCGCGGATCTCGTCTTCCACGACGGCCAGCGCATCGCGCTGCAGCGCGACGGCGACACCTGGCGAGCGACGCATGGCCTCGCGAAATCCACGCTGTACCGCGTGGTGGCCGCCGGCACCGAGGCGCAACCGCCGTCGAAACTCCGGCGGCTGGATGCCATTCCTGATCGCGCGCCGCAGGTGAAGGTGCTCGCGCCCGACCGCGGCCTCAGCCTGGTGGCGGTCGGACAGACGCGCTGGGCGCTCGCCTTCGAAGCGCGCGACGACTACGGCGTGGCCGCGGCCGCCACGCTGAAGCTGACGCTCGCGCAAGGCAGCGGCGAGAACATCGCGTTCAAGGAACAGGCGATGACGCTGCACGGCACCGGCCCCGCGACCGCGCGCCGGTTCGCCGCCTCGCTGGACCTGAAGGCGCTCGGCATGGCCGTGGGCGACGACCTGATCGCACAGCTCACCGTGCGCGACACGCGCGCGCCGACGCCGCAGACCGCACAGAGCCCCGGCCTGATCCTGCGCTGGCCGGCGGACTTGGGCGAGGAAAGCACCGGCCTGGAAGGACTGGTGAAGAAGGTGATGCCGGCCTACTTCCGCAGCCAGCGCCAGATCATCATCGACGCCGAAGCACTGCAGAAGCAGAAACGCGGCCTGGCGGCGGACACGTTCGTCACGCGCTCGGATGCGATCGGCGTGGACCAGCGCATCCTGCGCCTGCGCTACGGCCAGTTCCTCGGCGAGGAAGCCGAAGGCGAGCCGCAACCGCCGCCGACCAGCGACACCGACGACGACCACGCGGAGGACGACGGACACGATCACGCCGGAACCCCGACCGCCGCGCAGGACGATCACGACCATGCGACGTCGGCGAGCGGCGCCAGCTTCGGCCGCGAGGCCGACGTGCTGGAGGCTTATGGCCACACGCACGACCACGCCGAAGCCGCGACGCTGCTCGACCCCGACACACGCGCCACGCTGAAGAAGGCGCTGGACCAGATGTGGCAATCGGAACTTCACCTGCGCCAGGGACAGCCGGACCGCGCACTGCCGTTCGCGTACAAGGCGCTGGAGTACATCAAGCAGGTGCAACAGGCGACACGCATCTACCTGGCCCGCGTGGGACCGGAGCTGCCGCCGATCGACGAGACGCGCCGGATGGGCGGCGATCGCAAGGGCATCGGCTCCCGCGCACTCGGCCCGCTCGCCCCGATGCCCGACGACGTCGACGCGGCCCCCGCTCGCGCATGGCGTGCCCTGGCCAACGATCGCGCGCCGGCGGATGGCGCGGACCTGGACGCGCTGCACACTTGGCTGCGCACGAACGAAGCACGCGTGCCGGATGCGCTGGACCTGTTCGCGGCCATCGATGAAGTGCGCGGCGATCCGGCGTGCGCGCCCTGCCGTGCGCGCCTGCGTGCGCTGCTGTGGTCGGCGTCGCCGCAACCGCCCGCACAGGTCCGCCGTCGGGCCGCGCCGGACGATGCTGGCCGCCGCTATCTCGATGCCCTCCAGCAGGAGCCCGCGCGATGACCTTGCCCGCGCTCCTGCCCTGGCTGCTGGCCGGCCTGCTCGCGCTCGGCGTGCTGGTCGCGTGGGCGCGCCTGATCGCGCGGCGTCGCGGTGCTTCCACGGACGTGCGCGGCTCCCGTACCCGCTTCCTGCTGCTGTGCGCGCTGCAACCCGTCTGCGCGCTGCTGCTCTACTTCACCCTGCTGCCGCCTCGGCAGGCATCGACCCCCGCCACGCTGGTGGTGATGACCGCGAACGCCGGACAGGTCGCCCTTCCCGCGGTGCTGCAGGGCCAGCCCCGCGTCGCTCTGCCGGAGGCCACGTCCACCGACGGCAGCGAGCGCGTGCCGGACCTGGGCACTGCGCTGCGCCGGTATCCGGACGTGGGCACGCTGCACGTCGTCGGTGATGGACTGGAAGCCCGCGACCGCGATGCGCTCGTTGACCGGCGCGTCATGTATTCGCCTACCGCCTTGCCGCGCGGTGTCGTCGAACTCGCGCCGGTGGGTGTCGTGGCGCCGGGCGACACCTTCATCGCCAGCGGTCGCGTGAACGACGTGCCGAAGGCGACGGTGGTGCTGTTCGACCCCGCAGGCCAGCGCGTCGATGCCGCGCCGGTGGACGAGCAGGGTCGCTTCCGCCTCACCGGTGTCGCCCGCCTGCCCGGGCCGGCGCTGTTCCGGGTAGAGGTGCGGTCAGCGCGCGGTAGCGTGGCCGATGCCGCGTCGCTGCCGGTCTGGACGCAGCCCTCGACGCCGCCCCGCGTATGGGTGCTCGCCGGTGCGCCCAATGCCGAGGGCAAATACCTGCGTCGCTGGGCGACCGACGTGAGCATCCCGCTCCACATGCAGGTCAGCCTCGGCGGCGGCATGCAGCTCGGCGACGCTACGTTGCCGATGAACGCCGAGACGCTGCGCCGTTTCGACCTGCTGGTTCTGGATGCGCGCAGTGCCGCGGGACTCGGCGAAGCGCAACGTGCGGCACTCGGCGCGGCTGTGCGCGACGGACTGGGCGTGCTGGTGCGTGCCGACGGACCGATCTCCCCGCCCGTGCAACGCCTGCTGGGCGTGCCGGCCGTCGGCAACGACGAATCCGAGTTCCGCCTGTCCCGTCCCGCGCCGGACGACGACGCCTGGCGCGCACGACGCGGTGCGGGCACGGCAGACCTGCCGGTGGATGCCGACGCCGTGCCGGGCGGCCTGCCCGTTCTCACGCGGCGGACGATGCGGATGCCTGTGGGCGACGATGTCGCACTGCTGCGGGACACCGCCGGCGCACCGGCCGCGTGGTGGCACGCGATGGGGCGCGGCCGGGTCGGCGTGTGGACGCCGGCCGATACCTACACGCTGGTGCTGGCGGGCCACGCCGACGTGCACGCCGCGCTGTGGTCGCAGGCGTTCGCCACGCTGGCACGCGCGGGCGCGCAGGCCATTGCCGCGGCGCCCGACGGCGCGCGCGCGGGCGAGCGCATGGCGCTGTGCGGCATCGCAGACGACGCACGGATCGTCGCACCTGACGGCATCACGACGCAGGTAGTGCGGGATCCCGCCACCGGCAGCGCGCGCTGCGCAGGCTTCTGGCCGCGAAGCGCGGGCTGGCATCAGCTGAGGGTGGGCGACGCCGCGACGCCGTTCTTCGTCCGCGCCGAAGACGATGCGCCGTCGCTGCATCGCGCCGAGCTCCAGGCGCAGACACGCTCGCACACAGGCGCCGCGAGCGCAGTGGTGGCATCGCCATCGGCCATGGAAGGCGTTCGCGGGCCCGCCTGGCCGTGGTTCCTCGCCTGGCTTTCCGCCAGCGCGCTGCTATGGTGGCTCGAACGCAGGCGCGCGCCGGCCGGTTAACGACTCTCGAATGTCCGGTGCGCAATCCTTCCTTCCATCTCACCCTCCGGAGTTACGCATGATCCGAACGGCGATTCCCGCCCTGCTGTTGACCCTCTCGCTGGCCGCCTGCTCGTCGCCCGAAGCCGACGAACAGACCGCCGCCGCCGAACAGTCCCAGGCCGCGGCCAGCGAAGCGGCCACGCCGCCCGCCGCCGAGCCCGCGCCGGCCGAACTCGCCGGCAGCTGCGACGACACCCAGGCGCAGTGGATCATCGGCAAGACCGCGAGCGAGGCCGACATCGAACAGGCCAAGGCCGACAGCAAGTCCGAGGCCGTGCGCGCGCTGAAGCCGGGCGACGCCGCGACGATGGACTTCAATCCGAACCGCCTGAACATCATCCTCGACGAGAAGGGCGCGGCGACCTCGGTCAACTGCGGCTGACGCTTCGCGCCACGTCCATCGGATGACGAACCGTCCGCGGCGACGCGGGCGGTTTTTTGTTGTCCGGCGGACACGGTTTTGCCCCGTGAAAAGTTGCCTTTGCAACCAACAGGTGGTGCGCCATAGGTGTTGTTGCGGCGTCGCAACATCTATGGTCTAGTCGGATTTCCGGTGACATTTCGAAGTGCCGCTGCGTGGGCAGGGCACGGTGTCGCCGTCACTCCGGTTTGAGGCAAGACATGGCCCCTCGCAATCGCCAAGGCGGCTTTGAACAGGGTCTCTACGACCCGAACGACGAACGCGACGCCTGCGGCTTCGGCATGATCGCGCAGCTCGACGACCAGCCCTCGCGCGCGCTGGTCGACACTGCGATCGCTGCGCTCTCGCGCATGACCCACCGTGGTGGCGTGGCCGCCGACGGTCTCACCGGCGACGGCTGCGGCCTGCTGATCCGCAAGCCGGAGGCATTCCTCCGCGCGCTCGCCGCCGAATCCGGCATCGCACTGGGCGCGCGCTTCGCCGCGGGCCTGGTGTTCCTTCCGCACGACGAGGTGCAGGCCGCGCAATGCCGCGCCGCGCTCGAAGCCGAACTGTTCCGCACCGGCGTGGCGGTGAAGGGCTGGCGCGTGCCGCCCACCAACGACGCCGTCTGCGGCCAATTGGCCAAGGACACCCTGCCGCGCATCGAACAGCTCTACGTCGAGGCCGACGAAGGACAGAAGGACGAAGCCTTCGCGCTCGCGCTGTTCCTCGCGCGCCGCCGGGCCGAACAGCAGCTGCGCGCGTCCGTGCCCGACTTCTACGTGGTCACGCTGTCGCCGCATGCGATCGGCTACAAGGGCATGGTGCTGCCGGACAAGTTGTCGACCTTCTTCCCGGACCTGCAGCGCAGCGACCTGGCCAGCAGCGCGGTGGTGTTCCACCAGCGCTTCTCCACCAACACGCTGCCGCGCTGGCCGCTGGCGCATCCGTTCCGGCTGCTGGCGCACAACGGCGAGATCAACACCATCGAGGGCAACCGCCGCTGGGCGCAGGCGCGCAGCAAGGTGTGGAAGACGCCGCGCTTCGACATCGGCGAATTCGACCCGGTCATCTCGATGCACGGCTCCGATTCGCAGAGCCTGGACAACATGCTGGAGCTGCTGGTCGCCGGGGGCATGGAGCTGATCCAGGCGCTGCGCATCCTGGTGCCGCCGGCGACGCAGTCGCTGGAGTTCAAGGACGCCGATCTGGCCGCGTTCTACGAGTTCTACGGCCTCAATACCGAACCGTGGGACGGCCCGGCGGGCATCGTCTCCATGGACGCGCGCTACGCCGCGTGCACGCTTGACCGCAACGGCCTGCGCCCCGCGCGCTGGATGCTGACCAGCGACCGCCACTTCATCGTCGCCAGCGAAGCCGGCGTGTGGGAAGTGCCGGCCGAACGCGTCACCCGCAAGGGCAAGCTCGGCCCGGGCGAGATGATGGCCATCGACCTGCGCCGCGGCGACCTGCTCGACAGCGAAGCGGTGGACCGCATCAACCGTGGCCGCGCGCCGTACAAGCAGTGGCTGCACCAGGGCGTGACCTACCTGCAGACCGAGCTGATCGATCCGTCGCTGGTCGAGGAACCCTTCGACGAACGCACGCTGCGCGGCTACCACAAGCTGTTCCAGCTCTCGACCGAGGAAGTGGAGCAGGTGCTGCGCCCGCTCGCCGAGACCGAGCAGGAAGCCACCGGCTCGATGGGCGACGACACCCCGATGGCCGTGCTCAGCCGGCAGACGCGGCCGCTGTACGACTACTTCCGGCAGGCGTTCGCGCAGGTCACCAACCCGCCGATCGATCCGCTGCGCGAAGACTGCGTGATGTCGCTGACCACCCAGCTGGGCCGGGAGACCAACATCTTCCACGCCGGCCCGGAGACGGTGAACCACGTCATCCTCAATTCGCCGGTGCTGAGCCAGCGCAAACTGCGGCAGTTGCTGAAGATGCCGCAGTACGTCGAGAAGAACCGCCTGATCGACCTGTCCTATTCGCACGAGGAAGGCCTGAAGGCCGGCCTGGAGCGGATCTGCCGCGAGGCCGAACAGGCGGCGCGCGATGGCGAGGTCATGCTGCTGCTGTCGGACCGCTATCCGCAGCCGGGCCGGCCGATGGCGCATGCGCTGCTCGCCACCGGTGCCGTGCACCATCACCTCTGCCGCGTTGGCCTGCGCTGCGACGCCAACCTGATCGTCGAGACCGGCACCGCGCGCGATCCACACCACATGGCCTGCCTCATCGGCGTGGGCGCCACCGCGGTGTATCCGTACCTGGCGTACCAGACGCTGTTCGACCTGGGCCGGCGCGGGATCCTGCAGATTAAGAAGGGTGGCGAGCAGACGCAGATCGGCCGCAGCTACCGCAAGGGCATCTACAAGGGCCTGTCGAAGATCATCTCGAAGATGGGCATCTGCACGATCAGCAGCTACCGCGGCGCGCAGTTGTTCGAGATCGTCGGCCTGGATCCGGACGTGGTCGACCTGTGCTTCGCCGAGACGCCGTCGCGGGTCGGCGGCGTGGGCTTCGAACGCCTCGACCTGGAGGCGCGCCAGCTCGATGCGCGTGCGTGGAACGACCGCGAATCGCCGGAAGTCGGCGGGCTGCTGAAGTACGTGCACGGCGGCGAATACCACATGTACAACCCGGACGTGGTGATGACGCTGCAGCGCGCGACGCGCACCGGCGACGCCCGCGACTGGCAGGCCTACGCGGACGCCGTGAACTCGCGCCCGCCGTCGGCACTGCGCGATCTGTTGCAGCTGAAGAAAGCCGAGGTGCCGACGCCGATCGACGAGGTGGCCGACGCCACCGACTTGCTGCGACGCTTCGATACCGCGGCGATCTCGCTCGGCGCGTTGTCGCCGGAAGCGCACGAAGCGCTCGCCATCGCGATGAACCGGCTCGGCGGCCGCAGCAACTCCGGTGAGGGCGGCGAAGACCCCGCGCGCTATGGCACCGAGAAGCGCAGCAAGATCAAGCAGGTCGCTTCCGGCCGCTTCGGCGTGACGCCGGAGTACCTGGTCAATGCCGAAGTGCTGCAGATCAAGGTCGCGCAGGGCGCCAAGCCCGGCGAAGGCGGCCAGCTGCCGGGCCACAAGGTCAACGAGCTGATCGCGCGCCTGCGCTACGCCAAGCCCGGCATCGGCCTAATCTCGCCGCCGCCGCACCACGACATCTATTCGATCGAAGACCTCGCCCAGCTGATCTACGACCTCAAGCAGATCAACCCGACGGCCCTGGTCTCGGTGAAGCTGGTCAGCCATGCGGGCGTGGGCACGATCGCCGCCGGCGTGGTGAAGGCCGGCGCGGACCTGATCACCATCTCCGGCCATGACGGCGGCACCGGCGCCAGCCCGGTGAGCTCGATCCGGTATGCCGGCGTGCCGTGGGAACTCGGCGTGGCCGAGGCGCACCACGCGCTGGTGGTGAACCAGCTGCGCGACCGCACCGTGCTGCAGACCGACGGCGGCCTGAAGACCGGCCTGGACGTGGTCAAGGCCGCGCTGCTCGGCGCCGACAGCTTCGGCTTCGGCACCGGCCCGATGATCGTGCTCGGCTGCAAGTACCTGCGCATCTGCCACCTCAACAACTGCGCCACCGGCGTGGCCACGCAGGACGAGCGCCTGCGCACGCAGTACTTCACCGGCCTGCCCGAGCGCGTGGAGAACTTCTTCCGCCTGCTGTCCGAGGAAGTGCGGCAGTGGCTGTCGTACCTCGGCGCGCGTTCGCTCGACGAGATCGTCGGCCGCACCGACCTGCTGCAGCAACTCGACGTATCGCCCCGCGAAGGCGTGAACGTCGATCTGTCGCGACTGCTGAAGGGCGCGCAGTTCGACAGCAGCAGCTGCGCGGCGCAACGCCTGTACGAATCGCCGGACAGCCTGGCCACGCAGCTCGATGGTTTGCTCGCCGAGCCGATCCGCAAGAAGAGCGGCGGCGACCATCGCTTCCTGATCCACAACACCGACCGCAGCATCGGCACCCGCCTGTCCGGCGCCATCGCGCGCCAGCACGGCAACCAGGGCATGGCCGACGCACCGCTCAACCTGCGCTTCCGCGGCACCGCGGGGCAGAGCTTCGGCGCGTTCAACGCCGGCGGCCTGCAGATGGAGCTGGAAGGCGAAGCCAACGACTACGTGGGCAAGGGCATGGCCGGCGGCCGGCTGGTGGTGCGTCCGCCGCGCGGCGCGCGCTTCGAGGCACGCAACACGCCCATCATCGGCAACACCTGCCTGTACGGCGCGACGGGCGGCGAGCTGTTCGCCGCCGGTCGCGCGGGTGAACGCTTCGGCGTGCGCAATTCCGGCGCGCTGGCGGTGATCGAAGGCGCCGGCGACCACTGCTGCGAGTACATGACCGATGGCATCGTGCTGGTGCTGGGCAAGGTGGGCCTGAACTTCGGCGCCGGCTTCACCGGTGGCCTGGCCTACGTGCTCGACCTGGACCGCGATTTCGTCGACCGCTACAACCACGAACTGATCGACATCCACCGCATCAGCCCGGAAGGCTTCGAGAGCCATCGCCAGCACCTGCACACGCTGATCAGCCGCCATCGCGAACTGACCGGCAGCATCTGGGCGCAGCAGATTCTCGACGAGTTCCGCGACTACGTGGGCAAGTTCTGGCTGGTGAAGCCGAAGGCCGCGAGCATCGATTCGTTGAACGAGACCTTGAGGCGCGCAGCATGAGCGCGCTCCGCCTTTCTCCTCCCCCCTCGCGGGGGAGGATGCCCGCAGGGCAGGAGAGGGGGCGCAAGCGCAGCGACGCGTGTCGTTGCGTCCGTGCACTCGATGCGCTGACGTGGCGCTTCGCCGCAACGGTCTCCGGCTCACCCTCTCCCGGCCTTCGGCCACCCTCTCCCATCAAGGGAGAGGGGAAGCAGGTACTGTCCTCATGAGCAAGAAGCAGGTATTCCAGTTCCTCGACCTGCCGCGGACGATGCCGCAACGCATCCCGCTGGAGTTGCGCACGTCCGGCGACTGGGGCGAGCTGTACGGCAAGTTCGGCAAGGAGGAAGCGCAGTACCAGGCAGGCCGTTGCCTCGACTGTGGCAATCCCTACTGCAGCTGGAAGTGCCCTGTGCACAACGCGATCCCGCAGTGGCTGCAGCTGGTGCAGGAGAACCGCATCGAGGAAGCCGCCGCGCTGTGCCACTCCACCAACCCGCTGCCGGAAGTCTGCGGCCGCGTGTGCCCGCAGGACCGCCTCTGCGAAGGCAGCTGCACGCTGGAGGAATTCGGCGCGGTCACCATCGGCGCGGTGGAGAAGTACATCGTCGACACCGCGCTGGCCAATGGCTGGCGGCCGGACCTGAGCGACGTGCAGCCGACTGGCAAGCGCGTCGCGGTCATCGGTGCGGGACCGGCGGGCCTGGGCTGCGCCGACCGCCTGGCGCGCGCCGGCATCCAGGCCGTGGTCTACGACCGTTACGAACAGATCGGCGGCCTGCTGCAGTTCGGCATCCCCAGCTTCAAGCTCGACAAGAGCGTCATCGCGCAGCGCCGCGAGGTGCTGGAAGGCATGGGCGTGGAATTCCGCCTGGGCGTGGAGATCGGCCGCGACCTGACGCTCGCGCAGCTGCTGGAAGAGTACGACGCGGTCTTCCTCGGCACCGGCGCCTACCGCTATACCGACGGCGGCCTGCCCGGCCAGGACCTGGACGGCGTGCTGCCGGCCCTGCCCTTCCTGGTGCAGAACGGCCGCATCGTGAGCGGCAACGATCCCTGGGGCCGCGCGATCGCCGGTTGGGAGGACAAGCTGCAGCTGCCGGACCTGCAGGGCAAGCGCGTGGTCGTGCTCGGCGGCGGCGATACCGGCATGGACTGCGTGCGCAGCGCGATCCGCCTGGGTGCGGCGAAGGTGACCTGCGCCTACCGCCGCGACGAGGCCAACATGCCCGGCTCCGCCCGTGAAGTCGCCAACGCCCGCGAGGAAGGCGTGCGCTTCCTGTTCAATCGCCAGCCGCTCGGCATCGTGGCCGGCGACGACGGCACGGTGGCCGGCGTGCAGGTGGTCGAAACGAAGCTCGGCGAGCCCGACGAACGCGGCCGCCAGAACGCGGTGCCGGTCGAAGGCAGCGAATCGGTGCTGGAAGCGGACGTGGTGATCATCGCGTTCGGTTTCTCGCCGACCGTGCCGGCGTGGTTAGCCGACGTCGGCGTGGAAGGCACACCGAACGGACGCATCGTCGCCGGCGGCGGCGATCGCCTGCCGTTCCAGACCACGCACCCGAAGCTGTTCGCCGGCGGCGACGCCGTGCGTGGCGCCGACCTGGTGGTCACCGCGGTCGCCGAGGGACGCGATGCGGCGGGCAGCATCGCGACGTTGCTGCTGGCGTAGGGTGGGCTCAAGCCCACCTTGTCGCGAAGCCGCGCACGGCATCGTCATTCGGGGCGATCCCCATGGCGGGCTTGAGCCCGCCCTACGCTAGACTCGCGGCTCCATTGTCCATCTGATCGAACATGCGCCTGGGCCTGGCTGCCAACCGCCTGCACCACCATACCGAAGATGCGGCGCTGTTCCGCTGGCTGCGGGCCTGCGAGCCCGGCATCCGCGACCTTCAGCTGGCCTTGCATGCGGTCGGCCGCACGCACGATGCGATCGCCGCCGCCGGCATGCTGCGCGGCTACGATGGGCTCAAGCGGTATCCGTACGGCCGCGACGGCGGACTGATGAAGCTGGTGGCGGAAGTCGTCGGGCTGGAAGGCGCCGAACGCAGCCTCGATGGTGCGATCTACTTCATCGATCCGGTCGATCCGTCCTCGATCTTCCCCGAAGCCACGGCGCTGAAGCGCCAGTGCGTGATCCACGGCAAGCCGTTCCTGTCGACGGTCGCCTCGGCGCGCGACTGGATCGAGATGGAACGCATCCATGCCGGCTTCGCCCCCGACCGCGGCGCCGATCGTTTCCATGCGCTGGAATCGCAGACGCTGGCACTGATCGCACACGATGCGATGAAGCCGCAGATGCTCGCGTTCGCCGACGCGCACTTCGACGTGCTGTCCCGCTTCGCGCACCGCATGGCGACCGGGACCACCGGCCTGCGCCTCAACGAACTGGCGTGGAGCCGCGGCTGGCCGCAGGACGTGCCCTGGGTGGAACGCTTCCAGAGCGGCCCGCTTGGCGGCGACGCGCAGATCGCCGACCGCGTTCTGGAGCATCGCTGCCAACGCGTGATCTTCTTCGAGGATCCGCACGTGGCGCGCCAGCACGAAGCCGACATCCAGTTGCTGGAGCGCGCCGTGACCACGGTGACCGACGAGGCGGTGTGCACCACGTCGCTGGCCGTGGCGAAGCGATGGTGCGAGGCCGTCGGAAAGCGGCAGTCGGCTGTTGTGGTAGCGACGTAAGTCGCGAAAGCGCGCGGCGGATCGTCGCCATCCTTTTTGCACCGTGAAATGCCCATCGGAGTTGGCTGAAAATGCCCATCGGAGTTCGCTGAAAAAGCGTTCGCGACTCACGTCGCTCCCACATGAGTAACCGCTCCATGGAATCTCCCTCCCGCCACCTGCTGAAGGATCTCTCGCTGTCCGCCATCGCGGCCGGCTTCGTCACCGTGCTGGTCGGCTTCGCGAGTTCGGCCGTGATCGTGTTCCAGGCGGCGCAGTCGCTGGGCGCCTCGCCGGAAGAAATCTCGTCGTGGATGTGGGCGCTCGGCCTGGGCATGGGCCTGACGTGCATCGGCCTGTCGTTGCGTTACCGGATGCCGGTGGTGACGGCGTGGTCCACGCCCGGCGCGGCCATGCTGATCAGCAGCGTCGCCGGGCTGCCGCTGTCGGATGCGATCGGCGCGTTCCTGCTGTCGGCGTTGCTGATCGCCGTGTGCGGATTCTCGGGCTTCTTCGAACGGATGATCAGCCGCATCCCGGTATCGCTGGCGTCCGGCATGCTGGCCGGCGTGCTGCTGCGCTTCGGCATCGACGCGTTCGCGTCCATGAAGACGCAACTGGGCATGGTGCTGACGATGTTCGCGGCCTACCTGCTCGCCCGCCGTCTGCTGCCCCGCTACGCGGTGATCCTGACGTTGCTGGTCGGCATCTCTATCGCCGGCGCGCTCGGCTTGCTGCGCATCGACGGTCTGTCGTTGCAACTGGCGAAGCCGATCTTCACCACGCCGACGTTCTCGTTCGCGGCGGTCGTCGGTATCGCCTTGCCCTTGTTCATCGTGACGATGGCCTCGCAGAACGTCCCCGGCGTGGCGGTGATCCGCGCATCTGGATATCCGATTCCGATTTCGCCTGTCGTCGGTTGGACCGGCGTGGTCAACCTGGTGCTGGCGCCGTTCGGTGCGTTCGCGCTCAACCTGGCGGCGATCACGGCGGCGATCTGCATGGGCCGCGAAGCGCACGAAGATGCCGCGCGTCGTTACGTCGCGGCCATCGCGGCCGGCGTGTTCTACGTGCTCGTAGGTCTGTTCGGCGCGACGGTGGCGGCGCTCTTCGCCGCCTTTCCGAAGGAACTGATCCTCGCCATCGCCGGCATCGCATTGCTGGGCACCATCGGCAACAGCCTGGCCGCCGCATTGCGCGAGGAAGCGGAGCGCGAGCCCGCGCTGGTGACCTTCCTCGTGACGGCATCGGGCTTGTCGCTCGCGGGCATCGGTTCCGCGTTCTGGGGCCTGGTCGCGGGCGTGGTGACGCTGCTGGTATTGCGCCGCACCTGAGCCTCGTTCGCGTTCCGCTCATGCGGGTGAAAGCGGCGTGGAGTGTTCATTTTCAACGGCACGGATTCACCTGGGGGTGATGCGGGCGTGGGCAGGATTCGGTCCACGCCATCCCATAGGAGATTTCCATGCAGACCATCCGTTACCGCCATCGCCTGTTGACGCTCGCCGCGCTTGCCGCACTGTCGGGCGCCGCGTTCGCTCAGGCGCCAGCGCCGACCGCAGGCAAGGACGCGCTGAAGGAGCCGCAGGTGCGCGCGCTGCTCACCGAGAAGGGCTACACGAACATCGACGATCTCGATTTCGAGGACGGCCAGTGGGAAACCGATGCGACCAGCGCCAACGGCGACCGCGTCGACGTGCGCATCAATCCGGCCAGCGGCGACATCGTGGCCGAGAAGCTGGTGTCCAACCTCAGCGAGAACGATGTCAAGGCGAAGCTCGCCGCCGCCGGCTATTCCAAGGTGCACGACGTGGACTTCGACGACGGCGTCTGGAAGGCCGAGGCCGAGCGCGCCGACGGCAATGACGTCGAGATCCACCTGGCCGCCAACACCGGCGAAATCATCCACGTGGAGAACGATTGATCCAGCGCGCTTGTCGCGCAACGAAGAAGGCCGCCCCAGGGCGGCCTTCTTTCATGTCATCGGCGCCTGCGGCTTGGGACGCGCAAATCGCCATCCCACCAGCATGCCGCAGAACAGCAGGATCGCAGCAAGAAACCACGGGGCGCCGGGGACATGGGCGGGCGCGGATTTTCCGATGAACAGCGCGAACGTCCCCGCGAACATCATCGGGCCGATGACGCCCGCCAGGCTTGCGAGACTCATCAACGCGCCCTGCATGCGCCCCTGCTCGCGCTCATCCACTTCACGCGTGATCAACGACTGTGTCGCGGGCGTGGCCAGCGCCCATAGCGCACTGATGGGCAATCCGAGCAGGAAGGCGGTACCGACTGGTGCCCACCCGTAAACGACGAAACCGAGCGCACCACATGCCAGGCCAAGCAATAGTGTCCTGCGCTCGCCGAGTCTTTTCACCACGCGACCGATCAGCATGGCGTTCACGATGACGCTCAGGATGCCCACCGCTGCCAACACCCAGCCGACCTCCTTCGGACCCCATTGGAAGCGGTAGCCGGCGAACAACACGAATACGCTGGGATAGACGAAGTGAGCGAGGTTCGCGATGAAGACGACGGCGACCAGGCCGAGCACCTGCGGATAGCGCTTGAGCAATACCAACGAACCGAAGGGGTTCGCGTGCTTCCAATCGATGCGGCTGGTCCGCTTTTCCGGCGCAAGCGATTCGGGAAGCACGAACCAACCGTAGAGGAAGTTCAACATCGCCAACCCTGCGGAGAACCAGAACGGAAGACGCAGATCGATGTCCCCCAGCGCACCACCGATCAGGGGACCGATGACGAACCCTACGCCGAACGCCGCGCCGATCATGCCGAAGGCCTGTGCGCGCCGCTCCGGCGGGGTGACGTCGGCGATGTAAGCATTCGCCGTCGTGAAGCTCGCCGAGAACACACCCGAGAAGACTCGCGCCAGCAGGAGCAGCGGCAGGGTGCCGGCGACCGCCATCAATACGAAGTCGGCACCCAGGCCCAGGCACGAGAGAAGGATCACCGGCCGGCGTCCGAATCGGTCGGACAACGCGCCCTGCACCGGCGAGCTGATGAACTGGATGGCATAGAACACCGTGCCGAAGATACCCACCCAGATCGCAGCGCGCGCCGCATCCCCACCGGTGAACTGCTTCACCAGATCCGGCAACACCGGGATGATCACGCCGAACGACAGGATGTCGATCAGCACCGTGACGAAGATGAAGATCAGAGCGGCGCGGCGGCCGGCGTGTGCGGGAGCTTCGGCGTTCACGGAGCGGACCGGCGAAAAGGTGCGCAAGTGTAGGGCATGTCGCGCCTTGTGGTCCCCCTGTGGGAGCGACGTCAGTCGCGACGGCAAAGCCCGCACGTCGCAAAAAAGCCGTCGAGTCCGAGAAACCGCGCTGACCAAGAAGGACGTGACGGCGTAGGACGTGGGGTCGCGACTGACGTCGCTCCTACAACGGTGCTGCGGAGATCACGTGGCTCAGCCGATGGCGCTGGCCGGGTTCCAGTTCGATCGCGTCTTCGGCGGCATTCGCGGCTTCCAGGCAGACGAAGGTCCGCCAGCCGTCGCCGGGCATGTCCGCGATGGTGGCCGCACCGGCGTCGCCCGGGTTCCAGACCACCAGCGAACGACTGCCGAAGGTGTCCAGTCGGATGCGGCGGCGGCCGGCGGGATCGATGAGGTCGAATCGATGGCCGGTGCCGGTATAGATCCGGTCGCTGCGGCCCGGGTCGCGCGGGTCGTGCAGCGTCCAGTCGCCGGCTTGCACGTGCGTGCCGCCGGCGTACTTGTCCGCATAGCGCAGGCCATCGAGGCCCGTGACGCGCACCTGTGCCGCGTCGGCCACGCGGAAATACGTGTGGAGCGCCTGGGTCAGCACGACCGGCGCCTCACCGCGATGGAGCGTGTCCAGGCTCTGCCGGAGGTCGCGGCCGACGTGCACAGTCTGGATCAGTTCGAGCGGCACGCCATCCCGCAGCGGCAACGCGAGCTTGAGCACCACGCTGCCATCGGCTTCGCGCCGCACGTCCGTCAGCGGCCAGCGCGATACGCGTGCATGACCGTGCTGGGGTGCATCGTCGGGTTGTCCCTGCCGGCCGAAGTAGGGCCAGCACACCGGCACGCCGCCGCGGATCGAATTCGGCGGCAAGGCCGTGGCCGGCGACACCCAGAGCAGGTCGTCGAATCCCGTCGGTGCGAACGACAGCACCTGCCCGCCGTGCAGACTGACGCGAGCAAGGGACATCGGGGTTTCCACCCGCAGCACGTCGATGTCCTGCCAGCGTTCCTGGGTCACGCCTTCGGGTAATGCACTCACGGCTTTCGCGGCTCCGGTGGCGCGACGGGCGGCCCTTCCGCCTTCAGCGCGGCGAGTACTTTCGCACCGGCCCGGCCGTCCGCGGGCTGCAGGCCCAGGCGCTGCTGTTCGACTACGATCGCGCGCCGCGTCTGCGTGCCGATCATGCCGTCTGCCGTGCCGATCGCGTGGCCTCGCGCGAGCAGCAGCGTCTGCAGTTCGCGGCGCTGCGGACGACCCAGGCCGGGATCGTCCGTCGGCCAGGGCGTCACCAGTCCCGTGCCGCCACGCAGGCGATCGGCCAACAGCGCGATGGCCAGTGCATAGCTTTCGGCCGCGTTATAGGAATAGATGGCGTCGTAGTTCTTGAACACGACGAAGGCGGGACCATTGATGCCCGTGGGTACCAGAATGGCCGCGTTGCGATCATCGGCGGGCAACGGCTGTCCGTCGACGCGCGAGATGCCCTGCGTGACCCACGCGGCCAGGGGCTTGCGGTTCGTGCGCCCTGCCTGCGCGAGGTCGAAACCGGCAGGCAGCGTCACCTCATGGCCCCACGACTCACCGATGCGCCAACCCAACTTCACCAGGTAGTTCGCGGTCGATGCCAGCGCGTCGGGAATGCTGTCGATCAGGTTGCGGCGACCGTCGCCATCGAAATCGACGGCGATGCGTTCGTAAGTGCTCGGCATGAACTGCGTGTGCCCGAACGCGCCGGCCCACGAGCCAGTCAATCCTTCCACCCGTACGTCGCCGGACTGCAGCAGCTTCAACGTGGTCAGGAATTCGCCCCGGAAGAACGCCTGCCTGCGACCGAAGCACGAGAGCGTGGACAACGACACCAGCAGCGGTCGCTTCCCGAACACGCGCCCATAGTCGCTCTCCACGCCCCATACCGCGACCACGGTGGCGGGATCCACGCCATACGCCTGCGAGACACGACCCAGCAGGTCCGCATGCGTCACCAGCATTGCCCGCCCGTCCGCCACGCGCTGGTCGTCGACCAGCGCCGCCAGGTAATCCCACAGTGGCGTGGTGAACTCCGGCTGTGCATCCAGCAGGTCCAACACGCTCATGTCGGCGGCCAGATCCTTCGCGTACGTGTCGAACGTGGCCGTCGCTATGCCCTGCTTCTCGGCGACGCCGCGCAACGTGGTCATGCAGGCGGCGAAGACCGGGTCGACCACGGGAACGGCGACCGGCGGCACGCCGGGGGCGGACGCGGCAGGTGCGTTCTGCGCTGCTGCCGGCAGTGCCGCCAGCAGCGCCAACCAGAGAAAGGATGCAGGTGAAGTCATGACGGCCTCCCTGGCCTTCGGGGGAGCGGTCACTTTGCCTTGCGGAAAGATCGAAGCCAAGCCGCGCAGGGCCGGCGCGGAGACCAAGGACCGAAACAACGAATCAGCGCACGATCACCCGATGTTCCACCACTTCCACCGGCGGCACGGTCTCCCACGACCGCCGGTACACCATCCGCACCGTGGTCTCGCCTGCCTTGTCCGCACGGAACCACCAGCGCGCGATCGAGGACGCACCCGGCATGGGCGGCTGCGTGTCCATCGGCGGCGGCGTGGCCGGACCGGTGGTGCGCGACAGCACCGGCGCGCCGTCGGACGTGAATTCCCACGCGTACCCCGTGCTCGCGTTCGACATCAGCGCAATCTCCAGCACTTGGCCTACCTGCATCACGACGGCGCCCTCGCCTTGCGGACGGACCAGGCCATCGTCCGCAGGCGGGGTGGGACGCGGCCCGTCATCGCTGGCAGTCCCGATGGCGCAGGCGGCAAGCATCACGCACAGGCCGGGCAGCAGCAGTGATCGCATGGGGAACCTCCTCGGGGAGAGGCCGTCGTTATACACCCCGGCTTTAGGGCCCGTCCGTAGAATGGCCAGCATGAACAACACTCCCCAGGATTCCTCGTTGGGCCGCGAGGTCGCGTACCCGACGCAGTACGACCCAACCCTCCTCTTCCCGATCCCGCGCCAGGGCGCGCGCGACGAGATCGGCATCGCCGCCGATGCCTTGCCGTTCGTCGGTCACGACCGCTGGCATGCGTACGAGTTGAGCTGGCTGGATGCCCGGGGCAAACCGCGCGTGGCGACCGCCACGCTGACCGTGCCGTGCACGTCGCCGTGCCTGATCGAATCCAAATCGCTCAAGCTCTATCTCAACTCGCTCAACAGCACGCGCTTCAACAGCGATGCCGCGGTGCTCGAGCGCATTGCCACCGACCTGTCGGCGCGCGCCGGCGCGGACGTGGGCGTGGTGCTCGGGCTGCCGCCGATGGCCGAGATGCCCGAAGGCGAATCGCTCGACGGGCTGGACGTGGAGATCGACCACTACGGACCACCGCGCGCCGAATTCCTCGCCGCCGATCCGGAAGCCAAGGTCAAGGAACTCCTTTCGTCGGAACTGCTGAAGTCGAATTGTCCCGTCACCGGCCAGCCCGACTGGGCGACGGTCGTGATCCGCTATGCCGGCCCGCGCATCGATCGGATCGAACTGCTGCGCTACCTGGTGAGCTTCCGCGACCACGCGGAGTTCCATGAGCAGTGCGTCGAACGGATTTTTCACGATCTGCTGGCGCACTGCCGGCCGTCGTCGCTGTCCGTCGAAGCGCGCTACACCCGTCGCGGTGGCTTGGATATCAATCCTTGGCGCGCCACCGCCGACATGAATGTCCCGCTCATGAAGCGCGATCAACGGCAGTAACGTCACTCAGCTAACAATAGAAGCGATTTCACGCACGCGCTATGGATTCTTAACAAGGCACGTGCAACGCTCTGCTCATCCCACAGCCCGCCAAGAAGGGTGGTTGCAATGAGCACAGAAAAGAAGGCTGACTTCTCTGACGTCAGCGCCAAGGTCGTTTCGACCGAGCAGATTGTCGAGAAAGCAGATTTCTCGGACGTTACGGCGCGCGTTGACAGTACCGAAGAGATTGTAGGCGAGCAGACCTACACGATCGAGAAGGGCGACACGCTCTCCAAGATCGCGAAGGAGCATTTCGGTAGCGCCAATGCGTGGAAGCAGATCTTCGAAGCTAACCGCGACACGATCGATGATCCCGACCGCATCTTCCCCGGGCAGGTCATCAAGCTTCCTCCGAAGCCCGCCGACGCCTGATCGCCACTCCACTTCATCCACAAGGATTGAACCCATGAAGCAGAACCGCATCTCTTACGCTTTGGCCGCCGCGCTGGTCGGTACCGTCGCCTTGGTCGGCTGCAAGAAAAAGGAAGAACCCGTCGTCACCCCGCCCGCCGCGGTGGAGCCGGCCCCCGCACCTGCGGAGCCGATGCCGGCGCCCGCTCCCGTCAGCGCCACGACAGTCACCGTGGGCAACACTGCCGCCGCCGACAAGTCCGTTGCCGCTGTCGGCATGTTCGGCGTCAAGGACAAGATCATCGTGTCGGTGAAGACGGATGCCACCACTCCTGCTGATGCCACCATCGAGGCGAAGCTGACCTTCCAGGACGGTCAGGAGGCCGCCAAGCAATCCACGACCGTCAAGGCCGAGGACGCAGGCACCACCAACATCGAATTCACCAAGGCCACCGATTGGCCCGCCGGCAAGTACAAGGTCGACGTGACCCTCAATGGTCAGCCGGTCGGCATGACGCAGGAAATCGAAGTCAAGTAACCCGCAAGGCAAGTCTCTCTCCCACGTGTGTGGGGCAAGCTCGGGCGTGGAGCGATCCACGCCCGCTTTTTTTGCGCGGCGCCCCGGTGGCGGACGGTTCCTACGGCAACCTTCCCCGGCACTGAAGGGTGTCCCTGGACGCTTGGGCACCATCCATACCCCCTCGTTTTGCCCTGCGTGCGGCGACACGCGACAATGGCGCGCTGACTTCCCCATCGCCCCTTGTCGAGAGTCCTGATCCCCATGTCGGATACGCCCCGCATCATCTACACCCTCACCGACGAAGCCCCGTTCCTCGCCACCCAGTCGCTGCTGCCGATCGTCGAGGCGTTCACCGCCCCCGCCGGCATCGCCGTGGAAACCCGCGACATCTCGCTGGCGGGCCGCATCCTGTCGCAGTTCCCCGAGTACCTGGCCGACGCGCAGAAGATCAGCGACGACCTGGCCGAGCTGGGCCAGCTGGCGACGCAGCCCGAAGCCAACATCATCAAGTTGCCCAACATCAGCGCATCGGTGCCGCAGCTGAAGGCCGCCATCAAGGAGCTGCAGGCCCAGGGCTACCCGCTGCCGGACTACCCGGACGAGCCGAAGGACGAGAAGGAAAAGGACGCCAAGGCCCGCTACGACAAGGTCAAGGGCAGCGCGGTGAACCCGGTGCTGCGCGAAGGCAACTCGGACCGTCGCGCGCCGCTGTCGGTGAAGAACTATGCCCGCAAGCACCCGCACCGCATGGGCGCGTGGAGCGCGGATTCCAAATCGCACGTCGCCCACATGGCGGCCGGCGATTTCTTCGGTAGCGAACAGTCGGCCACGCTGGCCAACGACGGCGCGCTGAAGATCGAACTGGTCGCCGCCGACGGCACGGTCACCGTGCTGAAGGACAAGGTGAAGGTGAAGGCCGGCGAGATCGTCGACGCCGCCTCGATGAGCCGCAAGGCGCTGGCCGCGTTCGTCGCTGCCGAGATCGCCGACGCCAAGGCCCAGGGCGTGCTGTTCTCGCTGCACCTGAAGGCCACGATGATGAAGGTCTCCGACCCGATCATGTTCGGCGTGGTCGTCAACGAGTTCTACAAGGCCGCGCTGGCCAAGCACGCTGCGGTGCTCGATCAGATCGGCTTCGACGCCAACAACGGCATCGGCGACCTGTACGCGCGCCTCGGCGCACTGCCGGCCGACCAGCAGGACGCGATCAAGGCCGACCTGCAGGCCGTCTACGCCGATGGCGCCGCGCTGGCGATGGTGAATTCCGACAAGGGCATCACCAACCTGCACGTGCCGAGCGACGTGATCGTCGACGCGTCGATGCCGGCGATGATCCGCGATTCCGGCAAGATGTGGAACGCCGAAGGCAAGCTGCAGGACACCAAGGCCGTCATCCCGGACCGCTGCTATGCGGGCATCTACCAGGCGGTGCTCGACGACTGCCGCAAGCATGGCGCCTTCGATCCCGCCACGATGGGCAGCGTGCCCAACGTCGGCCTGATGGCGCAGAAGGCCGAGGAATACGGCAGCCACGACAAGACCTTCCAGATTCCCGCCGACGGCAGCGTGCGCGTCACCGACGACGCCGGCCGGGTCGTGTTCGAGATGAAGGTCGAGGCCGGCGACATCTGGCGCATGTGCCAGACCAAGGACGCGCCGATCCAGGACTGGGTGAAGCTGGCCGTCGGCCGCGCGCGCCTGAGCAAGACGCCGGCGATCTTCTGGCTGGACAAGGACCGTGCGCACGATGCGCAGGTGATCGCCAAGGTCGAGCAGTACCTCAAGGACTACACCACCGACGCGCTCGATATCCGCATCCTGCCGCCGGTCGAGGCGATGAAGGTGTCGCTGGAACGCATCCGCAAGGGCGAGGACACCATCTCGGTGACCGGCAACGTGCTGCGCGACTACCTGACCGACCTGTTCCCGATCATGGAGCTGGGCACCAGCGCGAAGATGCTGTCGATCGTCCCGCTGATGGCCGGTGGCGGCCTGTTCGAGACCGGCGCTGGCGGCTCCGCGCCGAAGCACGTGCAGCAGTTCCTGGAAGAGGACTACCTGCGCTGGGATTCGCTGGGCGAATTCCTCGCGCTGGCCGCATCGCTGGAGCATCTGGGCCAGCGTTACCTCAACACGCCCGCCAAGGTGCTGGCCAACGCGCTGGACGTCGCCAACGGCCGCATCCTCGATGAGAACCGCTCGCCCGCGCGCAAGGTCGGTGAGCTCGACAACCGCGGCAGCCACTTCTACCTGGCCCTGTACTGGGCGCAGGCGCTGGCCGCGCAGGACGAGAATGCCGAACTGAAGGCGAAGTTCGCGCCGCTGGCGAAGGCCCTGGCCGACAACGAAGCCACGATTCTCGGCGAGTTGAACGGCGCGCAGGGCAAGGCGCTCGATATCGGGGGCTACTACCACCCCGACATCGCCAAGACCGCCGCCGCGATGCGTCCCAGCAAGACCTTCAACGACGCACTGGCGACGCTGTCGGCCTGAGGTCTATCGCTTTCTCCGCCGCATCCAACGCCCGGCCCTGTGCCGGGCGTTGTGTTTCATGCGGACACAGGCTCGCCAGCCGTCCGCGCGCGAAGCTTCGATTTACGTGAAGGGCTTCCACCCGGCCCGCCATAATTCGTGGGAGCGACGTCAGTCGCGATGGGCCATCGCGGCGGTTCATCGCGACTGACGTCGCTCCCACGCTGGCGGGCGCTCACCGGAACAGCGACAACGAGGTCATAGCACGCAGCCGGCGGGCGCTGAGCCGCTGGATCGCTTCGCGATGCCGGGCCTGGCCAGGCGCATCGTGGACATGGTGCCGGTGGGCGGGTTCGGGCGGCGGGCTGTCGGTGTGGGCGATGTGACCCTGCAGGAACAGCATTCCCTGGCTCATTCCACCCAGCTGCTGCCACCACTGCTTCCTGATTCCGGTTTGCATGGGACTGCTCCGTGGCGCCGGTGTCCGGCTTGAAGGACTCCCAAGGTAGGCGCATGATCGGCCCCGAAAAAGCGAAAGCTCCGCAAGCCAGCCTTGAGGTGGATTCAAGATGAGCCGACTGCCGCTGGATCAGGTGGACGCCTTCGTCACGGCCGCGCGCCTGCGCAACCTCACCCGCGCCGCCGAGGCCATGCACCTGACCGTCAGCGCGTTGAGCCATCGCATGCGGCTGCTGGAGCAGCGGCTCGGCCACAAGCTGCTGGCGCGCGGACCTCGCGGCGTGGAGATGACGCCGGAAGGCCAACGCCTCTTCGATGCCATCTCCGGGCCGCTGGACACCATCGAGCATGCGCTGCGGCGCGCCACGTTGCGCAACGACCACACGGTGACGCTGAGCCTGATCCCTTCGATGGCCACGGCCTGGCTGGTGCCGCGCCTGCCGGCGTTCCTGGCCCAGCATCCGGAGCTCGGCCTCAATCTGCAATCGAGCACGCACGTGGTGGATTTCGAGCGCGAGCCGGTGGACCTGGCGCTGCGGCTCGGCGGTGGACGCTGGCCGAACGTGCACGCGGAGTTCCTCTTCCACGAATGGATCACCCCGGTCGCCAGCCCCGCCTTGCTGAAACAGCACGGCCGGCCGGCACCGGACCAGATGGCGAAGTTGCCGTTGCTGGGCGATCCGGCCAATCGATGGAAAGACTGGTTCGAGCATTTCGGCGGGCAGCCGCCGGCGCGCTATGTCGCGCAGTTCGACGACACCGAGACACTGCACCAGGCGGCGGCGCAAGGCGTGGGCGTGGCACTGGCGCGCTGGACGCTGGCCGAGCCGCTGGTGAAGGCCGGACGGCTGGTGACGCTGACGAAGAAACGGCTGCAGGCCGACTTCGCCCACTACCTGGTGTATCCGGAACGCAGCCTGGCGCACCCCGGTTTCCGCAAGGTGCGCAGCTGGCTGCTGGAGCAGGCCGGCATCGCAGTGGAGCGATGACTCCAGCGCGTGCCGGCTAACATCGCGCGCATGGTCCCCGCCGATGCCATCGCTCGCCTGATCCACGATGCCTTCGCGGATTACCACGCGCGCTTCGCCGAGATCACCCGGCGCGCGAAGATCCGGTTCGAGACGCAGGACTGGACCGCGGCCCGCCACGATGCGGTCGAACGCATCGAACTGTACGACCAGTGCATCGCCGAGTGCGCACTGCGGTTGCAGGCGGTACTGCTGGGACAGGCCCATGACCGGACGCTGTGGATCGCCGCACGTACGGCGTTCGAGAAGTTGGTCACCGGGCAGATCGACCGCGAGCTCTACAAGACCTTCTACAACACGCTGAGCCGCCGCTTCCTGCGCATCCGCGGCGTGGACCCGGCGCTGGAGTTCGTCGCGCTCGATGTGGAACCCACCGACGCGATCACCCACCCCGTCGCCCGGCACAGTTACGCAGTCTCCGAGCATCGCCCCACCGACACCTTCGCGCGCGTGCTGGCGGACTACGGCTTCGACGTGCCGTATGCGCACCGCACCCGCTGCGCGGCGGCGATCGCGGTGCGGCTGCAGGACGACCTGGCGCACTGGGGGGCGCAGCCGGTGCGCGGCATCGAACTGCTGGACACGGTGTTCTACCGCGAGCGGCGCGCCTATCTGGTCGGCCGCGTGTTCGGCGAACACCGGTTCTCGCCCTGCGTGATCGCGCTGGTGAACGACGGCGGCCAGCTCAGGGCGGAAGCCGTGCTGACCCATCGCGCCGACGTGGCGCACCTGTTCGGCACCTCGCGTAGTTATTTCCACGCCGACCTGTCGACGGTCGGCGATGCGGTCGTGTTCCTGCGCTCGTTGTTGCCGGGCAAGCCGATCGACGAGATCTACACCGTGCTCGGCCGCGCCAAGCAGGGCAAGACCGAACGCTACCGCACGTTCTTCCACCATTTCGCCGCGCATCCGGACGAACGGCTGGTGCATGCCGAAGGCACGCCCGGCATGGTGATGGCGGTGTTCACCCTGCCCAGCTACCCGCTGGTGTTCAAGGTGATCCGCGACCGGTTCGCCTATCCGAAGGCGATGAGCCGGCAGGACGTGGAAGACAAGTACGACCTGGTCTTCCACCTGGATCGCGTCGGCCGGCTGCTGGACACGCAGGCATTCCGCTTCCTGCGCTTTCCGCGTGCTCGGTTCGCGCCGGCCTTGCTGCAGGAATTGCGCGAGAGCTGCGCACAGAGCATCAGCGAAGACGGCGACGACCTCGTCATCGCGCTGTGCTACGTGCAGCGCCGGTTGCGGCCGTTGAACCTCTACCTGCGCGAGCAGAAGCCCGAGGCCGCGCGCGCCGCCGCGCTCGACTACGGGCAGGCCATCAAGGACATGGCGCGGAACAACATCTTCCCCGGCGACATGCTGCTGAAGAACTTCGGCTTGTCCCGGCACGGACGCGTGGTCTTCTACGACTACGACGAATTGCGACTGGTCACCGACTGCCAATTCCGCGACTGGCCGCAGGCGGAGAGCTACGAAGAACAGATGGCCGATGCGCCGTGGTTCCATGTGGACGCCGGTGATGTGTTCCCGGAGCGGTTCCCGCAGTTCCTCGGCCTGCCCGAGCCGCAGGCGAAGGCACTGAAGGCCGCGTATGGCGCGCTGTTCCAGCCTGGCTGGTGGCGCGACCTTCAGTCGCACCTCGCCGCGGGCGACTATCCGGATACTCCGCCTTACCCGGACACGCTCAAGCTCGCGTGACCGCGCGCATGCCCCTGCAACAGGCGGCGCGTTACCCTAGCCGCCACGTGGAGACCGCCTTCCCGCCATGAGTACCTACCGCCTCGACTCGATCTTCCGCCCACGCGCCGTCGCCGTGGTCGGCAGCCAGTCGCGTCCTCGCTCGGTGGGCCGCGCGGTGGTGGAGAACCTGCTCAACGCCGGCTTCGCCGGTCCCATCGGCCTGGTCAACAAGCATCCGTCGCCGATGGACGGCGTGGCGACGGTGCGCCACCTGCGCGACCTGCCGTGGACGCCGGATTTGGTCGTGATCGCCACCCCGGCGGCGACGGTGCCGCAGCTGGCCGCCGAAGCCGCGGAGAAAGGCGCGGCTGCCGTGGTCGTGCTCACCGCGGCGATGGGCAGCGGCCCCGGTTCGCCGGCCGCGCAACTGGAAGCGCTGACGCGCGAGAAGGGCCTGCGCGTGCTGGGTCCGAACTGCCTCGGTGTGATCGCGCCGCATGCGCGCCTCAATGCCAGCCTGGCGAGTCGTTTCCCGAAGGCCGGCGACCTCGCGCTGATTTCGCAATCCGGTGCGATTTCCGGCGGCCTGGTGGAATGGAGCATGAGCCAACCGGTCGGCTTCTCCGCCGTCGTGTCGCTGGGCGATGCGCTGGATGTCGACTTCGCCGACCTGCTGGACTACTTCGCCACCGACCACCGCACGCGCGCGATCCTGTTGTACGTGGAAGCGATCCGCGACGCGCGCAAGTTCATGTCCGCCGCGCGTGCGGCCGCGCGCACCAAGCCCGTGGTCGTGGTGAAGTCCGGCCACGGCGGCCGCGCCCAGGTGACGCCTTCCGGCAGCACGCATACGCAGAATCTCGCGCGTCCCAACGCCGTGTACGGTGCAGCGTTCCGTCGTGCCGGCCTGCTGCGCGTGCGCTCGCTGCACGAACTGTTCGCCGCTGCGCGCACGCTGGGCCAGGTACGCCCGTTCCACGGCCGCCGACTGGCGATCCTGACCAACGGCGGCGGGGTCGGCGCGCTGTCGGTGGACCACCTGTACGAACAGGGCGGCACGCTGGCGACACTGTCGGATGCCACCCGCGATGCACTGGACCGTCTCTTGCCGGTGGGCTGGTCGCGTACCAATCCGGTCGACCTGCTGACCGACATCGACGCGGACCGCTATGCCGCGACCATCGAAGCGCTGCTCGCCGATCCCGACAACGACGCGTTGTTGGCGGTCAACGTGCCGACCGTGCTGTCGTCGTCATCGGAAGCGGCGCATGCCGTCACGCGCGTGCTGTCGCAACGTCCTCCGCACGGCCTGCGCAAGCCGGTGTTCACCGTCTGGCTGGGTAACGATCCCCAGGCCGAAGCCGTCCTCGACGCCGCCCAGATACCGCGCTATCCGAACGAGTCCGATGCGGTCGCCGGCTTCATGCACCTGGTGCGCCACCGCGAGGTGCAGGCCGCGTTGATGGAGACGCCGCCCAGCCTGCCGGAAGACTTCAGTCCCGACGTGGCGATGGCGCGCGCGCTGGTGGACAGCGCGCTGGACGCCGGCCAGACCTGGCTGGATCCGCTGGCCACCACGCAACTGCTCGCCGCCTACGGCATTCCGATGGCGCCGCTGTGGCGCGCGACCGACGCCGAGGATGCCGCGCGCATCGCTGCCCCGCTGCTCGCCGAGGGCAGGACGGTGGCGGTGAAGATCCTCTCGCCCGACATCCCGCACAAGTCGGACGTGGATGGCGTGCGCCTCAACCTGCCGAACGCACACGCCGTGCGCGAAGCTGCCGCCGGCATCCTGCTGCGTGCGCGCGAGCGCCGGCCCGAGGCACGTATCGAAGGCGTGCTGGTGCAACCGACGGTGCTGCGCCCGAAGGCGCGCGAACTGATCGCCGGCATCGCCGACGATCCCGTGTTCGGCCCGGTGATCGCGTTCGGCCGTGGCGGCACGGCCGTGGAAGTCATCAACGACCAGGCCGTCGCCCTGCCGCCGCTGGACCTGCGCCTGGCGCACGAACTGATCGCACGCACCCGTGTGTCGCGCGTATTGAAGGCGTACCGCGACGTGCCGGCGGCCGACGAGCGCGCCGTCGCGCTGGTGCTGGTGAAGCTGGCGCAGCTCGCGGCCGATATCCCGGAGATCCAGCAGCTCGACATCAACCCGCTGCTGGCCGACCGCGACGGCGTGGTCGCGGTGGACGCACGCATCGCCGTGGCGCGCGGCCGCGCCTTGCACAAGGGCCGCGGCCATCCGCGCTTCGCGATCTTCCCGTATCCGACGGAATGGGAACGGACCATCGAACTCGCCGACGGCCAGCCCGCGCTGGTCCGCCCCGTTCGGCCGGAAGACGACGCGATGTTCCGCGAGTTCTTCACCCACATCACCGACGAAGACCTGCGCCTGCGCTTCTTCCAGTCGGTGCGTCATTTCAGCCACGAATTCATCGCGCGCCTGACCCAGCTCGACTATGCGCGCTCGATCGCGCTGGTCGCGGTACATCCGAGCACCCACGAGATGCTGGGCGCGGTCCGCCTGCATGCCGACGCGAACTACGGGAAAGGCGAGTACGGCATCCTGGTGCGCTCGGACCTCAAGGGCCACGGCATCGGCTGGAAGCTGATGCAGATCATGATCGAGTACGCGCAATGGCAGGGCCTAAAGCTGATCGAAGGCCAGGTTCTGCGCGAGAACCGCACCATGCTCGCGATGTGCGAAAGCCTGGGCTTCACCGTGAAAATGGACCCGGACGACCCCACACTGATGAACGTCAGCCTGCCGGTGCCGCCCTCTTCCTGACGGAAGCAGGCGCCCTACAGCTTCACCACCACCTTGCCGAAGTTCTCCCCGCGCAGCAGGCCGATCAGCGCGCGCGGTGCGTTCTCCAGGCCCTCCACGATGTCCTCGCGGTAGCGGATCTTTCCTTCGGCGAGCCAGCCGCCCATCTCGCGCAGGAACTGCGGATACAGCGCGATGAAGTCGTACTGGATGAAGCCGCGCACGGTCAGGTGCCGGGAGAGGATCTGGCCCATCAGCCACGGCATGCGGTCGGGCCCGGCCGGCAAGGCCTTGTCGTTGTAGTGCGCCACCAACCCGCAGACCGGGATGCGGGCGAAATCGTTGAGCAGCGGCACCACGGCATCGAACACCGCTCCGCCGACGTTCTCGAAATAGACGTCGATGCCGTCAGGGCACGCGGCGCGCAGCTGGTCGGCGAAATCCGGGGCGCGATGGTCGAGCGCGACGTCGAAGCCGAGTTCGTCGTGCAGGTAGGCACGCTTGCGCTCGCCACCGGCGATGCCGACGGTACGCGCCCCCTGCAGTTTCGCGATCTGGCCGACGGTCGCGCCGACCGGTCCGCTGGCGGCGGCCACCACGACCGTTTCGCCGGCCTGCGGTTTGCCGATTTCATGCAGGCCGACATAGGCGGTGAAGCCCGGCATGCCATAGACGCCCAGCGCGGTGGTCAAAGGCGCCACGCGTGCGTCCAGCGTGCGCTTCAACCCCTTGCCATCGGCCACCGCATGCGTCTGCCAGCCGCCGTGCGCAAGCACGACATCGCCCACCTTCAGATCGGGGTGGCGGGAGGCGACCACCTCGGACACCGTCCCGCCCTCCATGACCTCGCCGATCTCGACCGGCTTGGCGTACGAGCGTCCGGCATTCATGCGTCCGCGCATGTACGGGTCCAGCGACAGGTAGCGGTTGCGCAGCAACACCTGGCCATCGGCGGGAGCAGGCAGCGGCACCTGTTCCATCCGGAAATCGTCGGCCGTCGGCTCGCCCTGCGGGCGGGCGGCCAGCACGATGCGGGTGTTGCGGGTGGGATCCTGGCGGGTCATGGCGGCGTGTCCGGCGGTGCGATGCGTCGCAGTCTAGCGAGGCCGCGTGCGGATGCGATGAAGCGTGGCCGCGGCGCGACGGCCGCCATGCGGGCTGAACATGCTGCGTGCTAGGCTCCGCGCACCTTTCTGGAGGCCTTCCCGATGACGATACGCATGGTTCCGCTGTCCCTGGCGCTGGTGGCCGCACTGGCCGCATCGCAACCCGCATTCGCCGCTTCGCCGGCCAAGGCCGCGGACGCCGCGCACACGCTGTCGGCATCCGATGCCGCCGCGCTCGACACCGTGCTGAAGGGCGAGTGGCGCGATGCCAAGAACACTGTGCGCGACGTCCATCGCCATCCGAAGGAAACCCTCGCCTTCTTCGGCGTCAAGCCATCGCAGACCGTGGTGGAAATCACCCCCGGCGGCGGCTGGTATTCGGAGGTGCTGGCCCCGTACCTGAAGGCGGAGGGGCGTTATGTCGCTGCGGTCGTCGATCCGGCGGCAGCGGCCGAGAAGAGCCGCAGCTACTACCAGCGCAGCGTCGATGGCCTGCAGAAGAAGTTCGTCGATGCTCCCGCGCAGTTCGACAAGGCGGTGACGGTGAAGTACGACCCCGCCGCTCCGGTCTTCGGCGCGGCCAATTCCGCCGACGTGGTGCTGACGTTCCGCAACGTGCACAACTGGCGCAGCGCGAACCAGGCCGAAGGGATGTTCAGGGGCTTCTTCGCCGTGCTCAAGCCCGGCGGCGTGCTGGGCGTGGTGGAGCATCGCGCGAACCAGGACGTGGCGGCAGACGACGACACCGGCTATGTCAGCGAGGCGCAGGTGATCGCGCTGGCGAAGGCCGCCGGCTTCCAGCTGCAGGCGAAGAGCGAGATCAACGCCAATCCGAAGGACACCAAGGACCACCCGAACGGCGTGTGGACGCTGCCGCCGTCCAACAACCACCCGGAAGCGGACCGCGCGAAGTACCAGGCCATCGGGGAAAGCGACCGCATGACGCTGCGGTTCGTGAAGCCCTGACAGGGGTGCGGGCGTCGCGATGAGCGTTCCTCACGATGATGCGCACGCGGGCCAGGGTCGACGTCCTTGGCGAGCGTTGCTGGCGATCGCCGCCATCGTCCTGGCGGCGGCGCTGGCCTTCGCCTGGGTCGCGGGCCGGATCGGGCCGGAAACTCGCCTGACCGCCCCGCGGCTGGTCGACGACATCGAGAACGGCAAGCCCTATCCGGGCTTCCGGCGCGCGCACAGCAAGGGCATGTGCGTGTCCGGCCATTTCGTCCCGACGCCGCAGGCCGCTGCGCTGTCGCGTGCCCGCGTCTTCGCCCAGCCGAGGACGCCGGTGCAGGGGCGCCTGTCGATCGGTGGCGGCGATCCCTTCGGCGCCGAGGCGCAGGCGCGCGTGCGCAGCTTGGCGCTGTCGTTGCGGACGGACGACGGGCAGGAATGGCGGATGGCGATGAACAGCTTCCCGTTCTTCGCGGTGGCCACGCCGGCTGGCTTCCATGCACAGATGCTGGCATCGCGCCCCGATCCGGCCACCGGCAAGCCCGACCCGGCGAAGATGGCGGCGTTCCTCGCGCAGTATCCGGAAGCCGCCCGCTTCCAGGCCTGGGCGAAATCCGCGCCGTGGTCGAGCAGTTGGGCGAACACGGACTACAACGGCGTGAACGCCTTCCGATTCATCGATGCACAAGGCCGCTCGCGCTTCGTGCGGTGGTCGATGCGACCGCAGGCCGCGTTCGAACCGTTGGCCGACACCGCACGCCGGCAGGCCGAAGCGGATTACCTGCAACGCGAACTGCAGGGACGGCTCGCCCGGGGCCCGCTGCGCTGGGACATGGTGGTCACGGAAGCGGTGGCCGGCGATCCGGTCGATGACCCGTCGCAGCCGTGGCCGGCGTCGCGGCCGCAGCAGGTGGTCGGCACGCTGGTGCTGGACCGCAGCGAGGCCCAGGCCACTGGCGCATGCCGCGACGTGAACTACGACCCCACCGTGGTGCCGGACGGCGTGGCGCTGTCCGGCGACCCCATCCTCGCTGCACGCGCCGCTGCGTACAGCGTGTCGTTCAATCGTCGCGAGCGCGAGACTGCGCGCGGCGACATCGCGACGCCGCCGTCCGCATCGGACGCGGAGGTGGGCCGGTGAACCGTCACGGCCATTTCGATGCGGTCGCGCGCCTGCTGCACTGGGGCATGGCGGTCCTGATCCTGACGATGCTGTTCGTCGGCGTCGGCATGGTCGCGTCGCTCGCCTGGCGGCCGGCACTGGTCGACCTGCATCGCCCGCTGGGCATCGCCGTGCTGGTGCTGGCGTTGGTCCGCCTGCTGTACCGCTGGCGCCACCCGCCACCTCCCCTGCCCGCTTCGCTTTCCCGCCCGCAGGCGCTCGCGGCGAAGGGGTCGCACGTCGCGCTGTATGCGGCCATGCTGGCCATGCCGCTGCTCGGTTGGGCGATGCTGTCGGCCGGCGGCTATCCGGTCCGCATGACCGCCACCTGTTCGCTGCCACCGATCCTTCCGCACGATCCCGCCCTGTACAGCGCCCTGCGACAGGCTCATGGCGTGCTGGGCTATGCGCTGTTCGCGCTGATCCTGCTGCACGCGGCGGCAGCGCTCCACCATGCCTGGGTGCATCGCGATGGCGTTTTCGAGGCCATGGCGCGCGCAAGACCCCGTGGGCCGGCGACGCCCGATAGCCAGCCGCCCGAGCCGCCGGCGCCGGCCGCCTGAGTGACGGACCCGACACTCCATCCGCGCGGCAATGCGCATCGTGGTCGATGGCCGGACCGCCGCGCGTGCTGATCGCGTTCAACAAACCCTTCAACGTGCTCTGCCAGTTCACCGACCGCAGCGATCCGCCGCGGCGGACACTGGCGGAATTCGGCCTGCCGCCGCGCGTCTATGCGGCGGGTCGGCTGGATTACGACAGCGAAGGCTTGCTGCTGCTCACGGACGATGGCGCGTTGGCGAACCGGCTGACCGATCCGCGCCACAAGCAACCGAAGACGTACTGGGTGCAGGTTGAAGGCTCGCCCACCGAAGATCAGCTGGACGCGTTGCGTCTTGGCGTGGTGTTGAACGATGGACCGACGCGACCTGCGCTGGTCGAGCGTCTGGATGACGCGCCGGCGTTGTGGCCGCGCGATCCGCCCGTGCGCTTCCGCAAGTCGGTACCGGATGCGTGGCTGTCGGTCACCATCACCGAAGGTCGCAACCGCCAGGTCCGGCGTATGACGGCGGCCGTCGGCCTGCCCACGCTGCGACTGGTGCGTACGTCGATGGGCGATACCCGACTGGGTGACCTGATGCCGGGCATGTGGCGCCCGCTGTAACGCGGGCGCCAAGCCATCAGACATCAGCTCTCGGCGGTGCGCGCCGTGCTGCGCGGCTTGCGCGGCGTTCCGGTCTTGCGTGCCGTGGAGGTCTTGGCCGTGCCATTGACCTTGCGCGCTTCAACGCGGCGCGACTTGCCTTCGATCGCACCCGTGGCCTGGTCCTGCTTGCGCTTGCGGTAAGCGACCAGGGCCAGCAGCCCGACGCCGATACCGGTGGCCACGGCGACGGCAGGATTGCGACGCACGAAGCCCACGGCCAGCCTGCCGCCGGTCTTCGCCACGCCGAGCGCGGCGCCGGTCTGCAGCAGCTTGTCGGCGCTGGGAACCGCATGCTTGAGGCTGGTACCGGCCTGGCTGGCCAGCTCGAGTGCGCGATCGGTGATGGTGGTCAGCTTGCTCATGGCGTCTTCCCTGAAAGGGGTGGGGAGGACGCCAGTGTCCGGCGCTGGATGTTTACGTGGTGTTAGTTCCGCTGCCCCGCGCTGGCCGCCGGCTGAACGTGATGCGCGTAAAGCACGCGAACGAGAGGCGGATGCGCGAGGCCGTGCGATGAGGCGAGCTTCATGCGGTCGTGCGCATGGCGCACGCTACGTACCGCGCGGCTTCGCCCGATGGGTCGCCTGGGCGCTCCAGGGATCGTCGGGCCACGGATGCTTCGGGTATCGCCCCTTCATCTCCTTCTTCACCTCGGCGTAGGTCGAGTTCCAGAAGTTGCGCAGGTCGGAGGTCACCTGCAGGGGTTTGCCGCCCGGTGAGAGCAAATGCAGCAGGACGGGCACGCGGCCGTCCGCCACGCGCGGGGTATCGGCCAGGCCGAACAACTCCTGCAGCTTCACCGCCAGCACCGGCGGCTGGCCGTGCGCATACTCGATGCGGCGCTCCATGCCCGACGGCACGGTGATCCGCGTGGGTGCGAGCGCATCGATGCGCTGGCGCAGCGACCAGTCGAGGCCGGACTTCAGCGCGTTCGCCAGATCGTCCTCGCCCAGCGCATCCAGCCGCGTCTTGCCAGCGAAGGCGGGCTTCAGCCAGGTATCGAGCGTCGCCATCAATGCGTCGTCGGACAGGTCGGGCAGGCCGAGGTCGGGCATCCACTCGCGCAGGCAGCGCACGCGTTCGCGCCATTGCTGCAGCGATTCGGGCCACGGCAACGCGTCCAGACCGAGGTCGCGCACCGCATCGGTCAGCGCGGCGGCGGCGAGCACGGGATCCACGCGTCCGGCAGGCCGCGCGTCGAACACGATCTGGTCGAAGCGCGATTCGCGTTGCGCCGACAGCGCGCGCCGCGACGCATCCCAGCGGACGGTGTCCTCGGTGACGAAGCGATCGGCGAAGTCGCGTCGCAGTCGCCGTTCGTCCAGCGGCGCGGCCCGCTGCACAAGCGCGTCGCGCGCTTCATGGCGAAGCTCGCTGACCACGATCCACGGCTCGCCGACCATCGCACTGTCGTCGAACAGCCGTGCGCTGCGTCCGTTCGCCAGCAGGTAGCGCCGCGCGTCCTGGGGATGCTGGAAACCGATGCGGTCCGGAAACGCATGCATCAGCACGTCGCCCAGGCGATGCGCTTCAACGGAGGATGGCGGCGCTGCGTTCTCACGCACGCGGCGGCGCCACTGCTTCGCGGCGGCTTCGATCGCGGCCAGGCCGGAGCGGTTCGCGTCCTGCGGCGCGCGGCCGCTGCGGAACGCCGCCAGGGCGCGCCAGCGCGCGGCCAGCGCATCGCCGCCCATCCGCAGTGGATCGCGCGCTTCGACCAGCGCGGCGAGGTCGCAGGCGAGCGCGCGGTCCTCGCCCTCGCCTGCCGACAGCAACATCGCCGCGAGCCGCGGATGCGTGCCGAGCGCGAGCATGCGCTTGCCCAGCGGTGTGATGGCGTTCGTCGCCGTCAGTGCGCCGAGGCGGCGCAACAGGTCGCGCGCGGCGTTCATCGCGCCGGGCGGCGGGGCATCGACGAAGCGCAGGTCGTCGCTGCCCCATGCGGCCAGCTCCAACGCCAGCGCGCCGAGTTCGACCAGCGCGATCTCCGGCCGCCGTTGCGGATCCAGCCGCTGCGACTGCGGCCACAGGCGATACGCCCACCCTTCGGCCACGCGACCAGCGCGACCGGCGCGCTGGTCGGCGGAGGCCTGCGAGATGGTCGTCACTTCCAGTCGCGAGAAGCCGCTGTTCGGGTCGTATGAAGGCTCCCGCGCCTGTCCGCTGTCGACCACCACGCGCACCCCGGGCAGCGTCACCGACGATTCGGCGACGTTGGTCGCCAGCACGACGCGGCGTCGGCCCTGTGGATCCGGCTGCAACGCTTCGGACTGTTTCTCCACTGGCAATTCGCCATGCAGGGCGAGGACGACGAAGTCCTCTTTTCCTTCTCCCCTCGGGAGAAGGTGCCCGGAGGGCGGATGAGGGGCGAGCGCAGTCCTGTTGCCGGCCCCATCGCGACTTTCGTTACCCCTCTCCCCAACCCCTCTCCCGGTGGGAGAGGGGCTCAACATCGCCTCCAGCCGCGCGATCTCGCGCTGGCCCGGCAGGAATACCAGCACATCGCCGGGATGCGATTGCACCGCATGCTCGACGGCGCGACGTACCTGGACCTCCAGCGCCTCGTCGCGGCGCGCGGGGAAGTGCGCGACCTGGACCGGGAAGCCGCGGCCTTCGCTGCTCAGCCGTGGCGCATCGAGGAACCGCGCCAGCTTCTCGCCGTCGAGCGTGGCGGACATCACGACGATGCGCAGGTCCTCGCGCAGCTGCGCCTGCACGTCCAGCGCGAGCGCCAGACCGAGGTCGCCCGCCAGGTGGCGTTCGTGGAATTCGTCGAACAGGATCGCACCGACGCTCTCCAGCATCGGATCGTCCTGGATCATCCGGGTCAGGATGCCTTCGGTGACCACTTCGATCCGCGTGTCCGGCCCGACCTTGTTCTCGAAGCGGATGCGGTAGCCCACCGTCTCGCCGACGGCTTCGCCGCGTTGCTTCGCCATGAAACCGGCCGCCGCGCGCGCCGCCACGCGGCGGGGTTCCAGCATCACGATCTTGCGGCCCTGCAGCCACGGCTCGTCCAGCAGCGCCAGCGGGACCTGCGTGGTCTTGCCCGCACCGGGCGGGGCTTCCAGCACCAGGCGCGGATGGTCGGACAGGCTGCGGACGATGTCCGGCAGCAGTGGGGTGATCGGGAACGTGGGTGATGGCATGCGGTGGGAAGGATAAGGCTTTCCCGGTCGAACTCTTGCACCTGGATGTGGGAGCGACGTAAGTCGCGATGAATCACCGCGGAAGCCGCATCGCGACTTACGTCGCTCCCACATCGCACATCCCAGAACCCAGCGCCTACACCGGCTAAAATGCCGCCATGGATCTCATCGACATCGGCGCCAACCTCACCCACGAAAGCTTCGACCACGACCGCAACGCGGTGCTCCAGCGCGCGCGCGAAGCCGGCGTGGTGCAGCAGGTGGTCACCGGCGCCAGCCGCGAGCATTCGCCGACGGCCCTGCGCCTGGCGCAGGCGCATCCGGGCGAGCTGTTCGCCACGGCAGGCGTGCACCCGCACCACGCCACCGAGTACACCGACGAATGCGACGCCGAGATGCGCGCGCTGCATGCGCATACCGAGGTCGTCGCGGTGGGCGAATGCGGACTGGATTACTTCCGCGATTTCTCGCCGCGGCCGGCGCAACGCAAGGCGTTCGAGCGGCAGCTGCAGATCGCGGTGGACACCCGCAAGCCGCTGTTCCTGCACCAGCGCGACGCGCACGACGACTTCGTGGCGATGATGAAGAACTTCGACGGCCAGCTCGGCCCGGCCGTCGTGCACTGCTTCACCGGCACGAAGAAGGAACTGTTCGACTGCCTGGACCAGGACTGGTACATCGGCATCACTGGTTGGCTGTGCGACGAACGCCGCGGCCTGCACCTGCGCGAGCTGGTGAAGAACATCCCGGCGAACCGGCTGATGATCGAGACCGACGCGCCCTACCTGCTGCCGCGCACGGTGAAGCCGCAGCCCTCGCATCGCCGCAACGAACCGATGTACCTGGCCCACATCGTGGCCGAGCTGGCGCGCGACCGCGGCGAGGACATCGAGGTCACCGCCGCCGCCACGACGGCGACGGCGCGCGCGTTCTTCCGGCTGCCGGAAGGCGCCTGAGCAGGACCGCGTCAACCGACCTTGGTGTCCTCAGACTTGGCCTGCTGCATGGCCTCGGGTTCGAGCTCTTCGGCACTGCGGTTGAGGCGGACGAACACGCCCCACGCCACCAGCAGCAGCGCCGCCGAGCCGCCGATCGCGAAGACGTAAGGCAACTGCCGGGGATCTTCGTGCATCAGTTCGAACGCGGCGACCAGCGTCTCGATGGACAGTGCGATGACGATGACGACGAGGAAGCGCGACAGGTAACGCCGCACGCGTGTGGGACCACTGACTTTCACGTCGCGCTGCACTTCTTCTTCGAACACCGTCTGCGCCAGCTCCAGCGCGACCAGCCCGATGGTCAGCATGCCGATGCTCTCGAGGATGTTGTCGAAACGGCCGCGCAGGCCGGCGTCGTTGCCCGCGATGACCACGCCATGCCACAACTCGCTCGCGGCCAGGACGACGAGCGCGATGGCGGCGGCGAAGAACAGGGCGATGATGGCCAGGTGGCCGGCGAGGAACAGCTTGTGCAGGTGCTTCATGGCGACGCCCCGGAGCGGTGGCGAAGCATGGAGGCAGACAGCGTCAGGGCGGCGTGAAGCCGGGAGCGGACGCTCTCCCCTCGCGTGGCAGGTTCAACCCGCGCAGCTGCGTCCTTCTCCGGCCCCCCACAGCGATGCCAGTCCCTGCCGATAGTCGGCGTGGCGCGGCCGCCAGTGCAGCGCTTCCCGGGTCTGCTGCGCGTCGATGCGCTTGCTTGCCCCGTAGAAGCGACGCAATGCCGGTGATGCGCGTTCGGCGTCGTAGGGTTCGGCCGGCGGCAACGGCAGGCCGCTGAGCGCGGCGGCGTGGGCCAGCACCTCCTGCGGCGGTGCCGGCAGCTCGTCGGCGATCAGGTAGGTCGCGTCCGGCGTGCGCGTATGCCATAGCGAAGCGGTGATCGCGTCGCAGGCGTCATCGACATGGATGCGGTTGAACACTAGGCCGGGCTTCACCCAGTGGCGTGCCGTGCCGTCGGCCAGTTGGCGCAGCGCGTTCCGGCCGGGCCCGTAGATGCCCGCGAGCCGGAACACGCCGCAGGGGATGCCGCGTCGCCGCGCGAGTTCACGCCATTGCCGTTCCGCTGTCAGCCGCATGCGCGCGGTGGCATCGGTGCCGTCGGCGACGGATGCCGCGTCGACGATGCCGCCCTGCCGGTCCGCATACACGCCGGTCGAGGAGAGATAGCCCGACCAGCGCAGCCGTTCGTTCGAGGCCAGCGCATCGGCGAGCAACGGCAGCGCGGGATCGCCGTCCGCACCGGCCGGCATCGAGCCGAGGATGGCGTCGGCCTGCGCCAGCGCATCCAGCAGGCGGGGATCGACCGGCAGCCGGCCATCGAAACGGTGGCGCATCGGGTCTTCGGGGTCGGGCGTGCGTGTCGTTCCCACGCAGCGCACGCCGTGCGCCCGCAGGCGCTGCGCGAAACGCGTACCCGTGTAACCCATGCCGAGCACGACCAGCCGCCGCAACCAGGGCGGCGGCGCGTCCGGGCTCATGCGTCGCGTTGCTGTTCGTAGGCCTGCAGCGCGACCCACGCGGTCTGCAGTCGCGGCACGTCGACACTGTCGGACCGCGCACGACGCACCATGTCGCCGACGATATGAGAAGCCTCGATGCGCTGGCCCGCTTCCAGGTCACGCAGCATGGACGCCTTCAGCGGCGAATCGGGGGCCGTCAGCGTTTCGCGCGCCGATGCCTGGGCAGACGGCGGCACCGGCCGGCCCGACGCCGCGGCGACCGCCAGGCATTCCTCGTGCAATGCCGTCATGAAGTCCACGCCACCTTCGCACGCCACGATCGTGCCGATCGGCGCGCGCATCAGGCAGGTGCCGGCGGCCAGCGCGGTCAGGAAGCTGTACTTCACCCACTGCGCCTGCGCGATGTCCGGCGTGTACAGGTGATCGATGGCCGCCTGCGCGCAGGCGGCCGCGAGCGCCTTCAGACGGTCCTCCGATGCCTGCCCGTCGCGTTCGCCAAAGGTCATCGATGCGGGTTTGCCGAGGTGCAGGATGTCGCCGTCGGGGCCCAGCGTGGCGCTGATGAAGCACAGCCCACCGAGCACGTTATCGAAGCCGAAGCGCGCGTCGAGCGGTTCGTAGTGGCGCAGCCCGTTGAGCAGCGGCACCACACGCGCCCCCGCGTCGACCGCAGGAGCGATGGCGTCCAGCGCACTGTCAAGGTCGTAGGCCTTGCAGCTCAGCAGGATCAGGTCGAACGGCGCGACATCACGGAGTTCTTCAGCCGTGATGACCTGGGCGGGAACATCCGCATCGCCCAGCGGGCTGCGGATGCGCAGGCCGCGTTCGCGCATCAGCGCCGCGCGCGCGGGACGCACCAGGAAGCTGACGTCGATCCCGGCCTGCGCCAGCCGGCCGCCGAAATAGCCGCCGGTGCCGCCGGCGCCAAGTACGAGCAGGCGCATCAGCTGCGCAGCCCCACGCCCTTCTTCAGCAGCCACAGCCCCAGCGCGCCCAGACCGACCACGAACGCCAGCATCAGCGCATAAGCAATCCACAGCGGCACGTCGCTGGTGCCGAGCAGGCCGTAGCGGAACGCGTTGACCATGTAGAAGATCGGGTTCGCGTGGGTCAGCGCTTCCGCCCACGGCGGCAGCAGCGTCACCGAATAGAACACGCCGCCCAGGTAGGTCAGCGGGGTGAGGATGAAGGTCGGCACGATGGCGATGTCGTCGAACTTCTTCGCATAGGCCGCATTGACGAAACCGGCCAGCGAGAAGATCGTCGCGCCCAGCAGCACCGTGGTGATGGTCACCAGCGGGTGCGGGATGCGCACCTTGGTGAAGAACATCGCGATCACCAGCACGATGGCGCCGACCAGCAGGCCGCGCAGCACCGCACCGGCCACGTAGCCGAGCAGGATCACCCAGTTAGGCATCGGGCTGACCAGCAGCTCCTCGACGTGTCGGCCGAACTTGGCGCCGAAGAACGAGGAGGAGATGTTGCCGTAGCTGTTCTGGATGATGCTCATCATCACCAGGCCCGGCACGATGAACTCCATGTAGGTATAACCGCCCATGTCGCCGATCTGGCGGCCGATCAGGCCGCCGAAGATCAGGAAGTACAGCGTCATGGTGATGGCCGGCGGCACCAGGGTCTGGCCCCAGATGCGCAGGATGCGGGCGACTTCGCGGCGGACGATGGTGCCCAGCGCGACCATGTTCGGGGAACTCATGCCGCCTTCTCCTTGGTGCCATCGCCATTGCCGGTCATGCGCACGAACAGTTCCTCGAGGCGGTTGCTCTTGGTGCGCATCGAGCGCACGCGGATGCCGGCGTCGTTGAGCGCGGCGAACACGCGGTTGAGGTCCATCGCACGCGGCATGTCGAGGTCCAGCGTGTGGCCGTCGGTGGCCGTCAGCGTGGTGCCCTCGATCACCGGCAGCTGGGCCGGCAGGTCGCCGTCGATGTCGAACAGGAATCCTTCCACGTCCAGCTTGGCGAGCAGCGTGCGCATCGGGCCCTGCTCCACGATCACGCCGCGGTCGATGATGGCCAGGTTGCGGCAGAGGCTCTCGGCTTCTTCCAGGTAGTGCGTGGTGAGGATGATGGTGGTGCCGGCGGCGTTGATGTCCTTCAGCGTCTTCCACATGCCGCGGCGGATCTCGATGTCCACGCCGGCGGTGGGCTCGTCGAGGATGAGGAGCTTCGGCCGGGTCATCATGGCGCGCGCGATCATCAGCCGGCGCTTCATGCCGCCGGACAGCGTGCGGCTCATCACGCTGGCCTTCTCCCACAGCTGCGCCCGCTTGAGTTCCTCTTCCGCACGCACCAGCGCTTCGGCGCGCGGGATGCCGTAGAACCCGGCGTAGTTCACGCAGATGTCGAGCGGCTTCTCGAACATGTTGAAGTTGATTTCCTGCGGCACCAGTCCGAGCAGGCGCATCGCGCCGTCGCGGTCCCGGTCGATGTCGACGCCGAACACGCCGACCTGGCCGCTGCTCTTGTTGACCAGCGAGCTGACGATGCCGATCAGGGTGGACTTGCCGGCGCCGTTCGGCCCGAGCAGGGCGAAGAAATCGCCGGGTTCGACCTGCAGCGAGACGCCCTTGAGGGCCTGCACGCCGGTGTCGTAGACCTTGCGCAGGTCGGTGATGGCCAGCGCGGGAACCGCCGCCGGAGCCGTTGTCGTGGACGCCATGGGATACCTTGTGGCGCCGCGACGGCGCCCGGGGGGATGCGAGCGCTTATTATAGGCGTCCCGCCGGGGCCGACCCGGGCCACACAGTGTTCCAGCCGCCTTGGCGATCGTGCATTTCCCTTTGAAGCTCGTCGGACGCCGCATGCTGGCGCCCAGCGTCGGCCACTACAGTTTCGTCCGCGACGACGGGCAGCCATTGGATTTCATCCCCGGCCAGTTCATCCAGGTGCATTTCGCCTATGCCGATGGCACCGCGACCAAGCGCAGCTATTCGCTGGCGACGATCCACGACCATGCGATGGGCCCGGGCGACGCGGTGGAGATCGCAGTGAGTTACGTGCCGGGCGGTGCGGCCACTGCCTTGTTCGAGGGCCTGCCTGAAGGCGGACACGTGGAAGCCAGCGGCCCGTTCGGCCGCTTCTGCCTCATGCCCGGCGACCGCAACGCGCGCTACCTGCTGATCGCCACGGGTACCGGCGTCACGCCTTACCGCTCGATGCTGCCGCAGCTGGAAGCCCTGATGGCCGAGCGCGGCGTCGAGGTCGTGCTGCTGCAGGGTGCACGGACGCCGGCCGAGTTGCTGTACGGCGACGAGTTCCGGGCCTTCGCCGATGCGCATCCCGGCTTCCGCTTCGTGCCCTGCTTCTCCCGCGAGCTGCCCGACGACCCCCATCCCGATGTGCGCCAGGGCTACGTGCAGCAGTTCCTGCCCGAGTTCGCTCCCGATGCGGCGCGCGATATCGCCTATCTGTGCGGCAACCCCAACATGGTGGACGCCTGCTTCGAGGCGTTGAAGGAACACGGCCTGCCGGTTCCCCAGATCCGTCGCGAGAAGTACGTCAGCAGCAAGTAGCCCGTCGCGATGCCGGGCTTCCCGGCACGCCGTCCCGTTTCTTTGGTCACATCCGGCCTGCCACGTCGTCATGGCATGCTGGAACCAGCCTACAACGGGACAGATACATGGAATTCCAGTTTCGTCGAACACTCGCGCCAGCCCTGGGCGCCCTGATACTCGCCGGCTGCAACGGCGCGGCCCCGGGCCCCGACCAGCAGGCCGTTCGCCACTACGGCGCGCTGGCTTTCACGCCCTGCACGCTCACCGCGCCCTACCTCACCACGACGGTGGAAGCGCAATGCACGACGTACGAGGTGGCCGAGGATCCGGCCAGGCCAGAGGGCCGCAAGGTCGCGTTGAACATCGCGTGGCTGCCGGCCACCAACGAGGGCGCGGCGACCGAAGACCCGGTGTTCTTCCTCGCCGGCGGTCCGGGGCAGTCGGCCGTGCAGGTCTGGCCGTCGATCGACGCGGCTTTCCGCGAGGTGCGCAAGTCGCGCCACATCGTGCTGGTCGACCAGCGCGGTACCGGCAAGTCGAATCCGCTGTCCTGCAAGGATGACGAAGGCCGCAACGCCTACGGCGATCCGGAGGACATGAGCGAGGCATCGGCGGCCGCGTTCGCCCGTGCCTGTGCGGCGTCGCTGAAGGCCGACCCGCGCTTCTACACCACCACGGATGCGGTGCGCGACCTGGACAGCGTACGCAAGGCGCTGGGTGCCACGAAGATCAACCTGGTCGGCGGTTCGTACGGTACGCGCGTGGCGCAGCAGTACGCCATGCGTCACCCCGACAGCACGCGCAGCGTGGTGATCGACGGCGTGGTACCGAACGAACTGGTGCTGGGCAGCGAGCACGCCCGCAACCTGGACGCTGCGCTGGCGCTGCAGTTCCAGCGCTGCCAGGCGACGCCGACCTGCAAGGAGCGCTTCGGCGACGACCTGCGCGGGCAGCTGCGCGCACTGATGACGCGCCTGGCCGCCGCGCCGGTGAGCACCGAGTACCGCGACCCGTCCACCGGCGAGCTCGTCACCGGTGAGGTCACCGCGGGCGCCGTCGCCGGCATCACCCGCATGTACTCGTACTACCCGCAGGGCGCTGCCCTGCTGCCGCTGGTGTTGAACGAGGCGCAGCAGGGCCGCTACGGCTCGCTGATGTCGCTGTCGAAGCTGCTGGAGACCCAGGTGGGCGACCAGTTCATGCACGGCATGCAGCTGTCGGTGATCTGCGCCGAAGACGCGGACCTGCTGAAGGCCGATCCGGCGGATGCGGACACGGTCCTCGGCAGCCTGCTCGGCGACACCCTGAAGACGCAGTGCACGGCGTGGCCCACGGGCAAGCGGCCGGCGGACTTCCACACCGCCTGGAACTCCGACATCCCCACGCTCATCGCGTCGGGCGAGCTGGATCCGGTCACCCCGCCGCGCTACGGCGAGCAGGTGCTGCGCACGCTGTCGAACGGCCGCCACTTGGTGCTGAAGGGCCAGGGCCACGGCACGTTCGCGGTCGGCTGCATGCCCAAGTTGCTGGGCCGCTTCCTGGAGACCGCCGATGCCAAGGGCCTGGACGCGACATGCCTGGACAGCCTCGATTACGTACCTCCCTTCACCAGCTTCAATGGCTGGGAACCGTGAGCCGCGCCACCGCGCGCCACTTCATTTCAATGGACATGACCGAATGATCATCGCCAACGACCTGCACAAGTCCTTCAAGACCAAGACCGGCACAGTCACCGCCGTGGACGGCGTCAGCTTCACCGCCCACGACGGCCAGATCACCGGCCTGCTCGGCCCCAACGGCGCCGGCAAGACCACCACCATGCGCATGCTGTACACGCTGATGACGCCTGATCGCGGCGAAGTCAAGGTCGACGGCATCGACACCGCGCAGGACCCCGTCGCCGTGCGCCGCGCACTGGGCGTGCTGCCCGACGCGCGCGGCGTGTACAAGCGCCTGACCGCACGCGAGAACATCGCCTACTTCGGCGAGCTGCACGGACTGTCGTCGAAGCAGATCGCCGAACGTACCCGGGCGTTGTCGGATGCGCTGGACATGGGCGACATCCTCGATCGCCAGACCGAAGGTTTCAGCCAGGGCCAGCGCACCAAGACCGCGATCGCGCGGGCGCTGGTGCACGACCCGCGCAACGTCATCCTCGACGAACCCACCAACGGCCTGGACGTGATGACCACGCGCGCGATGCGCAGCTTCCTGCACCAGCTGCGCGACGAAGGCCGCTGCGTGATCTTCTCCAGCCACATCATGCAGGAGGTCGCGGCGCTGTGCGACCGCATCGTCATCATCGCCAAGGGCACCGTGGTCGCCGCCGGCACCGCCGACGAACTGCGCGCGCAGGCGGGCGAGGACAACCTGGAGGATGCTTTCGTCAAGGTGATCGGTTCGGAGGAGGGCCTGCTGGCATGAACATGTTCCGCACTGTTTTCACCGTGATGCGCAAGGAGTTGCGCGATCTGTCGCGCGACCGCCGGACGCTGGCTCTGGCGTTGTTCCTGGGGCCATTGCTCTATCCGGCGCTGATGCTCGGCATGGGCTACCTGACCGAGAACCGCATCCGCACGCAGGTCGACAAGACCCTGGAGATTCCGATGGTCGGCGCCGAGCATGCGCCGAACCTGGTGAAGTTCCTCGCCACCAACGGCATCACCCCCGCCAAGGCGCCGGACAACCTGGATGCCGCGATCCGGTCGCAGGAGATCGACGTCGCGCTGCGGATCAGTCCCGCTTACGCGGAGGACTGGCGGAACGGGCGTCCGGCGCTGGTGGAGATCATCCGCGACAGCACGCGCCGCGACGCCGATATCCCCACGCAGCGTGTCAACGCCGCCCTGTCGGCTTACGCGCAGCAGGTCGGCGCGCTGCGCCTGCTGGCACGCGGCGTCGATGCGTCGGTGGCGCGACCCGTCAACATCGGCATGCAGGACCTGGCGACGCCCGAAGCCAAGCAAGGCATGCTGTTATCGGTGCTGCTGCCCTACCTGCTGATCCTCACCTCGTTCATCGGTGGCGCGTACCTGATCCTGGACGCGACGGCCGGCGAGCGCGAACGGCAATCGCTGGAACCCCTGCTGGCGACACCCGCGCCACGCAGCGCGGTGGTCAGCGGCAAGATCGCCGCCGCGTGCGTGATCGGCCTGACCACCCTGCTGTTGACGCTGTTGGCGTTCAAGTTCAGTGCGCAGTTCGCGGGCACGCTGGGCCGGCAGTTGAACGTGTCGTTCCTGTCGATGGGCAAGATGCTGCTGATCCTGCTGCCCATGCTCTTCATCGGCACCTCGCTGCTCACGTACCTGGCCGCGTCGGCCAAGAGCATGAAGGAAGCCCAGAGCCACATGACGTGGTTGATGCTGCTGCCGATGATCCCGACGTTCGCGCTGATGGCGAACCCGCTGAAGAGCCAGCTTTGGCAGTTCGCCGTGCCGTTCCTGGCGCAGAACCAGCTGCTGCTGAAGGTCATCCGCAACGAATACATCAGCGCGCAGACCTGGCTGGTCTATGTGGCGGCGGCATTCGGCGTGGCCGCGCTGCTGTGGTACGCGGCGGTGCGCCGTTACCACCAGGAGAAGCTCGCCGTCGCGGGATGACGGCGGCGCTCCCTGCCGGATGAGAAAACGGCCACCGTGCGGTGGCCGTTTTTTTTGACTCAGAACCGGTATTCGTAGCCCAGCGTCAGCGTCTGGGCGGTGACGTCGGCGTTGAACAGGTCGCCCTTGTTGTAGTCGTAGTTCAGGCTGAGGCCGTTGTTGTGGTCGAAGTCGTAACCCACGCCCACGCCCACGTACGGCTTGGTGGATCGTTCGCGCAACGACACGCCGTCGGCGCTCAGCTTCGAATTGACGCTCTGCGCGCCCGCACGCCCGGCGATGAAGAAGCCGGTGTTGTCGGCACCGAACGCCTTCTTGCCCACCACGCCCAGGCCGACCGCATCCATGTCGTAGGAAATACCCTGGATGGAACGGTCGCCGAGGATCGAATAGAACCCTTCGACGGCGAAGTGCGGGGTGACGTAATGGCCTATGCGCAGGCTGTAGGCGGTGTCGGTATCGTCGGCCGTCAGGCCGTCGACCTCGATCTCCAGGTCGCTGTGGCCGATCTCGGCACGGCCGTACCACTGGCCTGCCTGTGTGGCGGCGGCGGTGGTGGAGAGGGTCAGGCACGCCAGCGCAACCGCGCCGGCAACATTGAATCGCTTCATGGAATCCTTCCGTGTTGTTGTGATGTTCGCCCGTCACGCGGGCGGCGGCACAGTAATCGTCGTCCCTGGTGGCGTCCAGTGCCGCAGGTCTTTTGTCAGTCGACATGCGCCGCAAACGGAAACGCCGGCGCGAGGCCGGCGTTTACGTGGTTCGCGTACCGCAGGCGACCGATGCTCAACCGCCTGGGCTGAAGCCGATCGTGCGACGTGTCGTGACCGGCGCATCGAGCGGCTCGAAGCGCCAGCGGCGCACGGCATTCAGCGCTTCGCGGTCGAATACGCGTGCCGGCGTGGCGCGCACGACGCGGGCATTGGTGACCGATCCGTCCACGCCGACGGTGATCTCGACCAGCACCTCGCCCTGCGTGCCCGACCGCAGCGCTTCCGGCGGATAGCGCGGCGCCGGCGTGCTGACCGCGCGGAGGGTCTGCGCCGGAGCGGCGGCGGGTACGGCCGCACGCGTGGCGGCGGCCTGGCGTTCGGCGGCTTCACGCTGCGCGGCGGCCTGGCGTTCGGTCTCCTGCCGTGCGGCTTCGGCCCGCGCGGCTTCCTGCTGCTGGGCCAGCTGCTGGGCGGCGGCGGCTTCGCTGGCGCGCTGCTGTTCGGCCTGCTGCGCCAACCGCTGCTGCTCGCGCAGGCGTGCGTCCTCGTCTGCCTTCGTCTTGGTGGCTTCGTCGGTGACCGCGCGCTGCGCGACCGCCTGCTGCGCCGCTGCGATGCTCTGCTGCAGGCGTGGGAGGGCCGGCGCCTTCGGATCGGCCTTCTCGATGATCGCCGACAGGCGCTGGGCCTCGGTGAACTCTTCGCGCGCAATGCTCTGCTCGGCGGCGATCAGCGTGTACGGCATCAGGTCGGTCAGCGCACTCGTCACGCCCGGATCGTTCGGCAGCTTGTCGCGCAACGCCAGGTAGTACTCCATGGCGTTGTCGCCGCCGGGCGCATAGATGCGGTTCTCGCGCAGCGCCTTGGTGGCGGCGTCGCGCAGTGCGTCGGCGTCCATCGCCTGGACCTGCGCGGACACCGCCGGCGGCGGCGGCGTCGCGGGGACGGCCGCCGCACCCGGCGTGGCGGCGGGCTTGGCCGCTTCGTCCTGCTTGGAACACGCCGCCAGGGCGGCAATGAGCATCAGCGGCGCGACATAGCGCAGGCGGCCGGTGGTCTGGATCAAGGACATCGTTTCAATTCCCCCAAGTACATTCTTATGGTGTCGGCACGTCCGGGGCGCCCTCGGGAGGCGCGGGACCGGGTGTCGCGAATCAGCACGGGCCCGCCATCCACCCGACCTTCCGGCCGGGAACAGCGCGATGCCTTCCGGGTACCCCTACCCGGACGCCAGAGTACGTCGGCACCTCGGGCACGACACTTGATGTTCGTCACACTTTTGGTGGACTAGGCGGCTTGAGCGTCATTTCCCGATGCAGAACGTCGAGAAGACATGGCCCAGCATGTCATCCGCGCTGAGGCGACCGGTGATCTCGCCCAGCGCATCGTGGGCAAGTCGCAGTTCCTCGGCGGCCAGTTCAAGGTGCTCGTGTGCCAGATGCTCCGCCGCCAGCGCCGCGTGGGCCGCGGCGCGCCGCAGGGCATCGACGTGGCGAGCACGCGCGGAAAATTCGCCGTCGCCCCCCTCGCTGGCCGGCCCGGCGGCAAGCGCGCGGAGGCGGTCGTGCAGACGGTCGAGATTCGTGCCCTGCGCAACGGACACGTACACATGATCGCCGTCTTCTGCGGGCACGTCGGCGAGCAGGTCGGCCTTGTTGTGGATCCACAGCACCGTGCCCACGTCCTGGAGGCTGTCGGCGATCGCCGCCCGACCGGCGTCGGGATCGCGCGCATCGACAACTGCCAGCGCCACGTCGGCGCGGCCGAGTTCCAGCCGGGCCCGGCGCATGCCTTCGCGCTCGATCGCATCGCCACCCTCGCGCAGGCCGGCGGTGTCCACCAGATGGAGTTCCAGCCCATCCAGGCGGACGGTTTCGCGCAGGGTATCGCGGGTGGTGCCGGCAACATCGGTGACGATGGCGCGGTCGCTGCCGGCCAGCGCATTCAACAGCGAACTCTTGCCCGCGTTCGGTGGACCGACGATCACCGCATGCACGCCATCGCGCAGCTTGCGCCCGCGTTCAGCGTCGACGAGCAAGGCCTCCAGCCGCCGTCGCGCATCCAGCAGGCGCTCGCGTACCTGCTGGCCGCCCAGCGTCTCGATGGATTCGTCGGCGAAGTCGATCGCCGCTTCGACATGCACGCGCAGCGCCAGCAGCGACTGGCCGATGTCACCCACGCGTTCGGAGAACACGCCGTCAAGCGAGCGCCGGGCGGCGCGGGCCGCGCGCGCGTCGGCGGCGGCGATGAGGTCGGCGATCGCTTCCGCCTGGGCGAGGTCGAACTTGTGGTTGAGGAACGCGCGTTCGGAAAACTCGCCGGGCCGCGCCGGCCGGGCGCCGAGCGCGCAGGCCCGGGCAACGAGCTGCTGCAGTACGACCGGGCTGCCGTGCGCCTGCAGTTCCACGACATCCTCGCCGGTGAAGCTTGCCGGACCGGGAAACGACAGCGCGATGCCGTCGTCCAGCGTGCCGCCATCGGCATCACGGAAGTGGACGTGGCAGGCGCGGCGCGGCGACAGCGCGCGTACGCAGATCGTCGCCGCGATCGCCTGCGCCGCCGGCCCCGACAGCCGAACGATGCCGACGCCGCCCGCTCCCGGCGGCGTGGCGATCGCGACGATGGTGTCCTGCGCTGGCGTCATGGTGCGGGTTCGTGGAAGCGCTTCAAGGGTAGCGGAAACACGAAGCCCGCCGGAGGGCGGGCTTCGTGGCACGGCGAGCGGTGCGGCTTACTTCGCGGTCGCGGCCTTCGGCGGCGTCGCCGATTCGCCATGGCGCTTGGTCATCCACCACTGCTGCAGCAGGCCCAGCGCGCCGTTGGTCACCCAGTACAGCACCAGGCCCGACGGGAAGAGCGCCATCATCACGCCGAACACCAGCGGCATGAACTGCATCATCTTCTGCTGCATCGGATCCATGCCCGGCGCCGGCGTCAGCTTCTGCGTCAACCACATCACCAGCATGTTGAGTACCGGCAGGATGAAGTACGGATCGCGCGCGGTGAGGTCCTGGATCCACGCGAACCACGGCGCCTGGCGCAGTTCGACGGTTTCCACCAGCACCCAGTACAGCGCCAGGAACACCGGCATCTGCACGAGGATCGGCAGGCAGCCGCCCATCGGGTTGATCTTCTCCTTCTTGTACAGCTCCATCATGGCGACCTGGAACTTCTGCTTGTCGTCGCCGTAGCGCTCCTTCAGCTGCTGGATGCGCGGCTGGAACTTGCGCATCTTGGCGAAGCTCTTGTACTGCGCAGCGGACAGCGGATACAGCGCCAGCTTCACCAGGATCACCAGGCCGATGATCGACCAGCCCCAGTTGCCGATGAAGCCGTGGAGGAAGTTCAGCACCCAGAACAGGCCCTGCCCCAGCATCGCCAGGATCGCGAACTGGCTGTAGTCCACCACCCGGTCGATGCCGGGCGCGTTGATCGCATGGATCTTGTCGACCAGCTTCGGACCCACCCAGAGGCGTGCGGTGGTGGTGGCCTGCTGGCCGGGACTGACGTTGACGCCCGGACCCATCTCGCGGATCAGCGCGCGCGTGCCGTTGTCTGGGTTGTCGAGCGAGATGGTGGTGGTGTCGTCGGCCTGCGGAATCCACGCACTGAAGAAGTGGTGTTGAGGAATGGCGATCCACCCACCCTTCACCTGCGCATTGACGCGGCCGTCTTCCAGGTAGTCCTCGTTGAACTTGCGGCGCTGGTAGCTACCGTCCCACCACGTGGCGCCGTTGAAGCTGAAGGACTCGGGATTGGTCATGCCGCTCTTGACCTGCGGCGGCGTGCGCAGCAGCTGCCGATAGACCATGCCCTGCCATGTACCGGTGCCGGCATTGACTACCTGGTCGCGGACTTCGATCTCGTAGCTGGCGCGCTTGAAGGTGTAGGTACGGCGGATGGTCACGCCGTCCGATCCCTGCCAGATGAAGGGCACGCTGACACTGTCCGCGCCCTGCGCCAGCGCCACGTCGCGCGCGCCCTGTTCGGGGACGAACGCGTGGTGGTCAGGCGCCTTGGAGCCGCTGCTGACCCAGCCGCTTTCCGCCGCGTAGAAATGCTGCGGGTCTTCGCTGAAGAGACGCACCGGGCCACTGCCCGGCGTCTTGCTCTGCGGGTAGTGCAGCAGGTCGGCCTGCAGCACGCTGCCGCCGTCCAGCACCAGGCTCAGTACGTCGGTCCTGACGGTGACGCGCGGTCCCGCCGCTCCTTTCGGAGCGCCCGTTGGCGCAGGCGCCGCGGCGGGCGCACTGGGGACGCTGCCCGACGCCGGCGCGCTCGCCGCTACCGGCGCGGGGACGGTACTGCCCGCCGGCGCGGTGGCCTGCGTGGCGACCGTCGGGGTCGCGGGCGCTGCCTTGTTCCATTCCAGCCACAACAGGGTCGCCACCATCAGCCAGGCGAAGATCAGGAATACACGGGTCTGGTTCATCAGGCAGGCAGTCTCAACCGGCGTCGGAAACCGGTTTGGTCGGAGAAGAAGGAGTGGGAGGCGGCGCAGGCGAATTCAAGCCCGGCGGCATTGTGCCGCCCGGTGCCGGTGCCGGCAATGCGCCGGCGCGCGCCAGCACGCGCTCGAAGGTCGCGCGCAGCAGCGAGGAATCGGCTTTCGCCGCGGGCGGACGGGCGACCACGACGTAGTCGCCATCCGGCAGCGAGGCGCGCAGGCGACGGAAGTGTTCGCGCAGCTGGCGCTTGATGCGGTTGCGGCCGACGGCACGGGTATCGACCTTGCGGGATACCGCCAGGCCCAGACGCGCGGGCACGTCGCCCGGCAGCCAGTGCAGGCTCATCAGCGGATCGGACGTGCGGCGGGCCTGGTCGAACACGCGCGCATAGTCGGCGCTTGCGCGTACCCGTGCGCTGCGCGGAAAAGCCGTGCTCATTTCAGCAAGAAGCCCGCTCGTGGACGGGCGGGCTCCTTTCGATACAGGGAACGCATGGATGCTGGCCGTCGTTAGACGGCCAAGCCATCAGGCGGTCAGGCGCTTGCGGCCCTTGGCACGGCGACGGGCCAGGATCTTGCGGCCATCGGCCGTGGCCATACGGGCACGGAAACCATGGTCGCGCTTGCGCTTGAGGTTGCTGGGTTGGTAAGTGCGCTTGGTGGCCATGGGGCCCTCGTGCGTGTTCGGGTGGAAAGAACCGGAAATTCTATAGGAACCGCCGGGTTACGGTCAACTCCCCGTGTGCTTTCGATGCGTGCGTCCTGCGCGGACCGTCGCCGCAGGCGGTTCCCCGCGTTCATCCACATCTTATACACAGGATCGTTGGCGGGTTCCGACGGGGGTGGTAGTCTGGCCGACCCCATGGATTCCGTCCCGCGCTGCCTCCGGCAATGCGGGATGGCGTGTTCGCCCCCACTCGCGAGTTGTTCCACCTGATGGATGCCTGGCCCCGTTGCCTCGAACGCCTGGAAGCCGAATTGCCGGCCGAGGATGTACACACCTGGCTGAAGCCCCTGCAGGCCGAGCAGCGCAGCAACGCGATGGTGCTGTACGCGCCGAATGCGTTCATCGTCGAACAGGTCCGCGAGCGCTACCTGGGTCGCATCCGCGAGCTGCTGGACTATTTCGCCGGCCACGACGACGTCTCGCTGGAAATCGGCTCGCGCAGCAGGGCACCGGAGACGGCCAGCGCGCCGACGGCAGGCACCGCGAGCACGGCCGCACCGGCCGAACCGTTCGCCGGCAACATGGACATGCATTACACCTTCGACAACTTCGTCGAGGGCCGCAGCAACCAGCTGGGCCGCGCCGCCGCGTGGCAGGCCGCGCAGAAGCCGGGCGACCGCGCCCACAACCCGCTGCTGCTGTACGGCGGCACCGGCCTGGGCAAGACCCACCTGATGTTCGCTGCCGGCAACGAGATGCGCCGGCAGAATCCGAATGCGCGCGTGCTGTACCTGCGCAGCGAACAGTTCTTCAGCGCCATGACCAAGGCGCTGATCGAAAAGTCGATGGACCAGTTCAAGCGTCGCTTCCAGCAGGTCGACGCACTGCTGATCGACGACATCCAGTTCTTCGCCGGCAAGGACCGCACGCAGGAAGAGTTCTTCCACACCTTCAACGCGCTGTTCGACGGCCGCCAGCAGATCATCCTGACCTGCGACCGCTACCCGCGCGAGGTGGAAGGCCTGGAACCGCGGCTGAAATCGCGCCTGGCCTGGGGGCTGAGCGTGGCGATCGACCCGCCGGATTTCGAGACGCGTGCGGCCATCGTGCTGGCCAAGGCGCACGAGCGCGGTGCGCAGATCCCGGACGACGTCGCGTTCCTGCTGGCCAAGAAGATGCGCAGCAACGTGCGCGACCTGGAAGGCGCCCTCAACACGCTGGCCGCCCGTGCCAACTTCACCGGCCGCGCGATCACCACCGAGTTCGCCCAGGAAACGCTGCGCGACCTGCTGCGCGCGCAGCAGCAGGCGATCAGCATCCCCAATATCCAGAAGACCGTGGCAGACTACTACGGTCTGCAAATCAAGGACCTGCTGTCCAAGCGGCGCACGCGTTCACTCGCGCGTCCACGACAGGTGGCGATGGCCTTGGCGAAGGAATTGACCGAACACAGCCTGCCTGAAATCGGCGATGCGTTCGCCGGCCGTGACCATACGACCGTGCTGCACGCCTGCCGCCAGATCCGCACCCTCATGGAAACGGATGGCAAGTTGCGGGAGGACTGGGACAAGCTGATCCGCAAGCTCAGCGAGTAGGCGGACCAGCCCTCGTCGTTGCAACGTGTGGAGATATCGGCAGGAGGATATGACCGCGAAGAGCCGGTACCGCTCTTCGCAAGCAGGCAGGACAGGCGGGGTTGTATCCGACGTGCCGGCTCCCATGGTGTCGCACGTCGTCTTCCTCGCCGTTGCGGTCACTGTAGGCAAGGCGATGGGGACGAGCAACGCATAACATCGTGGGCAAGTACGCTCACCTTCTGTGGATAAGATGTGCGTGGTTTCCGGGCGTAAAGTTGTCCACAGGTTTCACCATCGCCTGCAGGGCGCCTGTCCACTGGGTTGCAGGTGATAAAAAAACAATAGATTCATGGGGTTACGTAGGTTTTCCCGGGTTTCGGGCCCTACCACCACCACCAGCTTTTAAGCTTTTAGTCTTGAAAATCCAAAGCGAAGGGGCTCCCACACTCATGCGTTTCAGTCTGCAGCGCGAAGCTTTCCTCAAGCCGTTGGCCCAGGTGGTCAATGTGGTCGAACGCCGGCAGACGTTGCCGGTCCTGGCGAATTTCCTGGTGCAGGTACAGAACGGGCAGCTCTCGTTGACGGGTACCGACCTTGAGGTCGAGATGATTTCCCGCAGTGCGGTCGATGACGCGCAGGACGGTGAGACGACGATCCCCGCCCGCAAGCTGTTCGACATCGTTCGCGCACTGCCTGACGGCAGCAAGGTGACCGTCAGCCAGAGCGGCGACAAGGTCACCGTCCAGGCAGGCCGCAGCCGGTTCACTCTGGCGACGTTGCCGGCCAACGATTTCCCGTCCGTAGATGAGGTCGAAGCGACCGAACGCATCGAAGTGCCGGAAGCGACACTGAAGGAGCTCATCGAACGCACGTCGTTCGCGATGGCCCAACAGGACGTGCGCTATTACCTCAACGGCCTGCTGTTCGACCTCAGCGAGCGCACGCTGCGTTGCGTCGCCACCGATGGTCACCGCTTGGCGATGTGCGAGTCGCAGCTGGACGGCGCGCCGGTCGGCAAGCGCCAGATCATCGTGCCGCGCAAGGGCGTGACCGAGCTGCAGCGGCTTCTGGAAGGCGGTGACCGCGCGCTGGAGCTCGAGGTCGGACGCAGTCATATCCGCGTGAAGCGCGACGATGTCACCTTCACCTCGAAGCTGATCGACGGCCGCTTCCCCGACTATGCGGCGGTGATTCCGATCGGCGCGGACCGCGAAGTGCTGCTGGACCGCGAAGTGCTGCGGGCCGCCCTGCAGCGCGCCGCGATCCTGTCCAACGAGAAATACCGCGGTGTGCGGGTCGAGGTATCGCCCGGCCAGCTGAAGATCAGCGCGCACAATCCCGAACAGGAAGAAGCCCAGGAAGAGATCGAGGCGGATACGAAGGTCGATGGCCTGGCTATCGGCTTCAATGTGAATTACCTGCTGGACGCGCTGTCGGCATTGCGCGATGAGCATGTGGTCCTGCAGCTTAGGGACGCCAACTCCTCTGCGCTCGTCCGTGAGGCGAGCAGCGAAAAGTCCCGCCACGTGGTCATGCCGTTGCGTCTCTGACACCTCTTGTTTCACGTGGAACATCAATCGCCCGACCCCCGTGTCGGGCGATCTCGTTTCAGGAGGCCTTCGGCCGAGGCCTGTCGCTAGCCGCGGCGGGTTCGCGGGCTACAATTCGGCATGCCTCCTAGCCTCTCCCCGCCCTCGTCGTTGTCAGATTCGTGCGAGCACTCCGAGGCATCCACTGCGCGTGCGGACCCGTCGTGCAGGTAACGCGACTGGAGGCCAGTGGCCTGCGGCGGTTCCAGCGGGTCTCGTTGGCCCCCGAGGCTGGCATCAACCTCATCACGGGCGACAACGGTGCCGGCAAGACCAGTTTGCTGGAAGCGCTGCATCTGATGGCATACGGACGCAGCTTCAGGGGGCGTGTACGGGACGGTCTGGTCCGTACTGGATCCGATGCGGTCGAGGTCTTCGTCGAGTGGCGGGAAGCCAGCCAAGGGCGCCAACGCCGAGCGGGCCTGCGCCATAGCGGGCAGACATGGACGGGCCGGTTGGACGGAGAGACCGTTACCCAGTTGGGTGATCTCTGTGCGGCCTTGGCGGTCGTGAGTTTTGAGCCGGGAAGCCATGCCCTCGTCACAGGGGGCGGGGAGCCCAGGCGCCGCTTCATGGATTGGGGGCTGTTCCACGTGGAACAGGGGCGCGAGGGGGGCTTTCTTCCCCTCTGGCGGCGCTATGCACGTGCCCTGAAACAACGGAACAGCCTGCTCAAGGCGGGAAGCGGCGGTGGACAGCTCGACGCGTGGGACCACGAGCTGGCCGAGGCGGGCGAGCCCCTGACCCGACACCGTCAGGGATATCTGGATGCGCTCCAGGATGATCTGTCGTCCGTCGTGGGCGAACTGGCGCCGTCACTGGGAAACGCGTCGCTGCACTTCCTGCCCGGATGGCGCCGGCATGAGCTGTCTCTGGCGGACGCACTGCTGCTCGCCCGGGAGCGGGATCGTGCGGCCGGCTATACGACCGTGGGTCCGCACCGTGCGGACTGGCGGATCGACTACAGCGCGCTGCCCCAGCGCGAGACGCTGTCCCGGGGCCAAGCCAAGTTGACCGCCCTGTCCTGCCTGCTGGCACAGGCACAGGATTTCGCCCGTCGACGCGGTGAGTGGCCCGTCATCGCGCTGGACGATCTTGCGTCCGAACTGGACCGGCACCACCAGCGTCGAATTCTGGCGCGTCTGCTCGCCAGCAGTGCCCAGGTCTTCATTACCGGTACCGAACCGCCGGTCGGGCTTGTCGAAAGCGATGTGGCACCTGCTCTGTTCCACGTGGAACAAGGGGGCGTGGAGCGCCTCATCACCCCTTGAACCGGGTCTAAGTACGCACCAGTGCTATAATTCCGCATTGATCCCCTGGCCTGCGCAGGGCGCCTACCGACCCGGTGGCGCCTGCCCCGCCATGCAGCCGACACGAAGCGAATGACCGACGAAACGACCTCTTCTGCACCGAACGGCAATACGTACGACGCCAACAGCATTACCGCGCTGGAGGGCCTGGAAGCGGTCCGCAAGCGCCCCGGCATGTACATCGGCGATGTGCACGACGGCACCGGCCTGCACCACATGGTGTTCGAAGTGGTCGACAACTCCATCGACGAGGCGTTGGCCGGCCACGCGGACCATGTCGCGGTGACGATCCACGAAGACGGGTCGGTCTCGGTCTCCGACAACGGACGCGGCATCCCGGTAGGCCAGCATGCGCAGATGAGCGCCAAGCTCGGTCGCGAGGTGTCCGCCGCTGAAGTCGTCATGACGGTGCTCCATGCGGGCGGCAAGTTCGACGACAACAGCTACAAAGTGTCCGGCGGCCTGCACGGCGTGGGCGTCAGCGTGGTCAACGCCCTGTCCGAGAAACTGCAGCTGGACATCTTCCAGGGCGGCTTCCACTATCGTCAGGAATACAGCAACGGCGCCGCGCTGGTCCCGCTGACCCAGGTCGAAAGCACGAGCAAGCGCGGCACCACGCTCCGCTTCTGGCCGTCGGTAACGGCCTTCCACGGCAACGTCGAATTCCACTACGACATCCTGGCCCGCCGTCTGCGCGAGCTGTCGTTCCTGAATTCCGGCGTGAAGATCGTGCTGGTCGACGAGCGGGGCGAAGGCCGTCGCGACGATTTCCACTACGAAGGCGGTATCCGCAGCTTCGTGGAGCACCTCGCCCACCTCAAGACACCGCTGCATCCGAACGTGATCTCGGTCAGTGGCGAGCAGAATGGCATCACGGTGGAAGTCGCACTGCAGTGGACCGACGCCTACCAGGAAACGATGTTCTGCTTCACCAACAACATCCCGCAGAAGGATGGCGGTACCCACCTGATCGGCTTCCGTGCCGCGCTGACGCGCACGCTGACGAACTACATCGAACAGAGCGGCATCGCCAAGCAGGCGAAGGTGAACCTGTCCGGCGACGACATGCGCGAAGGCATGATCGCCGTGTTGTCGGTGAAGGTGCCGGATCCGAGTTTCTCCTCGCAAACCAAGGAAAAACTCGTCAGTTCCGACGTCAGGCCGGTCGTTGAGAGCACGTTCGGTGCACGTTTGGAGGAGTTCCTGCAGGAGCACCCCAACGAGGCCCGCGCAATCGCCGGCAAGATCGTCGACGCCGCCCGCGCCCGCGAGGCCGCCCGCAAGGCGCGCGACCTGACCCGCCGCAAGGGTGCACTGGATATCGCCGGCCTGCCCGGCAAGCTGGCCGACTGCCAGGAGAAGGATCCGGCGCTGTCCGAGCTCTTCATCGTCGAGGGTGACTCGGCAGGCGGTTCCGCCAAGCAGGGTCGCAACCGCAAGAACCAAGCGGTGCTGCCGCTGCGCGGCAAGATACTCAACGTGGAACGCGCGCGCTTCGACCGCATGCTCGCCAGTGCCGAAGTCGGGACGCTGATCACCGCGCTCGGCACCGGCATCGGCAAGGACGAGTACAACCCGGACAAGCTGCGCTACCACCGCATCATCATCATGACCGACGCCGACGTCGACGGTTCGCACATCCGCACGCTGCTGCTCACGTTCTTCTACCGGCAGATGCCGGAGCTCATCGAGCGCGGCCATGTCTACATCGGCCTGCCGCCGCTGTACAAGCTGAAGCAGGGCAAGCAGGAGCTCTACCTGAAGGACGACGCGGCGCTGAACGTCTACCTGGCGAACAATGCGGTGGAAGGCGCATCGCTGATTCCGGCGAACGGCGAGCCGCCCATTTCCGGCGAGGCGCTTGAGAAACTGCTGCTCGTCTTCAGCACCGCGCGTGACGCGATTGCGCGCAACGCGCACCGCTATGATCCGGTGCTGCTGGAGTCGCTGATCGACTTCACGCCGCTCGATGCCGAACACCTGCAGCAGAACATCGACGAGCGGCATGAACTGGCCGCGCTGGAAGCCAAGCTCAACCGTGGCAGCATCGGCAGTGCGCGTTATGCACTGACGCTGCAGCCGGCGAACGAACAGCGCCCTGCTGCCCTGCTGTCCACCCGTCGCCACATGGGTGAGGAACTGGTGCAGGTGCTGTCGCTGTCGGCGTTCGAGAGCGGCGAACTGCGTCCGCTGCGCGAAGCCGCCGCACTGCTGCATGGCCTGGTCCGCGATGGCGCGCAAGTCGTGCGCGGCAACAAGGCGCAGCCGGTGGCGACGTTCGCCGAGGCGCAGGCGTGGTTGCTCGAAGAGGCCAAGAAGGGTCGCAGCATCCAGCGCTTCAAGGGCCTGGGTGAAATGAACCCCGAGCAGCTGTGGGACACCACGGTCAATCCCGAAACGCGTCGCCTGTTGCAGGTGCGGATCGAAGATGCGGTCGCCGCCGACCAGATCTTCAGCACGCTGATGGGGGATGTCGTCGAGCCGCGGCGCGAGTTCATCGAAGACAACGCGCTGAAGGTCGCCAACCTCGACGTCTGACGCTGCACGGATGAGCGACGTGCCCTCCCCGTCCGGCGCGCTGGATGCGACGCGGTCCACACTGCCGCTGCGCAGCGTGCTGCCCGCGTTCGCCATCGATGTGGCGCTCGCTATCGCGCTGTCGTTCTCGACGCTGATGCTGGGCCTGTTCGGCTGGGCGGCGTGGCGAGGCATCCGGCTCGCGCAGCAAGCCGGGGGCACGCCCGATGCACAGGCACTGCAGGCGCAAATCGGAACGCCTCCGGTCCTGTTCCTGATCGTCATGACGCTCGTCAGCACCGGCGGCACGGCCCTGGTGCTCTACCTGTGGCGACGCCGGGCCACGCGGGCCGAACGCCGCGTGTCGTTGGACCGCCTGCGTAACGCCCGCACGTGGATCTGGGCGCTTGTCGCCGGCTTGGCCACATTCCTCTTCAGTACGCTGATGAGTGCGGCGGGCCGCCTGTGGCTGGGTCTGGACCTCGAACCGAGCAACCTGGACCTGATCAAGGACGGCTTCGCACGCTACCCGCTGTTCCTTGCGTTGTTCGCAGTCGTCCTGGCACCGCTCTACGAAGAACTGCTGTTCCGGCGCGTCCTGTTTGGAAGGCTGTGGCAGGCCGGATGGCCCATGCTGGGTCTGGTGCTCAGCAGCCTGGTGTTTGCCCTGGTCCACGAATTGCCCGGCCTCAACGGCAAGCCGGCGGGCAGCACGCTGTTCCTGATCGCGGTGTACGCCGGTATGGGCGGCATCTTCGCCTGGGTGTATCGCCGCACGGGGACGCTATGGGCGCCCATCGCTGCCCACATCCTGAACAATGCGATAGCGCTGGCTGTCTTGCAGGTGTACGGCGACGCATCCGTCTAATGTGATTGACAAAAGTTTAAGACGGGCTTGCCCAGACTCTGGTCGCACGCAATATCGCAGGGGGGCGAGCATGAAATGCCAGATTCTCGGAACCGCCATGGTGCTGGGCCTTGCCGCCTGCGCTACCACGACGTCGCCGACGGGACGCACCCAGATGGTCGGCGGTGTTTCCCAGGCCCAATTGGACCAGCTGGGCGCACAGGCCTTCGCCGAGACCAAGGCGAAGGAGACCCTCAACCGTGATGCACGCCAGAACGCCTACGTCACTTGCGTGGTGAACGCCCTCGTCCGCCAGCTGCCACCGGAGCAGCGCGGCGTTGCGTGGGAGACTGCGGTCTTCACCGACAGCGAGCCGAATGCGTTCGCCCTGCCGGGCGGAAAGGTCGGCGTGAATACCGGGATCTTCACCGTCGCCAGGAACCAGGACCAGCTTGCTGCCGTGCTGGGACATGAAATCGGCCATGTGATCGCACGACACCATGAAGAACGCATCACGCGGCAGATGGGCGCGCAGGCGGGTCTGGGTGTGCTCGGCGCGCTGGCCGGCGCTCGCTACGGTGAGGGTGCCGCCAGTACGGTGAACCAGCTCGGCGGCATGACCGCGCAGGCGGCGTTCCTGCTGCCCGGTTCCCGAACACAGGAAAGCGAGGCCGACGTCGTCGGCCAGCGTCTGATGGCGCAGGCCGGCTTCGATCCGCGCCAAGCGGTAGGCCTGTGGCAGAACATGATGGCCGCCAGCGGAGGACGCTCGCCGCAATGGCTGTCGACCCACCCCGACCCCGCCAACCGCATCCGCGAGCTCGAGCGCGATGCCCCTTCCCTCGTGCCCACGTACGAGGCGGCCAGGAAGGCCGGAAACGCGCCGAAATGCGGCTGACACACGCGCCGGTATTGCTGCGCAGCAGCACGTGAAACAGTATCCGCCTTCGCTTGGTTTCTGTTAGTTTTGCCGGCCCCGCACGCAGAGGGGACGGGTGAACCGCCTTCTGCTTGTCCCCACGAGGTTTAGACATGAAGCACCGCACGCCCCAGAAGACTCTCCTCAGCCTGATGTTGCTGGCCGCCTTTGGTGGCGCCGTCGTTGCCGACGCCGTGGCGTATGACGCCCGCTCCGCAGAACGCAGTGGACGCAAGAACAGCGCCAAGCCGGAAGTGCGTTATCCGGACGCGACCCGCGAGGAGCCCAAGGCCAAGGGTTCGAGCAAGGCCCAGGGCAAGCTCAGCAAGCTGTTCAAGGCCTATGAAAAGGAAGACAACGACACCGAGACGCTGACCCTCGCGAAGGATCTGCTGGCCGAGCCCAATGCCAACGACTACGACAAGGCGATGGCCGCGCAGCTTGGCGCGCAGGCTGCCTACAACCTCGACGACATGGCGACCGCGAAGCAGTTGCTGCGGCAGGCCGTCGATCTCAACGCACTGGACAACAACGGTCATTACCAGTCCATGATGATGCTGGCCCAGCTGCAGTTGCAGGATGACGAGTTCGAGCCGGGCATGGCCAACCTCGATCGCTACCTGACCGAGACTAAGTCGTCGCGTCCGGAAGACCTCATCATGAAGGGCCAGGCGCTCTACCAGACGGAAAAGTTCGCCGAAGCCATTCCGGTGCTGGAAAAGGCCATCGCCGCCACTCCGGAGCCGAAGGACAGCTGGTACAGCCTGCTGTTGGCGTCTTATAACGAAGCGGGCCAGCTGGAGAAAGCCGTCAAGCTGGCCGAGCAGCAGGCAGCCAAGAACCCGACCGACAAGAAGTCGCAGATGAACCTGGTCGCGACCTACCAGCAGGCCGACCAGTTCGACAAGGCCGCCGCGATCCTGGAAAAGCTGCGCGCTGCCGGCCAGCTGACGGACGAGAAGGAATACCGCCAGCTGTACATCACCTACGCCAATATGGACGGCAAGGAGAAGGACGTGATCTCCGTCGTCAACGAGGGCCTGCAGAAGGGTCTGTTGAAGCAGGATTACCAGACGTATCTTGCGTTGGCACAGGCGTACTACTACTCCGAACAGGTCCCCCAGGCCATCGAGGCGTGGCAGAAGGCCGCCCCGCTTGCGAAGGATGGCGAGACCTACCTCAACCTGGCCCGCGTGCTCTGGCAGGAAGGCCGCATCCCCGAAGCCAAGACCGCTGCGCAGGCGGCCTTGAACAAGGGACTGAAGAAGCCGGAAGACGCGAAGAAGATCCTCGCGCTTAAGTGACGTGATCCAGTGACACCGTAGGCCAAAAATCCGTACGGATAATGGCAACCGGGCGTCGGATTGGTATAAGCTGGGGATTCCGCCGCGCAAAACGGCCGGCGGAATCCAGAATCAACGAGGCGCCCCGGTGCCCGTATCAACCTTGAGTTAATTGGCGCATGGCTGAACAACTGGTCATCAACAGGTACCGGGAACAGGAAGAGGACAACAGCCTCAACTGGCCGCGTATCATCGGTATTGCCTTTGTGATCGCATTGCACGCAGCCGCGCTGCTGGCCTTGCTGATCCCGGCCGTCGCCCCGCCGGCGGAGAAGGAGCAGGAACGTCGCACCTCGGTGGTGATCGTCGACGCCCCGCCTCCCCCGCCGCCGCCGCCGCCGCCGCCGCCGAAGCAGGACACGCCGCCGCCGCCGGTCAAGAACCTCGCGCCGCCCAAGACCACACCGCTGCCTCCCCCGCCGGAAGCACCGCCCGTGGACATCGCCGAACCGCGTCCGACCGACATCGTCAGCCCGCCGTCGCCGCCCGCACCGCCGTCGCCGACGCCGGACATCGGCGCCAGCGTCGACATCTCGTCCAAGAACATGAATCCGCCCCGCTACCCGCCGGCCGCTGCGCGCTCGGGTATCGAAGGCACGGTCATCCTGATCATCGACGTGGACGCGAACGGCAACGTCACCAATGTGTCGGTGGAAAAGTCCAGCCGCAACCGCGATCTCGATCGTGCTGCCATGGAAGCCGCACGCAAATGGCGCTTCAACGCGTCCGTCGTCAATGGCCAGAAGGCCGCAGGCCGCGTCCGCGTGCCCGTGGACTTCAACATGGGCGGCTGATGCCGCCAGGCATCGACAGATTCCAACGCAAGAAACCCGCACCACCCTCAATCAACACTTAAATAAAGGTAAGCGTCATGCTGCAGGAAACCCTTTTCGCCGCCGCCGCCGGGGGCAACAACGCCGCGAATGCCCTGTCGCAGATGGGCTTCGAGCACATGATCAGCGAGATGGTCAGTAAGCCCGGCGAGTTCATCGTCTCCTGGGTCGTGCTGCTCACCCTGGTGATCATGTCGGCCATGTCCTGGTACTGGACGGTCATCAACGTGCTCCGCAGCACCCGCCTGAAGGGCCAGGCTGACCGCGTGACCAGCGCCTTCTGGGAAACCCCGAATGCGCAGGACGCCATCCGCCTGATGGAAGAGCAGCCGAAGAACGAGCCGTTCTCCAAGATCGCCCTCGACGCCGCCCAGGCCGCTGCGCACCACCAGCGTTCGGAAGGTTCGGGCGAGACCCTGAGCCGCTCGGAGTTCGTGGACCGCGCCCTGCGCCAGGCCGTGACCCGCGAGAGCACCAACCTGCAGGGCGGCATGACGCTGCTCGCCACCGTCGGTGCGACCGCGCCGTTCGTGGGTCTGCTGGGTACGGTGTGGGGCATCTATGGCGCCCTGATCCGCATCGGTGCGACCGGCCAGGCCTCGATCGACGCCGTTGCCGGCCCGGTGGGTGAAGCGCTGATCATGACCGCCATCGGTCTGTTCGTCGCCATCCCGGCCGTGTTCGCCTACAACTTCTTCAGCAAGACGAACGCGGCCGTCATCGCCAAGTTCGATACGTTCGCGCACGACCTGCACGACTTCTTCGCCACCGGCTCGCGCGTTCGCTGAGCCGGCGGTACAAGCAGTCAACGCAACGTTCTAGACGGAGCCCGTCATGGCTTTCAGTAGTGGTAATAGCGGTGGCCCGATGGCCGAGATCAACGTCACGCCCCTCGTGGACGTGATGTTGGTGCTGCTTATCATCTTCATCATCACGGCGCCGTTGATGTCGCACAAGGTGAAGATCGAGCTGCCCGAAGCGAACCTCGTCCAGAATCCGGACGAAAAGACCGCCCCCAAGACCCCGCCGATCACCATTTCCGTCAAGGACAATGGCGACCTGTTCTGGGGCGACGAGCCGGTCAGCAAGGAAATCCTGGAATCGCGCCTGTCGAGCGTGGCCCAGTTGCAGCCGCAGCCGAAGCTCAACCTGCGTGGCGACAAGACGACCAAGATGGGCACCATCGCGGAAGTCACCAAGATCGCGCAAGGCCAGGGCATGCTCGATATCGGCTACGTGGCCACGAAAGAGAAGGGGCAGTAAGCCATGGCATTCAGCAGTGGTGGTAGCAAGGGCCCCATGGCCGACATCAACGTCACGCCCCTGGTGGACGTGATGCTGGTGCTCCTGATCATCTTCATCGTGACCGCACCGATCATGACGTACCCGATCGAGGTGGCCCTGCCGCAGCGTGTGATCAACCCGCCGCCGCAGGTACGCGAGCCGCCGCCGCCGATCGACCTGCGCATCGAGTCGGACAACACGGTGTACTGGAACAACAGCCCGACCAACGTGGCCGACCTCCAGCGCAAGATGGAAGACGAAGTCCAGCGCGATCCGACCAACCAGCCGGAGCTGCGCATCGAAGCCAAGTCGGACGCGCATTACGAAGTGATGGCCAAGGTGTTGGCTGCTGCGAAGAATGCGCAGATGATGAAGATCGGTTTCGTGCAGTAATCGCGAAACGAGCAGCGGTACGCTCTCGAACGCCGCCCTCCGGGGCGGCGTTCTTCGTTCCGGAGGGCGGACAGGGACCCTCTTGCGTCCCTGGAAGCGCGGGCGTAGCGTCAGGGGCACGGTCCCCGACAGAAGGAGGTGTGCCATGGCGTTCTCCGCTCCTGCAAGCCGTTCCGAACTCGCCGACATCAACATCACGCCACTGGTGGACGTGATGCTGGTCCTGCTGGTGATCTTCATGGTGACGGCGCCGATGCTGTCACGCCCCATCGAGACGCTCCTGCCGCAACCGGTTCCCGGTACGCACGCCGAGCCGCCCAACGATCTGGTGCTCAAGGTGGGCGTCGGCGGCCACTACACCCTGGACGACCGTCCGGTTGCGCTGGGCGATCTCCGTACGCGGCTGGAAGATGCGCTCACGGCCGACCCCCGTACCGTGCTGCAGGTGGAGGCGTCGGAAAGCGCCGATTACCAGCAACTGGTAAGCGCGCTGTCGCAGGCCGAAGCCAGCGGCATGCGCAACATCGTGATGAGGAACTGACGCCCGGCGCGCGTCGCCGGGATCGACACCGCTCAGTCCCGCGCGACGCCCTCGGCCTGGCTCAGGATCTCGAGGTAGCGGCGCACGGTCGCGTCCAGGCCGGCGTACAGTGCTTCGCCGATCAGCGCATGGCCGATCGAGACTTCGCGTACCCCGGGCACCGCCGCAAGGAATCCGCCGAGATTGTCCTGGCTGAGGTCGTGCCCTGCGTTGACGCCCAGGCCCAGCGCGTGGGCCTGCTCGGCAGTGCGCCTGCAGCGCTCGAGCGCATCGCCGGCATCGCCACGCGAAGCCGCCTCGGCAAATGGGCCGGTATAGATCTCGATGCGGTCCGCGCCGATGTGCGCCGCATTCTCGAGTCCCGCGCAGCCGGCATCCACGAACAGGCTGACCCGGCATCCCATCGCCTTGAGTGCCGCGATCAGCGGGCGCAGGCGTTCCGAATCCTGTTCGAAATCGAAGCCATGGTCCGACGTGATCTGGCTGTCGCCGTCCGGCACCAGCGTGGCCTGCGCAGGACGGGCCGCGTCGCACAACGCTAGGAAGCCGGGATAACCGTCGCGGGGCGGAGCGAACGGATTGCCTTCCAGATTCAGTTCGACGCCGTGCCCGCGCGTCAGCCGCGCCAGCGCGTCGACATCGCCAGGACGGATGTGCCGCTGGTCGGGCCGGGGATGCACGGTGATGCCATGTGCGCCGGCTGCCAGGCAGGCCTGCGCCGCGCGTACAACATCGGGTTCATCGCCGCCGCGGGAATTCCTCAGGACGGCGATCTTGTTGACGTTGACGCTGAGCAGGGTCACGGTGCGGGCGGTTCGGACGGCGGTGCATTGCGCCGCGCCTCCGCGATCTCGCGAAGTCGGCGCAGCTCGGCCGGATCGATCATCAGCGATTCGTCGCGGCGCGTTTCACCCAGCCTGCGCGCGTGCCGCCCGATGATCCAGACCACGAAGAGGCAAAGCGACACCAGCATCAGGACGACCATCAAGGGCATAGACGTGGTGCGCACGGCCATGAACAGGCAGCCGATCGCCATCAACAGGAAGAGCCAGTGCATCGTCCACCCCCGGGGCTTGGTGGCGGAATATTACCGCGTCCGTTGCGCGGCAGGCATCGACCGGCTTCACAGCAAGGGCGACATCAGCCGTGCCAGTGCTTCGGGCAGTCGATGGCGCCAGAGCGCGCGGTCGCGCTGCAGGCGCACCGGCTCACTGGCGGCGATCTCGCCTTCCATCCACTGTCCCAGCGTGCCGGCGACGCCGCGGTCGCGGAACATCATGGAAATCTCGAAATTCAGCCGGAAGCTGCGGTGGTCGAAATTGGCGCTGCCGATGATGGCCAGCGTGTCGTCGCAGAGCAGCGCCTTGCTGTGCATCATGCGTGGGCCGTATTCGTAGACCTTCACGCCGGCGGCGAGCAGTTCGTCGAAATACGACCGCGCGGCCAGCGTCGCCAGCCGGGAATCGCTGGTCTTGGGCACCACCAGGCGGACGTCCAGACCGCCCAGCGCGGCAGACGTCAGCGCCATGCGCGCGGCTTCGCCCGGCACGAAGTAGGGCGTGACCAGCCAGACGCGCTGCCTGGCCTCATGGATCGCCGCAACCTTGGTGCGATGGATGGGCTCCCATGCGGAATCCGGCCCCGACACCAGTGCCTGTACCGCAATCCCGCCCCGCACGTTGGCATCGCTGGCGCTCCACAGCCGCGTGCCCTGGAAGTCATTGCGCTGCTGGCCGGTGGCATATACCCAATCCTCGACGAACACCTGCTGGATGCTGCGCACGATCTCGCCCTCGAGGCGCAGGTGCAGGTCGCGGAATGCATCGTCGCAGAGGGACTCGTCCTCATCGTCGGTGACGTTGATGCCGCCCGTGAACGCGATGCGTCCGTCGACCACCACGATCTTGCGGTGCGTGCGCAGGTTCAGCCACGGACGGGTGAAGGGACGGAAGCGGGTAGGGTGGAACCAGGCGTGCTCGCCGCCGGCATCGATCAACGCGCGCAAGGCCCGGGTCTTGAGTCGGTTCGAGCCCACGGCGTCCAGCAGCAGTCGCACCTTGACGCCTTCGCGCGCCTTCACCGCGAGCGCCTCGAGGATGCGCTGGCCGGTACGGTCGCCGTTGAAGATGTAGTACTCCAGGTGGATGTGGTTCTCCGCGGCGGCGATCGCATCCAGGATCGCCTTGTACGTGGCGCACCCGTCCACGAGCTGCTGCACCGAGGTGGCCGTGGAAGGCGGCAGTCCCGTCGTCTTCTGGGCCAGCATGGGCAGTTCCGCGCTGTTGCCGTCAGCCGGTGCGAAGACCTCGTAGCTCTCCACGCCTTCGCGCGCGCGCGTCCGCCGGAGTTGATGCCGCTTGATGCGCTGCGGCCCCAACAGGAAGTAGACCAAATAACCCACGTAAGGCAGCAGCGCGAGGGAAAGCAGCCAACTGAGCGTGGCCACCGGTTCGCGCTTCTGCAGGATGATCCAGGTACACAGCGGCACCAGGTAAAGCAGCCAGGCCAGCGTGATCCACCCGGCGAGGTGGGGCAGGGTGGACGCGGCATCTCGGATGGCGTGGAGGACGTCGGGCATGCCGCGATTCTAGAGGTCGGCATGACCTCCGTGGGATGCGTCGGCGTTGCAGGTAGCGTCTTTTCCTTCCAGGGCCCGCCGACACGGCGAAGGTCGCGTGCGCGCCAGCCTGCAGGGCCGGCGTGTCAGCGCCAACTCGCCTTGCGCGAGGGCGGCGGGGGCGTGGGCGTGGCGTCGATATTGGGAACCAGCAGCGACAGGCGTGCCTTGGCATAGTCGCCGCTGCCGTCGACGTCCAGCTTGCCCGCACTGTTCGCAGTGATGAGCGCCGTGTCGAGGAACACCTCCTCGCCCGCCGCCAACCGATGGCGCGCACTGCACAGCTTCACCGGCACTTGCAGCACGCTTATTCCATCCCGCTGCCATTTGGTTTCCGGCACCAGCCGGCGGACGATGGAACCGTCCACCCATACGTCCACCGAATCCGATTGCACCGACCGGCACTTGCCGATCCCGACATCAAAAGTCATGCACCCTCCTACAGGGCGGTATGCGTCAACGTGAAAAGAAAGCCGCGCGACTCCAGCAACGCGCGCATGCGCCGTTCTGCCGGTGCGCGATGGAACTGGCGGCCCGCCCACAACTCGAAGCAGGGCCGTGCCGTGGCGTGACCGTGGGTCGCCGGCCGGCGGGACACCGCGATGTCCGGCGACTCGCAGGCCGTGGCCCACATCACCCGCAGGTCGCCCGGACCGATGGATTGCTGCGATCCAAGATGAAGAATGAACACCTGGACGTGCTGCTTGGACACGCATCTCTCCTCGGCGCGACAGGGCGTCGCGTGGATGAAGCCGAGAGGGAGAGAAATCGGCCCGCGGGAGGCGGCGGAGGAGACTGCCCGTCAGCCATGACAGGTATACGCCCTTGGGGGCGTGACCGCAAACCCGTGTTCATGCTTTGCGACGCACGTGCGATGCGGCTGCACGGCGCTGTGGCGTTACGACGCGATGCGTGGGAGCGCCAACCGCCACCCCAGCCCCGACCACCGGCTCGCATGCCGCGACAGTGCGTCGCGGATCACCGTTTCGCTGCCGGCGACGTGCAGCTCGCGCCGGGCGCGGGTGATGCCGGTGTAGACGAGTTCACGCGACAGCACGCGGTTGCCGCGTGCGGGCAGCAGCAGCCAGACCGCATCGAATTCGCTGCCCTGCGCCTTGTGCACGGTCATGGCGAATGCGGACTCGTGCGCGGGCAGCGATGCGGGATGGAATGCGCGCGGCTGCGTGGGTGTGTCGCCTGGGAACCAGGCCAGCAACACGCCTTGCGCATCGCGGAAACACAGCCCGATGTCGCCGTTGAACAGACGGTGGCGATAGCTGTTCTCTGTAACGATGACCAGCTGGCCATGAAAGTGGCCCTGCCCGGCACGCTGCAGGCCGCTGCCGCCCTCCACCAGCAGGCGCTCGATGCGGGCGTTTAATGTGCGCGCGCCCTGCGGGCCTTCACGCACGGCGGTGAGGATGCGCAGGCGCGCGGACAGCGCCAGCGCGTCGGCGGGCGTGGCGGCTTCGCCCAGCGCGCGCCAGTGCGACAGCAGGCGTTCGCGCTGCATGTCGAGCGGATCGGCCAGGTCTTCGTGGAACTGCACGCCGGCCAGCGTGTCGCTGCGCAGAAGCGAGAGCGTCGTGGAGGCATCGCCTTCGCGCACGGCGGCGGCCAGCGGCGCGAGCTGCAGGGCTTCGCTCTGGCGCCAGCCGCGCTGCAGGTGCACGCGGATGCCGGCGAAGCGGTTGTGTCGATGATCCAGGCTTGCCGGATGATCAGCGAGGGAAGCATCGCCCAGCAACGGGTGGAGCGCCTCGTCATCCGGCAAGGCGATGTCGTTGCCATCCCCTGCCGCGCTCAGGATGGCAGCGAGCACATCGCCTGCTTCCACCGACGGCAACTGGTCCGGATCGCCCAGCAGCACCAGGCGCGTGCCATCGGCGACGGCGTCTACCAGCTTGGCCATCAGCGGCAGGTCGATCATCGAGGCTTCGTCGACGACCACCACGTCGAACGGCAGCGGGTTGTCGGCGTGATGGCGGAAGCGGGGCGAATCCGGAATCGTGCCGAGCAAGCGGTGCAGGGTGGTGCCCGTGGTGGGCAGCGTCGCGAGCAGGTCGGCGTCCACGCCCTGCGCCGCCAAGGCTTGCACCGCATGGCGGACGCTTTCGGCCATGCGCTCGGCGGCGCGACCGGTAGGTGCGGCCAAGGCGATGCGTGGCGCGGCGCGGCCTGCGCACCGTGCCTGTGCGGCCAGCAGCACCAGCAGGCGCGCGGTGGTGGTGGTCTTGCCGGTCCCGGGACCACCGGTGACCAGCAGCAGGGCATGGCGCAGTGCGAGCGCGGCGGCACGCGCCTGGTGGACATCGTGCGCGGCCGGCGGAAAGAGCTGCGCGAACAAAGGCGCGAGCGCATCGACGCCGGTTGCCGGCACCGGTTGCGTGGCGAGGCGTTGCAGGCCGGCCGCGAGTGCCCGTTCGTACTCGCGATAACGGCGCAGGTAGAGGAGGTCGTGTTCCAGCACCAGCGGCGCGTGCGGGTCGGCGACCGCATCGGCATCGTCCGGCGTGGCCACCCAGCGCGACGCGGCGAGACATGCACGCCACGCGTCGACGGATGGCCAGTCGATGGGGGTATCGGCGTCGAGCAGTGCCTGCGGCTCGCGCAGCGATAGACCGGCATGGCCCTTGGCGACGGCGAGCGACGCCAGCGCGGTGGCGGCGAGCACGTCGTCGGGCGTGGCCACATCCAGCCGGCGCAGGCTCTGGGCGAGGGCGTGGTCCAGGGTAGGCAGGTGGCCGTTGCGGAACAGGGTATCGAGCAGGCTCATGCGGCCGCCTCCTGCCCGTGGCCGGCGAACAAGGCGTCGAGTGCGTGCACGAGTTCCGGCGCGAAGCGCTGCGCATGCACACCGAGCGACGCATCGCGCGCGGGTTCGAGTCCGCGGCAGAACACGTAGCGGATGCCGCCGAAATCGCGCGCGTAGTCGTAGCCGTCGCCCAGGCGGAACCGCAGCCAGCGATGCAGCGCGACGGTGTAGACCAGGGCCTGCAGGTCGTACTCGCTGTGCGCCATCGCAGTCGCCAGCGCGGGCGCGTCGTAGCGCGGCAGGCGGTTGGACTTGTAGTCGAGCACGTACCAGCGCCCGTCGCGCACGTAGGTCAGGTCGATCTTGCCGGTCATCAACCCTTCCAGCCGCGAGCGCAGGCCGAACCCGTGGCGCGCGCGCGCCACGCCATGCTCGTGCAGCAGCGCCAGCAACGCCGGCACGGCAGTGGGTGCAAGGGCGAAATGGAATTCGATTTCGGCACGCCGCTCGTCGTCGCCCAGCGCATGCAATGCGCCACCCTCGGGCAGCGCGACGGTCAGCGTGCGTCCGACCAGCGAGGTGAGCAGGGCGACGCCCTCGGCCAGGTCGTCCTGCGCGTAGCCTTCCCTGCGCAGCGCGGCGAGCAGGGCGGCATGTTCGCCTTCCGGCGCCGCATCCCCCGCCTGCCACTGCGCCCATGCGCGGAAGCGGGTGTCTTCGAGCGCCGCATGCAGCACGTTGCCGAAACGGCTGCCACTGAAGCGCGGGTCGTATGCGTCGGCGGTGATGTCGGGGGACGCGTCTGCGTCATCGGGCGGCTGCACCGGTTCGTCCGCGGCCGCGCCGTCGGCCTCGGTGGAGGCAGCGTCGACGGCGTGGCCCGCATCGGCATGCGCAAGCTGGGTGAAGCTGTAGACCCACCAGTCGGGCGCGATGGAACGCCGGGCGACGCGGGCGGGCGGCACCGCGCCCTCCGCCACGTGCGGCAACCACGGCAGTTCGGCGGGCGGTGCGGCGGGATCGATGCGGATACCCGGGTCCTGCGCCAGCAGGGCGTCGGCATCGCGCACCATCGCCCATAGCGGCGACTGCGCGTGCTGGTAGAAGACGCCCGTCGCCAGCCACAGCGCGTGGCTGGCGCGGGTCAGGCCGACGTACAGCAGGCGCGCGTCTTCGGCGCGCTGCGCCTCGCTCCATTGCGCTCTGGCCGCGCCCCACCCGGAGACCTCTTCCTGCAACTTCCAGTGCAGCACGCGGCCCTCCGTGTCGGTGACGACGACGCGCTGGCCGGGATCGGGCGCCTTTCCGCCGATGCCCGCATACGGCAGGAACACCAGCGGGTACTCCAGGCCCTTGCTCTTGTGCAACGTCACCACCTGCACGCGGTGCGCATCGGATTCCAGCCGCAGCAGCTGCGCGTCGTCATCGGTAGCGGTGCGGGCATCGGCGATGGCAGCGGCCAGCCAGTCGACGAGGCCGGGCAGGCCGAGCGTACGCGCGTCGGCTTCCTGCAGCATCTCGGCCGTCTGCAGGTAGTTGGTGAGCCTGCGCTCGCCGTCGAGCAGGCCGAGCAGGCGCGGGGCGTGCTCGGCGCACAGGTCGTTGACCAGCGCCAGCGGGCCACCGCGATGCAGGCGTTCGCGCCAGTCCTGCGCGCGCTGTTGCCAGCCGCGCATCGCATCGCCGTCGGTTTCGAGCGCGGCGATGCCGGCGGCATCCACGCCCAGCAGGACCGTGGACAGCGCAGCGCGCAGATGGCCGTCGTCCGCGCCGTGCATCAACGTGCGCAGCAGCGCGTGCAGTTCGCGCGCTTCCGGCGTGGCGAACAGGCTGAGCTTGCCGGCGGCAACCGCGGGAATGCCGACCTCGGCCAGCGCGGCACGGATGCGGGTGGCATCCCGGTGCGTGCGGACCAGCACAGCGATATCGCCGGGCTGAACGGGTTTGCCTCCTATCGTCGCGTTGCCGGCGCGCGCATCCGTCAGCACGCGGTGGATGGCAGCCACGCAGGCAGCGGTGGCCAGTTCACGCGAGGTGCCTGCGTCCCAGGGCTTGACCTTGCCGTCCGGTCCGGGCGCCGGCGATGGCGCTCGCCACACGGTCAGCGCGGGCGCGGCCGCGCCATGACACTGGAAGTCGTCATCGTGACGTGTGCCGCCGGGCGCGACCGGATGGAAATGGATGCGTGGATCGACGAATGCGGCGTGACCGGCCTGTGCGTACAACGCTTCGATGGCACGCAGCACCGACGGCCGCGAGCGGAAGTTGTGCGACAGCGGTGGTGCGGCGACGGCATTGGCCTGAGCGGTGAGATAGGTTTCCACATCGCCGCCACGGAAGCCGTAGATCGCCTGCTTGGGATCGCCGATGACGAACAGCGCCGGCCGCGGACTCCTGCTGCCGAACACGCGGTCGAAGATGCGCCACTGGCGTGGATCGGTGTCCTGGAACTCATCGACCAGCGCGACGCGATACTGGGCCCGCAGGCGCTGCACCAGGGCGTCCGCATGTGGCGTTTCGAGCGCATCCGCGACGCCGTCGATCAGGTCGTCGTAGGTCTGAACGCGCAGCTGCTGTTTGCGCAGCATCAGCCGTGCCCGGGCATCGTCGCGCAGGCGATGCAGCAGGGCGACGCGGCGCGCTTCGCGATAGGCGTCGACGCGGTCCTGCGCCTGCAGGTAGGCATCGATGGCATGCGTCAGCGGCGATTCCGGGGTGCGGCCCGCGCCGGCCTTGCTGGTTTTCAGCAGCAGCGCCTCACGGCGCAACTGCGGCAGCCTGTCGTGCGCGAACGGCATGCCGGCATCGTCCGCGGCCGCCCATGCCTCCAGCGCGTCGAACAGTCCGATGATCCACTCGACCCTGTAGCTGCCGCCGTGCAGCACCTTTCCCTCCACTGCGGCGACCAGGGCGTCACGAAACGCGCTCCCGTGCGCGCGATACGCGGCAATGAGCGCTTCGCCGGCCGCCCGCAAGGCCGTTGCAGGGTCGGCAGGCAGCGGATCGACGGGGTATGGCTGCAACCGCTGTTCGCGCAGCAACGCGGGCAGGTCGGCCGCCAACGCGTCGGGGCCGCCCTTCCACAGCGCAAGCAGATCATCCGCACCGTCATCGTCCGCGCCATGCGCGCGCCACAGGTCCGCGGCGATTTCCTGCCGCAGCGCTGCGTCGTTGGCGAGCAACGGCGGCGCATCGAAACCGTGCCCGCTTTCCAGGGCGTGTTCGCGCAACACCCGTGCACAGAAGCCGTGGATGGTGAACACCGCCGCCAGGTCCATGCCGTCGGCGGCTTCGCGCAGACGCCGATGCAGTGCGGCGGGAGGTTCACCACTCCGCGCGAGATGCGCATCGAGGAGCGCACGCGTCAATGCCGCCTCCGGCGCTTCATCGGCGGCGGCGACGGCGGGCAGCGATGCTGCCAGCAGCAGGCGGGCACGGATGCGCGCGCGCAGCTCCTGGGTGGCGGCCTCGGTGAAGGTGACGGCCAGGACTTCGCCGATGCGCAAGCCGCCTTCGACCACCAGCCGTACGACCAGCGTGGCCAGGGTGAAGGTCTTGCCGGTACCGGCGGACGCCTCGATGGACTGCACGCCATCGAGCGGCAGCGCGAGGTAGGGATCGTGCGCGACGGTCATCCGGCGTCCTCCGCGTCGAAGACGGGGGCCAGTGCGCGCAACGCATCCGGATCGGTGCCAGCGTAGACCTCGCCCTGCGTGACCGCGAGATAGATCGACATCGAAAGATCCGCGAACCGCAGCCGCGCTGCGTCATCGGTGAAAGGATCGCACCCGCGCAGCGCGAGCCGCAGCGCATCGCCGTTGCCTTCGCTCCAGCTGCGCTCGCTTCCGTACCATTTCTTCGCCGCTTCCTTCAGGCCTGCTTCCATGTCGGGCGCGGCGGCGAAGAATTCCCAGCCGCTGTAAGGCGCGAACGGCAGTGGTTCGCGCAGGCCCTGCTCGCGCAGCCAGAGCAGGTGCCGAAGCACCGTGCGTGCCTGGCCAGGATCGAGCGGCGGACGCACGTGGGGACCGAACGGATGACCGGATGCCGGCTTCGTGCCGCCCTCGTGGAATTGAACCAACGGCAGCGCGAGGCCGGCCGCACTGGCGAGCAGCCAGTCCAGACCGTCGCGGATTGCCGCGCTTCCGCCCGGTGCACCGATGCGAACACGCGCGAGTCCATGCGGATACATGCCCGCCAGCGTGCCGTGCAGTGCGACGCCGTCGATGTCCACCTCGATGCGCTGCGCCGCCGGCAACTCGCCGCCGGTCCAGTCGGCGAAGGCGCGTGCGTACGGCGTGACCTCGCTGCGCAGCGTGGCCAGCGTGCGCCGCCCCAGCGGACCCGAAGGCAGCAGGGCGCGGGCGCGCAGGGCGGCATGCAGCGTGACGTCATCGTCGCCCTGCAGCACCCCGGCGAACACGGCTGCCTGCACGTCGCTGCGCGCCAGGCCGCGGCCCGGCAGCAGCAACGGCTCGACGTCATCGCCCGCTTCATCGATCCCCTCCAGCCGCAGGCCCAGCCGCTGGTGGAGGAACTGCTCGGCCGGCGCGGTCAGGAAGCGGCGCAGCTGGTCGAGCGACAGCCCGGAGCCGGCGTCGGCAGGTGGTGGCATCGCGTCGCCCGGAAACCAGCGCGGCAGGAGCGAGCGTCGCCCCGCCAGCCGGCCGGCGGCGGGATGCCACTGCCGGCGATAGCTGAAGCGGCGTGGATCGTCGTTGCCACCAAACGCGACGGGCGAGAACGGCTGCAGCGGATGGTGCACCACCATCGCCCTGGCGACGGACGCCGGATCGGCATGCTGCCGCGCGGCGGCGTCGATGAGCTCACTGACCAGCACCGACGGTTCGCGCGCGCTGCCGTCGCGAGGATCGGCCCCGAGATAGCTGAGAAGGAACACATCCTGCGCGGCGGCGAACAGCTGCAGGAACAGGAAGCGGTCGTCTTCGCGCAGCGAGCGGTCGCCATGCCGGCGCTTGTCGGTGCCGAGTTCGGCCGTGAGCTTGCTCAGGCCGGCGGCGGGATCGCGGCGTGGATAGTCGCCGTCGTTCATGCCGAGCACGCAGATCACGCGGAACGGCAGCAGCCGCATCGGCACCATGCGGCCGAAACTGATGCCGCCGGTCAACAGGGGCGCGCGCGTATCGGCTTCGGCAAGCGTGGTAGCGAAGTGCGCGCGCACCACGTCGGCGGGCACGGTGTCGGCATAGCCCGCTTTCTCCGCCTGCACGGCGAAGTCGTCGATGAGCATGCGCAGGCGGTCGAGTGCGCGCTGGCGGGCAGGCAGGGCAGGTTCGCGCGGCAGCAGTGCGGCGAGCAGTCCAAGCAGCCGTTCGCGCCATTGCGCAGGCGTGATCGCCTCGCCCAGCGATTTCTGGTGGCGGGCCAGCACGCGCAGCAGGCGCACCAGGATGTCGAGCGCGTCTAGGGTGCTGCCTTCCAGTTCGGGCCAGGGCGCGACGCCGGCGATGTCGTCCTGCGCGCCGCTGGCGTGGCCCAGCAGAAGGCGGTCGAGTGCGAACTGCCAGGTGTAGGCATCGTCGGCGGGTGCGCCGTGCGCGGCACGGTGCTTCGCATCCAGTCCCCAGCGCGCGCCCGCAGCCTGCAGCCACGCGTGCAGGCGTTCGAGGGCGGGGGCATCGAGACCGGCCGCGTCCGCGATGGGCGCACTGGCGAGCAGATCGAGGATCTCGTGGGTACCGAAGCGCGAAACCGGCAGGCCGAGCAGGCGCACGAACACGTCGGCCAATGGCTCGCCGGCCAGCGGACTGGTGTCGGCCAGCGCGTACGGCAACCGGTCGCCATCGCCCGGCGCGCCGAACACGGCTTCCAGATAGGGCACGTACGGATCGATGTCCGGCGCCAGCACCGCGATTTCGCGCGGCTGCAGCGGCGGGTCGAAGCGGTCGTCCTCCAGCAACGCACGCAACTGGTCGTGCAGCACCTGCAGTTCACGCAGGCGCGTGTGGCAGGCGTGTACCTGCAGGCTGGGATCGTCGGTGCGCAGGGCCGGCAACAGGTCGGGCGGCTGCGCGCGGCGATGGAACAGGTCCGACTGCAGGCGCCGCAGCAGGCTGCCGTGGAACTTGCCGCCCCCTGCACCGGGATCGGCATGGCCCCGCACGTCGAGGGTGGGGTGCACCAGTTCGTAGCTGCCGATCACGGCCATGAAATCGCGCCCCGCCGCCCCCCACGCCTGCAGCAGACGGGCGTCGGCGGTCGTGTCGTCCTCGGCGCCCGCGCGCAGGCGTTGCAGGTCGCCCCAGTAGTCCTTCACCGGCGACGGGACATAGAAGTGCAGCGTGCCTACACGCGCCTGCGTGGCCAGCACGCGCAGCACATCGGGGGAGACATTGAGCGTGGCGAACGCGAATACGCGTGGCGGCAGCCCCTGCGGCAACGGCTGGCCTGCGCCCTCGAAGCGGTCGAGATAGCGCTGGATGCGCCGCGCGCGGTAGTCGTGGCCTCCGGCGACGTGGCGCCACAGGATCGCCTGCGGGTCGTCGGGATCGGCACCACTTTCCCAGCGCAGCAACCAGTCGCGACGCCAGGCCTGGTACTTCTCGAACACCTCGGCCAGTTCCCCCGCCAGTGCCCACGGCTTGAGTGGATCGGGCCGGCGCGACGCGGTATCCGCCAGGTAGGCGGCGATCTGCGCCATGGCCGGACGCGCGAGCAGCACGGGGTCGGTCAGCGCGGCGTACAGCCGCCAGTGCAGCGTCGCGGCCTCGAGATCGTCGCCCTCGCCCGGCACATTGGCGTCCAGCGCACGTGCGACGAACTCGCCAGGGGTGAGGAATTCCAGGTTCGCGGCGATGCCATGCGCGGTGGCCAGCGTGGCTTGCAGCCAACGCCGCATCGCGACCTGGGGAATCAGCACGGTCTCCGGCGCCAGCAGCGGCACACCGGGCGCAGGTGTGCTCAATTCCCGCGCCAGCAGGCCCGCCAACACCTCCAGCGCATTGGAGTGGTAGAGGCGGAAGTCGGGCGTGGCGTCAGTCGTCATCGTCGCCGTCATTGTGCCGGATGGCGGTCGCAGCACGGAGACGCCGGCGCTTTGGGCCACAGCATCCCGCACGGCCGTGCGCGCGGCGACGACGCGGATGCCACAATAATCAAACTGCGCGGTACGGTTTATGTTCAGCCGCTGGCCGCGAAGCTACGCCGTTGTTTTTCCGTTAACCCGCCTGTGGTCCGCCGACGACGCCCATGACGCCTGCCGACGCCCCTGCCGTGCACCTGTCCGGCCTCCGCCTCGATCGCGGCGGCCGCACCATCCTGCGCGACATCGACCTGACCGTGCCCCGGGGCAGCATCGCCGCGGTGCTAGGCCCGTCGGGCAGCGGCAAGTCGACCATGCTTGCGGCGCTGACCGGCGAGCTCCCGCCTGCCGCCGGTACGGTCGAGGTGTTCGGCCAGCCCGTGCCGCACCGCAGCCGCGCGCTGCTGGAGATGCGCAAGGGGATCGGAGTGCTGCTGCAAGGCAACGGCCTGCTCACCGACCTGACGGTCGCCGAGAACGTGGCGCTGCCGCTGCGCACGCATACGAAGCTGCCGGACGTGCTGATCCGCCGGCTGGTCGATTTCAAGTTGAATGCGGTCGGCCTGCGCGCCGCTGCCGACGCCTATCCGCGCGAGCTGTCCGGCGGCATGGCGCGCCGCGTGGCGCTGGCCCGTGCGCTGGCGCTGGACCCGCCGCTGATGATCTACGACGAGCCGCTTACCGGGCTGGACCCGATCGCCTCGGGCGTGATCATGAGCCTGATCCAGCGCCTCAACGACACCCTCGGGCTGACCAGCATCATCGTGACCCACCACGTGCACGAAACCCTGCCCATCGCCGACCAGGCGGTGGTGATCGCCAATGGCGGACTGGTGTTCTCGGGTACGCCGTCCGAGCTGGAAGCCACCTCGGACCCGCTGGTGAAGCAGTTCCTGCGCGGCGAGCCGGATGGCCCCATCGCGTTCGATGCGGTCAAGCGCGGGGAGGCCGCCTGATGCCCTTCGTCGCCGCCACCCGGTCGCTGGGCCGCGCCGGCCTGTTCTCGCTGTCGGTGTTCCGCGCCTCGGCGCCGACCCGCGACTTCTTCGCCGAGCTGACCCGCGAGATTTACAAGATCGGCGGCCGCTCGCTGCCGATCATCGCCGTGGGCGGTGCGTTCGTGGGCCTGGTGCTGACGCTGCAGGGCTATCGCACGCTGACCACGTTCGGCGCCAGCGATGCGCTGTCCACACTGCTGGGCCTGTCGCTCTATCGCGAACTGGGCCCGGTGCTGACCGCGCTGCTGTTCATCGGCCGCGCCGGCAGCTCCATCGCCGCCGAACTGGGCCTGATGCGCGCCACCGACCAGATCAAGGCGCTGGAACTCATGGCCATCGACCCGGTGGCGAAGGCCGTGGCGCCGCGCTTCTGGGCCGCCGTGTTGACGGTGCCGCTGCTGACCGGCTTCTTCTGCTCGCTGGCGATCAGCGCCAGTTACTTCGAGGCCGTGCACGTGCTCGGCCTCGACAACGGCACCTTCTGGTCCGCGCTGCAGAACAGCGTGGACTTCTGGGACGACTTCGGCGTGGCACTGCTGAAGTCGGCCGTGTTCGGCGGCACCGCCGCGCTGGTCGCGGCCTACGTGGGCTTCCACGCCGAGCCGACCATCGAAGGCACGTCGGTAGCCACCACCCGCGCGGTGGTGAACGCCTCGCTGCTGGTGCTGATGTTCAATTTCGTCATGTCTGCATTGCTGTTCAGGAGCTGACCCCATGTCCGTCCGTGGACCCCGCCTCGAATTCGCCGTCGGTGCTTTCCTGCTGCTGGCCCTGGCCTCGCTGCTGGTACTGGCACTGGCTTCCACCAACAAGCGCTTCGGCGTGGGCGGCGGCAGCTACGAGCTGAGCGCACGCTTCTCCAACCTGGGCCAGCTGCGCAAGCAGGCGCCGGTGAAGATCGGGGGCGTGGTCATCGGGCAGGTGGCCGACATCCAGCTGGATCCGGTCAAGTTCGATTCCATCGTCACGCTGTCCATCGACAACCGCTACAAGGACCTGCCGGCCGATACCGCCGCCGGCATCTTCACCAGCGGCCTGCTGGGCGAGAACTACATTGGCCTGTCGCCGGGCGGTGATCCCGAGGTGCTGAAGCCCGGCGAGGAAATCGCCTTCACCCAGCCGGCGGTGGACCTGCTGCAGCTGGCCGGCAAGTACATGTTCAGCGGCGGCACCAACAATGCCGGTGCAGGCTCCGGGGAACCCCCGGCCAGCGGCGAGACCGCCGCGCCCCCCGTTACGGAAGGACCGACCCCATGAAGACCCTCATCAAGCCCTCCCTGCTCTCCGTCGTGCTGTCGGCCGCGCTGCTGGCGTCCGCGCCCGTCGCCGTGTTCGCCCAGGCTGCCGCGCCGGCCACCGCGGCCAAGCAGGCCACCGCCAGCCAGGTCGTGCTGGCCAGCAGCACGCGCATCCTGACGACGCTCGATCAGCGCCGCGCCGAGTTCAAGTCGAATCCCGCGGCGCTGCGCCAGTTCGTCACCGGTGAGTTCAACACGCTGTTCGACGGCGACTATGCTGCCCGCCTCGTGCTGGGCGTGCACGGTCGTGGCGCCTCCGACGCCGACGTGAAACTGTTCGGCCAGGCCCTGACCGAGCGCCTGCTGTCCGCCTACGGGGCGCGCCTGGCCGACTTCAACGCGCGCCTGAAGGTGCGGGTGAAGTCCGAGTCGCCGTTGCCCGGCGGCCGCGGCGTGAAGGTGGACACCGAGTTCGTACAGGCGGACCAGACGGTCACTCCGATCACCTTCTATGCCCGCAACGTGGGCGGCCAGTGGAAGGTGTTCGACGTGCTGCCGGAAGGCGTGTCCTTCGTTCAGACGTTCAAGACCCAGTTCGACACCCCGCTGCGGCAGAAGTCGATCGCGCAGGTGGCGGCGGACCTGAAGTCCGGCAAGCTGCAGGTCAACGGTAGTGCCGGCGGCAACTGACGCCGGCGTCCGGCGGGACGGCGACGCGCTGCTGTTCTCGGGCGCGCTGGACCGCGCCGCGGCCGCCGTGCTGTGGCCACAGGCCTCGGCGCAGTGCGCCGGGGCGCAACGCATCGTCCTGACCAACGTCACTACCGTCGACAGCGCCGGGCTGGCACTGTTGTCGGCGCTGGCCGCGCGCCTGCACGCCAGTGGTATCACCCCGCGTTTCGAAGGCCAGCCCGCTGGCCTGGCCGATCTCCAAGCCGCGTATCGCCTGACGCCGGAACTGGATTTCCCGGCATAACCCCACCCCGCCGTTTGCAGGAATCAGGATGAATCTGTTCCGCCTCAGCACCGTCGTCCTGCTGGCCGCCCTGGCGACCGCCTGTGCGTCGGCTCCCCCCTCTTCGACGGCTGCGCCGGCCGATGCGGTGGTTGTCGACAGTACCGCCACGGCGTCGGCTCCGTTGCCGCCCGTGCCACCGATCGATCCCGCCAGTATCGATGCCCCCGCACCGGCGGCCGACACCGCCACCGCGTCGGAAGGTGAGGACGACTTCGCCGCCATCTACGGCCAGGGCGCCTACGATCCGGTCGCCGATCCCACGCTGCCCGCACCGGCGCAGTCGCCGACTGCCTACGACCCGTGGGAGAAGTTCAACCGCAAGGTGCACGCCTTCAACAATGTCGTCGACCGCGCCGTCGCACGGCCGCTGGCCCGTGTCTATGTGGCGGCGGTGCCGCGCCCCGTGCGCCTGGGCGTCGGCAACTTCTTCGACAACCTGCGCCAGCCGCTGACGATGGTGAACCAGTTGCTGCAGGGGCGTCCGCGTGACGCCACGCAGACCTTCGGCCGCTTCCTGCTCAACTCCACGGTCGGCATCGGCGGCATCTTCGACCCCGCCAGCGACCTGAAGATGAAGCGCCGCAGCGAGGATTTCGGGCAGACGCTGGGCACGTGGGGCTGGAAGCGCTCGCGCTACGTGGAGCTGCCGTTCTTCGGCCCGCGCACCGTACGCGACGTGCTGGGCCTGGCCGGCGACATGCCGCTCAGTCCGGTCAGCAAGATCGAGGACGACAAGACGCGCATCTTCCTGCAGGGCCTGAACCTGGTGGATACCCGTGCGCAACTGCTGTCACTGGACAGCCTGCGCGATGGTGCGGTGGACGACTACGCGCTGGTCCGCGACTCGTGGCTGCAGCGCCGCAATTACCAGATCGAAAGCCATCGCAGCACCAAGCAGTCGACCGAAGACGAGCTGCCGGAGTACCTGCAGGACGAGAACACCCCGACCGTGCCGGCCGACGCGATGCCGATGCCGGAGATCAGCGGCGGCGGTTGAGGCTGACAGGTAGCGATCAATGAAAACGGCGCCTGCGGCGCCGTTTTCTTTTGGGCGTTCCCTCTCCCTGCGCAGCGGGGAGAGGATGCCGAAGGCGGGTGAGGGGCAAACGAAGCGGGAAAGATCCAGCGCATGGATGAAAACCGCGCCCGCCCCTCATCCGCCCGTTGGGCACCTTCTCCCGCAGGCGGGGAGAAGGGACAACACGCGACGCCTCACTCCGCCTCGTCGCCGCCCAGCAGCTTCTGGCTTTCCTCACCCGGCAATGCTTCGACACCACGCAGCTGCCGCTCGATCGCACGGGTGCGCACGCCGGCCTGCTTGATGCTGTTCTGCACCGTGTCCAGCTGGCTGTTGGCTTTTTCCAGCACGGTCGCGAACTTTCCGAACTCGGTCTTCACCGCGCCCAGCAGCACGCGTACTTCGCTGGAACGCTTTTCGATGGCCAGCGTGCGGAAGCCCATCTGCAGGCTGTTGAGCAGCGCCGCCAGGGTGGTGGGTCCGGCGACGACGATGCGATGGTCGCGTTGCAGCGCATCCACCAGGCCGGGACGGCGGATGGTTTCCGCGTAGAGCCCTTCGGTGGCCAGGAACAGCACCGCGAAGTCGGTGGTATGCGGCGGCACCACGTACTTCTCGTTGATCGATTTCGCCTGCACCTTGATCGCACGCTCCAGCTGCGTGGCGGCGAGGCGCATCGCCTCGGTGTCGCCGCGTTCCTGCGCGTCGAGCAGGCGTTCGTAGTCTTCGCGCGGGAACTTGGCGTCGATCGGCAACCAGACCGGCACGTCGCCCTCCTGGCGACCGGGCAGGCGGATGGCGAAATCCACCGCTTCGTTGCTGTCGGGGCGGACCTTGACGCTGCGCGAGAACTGCTCGGCCGTCAGCACCTGCTCCAGCAGGTTCTCCAGCTGCACTTCGCCCCAGCCGCCACGGTCCTTGACGTTGGTCAGCACGCGCTTGAGATCGCCGACGCCGGTCGCCAGCTGCTGCATTTCGCCCAGGCCACGCTGCACCGCTTCCAGCCGTTCGGACACCAGCGAGAACGACGCGTCCAGGCGCTGAGTCAGCGTCGCCTGCAGCTTCTCGTCCACCGTCGCGCGCATCTGCTCCAGCTTCTGGGCATTGTCGGCCTGCAGTTCCTTCAGGCGGCCTTCCAGCGTGGTGCGCATCTCGCCGATGCGTTGTTCGTTGCGCTGGGTCAATTCGTTCAATCGCTGGCCGAGTGTGTCGGCGAAGCGCTGCTGCGACTCGGAGGCCTCCAGGCGACCCTTGCGCGCGTCCTCACTCAGCGTATCGCGCAGTACGTCCAGGCGCTGGTCGGTACGGGTGCTGAGATCGGCCAGGCTGCGCGCGAAACCGTCGATGCGGACCTCCTGCGCCCGCGAGAGGCCCTCGAGCTGTTCGCGCAGTTCGCTGCGGCCCTCGCGTTGTTCATCGCGCAACGCGCGCTCGAGCAGGTCGCCGATGCGTGCCTCCGGACGGCGCAGCACCAGCACCGCGAGCAGCACGATGGCGATGGCGACGAGGACCAGGAGGAGGAAAAGAAGGGTCTGGGAATCCATGCGGACAGTGTAGCCGCTGGCGTCTCAGCCCCTGAGCATGCGGGAGTGCGCGTGGTGCGCCGCCGATTGCCAGCGCGGGGGTGGGCCGCTTAGGCTGCGGTCGGTCGAGGCTTGGTGCCCGATCACCCCCGCATCCCGCCTGCGCTGGCGCTTCGCCCGCGCGCTGTTCCGTTGACGCACTCCGAGGACCCTCCATGACCTGGCTACGGCGCAAATCCATCGACCGGATCACCGAGCACGAAGAAGGCCGGCGGCTGGTCCCCACGCTCAGCTGGCCGCATCTGGTCGCGCTGGGCATCGGCGCCATCGTCGGCACGGGCATCTACACCCTGATCGGTGTCGGTGCGGAAAAGGCCGGCCCGGCGGTGCTGATTTCCTTCGTCGTCGCAGGCGTGGTCTGCGCCTGTGCGGCGCTGGCGTATGCCGAGCTGTCGACGATGATGCCGGCTGCCGGCAGCGCCTACACGTACAGCTATGGCGTGCTGGGCGAATCCATCGCCTGGATCGTGGGATGGAGCCTGATCCTGGAGTATTCGCTGGTCGTCAGCACGGTGGCTGTGGGGTGGTCCGGCTACTTCGTCGGCTTCCTCGAATGGGTGCAGCAGAACTTCGGCTGGAACGTCACCCTGCCCGCGGCGCTGGCGGCCGGTCCGCACGCCGGCGGCGTGATCAACCTGCCCGCCATCGTCATCACCTTCGCCGTCGCCGGCCTGCTGATCGCCGGTACGCGCGAGAGCGCGACGCTCAACGCGATCCTGGTGGTGTTCAAGCTGATCGCCCTGGCGGTGTTCATCGCGGTCGCGCTGCCGGCGTTCAATCCGGACAACCTGCAGCCATTCATGCCATATGGCTTCCCGAAGTCGATCGGGACCGACGGTGTCGAACGGGGCGTGATGGCGGCGGCGGCGATCATCTTCTTCGCGTTCTACGGCTTCGATGCGATTTCCACCGCGGCCGAAGAGACCAAGAATCCCGGCCGCGACCTGTCCATCGGCATCATCGGCTCGATGGTCGGCTGCACGCTGATCTACCTGGTGGTCGCGGTGGCGGCCGTGGGCGCGCTCAGCTACACCGTGTTCGGCCAGAGCGCCGAGCCGCTGGCGCTGATCATGCGCGAGCTCGGCCACGGCACCGCTGCGCTGGTGATCGGCATCGTGGCCATCGTCGCGCTGCCGACCGTGCTGCTGGCGTTCTTCTATGGACAGAGCCGCATCTTCTTTGTCATGTCGCGCGACGGCCTGCTGCCGCGCAGCCTGTCGAAGGTCAATCCGCGCACCGGCACGCCGGTGGCGATCACGGTGTTCACCGCCGTGCTGGTCGCGGCGCTGGCCGGCGTCGCGCGGCTGGATGAAATCGCCGCGCTTGCCAACGCCGGTACGCTGGCCGCATTCGTCGCGGTGGGTGTCTGCCTGCTCGTACTGCGCAAGCGCGAACCTAACCGGCCGCGGGTGTTCCGCACGCCGTTGGCCTGGGTGGTCGGTCCGGTCGCCATATTAGGCTGCCTGTACCTGTTCTGGAGCCTGCCGCACCGCACGCAACTGTGGTTCCTCATCTGGAACGTGGTTGGCATCGTCGTCTATCTCGCCTACAGCCGCCGCAACAGCATGCTCGCGAAGGGCGGCGACGCATGACGTAGCGTGCGCCATGCGCACGAACGCAGCATCCCAAGACGATCCGGGTCGTGCGCACAGCGCGTCCATACGCATGCGTCTGCAGTGCCGACGCTTCATTCCCGACGCCCGCGGCACTAAGATGCCGCGCAGGCACACCATCCCCCGGGTTACCACGTTGATCATCCATCCCAAAGTCCGCGGCTTCATCTGCACCACCACCCATCCGCTCGGCTGCGCGCTCAACGTGCGCGACCAGATCGCCGCCACGCGCGCGCAGGGCGTGCGCAACGATGGGCCGAAGAAGGTGCTGGTGATCGGTGCGTCCAGCGGCTACGGCCTGGCGGCGCGCATCAGCGCGGCATTCGGCTTCGGCGCGGACACATTGGGTGTGTTCTTCGAGAAGCCCGGCAGCGAGAAGAAGGCGGGCACCGCGGGCTGGTACAACTCCGCCGCGTTCGACAAGGCGGCGAAGGACGCCGGCCTGTACAGCCGCTCGATCAACGGCGATGCGTTCTCCGACGAAGCGCGCGCCAAGGTCATCGAGCTGATCAAGACGGAGATGGGCGGCCAGGTGGACCTGGTGGTCTATTCGCTCGCCTCGCCGGTGCGCAAGCTGCCTGCCACGGGCGAAGTGAAGCGTTCGGCGCTGAAGCCGATCGGCGCGCCTTACACGTCCACGGCCATCGACACCAACAAGGACCAGATCACCCAGGCGACGATCGAGCCGGCCACCGAGCAGGAGATCGAAGATACCGTCACCGTGATGGGCGGGCAGGACTGGGAACTGTGGATCGATGCGCTGGAGAAGGCCGGCGCGCTGGCCGACGGCGCGCGCACGGTGGCCTTCAGCTACATCGGCACCGACATCACCTGGCCGATCTACTGGCACGGTGCGCTGGGACGCGCCAAGGTCGACCTGGACCAGACCGCGCAACGCCTCGATGCACGCCTGAAGAAGACCGGCGGCACGGCGAACGTCGCCGTGTTGAAGTCGGTGGTGACGCAGGCCAGTTCGGCGATCCCGGTGATGCCGCTGTACATCAGCATCGTCTTCAAGGTGATGAAGGAACTGGGCCTGCACGAAGGCACCATCGAGCAGCTCGACCGCCTGTATCGCGACCGCATGTACCGCGCCGACGGTGCACCCGCCGAGACCGACGACGAGAACCGCCTGCGCCTGGACGACTGGGAGCTCAAGCCGGAAGTACAGGCGAAAGCAAAGGCCCTGTGGCCGCAGGTCACCAGCGAGAACCTGTTCCAGCTGACCGACTACGCCAACTACAAGCACGAGTTCCTGAAGCTGTTCGGCTTCGAGCGCAGCGACGTGGACTACGACGCAGACGTGGACCCGGACGTGAAGTTCGATTGCATCGAACTGTCGCCGGAAAACTGATCGCTCAGTGTGGCGCACGACGAGGCGGGCTTCGGCCCGCCTTTTGTGTAGGTCTTGTCTGTGGGAGCGACGTAAGTCGCGATGGCAGATCGCTGCACAGGGTCATCGCGACTTACGTCGCTCCCACAACAACGCCTATGAGCAGCTCCGGCCAAGGGCGCGGATACGCATGTTGCGCAGGTACACGGCATTGCCATGGTCCTGCAGCCCGAGGTGGCCGCGACGCGCTCTGGCGAACTCTGCCTGATCGGCGAACTTGCTGCCGGCGACGCGACGTGTCCAGTCATCGCTGTCCAGGTCGTAGGTCGCGACACGCACACCGTTGAGCCAATGCGCCACGCGCGGACCGCAGGCGACGATGCGCGCGTGGTTGTACTCCCCGAGGGGACGCAGCACATCGCGCGCAGGGGCGACGAGGTCGTAGACCGCCGCGGCACGGTGGCTCGGCACGATGCGATCCTCGGCGGCCCGATCATCGAGCAGCTGGTACTCCACTGCCCGCGCCCAGATCGGCGACGCGTCAACGGCGCGATAGAACAGGCCGCTATTGCCACCCAGCTGCACGCGCCATTCCCACTCCAGCTCGAAGTCACCGTAGGTATCGACGCTGATGATGTCGCCGCCACCGGCAGCGGTCAGCACGAGTTCGCCGTCGCGGACCTGCCAGCGCGCGTCCAGCGCAGAAGCGCCGACGCTGCGCCACTGGCCCGCCTCTGCCAGCGAATGCCAGGGCGCCTCGGGCGCCGATGCGCAACCCGCCATCAGCGTAGCCAGCAGGATCGGAATGACCCGCTGGCCGCGCATGTTCAGTCGACCACGCGGCAGAACACCGCCTTCAGGTAGCGCGATTCCTGCACGTGCGCCATGAAGGGATGGTCGGGGCCGGCGCCGGCGACCTTGAGGATCTGGATCGTGCGGCCGGAGAAATACGCGGCGCGGCGCAGCATGTCGAGGAACTGCTCCTCGCTGACCAGTCCGGTGCACGAGAACGTGGCGAACAGGCCACCGGGCTTCACCACGCCCAGCGCGAGCTTGTTCATGTCGAGGTACTTCTTCAGCGCGGCGATCACCTGCTCGCGGTCTCGCGTCATCTTGGCCGGGTCCAGAATCACCACGTCGTACTGCTCGCCGCGGTTCGCCGCATCGCGCAGGTACGGGAAGATGTCGGCCTGCACGAACTTCGGCCGCACGTTGTTGAGCTTCGCGTTGCCCTTGGCGATCTGGATGACGTCCTGGTCGATGTCCACGCCGACGACCTCGGTCGCACCGCGTGCCGCGGCGTACACGGCGAAGCCGCCGGTGTTGCAGCACAGGTCCAGCACGGTCTTGCCGTCCACCTGCTGGCTCAGCCACTCGCGGTTCTCGCGCTGGTCGGCGAAGAAGCCGGTCTTGTGCGCGCCCGCCGGATCGGCGCGGAACTTCACCCCGTACTCGGTGATGACGGCCGCTTCGGTGGTCGTGTTGCCGTGGAAGTCGAAGCTTTCCTGCTTCTGCACGTGCTCGTCGGCGAAGCTGTGGAAGCGGCAGCCGGGGAACTGCTCGCGCAGCGCCTCGTAGATCCATTCGCGATGCCGGAACATGCCGGCCGCGAAGAACTCCACCACGATCAGGTCGCCGTAGCGGTCCACGACCAGGCCCGACAGGCCGTCGCCTTCGCTGTGCACGACGCGCCAGGCGTCGCTGATGGCGTCCAGCTTCAGCACGTCGCGACGCAGCGAGACCGCGTCGGCGATCTTGCGCGAGAACCAGCCGGCATCCACCGGGATGTCCGGATGCGTCTCCAGGATGCGCACGGCGATGCGCGAGTGGCCGTTGTAGAAGCCGCGGCCGATCCATTCGCCGTCCACCCCGACCACCTCGACGAGGGTGCCGGACTTGGGCTTGGCGGCGGGCTTCTCGACCAGCTTCTGGAAGATCCACGGGTGGCTGGAACGCCAGGCGTTCTTCAGGCGTACGGTCGGGTTGGGCGTATTCATGAACGGCATTTTACCCGCCCGGTTGACCCGGCCGGCCACCGTCCGGACAATTCGCCACAGAAGGGGAGTAGCTCCCAAACGTGCCGGCCGTCATTTCGAGCAGCGATGCTCCGGTCCCACGGCAGCCCACTGGGCTGTGAGCGAGACCTTCGCCGCGATGGCGAAGGCATACCCCGGATCCCCGTTTCCCGGTTCCGAGATGTCCGCGCCTGCGGCCGTCCTCCACTTTTTTCGGGAATCTCGATGGAAACGATTGGCAACCCCTGGTTATGGGCCGGCTTCGGCGGCCTGGTGGTGATCGCCTTGCTGGTCGACCTGGTGCTGATGCGCCATGGCGGCGCGCACAAGGTGACGTTCAAGGAAGCGATGTGGTGGAGCCTGGGCTGGATCGCGCTGGCGATGGCCTTCAACGGCGGCCTGTGGTGGTACGTCAACGAGACGGCCGGCCTGGTGGAAGCCAACCGCGTGGGCCTGGAGTTCCTGACCGGCTACCTGGTCGAAAAGGCGCTGGCGGTCGACAACATCTTCGTCTTCCTGATGGTGATGACCTATTTCGCGGTGCCTGAGGAACAGCGTCAGCGCGTGCTGGTGATCGGCATCCTGGGCGCCATCGTCCTGCGCAGCATCCTGATCTTTGCCGGCGCCGCGCTGCTGGCGAAGTTCCACTGGCTGCTCTACCTCTTCGGCGCGTTCCTGCTGCTGACCGGCATCAAGATGTGGTTCGCCGCCGGCAAGGAACCCGACCTGGAGAAGAACCCCGCGCTGCGCTGGATGCGCAAGCACCTGAAGCTCACCGACGGCTACCGCGGCGACAGGCTGAGCGTGCGCGAGAACGGCGTGCGCTGGTTCACCCCGCTGTTCGTGGTGCTGGTGCTGATCGGCGTGACCGACGTGATCTTCGCGGTGGACAGCATCCCGGCGATCTTCGCGATCACCTCGGACCCGTTCATCGTGCTGACCTCGAACGTGTTCGCGGTACTGGGCCTGCGCGCGATGTTCTTCCTGCTGGCCGGCATGGCCGACCGCTTCCACCTGCTGCCCTACGGCCTAGCGGTGGTACTGGGCTTCATCGGCATCAAGATGCTGCTGATCGATCTCTACAAGATCCCGGTGCCGTGGGCGCTGGGCACCGTGGCGGCGATCCTGGGCGTCACCATCGTGCTGAGCCTGGCACGCCCGCAGAAGGCGGAACCGGCCGGTTGAGGCCTGCGCGGCAGACCATCCCGTCCGCGGGATGGTCTGTCCATCGCGGCGCGGGCTTGCATTCGCGCCGGACGCCGCCAGAACTGCATCATGGACCTGCATCCCGACGACCCGGCGTTCGACCCGGATACCCAGCGGCGTTATGACCGCAAGCGCCTGTTGCGCGCGCTCAACCTGAGCCTGGCCTTCGTGCTGGTGCTGGCCATGGTGTACTCGGCACAGAACAGTTTCGACGTGTGGGCCTTCACCATTGCGCCGTTGTCGGTGGAAGGCCTGCTCGGGATCCTCACCGCACCGCTGCTGCATGGGTCGCTGGAGCACATCGCCGCGAATGCCTCCGCGCTGCTGATCCTCGGCACGCTGGCCGGCGCTGTCTATCCGCGCGCCACGCTGTGGGCGATCCCGCTGGTGTGGCTGGGTTCCGGCCTGGGGCCCTGGCTTCTGGCCGATCCCGGCACGCACACGCTCGGCGCCAGCGGACTGACGCACGGCCTGATGTTCATGATCTTCATGCTCGGCCTGTTGCGTCGCGACCGCGCCGCGATCGCCGCCGGCATGATCGCCTTCCTGTTCTACGGCGGCATGGTGCTCACCATCCTGCCCCGCGAGGCCGGCGTGTCTTGGCAGGCGCACCTGGGTGGCGCGGTGGCAGGCCTGATCGCCGCCTTCCTGTTCCGTCGCCTGGACCCCGAACTGCCGCGCAAGAAGTACAGCTGGGAGATCGAGGAAGAAGAAGCGGCAGCACGCAGCGACGACGAACTCGAATTGCCGGCGCCGCGTGAAGTGCCGCTGCTGTGGGTGCGCCCCGAACCTGCGGAAGAAGCGCAGCGCGGCGTGGTACTGCGTTTCCCGCCTCGCGAGCCACCCACGTCCTGACGCTTCCTGTGGAAGCGACGTGAGTCGCGAAGGAGGTCTGCTGTCGATGAGGCACAAGGAAAAGGCAGGCCATATTGGTCTGCCTTTTCTTCTTGCGAATGAGGGATCGCGCCCTTTCGCGACTCACGTCGCTCCCACGAGGCACGGCTCGTGCACGTAGCGTGCGCCATGCGCACGACTGCGGTGTTGCCCGGGGATCATGAGGTCGTGCGCGCGGCGCACGCTACATACAACACGGGCGCCCCACGGCGCCCGTGTGCCAATCACGCGCTTGTACGGATCAGAACTTCGCGCTGAACTCCACGCCTACCGTGCGCGGCTCGTTGATGAAGCCGGTCAGGTTGTTGAAGTCGATGCCGCCCACGATGCGGCGCTGGTCGGTGATGTTGCGCCCGAACAGGGCCACTTCGTAGTCGCCGTAGCCCCAGCCGTAGCCCACGCGCAGGCCGCCTTCGAGCGACGACTTGCCGGTGAACTCGATGGAGTCGTACAGGAAGAAGTTCACTTCGCTGCGATAGGCCCAGTCGGTGTAGACGTACAGCTCGCTGCCGTCGCCCAGGCCGACGCTGTAGCGTGCGGTCAGGTTGTGCACCCACTTCGGGGCCTGCGGCAGCTGGTTGCCGTCGATCAGTGCCAGGCCGCCGGTGTTGCGCGGATCGGTGACGGTGCAGGCGGCGCACACGGCAACGGCGAGATCGTTGTCCTGGATCTCGGTGTCGTTGTAGCTGCTGCCCAGCGTGAGCAGCAGGTTGTCCAGCACGTACGCCTGCATGTCCAGTTCGAAGCCCTTGCCCACCGTCTTCTCGGCATTGAGCAGGATGTTCGCGTTGGCGGCGCCGCCGACGGCGGTCAGCTGCTGGTCCTTGACCCGGTAGTAGTACACGCCGGCGCTCAGGCGCGCGCGCTTGTCCCAGAAATCCGCCTTGATGCCGGTCTCGACCGAGGTGACGGTTTCCGGACCGGCGACGGACTTGGCGTTGAACGCACCCGCGCTCTGGATGCTGCTGCCGCGGAAGCCGGTCGCGGCACGCGCATACAGATTCACGTCATCGCTGACCGCATACGTGGCGGAGAGGTCCCAGTTGAACTTCTTGTCTTCCGGTGAGGCGGAGAGATCGCCATCCGGCTCCAGCGCGGCCAGCTGCGCCAGCGTGCACTTGCCGGCCAGGACGCAGGCCGCGAAGCCGGTGTTCCAGTAATCCTCGACGGTCAGCTTCTTCTCGTCGACGGTGTAACGCAGGCCAGCACGCAGCTCCAGCCTGTCGGTCGCCTGCCACGTCGCGGCGCCGAACACGGCCCAGGCATCGTTGGTCTGGCGGATGCGCTGGTAACCATCCTGTGCGCTGTTGTTCAACGAATCGTAGCTGAAGCTTTCGACCTGGTAGTCTTCCTTGAAGTAGAACAGGCCGGCCTGCCAGTTCCACGGACCGGCGTATTCGGATTCGATCCGGAACTCCTGCGTCCACTGCGAATGGTCGGGAATGCCGTCGGCGGTTTCCGACGCGAACGGGATCACGCCCGGACCGGAATCGGGCAGGAACACCGCACCGTAGCCGCCGTCGATATCGCCGCGGTTGATCGTCTCGACGCTTTCGTAGCCGGTGATCGAATAGAGCTTGTAGTCGCCGATGTCCCAGTTGAGGCGTGCGCTGGCACCCTGCGACTCCAGTTCGGAATAGTTCAGACCATCCTGAGACACCTTGTCCTCGTCGAAGCCGGGGACGAAGTTGTTGGTGCCCGGGTCGATGATGTTGGCGCGGAACAGGCGCGCGGTGCCGTTGAGCTTGCGGGCATGCGCGTTGAGCAGCGCTTCGAAGCCGTCGCCTTCGTACAGGAACTGCACGCGGCCGGCGGATTCGTCATAGCCTTCGAAACCGTCGCTCGGGCCCGGATAGGTGTTTTCCACCCAGTTGTCGCGGCGCTGGTAGAGCACCGACGCACGCGCGGACCAGTTCGGACTCAGCGCGCCACCGGCGGCGCCTTCGACGTTCCACATGTTGTCGCTGCCCACGCCGACCTTGCCGTAGCCGCTGGTTTCCTGCGACGGCTTGGCCGATTCGAACTTCACCACGCCGGCCGGCGTATTGCGCCCGAACAGCGAACCCTGCGGGCCGCGCAGCACTTCGACCTGCTCCAGGTCGAACAGCGGGAAGCCCTTCAGGATCGGGTTTTCCTGCACCACGTCGTCGTACACCAGCGACACGGGCTGTGAGGTGTTGAGGCGGAAGTCGGTGTTGCCGTAGCCGCGGATGTAGAAGCGCGGGAAGGCGCGGCCGAACGAGGATTCGATGTTCAGGCTGGGCACGCGGCCGGACAGGAAGCGGATGTCGGTGCCGCCGGACGCCAGCACGCCCAGCTGCTCTCCGTTGACGGTGCTGATGGAGACGGGCACGTCCTGGATGTTCTCGACCTTGCGCTGCGCGGTGACCTGCACGGTGTCGAGCGTGGCGGCGTCCTTCTCTGCCGGGGAGGCGGCGTCCTGGGCGAGGGCGGTGCCGAAGGGCAGCAGCGCGGCGATGGCAAAGGCGAGGCGGTGCGGCCGGACGGCGGCCGGGCGGACTGGGGACATGGCGTGGCTTTCCGAGTGGGTGGGATTCGGGGCGCGCGGCGGCGCTAGCACGCGAATGTTGCATTACAGCAACAACGGGGGCAATGGCCGGAAGTCCCGTTTCCGACGAGCTCCGGCCTGGCTGCCACAAGGGGCGGTCTTCCACCCCCTGCCGCCCCGTCCGCCTCGCCCGCCTCGCGGTCGGCGGAACGGGAGCCCACGCATGTCCCCGTCCGACCGGCGGAGGGCGGACCCGACGGCTATGACGCCGCCAGGGGATCGCGCTGTGCACCGCGTCGCGCGATCAGGTGGTCCAGGCTGGCGCGGCCCGGTCCGGCAAACAGCAGCCAGGCGAATACCGCCACGTAGAGCACCTCGTCCAGCTCGACGAACTCGTCGAGCGTCGAGATGCCCGGCAGCACGACGACGGCCAGCGCCACCAGCATGTTGAAGATCATCGGCAGCATGGTCAGGCGGGTCGCCAGCCCGAGCATCATCAGCAGGCCGCCGATGAATTCGGTGCCCGCGCAGACCGTTGCGCTCAACGCGGGCCAGGGGATGCCCCATTCGACGAAGCGTTCGGTGAAGAACGCCAGGTTGTTCAACTTGGCCCAGCCGGTCTCCAGCCAGAAGTAGCCGAATACCAGCCGCACCAGCAACGGGCCGATCCATTCGTGGTCATGGAGGAAGGCGAGTGCACGCACATGCACGGGTAGGGTTTGCATGGAGATCTCCAGGAAGAGTCAGGCAGGGAAGGACAGGTCGGCCACCAGGCCATCGGACAACCACCGCTTCAGCAGGCGAGCGGCACGCATGGCGGGCGAACGGCCGGGCAGGCGCACGCACCAGTCGGCGAATGCGTCGCCCCGCTCGATCGCCACCAGCGCCATCGCCTCGTCGCGGGGCAGGCGGCGCCAATGGACGTCGAACCCGACGCGCCAGAGCAGCCACGCCGTGGGTGCCTGCGGACGCAGGGCGGGCAGGGGTTGGCCCCGGGCATGGGCGTCGAGCACGGCGACAGCGGTGCTGCGCAGGCGCAGGCGGCGCACCGCGGGGTGCACGTGCAATCGGAGACGCGTCCACGCCTCGGGAGACAGCGCCGCTACGTCGTCGATGCTGCATGCCGGTGCATCGGCGGCATCGAAGACCTCGCCCTGCTGCCACTCCAGGCGCGCGAGATCGGCGGACGTCGCGTCGCGCAACGCCAGCCAGCGTGGGAAGTGCTGCCCCAGGTGCCGGACCGAGGGATGGCGCGAGGGATGGGCGGCAAGATACGTCTCGGCCAGCGTATCGAAGCGGTCCTCGCCCAGCGAGGCGCGCAAGGCGGGAAAGTCGTGGCCCAGCACCTCCACCAGTCGCCACCGGTAGCCGTCCGCATACACGCGCAGGCGCATCGACGAAGGGGCCGGGAGTGCATCGGAGACGAGCGGCGCTTCCGCAGGATCCCGGCGCAGCAGCCAGCCCGCGAGCTGCCGCTGCTGGTCGACCAGGGCCATCGACCGGCTCATGCCGCACGCGCCTGCGCAGCCGCGCCTGCGGCGACCGCGCGTGCCACATCGAGCTCGGCGAGCAGCGCGTCCAGCGGAGGGATGTGATCGTCGCGCTCGATCATCGCGGGCACGTTGCCGAAGCGCCGCACGGCGTCCGCATACAGCGACCAGACGCCGTCGGGGACCGCAGCGTCGTGGGTATCGATCAGCAGGCCGCTGCCGCGCGCATCCTCGCTGTGCCCGGCCAGGTGCATCTGGCCGACGGCCGCAGGCGGCAGGCGATCGAGGAACGCCACCGCATCGAACCCATGGTTGTGCGCATTGACGAAGACGTTGTTCACGTCGAGCAGCAATCCGCAACCGCTCTCGGCCACGATCGCCGAGAGGAACTGCGCTTCATCCAGCGTGTCGTCGCCGAAGCGCAGGTAGCTGGACACGTTCTCCAGCAGCAATGGCATGCCGAGGATGTCCTGCACCTGCCGCACACGCGCGGCGACATGCAGGACCGTTTCGTCGTTCTGAGGCAAGGGCAGCAGGTCGTGGAACTGCACCCCACCCTGGCGGGTCCAGCACAGGTGGTCCGACACGACCCGTGGCCGCACGCGCCGGGCCAGGCGGCCCAGCGCGTGCAGGTACTCGCGGTCCAGCGGATCGCTACCGCCGATGTCGAGCGACACGCCATGCATCGCCATGGGCCAGCGTTCGGCCATCCGGTCCAGCATCCACAGCGGACGGCCGCCGTCGACCAGGTAGTTCTCGCTGAGGATCTCCAGCCAGTCCACGCGCGCGCTGCCCGCGAGCAAGGCGTCGTAGTGCTGTGGCCGCAGGCCCAGGCCGAAACCCTGAAGGGGCGTGGTCATGGCGTGTCGTGGCTCGCGCGCGGCGTCAGGTGTTGGCCTTCTTCGCATCGGCCGCCTTCTTCTGCGGCTTGGGTGCCTCGAACTTGCCGCCGGCCGTCTTGCAGGTCTCTGCCGTGGATTCGGTGAAGCCGTGGCCCTTGCACGCGTTCTGGCCCTTACAGGCGTTGGAGGCGCTCTTGCACGCGCCCTGTCCCTTGCAGGCGTTGGCGCCGACGCAGTGGCCGACCTTGGCCGACCCGGATTCGGCCGCATGAGCCATCGGTGCACCGAGGAAGAGGGCGGCGGCGGCGACCGCGACGGACAGACCGGACAGCTTGGTGGTGTTCATTGGAAAGCCTCGTTGGAGTTGGGGAAGGCGTCGTCGACGGAGCGCCGCAGGACGCCATGCCATTCCACCGTCCCGCATCCGCGGCGACCATTCCCGAGCGTTCCCGCGATATGCCCCATCGTCCGGCGCGGTGTGCGGGCGGACGCACGCGCATGAATCGGCGGACGCGCGGTCATGGCCCGCATCCACCCCGTCGCCTACGATGGCGCCATGGACACCTTGCCCACCCCCGCCTCCGGCCTGGCGGAGCACGAAGACCGCGACGCCGTCCTCGAGACCGTGCTGGGCGCCTATCGCATGCGCGTGGAGATCACCGCGGATGTCCGCTACTGCGGAACGTGGTACGACAGCGAGCCGGCGACGCACCACGGGCAGTTCCACCTGTTGACCCAAGGGCAGTGCTGGATCACCGGAGAAGCGCTGGACGTGCCGGTGTTGCTCGAGCGCGGCGACCTGATCGTCTTTCCTGCCGGCGTGCGCCATGTGCTCTCGTCGTCGGCCGATCCCCATCTGCCCGACGCGCCGGATGTCGGCGACACCAGCATGCTGTGCGGCGAGCTGGAGTTCATCACCGGCTCGCACAACCCGATCTTCGCCGCGCTGCCGCGGTGGTTCGTGATCCGCAGCCAGGACAGCAGCGCCGGCTTCAGGCAACTCGCGCAGATGCTGGCCGACACCAGTCGGGAACGCCGCTGGGGTCGCCAGCTGGTGCAGAACAAGCTCGCAGACTCGCTGTTCACCATGGCGGTCTGCGAGTACGTGCGCCAGGCCGAGCAGCCGCGCGGCCTGCTCGCTGCGCTCACCGACGTGCGCCTGTCGCGTGCGCTGTCGGCCATCCATGCGCGTCCCGGCGAGGACTGGACCATCCAGTCGATAGCGCAGGAGGCAGGCATGTCCCGCACCGCGTTCGCCGAGCTGTTCTCGGCCACCGTCGGCACGCCGCCCATCCAGTACCTGTCGCACTGGAGGGCAACCGAGGCGCGCCGGCTGTTGAAGAACCGGCGCTTCTCCGTCGCCGCCATCGCCGAGATGCTGGGCTACAGCAGCGAGGCGGCCTTCCGTCGCTTCTTCAAGCGCATCGAAGGCGTGGGTCCGGGCAACGCGCGGCGCCGTTCCGGCGGGGCGTCCTGATCCGGGCGTGGTCGTTGGCTGCGGTTGCGCGAGGGGGCGCTATCCTGCGCACCCGTCCCGCCCACTCGCCGCCCATGCGCCCTGCCGCTCGCCTGATCCCCGCCCTGCTGCTTGCCCCGTTGCTGCTGGTCGCCTGCGGTGGCGACAACGTCAGGCCCACGCCGGTCGCCGCGGTGGTGTCGCCGATACCCGCCGCGCCCAAGCCGAAGGTGGGCATCGCGCTCGGGGGCGGTGCGGCGAAGGGATTCGCGCACATCGGCGTCATCAAGATGCTGGAAGCCAACGGCATCGAACCGCAGATCGTCTCCGGCACGAGTGCCGGCAGCGTGGTCGGCGCGCTGTATGCCAGCGGCATGGACCCGTTCCAGATGCAGAAACAGGCCTTCGCGCTGGACGAAGCGAAGATCCGTGACGTGCGCCTGTTCTCCGGCGGCCTGGTGCAAGGGCAGAAGCTGCAGGACTACGTCAACGACCTGGTCGGCAAGCGCACCATCCAGCAGCTGAAGAAGCCGTTCGCCGCAGTGTCCACGCAGTTGGAGAACGGCGAACGCACCGTCTTCGTGCGCGGCAACACGGGCCAGGCGGTGCGCGCGTCGAGCAGCATCCCAGGCGTGTTCGAACCGGTGGTGATCGGCAAGGCCAGCTACGTCGACGGCGGCGTGGTGAGCCCGGTGCCGGTGGACGCCGCGCGCCAGCTGGGCGCCGACTTCGTCATCGCCGTGGACATCTCCACCAAGGCGCCCGGCACCAAGCCCGGCAGCATGCTGGGCATCGTCAACCAGTCCATCGGCATCATGGGCCAGCGCCTGGGCGAACAGGAACTGGCGCGCGCGGACGTCGTCATCCGTCCGAAGGTCAACGACATCGGCCCGGCCGATTTCGAACAGAAAAACAACGCCATCCTCGAAGGCGAACGCGCCGCACTGGCGGCGATGCCGCAGATCAAGGCCAGACTCGCCGAACTGCAGCGCACGCGCACCGCCGCGCACGCGGCCAGGCACGCGCCGCCGAAGCCGGACCCGCGCTGCCTGGAAGAGCCCTCGCGCCTGGGCCGCCTGTTCGGCCGCGACGTGAAGTGCGATGCCGCCGGTCAGCCCGTAAAGCGGTAGAGCGGCGCTTGCTCCGCTGCTTCTGGCCTCGCGTTTCGCGATGCCTGACGCCGTGGAGAGCCAAGCAGGCTCGGCTCTACGCTTGGGTCGCGCGACGCAGGTTGTCGCGTGCCCTCGCTTCCAGCGCGTCGTGGAAGTGCGGCGTGCTGTAGATCGCCGGCCGATCCAGGAAGCCCTTCAGGATCTCGCGCCGCTTGCGCCGGAACAGGAAGCCCGGCACGTACGCATATTCCTTGCGGATCTGCTGCTCGTACTCGTCGAAGCGCGCACGCGCCGCACCGAGGATCGACAGGTCGATATCGACCAGCAGCTGTTCGTCGCGTCCCGACGGCACCGCGGTATGCCGCGTCGCCATCACCAGGTCGTGCACACGCTGCGCCGCATCGGTCGGCGCACCCGCATCGCTCAACGCATCGCGCGCCCAGTCGGCGCTGCGCTGCTCGTTGTCATGCCCTTTGATGTCGTAGATCGCATCGTGGAACCACAGCGCGAGTTCGACTTCGGCCGGGTGCTCGGGCAGCGCGCGCACAGCGTCGAACGCCGACAGGCATTCACCGAGGTGCTGCTGCGTGTGGTAGTGGCGCTGCGGCTCTGCGTACGCCGCCATCAGCTGCGCGAACAATGCGTTGCCCTCGCCCACCGCGCCGATGCCGGTCCATGCGCGTTGCCAGGAAGGTGCGAAAACGTCCATGACGCAGTCTAGGACGAAAGACGTGTAGACGCAGCGCATCAATGTTCCATGGATCACCGCACCGATGACAACCCCTGCCCGCCCACCGGGACCGTTTCGATGTGGCTGTCGAATCCGGCGATCATCGGCCGCGCTTTCGCGATGGCCTGTTGCACGGCCGGCAGCGACAGCGAAGCCTTGTGGCTCGCGGCATCGGTCCAGACCTCGGTGATCCAGATCGCATCCGCGTCGGCGGGATCCCGCGCGATGACATAGCTCAGGCATCCGGGCATGGCGTCGGTGCCTTCCAGCAGGATCGCGAGCAGCGCATCGCGCTGGCCGGGCGTGGCGCGCATCTTGCCGATCAGTCCGTACATGGCGGGTCCTCGTGGAGATTGCGCGCGTTGTAGCACGCGTCGCGGACAGGGATCGTCCGCGTCAGGTCCTGGGCAACAACGGCAAGCCGCCGTCGGTCTTCACCGCGCGCAGCACGAAGCTGGAGTTCACGTCGGCCACGCCGCTGGCGTTGAGCAGGTTGTCGAGCAGGAAGCGGGAGAAGTGCTCCAGGTCCTGCACCACTACGTGCAGCAGGTAGTCCATGTCGCCGGTGAGCGCGTAGCAGGCGACCACCTCGTCCCAGGCCTGCACGCGATCGCCGAACTGCTGGACGCTGGCCGGGTCGTGCCGCTCCAGCTGCACGCGCACGAAGGCCTGCAGGCCCAGGCCCACCGCCTTGGGGTCGACCCGCGCGGCATAACCGGCGATCACCCCGGTCGCCTCGAGCCGCTGGATGCGGCGCAGGCAGGCCGACGGCGACAGGTTCACCTGGGCGGCGATGTCGGCGTTGGTGGCCCGGCCTTCGCGCTGCAGCAGGGCCAGCAGGCGCAGGTCGGTGCGGTCGAGGGAGGCGGCTTCGGTCATTTCGTGCGAATCCTAGCGCATTCATGCAATTTCATTGCGCCATTGATCGGCATGGGCGCAACTTCGCAAGCCTGTTGCGTGGATCTGCCGCTAGGATCGTCGGATCACAGCGTTTTCCCGGGGAGCCCCATGAACGAGCCGCGCCGCGTCGAGCACCAGCAGACCGACAAGGGCTACGTGCCGGTCTACACCACCGCCATCGTCGACCAGCCGGCCCAGTACCCGGCCGACGACCATGCGACCTGGGGCACCCTGTACGAACGCCAGCGCGCCCTCCTGGTGGGCCGGGCCTGCGACGAGTTCCTGCAGGCACAGGACGCCATGGGCATGGCGCCGGACCGCATCCCCAGCTTCGACGACCTCAACGAGGTGCTGCGCGCCACTACCGGCTGGACGCTGGTCGGCGTGGAAGGGCTGTTGCCGGAGCTGGAGTTCTTCGACCACCTCGCGAACCGCCGCTTCCCGGTGACCTGGTGGATCCGCCGCCCGGACCAGATCGACTACATCGCCGAACCGGACCTCTTCCACGACCTGTTCGGCCACGTGCCGCTGCTGATGAACCCGGTGTTCGCCGACTACATGGAGGCGTACGGCAAGGGCGGCGTGAAGGCGCACGGCATCGGACCGGACGCGCTGCAGCACCTGACGCGCCTGTACTGGTACACGGTGGAGTTCGGCCTGATCAATACGCCGGACGGCCTGCGCATCTACGGCGCCGGCATCGTCTCGTCGAAGGGCGAGTCGCTGTACTCGCTGGAATCGGACGCGCCCAACCGCATCGGCTTCGACCTGGAGCGGATCATGCGCACGCGCTACCGCATCGATACGTTCCAGAAGACCTACTTCGTGATCGACAGCTTCGAGCAGCTGATGAACGCTACCGCGCCGGACTTCACGCCGATCTATGCGCGGCTGGACGCGCAGGACGCCGTCCCGGCCGGCGACGTGCACGTCGACGACCGCGTGTTCCACCGCGGCACGGGCGAAGGCTGGGCGGACGGCGGCGACGTCTGACCCGCGCCGTACAATCGCGGGCCTCCCTCTCCGGTTCGGATGCCCCATGCTGCGACGCCTGTTCCCGCTGATCGTCCTCTGCGCGCTGTCGTGCGTCTCCAGCGCCGCGTTCGCTCGCAACTGCGCGATCACGGTGGAGGCGACGGACATGATGACCTTCAACCTGAAGACCATCCGCGTGCCGGGCGACTGCGCGCAGCTGCGGGTGACGCTGAAGCACGTCGGACGCATGCCCGCGCAGGCGATGGGGCACAACTGGGTGCTGACGGAAACGCGCCATCACCGCGACGTCGGCCTGGCCGGCGGCCGGATGAAACTCGCCGACGACTATCTGCCCCGCAACGACGCCCGCGTGATCGCGCACACGCGCATCATCGGCGGCGGACAGACCGCCGAGGTGGTGTTTCCCACCGCGCGTCTGCGCAAGGGTGGGGCGTACACGTTCTTCTGCTCGTTTCCGGGGCACTGGAGCATGATGAAGGGTGCGCTGGTCTTCGAATGACGTGAGCCAGGGCGGGCCCGAGCAGGACGGGCCGGCGGCCGGCGTTGGTATGATGCGCGCCGGTCCTGCGACGGGATTCACGATGGCCTCTGCCGAAGCCTTGTGGCGCTGGCTGCGCCAATGGCGCCGCGAACACCTGCAGGTGGATCGCGTCGCCGTATTGCGCAATGTCGACGAGAACGGGCAGCTGGGGCCGCGCTACGCGTTCATGACCGTCATGGCGTGCGGAATCGCCACGCTCGGCCTGCTGCAGAACTCGGTGGCGGTGATCATCGGCGCGATGCTGATTTCGCCGTTGATGGGGCCCATCGTCGAACTGGGCATGTCGCTGGCCACCTTCGACTTCCGCAGCCTGCGCGAGTCGCTCAAGACCTTGGCGGTGGGCACGGCGGTGGCGCTGGTGACCGCGACCGCGATCGTGCTCGTCTCGCCGCTGCAGGAGGCGACGCCCGAGATCCTGGCGCGCACCGAACCCACGCTGTTCGACCTGCTGGTGGCCGTGTTTTCCGGCCTGGCCGGTGCCTACGCCACCATCACCCGCAAGGGCGAGACCATCGTCGGTGTAGCCATTGCGACCGCGCTGATGCCCCCGCTGGCCGTCGTGGGCTTCGGCATCGCCACCTTGAACGCCAGCATCGCCGGCGGTGCCCTGTTTCTGTTCATGACCAACCTGCTGGCGATCGCCCTGTCGGTCACGATCATGGCGCGCTGGTACCAGTTCGGGGGGGACGATTCCCCGAAGCAGACCGCCTGGCAGGCCAGCATGATCGTCGGCACGTTCGTGCTGCTGTCGATTCCCCTGGGCCTGGCGCTGCGGGATATCGCTGCGCGGGGCTTCGCGGACCGCACCATCCGCAACGTGATGGATGAAGCCGCACGAAGCCAGGGTGGCCAGCTCACCACGTTGCGTGTGGAGCGCAACGATGACGTGCTGCGCGTCGACGCCGTGATGCTGTTGCCCCGACATCGGCCGCAGCTCGACCGCGAACTCGAACGCAAGCTCGAGCCGCTGCTCGCCAAACCCGTCGAGGTGTCCTTGCGCGAGCTACTGACCGCCGACGAGAAGGCGCTGGCAAGCGAGCAGGCATCGTTGGCGCAGCTCCGGGAGAGCGTAGTGCGCCTGCAAGGCGTCGCCGAGCGCGACGCAGCCCAGAGGAGCGCCGGTACGCGCGCGACCGAAGCCATGCATCAGCAGGCCATCGCGCACTTCGGGAAGCTCGATGTTCTCGAAGGTGGCCAGCAGGCGCGCTGGCAGCTCAACGCGGCCGGCGGCCTCGATATCGTGCAGGCGCGTCGTCTTGAACAGGCGCTGGCGGGCAACGAGGCGGGCGCGCTTCAGGTGGAGGTCGTCCCGGCGCTGCAGGCGCTGCCGCCGATCACGTTCGGCGATGAACGGTCCGAACTGGACGCCGAGGCCGCCACACGCGTGGAAGCCATCGCGTGGGCATTGCAGCGCTGGGGCGTGGATCGCATCCGCGTCGATGGCTTCGCAGGCAATGACGCGGCGTTGGCCCTGGCGCGTGCCGAGAGCGTCGCTGCCGCACTTGAAAAGCTCGGCATCCGCGGCGCCACGGCCCGCGCGGTGCCGGGGGCCGATGCACGCAGTGCCGCGGCCAGCGAGGGGGCGACGGTGCTGCGGGAGGTCCGCGTCCGGCCCGCGACGCTCTAACGGCGGACGCCGCCTCCCGTGGGCATGTTGACGATGAGTGTCAACGGATCGAAGGAAAGCACGGCGACATCCACGGGTCTGCCGCGCCTGCGGTAGGTCGACGCGCATAATGACGGCTCGCGCGCGTGCATTGCGCCGCGCGCCTCGTTCACAGCAGACGGCACGCCATGAATACCGATTTCCGCACCTCGCTCCCGGGCACCGCGCTCGACTACTTCGACGCGCGCGCCGCGGTCGATGCCCTGCAACCCGGCGCCTGGGCCACGCTGCCGTACACCGCGCGCGTGCACGCGGAGAACATCGTCCGCCGCGCCGATCCCGCGCGCCGCGACGACTACCTGCGGCAGTTGGTCGAACGCCGCCGCGACCTGGATTTCCCGTGGTTTCCGGTACGCGTGGTCTGCCACGACATCCTCGGCCAGACGGCGCTGGTGGACTTGGCCGGCCTGCGCGATGCGATCGCCGACATGGGCGGCGACCCGGCGCAGGTGAACCCGGTGGTGCCCGTGCAGTTGATCGTCGATCACTCGTTGGCAGTGGAGTGCGGCGGCTACGACCCGGATGCGTTCGCGAAGAACCGCGCCATCGAGGACCGCCGCAACGAAGACCGCTTCCACTTCATCGACTGGACGAAGCTGGCGTTCAAGAACGTCGACGTGATTCCGCCGGGCAACGGGATCATGCACCAGATCAATCTGGAGAAGATGTCGCCGGTCGTGTACGTGCAGGACGGCGTCGCTTTCCCGGATACCTGCGTGGGCACGGACAGCCACACGCCGCATGTCGATGCCTTGGGCGTGATCGCCGTCGGCGTGGGCGGACTGGAAGCGGAGAACGTCATGCTCGGCCGCGCCTCGTGGATGCGCACGCCGGACATCGTCGGCGTCGAACTGCAGGGCAGGCCCGCGCCCGGCATCACCGCGACCGACGTGGTGCTGGCGCTGACCGAATTCCTGCGAAAGGAAAAGGTCGTCGGCGCCTACCTCGAATTCCGGGGCGAGGGCGCGGCGGCGCTGACCATCGGCGACCGCGCGACGATTTCCAACATGGCGCCCGAGTACGGCGCCACGGCGGCGATGTTCTTCATCGACGACAACACGCTGGACTACCTGCGCCTGACCGGCCGCAGCGACGAGCAGGTCGCGTTGGTCGAGACCTATGCGAAGACCGCCGGCCTGTGGGCCGATGACCTGCAGACCGCGCAGTACGAGCGCACGCTGCGGTTCGACCTGTCCACCGTCGTGCGCAACATGGCCGGCCCGTCGAATCCGCACAAGCGCCTGCCCACCAGCGCGCTGGCCGAGCGCGGCATCGCCGACGAAGGCAAGTTGCAGGCGGGCAGGGCAGAAGAGACGCAGGGCCTGATGCCCGACGGCGCGGTGATCATCGCCGCGATCACTTCGTGCACCAATACCTCGAATCCGCGCAACGTGATCGCCGCTGCGCTGCTCGCCCGCAACGCCAACGCTAAGGGGCTGGTGCGAAAGCCGTGGGTGAAGAGCTCGCTCGCGCCCGGATCGAAGGCCGTGCAGCTGTACCTGGAGGAATCCGGTCTGCTGCCGGATCTAGAGAAACTCGGCTTCGGCATCGTCGCCTTCGCCTGCACGACCTGCAACGGCATGAGCGGCGCGCTCGACCCGGCGATCCAGCAGGAGATCATCGACCGTGACCTGTACGCCACCGCCGTGCTGTCGGGCAATCGCAACTTCGACGGCCGCATCCATCCCTACGCGAAGCAGGCCTTCCTGGCCTCGCCACCGCTGGTGATCGCCTATGCGATCGCCGGCACGGTGCGCTTCGACATCGAGAAGGACGCGCTCGGCATCGACGCCGACGGCAACGCAATCACCCTGAAGGACATCTGGCCCACCGACGCGGAAATCGATGCCGTGGTGAAGGCCAGCGTGAAGCCGGCGCAGTTCCGCAAGGTCTACGAGCCGATGTTCAACGTGCGCGTCGAGCACGGCGGTCGCGTGGATCCGCTGTACGCCTGGCGCCCGCAGAGCACCTACATCCGCCGTCCGCCGTACTGGGAAGGCGCGCTGGCCGGCGAACGCACGCTGCACGGCATGCGCCCGCTGGCGGTGCTGGGCGACAACATCACCACCGACCACCTGTCGCCGTCGAACGCGATCCTCGCCTCGAGTGCGGCGGGCGAGTACCTGGCGAAGATGGGCCTGCCGGAAGAAGACTTCAATTCCTACGCCACGCACCGCGGCGACCACCTCACCGCGCAGCGCGCGACCTTCGCCAACCCGCAGCTGGTCAACGAGATGGCGGTGGTCGATGGCGAAGTGAAGAAGGGCTCGCTGGCGCGCATCGAACCGGACGGGCAGGTGGTGCGCATGTGGGAAGCCATCGAGACCTATATGGACCGCAAGCAGCCGCTGGTGATCATCGCCGGCGCCGACTACGGACAGGGCAGCTCGCGCGACTGGGCGGCGAAAGGCGTGCGGCTGGCCGGCGTGGAAGCAATCGTGGCCGAGGGCTTCGAGCGCATCCACCGCACCAACCTGATCGGCATGGGCGTGCTGCCGCTGGAGTTCAAGGCCGGCGAGACGCGCAAGACCTGGGGCATCGACGGCACCGAGACTTTCGACGTGGTGGGCGTGCGCAAGCCGCGCGCCGACCTGACGCTGGTGATCCACCGCGCGAACGGCGAGACCGTGCAGGTGCCGGTGACCTGCCGGCTGGATTCGGACGAAGAGGTCTCGATCTACGAAGCGGGTGGGGTACTGCAACGGTTCGCCCAGGATTTCCTGGACGCGTCGAAAGCGGCCTGACCCGTTCGTCGAATCGGTACACCCACCGCACAGGAGTCCGATCATGTCCGACAACGCCACCCCCGGTACCGTCCGCCTGCACCGCGTGCTGCGCGCGCCGCCGTCGCGCGTCTACCGTGCCTTCCTCGATCCGGATGCAATGGTGAAGTGGCTGCCGCCGCATGGCTTCACCGGCAAGGTCCATTCGATGGACGCCCGCGTGGGCGGCGGCTACACGATGTCGTTCACCAACTTCGGCACCGGCTCCAGCCATTCCTTCGGCGGCACCTACCTGGAGCTGGTGGAGGGCGAATTGCTGCGCTACACCGACCAGTTCGACAATCCCGGCCTGCCGGGCCAGATGCAGGTCACGGTAACCCTGAAGAAGAACATCGTCGGCACCGAGCTCAACGTCGTGCAGGAAGGCATTCCCGCCGCGATCCCGGTCGACTTCTGCTACCAGGGCTGGCAGGAATCGCTGGAGATGTTGGCGAAACTGGTGGAGCCTGAGATCCCGGATGGGGCGTGAGGTGCCAGAGTGAGACTTGGACGCGCCCAGAGCGAAGAGGAGCAGGTCTGGTGGCCAGGCTACGGCAACCGGCTGCTCTTCATACTTCGGCCATCGTGCGAGGTCTGCGAAGCGATCACGGCATCGATGCGACACGCCGGACTTGGATCCCTGCTCGTCCCGAGCTGGCCGCCGGAGTGCTGGCACCAGTCTGTCAGTGACCGATATGCAGACAAACCCTGGATCCGGGAGAGGCTGATAGCTGCGGGTAATCAGGTGAGGTCAGCCGGTTTCGACCTTGAGCTGGACCAGGCGCGCGCCAGGGAACATGCCGAGATCCGTACGCGCGGCCGTTGCCCAGGCCTGAATAGACTGATCGACGCGATAGGTCATGCCACTCTGGTACAGGGCCTGCCGCGAGGTGGAAATCACTCGCCCCATCTCACGCTGGACTACCGCTACGAGGGGCCGGAGATCTCCTCGCAGCCGCTGTTGACCGTTCCTTGGCGTGTTGAGACCTTCGAGCTCGTCAGCGCTGGCGGCAAGCCCTACAGGTACAACACACTGGCACGTTGGCAACTTGATCCAGGCCCGGGCCCCGTCATGCAGACCGACCTTTTCCCCCAATTCTGAAAGATCCGCCATGCCCCACGCCCCTCAAATCCGCATCCCCGCCACCTACATGCGCGGCGGCACGTCGAAAGGCGTGTTTTTCCGCCTGCAGGACCTGCCCGAGCGGGCGCAGGTACCGGGGCCGGCGCGCGATGCATTGCTGTGCCGCGTGATCGGTTCGCCCGATCCGTATGGCAAGCACACCGACGGCATGGGCGGTGCGACCTCGAGCACCAGCAAGGTGGTGATCATTTCGCCGAGCGCGCAGCCCGGGCATGACGTGGATTACCTGTATGGCCAGGTGCCGATCAACGAGGCCTTCATCGACTGGAGTGGCAACTGCGGCAACCTGTCGTCGGCGGTCGGTCCGTTCGCGATCGCGAACGGGATGATCGATCCCGCGCGCGTGCCGCGCGACGGCGTGTGCACCGTGCGCATCTGGCAGGCCAACATCCAGAAGACCATCGTGGCGCACGTGCAGGTGAGCCATGGCGAGGTGCAGGAAACCGGCGACTTCGAACTGGATGGCGTGACGTTCCCCGCGGCGGAAGTGCAACTGGAGTTCATCGATCCCGCCGACGAGGGCGATGGCGACGGCGGTGGTGCGATGTTTCCCACCGGCCGGTTGGTCGATGACCTCGATGTGCCCGGCGTGGGCACATTCAAGGCGACGATGATCAATGCCGGCGTGCCGGTGGTGTTCGTCGAGGCGGCGGCGCTCGGCTACGACGGCACCGAGCTGCAGGGCGCGATCAACGAGGACAAGGACGCGCTGGCGAAGCTCGAGGCGATTCGCGCACACGGTGCGGTGCGCATGGGACTGGTGTCCGATGCCGCGGCCGCGGCAAAGCGGCCGCTGACGCCGAAGGTGGCGTTCGTCGCGCCGCCGAAGGATTACGTCTCATCCAGCGGCAAGCTGGTCAGCGCCACCGATGTCGGCCTGCTCGCCCGCGCGATCTCGATGGGCAAGCTGCACCACGCCATGATGGGCACGGCCTCGGTCGCCATCGCCACGGCGGCCGCGGTGCCGGGCACGCTGGTGAATGCGGCGGCAGGCGGCGGCACGCGCGACGTGCTGGTGTTTGGCCATCCATCTGGCACGCTGCGCGTCGGCGCGGACGTCAAACATGTTGACGGCACCTGGGTCGTGACGAAGGCGGTGATGAGCCGGAGTGCGCGCGTGCTGATGGAAGGCGCGGTCCGCATTCCCGGCGACGCCTTCTGACCACGCGCGACCTGCCGGAAGTCACCACTTTCGCCCGGACCATTGCCTCGGCCGCGCCCACGCGACAGCATGGGCGCATGTGGATGGCCCTGACCCGACTTCGCGAACCCATGACGCTCGCCGGCGTTTTCACGATCGGCGCCGTGTCCCTGGGCCTGCGCTTCCTGCCGCCGGACATCCTGCCGGCCGCCGCTGCGGCGCTGGGTGCGTATGCGGCGGGTTTTCTTCTGTTCGCGGTGGCACCGGACACCTGGAAGCGGTCGCGCCGGATCGGGCTCGTGGCGATGGCCGGTCTTGCGCTGCTGCTGGCCTGGCTCACACCCCGGGTCGGCACCGCGCAGGTGCTGCTGGTGGTGTGGGTTGCGTGCGCGGTCAACGTGCTGTCGCCGCGCTGGGTGATCGGCGCCGCGGTGGTGTTGAACACGGCCTTCTACACGTTGCTGGTGCACCATGACTTCGGCGCACCGGCCACGATGACGCTGATCAACATGGGCTTCCAGGCGCTCGCGGGCCTGTGCGTGCACTACGCGCGCCGTGCGGAGGATTCCCGTGACGCGCTGGCGCGCGTCAACGCGGACCTGCTGGCCACGCGCGCCCTGCTGGCCGACAGCGCGCGCGATGCCGAGCGACTGCGAGTGGCGCGCGAACTGCACGACGTCGCCGGGCACAAGCTCACCGCCATGAAGATCAACCTGCGTGCGCTGGCCAGCGATCCGGCATTGGCGGGACGCGAGGAAGTGCGCATCGCGCAGCAACTCTCCACCGAACTGCTGGACGACATCCGCAGCGTGGTGCAGGCGATGCGCGATTCGCGGGGGCTCGACCTGCAGACCGCGATCCGGGCGCTGGCAGCGCCGTTGCCGCGGCCGGCACTGGACCTTCAGATCGCCGACGGCGTGCAGATCGCCGACCCGGCGGTGGCCGAGTCGTTGCTGCGCATAGTGCAGGAGTGCCTGACCAATGCCGCGCGCCATGCGAATGCGGACACGCTGACGGTTTCACTGAAGAACGAGGAGGCGGGCATGCACCTGCATATCGAAGACGACGGCCGGTTGAAAGGCCGGCTGTGCGAAGGCAACGGCCTGTCGGGCATCCGCGAGCGCGTGGCGGCGATGGGTGGCGAGCTGCGCCTCGGAAGCAGCGCCACCGGTGGCTTGCGCGTGGACGTGAGGCTGCCCGCATGAGCGTGCGGGTCGCTCTGGCCGATGACCAGGCGCTGGTACGCGCCGGCCTGCGTGCCCTGTTGAAGGCGCAGCGGGTGGAGGTGGTGTTCGAAGCGGACGACGGCGCCGATCTGCTCGCCAAGCTGGAAGTGCAGCCGGTCGACGTGGTGCTGAGCGACATCCGCATGCCGGGCGTGGATGGCATCGATGCGTTGATCAAGCTGCGCGAACGCGGCGACCGGACGCCGGTGCTGCTGCTGACCACGTTCGACGACAGCGACCTGCTGCTGCGCGCCACCGACGCGGGCGCACAGGGCTTCCTGCTGAAGGACGCCGCGCCGGAAGACCTGCACGACGCCATCCAGCGTGTCGCCAGTGGCGAAACACTGCTGCAGCCGGTCAGCACGGATCCGGTGCGTGCGCGCTTCCGCTTCCGCGATGAGGCACCGCCCACCGATACCTTCAGCGAACGCGAAGTCGCGATCCTGCGCCTGCTGGCCGGTGGTTACTCGAACAAGGAAATCGCCCGCACGCTGTTCCTGGCCGAAGGCACGGTGAAGAACTACGTGTCCACCATCCTCGACAAGCTCGGCACGCGCGACCGTACCCGCGCCGTGCTGAAGGCGATCACGTTGCGGATCATCTGAGGAGCGCGAATCCTGCTGTTGTGGGAGCGACGTAAGTCGCGATGCCTTTTCACTGGCGCCTCATCGCGACTTACGTCGCTCCCACAGCAAGCACCCTGATCCTTCAGAACAGTGCCACCATCGCCGCGCCCGCAGCGAGCGCGGCCATCAGGCCCGCCGACACGCGCACCCCATAGGCGGTACCACCGCTGACCCAGGCAATGACGGACTTCGCGGTCAGGCTGGCGGCCAGCAATGCCAACATCCACCACCGCGCCTCGGCCGCTTCCAGTCCACCGCGCGAAAACTGGTTGGCCAGCGTCGCCACCGCGGCGTGCAACTCTGCCAATGCCGACATCGCGGCGGCGGCCATGGCGCCGCGGGGACCGATCCACGCCGCCAGCGCTGCCGCGACGAAGGTCAGCACCGCCACCAGCAGTGCGAAACCCAGCGCCTGGCCGAAACGGAACATGCGGCTGTCGGAGGTCGGCGGCTTCACCGCATCGTCTTCGCCACGATGCAGGCCGAGCAGTCCGCCCGCCAGCAGCACGACGCCGATCGCAGCGAGTTCCGGCAGCAGGTCGCGCACCAGGGGTGGCGATACGGCCCACAGGATCGGCACGCAAAGGGTCAGCGACGCGAGGTTGGACAGCAGCGCTGCCGCGACCGCCGAACGCAGCAGCGCCGGCGTTTCCTTTGCGCGTTGTCCAAACCCGATGGTCGCCGCTGTCGACGACACATAGCCGGCGAAGAAACCGGCAGCGGCCACCCCCCAGCGGTTGCCGACCACGCGCAGCACCACATGGCCCAGTGCGCTGACCGCCATCACCAGCACCACCAGCTTCCAGATGGTCGCCAGGTTGATCGCGTCGAACGGGCCGATGGGACGGTCGGGCAGGATCGGCAGGATGACCAGCGCGGACGCCAGGAGCAGCAGGCCGTCGAAGACTTCCCGCTCGCTGAAGGTCTCGCGCGTGAGTTCGTGCAGCGGCTGCTTGGCGTACAGCAGCACCGCGACGACGACCGCGAGCGCGGTCGCCAGCGCCGGCGTGTGCATCGCCATGGCGCCGAGCAGGAACGTCAGCACCAGCGTCACCTCGCTGGTCAGGCCGGGATCGTGCTGGCGCGTGGCGCGGTAGCCCATGGCGGCCAGTACGCCGGTCACCCCCAGGGCGACCAGCAGGACGGGCTGCCCCAGCCAAGCCGCAACCGCGGCGCCGAGCGCCACCAGCGCATGCGTGCGCAGGCCCGCGATGCCGTGCGCGCGACCGGGGCTGCGCTCGCGCACCAGCCCGATCAGCAGGCCCAGCCCGAGGGCCGAGGACAGCGCCAGCCAGGTCTGCGGGGTCGCCTCGTCCATCCCATCCTCCCTCGTTCAGGCCCGCGAGCATAGCGAATGGTCTTGCATTGGTCTCGTCAACCCGGACAATGCGCGCACCTTCGCCGTGGATCCCATCATGCCCGCTCCGTCTGCCGTCTCGCTGAGCCGCTACCTGATCGAAGAACAGCGCGCCGGCCGCATCAGCGCCGACCTGCGCCAGCTGATCGCGGTGGTGGCCCGCGCCTGCACCAGCATCTCCATCGCGGTCAGCAAGGGCGCGCTGGGCGGCGTGCTGGGCGACGCCGGTACCGGCAACGTGCAGGGCGAGGCGCAGAAGAAGCTGGACGTGCTGAGCAACGACATCCTGCTGGAAGCCAACGCCTGGGGCGGCCACCTGGCGGCGTGCGCATCGGAGGAAATGGATCACAGCCAGCCGATCCCGGACGCCTATCCGCGCGGTGGCTTCCTGCTGCTGTTCGACCCCTTGGACGGCAGCTCGAACATCGACGTCAACGTCTCCGTCGGCACCATCTTCTCGGTGCTGCGCTCGCCGGACGGCGTGACGACGCCGGGCGACGAACACTTCCTGCAGCCCGGCCGCGACCAGGTCGCCGCCGGCTACTGCATCTACGGCCCGAGCACGATGCTGGTGCTCACCACCGGCAACGGCACGCACGCGTTCACGCTGGACCGCGAGCAGGGTGCGTTCGTGCTGACCCAGCGCGACATGCGCATTCCCGAGGAAACGAAGGAATTCGCCATCAACATGTCGAACCGGCGCCACTGGGAAGCGCCGATGCAGGGCTATGTCGACGACCTGCTCGCCGGCCGCGAAGGCCCGCGCGGCAAGGACTTCAACATGCGCTGGATCGCCAGCATGGTGGCCGACGTGCACCGCATCCTGACCCGCGGCGGCATCTTCATCTATCCGTGGGACCGCAAGGATCCGGGCAAGGCCGGCAAGCTGCGCCTGATGTACGAAGCCAACCCGATGGGCCTGCTGGTCGAGCAGGCCGGCGGCGCCGCCAGCACCGGCCGCGAGGACATCCTGTCGCTGCGCCCGACCCAGCTGCACCAGCGCGTGCCGGTGTTCCTCGGTTCTAAGAAGGAAGTCGAGACCGCCGTCGGCTACCACCTGGCCCACGACACGGCGGCCGCCTGACCGGCGGCGCGGCTAGAATCCGGCGATGACGCCGAATCCTCCGCCCGCCGACTTCATCGAGGTCTATCACGACGCACTGGATGCGGAGACCTGCCGCGCCATCGTGGCGCGGTTCGATGCCAGCGGGCAGGACCAGCCCGGCCGCGTCGGCGGCGGCCTCCATCCCGAGCTGAAGCACAGCCGCGACATCAGCATCACCGGCGTGGCCGATTGGCGCGACGTGGAGCAGCGCCTGAACCTGGCGGTGCTGACCGGCCTTCAGCAGTACCTGCGCACATACCCGTTCAGCCTGATCGCGCCGCTGATGCTGCAGCAACCTGATGCCGAGGGGCACCTGCGCCGCCTGCGCTACGACGACATCGCGGCCATGGACGATGCCGCCCTGATGAAGCTGGTGATGAAGGTGTTCGTGCCCGGCCGCATCAACCTGCAGCGGTACGCGGCCGGCGAAGGCGGCTATCCGTACTGGCACTGCGAGCTGTTCCCCAAGGCGGCCGATGCAGAGACATTGCACCGCCATGTGTTGTGGACGCTGTACCTCAACGACGATTTCAGCGAAGGCGAAACCGAGTTCTTCCACCAGCAGCGCAAGATCGCGCCGCGCACGGGAAGCCTGCTGATCGCACCGACAGCCTTCACCCATACCCACCGCGGCAACCGCCCGCTGCAGGGCGACAAGTACATCGCGACGAGCTGGGTGCTGTTCCAGCGGGCGGAACGGTTGTACGGCAACCGCTGAAGTCAGTCCGTCGGTCGACGCGCGTCCAGGTCGGCACGCGCGCGCTGCAGCGCGGTCTCCGCATCCCCCACCACCACCACGCACGGCACGGCCAGCATCAGATTGAGCGGCAAGCCGAATTCCTCCAGCTCCCACCCGCTGGCATCGGTGCCGGCGCCGGCGCCCAGATACTGCGGGCAACGCCGGCGGATGCGCTCCGCCAGGCTGCCGCCTTCGGGCACGTAGCCATAGACGGGCTTGCCGCGTGCGATGGCGTAGCCGACTTCGAAACAGGTGCCGCTGTCCGGCTCCGCCCCACGGAAGAAGTCGAGGTTGGCCAGCACGGCGTCGGCAGCGTCGAGCAGGCCCACGTCGGCGCGGTAGATCCAGCGTGCGGTGTCGAGCGGGTCGCCGGTCGCCTGTCCGGCCACCTGCACATCCAGCGGGAACAGGCCTTCGAACCCGTAGCGTGCGCACAGCCTTTTCAATTCTTCACCCCGCGCCACGGCATCGGGACGGAAGATGTCGGGACCGGCAAGGTACAGCGACGGAATCATCGAGGAAGGCACTGGCGGCGAAGGCCTGCATTGTCGGCATGCGGGCGCCGCGCGTGGCGTGACCGATCGTCGCAGCGCGCGATCCCCGCGCTACGTTTGAACCCTCGTCCACGGCGATGCACGTGGCACGCCGACCGGCTCGAAGCCATGCGCCAGCACGATCAGTTCGCCATTCCAGTCGGCCGGAATGTCGATGCGGTAGGGCGCATCGGCCAGCGTGCCGGTGTCTTCCACCGCAGGCGTCACGGCGGTCGAGGCGTCCCGCGCGACGGCGGGCGTCACCAGAAGCGACAACGCGAGCGGCAGGCAGGTCAGGCGCATGGGATCTCCGTGGGGACGGCTGCCTGGGCGGCGAACAATCCTAGCGCGGCGTGCGGGCGTACCAGCCGTGGATCATGCCGGCCTGGTGGAAGCGCAGGGGCGACGGGAAACCGCCGGTCTCCGCCAGCGCGGCGACGCGGTCTGGCGGCAGGATGGCGACATCGCGCGCGTAGTTGGCCCGGATCTGCTCGAGCGCGCCATCGTCCAGGCCAGCCCCGGACATGGTCGCCATCCACAGGCGCAGCATCGCGGGGTAATCGGCCGCCTCGGTGTCCCACGCAAGGTCGGCCCAGGCCAGCGTGCCGCCCGCGTAAAGGCGGCGCGCGATCGCGCCGAAGAAGGCAGTGCGCGCGTCAGGATCCAGCAGGAATTGCGAAACCAGCAGGCAGGTCGCGCCATCGAATGCCGCGTCGTCCGGCAAGGTGTCGACCACGCCGGCATGGAAGGAGCAGCGGTCGGCGAAGCCTTCGCGCTCGGCGCGTGCGCGGCAGGCGGCGATCATCTGTGTCGACGGATCCAGGGCGACGAACGTCCAGCGCGGAAAGCGCCGCGCGAAGTGGGCGATCTCGGCACCGGTGCCGGCCCCCACGCACAGCACGCGCGCATTCTCCGGCAGGTCCGCGAACACCGTTTCCATCAGGAACAGCAGACTTTCGCGGATCGGCGCCATCCGCACCCAGCGCGCATCGTAGCCGGCGGCCTGCTGGTCGAAGAGGGCATCGAGTTCGTGCTGCTGCATGGCGGTCTCCGCAGGGGGTCTCATTCCACCCTACACGGGTCGTCAAGCCCGGCGTGGAGGGCCGGGCGTCACCACACCAGGTCGTCGGGGACCTTGAACTGCGCGTAGTAGTCATCCTCCTCCGAAGTCGCCGACTCGGCCTCGCCACGTTGACCATGGTCGAGCACGATCATGGCGGCATCGCGCTCACGGACCTTGTCGGCGGCCACGCGTGGCAGCAGTTCGTAGCGGTCGTCGATACGCGCGATCACCAGCACGCCGGCCGACAGTTTCTTCTTCAGGTCGTCGTTGACCAGCACGGTGCGGATGGCGCCATCCACGGTGAACCGGTATTCGATCTCGCCACTACGCGGGACCTTGCGATCGGCGACGATCTGCCGCGCCTGTGCGCGCAGTTCAGCGGCGCGGGCCTGCGCCTTGCGCTCAGCTTCGAGGGCGCGGTCGCGTTCGGCTTTCTCCGCGCGCGCGCGCTCGGCCTCGCGCTGGATCTCGTTCGGCGCGGCAGATCCCTTGGCGTGTCGCGCCTTGTTCTGCTCGCGCGCGACCTCGGCCAGCTTGGATTTCTTGACCAGCCCGGCCTTCAGCAGTTGTTCCTGCAGGGGATTTCCCTTCGCCATGTCGTCGGTGCTTCGTGGTGTTTTCGCGGCATCATACTCGCCGTTCCCACTTGCCACGCCATGCCCGCCCCCGTCCGATGGACACGCTAAAGTACCTCGCCGGCTACCCGCAGGACCTGCAGGCACGCGTGCGCGCGCTGATCACGCAGGAAGGGCTGACCCCGATGCTGGCGAAGAAGTATCCCCACGCCCATGCCATCCGCAGCGACGGCCAGCTGTACGCCTACGTGCAGGCGCTGAAGGAACAGTACCTGCGCCGCTCGGTGCCGCTGGGCAAGGTGGTGTACGACAGCACGCTGCAGGTGATGAAGCATGCACTGGGCACCCACACCACGATCTCACGCGTACAGGGAAGCCGGCTGAAGGCCAGCCGCGAAATCCGCATCGCCACCGTGTTCCGCGACGCGCCCGCCGAGTTCCTGAAGATGATCGCCGTGCACGAACTCGCGCACCTGAAGGAAGCGGACCACAACAAGGCGTTCTACCAGCTATGCACGCACATGGAGCCGGACTATCACCAGCTGGAGTTCGATCTTCGGTTGTATCTGACGCAGTTGGAGCTGGGCGCCGGAAGCTAGAAGGGGTAGCCCCGGCAAGCGCAGCGCACGCGGATTCTAGAGGCGCTCAAAGCGTTGATTTCATCATTTGTGGTCACTCTCAGCCCGAGGGCGATAGCAGGCTAATCGTCTGTCTCCGATCTGAAAGTACCTCAGGTCGAACTGGCGTGATTCGTGCAGAACTTGGCGCCAGCTGCTGCAGCCATGTCTCTCAGCGGTCAGGTCCGGATACCGCGCAGTGACCCATTCACCAGCTTCGCTCACCACGGCCCATCCATCGACAGATACCGATCTCCACGCATCGCGTAACTTCTCTGCCACGGCCGCGATAGGCCATGCGACTGTGCCGTCAGGAAGAATGCCTAGGACAATGGCATTCTGGAATTCGTCCGAACGCACGAACGCAGCAGCATTCTGGAGCGACTGGTCGAGCCATTCTCTCCATATCTGTAGCTGTGATATGCAGGTTTCGATACGCCTTGAAGAAACTTCAAGATCAGCAAGTGCGGCTTCGCAGCCCGCAGCGGTCCAAAGATCGAATTGTTGGATGAACTGATGAACCAGTCTATTTCGTAAGTGGACGAGATCAGCAATGTCTTTCTTTGCCGTCTCATAGTCCGTTCGCGACAGTTGAAGCCGAAACTTCATGCGTACCGCAATACCGCCGAGAGAAACGAGTTCGTCATCGCTGCTCGCATCTTCGAAGCCTTCGGGGACGATATGGTTGTCAAACAAGCTTCCCACCACCTGCCCCAGCGTTTTGTTCGCCACCATGTCGCGACGCGAGTCCAATGACCCCTCGATCTGTCCGGACCCTAGAGCTATGTCGTGGAGCGCCACCAATTCCTTAACGGCGTGTTCGTACTGTTGCAGTCGTATAAGGCAACATCCCAGTTGGCGTTGGACCTCCCGCTGTGTGGCGACGTTATGTGCGGCAATGCTCAAGGTTTCAATCATGAGTTGAAAGTCCCAAAGAACGGCATAAGCGACAGTGCCTCCTCAAGTGCCAGACCGTCTCTCACGGGGAGATCCCGGTCTCTGCCGCCGAGGACGAGGATTCCACAGTAGCAGCGCACTGGGTGACATGTATCGGCGGGCATCGCCGCGACCGTCGTCAAGCATTGACGGCTCCTGCACACCGGGCGGTCGATGCTGCACGCCCTATCGGCTGCAGACCACGGCGCCATGAAATCCCGACATCTCCGCATGGGCATCGGCTTCCTGCCGATCTTCGAGGCGAATGGCATGCAGGCCGCGCAGATGGTGATCAAGCCGGGCGGCAGTGAGGGTGGGCCGGATAACCGTCATCGTGGCGCGGACCAATGGTTGTTCGTGGCAGCGGGCGAGGGCGTGGCGATCGTCGAAGGCGCGCGACGACCGTTGCGGCCCGGCAGCCTGCTGCTGATCGAACGTGGCGAGCGGCACGAGATCCGCGCCACGGGCCGCACTCCCCTGAAGACGGTGAACTTCTATTCGCCCCCTGCCTACACCGCCGACGGTGAAGAGCGCTCAGCCGGCAAACCCTGAAACGACAAGACGAGGTGACGAAGATGGACAGCCTGATGCGCAGCCTGTTCGACCTGGGCATGCCCTGGTGGGAGTTCGTCCTGCGGGCGACGGCGGTTTACGTGGTGGTGCTGGTGATGGTGCGGTTGAGCGGCAAGCGGACGGTGGGACAGTTCACGCCCTTCGACCTGCTGGTCGTGGTGCTGCTCGGCACGGCGGTGCAGAACTCGTTGATCGGCGAGGACGCGTCGCTGCTGGGAGGATTGATCCTGGCCGCGACCCTGTTGGGGCTGAACTGGGGCGTCGGAAAACTCTCCTCGCGCTCGCGCCGTTTCGACGAGTGGGTCGAAGGCAAGCCGGTCATCCTCGTGCGGCATGGCCACCTGTTTCGCGACGAACTCGCGCGCCAGTCGCTGAGCGAGCACGACTTCGCCATCGCGCGGCGGTCTGCAGGCTATGCCACGCTGTCGGACATCGCGCTTGCGGTGCTGGAGTCGTCGGGCGAGATCACCTTCATCCGCCGCCGGGAACCGGGCGACGACAAACCTCAGTGAACCAGGCGCGCGGCGATGCTTTCCAGATCGTAGGCGAAGCCACCGTCCGCGCACTGCACGATGTCGGCCGCGGCGGCCGCCTGCAGGAACGCGGTGGTGATTTGGTATCCGCCGGTCGATGCCGGCGCCACATGGCCGGCGATACGCGTGTCGCGCTCGGCGTGTCCCAGCAGCTCGCCGAACGCGACCACGCGCAACACCAGCGATGCTTCTTCCTGCGGCGTCAGTCCATGTCCGCCCACCTGTCGGCTGATCGCATTCATGCCGATGCAGGGCAGGTCGTCGCCGTCGTAGTCGGTGACGGGCATGGCGCCGGTCATCACCGCCTGGAACACGTCGATCCCGAACGTCAGCAGGGCGGGATCGACGGGAACCAGGTCGGCAACGCGACGCGGACCGGAGCCAGGGACGCGCGTCATGCCCGCGCCGTCAGTGCTTGCGGCCGAGCATCTGCTCACGCGCCTGCTCGGCTCGCGACGCGCCGATGGCGGTCTCGACCTGCTTGACCTCTTCGGGCGGCGGCAGGACGGCCGGCATGCCGAGCGACTGGATCCACAGTTCCCGGCACCAGCCCATGGTGTGGTACAGGTGATGGTCCTCGTCGCTTTCCACGGCCTTGTAGGCCGGCTCGAGCACCTTGGCCAGCTCACCACCCTGTTCGACGACCTTGCCGATCAGCTCCCAGTTCTGGTGATCCTTGGTTTCGGCCAGTACCACGCATTCCGCAGCCACCAGCTCGGCGGCCTCGGGCTTGTCGGTCTTCATCGCCATCTCGATGGCCTTGACCAGCGAGGCGCCCTGGTGCGCAACGACCGCGCGGCCCGGGGAGGCCTCTTCGGTGTCCATGCCCAGCTGTTCGAACACGCGGGTCAGCACCTGTTCGTGCGTCCGCGTTTCCTCCAGGTATTCACCCCATTCCTTCTTCAGGTCCTTGTTCACCGCCGCCTTGATCGCGGCGGTATAGATCTCGATGCCGCCGCGCTCGGTCTCCAGCGCCTGCAGCAAAAGTTCGTGGACCTGTTCGGTGTTGACGTTGCGGGAACGTGCCATGGCTAGACTCCACGGGAGGAAGGTGTGTCCCTTGTAGGCCAGGCCACGCAAACATCAGGTGACGGTGACGCATGCAGCACGTTCACATCATGAAACGACCCATCGATGGCACGGTGTCGTGAACGGAACGGCGCTCATCGTGCTGGACATGATCAACCTGTTCGATTTCGAGGGCGGGACGCGCCTCGGCGCGGCCGCAGTCCGCATCACGCCGAGGATCGTGGCGTTGCGGGAACGCTTCGACGCGGCAGGCGCGCCGACGATCTACGTGAACGACAACTTCGCCCATTGGCAGGGCCATGTCGGCGACCTGGTGACCGCCTGCCGTGAGCGAGGCGGTGCCTCGGCCGCCATCGTGCAGCGGCTCGCGCCGCGTCCCCAGGACTACCACGTGCTGAAGCCCAAACACTCCGGCTTCCTGGCGACGCCTTTGCCGATCCTGCTGGCAAAGCTGGGTGTGCGTCGGCTCGTGCTAACAGGAGTCGCCGCCGATGCCTGCGTGTTGGCCACGGCGCAGGACGCCAACATGCGTGAGTTCGCGCTGTGGGTGCCCAAGGATGCGGTGGCCGCGATCAGTCCGGCGCGGCTGCGCAACGCGGTCGCTCTGATGTCGCGCACACTCGGTGCCTGCGTGCTGACGACGCAGTCGGTGGCGAAGATGTTTCCAGAATGAGACCAGGACGGTGCGTCTTCACGACGGGGTGTCTCTACCGCATTACCATGCCGCCATGACCTCGTCGACCGTCCGCATCCGCTTCAACGCCACGCTACAGCGCCCCGCCGAACCGGAAGGCGCGACGTGGACCTTCCTCGTATTGCCGAAGGCGGCCAGTGCCAAGTTGCCCACGCGCAGCATGACGACAGTGGAAGGCACGTTCGCGGGCAAACCGTTCACGGCCACGCTGGAACCCGATGGCGAAGGCAGCCACTGGCTGAAGGTGGAAAAGGCACTGCGCGACGCTGCCGGCGTTGCCGCGGGCGACCAGGTCGAACTGATCGTCGCGCCGGTGAAGGAGGAACCCGAACCCAGAGTGCCGCCGGACATCCGTAAGGCACTCGACGCAGCGCCGGAGGCGAAAGCGTTGTGGACGACGCTGACCCCGCTCGCCCGCCGCGACTGGATCCACTGGATGACGTCAGGCAAGAAGGCCGAGACGCGCGTGAAACGCATCGCCACCGCCTGCGACATGCTCGCTTCCGGCAAGCGCCGTGCCTGCTGCTTCGATCGCTCGGGCATGTACAGCAAAGGCAACATGGGCGCGTCGACCGCGGCCGAATGATGCAGCGGCCCCGTGGCCTGCCGCCGGAAAAAGAAGGCCCGCATGCGCGGGCCTTGCTTTCTTCCGGCCATGCAACGCCGGTTACTTCAGGCCGCGATGCTCCAGCAACGGTTCGACGCTCGGATCCTTGCCGCGGAATGCGCGATAGGCCTCAGCCAGGTCGCGCGAGTGGCCGATCGACAACACCTTGTCGCGGAAGACCTGCCCGTTCTCGCGGGTCAGGCCACCGTGCTCGCGGAACCACTGGAAGGCGTCGTGGTCCAGCACTTCCGCACCGAAGTAGGCGTAGTAGCCGGCCGCGTAGCCGCCACCCCAGATGTGGCTGAAGTAGCTGGTGCGGTAGCGCGGTGGCACCGCCGCCAGGTCGACCTTGTACCTGGCAAGTGCCTGCTTCTCGAACGCATCCACGTCCTGCTGGCCGCCGCCGGCCGGCAGCGTGTGCCACGCGAGGTCGAGCAGGGCCGCCGACAGGTACTCGGTGGTCGCGTAGCCCTGGTTGAAGGTGCGTGCCTTGACGATCTTGTCGACCAGCGCCTGCGGCATCGCCTCGCCGCTCTGGTAGTGCTTGGCGTAGTGGGCGAACACCTTCGGGTCCAGCGCCCAGTGCTCATTGAACTGCGACGGGAACTCGACGAAGTCGCGCGGCACGTTGGTGCCGGCCACGCTGGGGTACTGCGTCTTCGAGAAGAAGCCGTGCAGTGCGTGGCCGAATTCGTGGAACAGCGTGGTGACGTCGTCGAAGCTCAACAGCGCGGGCTGGCCGGCGGCGGGCTTGGTGAAGTTCTCCACGTTGTAGACCACCGGGATGTCGCCGGTCAGGCCGTTCTGCTCGACGAAGTTGCCCATCCACGCGCCGCCCTGCTTGCTCTCGCGCTTGAACGGATCCAGGTAGAACAGCGCCAGCTGCTCGCCGTCGGCGTCCATGATGTCGAACACGCGCACGTCGGGATGGTAGACCGGGATGTCCTTGCGCTCCTTCGCGGTGATGCCGTACAGCTGGTTGGCAGCGAAGAACACGCCGTCCTTCAACACGCGGTCCAGCTCGAAGTAAGGCTTGATCTGCGACTCGTCCAGGTCGAACTCGGCCTTGCGCACCTGCTCGGCGTAGAAGTCCCAGTCGGCCGCGCCGGCGGTGAAGCCGCCCTTCTGCGCATCCACCACGCCCTGGATCTTGGCGAGCTCGGCACGCGCCCGCGCGGTCGCGGCGGGCACGGTGTCGGTGAGCAGCTTCAGGGCGACCTCGGGCGTGCCGGCCATCTGGTCGGCGATGCTGTAGGCGGCATAGTTCGGGAAGCCGAGGAGCTGCGCCTTGCGCGCGCGCAGTTCGGCCAGGCGCTGGATGGTCGCGCGGGTGTCGTTGCCGTCGCCCTTCTCGGCGCGGCCCAGCGAGGCGGCCATCAGCTGCTCGCGCAGCGCACGGTCCTTCAGCGAGCCCAATGCCGGCTGCTGGGTGGTGTTCTGCAGGCTCAGCAGCCACTGGCCGTCCTTGCCTGCGGCCTTTGCCGCATCGGCAGCGGCGGCGATCGCGCCTTCATCCATGCCGCCTAGCTTCGCCTTGTCGGTGACGAACACGCCGCCGGCGTTGCCGGCCGCCAGCAGCTTGTTGCCGAAGGCGGTGGTCAGCGAGGATTCCTCGCTGTTGAGCTTGCGCAGCTCGGCCTTGTCGGTGTCCGACAGTTGCGCACCGGCGCGCACGAAGCCGTCGTAGGTGTGTTCGACGACGGTCTTCTGTTCCGGCGTCAGGCCGAGCGCGTCGCGCTGGTCGTAGACCGCCTTCACGCGGGCGAACAGCGCCGGATCCAGGTGGATGCTGTCGCTGTGCTCGGCCAGCTTCGGCGCGAGCGCTTCCTCGGCGGCCTGCAGCGCGGGATTGGTGTTGGCGCCGGTCATCGCGAAGAACACGCTGGTCGCGCGCGTCAGCAGCGTGCCGCTGCGCTCCAGCGCCTCGAAGGTATTCGCGAAGGTGGCCGGCTCGGCGTTGTCCGCGATCTTGCGCACCTCGGCCAGGTGCTGGCGCATGCCTTCCTCGATGGCGGGTTGGTAGTCGGCGTCCTTGATCCTGTCGAACGGCGGCGCCTGGAACGGCAGCGTGCTGGCGGTGAACAGGGGGTTTTCGCCCTGGGCGGGCGTGGTGGCGGTGGCGGGCATGGCGGTTTCGGAAGCGGGGCGGTCGCCGCAGGCGGACAGGGCGACGGCGATGGCGGAGGAAAGCAACAGCGTACGCAGCATGGAGAACTCCGGGAACGGACTTCGACGGGATCGCCCGTCACGGTGGTGGACCGGGGCATAGCGTGCGCCGGCACGCGCGGCTTGGCGAGTGCCGGCCGACCGCGGCCGCATCCACGCGCCCCTGGGCACCGTAAGGGACCCGCCAGACAAATGCGTTATCCTCCCCGCCCCCCGCAGGAATCCATGCGATGAACCCGTCCGACGACAATCCCGGCAAGGTCACCCAGGCGCAGGCCGAGGATGCGGTACGCGTGTTGCTGGAGTGGGCGGGCGAAGATCCCACGCGCGAGGGCCTGCTCGATACGCCCAAGCGCGTGGCCAAGGCCTACCGCGACTGGTTCAGCGGTTACCAGATGGATCCGCGCGAGTACCTGGCGCGCACCTTCGAGGAAGTCGCCGGCTACGACGAGATGATCGTGCTGCGCGACATCGAATTCGAAAGCCATTGCGAACACCACATGGCGCCCATCATCGGCCGTGCCCACGTGGGCTACCTGCCGGCCGGCAAGGTGGTCGGCATCAGCAAGCTGGCGCGCGTGGTGGACGTGTACGCGCGCCGCTTCCAGGTGCAGGAGAAGATGACCGCGCAGATCGCGCAGTGCATCCAGGACGTGCTGCAGCCGCGTGGCGTCGCCGTCGTCGTCGATGGCGCGCACGAATGCATGACCACCCGCGGCGTGCACAAGCGCGGGGTCAGCATGGTGACCAGCAAGATGCTGGGCACCTTCCGCGAGGACGCGCGCACCCGCGCGGAATTCCTGCGCTTCATCGAGACGGGCCACGGGAAGCGTTGAGTGCGTGTGGCTGTTGTAGGAGCGACGTAAGTCGCGACCGCATGATGCCACTGTCCATGTGCTTGCTCATCTCGAGGAATCGACTTTCCTGTTGCCCTAGGGTGCGCGGTCGCGACTTACGTCGCTCCTACAGTGAAGCGAAGCCATGAATGCCTGCCCCTGTGGCACCAGCCGCGACTACGCGGCCTGCTGCGGCCGCTATCACGGCGGTGAGCCCGCGCCTGATGCCGAAGCGCTGATGCGCTCGCGCTACAGCGCCTTCGTCACCGGCGATGCGGACTACCTGCGTACGACCTGGCATCCCGACACGCGGCCAGACGAAATCGGCCTGGACGCCCCCGGTGCGCCGAGGACGACGTGGCTCGGGCTCGCGGTGAAATCGCACCGCATCACTGGGCCGGACACTGCCGAAGTCGAGTTCGTCGCCCGCTACCGCATCGGCGGCGGCAGTGCGGTGCGCCTGCACGAGCGCAGCCGCTTTGCCCGCATCGGCGGGCGATGGCTGTACGTGGATGGCGAGCACCGGTGATGTCGAGCCCTCCTCCCCGTCACGCGAGGGGAGTTGTCTCGTCGTGCGGGTGGCTTGAGTAGCAAGGCGCATCTGCGTCCTTCTCCACGCGAGGCGGGGAGAAGGTGGCCGCAGGCCGGATGAGGGGCGCGCGCCGGTGGTGAAGCGCGTGTGCCCGTCTAGTGAGATCGCCTCTTGCCGGAGCGCGGATGCCGGCAACATCGTGTCTCCGTTCGCCCCTCACCCGCCTGCGGCACCCTCTCCACGCTTCGCAGGGAGAGGGAAAAAAGTGCTCAACCCTTCGGCTTCTCCAGGTAATCCAGCGTCACCTGCAGCAGGGCACGCAGGCCGATGTCGAGCGAGGATTCGTCCAGCATGAACTCCGGCGAGTGGTTGCTCGGTGCGGTGACCGGATCGATGCCCTTGGCCGTGCTGCCGACGAAGAAAAACATCGACGGCACTTCGCGCGCATAGAACGAGAAATCCTCCGCGCCCATCTGCAGGCCCGGGGTGATGACGTTGTCGGCGCCCACCACCGCCTGCAGGCTGGGCAGCATCTGCGCGGTGAGCTCGGGGTTGTTGACGGTGACGGGATTGCCGTCGTTGTCGGGCACGCTGGCTTCGACCTTCGCGCCGTGCGCGGCGCTGACGTGGGTGGCGACGTTCTTCAGGTCGGCGAAGATCTTCTGCCGCATGCCTTCGTCGAAGGTGCGGATGGTGCCGACCACTTCGACGTCGTCGGGGATGATGTTGTAGCGGATGCCGCCCTTGATCGCGCCGAAGCTCACCACCGCGGGCAGCTTGGAGATGTCGGTGCGGCGGCTGACGATGGTCTGGGTGGTGCCGATGACATCGGCCATCGCGACGATCGGGTCCACGCCGCCCCACGGCCGCGAGCCGTGCGTCTGCCGGCCGATGACCTTCAGGGTGAAGCTGTCGGACGCCGCCATCAGCGGGCCCTGGCGCACGCCGATCTGGCCGGCCGGAATCGACGAGAACACGTGCAGGCCGAACACCGCCTCGGGCTTGAAGTCCTTGAACACGCCTTCCTTCAACATCAGCTCCGCGCCCCCTTCCTCGCCCGCCGGCGCGCCTTCCTCGGCGGGCTGGAACACCAGCAGCACTTCGCCCGGCAGTGTGTCCTTCATGCCGACCAGCGCCTTCGCCACGCCCAGCAGGATGCCGGTGTGCGCGTCGTGGCCGCAGGCATGCATCACGCCGACGGTCTCGCCGCGGTAGGTCGATGTCGCCTTCGATGCGAACGGCAGGCTGTTGCGCTCGGTGACCGGCAGCGCGTCCATGTCGGCGCGCAGCGCAATGCGTGGGCCTGGCTTGCCGCCCTTGATCACCGCGGTGACGCCGTGGCGCGCGATGCCGGTGCGCGGCTGCAGGCCGAGCTTGCGCAGTTCCTCGGCCACGCGCTTCGACGTCTGCTCCTCGCGGTTGGAAAGTTCCGGGTACTGGTGGAAGTGCCGGCGCCAATCGATCACCTGCTGCTGCACCGTCTTGCCTGCGGCGGCGACTTCCGGCCGTTGCGTGGGCGCGGCATCCTGCGCGGCGGCGGGCAGGGCGCAGGCGAGGGCGAGCAGGGAAACGGCGAGAGGACGTGCATGGCGCATCGGGTCGGCTCCTGGAGGCAAGCCCCGATGCTAACGCCTGCGTCGCGACGGTGCGCATGCCACCTTAGAATGCGCAGGCGTTCCGTGTGGCCGATCACGGCTGGCGACGCCTCCGCTCCCCGCCGGAACCACCATGCCCGATCTCGCCCTGCAGGTGCTCCTGCTGCTGTTCCTCGCCGCGATGCTGGCAGGTTTCATCGATGCCATCGCCGGTGGCGGCGGCATGATCACCATTCCCGCGATGCTGCTGGCCGGCATCCCGCCGCTGCAGGTGCTGGGCACGAACAAGCTGCAGTCGCTGTTCGGCTCGGGCTCGGCGAGCTGGGCCTACGCGCGCCATGGACACGTCGACCTCAAGGGCCAGCTGCCGATGGTGCTGACCGCGGGGCTCGGCGCTGTCGGTGGCGCATTGCTGGCCACGATCATTCCGGTGGACTGGCTGAAGTGGGCGCTGCCGTTCCTGCTGGTCGGCATCGCGGTGTACTTCGGCATGAAGCCCGACATCGGTCACGTGGACCGGCACCAGCGCATGCGCCCGCAGGTGTTCGCGCTGACCTTCGTCCCGGCGATCGGCTTCTACGACGGCGTGTTCGGCCCGGGCACCGGCTCGTTCCTGATGCTGGGTTTCGTCGCGCTGGCCGGCTTCGGCATCCTCAAGGCCACTGCACACACCAAGTTCCTCAACTTCGGCTCCAACCTCGGCGCATTCGGCGTGTTCCTGCTGCACGGCGCGGTGTTGTGGAAGATCGGCCTGCTGATGGGCGCCGGCCAGTTCCTTGGCGCGCAGCTGGGCTCGCGTTTCGCGATGAAGCAGGGCGCGCGGATCATCAAACCGTTGCTGGTCACCGTGTCGATCGCGCTGGCGATCCGCCTGCTGGCGGATCCGCAGCATCCGTTGCGGCTCTGGTTGGGCGTTTGATCGGCTGTTGTGGGAGCGACGTCAGTCGCGATGCTCTTTCCTGGGCGAAACGAAAAGCTCGCGACTCACGTCGCTCCCACAACCGCGCCTGATCAGGGCTTGGTCGCCAGGTAATCCAGCGCCACCTGCAGCATCGCCTGGCTGCCGGTCTGCAGCGCCTGTTCGTCGAGCAGGAACTGCGGCGAATGATTGATCGGTGCGGTGGCCGGATCGATCCCCTTCGACGTCGAGCCGACGAAGAAGTAGAAACCGGGCACCGTGTTGGCGAACTGCGAGAAGTCTTCGGCCACGGTCACCAACGGCATCTCGACCACGTTCGCCGCGCCCACCGCCTTTTCCAGCGACGGCCGTACGCGCTGGGTGAGCGCAGGCTGGTTGATGGTGGCAGGCGCGTTGTTGGCGACCTTCAGCTCGGCGCTGCCGCCACTGGCGTGCGCGTAGTCGTCGGCGATGCGACGGAAACGCGCGATCACGTCTTCGCGCACGGTCGGGTCGAAGGTACGCAGCGTGCCGACCAGGGTCGCTTCGTCCGGAATGATGTTGAAGCGCACGCCGGCCTGGAACTGGCCCGCGGTCAGCACCACCGGGCTGGTGGCGATGTTCACCTGCCGCGCGATCATGCTCTGCGTGCCCAGCAGGATCTGCGCGCCCAGGGTGATCGGGTCCACGCCATCCCACGGCCGCGAGCCATGCGTCTGCTTGCCCTTCACCACCAGCGACCACTCGTCCGCCGCCGCCATCAGCGGCCCGCTGCGATAGCCCACGCTGCCGACCGGCAGGCCGGCCCAGACGTGCAGGCCGAACACGGCATCGGGGGTGAAGTCCTTGAACACGCCGTCCTGCAGCATCAACGCCGCGCCAAACACTGCGCCCGCGACCGGCGGGCCTTCTTCTGCCGGCTGGAACACGAACATCACTTCGCCGGCGAGTTCGTCCTTCGCGGCGACCAGCGCCTGCGCCACGCCCATCAGGATCGCGACGTGCGCGTCGTGGCCGCAGGCGTGCATCACGCCGACCGGCTGGCCACGGTATTCGGCTTTCACCTTCGACGCGAAAGGCAGGCCCGTCTGTTCGGTCACCGGCAACGCGTCCATGTCGGCGCGCAGGGCGATGCGCGGGCCTGGCTTCGCGCCTTTCAGCACCGCGACCACGCCGGTCTTGCCGACGCCGGTGCGCACCGTGAGGCCCAGCGAGCGCAGGTGATCGGCGACCCGCTTGGCGGTGCGCGTTTCCTGTTCGCCGAGTTCGGGATGCTGGTGGAGGTCGCGCCGCCACTGCACGAGCTGGGGCTGCGCGCGCTCCAGCGCCGCGAACGCCGTGGCGTCCTGTGCCCGCGCTGCGTCCGTGCCTGCCAGCGAGACCGTCGCGACGAGCACGGCGGCGAACAAACGATGGGCGCGAAGCATGGCGGCATCCGGGACAGACGGGGAGCACGATGCTAGCCCGGGCGGCGCGTGCGTCCAATGGCAAATCACCATGAGCGCATGCGTGCGCGTTGCTCGCATTCGCCACGCGCGCGTGGCAGGCTCGCAGGCCACTGGAGAGCGCCCCTGCCCATGACCCGAGACGCCGATCCCGCTTCTTCCCGTCCGCTGCAGGGCGATGCCGCGCTGTTGCGCGCGGTGGGCAGCCTGGCGCTGGCCGCGGCCGTCATCAACATCATCGTCGGTGGCGGCATCTTCAAGATGCCTGCGGCGCTGTCGGCGCAGGTCGACGCCGCCGCGCCGCTGGCGTTGCTGGCCGGTGCCGTGGTGATGGTGCCGGTGGCGTTGTGTTTCGCCGCCATCGGCAGCCGGGCCTCCGCCACCGGCGGACCCTATACCTATGTCAGCGCGGTGTTCGGCACGCTGCCGGGCTTCCTGGCTGGCGCGCTGATGTGGATCTGCAACGTGGCCTCCAGTGCCGGCGTCGCCGCGGCGCTGTCGCTGCAGGCCGCCAGTCTGTGGCCGGTCTTCGACGCGCCCCTGCCGCGCGCGCTGCTGCTGCTGGGCGTGTATGCCGCGATCTATGCGCTCAATGCCTTCGGCGTGAAACTGGGCGCACGCGCAGTGATGACGCTGGCGACGTTGAAGCTGGTGCCGTTGTTCCTGCTGGTGGTGCTGGGCCTAGCCTTCGTTGATACCTCGCACGTCAGCTTCGCCTTCGCCGACGTGCCCTCGTGGACCGCGCTGGGCGCGGCGATGGTGATGGTGGTGTTCGCGTACTCCGGCGTGGAAACGGCGCTGATTCCCGGTGGCGAAGTACGCGACCCTTCGCGCAGCGTGCCGCGCGCGGCATTGAGCGCCATCCTGCTGGTGGTGCTGCTGTACCTCGGCCTGCAGATCGTCTGCCAGGGTGTGCTGGGCCCGGCCCTGGCGACCAGCAGCGTGCCGATCGCCGAGGCCGCGGGCCGGTTGTGGGATCCGGCGCGCATCGCCCTGCTGGTGACCGCGTGCATCTCGATGGCGGGCTTCCTGCTGGGCAACCTGCTGGGGTCGTCCCGGCTGCTGTTCGCGCTGGGGCGTGATGGTTACCTGCCGCAGGCCTTCGGTCGCGTCAGCGCCAACCACCGCGTGCCGCTGCTTGCGCTGGCCACGCATGCCGGCATCGCCTGCCTGCTGGCGGTGGTCGGTAACTTCGAAGCCCTGGTGCTGATTTCCGGCGGCGCGGTCTGCCTGGTGTACGTGATGGTCTGCGTGGCCGCCTGGCGGGCGCAGCGCACCGACCTGCGCGAGCGTGGTGCACCGTTCGTCCTGCGCGGCGGTCCGCTGGTACCCGGTCTGGCGGTCGTGGGCATGGTGGCCATCCTCACCACGTTGAGTACGCGCGAGTGGACGGCGATCGGCGTGGCGGTGGTGGTGTTGGCCGCGATTTACGCGGTGCTGGTCGGGCTTCGGCGGCGCGTGGGCAGCTGAGTTCCAGACGAGGCAGGAAGGCTGATTGTGGGAGCGACGTAAGTCGCGAGCTCTTCCTCTGCTAGCACCAAAAGCTCGCGACTTACGTCGCTCCCACATCGGGTATTCCTACTCCGGGCAGCCTAGCGGAACACCACCGTCCGGTGCCCGTTCAACAGGATGCGGTGCTCCACGTGGCGGCGCACCGCGCGAGCCAGCACCAGCGATTCGATGTCGCTGCCCATCCGCACCAGTTCCTTCGGCGTCATCGCGTGGTCCACGCGGGCGACGTCCTGTTCGATGATCGGACCTTCATCGAGGTCGCGCGTGACGTAGTGCGCCGTCGCGCCGATGATCTTGACCCCGCGCGCGTGCGCCTGGTGGTATGGCTTGGCGCCCTTGAAGCTGGGAAGGAAGCTGTGGTGGATGTTGACCGCTCGGCCGGCCAGCGCATCGCACAGCGTCGGCGAAAGGATCTGCATGTAGCGCGCCAGCACGACCAGGTCGATCCGTTCGCGCTCGACCAGGTCGATGATGCGGTGCTCCTGCTCTTCGCGGTGTTCGGCGGAGACCGGCAGGTGGTGGAAGGCGACGCCGTACGACTGGGCGAGCGGCGCGAAGTCGGCGTGGTTGGACGCGATGCAGGCGATCTCCACCGGCAATTGCCGGCTGTGCACGCGGAACAGCAGGTCGTTGAGGCAGTGACCCTGCTTGCTGACCAGCACCATCAGTCGCGCCTTGCGACTGGCGTCGTGGAGCTGCCAGTCCATGTTGAAGATTTCCGCGAGCGACGCGAAGCCTTCGTGCAGCACATCGATCTCGGTCGCGCCCGGCACGTCGAAATGCACGCGCAGGAAGAAGCGCCCGGATTCGTCGTCGCCGAACTGTTGCGCGTCCAGGATGTTGCAGCCGGACTCGTACAGGAGACCGGTCACGCGATAGACGATGCCGGTGGTGTCCGGGCAGGAGAGGGTCAGGATATGGTCGCGGCGCATGCGGGGTTCGGATCGGGGGTCATTCGCAGCGTGCGGCGGTGATGCGGTTCTGCGCATCGATGTAAACGCGCAGGCGGTCGTTGCGGGTGTCTTTCTTCACGGCCGTGGTGGGGCCGATCGGGTTGACCAGACCCGCGCCGCTCTCGCTCGACAGGCGCTTCAGCGTCGCTTCGTCCGCCGGTTGGCCCACGGCCCAGTCCAGCGAGGCATCGCGGCAGCTGCCGTTGCCGGCGACCTGCGGGCCGGGCGTGCTGACGCAGGCGGACAAGGCCAGGGAACCGGCAACGATGCCGAGGCTGCGACAGAAGCAACGAAGGGACGGACGGGGGAAAGCCATGGCAGCGTCTCCGGGGCAGTGAGGATCGCTGTTTAGCACATTGTCGACAGGCCCGCAGTGGCCGTGCCTACAGGTCGAACGCCAGCAGGTCGTGTCTCGTCGCGGCGCGCACCACACGCCGGTACAGCACGTTGCCGCTGCCGCCGTTGGTCAGCGCGACCAGCGCACGCTCGCCGGCAAGATCGCCGAGGGCGAAATTCTTGAAGATGCCGCCGTTGCTGCCCGAGTGGTAGAACACCGGACCGCGCGGGGTGCTTTCCAGATTCCAGCCCAGGCCCTTGTCGGTCCAGCGGCCGGGCACGTCGATCTGCTTGGTCAGCATCGCAGTCCGCATGGCCTCGCTGATCTGCCATGGCGCACGCGATGTGCGCACCATCAGCGCCATGAAACGCGCGTAATCCACCGGTGTGGTGCGCAGGCTGGCCGCCGCGTTGGCGAGGATGTCGCCGGGCCAGTTCACCAGGCCCTTCGGCGTGATGGCCTGCACGTCCGGCAACGCGCGCTCTGCGTCTTCGTAACGCCATGCGGACAGCGGCTTGCCCCAGCGGTCCGCGACGGTCTGTGCCGCGTTCCAGGTGTCGCGGAGCATCTGCGGCGGCATGCCGCTTTCCTCGTCCTCCACGGCGCGATGGCCGTAGACCGAACGCGCGGCGATCTCCTTGCTCCACGTATAGCTGCTGTCGCGCATGCCGGCCGGACCGAACAGCAGGCGCTGCATCGAGTCGTCCAGGCTCTCACCCGTGAGCTTCTCCACGACCAGCTGCAGCCAGAACATCGCTTCGCCCGAATAGTCGATGCGCGTGCCGGGCTTCACCGCCGGCGCAAGCTTCTCGTGGGCCGGGTCCTTGCGCCAGTTCGGCATGCCGGTGGAATGGCGCAGCACGTCCCGCGCGGTGACCAGGTCCACCCACGGGTGATCGGCCAGGTAGTCCATCCGCCGATAGCGCACGAGCGGCGCATCGAGATCGATAACGCCCTGGTCGGCCAGTTGCAGCACCAGATAGGCGAACACCGGCTTGCTGAGCGAGGCATCCTCGAACAGCGTGTCGTCGGCTACAGGCGTCCGCGTTTCCGCGTTCGTCACGCCCAGGTTGCGCGCCCATACCACCTCGCCCCGCTCCACGACGGCCATGCCGATGGCGGGCACGCGCAGCGCCTGCATCAGTCGCGGCAGGTCGGCGAGGAAGGCATCGGGTGGGATCCAGTTCGCCTCATCGTCGCAGGCGGCGGCGGTCGCAAGATGCGGCCACGCGCCGGCGATGAACGGTGCAGAGGCCAACGTGGCCAGCCAGCGGCGACGCTGCGGGGAGGACGGGGCGGTATTCGGCGTCATGTCGGCTGCACGTGGAGGGCACATGCACAAGGATGACGAACGACGATACGGAACCCCGCGCATCGGGTGCGCAGGCCCGGTCAGTCCTGCGCGATGGCGGGCGGCAGCGGCGGCGCCTGTGTCGGCCGCCCCAGCGGATCGAGCGCGATCATCACGAAGTGGCCGCGCGTGCACAGCTTCCGCTCGCCGGTCAGCAGGTTCTCGGTGATGACTTCCACGTCCACGTTCATCGAGCTGCGGCCGACTTTCACCACGCGCGCGACCACTTCGACCAGGTCGCCCTTGTGGATCGGCTGGTTGAAGTCCACCTGTTCCGAGCGTGCGGTGACCACGGTGGTACGCGCGTAACGCGACGCGGCGATGAAGGCCGACATGTCCATCCACGCCAGCGCCTGGCCGCCGAACAGCGTGCCGAGGTGGTTGGTGTGGTCGGGGAAGACCATGTGCAGCAGGCGCGCCTCGGTCGGGAGCGCTTCGGCGTTGGCCAGTTCGGTCATGGTGGTGCTCCGGTTCGCGTGCTCCTGGCGGGAGCATAGCGCAGGCCTCGTGGGAGCGACGTGAGTCGCGACAGGGCGAAAGGAGCAGGCCGCTGCCCTTCGGATGCCACGAGGACGTGTCGTTGCCGCGATCGCGACTTACGTCGCTCCCACGTCAGCCATCGCCACGCGTCAGAACGCGTGGTCGAAGCCCACCTCGCCCTGCACGCCCAGCTGGTAGGCCGAGACGCGGCGCTCGAAGAAGTTGGTCAGCTCCTGCACGTCCTGCAGCTCCATGAAGGGCAGCGGGTTGCGCACGTCGTAACGCTTGGGCATGCCGAGCTTGGCGAAGTGCTGGTCCGCGCAGTGCTGCAGGTACTGCCGCATGTCACGCGTCGAGATGCCGGCTACGCCGCCGGACAGCACGTCTTCGGCGAACTGCACTTCGCACTCGATCGCTTCTTCCAGCATGTCGTAGACCTGCTGCTGCATGACGTCGTCGAACAGGTCCGGTTCTTCCTCGCGCACGGTGCGCACGCACTCGAACGCGAACTCCATGTGGCAGCTCTCGTCGCGGAACACCCAGTTGGTGCCGCTGGCCAGGCCCGGCAACAGGCCGCGCGAGCGGAAGTAGTACACGTAGGCGAAGGCCGCGAAGAAGAACAGGCCTTCGATGCAGGCGGCAAAGCAGATCTGGTTGAGCAGGAACTGCCGGCGCTGGTCGCGCGTCTCGATCCGCTTCAGGTCCTGGATACTGTCGATCCACTTGAAGCAGAAGTCGGCCTTCTTCTTGATCGCCGGGATGTTCTCCACCGCCGCGAACGCCTTGAAGCGCTCCGCCGGGTCGGGCAGGTAGTTGTCCAGCAGCGTCAGGTAGAACTGCACGTGCAGCGCCTCTTCGTAGAGTTGCCGCGACAGGTACATGCGCGCCTCGGGCGCGTTGAGGTGCTGGTACAGGTTCAGCACCAGGTTGTTCGACACGATGGAATCGCCGGTGGCGAAGAACGCGACCAGCCGGTGGATCAGGTGGCGGTCGGCCGGCGTCATCTTCGCATGCAGGTCGGTGATGTCGATCTGGAAGTTGATCTCCTCCACCGTCCACGTGTTCTTGATCGCGTCGCGGTACATGTCATAAAACTGCGGATAGCGCATCGGGCGCAGCGTCAGTTCGAAACCGGGGTCTAGCAACATCTGCTTGGGGTGTACGGACATGGTGCGGTGGTCTCTTGGTTCCTTCTCCCTCCGGGAGAAGGTGCCCGTAGGGCGGATGAGGGTGCGGCGAAGGCAGCGGCGGCGACACGTCGTGACGCCGCCGTACCCTCACCCCAACCCCTCTCCCGGTGGGAGAGGGGCTCGATCAAGAAAGGTGGCGCGTCCTTGCGCCGGGAACGTCCGTGTTCCTGTTCCAGGGGTCGTCGGCCGGAGCCGGCGCAGGGGGAGCGGTTACTGGCAGGCCTCGCAGGCTTCGGGGTTCTCGAGCGAACACGCAATCGCCTCCGCCGGCGTGTATTCGCGCTTCGGCTCCACAGCGGCGGCGCTGCTGACCGTGGTCTTGGCGATGCGGGTGGCCGGGCGCGAACGCAGGTAGTAAGTGGTCTTGATGCCCCGCTTCCACGCGTACATGTACATGGACGACATGGCGCCGATGTTCGGGCTTTCCATGAACAGGTTGAGCGAGGCCGACTGGTCGATGAAGGCGCCACGGTCGGCGGCCATGTCGATCAGCGAGCGCATCGGCAGTTCCCACGCCGTGCGGTAGACCTGCTGCAACGTTTCCGGGATCTGCGCGATGCCCTGGATGGAGCCTTCCGCCAGCTTGATCGCGTCGCGTGTTTCCGGCGTCCACAGGCCCAGCTTTTTCAGCTCGTCCACCAGGTAGCGGTTGACCTGCAGGAAGTCGCCCGACAGCGTCTCGCGCTTGAACAGGTTGGACACCTGCGGCTCCACGCACTCGTAGCAGCCGGCGATCGAGGCGATGGTGGCAGTCGGCGCGATGGCGATCAGCAGCGAGTTGCGCAGGCCGTGTTCCTTGATGCGCGCGCGCAGGGCCTCCCAGCGGTCGGCATTCTCCGGCTTGATGTTCCAGGCATCGAACTGCAGTTCGCCGTTGGCCGCGCGGGTGTCGGCGAACGAGGGATGGCGGCCGCGTTCCTGCGCCAGCTCCACCGAGGTTTCCAGCGCATGGAAGTAGATGGTCTCGGCGATCTTCGCCGATAGCGCGCGCGCCTCGGCGCTGTCGAACGGCAGGCGCAGCTTGAAGAACACGTCCTGCAGGCCCATGCAGCCCAGGCCCACCGGACGCCAGCGCAGGTTGCCGCGGCGCGCGGTCTCGATCGGATAGAAGTTCAGGTCGATCACGCGGTCCAGCTGGCGAACAGCCAGGCGCACGGTCTCGGCCAGCTTGTCGAAATCGAACCAGGTGCGGCCGGTATCGGGATCGCTATCGAAATGGCGCCCCAGGTTGATCGACCCCAGGTTGCACACGGCCGTCTCTTCCGCCGAGGTGACCTCGAGGATCTCGGTGCAGAGGTTCGACAGGTGGATGACATTGCCCGCGCGCAGCGTCTGGTTGCTGGCTGCGTTGCACTTGTCCTTGAACGTCATCCAGCCGTTGCCGGTCTCGGCCAGCGTGCGCATCATCCGGCCGTACAACTTGCGGGCCGGGATGGTCTTGACCGCTTTGCCCTGCAGTTCCGCCTGCGTGTACGCCAGTTCGAAGGCGGCGCCGTACAGGTCGGTCAGCTCCGGCACCACGCGCGGATCGAACAACGACCATTCCTGGTCGGCCTCGACGCGCTTCATGAACAGGTCCGGCACCCAGTTGGCCAGGTTGAGGTTGTGGGTGCGGCGCGCTTCGTCGCCGGTGTTGTCGCGCAGTTCGAGGAAATCCTCGATGTCGGCGTGCCAGGTCTCCAGGTACACGCAGGCCGCGCCCTTGCGCTTGCCGCCCTGGTTGACCGCTGCGACCGAGGAATCCAGCGTCTTCAGCCACGGCACGATGCCGTTGCTGTGGCCGTTGGTGGACTTGATCAGCGAGCCGCGCGAACGCACGCGCGTGTAGCTCACGCCGATGCCGCCGCTGAACTTGCTCAGCTGGGCGATGTCGCCGTACTTGGCATAGATGGATTCCAGCGTGTCCTGCGGCGAGTCCAGCAGGAAGCACGACGACAGCTGCTCGTGCGTCGTGCCGCTGTTGAACAGCGTCGGCGAGCTGGGCAGGTAGTCCAGGTTGCCCATGCGGCGGTACAGCGCCAGCGCTTCCGGCACGTCCTCGCTCAGCGCGCATGCGATGCGCAGGAAGAACTGCTGCGGCGTCTCGATGACCTTGCGCGTGTGCGGGTGGCGCAGCAGGTAGCGGTCGTACAGCGTGCGCAGGCCGAAGTAGTCGAAGTGCAGGTCGAGCGAGGCGTCCAGCGCGTCGTTGAGCTTGCGCGCATTGGTCTGCACGAAGTTCAGCAGGCGGTCGTTGATCAGGCCGACTTCGTGGCCGCGGGTGACCGACTGCGAGAACGCATGGATCTCCTGGCCGGTGACTTCCTTGGTGATGTAGGCGGCCAGCAGGCGCGCGGCCAGTCGGCTGTATTCGGGTTCTTCGCCGGTCAGCAGCGCGGCGGTGCGGATCGACAGTTCGTCCAGTTCGCGCGTGCTGGCGCCGTCGTACAGGCCGGAGATGGTGCGCGTGGCCACGCGCATCGGATCGATGGCGTGCAGGCCTTCGCAGTTTCGCTGTACGGCGCGCACGATCTTGTTGAGGTCCACCGGCTCGCGGCCGCCGTTGCGCTTGGTCACGCTCATCGCGGTGGCGGTGGGCGGCGGGGTCAGCGAGAACGCGTCCTTCTGGGACGGAGTGGTGCCGGCGTCGGCGACGGCGCTGTCGGTCTGGGTCACGAGATTCCTCCATGCGTGGTGCACGCGGCGGCCCGTCCCTCGCGGGGCTGCGCAAGGCCGGATGGAGGATCACAGTGGGGAAGCGGCGTCGCAGGAGACGCGACCGCGCAGACGGACTGCGGGCGCCCTGCTTCGCCAGCCCTCTCCCCCCGGAGATTCCGCGGCCGGCACCGCGCGGTGTGCATCGCGCGGCTGTCGGCAGGTCTTCGGACTCATGGGCGCGAAGGGCGAGCCTTCTTCCTACGTCCGCCGCTTCCCGAGGCATGGGGCCTCAGTGCTGTGTGGCGGGTTCGTTCCCAATTACCGCTGCGGGGCAGTGCCGGAGTGGCGCGAACGCGTCACCGGCTTCCCGTTTTAATCCCGTGGCTTGCGACCACCGGAACCGACGGCCACAAGATAGTGGGGGTGTACAGAAGCGTCAACACCAAATGTTGTGTGGAACAAGGGACGGCCTTGCCATGCGGGTTCCACGATTTGGATCCGTCTCCCCGCTGGCTCTCCCACCAGCCTAATCCTGTCAGCTGAAGCTGGCGCGGGGTCAGCACCTGCTAGATGGTGTCAGTACGGGGGTCGACCGGCCCCGGAAGCCGCCTAGCCCCCGTCCGCGCCGGCGAACAGTGTCTGAAGGTACCTCGCGGCCTTGTCAGCTTGCCCAGCAGTCACGGTTTCCATGATCGTCCTCCCTCCAAGTGCCCTGATGGGAGTGTTCCGGGCGTGGAATGCGAGCCGGGGGCCGTCGTCGGGGATAATCCATTCCAGACCAGATATGACGATGCCCAGTGAACGTACCCGCGCGATCGTGTGGGCCGGCGGACTCTTGCTCGATATCGCGCGCGATCGCACGCTACCCGTGGCATTACGGCGGCGAGCCGTGGTCATAGCCCGTCACTTCCTCACGATAGACGATGTCTTCTTGATGGCCAATGCGATGAAGCAGAACTGGCATCGCACCATGCTCGCGCCACTGGAGCAAACCGAAGCGGAAGATGCCGGAGACCACGGTCCGCTCACGCTTCAAACAAGACTGGGCTGGCTGAAGCGTGAGCAGACGAGTCCAACGGTTGTCTGCTTCCGGAGACACTTCCAACTTCACCTGATTACGTAAGCGAATGTAGGCATGCGTGATAAAGGTGAACGCAGCGGGCGAGGTCACAGTTTCACAAAAATGGCAGGTGGTAGAAAGACCGCGCACCTGGTCATGCGGCGTGCACTCAATCGAGCCCATGGAAGAAAGGTGCTAACTCATCCTCAAGGAGAAGGAGCATGGCAAGAGTTCTACGGACGTCGATCTACACGTGCTGCCTGGTGGTCGCAAGCACACTCTTCTCGGCACACGCGGCACCGCCGGCAACCCAAGCCGACCTTGCCGCAGTCGACAAGGCGGCACTGCAGCGTGACCTGGCCGGTCTGGGCGCGCCCATCACTTCGCAGCGCAGTTTGTCTCGTCACCTCAGCGCAGGGGTGACCGAATCGCCGCTGGGTCGCCTGAGTCAGCCGGCGCTTCGACGCTTCCTAGCCAGCCTTCAGTTCAATGAGAGCGGGCTCACCACGTTCCGCTACACAGAGCTGGAGGCAGAGCTGACGCCCACGCAGATCTACCAGGTACTGGCGCTGTTCGGACAGCAACACCAGACACCCAAGCTCAAGCATGCTCGCCGCGTCACGCCTCTGGATGACGAACTCATGGGCGGCGGTATCCCGGGCGTGCAGCCGGCCAACTTCGAGTGCTATTTCGATCAGGTTTCCCCCATCGACTCGCCGTCCCAGTGCGGAGGCCATCATAATTACCGGTGCGCGAGTCCCGGGACCTGCTCACCTTCCCAAGAGCAGATTTGCACCAACAACTGCTAGTCTTCGAACATGGCGCGGCGAGCTTCGCCGCGCCATCTGGCGCGCTGGCATGCCATGGCGAGTCCAGTACTAGAGATCTTCCAGGAAGAAGGATCGCCTGATGTTGCGGACCGTACTTGTACACGGCGTTCTACTGGCGGCGCTGATGGCCGGCCCTGCCTACGCACAGGCCGCAGCCGAAGATCAGCGTAGCCAGCAGATCGAGAGCTTCCGTGACGAGGTCGCAGCGCTCCATACCTCGGGCCTGGATAGTGGCGGCCTTGAGTTCGCGCGCCGTGTGTCCAGGCACTACGAGACGCTTCGGGCGCACTATCGGCCCATGTCGTCCCTCACGGACCCAGAAGAGTTGCTTGATCTGTTCAAGGCAACCACCACGGCGATTTTCTACACGAACGATGCGGCCTACTTGCCAGATATCGTGGCAGCGTTCGATCTACTGGAGCGCCGGGGTCAGGCAACCGAGAAGGTGCGCTCCGACATGCGTAGCTCACTGGTACGGGTTCGAGCCTTCGATGAGATGGCCGGTCAAGGGTTGGCTAGCGAGACTGACGCTCCTGCGCTCAAGCATGCTCCGGGTCTGAACCAGGATTTGCCACTGGTCATTCGTGCTGACCGCAGCGGTCGACCTGTGGTGGAGAACTACCAGTGGCAGAAGGGTCTTTCTGTCATCGTGGTCTATGGGCCGCACTGCGCTCCTTCGAAGAAGGCGCTGACGGCGATATCCGCGGACAGAGAGTTGGCGGGGTTCTTCCGTAAGCGTGCGATTTGGCTGATGCCCGTGGATGATGACCTCCACGTTGCAGCGATGATGCAGCTTGCCAAGAATCCTGCGTCCTCAAATGTAGCGGTTGCCTACAACCGCTCGTCTTGGCCGCAGATTGAGAGCTGGACGACTCCGATGTTCTACTTCTTCAGGGACGGGAAGCTGACGGAAGTCCAGAAGGGGTGGCCTTCAGATACCCAGTTGGAGACGATCAGGCGTGGAGTTCTTTCAGGTGGTAGCGATAATGGTTCGGTGCGGTAGTTGCGACAATGCGCACCGACCCCCTTCGTGCCTAACCCGATGAGGGGCAGGCGCGGTGACGATGCTTGGGTGGAACGTTTTGGTATCAAGAATGCCGTTCCAATCCGACGCATTGGGCGTCCGGACTTCGTTCGCCCCTCACCCGCCTTCGGCACCCTCTCCCCGCTGGCGCAGGGAGAGGGGAAAGAGCGTCAGACCCGCAGCGCCGCGACCGACGCGTCCTGCGCCTGCGCGTACAGGGCGAACGGGTCGTGGATCTTCGCGCCGAGTGCGGTTTCGAACGCGTCCTGGTTGGCATGCGCGTCGTACGCGCGTTGTTCTCCGCCGCCGAGGTTGGACTGGAAGATGCCTGCCGCGCTGACCGGCAGGAAGTCCTCGTAGATGATCGGATCGACGACGGCATGACCGGCATCGACCAGCGCATCGGGCGATATCGCTGCGCGCTCGGATGCCGGCAGCGCGGCGCCCCGGTCGGTCAGGCGGTAGCGGAAGTAGCCCAGGCCTTCGCGGCGCAGCGTGGTCTCGTCATCCGGGAACGCCGCGAAAGCCGCCGCCAGCCGCTGCGGATAGTCGGCCGACGTGTTGCCGGCGCCGCCCGCCTGGCGCACCTGTGCGAGCAGGCGGTCGTACAACTCGCGGCCGGCCGGTGTCAGCGCCAGGCCGCGCTGCTCGATCTCGCCGAAGCGCGCGCTGTGGCTGCCGGGCACGAGCGTGCCGGTGGCGTCGGGGAAGGCGACTTCCTCTTCCAGTGCCTTGAAGCTGGTCTGGCGCAGCAGGATCGGCACGGCGCGGCGTGGCGGACCCTCGATCAGCGCCTTGGCCTGGATGCCGCGTCCCAGCATCGCGGCCTGCGCGGCGTCGATGTCCAGCGTGCGCGGGGTGAGGTGGTTGATGTGCGGGCCGCGGAAGCTGACCACGTCGGCCACCAGGCGGTGCAGGCCGTGCAGCGCGCGGTAGGTCTCCAGCGAGACGGTCGCATCGCCATGCCAGCGGAAGGTTTCCAGCACTTCGGCGACGAAGCGCTGCGCATCGTTGTCGTCCAGTCCGCCGTCCCGTTCGGCTTGCGCGACCAGCGCGCGCGCGTCGGCGGTGAAGATGTCGCGGCGGGCCAGGATCGCTTCGGCCTCGGCGCGCAGCGCGGCGTCCGCGATCAGCTCCAGCCGCAGCAGCGAGGTGAAGATGCGGAACGGGTTGGCGGCCAGCGCCTCTTCCGTCAGCGGACGGAACGCGGTCGCGTGCACCGGCACGCCGGCCACGGTGAGGTCGTAGTAACCCACCGGGTGCATGCCCATCAGCGCGAACACGCGCCCGAGCATCGCCAGCTCGGCCGGCGTCCCGACGCGGATCGCGCCGTGGCGCTCCAGGTCCAGGCGTCCGGTCTCGCCCGTGCGCTGCAGCCGCTCGGCCAGCGCAGGATCGCGTTGCAGCGTGTCGGCATTGATGTCGCCGACCAGCGTGATCAGGTCGCCGTACAGCGGCACCTCGGCGCGGTACATGTCGGACATGGCCTGGGCGAACAGGCCGCGGATGCGGTCGGGCGAAACGAAGGCGGTCATGGGATTCTGCGTGCGGGCGGCGTGGGGCCGCCGGGGGCGCGTATTGTCGCCGCCCGCGCCCGCCCGGGCCACTCTCAGTGCCCCTGGCGAACCTTTTTCCCGCTTCCCGGGAGGTATCCGGGCGGGCCGAACAGCGTCATGGCGACCTGCCTGATGCCACGCGTACGGCGCAGGTCGCGGGCCAGCTTCACCCAGGCATGGAACGCGATCTTCACCGGGTTGTAGCTGTGTACCGGCTCCACCAGGCCGTAGCGGATCGGCACGCCGGGACGTTCCTCGCGACAGGTGCCGAACAACCGGTCGAACACGATCAGCACGCCGCCGTAGTTGCAGTCCAGGTATTCCGGATTGCTGGCGTGGTGCACGCGATGGTGCGACGGCGTGTTGAAGACGAACTCGATGGCGCGCGGCAGGCGCGGCACCAACTCGGTGTGCAGCCAGTATTGGTACAGCAGGTTCAGTGCCAGCGCGCCGACCACGTACGGCACCGGAAAGCCCAGCCAGACCAGGGGGCCGAAGAACACCGCCGCGCCGGTGAGCTTGCCGGTCCAGCCGAGGCGGTAGGCGGTGGACAGGTTGTACTGCTCGGCCGAGTGGTGCACCGAATGGTTCAGCCAGAACCATCGCACGCGGTGGTCGGCACGGTGCATCGCGTAGTAGCAGAGCTCCTGGCCGAGGAAGAGCGCGATCCAGTGCCACGCCTGGTCCATCGCGATCGTGGTCACGCGGAACTCCCAGATCGCGAACAGCAGCACGCCGACGATGCCGCCCTGGACCACCAAGCCCGTCAGGGCGCGGCCCACGGCATCGCCGAAGGACGCCCAATATCCCTTCCAGTCGTAGCGCACACCTCGCCGCGCGAGCCACGCGGCTTCCATCGCCGCGATCAGCGCGAACACCAGTAGCGGCAGTCCGACGAAGACGCGCATGCGGTCCATGGCGCGGCCCTACCGCCCGCGCCGTTCGGCGAGCTTCTCGCCCGCTGCGCGCATTTCGTCGGGCGAAAGCTTGCCGTCGCCGTTCGCATCCAGGGTATCGAAGCGCTTGGCGATGCGCGGCAGCTTGGCGTCGGCCTCGGCCTTGTCGATCAGGCCGTCGCCGTTGGCATCGGCGGCTTTGAGGCGTTCCTGCAGCGTGGCTTTCTGTTCGTCGGTCAGGGTGCGCTGCTGCGCGTGGGCCGGCGCCACCAGCGAGAACATCGACAGGGCGGTGGCGAAGGGAAGCAGGATGGATCGGGACATGGCGTTCTCCAGGACGTGAAGGAAGGTGCAGGCGCGACGGGTGGGAGGGCGTCCATGCGGCATAGGGGATGCCTGCCGTCGCGCCTGCAGAAAGGTGTGGTCGTCAGTGGCCGCGCGGGCAGGCGATGGTCTCGCCGCTGGCGTTGGTGCAGGTGCCGGTGTGCGACACGGTGCCGCCGGACACCGTGGTGCTGCCGGTGTAGCTGTTGCCGTTCGCGCCGGTGGCGGTGGTGTCGCGTGCGCCGGTCACGTTGCCGTCCGCATCGCGGCTGATGCCGCCGGTGGTGCTGGCGGTGCCGCCGTTGGGTCCGTTCGCGTAGGCGCTGCCCTGGCGGCCGGCACTCCCATCGGCATTGCGGTAGGCGCTGCGGTCGTAGCCGGCACTACCGCCGTTGGCACCGCTGATGGCGCCGCTGCGTGCGGCAGTGGCATTGCCCTGGCCGTCGGCCTGCCAGCTGCGCTGGCGCTGGCTGTCGAAGCGCGCATTGCTGCGCTCGACTGCGACATTGCCGCCTTGTGCGGTGCGCTGCACGGCACGGCTGCGCTCGCGGGCTTCGGCATGGTCGGCGAACAGGGTGCTGGCGCACAGGGCGAAGGTGGCGGCGATCAGGAGCGGGGTCTTGCTCATGGCGGAATCCTCATTGGGGTGCGGGATGGCCGCACGGGTAAGCAGCGGCAGGGCCACGGTAGGGCGGGCAACGCGGGCAGGTGTGTCGCGGTTGACAGCAGATGTGTCTGCCGGCCGCGCTCGAAACATCTGCTTACAAACAGGCCGTGGGCGGGGTTTGCCGGGCGTCGCGGCGGCGGGCGATAGTGGCTCCATGGAAGACGCCCTGCCCCGTGTGCTGTTGGTCGACGACGACGTGCGCTTGCGCGAGCTGCTGCAGCGCTACCTGCAATCGCAGGGCTTCGACGTGCGCGGCGCCGGCGACGGCGCGCAGATGCGGCAGGCGCTGGACCGCGGCCACTTCGACCTGATCGTGCTCGACCTGATGCTGCCCGGCGAGAACGGCCTGGAGCTGTGCCGCCGCCTGCGCGGCCAGGGCGACGCGACGCCGATCGTGATGCTGACGGCGAAGGGCGATGAGATCGATCGCATCGTCGGGCTCGAAATCGGCGCCGACGACTACGTGCCCAAGCCGGTGAACCCGCGCGAGTTGCTGGCGCGCATACGTTCGGTGCTGCGACGTACGCGTCCGGTGCCCGGTGCACCGCAGGCCGACGGCGGCGAGGTGGTGTTCGGGCCTTTCACGCTCGACCTGGGCCGGCGCGAACTCACCCGCGACGGTGTGCTGTTGCGCCTGACCAGCGGCGAGTTCGCGGTGTTGTCGGTGCTGCTTCGGCATCCGCGCCAGCCGCTCAGCCGCGACCGCCTGATGAGCCTGGCGCGCGGCCGCGAGCACGAGGCGTTCGAACGCAGCATGGACGTGACCATCGCGCGCCTGCGCCGCCTGCTGGAAGACGATCCGCGCCAGCCGCGCCTGATCCAGACGGTGTGGGGCGTGGGCTATGTGTTCGTGCCGCCGGAGGCCACGCCATGAGGTCGCCATTGCCCCGCAGTGTGTTCGGCCAACTGGCGCTGGTGATCACCCTGGTGCTGATCGGTGCGGGCGTGCTGGCGGTCCTGCTCGGCCGCGAGCTCGCCACGCGGCCTGCCGCCGACCAGTTGCTGCGCGCGATGCAGGGCTTCGCCGAGGTGGTCGAAGCACTCGACCAACACCAGCCGCATGCGCGCACGGTCGCGCAGCTGCGGGCGGCCGGGCTGGAGGTGCGCAGCACGCCGCCCGCCGATGCCCGGCCGCGCTTCGCCCCCTTGCTGCGCGAACTGCGCGAGCAGGCCGTCGGCACGCTGGGCGACGGTCGCGAACTGCGGATGGACGCCGGCCGCGGCTTGCGCGTCATCTGGCTGAAACCCGCCACGCGCGAACCGCTGTGGGTGTCGTTCGCGTACGACCGCCCCGGTACCGGCATGCGCCGCTTCTCGGTGCTGATGCTGGTGGGCTGCGTGGTGCTGGTCTGGCTGGCCGCGGCGTACTTCGCCCGTCGGCTCGTACAACCGCTACGCCAGCTCGCCGCGGCCGCGCCGGCCATCGTGCGGGGCGATGCACCGCCGCCGGTGCATGCACGAGGCCCGCGCGAGGTCGCGGACCTGGCGCAGGCGCTGGGTGACGCCAGCCGCGACGTGCGCGCGGCGGCGGAAGAGCGCGCACTGCTGCTGGCCGGCATCTCGCACGACCTGCGCACGCCGCTGACGCGCCTGCAGTTCGCCCTGGAGATGGTGCCGGACACCGATCCGGAACTGACCCGCAGCATGCATCGCGACATCGCCGAGATGGACGCCATCCTCGGCCAGTTCATCGCGTTCGCGCGCGATGGCCGCGACGAGGGCAGCGAGACCGTCGACCTCGCCGCGATCTGTCGGCATGCGGTTGCCGCGGCGTCGAAAGCATGGCGCGTCGACCTGCCCGAGCACGCCCTGCTGCCCGGCAAGCCGATGGCGCTGCTGCGCGCGGTCGAGAACCTGCTGGTCAACGCCGAGCGGCATGGCGCGTTGCCGTTGTCGCTGCAGCTGTGGGCAGAAGGACCGGCCTGGGTGGTCGAGGTGGCCGATGGCGGCCCCGGCCTCTCCGCCGAAGCGGCCGAGAGCGCGCGCCAGCCTTTCGTCCACGACCAGGCGGGCGGCGGCAGCGGCCTGGGCCTGCCGATCGTCGACCGCGTGGCGCGCCAGCACGGCGGCGAACTGCGCCTGCTGCCGAATACCCCCCACGGCCTGCGCGCCCAGCTGGTGCTGCGCGCGGGTTGAACCGGACGTCCCCACGAGGTGATGCGATGAAGACGCTGTTCCGTACCGGCCTGCTGGCCTGTGCCTTGTTCGCCGTGCTGCCGCTGGCCGCGCAGACCTTCCGTGAGCGCCTGCAGGAGATGCGCGATGCGTCGCGCCAGCCCGCAGCGCGTGTGCCGACGCTGCCGGCCGGCGCACGCGCCGTCCGCGATGTGTCCTACGGCAACGATCCGCGCCAACGCTACGACGTCTATCTTCCCGCGCAACCGCAACGCGCGCCGGTGATCCTGTTCGTCCACGGCGGCGGCTGGGCCAACGGCAACAAGGACAACCCGGGCGTGGTCGAGAACAAGGCGGCGTACTGGTTGCCGAAAGGCTATGTGCTGGTCTCGATCAACTACCGCATGCGACCGGACACCGCGCCGATCGACCAGGCCCGCGACGTCGCGCGCGCGCTGGCCGACGTGCAGAAGCGCGCGCCGTCATGGAACGCCGATCCGGCGAACGTGATGCTGATGGGCCACTCGGCCGGCGCGCACCTCGCCGCACTGGTGGGTGCGTCGTCCACGCTGTGGCGCGACGCGGGGGCCGCCCGTCCGCGCGGTGTGGTCTCGCTCGACAGCGGCGCGCTCGACGTGCCGCTGACGATGAAGAAGCCCCCACTGCCGCGCATCTATGATGCAGCGTTCGGCCGAAATCCGGCCGACTGGATCGCCGCCTCGCCTTACCACCAGCTCACGCGCGACGCGGTGCCGATGCTGTTCGTCTGCTCGTCGCGGCGGCAGGACGCATGCCCGCAGGGGCGCGCGATGGCGGAGAAGGGGAAGGCGCTGGGCGTGGCGATGGAGGTGCTGCCGGAGGATCTCTCGCATGGCGAGGTGAATCGACTGCTCGGCGCATCCTCCGATTACACCGAGGCGGTGGATGCGTTCGTGCGGGAGCAGTTGCAATAGTGCTGACCGACGTTTCCCTCGCCCCGTGAAACGGGGAGAGGGTGCCGCAGGCGGGTGAGGGGCGAACGGAGCCGCAATCCGATAGCTCTCCAGATCATTCCGCGTTCGATCAACAGCGCCTGCTACTTGGCGGAAGCATCTGCGCCAACAGCGCCCCTCATTCGCCCTCCGGGCACCTTCTCCCCGCACACGCGGGGAGAAGGGGGTGAGCAATGCGTCAGCGAATGATCCGCACGGCAGCCAACGCCTCCTGCAACCGCGCACGCGCGTTCGCTTCGTCGAAGGGTGGCGTCGCCGGCGGGTCGTAGACCTCCGGACGCGTGCCGGCGATCAGCAGGTCGATGGCGAGGCAACGCCCGTTGCGTACCGAGCGGTAGGCGTCCACCGACTGATAGTGGCTCATCGCAGCGTCGCTGGCACGGAAGTGACGGAATGCCTGGCCGTCGATGCGTACCTCATCGGGCGGTTCGGTGGTCGCGCCTTCCGGCGGGTCCAGGCAGGTGACGAGGGCGTGGCTGTCGGTGCTGGTGCCGATGCGCAATTCGGCGGCGGTGATCTTGTCCGATCCGTCCAGCACCAGCGCGACCAGCGGTTCGCCGCGCACGTCGGGGGCGGCGAAGGTCTTCCAGTCGCCGTTGGACAGATAGTCGCGGGTGAATTCGCGGCGCAGCGCGAAGCCTGGCGTGGGCGCAAGCGCGATGCCGATGTCGTCGTCGGAGAACTGGAACTGTGGCGCTTCGCGTCCGATCACGGGCGGTGCCGGATCGGCGATCTCGGCCGCAGTTTGTGTCGCCGCCTCGACCTCTTCCTGCTGCGGCGCGCGGTCGCAGCCGACGAGGAGCGTGGCGGCGATGGCAGCAAACAAGGGAATGCGGACGATGGGTTTCATGGCGCTCTCCTGCGCAAGCGGTGCGCCGAGTCTGGCAAGCCGTGCGTGAAGCCGGCGCCTGCGATTCAGCCGACCAGCAATGGCAAGGCCTGCGCTGCGGTCGCCCGCCAGACGAGGTCCACCTCCTTGGACAGCGCCGTCGGTTCCGGATTGATCTCCACCACGGTCGCGCCGTGGCGTCGCGCCAGTGCGGGCAGGCCGGCCGCGGGATACACCAGGCCCGACGTCCCTATCACCAGCATCAACGTGCAACGCTCGGCGGCGTCCACCGCAGATGCCCACGCGTCGTCCGGCAAGGCTTCGCCGAACCACACCACGCCCGGACGAATGCGGTCGCCGCACGCCGTGCAGCGCATCGGCTCGACCCGCTGCATGCCGTCCACGTAGTCGTCGAGCATCGTGTGCGCGTGGCCGCAGGCGAAGCAGCGCAAGGCGAACAGGCTGCCGTGCACGTGCGCCTCGACGGCACTGCCGGCGCGCTCGTGCAGGTCATCGACGTTCTGGGTGACCAGCGACAGCGGCATGCGCTGCGCCAGCGCCGCGAGGGCGCGGTGGCCGGCATTCGGCTGCGCATCGCGCACCGCCTGCATGCGCCAGCGGTACCAGCCCCAGACCAGTGCGGGGTCCTCGCGCCAGGCCTCGGCCGTCGCCAGCCGCATCGGGTCGAAGCGCGACCACAGGCTGTCGTGCGTGCCGCGGAAGGTGGGGATGCCGCTCTCGGCCGACATGCCCGCGCCGGTCAGCACGCAGAGCCGGCCACCCACGTTGATCGTCCTCTGCAGCGTGGAGGCGATCGCGGTCGGCACGGCGTCCATGGCTCAGGCCTTGTGCGGCGTGGCCAGGTATTCGGCGCTCTGCATCTCGATCAGGCGCGAGGCGGTGCGCTCGAACGCGCCCTGCAGGCGGGTGCCGGAGTACAACGCCGTGGGCGCTTCCGCGGCGGTGCAGACCAGGTTGACGTGGCGGTCGTACAGCTCGTCGATCAGGTTCACGAAGCGGCGCGCGGCATCCTCGTTCAGCGCATCGAAGCGCGGGATGCCGCCCAGCAGCACGGTGTTGAACTCGTGCGAGACCTCGATGTAGTCGGTCGTGCCGCGCGGACCCTCGCACAGCGAGGCGAAATCGAACCACGCGATGCTCTTGCCCTGGCCGCGCACCGGGATCTTGCGACTATCGATCTCGATGTTGCCGCCGTGCGCCGCCTCGCCGCCGCTGAGTTCGCGCCAGCGCATCGCCAGCCAGTCGTCGGCGGTGGCATCCAGCGGCGTGCGGTAGACCGGTGACCGCGTCAGCGCGCGCAGGCGGTAGTCCTCCTGCCCGTCGGAGCGCAGCACCACGCAGTGCTGTTGCAGCAGCTCGATGGCCGGCAGGAAGCCCGCGCGCTGCAGGCCGTCCTTGTAAAGATTCTGCGGCGCGGTATTGGAGGTCGTCACCAGCGTGATGCCCTCGGCGAACATGCGCTCCAGCAGCCGCGCCAGCAGCATCGCATCGCCGATGTCGGTGACGAAGAACTCGTCCAGCACCAGTACGCGCAGCTTGCCGCGCACCTCGCGCACGATCTTCGCCAACGGGTCGCTTTCGCCGGCATGCAGGCGCAGTCGCTCGTGCACGCCGCGCATGAAGCGGTGGAAGTGCGTGCGGTACTTGCCGCCACCCTCGCCGTGCGCCTTGTTCTGCGAGACCGAATACGTCGGCAGCGGCAGGCTGTCGTAGAACAGGTCGACCAGGAAGGTCTTGCCGCGGCCCACTTCGCCCCAGTAGTACAGGCCCTTCACCGGCTCCGGCGCCTTGCCGAACAATCGACCGAACAGGCCGGGCGCGCCGTCGTCGGCGAGCAGCGCGGTGTGGATGCGGTCCAGCTCGGCCAGCGCAGGATGCTGCGCGGGGTCGTCCTGCCACTGGCCCTGCGCCGCGCCGCGCGCATACACCTGCGACGGCGCCGCGGCCATGTTTCCGGCGTTGTCCGTCGTCACGCCGGCACGTAGCCTTTCATCGCGTGCTTGATGGCACCGCGCAGGTCCATCAGCTTGCGGTGGAAGAAGTGGCTGGTTTCCGGCATGCGGATCAGCTCAGGTGGCTGCTTCAGGGTATCGATCCAGTCGTAGACCGCCTGCGGCTCGACGATCTCGTCCTCTTCGCCCTGGATCACCAACCACGGACAGGTCGGCGGCACGATCGCATCGAAATCCCACCGGCCGGCGGGCGGCGCGATCAAGACCAGTGCGTCCGGCTGCAGCGCGTCCGTCGCGCGCAGCGACACGTACGCGCCGAAGCTGAAACCGGCCAGCCACAACTGCGTGCCCGGCCGCTGTTCGCGCACCCAGTCCACCACCGCGCGCAGGTCGTCCCTTTCACCGTCGCCATGGTCGAAGAATCCGGCCGAAGCGCCGGTGCCGCGGAAATTGAAGCGCACCGACACCGCGCCGAGTTCGCGCAGGCTGCGCGCGGCCATCACCACCACCTTGTTGTGCATGGTGCCGCCCTCCGTGGGCAGCGGGTGGCAGACCACGGCAGTGATGGGCGCAACGGGCTCGCCCTCCTCGGGCCAGTCGACATGGGCTTCCAGCGGCCCTTCAGGGCCTTCCAGGGTGATCGCGCCGGAGGTGGTGGGGAATGCGGGGTTGGTCATGCCGCCATGATAAGCCTTGCATGTGCAAGGGGATGTCGCTTCTCCGCGGTCGGTCATTCCGGCGTGAACCGCCGTCGGCGATCGGACACCGACGGAATGAGGGGGGATCGCGCGTGCTACCAAGGTCCCGCAGCGCCCCGCGCAGCGCTGTGCGATCCTGCCGTCCCCACGTCGCGCCCGCTGCACCATGGCATTCGATGCCTTCGCCCTGATCCTGGCCCTGCTCGCCCTCGGCACGGTGTTCGCGCACCTGCGCGTGTTCCCCGCGAATGCCGCCGACGTCCTCAACCGCGTGGTGCTGTACGTCTGCCTGCCCGCCGCCGTACTGATCTACGTACCGCGCCTTCAGGTCGATGTGTCCGTGCTTGGCGTGGTGGCCACGCCGTGGATCCTGACAATCGCCACCGTGGCGCTGGTGGCCCTGGCGACGCGCGCGTTCGGATTCCGCCGCGACGAGCACGCCGTGCTGCTGCTGTGCGTGGCGCTGTGCAACAGCAGCTTCATCGGCTACCCGATGGTGCGCGCATTGCTGGGCGAACACGCGCTGCCGTACGCGGTGGTGTACGACCAGTTCGGCACCTTCGTGCTGCTCTCCACCTTCGGGCTGTACGTGCTGGCGCGTTACGGCGGCGACGCGCCGCCTACCCCGCGCGAGATCGGGCTGCGCATCGTGAAGTTCCCTCCGGTCTGGGCGCTGCTGGTCGCCCTGACGCTGATGCCGGCGCAGCCGCCGGCGTGGATCGGCTCGGCACTGCAGAAACTGGCCGACGCCATGCTGCCGCTGGTGATGCTGGCGGTAGGCCTGACCCTGCAGCTGAAACTGCCGCGCGACGAATTGAAGCCGCTCGCCGTCGGCCTGCTGTTGCGCCTGCTCGTCATGCCGGCGCTGGCGGTGCCGCTGTCGCTGGCCTTCGGCATGCGCGGCGAGATGCTGCAGGCGAACGTGCTGGAGTCCGCCATGCCGACCATGATCACCGCCGCCGCGCTCGCCATCTCACATCAACTCGCGCCGCGACTGGCGGCGGCGCTGGTCGGCTACGGCATCCTGCTGTCGCTGGTGACGCTGCCGATGTGGGCGTGGGTGGTGGGGAAGCTGGTGGCGTAACCGCGCGGTTGGCGCATCGCGAAGCTTCTCGCGAAGGTGCCGGCTCGTTTCCGACAGGAGTGGGCAATGCGCAAGGCAGGCAAGAGGGGTGCGTGGCTGGTGGCGACCGCGTCGTTGTTCGCGCTGGGTTCGGTGAATGCGCAGCAGCAATCCCCGCCGGCAACGCCCGTGCAGCTCACGACCGATGCCCCGCCGCTGGCGGCGGTCAACCAGGCCTGGCACGACGCTTGGCGCGCGAATTTGGAGGCCCATCTGCGGACGGTGGCTGCGCGCGGCACGCCGCGTGACCTGCTGGTCGCAGGCTGGCTGTGGCCTGCGGAAGCCGATGTCGCGCCTCGAAGCGCAGGCATCGTTCGCGAGGCCGCAGGCACGCGCGTGGATCCAGGCGGCCTACACCGCTACCCGCGGTGACGACCCGCTGGTGGACTGGACCCTGCTGCATGCCTGCGCGGTGACGGGCGCCACCTGCGATCGCGACCGCCTGCTGCAGCGCCTGATGGCAGGCGATCCGGGCAACACCGACCTCCTGCTGATGGCGTACCAGGATGCCGTGGTGCGCAAGGACAGCGTGGCGGCAGACCCTTACTGGCGGATGGCCGCAGAGGGAACGCACCACCGCTCCCGGATCAACGACCTCGGTGTGCTGATGCTGTCGGCACTGCGCGAGGCGCCCGCACCTCCGCTGGAGCCGGCCCTGGCCACCGCGATGGGCGACGACTTCGGCCTGGGGCGCGCGGCCACACCACAGGACCTGGCCGGCATCATGGTGATGTCGCTCAATACAGCTTTCGCGATGCCGGCGCTCTATCCGATCACCCAGCGCTGCCGGGCGGAGGTCGGGCGACTGCCGGCCGATGCGCTGTCCGCGTGCAAGCGCATCTACACACTGCTCGCCGCCGACGAAGTGACACTGCTGGGTCCGAGCATCGCACTCCCGCGCCTGGTCGAGTGGGCCGGGACGGATGAGGAGCGCCGCGCCGCACAGGAACGCCTGCGGCGCTTCGCCTGGGTCGTCGACAATGTGCTGCGCCAATACCAGCGACCCGCGACCGAGCGGCGCACGCGCGTGGACTATCTGGATCGTGTCTTCCGCGAGGGTGAGCTCGCCGCGATGCGCGACCAGTTGCAGTTCAACGGCATCGCCACGGAACCACCCGCCGGTTGGCTGCCGGACAACCCGGAATGGCGCGCGTTGCTGTCAGGTCCTTCGCCCGCCGCTCGCTGATCCACCTTCGCACCGCGTTGACCACGGCGGTGGAAGCATCGGGACAGGAGGTCTCGCCATGTTCGATGGATGGGAAGCCCAGGCGCCGGTGATCGCGCGCATCGCCTTCGCGATGCTGCTGGGAGGCGTCGTCGGTCTGGAACGCGAAATGAAGGACCGGCCAGCCGGTTTCCGCACGCATACGCTGGTTGCGGGCGCCGCCGCCATGCTGACCGGCATGGGCGACATGATGCTGGCGCAGGCGCATCACGACCACGACGGCCGCGTGCAGATCGACCCGTTCCGCCTGGTGGAAGCGGTGATCGCCGGTGTCGCCTTCATCGGTGCCGGCACGATGATCGCCCACCGCGGACGCGTGGTCGCCGGCATCACCACCGCCGCCTCGCTGCTGATGGTGGCGGTGATCGGCGTAGCGGTGGGCTTCGGCCATGGCTGGCTCGCCCTGATGGCTGCGCTGCTGACGCTGGCCGTGCTTTCCGTATTGGCGTGGATGGAGCGCCGCGTGTCGCGAGGCTCGTCGAACGACGACGCTCCGCGCTGATCGACGCTGCGGCTGTTGCTCGACCGTCACCGAGACTCATGCGCCTCGCTACATCCTGCGCCTTGACGGGCGCTGGGCGGAAAGTGAACATCTGCCATCACACCCTTGATGGGGTATAGCAAGCGCTGGGCGGCATGAGCGAGTTCGCAGCTTTGATGATGGAGAAGCTAGAGAATCAACTAGCCCAGGTGATTCTTTACCTTGGCGCAATAGACTCTCTTGCCGAGGCATACCGAGACAACGCGCGGCTTCAGCAGGACGAATTCTTGTTTGGGACCGTATACAACAGCCTTTGGGACGCTCTCGTGGTTCGCATTGGAACGATATGGGACGATTCGAGCGGGGTGGCATCGTTGCCAAAGCTTGCAAAGCAATTGAGTCGACTAAGTCATGCTGAGGCAAAATCTGTCGCTAAAGAGATCAGGGCGGCTCCTTCGGCCGAGTGGATTCGGCTGAAGGAGTGGCGTCATGCAATTGTTGCCCATGCCAGGTTTCCATTGGACCTCGCTAGCTTCGATTCCAGTTTCGGAACTAATGTCGAGGATGCGCGCACGGAAGCGGTGAGAATTGAGCACATGCTCGCCAAGGCAAACAAATGCATTGGTCGCACACAAGTGTTCTATGGTGTTCTTAAAGATGACGCTATTACGAATGCTAGAAGCTCATTAGCCGGGTGGCAGTGGGATGCCGCTTAGCAATTCATTCAAGCCGATGCCGCTTTGCGGTGTGGCCTAGTTCGGGCGCTTGAATTCATGCCAAGACAATCGCGATTTGCCAAAGACGGCTTGCACTTCTTTGTGATCAATGCCGTGCATCGCAAAGGCGATGATCAGCATCCGCTTAGTTCGTTTTCACGCGTAAGTTGTTGGATAAATTCTCGCCTTCATGAGGGCACGCTGGCGCTTGCCAAGTTCTACATCAAGGCAGAAGGTTGGTCGGTACGGTCCGTGGATTCGCACACATGGATCAATGGCCTAGAGCACGTGCCTCGTGGAACTGTTCGCTACTACCGGGAGGCACTCCAGGGTGGCGCATCATTGGTGTTTTGTCAGTTCCTTGTGGACGAGGCCTAACATTTCGCTCAAGCCGAATCCGGTTCGCCGGTCGGCTTGATCAGCGTCAAACGCGAAACACTTAGCGCGCAATTTCAACAGACCACAAAAACCAACAAGGGGGAGATCAAACATGTTCGGCAAACTGATGACGGGTGTCGCGCTGGTGTGCGCGTCGCAACTCTGTAGCGCCCAGGAGACGGCGCCGGCCCCCGAGCCGCAAAGCCAGCAGGGAGGCATCTGTCTTTTTACCGCGACGCCACCGGCTGAGTTGTCATACGTCACGGTAAGGAAGCTGAAGTACGGGAAGGGCAGCTACGGAAGCGTCAACGACATCCTTCCCATGGTCATCGCCGATGCCAGGGCGGCGGGTGCCGATGCGGTGATCCACTACAACGGCTCGCAGCGCTTCGGCTTCTGGCCCTGGCGGTTCGTCAGGCCCGTCGTGACCGGCACCGCCATCAAGTGGGAACCCGCGCGCGACATCGACTGCGCCGCTTCCGGCGGCCACTACAGCACGGGCACGCTGGCGGAAGCTCCGCCGCCGCACGGCGGCAAGTGAGCGGATCAGGCGCCGGAAGTACCGCCGCTTAGTACGTCCTTTGACGTGCGGCGCCCACATCTGGGTGCCGCACGAGGACTCAGCAAAGTCGTTGACTCAGTCGTGGCGCAACGCCGCGATAGGATCGAGCTGCGCGGCCTGGCGCGCGGGATAAACGCCGAAGCCCAGGCCGACCACCGCGCAGAAGCCGGCGGACAACAGGATCGGCAGCGGCGCCCATGCGACCTGCCAGCCCGCGAACGTGGCGATCAGGTAGGCCAGCACACCACCGAACACCAGGCCCAGCAGCGCGCCCGCGATGCAGATGACCGTGGCCTCACGCAGGAACTGTGCGATCACATCGCGACGGCGTGCACCGAGTGCTCGCAGCAGGCCGATCTCGCGGCGCCGCTCAAGCACGTTCGCCAGCATGATGTTCATGATGCCGATGCCGCCCACCAGCAGGCTGACGCCCGCGATCGCGCCCATCACCACCTGGAAGATGCGCTGCGTCTGCTGGTGCTGCTGGAACAGCTGCTGCGGCACGATCAACTGGTAGTCCGCCATGCCCGCATGGCGCTGGTCGAGTACCGCCGACAGCACGCCGGCGCCGGCGGCCAGGCGCTGCGGATCGTCCAGCCGCAGCAGGAAGCGGTCCACTTCATCCTCCTGCGGCTGGAAGCGGAAACGTGCCCGCACGCTCGCCAGTGGCGCATAGATGCGGTTGCTCTCCGAGCCCAGCTGCACGCCTTCGAAATCGTCCTGGCCCAGGTCGCGGTCGGCGAGCACGCCGATCACCTCCAGCCAGACGTGGTTGACCTTGATCAGGCCCCCGACCGCATCGCCCTTCGGGAACAGGTCGGCGGCCGCCTGGTGGCCGAGCACCGCCACCGCCGCCAGCGCGGCTTCGTCATCGGCATCGAAGGCGCGGCCCTGGGCGATCTTCAGCGACGACAGGTCGAACCAGTTCGCGCTCACGCCGCTGGCCTGCGCATCGCTGCGTCCCGTGTCGCTGAAGACCGTGTGCGTGCGCACCTGCTTTTCGGCGGCATGGCGCTCCGCACCGGGCACCACGCTCAGTGCGGCCTCGGCATCGGCGACGGTCAACCCCAGGCTGCGTTCGCGGGTTTCCTTAAGCGTGTCCTCGTCCTGTGCCTTGGCTTCGGCGATCAGGTTGTGCAGGCCCAGGCCTTCGACCAATCGCAAGGCCTCGCGCCGACTGCCTTCGCCGACCGCCTGCATGGCAACGATCGCACCCACACCGAAGATCATGCCCAGCAGCGTCAGCAGCGTGCGCAGGCGGCGACGCCACAGCTCCTCCACCGCTTCGCGCCAGACGGTGGGCAGGCGGTTGAACAGGCCGGTCATGCGCTCTTTCCTTCCGCGTCGTCAGCGGCGGCGTCATCGCCGTCGGCGTCCGTCGCGTCCTTGTCTTTGTCCTTGCCATCGCCGGGTGCGGACACGTCGACCTGCGACAGGCGCACCTGGTCACCGGCCTTCAGGCCCGACAGGACCTGCGATCGGGCCGTGCCGCGCACGCCAAGCTTCACTTCACGCGCCACGTAGTCGTTGCCCTGTTTGACCTGCACCCAGTGGCGGTCGTCGCGCTGTTCGATGGCCACGTTCGGCACCGCGATCGCGTCCTTGGCGTCGAGCAGCACGACCGAGGCGGCGAAGCGCTGGCCCGGGATCAGCCGGTAACGTTCGATGGCGTCGGCGGGGATGGGCGCGCGCATCGACAGGAACTTCACCGGGCTCTCGCGGTTGCGAACCTTCGCTGCGCTCGCCACCCACGAAAGCTTGCTGTCTATGCGCTGGTCGGGACGGCCGAGCGGGTGCAGCACCACCGCGTCACCCGCCTGCACGCCCTGCGCTTCGATCTGCGGCAGGTCGATTTCCACCTCCATCGACGAGGTGTCCGGCAGGCTGCCGAACTCGAAGCCTGCGCGCAGGTTGGCGCCCACCATCGGCTTGTCGCCCGACCAGTTGGCGGCCAGCAGCAACACGCCATCGTTCGGCGCCCGCAGCTCCAGCGCCTGCAAGTCGTCGCGGCGCGTCTTGGCGTTCATGTCGAAGGTGGCGCGCTGCGCATCCAGCACCGCGAGCTCGGCGCCACCGCGCACGTCGGACTGGTCGCGCTGCCATTGCAGCGTGCCCTGCCGTACCTGCAGGTACTCCTTGTCCTCGATCGCATCCAGCACCTGGTTGCGGGCGACCGTGCTGAGGTCGGCATCGGCATAGCGCTGCGCGATCCCCAGCTGCACCGCCACCAGCGACAGGTCGACTTCCACGCGCCCTTGTGCCGAATCCAGCCCGCTCTCCTTCGCCGCGCGCGCCAGCGCATTGCGCTGCAGGTCGATCATCGCCTGCGCCAGTTGCTGTTCGCCTTCGGGCGACACGAAGCGCGCCAGCACGTCGCCCTTCTTCACCAGGCTGCCCTCCGGCACCATCCACACCACCTGCCGCTGCGCCCAGTTCTTGCCGGGAACGTTCAAGGGTGTCGGCTTGGATGAACGCAGTTCGCCTTCGCCGCGGACGTGCAGGGTCACCGGACCTTTCGCGACGGTCTCGGTGGCGATCGGCATGTCGTCGCTGCCGCAGGCCGAGAGCAGGGTGACGATGGCCAGCAGCGTCGCACGCTGCATCCCGCGGCTCATTTCCCACCTCCGGCGATGTCGGGCACGGTCAGCTCCACGCGCACCGCCTGGCCGGGGCGCAATTTCGCCTTGGTGTCGTCGAGCCGGATCTCCAGGTCGAGCACGGGTACCGGCTGCACCTGCGACTTGCTGCGGACGGCGCGGCCGATACCCGCTACCTTGCCGTGGTAGGCGCTGCCGCCACCGCCTTCCACCACGATGCGCGCGCGCACGCCGACCTTGACCCGCTGCAGGTCGCGCTCGGGCAGCTGGGCCCGCACCGCGAGCGTGGCGGGGTCGGGGATCTCGGCCACGGTCTGGCCACGCCATACCTGCGAACCCACGTCGAACTTCTCGCCGTTCCAGTTGCTCTTGTGCATGATCACGCCGTCGCGCGGGGCGGGCAGCGTCAGCGCGCCGATGGAAGTCTGCAGGCGCGTCACGTCGGCTTGCGCCTGCTGCAGTTCCGAGGTCACCAGGCGCAGTTCCTGTCGCCGCTGTTCGGTGGCCGCGCGCTCGGCCTGCTGTGCCAGCACGGCCAGGCGTTCGGTGCGGCGGCGGTCCTCGACCAACTTGTCGTATTCCAGTGCGGCGATCAGCTCGCGTGGCTGCAACGTCTTGCGCGCGGCCTTGTCGCGTTCGGCCTCGGCCTGCGCCGTCAGCAGATGCTGGCTGCGTTCGCGCTCGGCCACGTCCAGCGTCAGGTTCTCCAGCTCGCGCTTCTTTTCCTGCAGAAGGCTCTGCTTCTCGCTGAGCTGGCGCACCAGTTCGTTGGTGTCGAAAGCGACCACGATGTCGCCTTTCTTCACCGTGCTGCCATCGGGGGCCAGCTGGGTCAGGTTAAACTGCCACAGGCGATCCACGGCCGGTGGCACCAGTTGCACGCTGCGCTGCGCATAGACCTCGCCGTCGACACGCAGGGAGGCGGCGTGCACAACGGGGGCGCCGGCCAGCAGGGCAAGGGCAAGGACGGAAACACGGAGTGTCATGGCGCCTTCCCCTTGGTCGCCGGCGCTGCGGCCGGCTTCGCGATCACACGCACGCTCATGCCCGGCATCAGCGACAGCGTGTGTGCGTCCAGCGTGATGTCGATGGTGAAGTAGCGGCCCTCGCCCCATTCCGGGCGCCGGTCGGGCGCGCCGGAGATGAAAGCGATGCGGCCGGCGACCTTGCGCCCGGGCATGGCATCGAACGCCAGCTCCACCGGCTGGTCGACCGCCAGCCCGCGGCGATCGGGTTCCAGCGCCCACGCGCGCACGTTCATGCGGCCGCTTCTGACCACTTCGCCGGCCTTGCTGCCGGGCATGGTCGACGAGCCTTCATCGATTCGTCCGCCGATCCAGTTGTTGTTGAACCCGTGCACCACGACGCCGTCGCGGTCGGCGACGACTTCCGAGGTGCGCACCAGTGCGGCGTGGTAGTCGCGCTGCAGCACCAGCTTCTCGATTTGCAGGCGCCCGTCCTGGATGCGCCGCTGCACGGCGGTGTTGGCGGCCTCCAGGTCCTTTCGCTTCAGTGCGACTTCGCGGGTGGTGCGGTCCAGTTCGCCCTGATGGCGGTCGTAGTCCAGGCCGGAGATCAGGTCGGGCGGAATAGTGGCGTCGAGTTTCGCGCTGGCCAGTTCGGCCTCGGCCTCCACCAGCGCCATCTCGGCCTGCACGGCCTTGACCTGCAGCTCGGCAACATCCTTGGCGTCCTTGGCGCGGCCTTGCTCGATCTGCGCTTCCAGATCGGGAATGCGGCTGGCGGACTGTCCCGGGTCGATGCGCAGCACAACGTCGCCCTTCTTGACCCGTTCGCCTTCCGGCACGTAGTAGCGGATCACCACCGGCGCGCTGTTGGACTGCGGGGTGAGAATCTGCTGCGCGTCGATGGCGCGCACTTCGCCGGTCAGCACGACCGCCTGCGCGGGTGCGGCCGCGGCGAGGACCATGGCGGTCAGCCACGTCTTACTGGAGCGCATCGGATTCCACCTTGCCATCGCGCAGCTTCACCTGGCGCGGTGCGCGCCCGGCGATGTCGTTGTCATGCGTCACCAGCACCACGGTCTGGCCGCCGGCATGCACCTCGTCGATCAGCGCCAGCACATCGGCGGCGCTCTTCGAATCCAGGTTGCCGGTGGGTTCGTCGGCCAGCAACAGGGCCGGCTGCAGCAGCAGCGCGCGCGCGATGGCGGCGCGCTGCATCTGTCCGCCGGACAGTTCACTGGGCCGATGGTCCCTTCGCTCGGCCAGACCGACGCGGTCCAGCAGCGACAGGGCGCGCTCCTGCGTGCCGGGCGGCGGCTGCCGGTGGAAACGCAGCGGCAGCATGACGTTCTCCAGCACGGTCAGGCGCGGCAGCAGGTGGAAGCTCTGGAACACGAAACCGATGCGCCGGTTGCGCAGGTCGCTGCTGGCCTCGTCGTCGAAGGTGGCCACGTCGCGGCCTTCGAACAGGTAGGTGCCGGTGCTGGGCCGGTCCAGGCAGCCGAGGATGTTGAGCAGGCTGGACTTGCCGGACCCCGACGCACCGGTGATGGCGACGAACTCTCCCTGCCCGATGCGCAGGTCCACGCCGGCCAAGGCCCGGACCGTCTGCCCGCTCATGGCGTAATGGCGCTGCACGCCCTGCAACTCGATCATCGTGTCCCCTCGTTCCTTCGTCTCTGTCGACCGTTCCTTGCCTCCAAGGTTCCCGGTCCGGGAGTCGGGACGCGGGCGGCGGTCGAGTGTCCTGCCGGTGGAAGGGCGAGCATCCCAGATGCGTGCGCGGGGGTGCAAGCGCACGATTGCGTGGTCCCGGTTGGCAGCGTGTGTCTGGTATCGAAACAGGCGCGAGGCCACCGGTAGGATGGACGAGACTTGCGCGGCCCTGCGCGCCTCGCCATGCTCATGCTGAAGAACCCCGTCATGGACGCCGAGGAACCGATGCAAAAACGATGCGCTGTCCTTCCGCTGATGCTCCTCGTGTCTGCCTGCTCGAGCCTCTCCGTGCCCACGACGGGCACCTACACCGAGCCGGGAAGCGGCGGGTCCACTGCGTCCGTGCTGGTGAAGGAGCACTGCCTGGGAGAGGGCGTGGGCGTGGTACATTTCCAGCAACTCGATACCATCACTTTCCCGGCATTCCAGATCGCCAAGGTCGTGCTCGCTCCGGGTCGCAGGACGGTGTCGGTGAGCTACTTCACGACGGACAGGGTGATGTCGCACCGTGTCGGCGGCGCTTCGCTCACGCACGATTTCCAGCCAGGCAAGGCGTATATCGTCCGGTACCGCAGGACGGACGCCGCCCATTTCAGGGCATGGATCGAGGACATCGATCCGCAAGGCACCGTGTCGGTCAACACGAACTGCATGCAGCCGATTCCATGGCGGAAAGAAATGCAGGGCTGACCCCCGTATGCGGGGTGAGCTCCCTGTCCCGGCCGCACGTTCCCTTCCGCCGTCCTACCCGATACCCCAAGGAGATCCACATGCGATTGAATGCACTGACGGCAATCGTCTCACTGATGGCCCTCGTTCCCTTGGCCCACGCCGAGACGCCGCCCGACCCGATGTTCGGCGACGACCCGCACGCCAAGGCGGTGCTTGATTGCCATGCCGACTACGCACGCCGCTTCGCCAGGGCACTGACGCCCGTGAAGGGCACGCCGACGGAAGTGGCAACCGCAGCCTACGCCGCGTGCATCGGGCCGTTCATGGCGTTCGAGAAGGCCACTGCCGTCGTATCCGAAACCAGTACGAACGCGGGCATCTTCCTCGATCCCGCGCGGTATCGGCAGGAACAGCGCGCGAAGATGCGCGATTATGCGTTCGCCTACACGATGGACGTGTACCTGAGGCAGACCACCACGTTCTGACGACCGCGTCGACGTGGCGTGCGAAACCGTGGTCAACACAAACAATCAATCCCGGGAGGATGGAACGATGGCGAAAGTGACGGGCATAGGCGGCGTGTTCTTCAAGAGTCGCCACGACAGCAAGGCGCTGGCGGCGTGGTACCACACGCATCTGGGGCTGCCGCTGGAGACGTGGGGCGGCGCCGTGCTGCGCTGGCCGGACGACAAGGCCGAGGATCAGGGGCTGACCGTGTGGACCGTCGCGGACAAGGACAGCCAGTGGTTCAGCCCGAGCGACAGTGCCTTCATGATCAACTACCGCGTCGATGACCTCGATGCGCTGCTTGCACAGCTGCGCGCCGCCGACGTGCCGGTCGTCAAAGGCCCCGAGTCGCACGAGAACGGCAAGTTCGCGTGGATCATGGATCCGGAAGGCAACAAGGTGGAGCTGTGGCAGCCGATGGCGTGGGATGAGAAGAACACGCGGGGATGAGCGGCGGATGCGCGAATCGTGTGAGACAGGTTCGAGGGGGACATCATGAGGCGCATGTCGCGATGGCGATACCTGGTACTGCCAGCGGCCTGCGTGGCGGGCAACGCACTCGCCTGCCTGTGTTCTCCGGAGGACCTGGAAGGCTCGCCGCTGGAGAAGGCGACGCTGGTGTTCGTCGGCAGTCCGGTGAAGATCGAAGAGGTACGTCCGTTGCCGCCGGCGCGGAATGCGTGGGGACAGGTCCGCGCGACGCTGCCTGCGCTGTTCGGCGCACCGTCGGAAGAAGAGATCCCTGCCTACGGAAGGTTCCTGGACAACGTGCGCGTTACTTTCGAGGTGTCCGAGTATGTGAAGGGCAAAGGCCCCCAGCGTATTCAGGTCATGACGGGGTACGGCGATTCCGATTGCGGACTGCGCGTGAGCGTGGCCGAGCGGGACACCATCTATGCGCATCACATGAAAGGTGCGTTGAGGACGTCCTACTGCTTCGGCAGCGAGGCGTAAGTGCCGCCGCGGCGCCGGCAGATGTGCGACGGTGGTGCGAGATGAGTCGTACAGTGTCGCTCCACGGACACGAGATTCCCGGCGGGCGCGTCCCGGCATGAAGCTGATCGAATACGCCCTGTTCGCCGTAGTGCTGAGTGCCTTCGCCAACAACTACGTCTGGATCCGCCGGCTGAAGGCGGCCATTGCCGAGGTGCATCCGCATCACCCCGAGATCGATCAGTTCCGTTCGTTCGGGACGCCACTGTACTTGGTGACGAACCTGATGAAGTTCCGCATGTCGAGGGCGTTGTTCGAACTGCCCGGCGAAGAGCGGAGGGTGCTGTACCTGCTTTACCGCTTCCAGCTCTTCATCCTGCTGTCGTTCCCGATCCTGGTGATCTACGTTGTCGGCTGCCTGCTGGCATGACGTTGGACAGACTGCTGTCGGCCATTCGTGACTGGCGTCGCTACCGCCACCGGAGCCAAGGTCAGTCCGCGGGAACCGTACGCTCCCGCGCCCACTCCCGCAGCGCCTGCACCTGTTCGGCCATCAGCACGGATAGCGGGCGGGTGCTGCGGATCTCGTGCATCACCAGGTCGGTGTCGAGCGGCTTCTGTTCGGCATGCGCGGCGTACAGCGCCGAGACGATGGCCTGTTCCAGTTCGGCGCCTGAAAAGCCGTTCGCCGCGGCGGCGAGCGCGGGCAGGTTGAAGCCTTCCGGGTCCAGCGCGCGGCGGGTGAGATGCACGCGCAATACCTCGACGCGCGCATCGGGCGAGGGCAGGTCGACGAAGAAGATCTCGTCGAAGCGGCCCTTGCGCAGCAGTTCCGGTGGCAGGTCCTGCACCTGGTTCGCCGTCGCGACGAGGAACACCTGTCCACTCCCGGCGCCAGCCTTGCGTTCGGCCATCCACGTCAGCAGGTAACCGAGTACGCGGCGCGAGACGCCGCCGTCCTCGTCGCCGCCGCTGGCCAGGCCTTTCTCGATCTCGTCGATCCAGAGCACGCACGGCGCCAGCTGTTCGGCCGAGGCCAGCGCGGCCCGCAGGTTCTTTTCGGTCTCGCCGTGGTACTTGTCGTACAGCGTGCCGAAGTCGAGCCGCAGCAGCGGCACGCCGAAACCGGCAGCCGTGGCCTTGGCCAGCATCGACTTGCCGCAGCCCTGAACGCCGAGCAGCAGCACGCCCTTCGGCAGGTCCAGGCCCGGCGGTGGATTGCCGGACACGAACACCGCGCGGCGTTGCTCGATCCAGCGCTTGAGCCGCGATGCGCCGGCGACATCGGCGAACTTCGCCGTGTCGTATTCGTAGTGGAGGTGGCCGCTGCGGTTGAGCAGTTCGAACTTCAGCTTGTTCAGCGCGGGCAGGTCGCTGGCGGTCAGGGCGCCGTCGGCGAAGATCAGCTGGCGGGCGATCCGTCGCGCGTCGACCAGGCTCAGGCCCTGCAGGTTGCGCACGATCTGCTTGACCGCCTCGCCATCGGCCTCGACGCGGCGGCCGCCATGTTCGCGGGCGTAATGCTCGGCTTCCTCGCGGACCATCTTCAGCAGGGCGTGGCCGTCGGGCAGGCGCGGGTTGAAGCGCACCGCCAGCGCGTCCAGTTCGGAAGGCAGTTCGATCTTGGCACCCACCAGCACCACCACGTGCGGCAGGCTGTGGCGGCGCTGCACGATGTCGCGGAGCTGGCGCTGGCTGCTGGCGTAGCCGAGGTAGGGGTGGAAATCCAGCAGCAGGTAGATGCCGCGCTGCTCGGCCTGCTTGATGGCCTGCAGGGCGGCGCTGGCGTCGGGCGGGCCGACGGCGTCGTCCTCGCGGTCCATGTCCAGCCGGCGCAGGCCCTCGGTGATGCTCCAGCGGAACAGCGCCCGCCACACCTGCCCCAAGGCCTGCCGGAAAAGCTCGACCACGCGGCCTTCGTCCTGGGTCTCGATGACGATCAGCGGGGTGTTGGCGCGGATCAGCGCAGTCAGGTCCTGCAGCTCGTTCATGGCGCATCCGGTCCGTGGGGACGGAACGATAACAGCAAGGCATGAGGGGCGAGGAGTGAGGAGTGAGGGGAAGCCGGGTCTTGCCTTCGCTCGCTCCTCTCCCCTCACGCCTGCCTCCCCGCCTTTCTGCTTCACCGCCCCCGGTGTACCCTCCGGGTTCTCCAGCAACGAGGTGCGCGCATGAAGACGATTCTGGTCGCCAGCTCCAAGGGCGGCGCGGGCAAGACCACCCTGGCGACCAATCTGGCGGCGTACTTCGCACTGGATGGCAAACGTACCGTGCTGGTGGACGTGGATCCGCAGCATTCCTCCACCCGCTGGGCCGAGCGCCGGGCTGAACTGGAAACGGCGGTGCTGCCGATCGACGCGAGCGGCAAGCGTGCCTGGAAGGCGTGGCTGCCGGAGGACGCCGAGCGCGTGGTGATCGATGCGCCGGCCGGCGCGATGGCCGACGATCTCGAAAGCTTTCTCGAGCAGGCCGACGCCGTCGTCGTGCCGGTGCTGCCGTCGGCGCTGGACATCGAGGCCACCGTCGGCTTCCTGAACACCATGGCCAAGGTGCCACGCGTGCACAAGCGCAAACTGCCGGTCGGCCTGGTGGTCAACCGAAGCAAGCCGTGGACGAACGCATCGCAGCAGGCGGTGGAGATGCTGAAGACCTGGCCCTACCCGGTCATCACCCAGCTGCGCGACACCCAGGCCTACGTGGTGATGGCGGGCCTGGGCCGCAGCCTGTTCGACTACCGCTCGGCCCAAGTGCGCGAGCACCAGGCCGACTGGGAACCGTTGTTGAAGTGGATCAAGAAAGCCTAAGGAGCAAGCGTCCCATGCGTGAACTCATCCTGTTGCGCCATGCCCATGCCGAACCGGCGACCCCCGGGCAGTCCGACCTGGACCGTCCCCTGTCGCCGCAGGGCCTGGCCGAGGCCGAGGCCGTCGCACGCTGGTTGAAGGAGCAGGGCCTGGTGCCTGATCGCGTGCTGTGTTCCCCCGCGCGCCGGGCCCGGGAGACGCTGGAAGCGGTGCTGGATGCGATCGGCTACGTGGAGCAGCGGCTGGAGGAGCGCATCTATGAAGCCACTCCCGGCACGCTGGCCGACCTGGCCGACCAGCACCGCGAGGCCGAACGCCTGCTGATGGTGGGGCACAACCCCGGCTTCGAGCAGCTGGCGGCGCTGATGTATTCCGGCGTGACCAGCGAGTACCGCGGCATGCCGCCGGCGGGCGTCGTGGTGCTGACCCTGCCGGTGGACGCCGCCATCGAGCCGGGAGTGGCACAGCTCTCCGCGTTCTGGTGGCCATGAAGCCGGAACTGCCACTGGCCGCCTGGCTGGTCGTGCTGTGCCTGGCCCTGCTGTGCGCAGCACCCGCCTGGGCGCAGGGCAGGAACGATTTCGACCCCGGGCACACGCGCCTGGGGTTCGAACTGCGCACGCGCTGGGGCCAGGTGCTGGACGGCGTGTTCCCCCGCTACGAGGGATCGGTCGAGCACCTGCCCGACGGGCGCCAGCAGGTGCGCCTGCGGATGTACACGCGCGAGGTCGAGATCGTCGACCACGCCCGCTATGCCGAATGGGCACGCAGCGAGAAGTTCTTCGACGCCGACCGCTACCCGGTGGTCACGTTCACCTCCAAGCCCTACGACCCCATGCTGCTCTACGACGGCGGCACGCTGGAAGGCGACCTGAGCATCAAGGGCATCAGCCGGCCCCGCAGCCTGACGGTGGCCCCCGGCACCTGCGCCCGCCCCGCCGTGGACTGCGACGTCGTCGCCACCGGTGCGGTGCGCCGCAGCGACTACGACATGGACGACTGGATGCTGGCGGTCAGCGACCGCGTGGTATTCGTGCTGCGTGCCCGCATCCGGGGCGGAAAGACGCAGTGACCTCCCGTTTCTCCACGCTCGCCGTGCGCTGCGCGGTGCTCAGCCTTGCGCTGCTGGGCACGGCCTGCGCCAGCCTGTCCGACCGCCAGCGCGACCGCGCGGCCGGCATCGCCGCCGCCGCCCGGTCCCCGGTCGTCGAGTGCGCACAGGCCGACGCCTGTGCGTTGCCGTCGCCGCTGTACGACCTGGCCGGCCAGGCATCGGCTGCGTCCACGCCGGCCGCGCCCCGGCATTACGCGGTGATCCTGGACAAAGGTTCGGATGCGCTGCTGGCGCGCCTGAACCTGATCCGCAGCGCGCGCGCGCGCATCGACCTGCAGACCTACATCTTCGACAAGGACGACAGCGCGCGGCTGGTGCTGGACGAGCTGCTCGCGGCGGCGCGCCGTGGCGTGAAGGTGCGCGTGCTGATCGACCAGCTGTCGGCCATCGCCGACCTGGAGATCCTGGCGGCGCTGTCCGGCGCGCACCAGAATTTTTCCATCCGCATCTACAACCCCAGCTTCGGCAAGGCCAAGCTGAACTATCTGGATTATGCCGGCAGCGTGCTGTGCTGTTTCCGCCGCTTCAACCAGCGCATGCACACCAAGCTGCTGCTGGTGGACGACCGCATCGGCATCAGCGGTGGACGCAACTACCAGGACGACTATTTCGACTGGGATGCGGAGTACAACTTCCGCGACCGCGACGTGCTGGTCGCCGGACCTGAGGCCTCGGCCATGGCGGCGAACTTCCAGGCCTTCTGGGACGCGCGGCGGAGCGTGCCGGCCGAGCGGCTCAACGACGTGGGGCGCAGGCTGCTGCGCGATGGCGTGCCGGCCATGCCGGTGCCGCGCTACCTGCGGCCGGCGCGCGTGCAGGAAGCGGTCGAGCAGGCGAGCGACCCGGCGGTGGTGCAGGCGCGCTTCGTCGACCCTGCGTTCGCCGTCGGCGCAGTGCGCTACATCGCCGACCTGCCGCAGAAGCACCGTCGCGAGCGACGCGACGACGACGCGCCCGCCGCGCCGGAACTCGAAGCGCTGATCCGAGGCGCGAAGTCGGAAGTGCTGCTGCAGACGCCTTACCTGGTCATGTCGAAGCAGGCACAGGTGATGTTCCGCGACATGCGCCAGCGCGAACCGCCGCCGCAGGTGACCGTGTCGACCAACAGCCTGGCCGCGACCGACAACCCGATCGTCTATTCGATGTCGTTCAAGTACAAGCGCCGCTACCTGCGCGAGTTCGGGTTCCGCATCCACGAATACAAGCCGTTCCCCGAGGACGCGCCGGTGGACTATGCGGCCTTGATGCCGGAAGGCCCGCCCGTCGCCTCGCCCGATGCGCAAGGCGGCGGCAGCGGCAGCGGCACGGGTCGCCTGCGCGGACCGTCGGGTTCCCTCGGTCCTTCGGGTGGGTCCTCGTCGAACGCGGCGTCCGGTGAGACCACGCGCCGCCTCCAGCGCACCGAATCGCGTCCGTCGTTCCTGAGCAGCGGCGCCGGATCTGAGCCGCTGCCGCTGAAGCGCGCCGGCGTGCGCATGGGACTGCATGCGAAGTCGATGGTGATCGACGGCGAAACGGCGGTGATCGGCACGCACAACTTCGACCCGCGGTCGGAGAACTACAACACCGAGGCGGCGGTGGTGATCGACGATCCCGCGTTCGCACGCGCGCTGGCCGACAGCATCCGCCGCGACATGTCGCCGGAGAACGCCTGGACGATCGCGCCGCGCGCCAAGCCGCCGGTGTTCTCCGGGCTGGATTACAGCCTGGGCAAGGTGTCCGAAGCCCTGCCGATCTTCGATCTCTGGCCATGGCGCTACGCCACCAGCTACGAATTCCAGCCCGGTCCCGACTGCCCGCTGCCGGTCAGCCCGAAAGACCCCGCTTTCCATCGCTGCTACGTGGCGGTCGGCGACTTCCCCGAGGTCAACGTCGGGCCGAAATGGCTGTACACCCGCGTGCTCACCGCATTCGGCGCTGGGCTGGTACCTATTCTGTAAGGGCGGAGTGAGCGGAGAGGAGCGAGGAGTGAGCGCACCCCTTACCCTTCACCCTCTTACGCCTCTGCGCCCCGCTCCTCTCCACTCGCTCTTCAAGAGAAACGCCATGGCTTTCCGTGCCCCCGTCGATCTCGCCGCCGTCAACGCGCATGCGGCCAATACGCTGGTGTCGAACCTCGGCATCGTGATGACCGAAGCGGGTGAGGACTGGTTGCGCGGCACCATGCCGGTGGATGCGCGCACTGTGCAGCCCTACGGCATCCTGCACGGGGGCGCATCGGTGGCGCTGGCCGAGACGCTGGGCAGCGTGGCCGGCAACCTGTGCGTGGATACGACGAAAGAGATGGTCGTGGGCCTGGAGATCAACGCCAACCACGTGCGCGCGATGCGCAGCGGTGTGGTCACCGGCACCGCGCGGGCCCTGCACGTGGGCCGCAGCACGCAGCTGTGGGAAATCCGCATCGAGAACGACGACGGCAAGCTGGTCTGCGTCTCGCGGCTGACGCTGGCGGTCGTACCGCGGAGCTAGTGGGGAAGGGAGAAGAGTGCGGACACCCAGAGCCCTCGTCTTCGCTCACGCCCCACTCCGCTCCCCTTACGCCTGCCCCTCCCACCCTCACTCCTGCTATCGTGAACGCATGACGCCGCCCCCTGTTCATGTTGCTGGCGGCAGCGGCGTGGCACGGGCCTTCCGTTACGCGTACCGCGTGCCGTTGCTGCTCATCCACCTGCTGCTCTTCCTGCCGATCACCCTGCTGTGCCTGTCGCCGCTGCTGGTGTGGATACGCGTGGGCGACGAAACCGCGGGCGACGTCGCGGTGCGCTGGTGGTCCAGTGGACTGATGCGCATCTTCGGTTTCCGCCTGCGGCGGGTCGGCGCGCCGTTGCCGGGCCCGACGATGTTCGTGGCCAACCACGTCAGCTGGATCGACATCGAGGCACTGCACAGCCAGCGCATGATGGGTTTCGTGGCCAAGCAGGAGATCCGCGGCTGGCCGGTCGTGGGGTGGCTGGCAGCCCAGGGACAGACCATCTTCCACCAGCGCGGCAGCCAGGAATCGCTGGGCGGCGTGCTGCAGGCCATGATGCGGCGCCTGCGCGAGGGGCGTTCGGTCGGGGTGTTCCCGGAAGGACGCACGCGCGACGGCCACGAGATCGGGCCGTTCCATGCGCGCATCTTCCTGGCGGCGGTCGAGGCCGGCGTGCCGGTGCAGCCGGTCGCACTGCGCTACGGCGCACGCGGCAGCGCCCAGCCGGTGGTGGCGTTCGGACCCAGGGAAAGCTTCTTCGCCAACTTCGTCCGCCTGCTGGGCGAGCCGGCGCGCACGGCCGATATCTGCTTCCTGGAACCGATCCGGGTCGCCGACGTCGAGGGTCGCCGGCGCATCGCCGACCTCTCGCGCGAGCGGATCGTGCGGGCGATGGCGGACGCCTGAGCGGCCGCCATGACGGGCTTGCGACGTATTCGAGGGAATACTCGGCCCACCGGTGCCACCCTCGTGCCCACGTTGCCGCGATGACCCCATGATCACTGCCGCCGACTTCCGACCGCCGCGCTGGCTGCGCAACCCGCACCTGCAATCGGTGCTGGGATCCAGCGCGCTGCGCCGCCGCCGTGCGCTGCGGGCGCTGGCGGGCAGCGGCGCGGTAACGCTGGAATACATCGTGGATGGTGGCGATGGCGTGCGCCTGCAGGGCTTCCACAGCCAGGTGGCCGGACGCGAGTCGCAAGGACTGGTGCTGCTGCTGCATGGCTGGGAAGGCAGCGCCGACTCCAACTACATGCGGCTGACCGCCGCGCAGCTGCTGGCACGCGGCTTCGACGTGTTCCGGTTGAACTTCCGCGACCACGGCGACACCCACCATCTCAACGAAGACCTGTTCCACTCCAACCGCCTGGACGAAGTGGTGCACGCTGCGCTCGACATAGCGCGACGTTTCGCCAACGGCCGGCCGATGCGGGTGGCGGGCTACTCGCTTGGCGGCAATTTCGCACTGCGGCTGGCACTGCGCGCGCCGCAGGCCGGGCTGGCGCTGGCGCACGTGGCGGCGGTCTGCCCGCTGCTGGATCCGGCCACCACGATGGACCGCATCGAGCGCGGCATGCCGCTGTACGACTGGTATTTCGCCCGCAAGTGGCGCCGTTCGCTGGAGCGCAAGCGCCACCTGTTCCCGCAGCGGCACGATTTCGACGACACCGTGCTGGCGCTCGACATCCGCGCGCTGACCGATTGGCTGGTGCAGCGCCACACCGGTTTCGGCACGCTGGACGCCTACTTCGACGGCTATGCGATCTCGGGGGATCGGCTTGCCGGCCTCGAGGTGCCGGCGCACATCCTGATGGCCGAGGACGACCCGGTGATCCCGTTCGACACCTTCCGCGACTGGGCGTTGCCGCCCCAGGCCACGCTGGAGATCGCGCCATGGGGCGGGCATTGCGCCTTCATCGAGAACGTCGCCGGCGATGGCTACGCCGAGCGCTGGGTCGCCGAGCGCCTGGCCGCCACCACGGCCTGAGCGGTCCCGCCCGTTACAATCGGGTCCTTGCCGGGCGTTGGCCGGGCGCGCCATCCGGACTGCGACGGCGCCCCTCCGGCGCCTGGTCTTCCCCTTTTTTCGAGGAGCCACCCATGCGTCTGTGGAGCGACAGTTTCGAGAACATGAAGCCCATCCCGGCCGAGTTCGCGATGGGCCAGCCCGACGGGTTCGCCGCCAACCGCAATCCGCACCTGGCGTGGACCGACGTGCCGGACCGGACGAAGTCCTTCGCCCTGCTCTGCATCGACCCCGATGCACCGACCGTGCCGGACACCGTGGGTCGCGACGACCTGCAGATCCCGGTGGAGCAGCCGCGCGCGCACTTCATCCACTGGGCGATGGCGGACATCCCGCACGGCGTGCGCGAGATCGCGGCCGGCAGCTGCAGCGACGGCGTCACTGCCCGGGGCAAGCAGCAGCCCGCCGGACCGGCCGGCGCACGCCAGGGATTGAACGACTACACCGGCTGGTTTGCCGGCGATGCTCAGATGGGAGGCGACTACCACGGCTACGACGGTCCCTACCCGCCGTTCAACGATGCACGCGTTCACCGTTACTTTTTCCGCCTGTTCGCACTGGATGTCGCCGCGCTCGACCTGCCGGCCCGCTTCACCGCCGGCGACGTGGAGCGTGCGATGCAGGGCCATGTGCTGGCGGAAGCACTGGTGCACGGCACGTACACCTTGAACGCGACCCTGCGCGATTGAGCCCGTGGAGGGCGGCAATCCCTACGAGAGCCCGCGAAGCGCCGTCGCCGATCCCGGAGGCGACGGCGTGCCGCACGTGCCGGCCACGAAGGGCCGCCGCTTCGTCCACTGGATGATCGATCGCGTCATCGTGATCGGGCTCATCTTCCTGGCCCTGCTGGTCGCGGGGATGATCGGCGGCGACGCGGTGCTGGCGTGGGCCGGGCGGCTGACGTGGTGGCAGGAACAGCTGATCGGTTACGTTGCGATCATCCTCTACTACACGCTGATGGAAGGGATCACGGGAACCACGATCGGCAAGCTCGTGACCGGTACGCGCGTGGTCGACGAGGCAGGGCGCCGGGTCCGGTTCGGCCAGGCACTGCTGCGCAGCGCGAGTCGCGTGGTGCCGTTCGAAGCCTTCTCGGTCCTGCTGGCGGACGATGACGATCCGCGGGGCTGGCACGACCTCTGGCCGCGCACGCGCGTGGTACGGAGGCGCGCGGCCGCGATTGCGTGAGGGATGCGCGTGCGGTACCTCACTCCGCCGCGTGTCGCCAGCGCGTCCGCCCATCGGCCCCGATGACCAGGCACGTGCCGGTGGGCGGGCATGCCGGCGCCACGCGGACCTGCTCCGGATCCAGGCCCAGCCGCCATGCCAGTCCCATCTGGCCGATGGCATAGAAGCGCTGCGCGTCCGCGACGCTGACATGCAGCGGCGCGGGGATCCGTTGCGATTCCAGTGCCTGCAGCGTCGTTTCCGCCCAGTGCGCGCGACCGATCAGGCCAGGATGGTCCAGCCGGCGCGTGCCCTCCACCGCGATCCACGACGACACCACGATCAGCGTCGCCACCCACAGCGCGGCAGCATCGGTCGCCAGGCAGCGCGCCAGCGCGATCACGGGCAGGATCACGGCGATGGCTGCGTAATACTCGTAGCTGTTCCAGGCGAACAGGAAGTAGGGCGCGTACGCCAGCACGGCGAACGCGCCGACGCACATCCACTGCCACCGCGTCAGCAGCGTCCGCCCGCGCCAACCGGCGACCGCCCAGGCTGCCAGCATCGGCAGTGCGGTGGCCGCGATCCAGGCCAGTCCTCGCATGCGTTCGCCCGCGACTGCCATCCGCATCGCCTCGCGCGGGACGTTCAACAGCCATGCGCCGAACGATGCGGCGTTGCGCACGACATTGCTGCCCAGGCCGAATGCGTACGACGCATCGGTGTTGGCGGTAAAGCGCGCGCGCAGCACCAGCCACACGCCAACGACCGCCACGCAGGCGAGCCACGCGACGAGTTCGCCGCGATCCGGCCTGCGCATGGCAACGAAAGCGGCGACCACGATCATCAGCGCGGGCGTCAGCGCGGCGGATTCCTTGCTCAGCAAGGCCAGCGCCAGCCATACCGGCAGCGACGCGAGCAGCACCGTACGCCAGTTGCCGGCCGCATCACGCGCACTGATCCAGGCGGCCAGCAGCAGCGTGGTGAACAGCGTCAGCAGGGCATTGTTGGCAGCGGCCGCCCAATGCACCGGCAGCAGGTGCATCGTCAGTCCGACGTACACGGCGCCAGCGAGCGCGGCGATGCGGCCGGCGTGCTGCCAGCGACAGGCGCGCGCGAGGCGGAGGGCGAACAGCGCAACGCCCAGCGTGGCCAGGACATGCAGGATCAGGCTGACCATGTGCGCGGCATGCGCACTGCCGCCCAGCGACGCGTCGATCCAGCGCCAGTAGCCTTCCTGCGAAAGCGGCCGCCAGAAGCGCGGCGGCGACGAAGGCCAGAAATCCGACCACCACGGCGCGCCCGTGGCATTCGTCGCATGCGCCGCATGCAGGAACACGTAGTCGTCGCCCCAGAATGGCGTCTGCAGCGCCGGCCACCACATCGGCAGGGCGGAGACGACCAGGAGTGCGACAGCGATCCAGGGAAGGGGAGAAGCGTTCCTTGCGGGGGGGTGCATGCTGGCGCGTCAGGTGCGGTGACGCGCCACTATAGCGGCTGACCGACAGCCACGAAGCACGCCCTGGATCAGGCGCGCTTCGTGCGACGGACCTTATTTCTTCTCGCTGGCCGACTCCACCACCATGTCCAGCACGTAGGCATTCGAAGATCCGTCGGCGGGCGGGTTCTTCACCGTGTAGCGGTCCACGCGCAGGACGTTGCGGATGCCGGGCTCATGCATGTAGCCCTCGATGCTGTCGTAGAAGTGCTGGAACTCGCCCGGCGTGCCGACTTTCAGGCCCTTGTCGTCGTAGGCGATCTCGCGCACCTGCAGGCACTGCTTGTCGGGAATCAGCGGGTGGCTGCACGGCTTGGTGTCCGCCGCGACTTCAAGGAACACGCGTTGGCCGGGGCCGCCATAGCGGGTCTCGGCGGTCGGGTTGCCGGCGAACAGCAGTTTTTCTCCGGTCGCGGTGGTCAGCGCGAGTTGAGCGACGCCGTCCTGCGTGGCGGCGACCTTCAACGTCCCATCCAGTCGCTTGCCGATCTCCTGGTCCAGCGCCATCAGCGCATCGTCGGTGCAGGCCATCATGGTCGACGTCAGTCGACCGATGGTGAGGCTGGTGTCCGACAGTGTGTAGGTGCCGCCCATGCGATTGCAGGCGTTGGACACGCCCAGCCGTCCTTCCCTGAAGTCGAACTGCACCGGCTTGTCGGGCCGGACGAACAGCGCATCGATGCGCTTGCCCTGCGTGTCCGTCGCGTCCATGAGTTGCCAGTGGTACTGGGGAAGCAGGGCGGCCGCGTCGATCGTTGCGGCTGCCGCGGTGTCCGGGGTGGTGGCGGCCACGGTGGGCGCTGGCGTGTCGGCCCGTTCCGCCGGCTTGGGGCAGCCCGCGAGGGCCAGTGGCAAGGCGAGCAGCAGCAGTCGTTTCATGGCGTTCTCCGTCGACGGTGGCCCCATGCAAACGCGCGGCAGGTTGGAATGGGGTGAAGGCCGGGCATCGCGCTTGATTGTAGGAGCGACGTCAGTCGCGACCTCGCCCCGATAGCCATTCACCGTGCATTGGGATGAACGCGCCGCAGCGCGCCCGGATGGCAAACAGCCGCTTCAGGGCATGTCGGCCGTGCGGTCGCGACCGACGTCGCTCCTACAGGGAGCAGGGAGCGCGGCGGCTCAGCTGCCGACCGGCATCAACAACAGCAGCAGCGCGCCCAGCACGATGCGATAGATCGCGAAGCCGGTGAAGCGGTGCGCCTTGATGAAGCCCAGCAGCCACTTCACCACCACGAAGCCGGTGACGGTGGCGGCAGCGAACGCCAGCGCCACCTCGCCCCAGTTCTCGCTGCCCAGCGCATCGTCCTTCACCAGTTCCAGGAACGCGTAGCCGCTGGCCGCGAACATGGTGGGAATGCCGACCAGGAACACGAACTCCGCCGCGGACGAGCGCCGGCTGGTGCCCGCCAGCATCGCCATGAAGATCGCGGCGGCCGAACGGGAGGTGCCCGGGAACACGCCCGCCACCACCTGCGCCAGGCCCACCAGCACCGCGACCTTCCAGGTGATGGTGGCGACGTCGCCGCGCTTCTCGGCGAAGTGCTCGGCCACCAGCATCCACACGCCGCCGATGATCAGGGCCCATGCCACGGGCGTGACGGTTTCCGGGAGTTCCCATCCGGCCAGGCGCACCGGCAGGCCGACCAGCGCAGTGACCAGGAAGGCCACCGCCAGCTTCATCGAGTAGTCGCGGGCCTGGGGATCGCGCCAGCAGCCGGTCGTCAGTTCCCAGATGCGGCGGCGGAAGACCAGGGTGGTGGCCAGGATGGCGCCGGCCTGGATCACGATGTTGAAGAAATCCGACCGCTCGCCCAGCCAGTGCTGCGCGATCAGCAGGTGGCCAGTGCTGGACACCGGCAGGAACTCGGTGAGGCCCTCGAGGATGCCGAGCAGCAGGGCGGCGAGCAGGTCGGTCATCGGAGCGGGCTTGCAGGGTAGGGCGGCAAAGAATAGTGGAAAGCGCCACGCACCGCGTTGGTTCGCTGAGTCAGAATTCCGCACCAAAACAGGGATTCCGTGTGACGAATCCGTCAAGGATGTCCATGACAATCAATCACTTGCCGCGTCCCCGGGGTTGGCACGGGGATTGCTGTATCCCGTCACACACTTATCCAACCCGAGGTTCCGAGATGTCCCTGGACAACGTTGAGAAGCTGATCAAGGACCACAAGGTCGAGTTCGTCGACCTGCGCTTCGTCGACATGCGCGGTGTCGAACAGCACGTCACCTTCCCCGTCAGCATCGTGGATGCGTCCCTGTTCGAAGACGGCAAGATGTTCGACGGCTCGTCGATCTCGGGCTGGAAGGGCATCAACGAGTCGGACATGGTGCTGCTGCCCGACCCGAGCACGGCCTATCTGGATCCGTTCTACGCCGACCCGACCCTGGTACTGGTCTGCGACATCCTCGATCCGGCCACCATGCAGGGCTACACGCGCGACCCGCGCGGCATCGCCAAGCGCGCCGAGGCCCACCTGAAGGCCAGCGGCGTCGCCGACGTGGCCTTCTTCGGCCCGGAGCCGGAGTTCTTCATCTTCGACTCGGTCCAGTTCGCCAACGACATGGGCAACACCTTCTTCAAGATCAATTCCGAAGAAGGCGCCTGGAACAGCGGCAAGAGCTACGACGGCGCCAACAGCGGCTACCGTCCCGGCGTCAAGGGCGGCTACTTCCCCGTGCCGCCGACCGACTCGCTGCACGACCTGCGCGCGGAGATGTGCAAGACGCTGGAACAGGTCGGCATCGAAGTCGAAGTGCACCACCACGAAGTCGCCACCGCCGGCCAGTGCGAGATCGGCGCCAAGTTCAACACGCTGGTGCAGAAGGCCGACGAACTGCAGCGCATGAAGTACGTGGTGCGCAACGTCGCCCACCGCAACGGCAAGACGGCGACCTTCATGCCCAAGCCCATCGTCGGCGACAACGGCAGCGGCATGCACGTGCACCAGTCGCTGGCCAAGGGCGGCCAGAACCTGTTTTCGGGCGATGGCTACGGCGGCCTGTCGCAGCTGGCGCTGTGGTACATCGGCGGCATCTTCAAGCACGCCAAGGCGATCAACGCGTTCGCCAACTCGGGCACCAACAGCTACAAGCGCCTGGTGCCGGGTTTCGAGGCGCCGGTGATGCTGGCCTACTCGGCGCGCAACCGTTCGGCGTCGTGCCGCATTCCGTGGGTGGCGAATCCGAAGGCGCGCCGCATCGAGATCCGCTTCCCCGATCCGCTGCAGTCCGGCTACCTGACCTTCACCGCGCTGATGATGGCCGGCCTGGACGGCATCAAGAACCAGATCGATCCGGGCGCGCCGTCCGACAAGGACCTGTACGACCTGCCGCCGGAAGAAGAGAAGAACATCCCGCAGGTCTGCTCCAGCCTGGACCAGGCGCTGGACGCGCTGGACAAGGACCGCGACTTCCTCAAGGCCGGCGGCGTGATGTCGGACGACTTCATCGATGCCTACATCGCGCTGAAGATGCAGGAAGTGACCAAGTTCCGCGCGGCCACGCACCCGCTGGAATACCAGCTGTATTACGCCAACTGATGCAGGCCTGCGCGCACATCGCCATGCACGCGGAGGGCCATGCACCGGCCCTCCGCGACGCAGCGGTCGCGCACTGAGTTCTCGCGGCGATGGCGACGGATCTCCCCTCCCACCCGTCGCCATCGCCGCACCTTATCGAGTGCATCGTCCCGCGATGCATTCGCCCGGTTGGGGAACCGGGGCACCACCTGTCTTCGATTCCTGGAGATCGCACCAACGCTGTACTTGGGGAAACACAGGAGAGGTCCATGAACCGCTGCTCCCTCCCACGTCATCCGTTCCCGCCGCAAATGATCGCGGTGGGCACGGATGCGGTTCATGCACCGCTCCGCACCGACAACGTGTCCGCCGCCAGGGGGCTGCGCGCACGGGTGACCTGAAACCGCCGGCCGGCTCCGGTCGGCCGGTTCCATCCACCATCGGGGTATGCGCATGAAACTGATCACCGCCATCATCCGGCCGTTCAAGCTCGACGAGGTCCGAGAGTCCTTGTCGCAAGCGGGCGTGTCCGGCATCACCGTGACCGAAGTGAAAGGCTTCGGCCGGCAGAAGGGCCACACCGAGCTGTACCGCGGCGCCGAGTACGTCGTCGATTTCCTGCCCAAGATCAAGATCGAGACCGTCGTGACCGACGAGCGACTGGATGCCGTCATCGAGGCCATCCAGCAGGCCGCCGGCACCGGCAAGATCGGCGACGGCAAGATCTTCGTCACCACCATCGACCAGGTCATCCGCATCCGTACCGGCGAAGTCGGCGCGGACGCGCTCTAACACTCGGAGCCCCCACATGAAGACTCGACTGTTCTCCGGGTGGAAGACCCGTACCCGGATGCTGTGCATGGCCGCGCTGTTCGGCCTGATGACGGTGGGCACTACCGCCACCGTGTTCGCCGCGCAGGACACCGCCGCACCCACGACCGAACCCGCCGCTGCCGAAGCCGCCCCCGCGGTCGAGGCCGCGCCTGCGCCGGTCGAAGCAGCCGCACCTGCGGAAGCCGTTGCGGCCCCTGCAGAGGCCGAAGCCGCCCCCGCCGAGGAAGCCCCGGCCCCGACCATCAGCAAGCCCGACACGGTGTGGGTGCTGGTCTCCGCGGTGCTGGTGATCTTCATGACGCTGCCCGGCTTGGCGCTGTTCTACGGCGGCCTGGTGCGTTCGAAGAACGTGCTGTCCATCCTGATCCAGAACCTGGCCGTGTTCTCGCTGGTCGCGGTGCTGTGGGCGCTGTACGGCTACAGCTTCGCCTTCACCGAGGGCAATGCCTTCATCGGCGGTACCGACCGGCTGTTCGCCGCGGGACTGGATGCGTCCTCGATCGGGGCGACGTTCACCAAGGGCGTCTACATTCCGGAACTGGCGTTCTTCGTGTTCCAGGGTGCGTTCGCCTGCATCACCTGCGCGCTCATCGTCGGCGCGTTCGCCGAGCGCGTGAAATTCGCCGGCGTGATGCTGTTCACCGTGCTGTGGTTCACCTTCGCCTACCTGCCGATGGCGCACATGGTGTGGTTCTTCCCCGGCCCCGATGCGTTCACCAGCACCGATGTGGTGGACGGCGTGCTGGCCAAGTCGGGCTACCTGTGGGCCAAGGGCGCGCTGGACTTCGCCGGCGGCACCGTCGTGCACATCAACGCCGCCATTGCCGGCCTGGTGGGCGCGTACGTGATCGGCAAGCGCACCGGCTACGGCCGCGAGGCGATCAAGCCGCACAACCTGACCCTGACCATGGTCGGTGCCTCGATCCTGTGGGTGGGCTGGTTCGGCTTCAACGCCGGCTCCGCGCTGGAAGCCGGTGGCGTCGCCGCCATCGCCTTCGTCAACACCTTCCTTGCCACGGCCGCGGCGGTGGTGGCCTGGCTGCTGGTCGAGTGGATCACCAAGGGCAAGCCCTCGCTGCTCGGCGCCGCGTCGGGTGCCGTGGCGGGTCTGGTCGCGATCACGCCGGCGGCCGGCCTGGTCGGCCTGAACGGTGCGCTGGCCATCGGTGCCATCGCGGGCGTGCTGTGCCTGTGGGGCGTCAGCGGCCTGAAGAAGATGCTGGGCGCGGACGACAGCCTGGACGTGTTCGGCGTGCATGGCGTCGGTGGCATCACCGGCGCGCTGCTGACCGGCGTGTTCGCTGCGCCCTCGCTGGGCGGCGCGGGCATCTGGGATTACGTCACCGAGACCGCCGTGGCCGAGTACTCCATCGGGTCGCAGGTGTGGATCCAGGCGCAGGGCGTGCTGATCACGGTGGTGCTGTCCAGCGTGGTGGCCCTGGTGTCCTTCCTCATCGTGAAGTACACCGTCGGCCTGCGCGTCTCCGAGGATGCCGAGCGCGAGGGGTTGGACATCACCTCGCACGGCGAATCGGCCTACGAGGCCTGATGGCTTGCCGGGGACGGCTTTGCACTAAACTGGTGCAATGTCGTCCCCGGACCTCTCCCGCATGCGTTTCGACCCCACCACCGACGCGCTGAGCACGCCGGTGGCCTGGGCGGACGACGGCGGACTGATCCGTGGCGTCAACCCGGCCTTCGCGCGCTGGCTGGGCGTCAGTACCCGCCGCCTGATCGGGCAACCGCTGGCGGCCCTGGAGATCGAAGGCGACGCCATGGCGCGCTTCCTGGACAACACCGACCGCGACGTCCTGCGTCTGCACCGCATGGCCTTGGGCATGCCCGGCGAATCGCCGTGCTTCGCCGAGGGCTGGCTGTCGCGGCTGGAGGGCGGCGGCTGGCTGCTGGAAGCGCACCCGGTGGACGAATTCCCCGCGCTCGATCCCACCCAGGCCCTGCCCAACGCGCTGAGCGCGGCGTTGAAGGGACTGGCACATGAACTGCGCAATCCGCTGGCGGGCCTCAAGGGTGCCGCGCAGCTGCTGGCACGCCGGGCCGCGCACCGCGACGACAACGACGACGAGCGCGAACTGATCGAACTGATCGAGTCCGAGATCAACCGCCTCAACACCCTGCTGGAACAACTGCTGTCGCCCTCGCCGCAGCGCCCGCATGCGCCGCTGAACATCCACACCGTGCTGGAGCGGGTATTGCGCCTGGCCGAGAACGAAGGCGGCTGGTCGGTGCGCCTGCAGCGCGATTACGACCCCAGCCTGCCGGAACTGTCCGGCGACGCCGACCGCCTGACCCAGGCGGTCTGGAACCTGGTCCGCAACGCCCTGCAGGCGGGTGCGGCCAACATCATCCTGCGCACCCGTGTCGAACACGGCTCGCGCATCCACGACCACCTGCACGCCATGGCGCTGCGGGTGGAGATCGTCGACGACGGCCGCGGCGTGCCCGAAGCGCTCGCCGAGCACCTGTTCCTGCCGCTGGTCAGCGGCCGTGCCGAAGGCAGCGGGCTGGGCCTGGCACTGTCGCAACAGGTGGCACGCGAACACCGGGGGTCGCTGACCTACCGCTCGCGCCCCGGCCATACGGTCTTCACCCTGCTGCTGCCGCAGTCGCTGCACGACCACGACGAGGAACGTCATGTCCACTGATCGCCTGGCTGCCCATGGCAGCGCCGCCGACGCGCGTCGCATCTGGGTGGTCGATGACGACCGCTCGGTGCGCTTCGTGCTCGCCACCGCCCTGCGCGATGCGGGGTACGCGGTGGACGGCTTCGACAGCGCCGCCGCCGCGTTGAGCGCGCTCGGCGCGAGGGGGGCCCCCGATCTGCTGTTCACCGACGTACGCATGCCGGGCGACGATGGCCTGGTACTGCTGGACAAGCTGAAAGCCACGCATCCGCAGCTGCCGGTGATCGTGATGTCGGCGTACACCGACGTGGCGAGCACGGCGGGCGCATTCCGCGGTGGCGCGCACGAATTCCTGTCCAAGCCGTTCGATCTGGACGATGCGGTCGCGCTGGCCGCGCGCACGCTGCCCGATGCGGAGGAGAGCGCCGACGCTGCCCAGGACGCCGACGCGACGGCGGCGGCCACGCCCCAGCTGATCGGCGATACGCCGACCATGCGCGCGCTGTTCCGTGCGATCGGCCGGCTGGCGCAGGCGCCGCTGTCGGTGCTGATCACCGGCGAAACCGGCACCGGCAAGGAGCTGGTGGCGCATGCGCTGCACCATGAGTCGCCGCGTTCGCGCAAACCCTTCGTCGCGCTGAACACCGCCGCCATCCCGTCGGAACTGCTGGAAAGCGAACTATTCGGCCACGAGGCCGGTGCGTTCACCGGCGCGCAGAAGCGGCACATCGGCCGTTTCGAACAGGCGGATGGCGGCACGCTGTTCCTCGACGAGATCGGCGACATGCCGCTGCCGTTGCAGACGCGCCTGTTGCGCGTGCTGGCGGAAGGCGAGTTCTTCCGCGTCGGCGGACGCGAACTGATCCGCGTGGACGTGCGCGTGATCGCCGCCACCCACCAGGACCTCGATGGGCTGGTCGCCGAGGGTCGCTTCCGCGCCGACCTGCTGCACCGCCTGAACGTCGTGCGCCTGCAACTGCCGCCCCTGCGCGAGCGTCGCGCGGACGTGCCGCAACTGGCCGAGAACTTCCTGGCCATGGCCACGCGCAAGCTCGACATCGCCCCCAAGCGCTTCAGCAATCCAGCGCTGGATCTGCTGCAGGCCCACGATTGGCCCGGCAACGTGCGCGAACTGGAAAACGTCTGCTGGCGGCTGGCCGCACTGGCACCGGCCGACGTCATCAACACCACCGACCTGCAGGGCGCACTGCTGCATGCACCGGTCGCCGGTGGACGCGGCGAGTGGGACCACGCGCTGGGCGAATGGGCGCGCCGCCGCCTGCTGGAAGGCGCCGAGGCGCTGCATGCGGAAGCCCGCGAGCGCCTGGACCGCACGCTGCTCGAGGTCGCCCTGGAGCTGACGCATGGACGCCGCGCCGAAGCCGCGGCCAAGCTGGGCGTGGGACGCAACACCGTGACGCGGAAGCTGGGGCCCGGTCGCAAGCGCGGATGAGGGAACGCAGCGACTTTCATTGATCGTGAAGGTAGCGGTGGTTACGGTACCCGGCCACGACCCGTACTGGAGCCCTCTCATGCGCATCGTCCTGCTGGCCGCCGCTTCCGCCCTCGCCCTCGCGGCATGCAGCACCACGCCGTCGCCGTCGCCGTCGTCGCCGTCGTCAACGGCGACGCCCGTCGTCCCCACCACCAGTACCGCCAGGCAGGCGGTCGCCGTGTTGGCATCGGCGTCCGGCAGCCTGGTCAGCGGCAGCGTCACCCTCACGCCCATGGGCAAGGGCCTGCACCTGACCGGCGAGATCGGCGGCCTGCCAGCGAACGGCACGCACGCCTTCCATATCCATGAGAAGGGCGACTGCAGCGCCGCCGACGCCAGCAGCGCGGGGCCTCACTTCAACCCGTTCAATGCCGCGCACGGCAAGGCCGGCAGCGGCGCGCACCATGCCGGCGACATGAACAACCTGACCGCCAATGCCGACGGCGTGGCCAAGGTAGATGCGCACCTCGAAGGCGTCACGCTGGGTGGCGGTGCCGTCAACGACGTCGCCGGACGCGCGCTGATCGTGCATGCGGCCCCGGACGACTACGCGAGCCAGCCGGCCGGCAATGCGGGCGCGCGCGTGGCCTGCGGCATCATCAAGGTCACCCAGTAATACCACCCGACATCGTAGCGCGCGCCACGCGCACGACCGCACGATGTGTGGTCCTCATGGTCGTGCGCATGGCGCACGCTACGATTGCAGGGTGTCCCGCGCATCGGCCTTGGCGGGGCAGTGCGCGAACGTCACCGGGATGCCATGCGCTTCCAGCACGGCCGCGATCTGCTGCTGGCGGGCCTGGAAATGCTGGTAGGCGCGTTCGAGGCGTTCGTCGGTCGCTTCCTGCGTCGCATAGCGCGCCCGCCAGGCGATCGGTTCGAACAGCGCGATGTGGACCTCGCCACTGGCGTAGCGCAGCAGCGGTTCCGGCACGGCATCCAGCCACGCCTCTTCGGTCGGGGCCATCAGGGCGGTTTCGATCACGGGCCACAGTGCGCCGAGGCCGCCATGGTCGTACTGCATCGCGGTCATGGCGGCGAGATCGTGCAGCGTCATGTAGCGTGCGTGTTCGATCTGCGCGCCGAAGGCGGTCTGCGCCAGCAGCGCGGTATCGGCCTGGGCCATCCCGGTTTCCAGCAGGACGCTCTCCAGCCGTTCCGCCACGGCTTCGACCGCGGGGACGTCGCCGCTGAGCACGAAGGGCAGCACGCGCAGCAGGCCGCCGCGCAAGCCGTCGTCGGCCTGCAGCGGCATCGGGATGGCAGTGTCGTCGGCGCCGAACGCGATCACCCGCGCCCCGTCGCCACGTCCCGGTGCGCGCTGGTGCAACTCGCGCAGCCGCTGGTGCAGCGGCCAACCTGGGCGCAGCGCTTCGGCGGGATCGAAATGCGCGCCCGCGAAGACGAGATCCAGGTCACGCACCTGCGGCGCATGCGTCGCCAGGTCGCGGCCGAGTTTTTCCGCCAGGCCGCTCGCATCGGCGGCGCTCAGGGCGGCACGCCGAGGGGTACTGCCCGCTGCCAGTTCCAGGGCCATCACGCCCATCACGACAGGGCTGGTTGTGGATCGAGTCATGTCAGCGGTTGGAGGCGATGGAGGGGCGCATTACACTCCCCCATTATGCCTGCCGTACGCAGGCGCATCTTCACCGTCCCGTCATCGCCATCCAGACCGAGGTCCCCATGCCCGCACCCCGCCCCGTCGCCATCCTCGGCGGCGTCCGCATTCCGTTCTGCCGCCAGAACACGGCCTACGCGGATGTGGGGAACCTGGGCATGTCGGTGCGTACGCTGGGCGCACTGGTGGAGCGGTTCGGCCTGCACGGCCAGCAGTTGGGTGAAGTGGCGATGGGTGCGGTGATCAAGCACTCGTCCGACTGGAACCTGGGCCGCGAGGCCGCGCTCTCCTCCGGCCTGTCGCCGCTGACCCCGGGCATCACGCTGCAGCGCGCCTGCGGCACCAGCCTGGACACCATCATCCACATCGGCAACAAGATCGCGCTGGGCCAGATCGAGTCCGGCATCGGCGGCGGGTCGGACACGACCTCCGAAGTGCCGATCGTCTACGGCAAGAAGCTGCGCGCGCGCCTGCTGGCCGCCAACCGGGCCAAGACCACGCAGGACAAGCTCAAGGCGCTGGTGAGCGGCTTCAAGTTCGGCGAACTGAAGCCCGAGTTCCCCGGTGTGGCCGAGCCGCGCACCGGCAAGAGCATGGGCGAGCACTGCGAGGATATGGCGAAGGAGTGGAGCATTTCGCGCGATTCGCAGGACGAACTCGCGGTGGCCTCGCACAAGAAGCTGGCCGCCGCGTACGAGCGCGGCTTCTTCGACGACCTGATCGCGCCATTCCGCGGCCTGGAGCGTGACAACATCCTGCGCGCCGACACCTCGCTGGAGAAGCTCGCCACGCTGAAGCCCGCCTTCGACAAGACCTCGGGCCGCGGCACGCTGACCGCCGCCAACTCCACCCCGCTGACCGACGGCGCCGCGGCGGTGCTGCTGGCCAGCGACGAGTGGGCGAGGGCGCACGGCCACGAGCCGCTGGCCTATCTGAAGGATGCGCAGGTGTCGGCGGTCGACTTCGTCCACGGCGAAGGCCTGCTGATGGCGCCGACGGTGGCCGTGCCGGAGATGCTCAAGCGCAACGGCCTGACGCTGCAGGATTTCGACATCTACGAGATCCACGAAGCCTTCGCCGCGCAGGTGCTGTGCACGCTGCGCGCGTGGGAGAGCGAGGACTACTGCCGCAACCGCCTGGGCCTGGACGCACCGCTGGGCAGGATCGATCCGGCCAAGATGAATCCGAATGGCTCCTCGCTGGCGACGGGCCATCCGTTCGCCGCCACCGGTGCGCGCATCGTCGCCACGGTGGCGAAGGAACTGAAGCAGCGCGGCGGCGGCCGTGCGCTGGTGTCCATCTGCACGGCAGGCGGCATGGGCGTCGTCGCCATCATCGAGCGATAGGCGATCGCGCGGCGCCGGTCGCGACTAGCGGGCCGGCGTCTGCACCTGTGCACTGCCGACGCCATGACGGTGGCCTTCGCTTACCGCCGTCACCGTGCCATCCGCATTGAAGACCAGCGCGTTCGCGGCGCCGATCTCTTCGGGTTGATCCGACCAGCGCTGCCCGAGATGCGCCAGCGCCTTCGCCTGGGCGCTGCCGGCGAACCCGGGTTCGATATCGGTCACCTCGCCATTGCGCTGCGACAACCGCGGCGCGTCGATGGCCTGGTCCATCGGCATGCCGAGGTCGACGTAGTTGACGATGGTCTGCAGCACCGTCGTGATGATGGTGGAACCGCCCGGACTGCCGATCGAGAATGCGGGCTCGCCGTCCTTCAGCGCGATCGTCGGCGTCATGCTGCTGCGCGGGCGCTTGCCGGGTTCGGGGATGTTCGGATGCGGCGCGGTGAAATCGAAATCGGTCAGCTCGTTGTTGAGCAGGAAGCCATAACCGGGCACCACCATGCCGCTGCCGCCCCAGTCTTCGATGGTGAAGGTATAGGCGACGACGTTTCCGTCCTTGTCGGACACGGTCAAGTGGGTGGTGTGCGTGTTTTCAGGGGGCAGTGCGCGCGGTGTGGAGCGCAGGGGATGACTGGGATCCTGCTGGAACGGATAGGGGTCGCCGGCGGCCACGCGCCCTGATGCGGCCTTGTCGCGAGCGATCAGCGTACGCCGCTGTGCCGCATAGTCCTTGCTCAGCAAGCCCGTCACCGGCGCATCGACATACTCCGGGTCGGCCAGGTAGGCATCGCGGTCGGCGAAGGCCAGGCGGCTTGCTTCCAGATACAGATGCTCGACCTGCGCACGCGGCATCGTCTTCAGGTCGTAGCCCTCGAGGATGTTCAGCGCTTCGAATGCGGTCACGCCGCCGCTGCTCGGTGGCGCCAGGCCGTAGAGATCGTAGCCGCGATAGGTGGAATGCACCGGCAGGCGCAGGCGCGCTTCGTAGTTGGCCAGGTCGGCGAGTGTCATGCGGCTACCCCGCACCGGCACGCCCGGCGCGGTCGGTGGGCGGTTGACCGTGTCGACGATGGCGCTTGCCAGCGGGCCCGCGTAGAACGCATCCACGCCGCCGTCCGCCAGCAGGCGGTACGTGCGGGCGAGATCGGGATTGCGCAGCAGGGTGCCGGCCGGGATGGTCCTGCCATGCCTCAGGTACAACGCCGCCGTTGCGGGGAAACGGTTGAACTTGCGTTCGTTCACTTCCGCCAGGCGTGAGAAGTTGGCGTCGACGGTGAAGCCCTCCTCCGCGACTGTGATCGCAGGCGCGAGCACCTGCGCGAGCGACATCGAGCCATAACGCTGCAACGCCTCGTGCCAGCCGCGCACGGTGCCGGGTACGCCGACGGACAGCCCGCTGGCGATCGCGGTGTCGAAGTCCATCTCCTTGCCGTCTTCGATGAAAAGTGCCGACGTGGTGGCAGCTGGCGCGGCCTCGCGATGATCGATCGTGATGACCCGCCTATCCTTCGCCAGGTAGACCACCATGAAACCGCCGCCGCCGATGCCGCAACTGAAAGGATCGGTCACCCCGAGCGTCGCCGCCGCCGCGACGGCGGCATCGACCGCGTTGCCGCCCTGGTCCAGGATCGCGATGGCGGATTGCGTGGCCTGCTCGCTGATCGTCGCCGCAGCGCCGCCGGTTCCCCGGGCGACCGGTGTCTCCGCCTGCGCCGGCACGATGACGAGGAGCATCATGAGCAGCAGGACGTGCAGGGTTCGGGTCATCGCGGATTACCGAAGGGCAGCTGATCCGATTGTCACACGCCCACGGCCCACCCCCGTTCCCCTCTGGCCGCTCATCGGATAGCGTGCGTTATGGGATGCAGGCAGGGGGGCGGCAGGATGCGACACAAGGGATGGATGCTGCTGGCGGCGTTTGCCTTCGGTGCGGCAGGTCCGGTGCAGGCTTGCGTCAACGCGATCGGGACCGATCATCAGGGGCGGCAGTTTGATGTCCACGATGACGTCGGCGAACAGCTGGAAGCGAGACTGACGTCGAACGAGGTCAGGAAACACTATCTGCGGAACGCGCGGAGCCTCATCGCCGAGGCCCAGTCGGTGCCGGACCTGGAGAACCTGACCAAGCTCGCCATCCTGCTGATGTACCAGGGCCAGCACTCGCGGGCGGCGCAGCTGTTGCTGTCCATCGAGCGTCGCTGGCCTGGCCACCACGAGACAGCAGCCAATCTGGGCACGGCATTGGAGCTTTCCGGCCACGACGCGCCGGCGCTGGCCTGGATACGCTTGGGCATCCAGCGCAATCCGGCGGAACACTTCGGTACCGAATGGCTGCACGCGCGGATCCTGGAGAGCAAGCTCGCGTCGGCGAAGGATCCCGTGCGCCTGGCGAGGTACTCGATTGCGGGCCTACAGTTCGGCGACGCAACGGTCCCGCCACTGCCTGCCACCTTGCCGGCCGGCAACGACGGCCGGCGTGTCGACGCGTACGCACTGAATCAGGCCTTCGCCTACCAGCTGGGCGAGCGCATGCAGTTCGTCCTGCCGAAGGATCCAGTAGTGGCGAACCTGCTGTCCGACTGGGCGGCGTTGAACATGGCGGGAGGTCCGATGGAGAACGTCGTCGTGCTGTACGCGTTGGCCGAACGCTACGGCTCCGAAGAAACCGCAACCGTCGCCCGGCGCCAGGCAGAAGCCCGTCGCATCCTGAAGTCGGTGCGAAACGCCGAGCACCCCGGCGGCCGCTGCGTGATCTGCGAACCCGGACCGACGACGAAGGCGCCATGACGCCTCGCGACCCCATTCGACGCCGCCGCGCGTTGGAGTGCGGCACGGCCATCCGGCTACGCCTTTTTCCTCTCTCCGGAGTTCCCATGCGCATGTACAGGAAGTGCCTTGTCGTTTCCTTCTTGGGCCTGTTGGCCCTGGCGACCGCCTGCAGCAAGCACGAGATGGCCCCGGCCGACGCAGAGGTGGCGATGGAGTCCGCCCCGGCGATGGCCGAAGCCGCTAATGCCGCAGCAGCGGCGCCACCGCAGAAAAACCTGGAACCGCCACCGCTGCAGACACCGGGCGTCGATGCCTCGCAACTGGCCTCCGACGTGCTGGTGCAGGTGGATCCGCAACGCCGCTTCATCCGCACCGCCGCCGCGGAGTTCCAGGTGAAGGATGTCTACCGCACGGCGTTGGCGATCGAGGATGAAGTCGCGAAGCAGGGCGGTTTCACCGTCGACAACGACATCCAGGCACAAGTGCAGCGCGTGCAGAGCCGACCGATCGGCGACGGCAAGCGACTGGAGCTTTCCGAGTACCGGCTACAGGGCGAACTGACCGTGCGCGTGCCGAGCGAGCGGACCCAGGTATTCCTGCGTGCCATCGCATCGCAGATGGAGTTCCTGGAGCGCCGCAACTTCAGTGCGCGCGATGCGCAGTTCGAGCTGTTGCGTCAGCAATTGGCGCGGCAGCGCGCACAGGACCAGCAGCAGGAACTCGGCGACGCGGTGCAGGCAGGCGGCAAGCTCGCCGACAAGGCCGACGCCATCGAAGCGCGTGGCGAAGCGCGTGGCCAGCGCGACGAAGCCGTGATCGCGCAGAAAGAGTTCGAGGACCGCGTGGCGTTCAGCACCATCACGCTGTCGCTGCGTCAGGATGTGCAGGTACGCAAGGCAGAGCGCGTGGACGTGGATGCCGTGTTCCGCGACAACGGACCCGGCTTTTTCAGCCAGCTGGGCGATGCGCTGAGGGTGGGTTGGCGTGCCGGCCAGCAGGTCGTGGTGGCGCTGGCTGCCCTGTGGCCGGTGTGGCTGGTGGTGCTGGCGGCGGTGATCGGGTGGCGCCGTTGGCGCAGGAAGCCGTCCGCCGCGTGATCCTCACTCCTTGAGCCGCGGCAGGCCGTGCGCGTCGCGCTCTTCGACGACGGCGGCGTCATGGATTTCCTGCCGCATGTCGCGCACCGGCAAACGAACCGGCGCTTCTCCCCGCGCGGCCTTCACCACGTTGGCATGGCATTGCTGCGCCGACACGGTGTCGCCCGCTTCGTTGAAGCCGGTGGCCAGCTCTTCCCACGCATCGGCGCCGGCGCCCTGCGCGACCGCGCGATGGAGGAATTCCTGCGCTGCGGTCCACTGGCCCTGCTGCCGCGCGAGCCGTCCCAGCGTCACCAACAGGGCGGGACTGGCCGGGTGCGCGTGCAGCCAGTGCTGCGCGCTGGCGCGACGGGAATCCAGTTTGCCCACCGGCAGGCGGCCGTACAGGGCCACGAGGCTTTCGTCCCAGCGGGCCTCCAGGGCCTGTTCGATGCTGCGCGTCGCCGCGTCCTCCCAGCGCAGCGCGGCGGCCCGCTCCGCGTAGGCGGCCACGACAGGCGCCTGCACGCGCAAGGGTTTGGTCAGGGCTTCCCAGCGCTCGGCCAGTACGTTCGGATCGGCCGCTTCGCGCAACGACTGTGTGGCCAAGCGGATCTCCAGCGCGTCGAACGCGGACGGCGCCAAGGCCTGCTGCTGCTTCAATGCGCCCAACAACCCATAGGCCTCACCTGCGCGGGCGGTGGCCGCGAGCGCATCGGCGCGCAGTGCCAGGCCGCGCGGGGGCAGGGGTTGCACGTCGACGGCATCCAGCAGGGCCAGTGCTTCTTGAGGCTGTCCGCCATCGAGCGCGATCTGCGCGGCCGTGATCGCGTGCGCCTGGACGGACCGCTCGCGCAGTGCCGTCAAATGGCGCTGCACGGCCGCATCGTCGCCACGGGCCTGCGCCGCGCGCACCGCGGCCACGCGCGCGATCGCACCGACTTCCGTGTCGTCTGCGGCACGTTCGAGCAGCTTTTCCGCCTTCTGCCAATGCCCGGCGTGCAGGGCGTCCAGGCCATCGATGAGCCGTGCGCGCGCCTGCTTGCGACGATGGCGGCCCCATGCGCGGAACGGCAGCGACAGCAGGTGCCAGGACAACCAGGCCGCGGCCGTGATCAGCAGCAGGGCAAGCAGTGCGCGCGGGACATTGGTCTGCAGGTCGTACCCTGCGAACCGGAGGAACACCTCGCCGAGATCGCGATCCGTGGTCGCCATCCACTGCGACGCCAGCACGCCGGCCAGCAGCAGCACCAACAGCACCACCACGGTACGGAACACCTTCATAGCGCGGCCTCCTGCGGATCGGTGGATGGCGTCGACACCGGCAGGCGCACGCCCGCGCTGCGCAGTGCGCGCAGCTGCTGCAGCGTGCTGCCCAGTTCCGTGGGACGGACCGGCGCCGACGTCGCCTGCAATGTGCGCAACTGCGCGTGAACCTGCCGTCGTGCGGGTGAATCGGGCCACAAGCGCGGCAGCCAGCCCTCGACGCGCGCCAGTGCGGCGCGGAAGGCGGCATCGTCGTCGCGCTCCAGCGCGGCCCGCGCCAGACTGATCTCGATCTGCAGCGCCGCGTCGCCGGTGGCGCGGTCTTCCGGCGTCACCAGCGTGCTGTCGCGGGACGGACGCACGTCGACCAGCGGTGACAGCCACCGTTGCCAAGCCGGACGCGACGCCTGGTCGGCGACGGCGTCCCGCTCGCGCGGCAATCCGGGCAGGGCGGCGGCGATCGCCTCCAGCCGCTTCATGGCTGTCGCCTGCGGACCCTCGCCGAGCGCATCCAGCGCCGCGCGCTCCTGCGCCAGTGCCTGTTTCAGGTTGAGCAGTCGATGGTCGTCGATCCCGTCCAGGACGCCGGCGGCCAGCGCGTACGCCCGCCGCGCGCCCGCCACATCGCGTGCGATGTCCAGCCGCTGCGCGGCCTGCGAGAGCAACAACTCCACTTCATCCAGCCGCAGCGCCTGCGCGCCATGGCGGGTGGGATCGGTGAGCTTGGCCACGCTCTCCTCGAGCAGCGCACCACGCTGGCCCAGGCCGAGCACTTCGTCGCGCAGCACGCGGTTGGTAGCCGCCGCGTCCAGCAGGCGTTGTGCCTGCGCACGCTGGTCGCGACGCAGGGCATCGGTGCGCGACTCCAGCGCTTCAAGGCGTTGCTCCGCTGTCGACTGCAGCGTCTGCGCGCGCGCGTCGCGTTCCTGCCACCACGCCCAGCCCCGCCACGCGCCGATGCCGACCACCACCACCGCCAGCGCCGCCCACGCCAGGCGCGCGCGATGGCCGGAACCTTGCGGAGAAGAGGGCTGGTCGTTCACAGGCGTCCTTGGCTGCAGGCGAAACGTGATGGATGCCGCAGATGCTACCGGATGCCGGGGCAGCCGATCGTGCACGCCGCCTTCATCAGTTGGGCCGGTCGCGGTCCCTCGGCGAGCACCACATGGGCAAAGCCGGCTTCGCGTGCCGCGTCCACCAGGCGCTGGCTCGCGGCCGCCACCGGCAAGGCCTTGAACCGGGCGGCGAGGCTTCCCGGAAGTTGCGCCAGCACCTGTTCGAGCGCCGCGCCGCTGCTGAGCAGCAGGCAGGCAGGCGCATCCAGGGCGGCGAACGCCTCGATCGCGCGGGCATCCAGCGCCACTGGCTCGCGCCGGTAGACCTCCGCGAGGTGCACGCGGGCGCCGCGGGAGTGCAGCGTCGGAACCAGCAGGTTGCGACCGTCCGGCGCGGTGACGAAGCCCAGGGGTGTGCCGCGGATGCTGGCCAGTTCGGGCAGGGACAGCAGGCCTTCGCTGTCCATTCGTGCGGGAAACGAGACGTGTCCGATGCCGGCGCGCCGCAAGGCGGCGGCAGTACCGCTGCCTACGGCCAGCCAGGCCTGTCCGTCCCGGTCGCGCAGGGGCTGCAGCGCATGGGCCGCAGCGACCGCGGCCGGACTCGTGAACACCACGATCGGGCACGCGAGCGCAGCCCGCAAGGCATCGAGCGCCGCGCCATCGTCGCAGCGTCGGATGCGCCAGGGCGACAGGGCGAGCAGGCCGGCGCCGCGGCGGTGCGCGGCGCGCCTGAGCGCGTCGTGCCCGCCCTGGGGCCGCAGCGAGATGACGTACCATGCCGGCGGCGTTGGATGTCCCATGCGCGGATTATGAGTGATGCGTCCCGAAGAAGCCCTGCAGGAACTGAGCGACTATTGCGGCGGCATGCCGCCGGTGGCCGCGATGCGCGTGGAAGTGGAGGGATTCCGCGACGACGTCCTGCGGTTGACGGCGCCGCTGTCGGCCAACGTCAACGACAAGGGCAATGCGTTCGGGGGCAGCCTGACCTCGCTGATGACGGTGGCCGGCTGGGGTCTGGTGACGCTGAAGTTGCGGCTGGCCGGACTGAAAGCCGAGGTCTACGTGGCCGACAGCCAGATCCGCTACCTCGCCCCGCTCTACGGCGACCTGGTCGCGGAGGCGACCTTCGCGGAAGGCCAGTCGATGGAGGCCTTCATCGACACGCTCGTGCAGCGCGGTCGCGCCCGCATCCAGGTGGAGGCGAGCGTGCGGTTGCCTGAAGGCGGCATGGCTACCACGCTCAGCGGGCGGTTCGTCGCCATCGCGAAGCGGTAGCATGCCGGCATGACCGGGGGGTGCTCATGCGCGTGATCGTGAAATGGCTGCTGGCGGCGGGACTGTTGCTGGCGCTGGTGCCCGCGGCGGCGCAAGGCCGCCTGCAGCGCGGCAAGCTGCAGGAAGTCCAGGATGCGTATGCGGCCTCGATCCGCTGGGGCGATTTCGAGAATGCCTGGAAGGCCGTCGACCCGGCCTACAAGGCCGAGCATCCGATGACCGAGCTGGAGTTCGAGCGCTACCAGCAGGTGCAGATCTCGGGATACCGGGACCTGTCGACCAGCGGAGGTCCCGACGGAACCGTCGAGCGCGCGATCGAACTGCGCGTCATCAACAAGCACACCATGGCCGAACGGACGATGCGCTACCGCGAACGCTGGCGGTGGGATCCGGAACTGAAGCGCTGGTGGCTGGTGGTGGGCCTGCCCGACCTCTGGAACGGCGAATAGGCGAGCGACGCCCCGGCGGCGTCCTGTGCGACAATCGCCGCCCGCTCGAAGATCGCCAACTCCGTGAATTTCGAAGAAATCCTGGCTTTCGCCACCCGTTCTCCCTTCAACCAGATCCTGTCGCTCGCCCTCGTGGGCCTGACGGTCGCCATCATCTACACCGAGATCGCGCGCCTGTTCCGCGGCTACAAGGCGCTTCGCCCTGCCGAGCTGACCCAGCTGGTCAACAGCGAAAACGCCCTGGTCGTGGACCTGTCGGCGAGCAACGACTTCGAGAAAGGCCACATTGCGGGCAGCCGCAACGTACTGCCGAGCAACTTCGACCCCGAGAACAAGCTGCTGGCCGGCGCCAGGTCGCAGCCCGTCGTGCTGGTCTGCCGCACCGGCCAGGTCTCCGGTGGCGCTGCCAAACGCCTGAAGAAGGCGGGTTTCGAGAAGGTCTACGCGCTCGAGGGCGGCATCGCCGCCTGGCAGCAGGCGGACCTGCCGCTGGTCAAGGGCCGCTGATCCGTCCGTTCCCGTGGCCGCGGACCCGCCCTTGAAGCGGGCCCCGCGAGCCGCCATGACATAATTTCCATTCACCGCCGCAATCCAGATTCCGGAGTCAAAGAAATGTCCGACGAGACCACCAACGGCGCGGTCGCGCCTGCCGCCGAAGCCGCTGGCCCCGCTTTCACTGTCGAGAAGATCTACGTCAAGGACGTTTCCTTCGAAGTCCCCGGTGCGCCGGCGGTCTACGCCGAGAACGTGCAGCCGGAGCTTCAGCTCAACCTCAACCAGCGCGTGCAGCGCCTCGGCGAGAACGCCTTCGAAGTCGTGCTGGGCGTGACCCTGACCTGCAAGGCCGGCGACAAGACCGCCTACGTGGCGGAAGTGCAGCAGGCGGGCATCTTCGGCCTGATCGGCCTGGAGCCGCAGGCGGTCGACGTGCTGCTCGGCACCCAGTGCCCGAACATCCTGTTCCCGTACGTGCGCCAGCTGGTCAGCGACCTGGTGCAGGCCGGCGGCTTCCCGCCGTTCTTCCTGCAGCCGATCAACTTCGAAGCGCTGTACGCCGAATCGCTGCGCCAGCGCGCCGCGCAGGGCGGCGATGCCGGCCTGGCCAATTCGGAACCCGTCGGCAACGCCTGAGTCGGGGTGCACTGTCCCGTCGGGATGGCGTCGTACAGGGGTGACGGATGACTGATCTGCAATCCGCTGATCCGCTGAAGATCGCGGTGCTCGGGGCCGGTTCCTGGGGCACCGCGCTCGCCGCGCTGATGGCGAGGCACGGGCACGCGGTCACGCTGTGGGGCCGCGATGCCGCCGTCGCCGAGGCGATCGACCAGCGGCACGAGAACACCCGCTACCTGCCCGGTATTCCCCTGCCGGACAACCTGCGCGCCACCACGGACCTGGCCACTTCGCTCGCCGATGTGGACCAGGTTCTGGTCGTCGTGCCATCGCACGCCTTCACCGAGACGCTCCACAAGCTGGCGCCTCTGCGCCCGGCCAGGGCGGGTGTGGCGTGGGCGACGAAAGGCTTCGAAACAGGATCCGGCCGCTTCCTGCATGAGGTCGCCGAAGAGGTGCTGGGTCCGGAAGTGCCGATCGCGGTCGTCACCGGTCCCTCGTTCGCGAAGGAAGTCGCGCTGGGCCTCCCCACCGCCGTCACCGTGCACGGCGCCGATCCGGCGTTCGCGCAGGCGGTCGCCGACGTGATGCACGGCCCCGCGTTCCGCGCCTATACCGGCGACGACATGGTCGGTGCCGAACTCGGCGGTGCTATGAAGAACGTGCTGGCCGTGGCGACCGGCGTTTCCGACGGCATGCAGCTGGGCCTGAATGCCCGGGCAGGCCTGATCACGCGCGGCCTCAACGAGATGCTGCGCCTGTCCGCGGCGATCGGCGCCAAGCCGGAAACCCTGATGGGGTTGGCCGGTCTCGGCGACCTGGTGCTTACATGTACCGGTGACCTGTCGCGCAATCGACGCCTTGGCCTGGCCTTGGGCCGCGGCCAGTCGTTGCAGGACGCGGTGCGCGAGATCGGGCAGGTCGTCGAGTCCGTGCAGACGGCCGACGAAGTGATGCGCCAGGCGGACAAGCACGGCATCGACCTGCCGATATCCAGCGCGGTGCGCGCCGTGCTGCATGGCGACCTGACCCCGCGCGATGGCCTGCAGCACCTGCTCTCGCGCGAACAGAAGCCGGAATACCCGGAAACGCTGTTCAAGTAAGTGCCGTCGACATGCGACGAGACAAGCCCGGCCATGCCGGGCTTTTTCTTTGCGCAATGGAGCGCATCACACGAAGAAAAGCCCGGCCGTGGGGCCGGGCTTTGGGGTGCGACGCGGGGAGAGAGGACGCGTCGCGAGGGGAGCGTTGAGGATTACCAGCTGAAGCGGGGACCGACGAACCACTGGGTGTCGCCGTCGACCAGCTTGACGTCGGCCGAAGCGCTCCAGTTCGGGGTGAACTTCACCTGCGCGCCGAGACGGCCGTAGAACTCGCCGTCGTAGTCATCGCCATCTTCATAGCCCGCCAGCGCGTAGCCGTTGAGGCGGCTGGTCAGCGCGCTGTTTACGCCGACTTCGACGCTGTAACCGTCTGCGCTGTAGCTGGGGACGCGAACGCCGCCGATGTTGAAGCTGTCGGTTTTGGCCTTCTCGTAAGCAACACGGGTCAGCAGATCGACGCGCTGGGACAGCTCATGGTTGTAGCCCAGGCCGACGCGCCACTGGTCGAAATCGACGTTGACGTCGTCGACTTCCTGCGTGCTGTAGTCGGCGAAGACGTGGAAATTCGGGTGCAGCGCGACAGATCCCTTCAATGCCCAACCATCGGCATCGGGGCCATCGATATTCGTGGCGGTGTAGCCGCCTTCCACATAGTTGTAGGAAACGCCTTCCGCGGCCGACGCGGCGAACGGAGCGGCAGCCAACAGGGTCAGGGCAAGCAAGGACTTCTTCATGGGACGTCTTTCTCTCTAGTTGTTGTGTGTCCGTCGCTCCAGGGAAGCGACGGTGCACGAAGTATCCGCCGCCGCTCACAACACCTCCTGAATACCAAACTTAGCGGTACATAAATTGCGCGGACACGATGGGAACTTTCAGCAGTTGCGCGATTGCAATTCCCGTCGGGGCATGAAGTGTGTCCCGTTTCGTGGCGTCGCGACGAATGAAACAGCAAGCGGATGGATACCGCAGCGCGTGCAAACGCGCATGTTTTTCCGGGGCGTCAGGAGACACGCAGGATGGAAGGACAAGACAGGAACCCGGTGCTCGGGGTGGAACGCGAAGACGGGGTCGATCAGACCGACATGCTGCGACTGGACGATGCACGCTGGGAGGCGATCCTGGCCGCGTTGCCGCCCCTGGTCCGCGCGCGTGCCCTGAATGGCGAGCGGACGCGGGCATTCCTCGAAGCGGTGTTGTGGGTCGCCGTCACGCGGCAACCGTGGGGTCGGCTGCCCCTGGCATGGGGGCGGTGGCACAGCATCTATGTCCGCTTCACCCGTTGGGCACAGGACGGCATCTGGGATGACGTGATCGCGTCGCTGCAGGCGCACGCGGACATTGCCGATCCGCTCCGCCAACTCGTCAGCACGTACAGGCTCTCGCACCACCCTGCGTCGCTTGCGCGCCGCTCGGGTCCGCGATTCACGCCGTTCTGAGGGCGCGCCGGATCCGGGAACCGGGGATGCCGACATGCGCCGGTGCATGGCGGGGGCAGGGCGGCAAACACAGACGCCATCGGCCATCGAGACATCGCAGCACGGCGCGCAGACGCTGGCGACATCGGTCGCCGCACGCCTGACAACGAGGGCGATGGCATCAGCCTGTGGGGGTATCCGTATCGTGGGCGTCGGGCGACTGGCGCGCGACGATGCTGGTGGCGGTCAGGTCACCCGTGACATTGCCCGTCGTGGCGAACACATCGGGAATGGTGTCCACCGCCAGCAGGAGGCCCAGCGGTTCGATCGGCAGGCCCATCGACTGCGTCACCGGCATCACCGTGGCCATGAAACTCACCTGGCCCGGCAGGCCGATCGAACCCAGGCTGATCACCACTGCAAGTGCGGCGCCGGCGGCGAGCGTGACGGCGTTGACGTCGATGCCATAGGCCCACGCGACGAAGCATGCCGCCACGATGTACTGGATCGGGCTGGTGATGCGGAACAGCGTCACCGCCATGGGCAACACCAGCGCGGCGACGGCGCGCGGATGTCCCAGGCGGAAGCGCGCGCTCTCCACCATCGCCGGCAGCGAGGCGAGCGAGGATTGCGTGCTGGCAGCCACGACCTGCGCGGGCAGGATCGCCTTTGCGAACGCGAGCGGCGACTGCCGCGCGAACACCGCGACCAGCACGTAGCAGATCAGCGTCGCGCCGAGGTACATGCCGCACTGCAGGGCGATGTAGCCCGCCAGCGCACCGATGACGCCGATACCGGCCTGCGCGCACACAGCGAGTACCAGGGCGAACACGCCGATCGGCGCTGCCAGCAGCATCCAGCGCACGATCACGATCATGGTGTCGGCGATCCCGTGGCAGAACCCGATGATCTGCGCGCGGCGATCCTCCTGCACGCGCGTCAGCGCGAATCCGAAGAACAGCGCGAACACGACTACCGGAAGCATGGCGCCCTGGGCGGCCGCCATGATGGCGTTGCTGGGAACGATCGAACCGATCCAGTCGGCCAGCCCCGGCGCGGCAACCTCACCGGAGGCCGGCAGCGTGCCGTGCAAGGTGGCGGTCAACGCGGCACTCGGCGGCACCATCGACAGGATGAGGGGCGCGACGATGGCCGCGTAGGCCGCGAACAGCGACAGCAAGGCGATGAAGACCACCATCGCGCGCCGCGCCACGCGGCCGGAAGCCGCAGCATCGCTCGCCGTCGCGACGCCCAGGATCACCAGCGACAGCACCAGCGGCACCACCGTCATCTGCAGTCCACTGAGCCACAGCTTGCCGATGGGCTGCGCGATGGCAACCGCCGTGGCGGCACTCGCAGGTGACCAGTGCGCCAGCGCCAGGCCTACCACGGCACCGGCGGCAAGACCCAGAAGCACGCGCGCCGTGGCGCCTGGCCACCTCATCGCACCGCCTCCGGCAACTGCCAGTCATGCGCCAGGCGCGCGTACTCGGCACGCGGCAGCAGCACGAAGACCGGGCGCGCATCAGGGCGCAGCCAGCGCAGCACACCGTCCATCGTCTCGGCTGCCATCGCCGTGCAGCCGGCGGTCGGCTCGCCCGGCGTGCGCCACAGGTGCGCGAAGATGCAGCTGCCGGCGCGCGGCGTAGCCTTCGGGTTGTGGCCGATCACCAGGCCCTCCCGATAGCGCACATCGCCCTTGTTGTGCAGGTCCAGCCGCATCGGCTCGGTCGAGCCCTTCGCGGCGGCCTCGCCTTCCGTGCGCGTATCGATGATGCGGTTGTAGAGCGGGGAATCCGGTACGTCGATGCAATAGCTGGTCGCCTGCATCGGGCGGTACGGCATGGCCGTGTCGGCCTTGTCGGCATAGCCGAAGGCCTCGCCCAGCGTGAACACGCCTGCGGGGGCACGGCCATCGCCCTCCTGCTTCTGCGGTCCCCGCGCCTGCGCCGGGTGCAGGCCCAGACCCCAGGCGCTGCCATGGCGTCCGACCGAAACCGGCGCTGCGGCCGCCGCCGCCTGCCACCGGCCGTCGCGCAACTCGAAACGCTGCAACGTAGCGTCGGTGGCATCCCATCCCTCGGTCACCACCAGCACCAGCTGGCGCGCGTCGCGCCAGGGCTGCGACGCGGGCGCATCGGCGGCGAGTGCAGGGCCGCTGCTCGCGATCAGGGCGAGGGTCAGCGCGAACGATCCCAACGGGAGACGCGGAAACGACAGTAAGGGCATCACGACTCCAGCAGATGGTGGATGCGTTCGAGGTTGATGGCGAGCTGACGGTTGCGGTCCGGATTGGACTGGCACAGCAGCACGAACACGAAGTCGAGCAGCGATTGCAGCGACGAGCGATAGAGCAGCTGTTCCACGTGCGGCGCGGGATCATGCGCCGAGATCACCAGCGCGGCGTCGGCGTGCGCACGCAAGGGATTGGCCGTATGGCGCGTGATCGAGATGACCTTGCCCTCACAGGCCTGGAACTGCCGGCTCACCTGCGAGAGCTCGGGCAGTTTGCCGAACTCGGAAAACATCAGCAGCACGTCGCCGGGACGCACGGCCGACAGGTTGGCCATCATCAGGATCGGATCGGCGTGGTGCACCGTCAGCAGTCCCAGCAGCGACAGCCGCATCGCGAACTCGCGCGCGAACAGGCCATCGTCGCCCAGGCCGCACACGAACACCTTGTCGGCCCCGTCGATCAGGCTGACGATCGGCTCGATGTGCGCGCGCGGGTTGAGGCTGCGGGTTTCCTCCTCGGCCGCCATCTTGCTGCGGCGCAGGCCGTCCTGCAGCTGCTGGTAGGCATCGCCGGCGTCGTCGCTCTCGGCGTGCGGCGGCATCGCGTGGCCATTGCCGTTGCGGGCGACGGCTTCGCCGATGGTGTACTTGAGGTCGGGGTATCCCTTGAACCCGAACTTCTGCGCGAACTTCACCACGCTGGACTGGCTGATGCCGAGCGCGCTGGCGAGCTGTTGCGACGAGTAGTCGCGCAGCAGGTGCGCGTTGTCGAGGATGAAGTCGGCGATGCGGCGTTCGATGGCCGACATCTGGTCGCGTTCGGAGCGGATCTTCACCAGGGAGGTTGTCATGGCGTGAGTGTGATGGCGGTGGACGGTGCTGACAACGGGCCATCGCCACCGGGCTCAGCCCGGCAGCATCTCCAGGCCACGGATCTCGCGGATACCCAGGCCCGGCGCCTCGGTGATGGTGATCTCCGACTCGTTGAAGATCACCCCGCCCTCGACGGGGTTGAACTGTCCCAGCGAGGGTCCGTCCAGGTCGACCTTGGTGATGACGTTGGCCTTCGCTGCCGCGACGTGCACGGCGGCGGCCACGCTGATGCTGGTCTCGATCATGCAGCCGATCATGCACTCCACGCCGTACAGCGAGGCGATGTCGGCGATGCGGATGGCGTTGGAAATGCCGCCCGTCTTCATCAGCTTGATGTTGATGATGTCGGCGGCACGCATCTTGATCAGATCGATGACCTCGGTCGGGCCGAACACGCTCTCGTCGGCCATCACCGGCGTGTGAACGCGGTCGGTGACGTACTTCAGGCCGTCCAGGTCGCGCGCCTTCACCGGCTGCTCCAGCAGTTCCAGGACGACGCCAGCGTCCTCCAGGTGCTGCATGGCGAACACGGCCTGCTTGGCGGTCCAGCCCTGGTTGGCGTCCAGGCGCAGCAGCGCCCGGCCTTCCACCGCGGAGTAGATGGCCTTGACCCGTTCGATGTCCAGCCCGATGTCCTTGCCCACCTTGATCTTCAGTGACTCGAAGCCGCGCTCCACCGCGCTGATCGAGTCGGCCACCATCTTGTCGATGTAGTCGACGCTGATGGTGATGTCGGTGGTGATGACCGGGTCGCCACCGCCGAGCATCTTGTACAGCGGCGCGTCGTACAGCTGCGCCCACAGGTCGTACACCGCGATCTCGACGGCCGCCTTGGCACTGGTGTTGCGCTCCAGGGCGGTCTGCACCAGGTCGGTGATGTGGTTGAGGTTGGCGATCTCCTGTCCGATCAGCCGCGGGCGGATGAACTTGCCGATCGCCTCGACGATCGAGCCGTGGGTGTCGCCGGTGATGACCGCGGTGGCAGGCGCTTCGCCATAGCCCACATGGCCGGTGTCGGTATGCACGATGACCACGATGTCCTCCACCGTGTCGACGGTGCGCAGCGCGGTCTTGAACGGTGTCTTCAGCGGCACGCGCAGCATGCCGAAGGTGATGTCGGTGATCTTCATGGAGCCCCTTGGGGACGGATGCGCTGGATGGCGGTGATGCGATCGACGGTGGATTGCTCGCTGTTGAACAGCAAGGGCTCCAGCGGCGTGACGGCGACCGAGTTGAGCGTGGTGCGGACCACGCGGCCGTCGGCGCCGCGATAGGTGATGCCGGTGGTGTCGTGGATGGTGTACGTGGTGCCGTTGTCGTGTCCGATCACCATCATCACGTGGCCGGGGATGTAGATCAGGTCGCCGACCTGCAAGCTGCGGAGGACCTCCAGCCGCTTCTCGTGGCTGTCGCCGACATCGAAGCCGATGCGTTCGAGCGCGGGACTGACCGCCTGGGCGCTGGTGTTGCGGGGCAGGATGATGCCCATGCTGCGGTACACCTCGGAGACGAAGCCGCTGCAATCGCGGCTGTCGTAGCGGTGGCCCCAGCCATAGCGTTCGCCCAGGAACTTGAAGCTCTGGCGGAGCAGGTTGGCCGGGGTGTACGGCAGGTAGTCGGGGGCGACGTCGGCCGTCCTGGGCAACAGCGCGGGCAGCAGTGCGAGCGTGCCGTCATCGCGGCGTACCGGCAGCTGGATGACATGCGAGGTATAGGGATGCTGCCCGTTCACCGGCTTGTCGGCCGGCCAGTCGGCCAGCACCGGGACGCGCACGCCCATGTCCAGCTGCAGTGCCGACAGTCCGGGCTCCTCCGGGTTGTGGACCGTGCGCGCGGTGGCGCCGGTGACCACCAGCGCGGACGGGCCCGCGCCGTATCCGAACACCATCTCACGCGCGCCTTCGCCGACGTGGCGTTTCTCGATCCAGGCGGCGTAGAGCGGGCTTACCACGAAGTACCACGCGCCGTCGGCGCTGGTATGGGCGATCACGACCGGAGTGCCGGGGAACAGCGCACTTTCCTGGAATCGGTCGATATCGGTGTCGTCCTTGCTGCTGAATACGTGCTCGCGTGTCGGGAACGTGCGCAGGTCGGCGCGATGCACGACCAGGCCGTAGCGTGCAGGCGCACGGGTCGGAATGGCATCCAGCGCTGCGTTGGCGACGAACCCGGCGAGCTGTTCGCGGGTGATGTCGCGTCCCTTGTCGTCGTACAGCGTCCGGGTGGGGGCCGAGGACAACGGGTCGAGCCACGCGCGCACGTCGGCGCGCGTCAGTTCCGCGGGCAGGCGTTGCAGGTCATGCACATGACGATCGCGCTGCCACATCTGTTCGTTCTGCGCCGCGACGCCCCGGGTGTCCAGCAGCAGGCGGTCCGGTGCGGACAGGCGGCGGACCCAGTCCTCGGGCTGGAGATGCCGCGCCTGTACTCCGATGACGGCATGCGCCGGGACGGCCAGCGGCTCTTGCGCGATCGACGGCAGCGCGGCGAACAACCCGCCGAGCAGCGCGAGCGCACCCAGCGCCTGCGGCAGACCTGCACGGTCCCTGGGCCGGTACGACATCGGTGTGTTCATCCCATCCCCTTTTCCAGAACCCTCGCCCGCCACCATGACGCCATGGCCGGGGCGGTTTCCACAAGAATATTTATTTCTTCCGTCATAAAAATCAAGAATAAATTATTGACCCTTGCGTTCACGTCGTGTTACACAACCGCGACCAGTCGGCGTGGGGATGTGCGACGTGGATGCGAGCAGAAGCCAGCACGGGGTGACAGGACGCGACAGGCGGGCCCGACGGCGCCTGGCGGCGTGGCTGTCGCTGTGCGGGTGGCCGATAGTACTCCCGGTACCCGGCCTGGCCGAGGCCGGCGATCCGCTCGCGGCCATCGTCGCCGACATCGACCGGGGGCATTTCCAGCAGGCGGAAGACGCGATCGCCCGGGCGCTTGCGGACGGGGCGGCGGATGATGCCCGTCGCCAGGCCCTGCAGTTCCAGCGCGAGCGCATGCGCCGCATCCGGCTGGATTTCACCCTCGATGCCGACGCCGTGCGCGAGCGCGTGCGCGCGCAGATTCCCGACCTGAGCGATGAGGAATTCCAGCGCTGGGACCGGGCCGGCCTGATCGAGCGGCTCGACATCGACGGACGGCCCCTCTATTTCAACCGGTCGGCGTCGAACCTGTTCCGAGTGAGCCCGGAAGCGGCCGCGCGCCGCGCGCCGCCGGTGCGACCGTTCGCCCAAGGGCCATACGAAGCGCTGCACCGCCATCATCGCGACGTGGTGCAGGTCAGCAAGGCGACCGCTGCGAGCAGCGTGCTGCCGCGGCGCGTACGCATCACCCATACCGTGAGCGTGAAGCCGGATGCCGTACCCGCAGGCGAGACCATCCGCGCCTGGCTGCCGTACCCGCGCGCCATCGCGGGGCAGCAGGAGGCGATCGCATTGGTCGCCAGCCAGCCCGCGCGCCCGCAGATCGCGCCCGAACGCGCGCTGCAACGCACCGCCTACCTCGAGCAGCCTGCCCTCGCGGGACAGCCGACCACGTTCTCGGTGACATACGAGGTCACCGTGCATGCACGCCGCGTGGCGATCGATCCCGAGCGGGTGGAGCCCGTGACCGCCACGCCGGCGCTGGCGCCGTTCCTCGCCGAGCGGTCGCCGCACGTGGTCTTCAGCGATGACCTTCGTCGCTTCAGCGAGCAGGTCGTGGGTGACGAGAGGAATCCTTACCGCGTCGCGCAGAAGCTGTTCGCGGCCGTGGACCGTATTCCCTGGGCCGGCGCGCGCGAATACTCCACGATCAGCAACATCAGCGACTACGCGTTTCGCGCCGGCCATGCCGACTGCGGCCAGCAGACGCTGCTGCTGATCACGCTGCTGCGCATGAACGGCATTCCCGCGCGCTGGCAGTCGGGGTGGGCGTACTCCGAAGACGTGGAAGGCCACGACACCATGCACGACTGGGGCGCGCTGTACCTGGCGCCCTACGGCTGGGTACCCATGGACGTGACCACCGGCCAGCTGGCTTCGGACGATCCGGCGCTGCGCTGGTTCTACCTGGGCGGCCTGGACGCCTACCGCGTCGCCTTCAACGACGACTACTCGCGCGAGTTCATCCCCGCCAAGCAGCACGCCCGGTCCGAGACCGTGGACCTGCAGCGCGGGGAAGTGGAGTGGCGGGGCGGGAACCTCTACTTCGACCAGTGGGATTACCAGTTCGAATGGACCGTGCTGCCCCGGGACGGGCGCGGCTGACGAAACACACCACCACACGATTCACCACCATCTTTAGCAGGAGAGAGCGGGGATGAAAGGCAAGGTTCTGAAGAAGGCGGCACTGGGCATGGCGCTGGGTGCCTGCCTGGCGTCGATGGCGCCGCTGGCGATGGCGCAGAGCGCGACGGGCGCGGTCGCGGGCCGTGCGAACGCGGGCGACCAGATCACGATCACCAATACCGCCACCGGCGCGACGCGCTCGGTGACCGTGGGCGGCGATGGCGGCTACCGCCTTGCCCAGTTGCCGGTCGGCGACTACCAGTTGCAGGTCAAGCGCGCCGGCCAGGACGTGGGCGATGGCGTGGCGGTCAATGTCTCGCTGGGCGGGACCACCACCGTCAACCTGGGCGGCGACGGCGCCGTGGTGAACCTCAACGCGATACAGGTGGTCGGTTCGCGCGTGGTCAATCGCGTGGACGTGCGGTCCACGGAGTCCGCGACCAACATCAACCGCCAGGAGCTGGCACGCCTGCCGGTCGACCAGAGCCTGAGCTCCGTCGCCTTGCTTGCGCCGGGCGTCGTCAATTCGGGCGCGACGTTCGGCGGCCTGTCCTTCGGGGGTTCCTCGGTCGCCGAGAACGCCATCTACATCAACGGACTCAATGTCACCGATCCGTACCGCCGCCAGGGCTTCTCGTCGGTGCCGTTCGGCTTCTACGAAGAGGTCCAGGTCAAGACGGGCGGCTACTCGGCGGAATTCGGGCGCAGCACCGGCGGCGTCATCAATGCGGTCACGCGATCGGGCAGCAACGAATTCCAGGCCGGTGCGGAGCTGACGCTCGAGCCCTCCGCATGGGAAGCCTCGAAGGAAGACCACTTTCATCGCGATGGCACGCTGGACGAGCGCAACCGCACCAGCCGCGACACGAGTCCGTTCTACAAGGCCAACGTGTGGGCATCCGGCGCGATCGTGAAGGACCGCCTGTTCTTCTTCGCGATGTACGAGATGCGCGACAGCCAGCCCAAGGACATCGACACGATCGAGGCCTGGAAGACCAAGAGCAACAATGATTTCTGGGGCGCCAAGCTGGACTGGCGGATCAACGATGACCACGCGCTGGAATTGCTCGCCTTCTCCGACAAGGCGGACTCGGAAACCACCAAGTACGGCTACACGTGGGACACCGGCATGCTGGGCAACTGGCGGGGCGGCAGTACCGCGGGTTCCGGCGGCGATAACTGGTCGTTGACGTACACGGGACACTTCGGGGACAACTTCACCGCCAAGGCGATGTACGGCGTTAACGAGCGCAGTGCCCTCAGCGGTACGCCGCTCGACGCCGACTGCAGCATCGTCACCCGGTCCGGCAGCTACACGACCCGCTTCGGGGCGGAGACAATCCCCGAGGGTTGCCACCCGACCGACACCAGCATCAGCAGCCGTTACGACAAGCGCGAAGCGGCGCGCCTGGATTTCGAATGGACGCTGGGCGATCACCTGCTGCGCTTCGGCCTGGACCAGGAGATCATGGATTCGGACAGCTCGGTGGTCTACCCGGGCGACGGCGTCAGCTACCAGGCGCAGGCCGCGAATGCCGGCGCCGTGCTGCCCAACGGTGCGCTGGTGCCGGCAGGCGTCACCCGCATCATCGACGCGCGCCGCTACATCACGGGCTCTCCCGTCACCACCGAGGCACAGGCGTTCTATGTGGAGGACAACTGGAGCGTCACGCCCAACCTGCTGCTGAACCTGGGCCTGCGTTTCGACAAGTTCCACAACAAGCTCGCCTCCGGCGCCACTTTCGCCAAGGCCGACTTCTCGGACATGATGGCGCCGCGCGTCGGCTTCAGCTGGGACATGAAGGGCGACGGTACGACCAAGCTCTTCGGCAACGCCGGTCGTTACTACATTCCGCTCACCAACAAGCTGACCGACTACTTCGGTGGCGGCACCACGGACGAGCACACCTACTACGTGCTCAATGGCTGGATCCAGCAGACGCACCCGGTCACCGGTGCGACGTACCTGGTCCCGGACCTGGGGCCGCAGATCGGTCCGGTGAACACGGATGGCAACGCGCCTGCGCCGGACGATGTGCGCACCGCCGTCGCCAAGGACCTCAAGCAGGTCTTCCAGGACGAGTACATCCTCGGTTTCCAGCAGGCGATCAACCAGGCCTGGTCGTACGGCGTCAATGCGACGTATCGCAAGGTCACCCGGGCGGTGGAGGATGCGCGCATCAACCACGTCGCGGGTTGCCCGTGGTACTCCGGCGACTGGCCGATCATCAATCCGGGCGAGAGCACCACCCTGTGGTGTCCCGATACCGACGACTGGGTGCAGTTCGATTCCTCGCAGGACGGCTACATCGCCAGCGGCAGCGGCAACATCATGGGCTACAAGAAGCCCCGCCGGACCTACAAGGCGGTGGAATTCCAGCTGGACCGCGCGTGGGACGACAAGTGGGCGTTCAACGCCAGCTACCTGTGGTCGAAGTCCGAGGGCAACATCGAAGGGCCGGTCAATTCGGACACCGGCTACGCGGATACCAACCTGGTGCAGTACTACGATCATCCGGCGGTCAACGAGCGCTATGGCGTGCTGTTCAACGACTTCCGCCACCAGATCAAGCTGCGCGGCAGTTACAAGTTGAACGAGCAGTGGAGCTTCGGCGCCACGCTCTCAACGCGGTCCGGTGGGCCGATCACGGCGTTCGGCGTGGTGTGGCCTGACGACAACCGTGCGGCGGGCGGCCCCGGCGAGTTCAGCGGCGGTGGCTCGGGCTGGCTGTGCTATTCGTCGCCCACGAACAACTGCGCCAACTGGGCGACGCGCCAGCTGACGTATTCGGAGCGCGGCGCATTCGGCCGCATGCCGTGGGTCACCGACGTGGGTGCGAACGTCACCTGGACGCTGCCGGTGGAGGGCATCGACCTGAAGGCCCGGCTGTCCGTGTACAACCTGTTCAACAACCAGACCGTCATCAACGTGCACTCGCGTTACGAGGCGCAGCCTGGCGTGCAGCTTCCGCACTTCGGCCAGGGAACGGTCTGGCAGGCGCCGCGCTACACCCAGCTCGTGGTGACCTGGACGTTCTGACCGCACAGCGCATGCGATCTGGCGTGTGTCTCTCCCGTGGCCTGCCGTTCGCGGCAGGCCTTTTCTTTTCCGTGCCGTGCTATTCCTATGCACGGCTGCTTCCCGAGGTGTCTCCCATGACGAAGCGCGTCACGTTCGCGTGCAGAACCGCCCTCCTGGCCGCGTTGGTCCTCGTCCTCGGCGCCTGCGCCCATTCCGGCCCGCGCAATCCGCTCGCCACATGGGTGCCGTCGAAGAATTTCGACGAGCGCCGACCTGTGGTGATCGTGCTGCACTACACGGAACAGGATTCGGTGGAACAGTCGCTGGATACCCTGCGCAGCCGCAACAGCGGGGGACGCGTGAGTTCCCACTACCTGCTCGGCAAGGACGGCAAGGTCTATCAGCTGGTGAGCGATACCCGACGCGCCTGGCATGCCGGTGCGGGTCGCTGGGGCGCGATCACCGACGTCAACAATGCGTCGATCGGCATCGAGATCGACAACGACGGCAAGAGCCCGTTTCCCGATGCGCAGATCGACAGCCTGATCGTGCTTCTGCGCGACCTGACCACGCGCCTGCGCATTCCCCCCACGCAGGTCATCGGCCATTCTGACCTGGCGCCGTCGCGAAAGATCGATCCTGGCCCGCTGTTCCCATGGAAGCGCCTGCACGACGCCGGTTTCGGCCTGTGGCCCGCGGCCGGTGCGGGCGAACCGCCGCCCGGTTTCGACCCCTGGCTGGCGCTGCAGGCCATCGGCTATTCCATCGACAACCGGGGCGACACCGTGCGCGCCTTCCATCATCGCTTCCGCGGCATGGAGGGCAGCGAACTCGACGCCGAAGACCTGCGCATCCTGCACGCATTGACCTCCACCGCCACGCCGCTGCCCCAATGAACAGGAATATTCAAGTCAGTTTTTTCGCTGATCAAGAATAATTTATTGACTCATCGCGGGGCGCGTGCTACACCGCCATGAAAGGGGTTTTCGTGTTGTCCCGCCGGAGAATGTTCGGATCCGGCAACGCAGTAACCGGCGGGGTGCCGGCGCAGTAACCGAACCAACAGGCAATGCCTGCGCTGCGTCGCCGGAACCGGACGCGCCGGGTGGCACGCATGGGGATCCATACGCGCGGGGAATGACGGCAACAGCGCGGCGATGCGCCCGGACAGGGCGGGGCCGTGCGCCATTTCCCCGGGCGGCGTGCACCACGCACCGCAGGCATCGTATCGGCCACGTATCGCCGCGTTCTTACCTCCAGGAGATTCCGCATGCCCTCTCGCTCCCGCACGCTCACGCCCCGCCATCTCGCCGTCGCCATCGTGCTGGGGCTCGCCGTACCCGGCGTGGGACTCGCGCAGGAGGCGGCATCTGCGACGCAGGGCGAGGCACGCACGCTGGAAACCGTTTCCGTCACCGGCTCGCGCATCAAGCGGACCGACGTCGAGGCGGCGCTGCCCATCACCATCATCCAGAAGGCGGAGATCGAAGCCCAGGGCATCACCTCCGCCGAACAGCTGCTGCAGTTCCTCAACATCGCCAGCAACGGCTCGGACAGCCTGGCGGCGAACGCCGGCATCGCGCCGGCCGACCTGCGCGGCAACAACGGCGTTTCCGGCGCCAACCTGCGCGGCCAGGGCGCCGATGCCACGCTGGTGCTGTTGAACGGTCGCCGCGTCGCGACGCACGGCCTGCGTGGCCAGGCAGTCGACCTCAACTCGATCCCCTTCGCCGCGATCGACCGGGTGGAAGTGCTGCGCGATGGCGCCTCGGCGGTCTACGGTACCGATGCGATCGGCGGCGTCATCAATTTCATCACCCGCAGCGACTACCGCGGCATCACGCTCAATGCCGGCGTCGACGTCACCCAGGAGGGCGGCGGCAACGTCTACACCGCCAGCGTACTCGGCGGGTGGGGCGACATCGATGCCGACGGGTGGAACGCGTGGGGCACCCTGAACTACCGCAAGAACGAGATCCTGCTCGGCACCGACCGCGATTTCTCCAACACCTTCCAGCCCGAGCGTGGCCTGTCGCCGGATACGCGCGGCACGCCCTTCGCCACCGTGTCGAACATCGCCGGCGGCCTCATCAACGGCACGCTGGTGAATCCGGCCGGTGGTCCCAACCAGGCGCTGGTCAACACGCTCAACCTGCCGGGTGGGCCCGGATGCGAGGCCGGCGGCGACATGATGGGGCCGTACGCCTACCAGCTGTGGGGCGTCGCCAATTCGCGCTATGCGTGCGCCTGGGATTACCCGGCCGCGCAGGTCATGCAGCAGCCGCAGGAGAGCCTGCAGGCGCTGGGCCGGGCCAGCTTCAAGATCAGCGACAATCACCAGTTCTACGTCGAAGCGATGGGCTCGCGGACCGAATCCAACCGCCAGTTCGAAGCCCAGCAGATCACGTCGAGCGCCTCGACGGCGGCATCGGCGCTCGGCCCGAGCACGTGGTTCCCGTACCTGCCCAACGATGCGCAGGCGCTGGCCACCTACAACATGATCTACAACGCGCTGGCCAACTACTTCGGCACGGCCAACCTCGTGTACGGCAACCGCATCGCCTACCGCTGGCGCTGCGAGGTCTGCGGGCCCCGCCAGATCGAGACGACCACCAAGGCATACCGCCTGCTGGCGGGCGTCGAGGGCAGCATCGGCACGTGGGACTACGACGTTGGGCTGTCGCGCGCCTCCAGCGAGGCCGAATCGGTCCTCGGCACGGGCTACTACTTCACTCCCGCCTTCAAGGCCGCGCTGGGCAGCGGCATGCTCAACCCCTTCCTGATGCCCGGGCAGGAGCAGCGCGCCGAAGGCATCGCGATGCTGCAGGCCGCGTCGGCGGCGGGCACGCGCCTGTACGGCGGCGAGTCCACGGTCACCACGCTGGACGCTGCGTTCTCCGGCGGCCTGGGCTTCAACCTCTGGGGCGGCGAAGTCCAGGCGGCGGTCGGCATCGACCTGCGCCGCGAGGAGTTCGAGTTCGGCTCGGTCGAAGAAGGCATCACGCTGGACAACAGCTACATCTTCGGCGCGCCGTTCGATGCGGCGAACAACATGCCGAAGGTGACGCGCGACGTGAAAGCGGTCTATGCGGAAGCCTTCCTGCCGGTCGTCGACAGCCTGGAGCTGAGCCTGGCCGTGCGCCGTGACGATTACGACGGTTTCGGCAGCACGGTGAACCCGAAGTACTCCTTCAAGTGGCAGCCGATCGATGCGCTGGCGTTCCGCGGCGCGTACAGCACCGGCTTCAAGGTGCCCGAGTTCACCAAGCTCTTCAGCGGCGTCACCGAAAGTCCTTACACGGGCTTCGATCTGGCCGACCCGGCCAGCTGCCCCGGCGGCGCGGCCAACCCGGCCGTGCCCGGTTGCGAAGCGATCCAGCCGGACATCCTGACCGGCGGCAAGTCCGACCTGAAACCCGAGGAGTCCAAGCAGAAGAGCTTCGGTCTGGTGTTCGCGCCGACCGGCAACTTCAACATGAGCCTGGACTGGTGGGAGATCGAGCGGACCAACACGATCCGCGTGCCCAACCAGGCGACGCTGATCGCCAACTACGACCTGTTCACGGCCAACTGGATCCGCGATGCGTCGGGCGAGGTCATCGCGATCGACCGCCGCTTCATCAATTCCGGCGGCACGCTGATCAGCGGCATCGAGCTCGACGCCAACCTGACCGGCGAACTGGCCGGCGGCACATGGCGCATCAACCTCAACGGCAGCTACATCGACAGCTTCCAGGAAAAAGCCCTGGAAACCTCGCCGTACGGCAACAACCTGGTCGGCAAGTACGTCCGCTACTACAGCCTGCCGCTGAAGTGGAAGCACACGCTGGGCTTCAACTGGGCCAAGGGCGACTGGGCGCATACCCTGACCCAGGTCTATCGCGACGGGTACAAGGACGAACTGCCGGTCAGCGTCGCCAATGGCAGCTACGTGCCCGATGACTGGAACCCGAACGTCGACGACTACATCACGTACAACTACAGCCTGACATGGACGGGTATCGAGAACACCAAGCTCACCTTCGTGATGCGCAACGTGCTGAACGAGGATCCGCCGTTCACCGCGCACCAGAACGACTTCGCGTCCGGCGCCGCGTGGGAGCCGCGCGTCGCCGATCCGCGCGGCCGCTCGTTCGCGCTGATGGTCGAGTACAAGTTCGACTGACCTGATCCGCGCCCGGATCGATGGTATCGGGGCCGCCGCCGGCAACCGGCGGCGGCCCCCCTGTTTGCAGGATGCGAGGCCTGCGGTAACGCGGAACCCGAATCACGCCATGAAGCACGTCCTTGTCTGCCTTGCGCTGCTGGCGCCCGTCGCGCATGCGGCACCCGCCAACGATGCCTTCGACATCGCGGTGGAACAGACCTTCGAGCGATATCGGTTGCCCGGATTGGCGGTGGGCGTCATCCGCGATGGCGACATCGTCTACACCCGTACGCTCGGCGAACGGGAGGCCGGTGGCGGCGGGAAGATCGACAACGACACGCTGTTCAAGATCGCGTCCAACAGCAAGGCGATGACGGCGGGCGTGCTCGCGCGCCTGGTCGATGCCGGCAGGCTGAAGTGGGACGACCCGGTCATCAAGCACCTGCCGCAGTTCCGCATGCACGACCCGTGGGTCACGCAGCAGATGCAGGTGCGGGACCTGCTGATCCACAACAGCGGCCTGGGCCTGGGTGCCGGCGACCTGATGCTGTGGCCCGAACCGAACCGCTTCACCCGCGCCGACATCATTGCAGGCCTGCAACATCTGAAGCCCACGCACAGCTTTCGCGCCGACTATGCCTACGACAACCTGCTGTACGTCGTGGCGGGTGAGGTCGCGGCCGCCGCAGGCGGTGCGTCGTACGAGGAACTGGTGAAGCGCGAACTGTTCCAGCCGCTCGGCCTGTCGCGCTGCCAGGTGGGCGAGTGGAACCGGACCGAAGTCGGCAACGTGGCGCAACCGCATATGCGCACGCCGCAGGGCAACCGTGTCATCCGCGAGGACGGCGACATCGTCCCCAACGTCACGTCGATGGCGGCCGGCGGCATCCGCTGCAGCCTCGATGACATGCTGGCGTGGATGCGCATGTGGTTATCGCCGGATGCGGCGCCTGCGTGGCTGTCGCCGGTACAGCGCAAGGCCGTGTGGACCGCGCACATGCCCATGCCGGTGAGCGCGCGCATGCGCGCGTGGGACAACACCCATGTCTCGGCCTATGGCTATGGCTGGCGCCTGTCGGACGTGGATGGGGCGTGGAAGGTTGCGCACACCGGCACGCTGGCCGGCATGTACTCGTCCGTCATCCTGCTGCCCGACCAGCGCACGGGGATCGTCATCCTCATCAACGGCGAAGGCGAAGCCGCGCGCACGGTACTGGGGCAGGTACTGACCAAGCACTTCACCGATCCGCAATCGATGCCCACGGTCGACTACTACGCAGGTCTGCTGGATCACGAGCGTGCAGGCGAGCGGGCCGCCAAACCAAAGCCTGACACGCGGCATCGCGTCCCCGCCGGAGCCCGGAGCTTGGACGACTGGACGGGCCATTACCAGGATCCATGGTTCGGCAAGGTCGCGCTGTGCCGGGATCGCGGGCAGGTCCGGTTCGCATCCGAGCATTCGCCGATGCTGACGGGCACGGTCATGCGGGTCGACACACGCTGGCTGGTGGACTGGGATGACGAGAGCGTGGACGCGGAGCCGTGGCTGCACTTCGGCACCGCATCGGGCGGCGTCGCCACGTTGACGCTGAGCCATGTCGATCCCGACGCCGATTTCAGCTACGACTACCAGGACCTCGCGTTCGTCCGCACGGCGTCGTGCGATGGAGGGCGATGACATGGGTCGTGCCTGGCTGCTGCTGGCGTGCGTGCTTCCCTGGTTGAGCGCGTGCGCGTCATCGCCGGTGGTAGAAGTGTCTCGCGCGCGCGACGCGTCGCAGGCGGGCCTGGTCGACACGGCCAGCGTCGTGCCCGGACTGGCGCAGGACATCCGCTACGCCGGCACGAACAACTTCGTCGGCACGCCCGTCACCGGTTACGACGCACCGAAGTGCCTGTTGCTTGCGCCGGTCGCGCAGGCACTGGCACGCGTGCAACAGGACGTCCAGAGCGAAGGCCTGTCGCTGAAGGTGTTCGACTGCTATCGCCCGGTACGCGCGGTGCAGCACTTCGTCCGCTGGGCGCGCGATCCGTCCGACCAGCGCACCAAGGCGGGTTATTACCCGAATCTCGAGAAGGACAGCCTGCTGGATGGCTACATCGCGGAGACATCCGGCCACAGCCGTGGCGCGACGCTCGACCTGACGCTGGTGCGATGCGACGGTGACGCGTGCGTCGAACTCGACATGGGCACGCCGTTCGACTTCTTCGATCCGCGCGCCAACACCGCGCATCCGTCCATCACCGACGACCAGCGCCGCAACCGCGAGCGGCTGGTGCAAGCCATGGCCCGCCATGGCTTCCAGAACTATGCGATGGAATGGTGGCACTTCACCTTCCGTCCCGAACCCACCCCGCGAACCGCCTACGACGTCCCGATCCAATGAGTGCTTCCCCCTCTTCCCCCTCGCCGAAGGCCGCCGATGTCGCGGTGATCGGCAGCGGCATCGTCGGCCTGTCGACGGCGCACCATCTGCTGGACCGCGGGCTGTCGTGCGTGCTGATCGATGCCAAGGGGCCGGCGGGCGAGACATCGTTCGGCAACGCCGGCTCCATCTCGGTCGGCAACGTGATGCCGCAGTCCACGCCGGGCATCGTCACCAAGGCGCTGCGCATGCTGGCCAATCCGCTGGCGCCGCTGAAGCTGGACTGGGGCGTCAGCCCGTCGTACGCGCGCTGGCTGCTGCAGTTCCTCAACCAGGGCCGGTTGCAGCACGTGTTGCCCATCATCGATGCGCTGGGCGCCATCAACACGGCATCGCGCAGCGCGTGGCTGGAGCTCGGAGAACGGATCCATGCCAGCGAGTTGATCGCGCACACCGGCTATCTGCACGTGTACAGCGAGGAGGCGACGTTCGCGAAGGGTGAATGGGAACGCGGCCTGATGCGTGAACGTGGCGTCGCGTTCGACGTGCTGGATGCCGCCCAGTTGCGCGACCTGGAACCGGGCATCGGGTCGGGATTCCGGCGCGCGGTGTTCCAGCGCGAGTCATTGGCGATGCGTGACCCGGGGGCGTTCTGCCGGCGGCTGTTCGATGACCTGGTCGCGCGTGGTGCGACGTCGCTGATCGCCCGCGTGTCGGGCGTGGCGCGCCAGGGCGGGGGCTATCGGATCGATACCGACCGGGGGCCGGTGCATGCCGGCCGGGTGGTGGTCGCTGCCGGCGCGTGGAGCAATGTGTTGCTGCGCCCATTCGGGCTGAAGATTCCCGTGATTCCCGCGCGCGGGTACCACCTGATGTATCCGCAGGCGCAAACGGTAGTGCGCCGTCCCACCTTGTGGGCGGAGCGCTACATGGTGGTGTCGCCGATGCAGGAAGGCATCCGGATGACCAGCATCAAGGAGCTGACCGCGCTGGGTCGCGATCCGCACTACGCGCTGATCCGCCGGCTCGACCCCGAGGCGCGCACGCTGTTTCCCGGTATCGCGGGCGAACCGGTGTCCGAGTGGGCCGGCAATCGCCCCTGCACGCCCGATTCGTTGCCGATCATCGACCGCGTGCCGGGGGAAGACGTCTTCGTCGCCACCGGCCACGGCCACCTCGGCCTGACCCAAGGACCGGTCACGGGCAAGCTGCTGGATCAGATGATGGCCGGCGAGGCGACGGAGATACCGCTGGCGCCCTATGCGCTGGCGCGGTTCGGGTAGCCGATCCACTTGTAGGAGCGACGTCAGTCGCGATCGCACACATCGGTGTTTAGTGCATCTTGATCGAGACGAGCGATCCCGGCGAAATGGGAGCCGTATTCGCTTTGATGGGCGTGCGAACCCGGACGTGGCGTCCTGGTTTCCGCGTTCGCGACTTACGTCGCTCCCATGAAGGCGAGTTGCACGTCACGCCCCCCCGACGAATCCCGCCTGTCGCCACGCCTCGAACACCACCACGGCCACGGTGTTGGACAGGTTGAGGCTGCGATTGTCCGGTCGCATCGGCAGGCGGATGCGCTGGTCCCCCGGCACGCCTTCCAGGACGTCCTGCGGCAGGCCGCGGGTTTCCGGCCCGAACAGGAAGGCATCGCCAGGCCCATAGGCCGGCTGGTCGTGGCGGACGGTGCCGCGGGTGCTCAGGGCGAACAGGCGTGCAGGACGGATACGCTGCAGGGCGGCGTCGAGCGACGCGTGTACCTGCAGCGTGGCGTATTCGTGGTAGTCCAGGCCGGCGCGCTTGAGCTGCTTGTCTTCCAATGCGAACCCGAGCGGTTCGATCAGGTGCAGCCGCGCGCCGGTGTTCGCGCAGAGGCGGATGGCATTGCCGGTATTCGGGGGAATTTCCGGCTGGTACAGCAGGACGTCGATGTCCAGGGTATCGGTCATGGCGCGCATTCTACGCGGCGCTGCATGGCCTCATTGGCGGTGGAGCTCCGGCCGCCGCCGGCTTGCGTGATGACGCAGGTGGAACGTGTATCGCCTGCGTATCAGCGCGAAGCCAGCTGGCTGGCCAGTGCACCGGCCTGCACCGCGATCTGCTGCATGTCCTCGGCCGACGGACGCACGGTGACCACCGGCATGTCGACCACGCGCACGGCCTGCTGGGCGACGAACTGGGCCAGGTCTTCGGCAGCCGGCGTCACGGTGATGGTGGCGAGGTCGACGATCTTGGTGTCCTTGTAGGTGTTGTAGTGGGCCAGGTCGGCGGCATCCGGGGCGACCGTCACGGTCGGCAGGTCCACGATGCGGGCGATGTCGGTGGCGGCGGTCTGGCGGTTGTCGGCGTGGCTGGCGGAAACGACCATGGCACCGGCGCACAGGGCGAACACGGCGGCGGCGGTCAGGGGGAGGAGGTTCTTGGCGTTCATTGTCATGCCTCTGTAGTGATGTTGTTGGGTGGTGTGGTAGTAAGGTAGTACACCTAGACAGAGCGATCAAGCAAAACTTTTCGTTTTGTGAGCTTCGTTCAGGCTTCAGTCAGGTTGAGCAGGTGCTGCGCGAGTTTGTTGTAGGTATCGCAGAAACCATGCCAAACGTAAGTCATTGATCCATAAGGTGTTCCGGATGCTTCCTGCACGTCCGCTGTCCGGAAGACTGTCCGTCCAGTGTCCGTCCTGCGTAAGCCAAGACGGGCGGCGTTGTTCGTTGTGACTGCGAACACGCCGCTTCGCCCCAGGCCCGGTCACTCCGGTACGTAAGGGTTTGGATGCCGTTCAACTAGGATTCGTTGCGTCGCCTGCGAACTGGCGGAGTCAACGTTCAGTTTCACCAGGGGAGGGGGTCGCCCTGCCAATCAAGGAAGCGTCCGCTTTGCTCGGCGGTGAGATGGTCGATCACCTGCAGCAGGCCGCTGGCGGATTCCGCCGCTGACAGCAGCGCGCTGTCGCCGCCCATGTCGGTGCGCACCCAGCCGGGGTGCAGAGCCACGACCTTGATGCCGCGTGGGGCCAAGGCCTGCGATAGCAGGGACGTCACCATGTTCTGCGCCGCCTTGCCGATCGCATAGCTGGGTGTACGGAATTCCTGGCGCAAGGCGATCGAGCCGATCTCGGACGAGATGTTCGCCACCACGGCACCGTCGGCCAGCTGGGGTGCAAGCGCCTGCGTCAACAGGAAAGGTCCGGCCGCATGCGTGTGGAAGCTCGCGTCCAGGTCGGTGGCGGCGACCTGCCCGAAACGTTCGCCGCCGCGCAGCACGCCGGCGTTGTTGATCAGCAGGTGCAGCGGATCGTCGTCGGTCACCAGGGGCAACTCGCGCAACAGCGCGTCGCGGCTGCGGGCATCGGCGACATCCAGCGGCAGCACGTGCAGGCGGCCGGGATGCTCGCCCGCCAGACGGTTGAGCGCCGTCGCCTTGCCGGGGTGGCGACAGGTCGCCACCACGTGCCGCTGCCGGGCCAGCAGCTGGATCACCAGTTCCAGCCCCAGGCCCCGGTTGGCGCCGGTGATCAGGCAGTGCTTGCGGTCCATGGCGCCTCCTCGAGGGGATTCCCCTGCCGTTGGTCATGGCTTGTGGCCTAGTGTAATGACGACGGCCGGCGGCTAGCATCGCGGATTCTGCAGGCCCATACCGTATCAACAGGAGTGTCCATGTCCCTCTACCGTCGGCCCCGCGCCGCCTTGCTCGCCGTCGCCCTGTCCGCCGCCCTCGGGGGCCTGGCCTACGCGCCCGCGCCTTCCTATGCGAAGCCGGCCGCCGGCGCGGACATTGTGATCCCCTACGAGGAGTTCACGCTGCCCAACGGCCTGCGGGTGATCGTGCACACCGACCGCAAGGCGCCGATCGTGGCGGTGAACATCTGGTACCACGTGGGTAGCAAGAACGAGACGCCCGGCCGCACCGGCTTCGCCCACCTGTTCGAGCATCTGATGTTCCAGGGCAGCGAGAACCACGTCGGCGAGTTCTTCACCCCGTTCGAGCTGGTCGGCGCCACTGACCAGAACGGCACCACCAACCAGGACCGCACCAACTACTTCCAGAACGTGCCGACCACCGCGCTCGACATGGCGCTGTGGATGGAATCCGATCGCATGGGCCACCTGCTGGGCGCGATCGACCAGAAGGCGCTCGACGAGCAGCGTGGCGTGGTGCAGAACGAGAAGCGCCAGGGTGAGAACCAGCCCTACGGCCGTCGCATCAGCGCGCGCATGTTCGAAGCGCTCTATCCGGCCGGACATCCCTACAGCTGGCAGACCATCGGCTCGATGGCCGACCTGGACGCCGCCACGCTGGACGACGTGAAGACCTGGTTCCGCAGCTGGTACGGCCCGAACAACGCCGTGCTGGTGCTGGCCGGCGACATCGACGTCGCCACCGCCAAGGAAAAGGTCACGCGTTACTTCGGCGACATCCCGGCCAGCGCCACGCTGGCGGACATGAAGACCAACATTCCCACCCACGCCAAGGACACCCGCGAAACCATTCCCGACCGCGTGCCGCAGGTCCGCGTCTATCGCGCCTGGCCGGTCGCTGAAATGGGCACGAGGGACGCCGTGCTGCTCGACCTGTTCGCGCAGGTGCTGGGCGGCAGCGCGGCTTCGCGCTTCGACACGCGCCTGGTGCACGGCGAGAAGATCGCCGACCAGGCGAGCGCCTACCAGTGGAGCAGCGAGATCAGCGGCACCTTCTTCCTGATGTCCACCGTGAAGGAAGGCGTGGACCCGGCCAAGGTCGAGGCGGCGCTGGACGAGGAACTGAAGCGGCTGATCACCCAGGGTCCGACGGCCGAGGAACTCGAGCGCGCCCGCGTCTCCGGCGTGGCCAGCTTCGTGCGCGGCATCGAGCGCATCGGCGGTTTCGGCGGCAAGTCCGACGTGCTGGCGTCGTGCGCCGTCTACCAGAGCAAGCCCGATTGCTACAAGGAAGACCTCGCCATCTACGCGAGCGCCACGCCGGCCGAGGTGCAGGCCGCGGCGAAGAAGTGGCTGAGCGGCGGTTCGCACACCATTCTCGTGCAGCCCAGCGAGACGCCGGCATCGGCCCTTCCGGAAACCGTGTTCGCGGCGCCCGCCACCACGCCGGCCGCCGCGCCCAAGGTCGACCCGAAGTTCAAGACGGTGAAGACCGACGTCGATCGCAGCACCGGTGTGCCGAAGACCACCACCTTCCCCGACCTGAAGTTCCCGGCCGTGCAGCGCGCCACGCTGTCCAACGGCATGCAGGTCACGCTGGCCGAGCGTCATGAGACGCCGGTGGTGCAGATCAATGTCGAATTCCCCGGGGGTTACGCCGCCGACGTCGGCAAGAAGCTCGGTACCGCCAGCTTCGCGATGCAGATGATGGACGAAGGCGCCGGCCAGTACGGCGCCCTTGCATTCGCCGCCCGCAAGGAAGCGCTGGGTGCCGAACTGACCACGGGCGCCGGCCTGGATTCGGCCTCGGTCGGCCTGTCCGCACTGACCGACAAGCTGGCGCCGTCGCTGGACCTGCTGGCCGACGTGCTGCGCCGCCCGACCTTCGACCCGGCGGAAATCGAGCGCGTGCGCGCGACCTGGATCGCCGGCATCAAACAGGAGAAGGCACGCCCGCAGACCGCCGCGCTGCGCACGCTGCCGCCGCTGCTGTACGGCGCCGGGCATCCCTATGCCATTCCGTTCACCGGTTCGGGCACGGAGGCTTCCATCGCCTCGCTGAGCCGCGATGACCTGGCGGCGTTCCACCGCGATTGGCTGCAGCCGTCGCAGGCACGCATCACCATCGTCGGCGACACCACGCTGGCCGAGATCGTGCCGCTGCTGGAAGCGCGCTTGGGCGACTGGAAGGCCGCCCCCAATGCGCCGAAGCTCGCCGCCGTACCGACGGTCGCCAACGCGGCCAAGGCACGCGTGTTCCTGATCGACCAGCCCGGCGCCATCCAGTCCAACGTCTATGCCGCACAACTGGTGCCGCCGACCGGTGATGCGGGCACCATCGATTTCGACTTCGCCAACGGCGTGCTGGGCGGCCAGTTCAGCTCGCGCCTCAACATGAACCTGCGCGAAGACAAGCACTGGGCCTACGGCTCCTACAGTGGTGCGCGCAACACCCTCGGTCAGCGTCCGTGGTGGGCGAGCGCGGCGGTGCAGAGCGACCGCACCGCCGATTCGATGAAGGAACTGCAGAAGGAGATCAGCCAGTTCGCCACCGGCCAGGCGCCGGCCAAGCCGGAAGAGATCGCCAAGATCCGCGCCGCCAACACCCTGGAGCTTCCGGGCGCGTATGAGACCGCCTCGGCGGTGCTGGCCCAGATCGCCTCCAACCAGCGGTATGGGCGTCCGGACGACTACATCGTGCAGTACAAGGCCCGCAACGAAGCCATCGGGGCCGCCGATGTCGCGAAGGCGGCGGCCACGCTGTCGCCGTCGTCGCTGACCTGGGTGGTCGTGGGCGACCTGTCCAAGGTGGGCGAGTCGGTCCGCGCGCTGCAGTTGGGCGATGCCGTCGAGCTGGACGCCGACGGCAACGTCAAGAAGAAGTAAGCCCCCCGGTCTGCGCCGCCCCGGTCGCCGAGGGGCGGCGCACGACCCGGATCGATTCATCCGGCATCGGCCAGAATGACCGGACCCTCGCCCAAGGTGACCCTCATGCGTGTTGTCCTGCTTGCCGCCGCCTCCACCGTGCTGCTCTCTGCCTGCACCTGGGTGCATCTGGCCCCGAACGCGAAGAACGTCCGCGTGCTGCCCGCCGGCGCCGCGCCGGCAGGCTGCGAGAAGCGCAGCGAGATCACCGTGAAAGTGCCGGGCAACGTGGCCTTTTACGAGCGCAATGCCCTGCGCGTGCGCGACGAACTGGAGACCCTCGCCCGCAACGAAGCGCCCGGCGTGCAGGCCGACACGCTGCAGCCGCTGGGCGATCCGTCGAATGGCGAGCAGCGGTTCGCGGCCTATCGCTGCGGCCGATGAAGTGTGAACTGAGTCACAATTGAGGGCCGGCAGCGCCTGCTCCTCCGGGTCGTAAAGATGCGGTGAAGGCCCGAAGCCGTTACCCTTGTCGGCCCCCTCGCCTGAGCCTTGGCGCTAACCTCGATGCTCTTCAAGAATGTCTCCATCGCGGGACTGGCGCACATCGATGCGCCGCACACGCTGACGTCCGCCGAAATCAACGCCCGGCTGCAGCCCACGCTCGACCGCCTGGGCATCAAGACCGACGTGCTGAACGACGTGGCCGGCGTGCATGCGCGCCGCCTGTGGGACGACGACACCCAGGCGTCCGACGCCGCCACGATGGCGGCGAAGAAGGCGTTGGCCGACGCCGGCATCGGCGCCGACAAGGTCGGCCTGGTGGTCAACACCTCCGTGAGCCGCGATTACCTGGAACCGTCCACGGCCAGCATCGTCTGCGGCAACCTCGGCGTGGGCGACCACTGCCAGACCTTCGACGTCGCCAATGCCTGCCTGGCCTTCATCAATGGCATGGACATCGCCGCGCGCATGCTGGAGCGCGACGAGATCGACTACGCCCTGGTCGTCGACGGCGAAACCGCCAACCTGGTCTACGAGAAGACCATCGAGCGCCTCAACGCCCCCGACGTGACCGAGCAGCAGTTCCGCGACGAACTGGCTGCGCTGACGCTGGGCTGCGGTGCCGTGGCGATGGTGCTGACGCGCCGCGCGCTGGCCCCGGAAGCCCCGCGCTACAAGGGCGGCGTGACCCGCTCGGCGACCGAGTGGAACAAGCTCTGCCGCGGCAACCTGGACCGCATGGTCACGGATACCCGCATGCTGCTGATCGAGGGCATGAAGCTGGCCACCAAGACCTTCGCCGCCGCCAAGGTCGCGCTGGGCTGGGCCGTGGACGAACTGGACCAGTTCGTCATCCATCAGGTCAGCCGCCCGCACACGCAGGCGTTCGTGAAGTCCTTCGGCATCGACCCGAAGAAGGTCATGACCATCTTCACCGAGCACGGCAACATCGGCCCGGCCAGCGTGCCGATCGTGCTGAGCAAGCTGAAGGAACTGGGCAAGCTGAAGAAGGGCGACCGCATCGCACTGCTCGGCATCGGCTCGGGCCTGAACTGCACGATGGCCGAGGTGGAGTGGTAATCCCACCCGGCATTCGCATTCCAGGGGCCGGTTCGCCGGCCCTTTTCTTTGACGGCGGCCACGCGCGATGAACCTTCCCGGCTATCCCTCCCATCCGAAGCGCTTCGAGGTCCGCCCGGGCCTGTCGATGAATTACCTCGACGAAGGCCCGCGCGACGGCGAGGTGGTGGTGATGCTGCACGGCAATCCGTCGTGGAGCTATTACTGGCGCACGCTGGTGGCGGGGCTGTCGGACAAGTACCGCTGCATCGTGCCCGACCACATCGGCATGGGCCTTTCGGACAAGCCCGACGACAGCCGCTACGACTACACCCTGCAGTCGCGCGTGGACGACGTCGCCGCGCTGCTCCGCCACCTCGGCATCACCGGCCCGGTGACGCTGGCCGTGCACGACTGGGGCGGCATGATCGGTTTCGGCTGGGCGCTCTCGCACGCCGCGCAGGTGAAGCGCCTGGTGGTCACCAACACCGCCGCGTTCCCGATGCCCGCCGCGAAGGCGATGCCCTGGCAGATCGGGCTCGGCCGCGACTGGAAGATCGGCGAGTGGATCATCCGCGGCTTCAACGCGTTCTCCGCCGGCGCGTCATGGATCGGCGTCGAACGCCGCATGCCCGCCGACGTGCGCCGCGCCTACGTGTCGCCGTACGACACCTGGGCCAACCGGATCTCCACGATCCGCTTCATGCAGGACATCCCGCTCGGTCCGAAGGACAAGGCGTGGCCGCTGTTGGAAGCCGCCGGCAAGGCGCTGCCCTCGTTCGCCGACCGGCCCGCGTTCCTGGGCTGGGGCTTGAAGGACTTCGTGTTCGACAAGCATTTCCTCGACGGTTTCCGCGCCGCGTTGCCGAACGCGGAAGTGCACGCGTACGAAGACGCAGGCCACTACGTGCTGGAAGACAAGCACGAGATCCTGGTGCCGCTGATCCGCGACTTCCTGGATCGTCATCCATTAACCTGATTCCTTCTCCCTGCGACAGCAGGGAGAAGGTGCCGAAGGCGGATGAGGGGCGCTTTTGCCTCTGATTGCGGGCTGCCAAGCGCTCGCTGCGCTCGCGTCCCCTCTTCCGGCGCTGCGCGCCACCTTCTCCCGCAAGGGGAGAAGGGTCAGAACTCCGGCAGCGGGTTCTTCTCGGCGTCCACCACGCCCGTCCAGTCAGCTGCCTCGAGCAGCGGCAGGCCATGCGCCAGCCGCGCCTTGTCGCACTGCGCGCTGCGCTCGCCGAACTCCAGCGAGGCGGGCACCAATGCGCAGACCGACGGGCGCCGGTCGTGGATCGTGCAGCGGCTGTAGCGGCCGATGTCGGCGTCCAGCGCCACGCAGCGCGGCTCTTTCTGCGACGTGCCGCGCATCACCCGCTCGTGCACGCGCAGCGGCTCGGTCAGTTCGATCGGCACCACGCCGCCCTGGTCGGGGTCCGCCTCGCTCCAGTGGAAGCTCACGCGGAAGTGGGCGCAGCAGGCGCCGCAGGTCAGGCATGGGTGCATCGGCGTGGGCGGGCGTCAGGGCGCGGGCGGGACGCGCATTCTGCCAACGCCGCGGGCTGACGCAAGTACCGCCCAGCGGCGACAATGCCCGAATGACCGATCCGTGCAACATCGCCGCCAGCCTGCCCCGGCTGGCCCGCGAGCAGCCCGACCGCGTGGCCATGCGCTGCCCCGATGGCGCTGGCCGCTACACCCGCGAGCTCACCTACGCGCAGCTCGATGCCCGCAGCGACGCCATCGCCGCCGGCCTGGGTGCGTACGGCATCGGCCGCGGCAGCCGCACCGTGGTGATGGTGCGGCCCACGCCGGAGTTCTTCCTGCTGATGTTCGCGTTGTTCAAGGCCGGCGCCGTGCCGGTGCTGGTGGACCCCGGCATCGACCGCCGCGCGTTGAAGCAATGCCTGGACGAAGCCGAGCCCGAGGCCTTCATCGGCATTCCGCTGGCCCAGGTCGCGCGCCGCGTGCTGGGCTGGGCCAGGTCGGCGAAGAAGATCGTCACCGTCGGCACGCGCTGGGCCTGGGGCGGCACCACGCTGGCGAAGATCGAAGCGCGCGGCAGTGGCGCGGGTCCGCAGCTCGCCGACACGTCGCCCGACGATGTGGCCGGCATCCTGTTCACCAGCGGCTCGACCGGCGTGCCGAAGGGCGTGGTCTACCGCCACCGCCATTTCGTAGCCCAGATCGAACTGCTGCGCAACGCGTTCGGCATGCAGCCTGGCGGCGTGGACCTGCCGACCTTCCCGCCGTTCGCGCTGTTCGATCCCGCGCTGGGGCTGACCTCGGTGATCCCCGACATGGATCCCACCCGGCCCGCGAGTGCCGACCCGAACAAACTGCATGCGGCCATCGCGCGCTTCGGCGTCACCCAGCTGTTCGGCTCGCCGGCGTTGATGAAGGTGCTCGCCGACCACGGCGCACCGCTGCCCACCGTGCAGCGCGTGACGTCCGCCGGTGCGCCGGTGCCGCCCGATACCGTGGCGAAGATCCGCACGTTGCTCCCCGAGGGTGCGCAGTTTTGGACGCCGTACGGCGCGACCGAGTGCCTGCCCGTTGCCGTCATCGAAGGCCGCGAACTGGAATCCACGCGCGCGTCGACCGAAGCCGGTGCCGGCACCTGCGTCGGTCGCGCCGTGCCGCCGAACGAGGTCCGCATCATCCGCACCGTCGATGCGCCGATCGCCGACTGGCGCGACGTCGTCGTCGTGCCCGATGGCGAGGTCGGCGAAATCACCGTCGCCGGCCCCACCGCCACGGATACCTATTTCCGCCGCGACGCGGCCACGCGGATCGCCAAGATCCGCGAAGCGCTGCCCGACGGCAGCGAGCGCATCGTGCATCGCATGGGCGACGTGGGCTGGTTCGATGGCGAAGGCCGGCTGTGGTTCTGCGGGCGCAAGACGCAGCGCGTGGAGACCGCCGACGGTCCGCTCTACACCGAGCAGGTCGAGCCCGTGTTCAACACGCATCCACAGGTCCGCCGCACCGCGCTGGTCGGCGTGGGCGAGGCGGGCCGGCAGCGGCCGGTGCTGTGCTACGAGCTGATGCCCGGCGTGGTCGCCGATCACGTGCGCATCGAAGCCGAACTGCGCGAGATCGGCGCGCGCCTTCCGCATACCGCACGCATCGGCGTGTTCCTGCCGCACCCGGGCTTTCCCGTCGACATCCGCCACAACGCCAAGATCGGCCGCGAGACACTGGCCGTGTGGGCCGCCACGCAACAGGAGCAACACGCATGAAGATCCTCGTCACCGGCGGCGGTGGATTCCTCGGCCAGGCACTGTGCCGTGGCCTGGTCGAGCGCGGGCACGAGGTCATCAGCCTCAATCGCGGCTACTACCCGGTGCTGCGCGAACTCGGCGTGGGCCAGGTGCAGGGTGATCTCGCCGATGCGCACGCGGTGCGGCACGCTGCCGATGGCGTCGATGCGGTCTTCCACAACGCCGCCAAGGCCGGTGCGTGGGGGAGCTATCGCAGCTACCACGACGCCAACGTGGTCGGCACGCAGAACGTGCTCGATGCCTGCCGCGCGCACGGCATCGGCCGGCTGGTCTATACCTCCACGCCCAGCGTGACCCACCGCGCCACGCATCCGGTCGAAGGTGGCACGGCTGACGACGTGCAGTACGGCGAAGGCTTCAAGGCGCCGTACGCGACGACGAAGACGATCGCCGAGAAGGCCGTGCTCGCCGCCAACGATGCTGCGCTGGCGACGGTCGCGCTGCGCCCGCGCCTGATCTGGGGCCCGGGCGACCACCAGATCCTCCCGCGCCTGGTGTCGCGTGCGCGCGCCGGCCGCCTGCGTATTGTCGGCAGCGGCGAGAACCACGTCGACACCACCTACATCGACAACGCCGCGCAGGCGCACTTCGATGCCTTCGACCATCTCGCGCCGGGCGCCGCCTGCGCAGGGAAGGCGTACTTCATCTCCAACGGCGAGCCCTGGCCGATGCGCAAGCTGCTCGACGCGCTGCTGGAAACGGCCGGCGCGCCGCGCGTGGACAAGCACCTGTCGTTCAAGGCCGCGTATCGCGTGGGCGCGGTGTGCGAGACGCTATGGACGGTGCTGCCGTTGAAGGGCGAGCCGCCCATGACGCGCTTCCTCGCCGAGCAGCTGAGTACCGCGCACTGGTACGACATGGCGCCCGCGCGCCGCGACTTCGGCTACGTACCGCGCGTGTCGATGGAGGAAGGGTTCGCGCGCCTGCGGGCCTGGCTGCGCGACCATCCAGTCTGAGACCGCACCGCCCGCTCTCCTTCACGTCCGAATCACGACGCTGAAGCCCGTCCATATCGGCGCTCCGGACACTCACGCGGCGATGACTCCCGGCATACCAGCATGGCGCACGCCACTACCGGCTGTACCACTGGCCAGATGCCAAAGGGAGTTTCCATGCTGCGCTACGCCATCATCTTTTTCGTCATCGCGCTCATCGCCGCCGTGCTGGGTTTCAGCGGCATCGCCGGCGCCGCCACCAACATCGCGTGGGTGCTGTTCGTTGTCTTCGTGATCCTGGCGATCATCTCGCTGCTGCGCGGCAAGCGCGTCTGACGCATACCGTCTCTCTCCGCCGGGACGGCATGATGCCGTCGAGCCCGCCCCGAGCCTGCATGAAGCAGGCGGACGGGCGGGCGGGGCGTACAGGGTTTGCCGCTAGAATGACGGCATGGACCTGTCTCCGTTCGATGTTCTGAAACCCCTCGCCGGCCGGGCGCTGGAAACCGCGCTGAACCAGGCGCTGGCGCTGGATCCCGACATGTCCGCGGCGTTGCTTCCGCTGGAAGGTCGCCGTATCCAGCTGAGGGTCGATACCCCGCCGCTCGCGATGGACATCACCGTCGGTGGCGGTCTGCTGCAGGTGGGACCTGCCAGTGAAGTCCTCGAAGCCGACCTGGCCGTGCAGAGCACGCTGGGTGGCTTGCTGGGCCAATTGCCCTTCTTACGCCGCGACCACGCCACGCCCGTCGGCAAGGTCAAGGTATCCGGCGATGCCGACCTCGCGCGCCGGCTGCAGACGTTGGCTACCCGTTTCGACCCCGACTGGTCGTTGCCGTTCACCCGTGTGTTCGGCGATGTCATCGGCGTGCAGGTGGCGAACGCGGTCCGCGCCGGCCTGCAGCAGGTGCGCACGGCCTCCGCCAACCTGGCCGAGAGCGCCGCCGACTATCTCACCGAGGAATCGCGCGACGTCGTCGGCCGCGAGGAACTCAATGCCTTCCATGACGACGTCGATGCGATCCGCGACGATGTCGAGCGCCTGGCGGTACGCGTAGGCCGTCTGGCGGCGCGCGTGGAGCATCGCGCATGAAGTCCGTGCTGCGGGCCAGCCGCATCGGTCGGGTACTGCTGCGCTATCGCCTCGACGACCTGCTCGACGGTACCCCGGTCGAGCCCTGGCTCCGCCTGGCGCGCCCGTTCGTCCCGCGGGCATCGGCCGAAATCGCAGCGCAGGCACGCGGTGCGCGCCTGCGGCTGGCGCTGCAGGAACTCGGCCCGATCTTCGTCAAGTTCGGCCAGATCCTGTCCACCCGCCGCGACCTGATCCCGCCCGACATCGCCGAAGAGCTGACCCTGCTGCAGGACCGTGTCGCGCCCTTCGACGGCGATCGCGCACGCGCGCTGGTCGAAGAGGAACTGGGCCGGCCCATCCACGAGGCGTTCGAACACTTCGACACGACGCCGCTGGCGTCCGCCTCGATCGCGCAGGTACATGCGGCCACGCTGCCCGGCGGGCGCGAGGTGGTGGTGAAGGTGCTGCGGCCCGACATCCGCAAGCAGATCGCCGGCGACATCGCGTTGCTGGAAAGCGTCGCCGCCATCGTCGAGCGCGCCCATCCGAATGCCGACAAGATCCGCCCGCGCGAGATCGTCGCCGAGATCGAGAACACGCTGGCGGCCGAACTCGACCTGCAGCGCGAGGCCGGCAATGCCAGCCTGTTGCGGCGCACCTGGTCCGAGTCGCCGGACCTCTACGTGCCCGAGGTGATCTGGTCGCACACCGCCGAGCGCGCCATGACCATGGAACGCGTGCGCGGCATTCCGTCCGACGACATCGTCGCGCTGGATGCCGCCGGCATCGATCGCCGCGCGCTGGCGGCCAAGGGCGTGCGCGTCTTCTACCAGCAGGTGTTCCGCGACAATTTCTTCCATGCCGATGCGCATGCCGGCAACATCTGGGTGGACCCGGAACGCAGGACCGATCCGCGCTTCATCGCGCTGGATTTCGGGATCATGGGCCAGCTCTCGCGCGACGACCAGTACTGGCTCGCAGAGAACTTCATGGCCATCTTCAACCGCGACTACCGCCGCATCGCCGAGCTGCACGTGCAGGCCGGCTGGATGCCGTCGCACATCCGCATCGACGAACTGGAAGCCGCCGCACGCGCCGTCTGCGAACCGTATTTCACCCGCCCGCTCAGCGAGATCTCGCTTGCCGAGGTGCTGGCCAAGCTGTTCCGCACCGCGCAGCGCTACGAGCTGACGCTGCAGCCGCAGTTGATCCTGCTGCAGAAGACGCTGCTCAACATCGAGGGCGTGGGCCGCCAGCTGGACCCGCAGATCGACATCTGGGCCGTGGCCAAGCCGGTGCTCGAGCGCATCCTCCTGGAACGCTACAGCCCGCAGCGCGCCGCGCAGGAATTCCGCAAGCGGCTGCCTGAAATCATGACGCACGCACCGGACATGCCGCGCCTGGTGCACGCCTGGCTGAGCCAGCAGGTGGACGGCCGCCATGAACTGTCGCTGCGCTCGAAGGACCTCACCGACCTCGCGCAGACCATGAAGGGCATGCAGCGCCGCGTGGTCGCCGCCATCCTCGGCGTCGGCCTGCTGATCGTGGCGGCCGTGCTCTATGGCCTGGAAGCAGGCGGCCCCAGCATCCTGTCGGTGCCCGCCTCCGCATGGATCGCCGGCATCGGCGGGCTGTGGGCGCTGCTGGCGGCGTGGCCCAGGCGATGAAGCGAGGAACGAAGAAAGAGACGTGAGGAGTGAGCGCACGCTTCGACGCCCTTACTTGCTCCTCACTCGTCGCCCAACCACCAGCCACCAGCCCAGCCACACCTGCACGGGCAGTGTCAGCAGACAGGCGAGAGTGAACCAGCGTGGGAAGTCATCCCACGCCAACCCCGTCGCGTAGACATCCAGCGCCAGGTACAACGCGAACAGCGCCCACGCATGCGCGGTCTTCGCTACCACCGCGACGCCGACCATCAGCGCGCTGCCCGCCACGCCGGCCAGGCACACCCACAGCAGGTCGTACGCCAGCCGCGCATCGCCCCCGCGAGGCAGGCCCAACAGCGCGGCGAGTTCGCCGCCGGCCACGTTCACCAGCGGAATGGCGAGGAAGGCGAGCACCAGCGCGGCGACGCTGCGCAACACGACGATCACGCGGTTCTGCATGCTGACGCGTTCGAGGGGGACAGGCCCCATTGAAGCATGGCGGCTGCCGCGTTGACGCGGGCGCAACGATTCCTTCGCGTGGCGTGCGCGCGGCGCGCGATAGGGTGATGCTTCATTCGCACGGGAGTCCTCCCCATGAGCCACCTGACCGGCAAACGCATCGCCATCCTCGCTACCGACGGCTTCGAGCAGTCCGAGCTGACCGAACCGATGCGGGCCCTGAAGGAACACCAGGCCCAGGTCGACATCGTCTCGCTGGAAAGCGGGCGCATCCAGGGTTTCAAGCACTTCGACAAGGGCGACCAGGTGCCGGTCGATCACGTCCTGTCCGAGGTGAGTGCGAAGGATTACGACGCCCTGGTCATTCCAGGGGGTCTGTTCAATCCCGATGCCCTGCGCGTGAACGACCAGGCGCTGGCATTCACCCGTGACTTCTTCGAGGCGGGCAAGCCGGTGGGCGCGATCTGCCACGGTCCCTGGGTGCTCGCCAACGCGGACGTGCTGAAGGGTCGCACCGTCACGTCGGTGCCGAACATCCGCAAGGACCTGGAGAATGCGGGCGCGAACTGGAAGGACGATGAGGTCATTGTCGACAAGGGCCTGGTCACCAGCCGTACGCCGAAGGACCTGCCTGCGTTCTGCGCCAAGCTGGTGGAGGAGATCGCCGAAGGCCAGCACAGCGGACAGCGACGATCGGCCTGATCCGGCGGGACGCCTCGCCGGTCAGTGCGGCGAGGCGGGTTTACTGGTCGGCGCGGGACCCGGTTTGCAGTACGGCAACGGCAGCGGGCCGTAGACCTTGGTCGTGCCGGCGAAGCCGCCCTGTTGCACGATGTAGACGGCATTCGTCTGAACGTCGACATGCAGGAAGTGCTGGTATCCATCCGCCACCGGCCCGGTGTCGGACAGCATGACCCCAGCGGCGTGCCGGCGACCCTGCGGCAGCGCTGTCATGACCGGCCAGCGCTGCTGTATGCCATAAGGGCCCACAAAGGGCTTCAAACGCGCGAGAGCGCAGGCCGCAGCCGCTTGCTCGCTCATGACCGGTGGTGGTGGCGCAGGCACCGAAGCCGCTCCGGTCGCATGCATCAGCACCAAGGCAATGAACGTTGCGGAAGGGATGGCCTTCTTCATTTCGTCGATGCCTCGCGGCGACTCACCAATGAGATGCTGCCCGCCTCGATCAGCCAGTTGCCCTCGGACGTGGCTACATAAAGCGGTGTTCGTGCCCACAGGCTCCAGAACACGTGCACTTCCGTGGGCGTGGGATCCAGCAAGTGCGTGATCGCCAGGGCGACGGTCTCTCTGGCTTTGTCCTCGGGCGGGCTCTCCAGTGCGATGCAGGTCCGCGTGAAGGGCCGCTGCTTGATGATGTTCTCTCCCGACGCATCGATATCAAGGCGATAGCTGCCGCCGATCGGGACCACGCCGGGTTGTGTCGTCCCGGGCAGCAGATAGACATTCCAGCCGCTCGCGTCGTTGGCAGCTGGAAGCACGACTGTGTTGTACGTCCGCGAGCAGGGCTCGAACGTCGCCGTAGACGCCGTCGTGCGCGCATGCGCGGCGCGCAGTTCGTACTCCGTCAATGCAGCGGGCTCGGCGAGCGCAAAGGCGTCTCCCACGACGCGGCCGTCAGCCGATACCGTAGCCCGGTATCTTGCGCGAGGCACCGGCTCGCTGCTGACGAAGGTCACCACGATGCCTTCCTCGCGCTGTTCGGTGATCCAGCCTCCCAATCGTCCCCGCTTTCCGTCTTCCCGGAACGACTCGATTCCGGTTACGGCATCGGAAGCGACCGCTGCCGCTTGGTCATGCAGGTAGATCGCCCGCCCGGTGGCTTCCGCATCGAGCAGCGCCTTGGTGACCTGTGCGTCGCCGACAGGCGCAGGCGATTCCTCCTGTGCGTGTGCGAACGGCGCGGCGACGAAAGCAGACAGCAACCAGGCGGAACGGACGGCAATGCACTTCATTCCCTGCATGATCGAACTTCCCAGTTCCCCGATGGAGCGCGACGTTACCGCAGTTCTTATACTGGAGCGAGTCGAGCCGGAGGATCACCATGCCACTGCTGCGTTCACTACTGATCGGGATGATCCTGGCCACCGTCGCCATGCCGGCCATCGCGGACGAGACACCGCTCCGCATCATGAGCTTCAACATCCGCCTGCCCGTCGAAAGCGATGGCGTGGATTACTGGGGGACGCGCAAGCCGCTCGCCGTGCGCATGTTGCGCGAGCAGCAGCCCGACGTGATCGGCCTGCAGGAGCTGGTGAAGCTGCAAGCCGAACACCTGGCGAGCGAGTTGCCGCAGTACGCTTGGTTCGGCCGTGGCCGCAACGCCGATGGCGGCGGCGAGCACATGGGCGTGTTCTACCGGAAGGACCGGCTGAAGGTCGTCGAATCCGGTGACTTCTGGCTATCCGACACGCCCGACGTGCCGGGCAGCATCACGTGGAACCATCTCTATCCGCGCATGGTGACGTGGGCGCTGTTCGAGCAGCGCAGCGACGGCAAGCGCTTCTACTTCTTCAACACCCACCTGCCGTACCGCGAGCAGGACGAAGCAGCGCGGGTGAAGGGCGCGAGCGCCATCGCGCAGCGCATCGCCACACTGCCCGCGAACGTGCCGGTGGTGCTGACCGGCGATTTCAACACCACGCCGGACAGCGAGGCGCATGCGGTGCTCGCCCGCACGTTGCAGGATGCATGGACGACAGCGCCGCGCGTCGAGGGCAGCGACGCCACGTTCCATGGATTCACCGGCGCCGCGGATCGTCGGATCGACTGGATCTTCGTGAAAGGCGTGACGCCGAAGTCCGCCACGTCGGTGACGACGCGCTGGCACCAGCGCTATCCGTCCGATCACTTTCCGGTGGTGGTGACGCTGCGACTGCCGTAGCCGCTCGGGCAAAAGATCGCCCTCGGCGCCCCGACGATGGGGCCCGGAATGCCAGACGCGGGGCGCAAGGTGCCATCGATGGCGTCGCGAGCATCATCGATGGGATTCGGAAGGCGATGGGATGGCCTTCGGAAAGCGATCGATCGGTTTCCGAAACCCATCGATGGGTCTGGATGTGCCATCGATGGCTTTCAATGTGAGAGAGATGGGTCTCAGAAACCGATCAATGGCATGCCAAGGCATCGTCGATCGCTTTCGGAAGCCCATCGTCGGGATTCCGAGTGCCATCGATGAGGCCCGGAGCCTTGCGCGCAGAGCTCAATGTGAGACGAATGGGGCTCGCAATGGGTTCCCTTCTCCCCGCGCGGCGGGGAGAAGGTGCCCGGAGGGCGGATGAGGGGCGGGCGCGATGGGCGGGCACGCGGGATGGGTCGTCGCGGCCGCCTCTGGCGACAGTGCGGGCGCGGTGTACGTCGCCTCTCCGTTCGCCCCTCACCCGCCTTCGGCACCCTCTCCCCGCGCGCGGGGAGAGGAGAACATCTGCAGGGGAGAGGGGAACATCTGCGGGAAAGGATCTTCTGCGAGCGTGAAAACGAAAACGGCCCCTTGCGGGGCCGTTCCGCGTCACTTGATGCGGTTTACTTCGTGGGCGTCGCCGCGGGTGTTGCCGCCGCCTTGCGGGCGAAATCGCCCGCCAGGAATACGCTCAGCGCCTCTGGCTTGAAGTGCTTGCGGATGGCGGCATTGACCTGGTCCACCGTCAACGCCGCGTACTTCGCGTCCAGATCGGCGGTGAACTGCATCGTGCGGCCATAGAACAGCTGGTCGGTCAGCATGCCGGCGACAGTCCCGTCTTCGGCGCGCGCCTGCTGGCGCTCGGTCAGCGTGCCGGCCACGGCGTCCTTCAGTTCCTCGGCGGTGATGCCGTCCTTGACCAGCCTGGCCAGCTCTTCGCGCACCAGCGCTTCCACCTTCGCCATGTTCTCCGGCGCGGCGATGGCCTGGATGCTCAGGCTGCCGGCGTCGTCCTTGCCGCTCGGGCTGTCGTCGGCGCGCACGCCGCTGGAAACGCCGTAGCTCAGGCCTTCCTGCTGGCGGATGCGGTCGCCCAGGCGAGACTTCAGCGCGCCGCCACCGAAGATGCGGTTGGCGACCACCAGTGCCGGGTAGTCGGCATCGGTCACCTTCAGCGGCAGGTTGTGGCGGGCCAGCAGCACCGCGTTGGGCTTGTCCGGCGTTTCGAAGCGCGCCTGCTTCGCCGCCACGTCGGTGTACTGCGTGGCGATCGGGGCGTAGGGCTTGCCCGAGGTCCAGCCCGCGAACAGCTGCTCCAGCTGCGCGCGCACGGCAGCCGGGTCGAAGTCGCCGACGATGGCGATCTCACCGTTGGACGTACCGTAGAAATCGCGATGGAACGCGCGGACGTCGTCGAGCTTCAGCGCCTTCAGCTCGGTCAGCGATTCGTCCAGCGTGCGCGCATGCAGCGGATGGCCGGCCGGCCATGGGTCGAAGTATTCCCCCAGTGCGCGACCGACGATGGCGCCGGGCTCGAAGCGCGAGGCTTCCATGCCGGTGAGGGCCTGCGTACGCAGCTGTTCGAACTCGCTCTCCGGGAAGGCCGGGTTGCGCAACACGTCGGCGACCAATGCCAGGGCATCGGCCAGGTGCTCCCGCCGCGTCTGCAGGCCGATGCTCGCGCCCTGCAGGCTGCCGCCCACGCTGCCCTGCGTCTTCAGCTGTTCCAGGCGCTGGTCGATCTGCTCGCGCGTCATCGTCTTGCTGCCGCGCATCAGCATGGCGCCGGCGATACCGGCGGCGCTTTCGCGACCCTTCAGCGCAGCCTCGTCGGCGAAGCGGAAGTTCGCATCGACGATGACGGTGCCGCCGCGGGTCTTCTTCGGCAGCAGCGACACCTTCAGGCCGCTGCCGAGGGTGAAGGTCTGCGTGCGCGCATCGATGTTCTTCGGCGAGGGATCGAACACTTCGCCGGCACTTACCGCGGCGCGTCCGGTGTAGCCGTCCACCAGGGTGGCTACCGCCGGTGCAGCCGGGATCTCCACGCGATCCGGCGTGGGCGTGGGAACGAAGCGGCCCAGCGTGCGGTTGCTGGATTTCAGGTAGGCAGCGGCGACGCGGTCGACGTCGGCCACGGTGACCTTTTCCACCGCATCGCGGCTGGTGAACAGCAGGCGCCAGTCGCCGGCGGACTGGAACTCGGACAGGCCCATGCCCACGGCATTGACGTCGGTGAAGTACAGCTCGTACGCGTTGGCGATGCGCTGTTTGGCTTCATCGACTTCCTGCTGGGTGATCGGGCGTGCCGCGAGTTGTTCGACCTGCTTCAGCAGTTCGGCTTCCGCCTTGGCCGCATCGCCGTCGTTGGGTAACACGGCGATGGCGGTCAGCAGGCCCGGGTCGCGCATGGACTCGCCATTGGCACCGGCGGCCGCGGCCAGCTTGGCTTCGACCAGGGTCTTGTGCAGGCGTCCGCCCGGCGTGTGGCCCAGCACGTTGGCCAGCACGGTCAGCGGAGCGCTGTCCGGATGCGCGAGCGCGGGCGTGTGGTAGGACGCGGCGACTAGTTTAAGGTTGCCGACGCGGCGCACGGTGACTTCGCGCTCGCCGTCCTGCGCGGGTTCGACGGTGTAGAAGCGCGGCAGCACGCGCGCGGGCTTCTTCACCGGGCCGAAATGGCGCGCCACGCGGGCAAGCACGTCGGCGCTGTCGATGCGGCCGGCGACCACCAGGGTGGCGTTGTCCGGCTGGTACCACTGGCGATAGAACGCCTGCAGTTTGTCGATCGGCACGCCTTCCACGTCGCTGCGCGCGCCGATGGTGGTGTTGCCGTAGTTGTGCCACAGGAACGCGGTGGAGCGGATGCGCTGGAACAGCACGCCGCCGGGATTGTTCTCGCCGGCCTCCAGCTCGTTGCGGACCACGGTCATCTCGCTGTCGAGGTCCTTCTTGGCGACATTCGAGTGGACCATGCGGTCCGCTTCCATCTTCAGCACCCACTCCAGGGTGTCGGTGTTGGCCGGGAAGGAGGCGAAGTAGTTGGTGCGGTCCAGGCCGGTGGTGGCATTGAAGTCGATGCCGCGCTTCTTCATTTCGCCGCTGATGTCCGACTGCGTGGGCGTGCCCTTGAACAGCAGGTGCTCCAGCAGATGCGCCATGCCGGTCTCGCCGTAGTTCTCGTGCACCGAACCTACGCCGTAGACCAGGTTCACGGTCACGGTGGGCTTGGTGGCATCGGGGAACAGCAGCACGCGCAGTCCGTTGGACAGGGTGTACTCGCTGATGCCCTCGATGCTGGGACCGGCGACGACGCCTTTCGGTACCGACGTCTGCGCGTGAAGTGCGGTGGGCGTACCCAGGGCCAGCGTGATGGCCAGTCCGAGTGCGACAATGAAGCGGGGTGACGACATCCTCAATCCTCCTTCGGGGCCGCGTGCGTCCATCGCGTGCGGCGAACGCGGAGTTTCGCAGATTTGGCAGGCACTGATATTCATGGATTACGGTGAGATGACGGCAGACAACGGTGCATTGCCGGTGCTCTACGCCGATGCGTACATCGCGGTGGTCAACAAGCCGGCGGGCGTCATGGCGCACGACAGCAAGCTGGCGCGCGGCGAGACCGACTTCGTCGCCGACCGCCTGCGTGCGCAGTTCGGCGAGCCGATCTTCCTGATCCACCGGCTGGACCGCGCCACCAGCGGCTGCCTGCTGGTGGCGTTCGATCGCGAAAGTGCATCCACGTTGGGAAAAGTGCTGATGTCGCGCGAGGTGGAGAAGGACTACCTGGCCGTGTGCCGTGGCTGGCCGGAGCCGGACTTCATCGTCGACCATCCCATCGATGGCGGCCCCGGCAAGCCGGAGAAGAAGCCGGCGCTGACGCGCTTCGTACGATTGGCGACCGGCGAACTGCCGCTGCCGTCGGGCGACTTCGATACGTCACGCTACGCGTTGCTGCGCTGCCAGCCGGAAACCGGGCGTTTCCGCCAGATCCGCCGGCACCTGAAGCACGCCTTCCATCACCTGATCGGCGACACCAGCCACGGCGATGGCCGGCACAACCGCCACTTCCGCATGCAGGGCGTGCACCGCATGTTGCTGCACGCGGTGCGGCTGTCGTTCCCGCATCCGTCGACCGGCGAACGCATCGAAGCGGTGGCGCCGCTGGATGCGGAGTTCCTGAAGGCGTATGCGCTGTTCGGGTGGGAAGCCGACCTACGCTAGCCATGCTCTTCCTGTAGTAGCGACGTAAGTCGCGACCGCAGAAATGAATTGTCGGGATCGCCAGACAAAGAGCGGCCTGTCCGATGCATGCTCTTGTCCAGCAGCGCTGAGGACTGCCGCAGCGTGCGGTCGCGACTTACGTCGCTCCTACCGTCGCTCCCACAGAGAGCAGTGTCACGCCACCCGCATCGCCGCGAGCACCATCAGCGCCACGGCGCACAGCATGCCGATCAGCCAGATGAAGCTGCGCAGCGATTGCTTGTCGGCCAGGTAGAACACGCCGTGCAGCACGCGCGCCACCACGAAGGCGATGGCCAGCGGCGTGATGGTGTCCGCCGGCACGCCGGCCAGCTGCGCCATCAGCACGCCGGCGACGAAGGCGGGGAACGCTTCGAAGCCGTTGAGGTGCGCCGCGTTGGCGCGCTGCACCTTGTAGTTGCCTTCCTGCTTGGCGACCCATGCGCGCGGATTGCGGTTGTTGTAGCGCTCGCCCGAGCGCTTGGCGATGAAGACCCACAGGTACGGCAGCAGTGCGGTGACCAGGATGCACCAGTAAGCGATAGACATGATGTTTCCTCCGAGGATGGCGCAGGGTAGTGGGTACGGCAGTGGGGAGTCCATGGGCGGTTGCCCTCTCCCTGCGCAGCGGGGAGAGGGTGCCCGAAAGGGCGGGTGAGGGGCGAACGGAGGCATTGTCTTGGATCGCGCACTCGCATTGCCGAGTTCGACGATGGCGGAGAAACATCGCGCAGAACATCATCGCGCTCGCCCCTCATCCGCCCTCCGGGCACCTTCTCCCCGCACGCGGGGAGAAGGAACAAAAACGGCGCCCTTCGGCGCCGTCTTCGTTTGCAGCTGAGCGCGTGGCTTACTTTGTCGCGGGCGCTGCCGGACGCATCTTGTCACGAGCCGCCTTGAAAGGATTGCCTTCGTACCAGTTCGGCCAGGTGCCGGCCACGGCCAGGTCCTTGCCGACGCCATACAGTGCCTGCAGGTCCTGCACGACGCCGTCCAGCTTCCATCCCGCGTGCATTTCGTCACTCGGCTGGTGATAACGCTTGGCATATTCCTCGCTCGCCGCCTTGCCGGCCTCGACGCCGCCTTCCAGCAGGTCGTTGCCGCCCTTGGCGTACAGCGCCGGCACGCCAGCCTTGGCGAAATTGAAGTGGTCGCTGCGGAAGTAGTAGCCGCCGGCCGGGTTGCCTTCCTCGGCGAGCACGCGGCCCTGCTGGTCGGCGTAGACCTTCAGCATGTCTTCCAGCTGCGAGTTGCCCTTGCCGGTCACCACGAAGTCGCGCGACTTGCCACCCACGCTCATGGCGTCGAGGTTGATGACGCCGGCGATCTTGTCGAGCGGGAAGGTCGGGTGCGCGACGTAGTACTTGGAGCCCAGCAGGCCGGACTCCTCCAGCGTCACCGCCACGAACACCACCGAGCGCGCGGGCTTCGGATCCTGGTGGGCGAACGCCTCGGCGATCTCCAGGATGCCGGCCACGCCGGTCGCGTTGTCGACCGCACCGTTGTAGATGTTGTCGCCCTCTTCGCCTTCATGTTTGCCCAGGTGGTCCCAGTGGGCCATGTACAGCACGGCTTCGTCGGGCTTGCTGCTGCCCGGCAGCACGCCGATCACGTTGCGCGAGGTCTTCTCGGTGATGCTGCTCTTCAGCGTCGCGGACACCTGCGCCTTCAGCGGCACCGGCTTGAAGCCGCGCTTGCCGGCGTTGGCATAGGCCGCGTCCAGGTCGAGGCCGGCATCGGCGAACAGCTGCTTCGCGGCGTCGGCACTCAGCCAGCCCTGCAGCGGGATGCGCTTTTCCGGATCGTCCTTCGCCGGCAGGTCGTACTGCGGGCCGGCCCAGGAGTTCTTCACCACGTCCCAGCCGTAGCTGGCGCCGGCGGTGTCGTGCACGATCAGCGCGGCGGCGGCGCCCTTGCGTGCGGCTTCCTCGAACTTGTACGTCCAGCGGCCGTAGTAGGTCATGCGGTTGCCGCCGAACAGCGTCTCGTCCTTGCCATGGAAGCCGGGATCGTTGACGAACATCACCACGGTCTTGCCGGTCCAGTCCTGGCCGGCGTAGTCGTTCCACTGCTGCTCCGGCGCATCCACGCCGTAGCCCACGAACACCAGCTCGCTGGCATCCAGCTTGACGTCGGTCTGGCCGGTGCGGGTGCCGATGACATAGTCGGTGCCGAACGTCAGGTCGCGCGCGCCCTTGGCCGTGGTCAGCTTCAGCGTGGTGGCGGATTCGTCCGCGGTGGTCTCCACCATCGGCACGTCCTGGAAGTAGCTGCCGTTGTTGCCCGGCTGCAGGCCGATGCGCTTCATCTGCGCCTCGAGGTAGGCGGCGGTCTTCTCTTCGCCGGCCGAGCCGGGCGCGCGGCCCTCGAATGCTTCGGACGACAGCGTCTTCACCATGTCGGCGAAGTCGGCCTCGGTGATGTCGGCGGTGAAGGTGTGCGCCGCGGCGGGCGGCGTGGCGGCTTCCGGCGGCGCGGCGGGCGCCTCGGGTTCCTGCTTGCACGCGGCCAGGGCGGCGGTGGCGGCAAGCACCAGCATCAACTTGCGGGGCATCGGGATTCCTCAACGAACGGAATCCCGATTCTAGCCACAATGGGCGGCCCGGACCCGTGCCGGACCGCCCGTGCGCGGGGTTACTCGGTAGGTGCGGTGTCGGTGCTGAACGGTTTGGCGGTGGCGCCGGTCACCGGGCCGATCTTGGCGCTGGTGTGCACGTACAGCACGACCGGACGCTCGAACAACAGCGGGCCGGTCACCTCGGCGTTGGGGCCGATCACGATGCGCGGCGGCTTCTTGTTGTCGGTGTTGAAGAAGCCCGTGGACTTCTGCACGCGCAGGCCGCCGCGGACCTTCGAACCGACGCCGACGGTGATGTCGCCGCGTACCGTCGTGATCTCGCCGCCGACCTGCGTGCTGACGATGCCGATGGCGCCGTTGACGGTTTCGATGTCGCCACCGACCACGCCGCCGCGATCGATGAAGATGCTGCCGTTGACCGTTTCGACGTCCTTGCGGACGTTGACGTCCTTGCCCGCGCGGATCGAGCCGTTGACGGTCTCCAGCGATTCGGCCACGGCCTTGTCGCCGATGTTGATGCTGCCGTTGACGGTGCTGGCGTCTTCGGTGGTGGCGCCTTCGCCGATGCGGATGCTGCCGTTGACGGTGTCCAGGTCGCCGTAGGTCTGGCCGGCGTCGGCGGTGATGCTGCCGTTGACCTTGGAGATTTCCTGCTGCGCGAACGCGGGCGTGGCGGCCAGGGCCAGGGTCAGCAGCAGGGCGGTGCGGGGACGGATCATGGGGTTGCCTCTTGGGTGGTCTCGTATCGGTCTGATGCACCGGCGTGACGGAGGGTTTAAACACCGCCGTGCCGGAGTGGATGGCACCATGCTTCGCTACAATCGTCACCTGCCTGAAGTCACTGGAATCTCCCCCGTGTCCGCATCTGCCCCGTCCGTGAAGCGCCCCAAGCCTGTCGTGCTGTTGATCCTGGATGGCTGGGGGCACCGTGAAGATCCCGCCGACAACGCGCTGGCGCAGGCCAATCTGCCGAACTGGCGCCGCCTGCTGGCGACCGCGCCGCACACGTTGATCCATACCGAAGGCCGCCATGTCGGCCTGCCGGACGGTCAGATGGGCAATTCGGAAGTGGGCCACATGAACCTGGGCGCGGGCCGCATCGTCTACCAGGACCTGACCCGCATCGACGCCGCGATCGAAGACGGCAGCTTCTTCGCCAACGCCGAGCTGGTCGCCGCGTGCGACGCGGCCAAGGCCGACGGCAGGACCCTGCACGTGTTCGGCCTGCTGTCGCCGGGTGGCGTGCACAGCCATGAACTGCACATCTTCGCGATGCTCGACCTCGCCAAGCGCCAGGGCGTTCCGCGCGTCGCGGTCCACGCCTTCCTCGACGGCCGCGATACGCCGCCGAAGTCGGCCGAGCCCAGCCTGCGTGCGCTGCAGGACCGATGCGCGACGCTCGGCAATGCGCACATCGCCTCGGTCAGCGGGCGCTACTACGCGATGGACCGCGACAAGCGCTGGGACCGCGTGCGGCTGGCGTGGGATGCGATGGTCGAGGCGAAGAGCGAGCACCATGCCGCCAGTGGCGTGGCCGCGCTGGAAGCCGCGTATGCGCGCGGCGAGAACGACGAGTTCGTGCTGCCCACCGTCATCGACGGCGCAACGCCGATGGCCGATGGCGATGCGGTGGTGTTCATGAATTTCCGCGCCGACCGCGCGCGCCAGCTGACCGCGGCGTTCGTGTCGCCGGCGTTCGACGGCTTCGAGCGGCGCGTGCCGGCGCTGGCGCGTTACGTCTGCCTGACGGAATACGATGCCAAGCTGCCGGCGCCGGTGGCGTTCGCGCCGGACGACCTGCGCGAGACCTTCGGCGAGCTGCTGGCCGAACATGGGTTGACCCAGCTGCGTATCGCCGAAACCGAGAAGTACGCGCACGTGACGTTCTTCTTCAGTGGCGGCCGCGAAGATGTGTTCGCCGGCGAGGAACGCATCCTGATTCCCAGCCCGAAGGTCGCTACCTACGATCTGCAGCCGGAAATGAGCTGCCCCGAACTGACCGAGAAGCTGGTGGCGGCGATCGGCTCGGGCCGGTTCGATGCGATCGTCTGCAACATCGCCAACCCCGACATGGTCGGCCACAGCGGCGACCTGCAGGCGGCGATCCTCGCCGCGCAGGCGGTGGACAAGGCGATCGGCGAGGTCGATGCCGCGGTGCGCGCCGCGGGTGGCGCACTCATCATCACTGCGGACCACGGCAATCTGGAAATGATGCGCGACCCTGACACCGGCCAGCCGCACACTGCGCACACCGTGGGTCCTGTCCCGCTGGTTTATGTGGGCGAGCGCGCGGCGACGTTGCGCAGCGGCGGTGCGCTCCGCGATGTCGCACCCACGCTGCTCGACCTGCTCGGCCTGCCGCAGCCGGCCGACATGAGCGGCCGCAGCCTGATCGCCCCCTGATGCCGCACCGCACGCGCGCCGCAGGCTTCGCGATCGTGCTGGCTGCGCTCTCGGTCGTCGCGGCCGCACCTGCGCAGACGTCCCGCGAGGCCGAGCAGAAGCTGCAGCGCGTGCGCAGCGAACTGAAGTCGATCGCGCAGGAGCGCCGCAAGCTGGAGGGCGAGCGCGGGACGGCGTCGCGCCAGCTGCGCGATGCCGACGAGCAGGTCGGGCGCACCACGCGCTCGCTGTCCGATACCGAAGCGGCGTTGCGCCGCGAGGCTGCGGCGCTGGAGGAGCTGCAGCGAAAGCGCGATGCCATGCGCGCCCAGCAGGCCGCGCAACGTGCGCAGCTGGCTGCCCTGGTGCGCGCAGCCTACCAGCGGGGCGACGACGCGCCGCTGAAGGTCCTGCTGTCGCAGGATCGCGTGGCCGACGCCCATCGCCTGCTGGCCTACCATCGCTATGTGCAACGCGACCAGGCGAACCGCATCGCGTCGCTCAACACCGAGCTGGCCGCCCTGGACGAGGTGGAGCGCGACATCGTCGCCCGTCGCGCGGACCTGGACGCCGCGCGCGCACGGCAACGCCAGCAGGTGACGCAGCTGGAAAAGGACCGCAGGACGCGCGCCCTCCTCGTCGCCGACCTCGACGAGCGTTACCAGGATCGCGCCGCCAAGGAGAAAGCGCTCGGCCAGGACGCACGCTCGCTCGAGACACTGCTGAAGAACCTGCGTGCGGCGGCCGCCCGCGCCGACGCCGAACGCCGTGCCGCCGCACGCCGCGCCGCGGCCCAGGCCGCGGCGGCGAAGAAGCGTGACCCGGCCGGCACCGGTGCGCGCCCATCGCGCGACAACGCCCCCCCGCGCCCGGCCGTGGCGTCTGCGCCGCCGCTGAAGGTCGGCGGACTCGGCTGGCCGGTGTCGGGCAGCCTGCTGGCGCGCTACGGCGGTCGCCTGCCGGATGGCCGCGCCAGCACCGGCGTGCTGATCGGTGCGCCCGCTGGCACCACGGTCACGGCCGTGGCCGACGGGACGGTGGTCTTCTCGGAGTGGATGACCGGCTATGGCCTGATCCTGATCCTCGACCATGGCAACGGCTACATGAGCCTGTATGCGCACAACGACAGCCTGCTGAAGGACAGTGGCGTGCAGGTGAAGCGTGGCGAGGCCGTCGCGCGCGTCGGCACATCGGGCGGACAAGGGCAGGCTGCCCTGTATTTCGAGCTGCGCCGGAACGGACAGCCGGTCGATCCGGCCTCGTGGCTGCAGCGGCGATGAACGGTGCTGGCGCCCGTAACTCCGCTTGAACATCCGCGCCGCGCGGGTTCACGCATAATCCGGCGAACGTCGCGCCGTGCCGCGGCGTCCTCGCAAGCCTCACCCGGAGTGTCCGCATGACGCAGCGTTTTCCCCTGGCCATCCTGACCGTCGCCCTGCTCGCCGCCACGCCGGCATGGGCACAGCAGCAGGCGCCGCTGCCGGAGACGCCGCCGGTGGTCGCGCCCAGCGACGATCCCGACGCGGCGGAGACCGCGCCGGCGAAGGTGCCGCTGGAGGAAATCCGCCGCTACGTGGCCGTGTTCAACGCGGTCAAGGAAGCGTATGTGGAGCCGGTCGAGGACAAGAAGCTGATGCAGTCCGCGATCCGCGGCCTGCTGCTGGACCTAGATCCCCACAGCACGTATTTTGACAAGGCCGACTCCGAAGCCTTCGACGAACAGGCCAACGGTGCCTATGAAGGCATCGGCGTCGAACTGATGCAGCAGCCTGACCGCACCTTGCTGGTGGTGTCGCCCATCGACGACACGCCGGCGGCGAAGGCGGGCATCAAGTCGGGCGACCTCATCACCGCCATCGACGGCAAGCCGATCAGCGCCGACGACGGCATGGAGCCGCTGCGTGGTGCGCCCGGCAGCAAGATCGTACTGACCATCGTGCGCGACGGTACCCCCAAACCCTTCGACGTCACCCTGGTGCGCGACACCATCCGTGTGACCAGCGTACGCAGCCGCCTGCTGGAACCGGGCTATGGCTACCTGCGCATCAGCGCGTTCCAGACCGATACCGCGGCCGACTTCCAGAAGCAGATCGACAGGCTGCAGCAGAACGGCAAGCTGCGCGGTCTGGTGCTGGACCTGCGCAGCAATCCCGGCGGCCTGCTGCTCGCCGCTGTGCAGGTGGCGGACGATCTGCTCGACAAGGGCAACATCGTCAGCACGCGCGGACGCATGTCGATCAGCGACTCCAAGTTCGATGCCACGCCCGGCGACCGCCTGAACGGCGCACCGGTCGTGGTGCTGGTCGATGCCGGTTCGGCCAGCGCATCGGAAGTACTGGCCGGTGCACTGCGCGACAACAACCGTGCGCGCGTGGTGGGCAGCCGCACCTTCGGCAAGGGATCGGTGCAGACCGTGCTGCCGCTGGACAACGGCGATTCGGTCAAGCTGACCACGGCGCGCTATTACACGCCCAGCGGCAAGTCGATCCAGGCCAGCGGCATCGTGCCGGACGTGGTCGTGAAGCCCGAGCAGGGCGGCAAGCCAGGCGCCGCCGTCCTGGGCCAGGATGGCCAGCTGTACATCACCGAAGCCACGCTGCCGGGCCACCTGCGCGGCGATGAAGAAGGCGCCGCCGGTTATACGCCCGGCGATGTGCTGGATGGCGAAGCGCCGATCCAGGCCGCGTTGGCGGAGCTGAAGAAGGTTGCCGCGACCGCGAAAGCGGACAGCGCGGGCAGTACCTCGCGGCGCTGACGGCGCGCGCCCGTCACCGGGCGCTCGGCTCCGCCTCCGCGGCGCTCGCACTGCGCATGATGCGGTTGAACAGCGGCGTCGCCATCAGCGTGGTCAGGATGGCCATCACCACCAGGATCGAGAACAGGCTCGGGCCGATGAGCCCCGCCTGCAAGCCGATGTTGATGATGATGAGCTCCATCAGGCCGCGCGCATTCATCAATGCACCGATCGCCATCGCATCGCGCGAGGTTTCGCCCGCCAGCCTTGCCGCGGCCCAGCACGCGACGGCCTTGCCACCGAACGACGCCAGCAGGATCGCGATCGCCGGCAGCAGCATCGCCGCATCGAAGACGAGCGACAGCTGCGTCTTCAGTCCCGAGTAGGTGAAGAACAGCGGCAGCAACAGCACGACGACGACCGTCTGCAGCGTCGCACGCAGGCGGTCGGTCAGCGCGCCGCGGGGCAGGCAGATGCCGAGCACGAAGCCGCCGAACACCGCATGCAGCCCGATGGCATCCATCGCCCACGCGCAGAAGAAGAACAGCGCCATCACTACCGCGAAGGTCGGTGCAGGCAACGGCCCGTCGAGCGGCACGCGGTTGGCCAGCGGCCGCAGCCAGCGGCGCCCGACCGACAGCATCAGCGCGAGATACACGATGCCGCCGATGATCGCGATCCAGGCCTGGCCCCAGCTTCCTCCGAAACTCGCCAGCACCACCGCCAGGATGCACCAGGCCGCCGCGTCATCCATGGCGCCGGCCGTCAGTGCCAGCGTGCCCAGCGGCGAGCCCGCCAGGCCGCGCTCCTGGATGATGCGCGCGAGCATCGGGAAAGCGGTGATCGCGATGGCGGCGCCCAGGAACAGCGCGGTTTCCAGGAAGCGCGCCTGCGGCGAGAACAGCCCCGGCACCTCGTGCAGCCACGGCGCCAGCGCGAAGGCCAGGGCGAACGGCACGGCGATGCCGGCCCACGACACCGCCAGGGCGCTGCGGTAGCGCGCCTGCAGGTGGGCCACGTTGAACTCCGTGCCGACCAGGAACATGTAGAGCCCCACTCCCACCTGCCCGCCGACATACAGCATGTCCAGCGAGGCCGCCGGGAACAGCGCGCCCTGCATGCCCGGGGCAAGCGCGCCGAACAGGGAGGGTCCCAGTGCCACCCCCGCGATCATTTCCCCGACCACCTGGGGTTGGCCGATGCGTCGCGCCAGCGCGCCCGCTGCCCGGCACGCCAGGATGATCACCCCGACCTGGAGGAAAAAGTAGACCGACAGTTGGGGTGTGGACATCGTCGCCTGCGTTGCCGGATTGCGGACCGGTCAGCGACGCATCATAGGGTCACGGACAACGGGCCAGGAACACCCCGTGCGGCTCAGCGCGGCTTGGCGGGCAGCGGGAACGGCGTCACCACCTTCTCGCCGGTGGTGGCATCGCGGATCGCGGACTGGCCTTTCCGCTCAACTTCCTCCACGCGGATGATGCTCTGCATGGGCAGGTGCAACACCCTGGTCGCGCCGAATTCGTCGCGCAACCGCTCTTCGGTGGGATCGACCACCAACCCTTCGTGGAGATCGAACACCAGGTCGGCGACTTCGGTGAAGCCCCACAGGGCGCTGGCGGCGACACGGCGCGCGTACAGCTCGTAGACCTTGGTGTGGTTGTGGAAGGTGATCTTGTAGAGCGCGTTCTTCATGCGGGGATTATAGGAGCGAGGGCAGGGAAGTGAGAGGAAAGAAGTGGGGCGTGAGCAAAGGCTGTACTGCTCACTCCTCTTCCCTCACTCCTCCCCTCAGTAGCCTTGCCGCTTCCGCATGCGGCGTGCGATCGCCGCGCGCACGAACAGGGCGAAAACCACCCCGAACAGGAAGCCGGCAATGTGCGCCCACCACGCCACCGCACCGAACGCCGGGCCGGTATAGGCGAACACCACCTGCAGCAGCGCCCAGATGCCGATCAGCAACGAGGCGGGTGCCTTCACGAACTCCAGGAACAGGCCCAGCGGCAGCACCACGCCCAGCTTGGCGGTGGGGAACAGCGCCAGGTAGGCGCCGATCACGGCGGATATCGCACCGCTGGCGCCGATGATGACGCGGTCCGGCGTGCCGATGCTCAGGACCGCCGCCACGTTGGCCACGGCACCGCCGACGAGGAACAGCAACAGGAAGCGCCACGGCCCCATCGCCCGCTCCGACGGCAGCCCGAAGATCAGCAGGAACACCAGGTTGCCGAGCAGGTGCGCCCAGTCCGCATGCAGGAACAGCGCAGTGAACAGCCGCAGCACCGTGCCGCTCTGCAGCGACGCCAGCCAGACCTCCGGTGCCACCATCCCGCCGGTCAGTGCGCCCCAGCGGATCAGCAGATCGCCCTGTGCCGCATCTCCCCGCGTCAGCGCCCAACAGAACGTGGCCGACAGCAGGACGAGCAAGGTGGGCGTGGCCCAGCGGACGGGCGCCTTGCGACGGGAGGGGAGCGAAACGAACATGCGGCGGAACTCTACCTGCTCACCGTCCGGCTGCCCATGGTGCATCGCGACGAAACTGAATAGGGGCAATGACTTACGACGGATTGTTAGAGTTTAGTTAGCGGGTATACTGCATACGGCGTCGTATGTCGGGAGGGGCTTCCGGCAGGTCGAAAGGTGGACAACACACCCCGGCCTTCGCGACGCAGACGATCCTTGTACCCACGTCTCCGGAGAGATACAGATGGAATTCACCAAGAACCTGACCCGCGTCACCGCGCTGGCACTCGGCATCGCCGGTGTCCTCGCCTATGGCGATGTGCACGCGGCCGCCTTCCAGTTGAAGGAAAACAGCGTCAAGGCCCAGGGTCGCGCGATGGCCGGCTCGGCCTCCGCCAAGGGCGACGCTTCGGTGGTGGTCAACAACCCCGCCGTCATGTCCACGTTCACCGAGCGCACGCTGCAGGCCGACCTCACCGCGATCGACCTGTCCTACGAATTCTCCGGCGACGGCACCGCCGCGACCGGCACGCCGTTCCAGCAGCCGCTGACCGGCGGCAATGGTGGCGACGCCGGTGACGTGGCCGCCGTGCCCGCCGCGTCGTTCATCCTGCCCCTGAGCGGCGACTTCGAGTACCTGACGCTCGGCATGATGATCAGCGCGCCGTTCGGCCTGAAGACCGAATACGACGACGGCTGGAAGGGCCGTTACCACGCGCTGGAATCGGACGTGAAGATCGTCGACCTGACGCTGGCCGCATCGCTGGAGCTGAGCGACAGCTTCTCGGTCGGCGCCGGCCTGATCTACGAGCACGCCGACGTCACCCTGTCCAACGCCGTGGATTTCGGCACCATCGTCTGCAGCCGCAGCCCGGCCGCGTGCGTCGGCCCGACCGCGCAGTTCGGCCCGCAGCGCAATGACGGCTTCGCCAGCATCAACGGCACGCACAACGGCCTGGGCTGGATCGTCGGTGTCAACTGGCGTCCGAGCGACAAGTGGTCGCTGGGCTATTCGCACCGTTCCGAAGTCGACCACGAGCTGGATGGCGACTCCGTGTTCGAAGTGCCGGCCAACGTCCGCGCCGCGCTGGGCAACAGCGTCTTCATCAACGGCGGCGGCGGTGCCGACCTGACGACCCCGGCGGTCGATGCGTTCAGCGCCACCTACTACGCCACCGACCGCTTCACCGTCATGGCCGAAGTCACCCGCACCGACTGGTCGTCGCTGCAGGAGATCCGCATCGAGTTCGACAACCCCGCGCAGCCCGACTCGGTCGAGGAGTACAACTGGGACGAGAACTGGTTCTACTCGATCGGTGGCGAATACAAGTTCAGCGATGCGTTCACCTTCCGTGCCGGCGTGGCCCGCGACGACTCCCCGGTGAGCCGCCCGTACCGCACCCCGCGCCTGCCCGACCAGGACCGCATGTGGTACTCGCTGGGCCTGACCTGGAACGTGTCCGAGCACTTCGAGCTGAGCGCCAGCTACGTGAAGATCGACATCGTCGATACGCCCGAAGTGGACCTGACCACCAGCACGCGCGCGCGCCTGGTCGGCGACTTCGAAGGCGGCGCCGACCTGTTCGGTGTGTCGATGCAGTACAAGTTCTGATCGCACCACGGATCCGGACCACGAAAAACCCCGCTTCGGCGGGGTTTTTCTTTGCCCTCGCAAACACGCGATCCGTAGCGTGCGCCATGCGCACGACCCGCGGTGATGGTTCATGCATGGTGCTCATGGCGCACGCAACGCCGGCACCCGCCCGGCATGGCGCTTTGAAGCCCCTACCTTGGCGGGAGAGGGGTTGGGTTGAGGGTCAGGCGGAGTGGTGGAGGCTCAGCGGTCCGCACACCCGCATCCGGCGCCCCGGCCACGCCACGCCGTATCGCGTACGGGACAGGCTCTCTTCCCGGAGTGAGAACATCAAGCAGCCGTAGCGTGTGCTGAGCGCAGGGCGCGCGGTGATGGGTTCATGCGTCGTGCGCATGGCGCACGCTATGTCCACCAGACGCTCGAACCCATCTCCCGCCGAGAGCATCCAGCGCACAGCGCACTCGTTGCCGTCAGTACGGCAGCCCCGCCACGTCCAGGTCGATCGACCACAGGCTGGCCGCGCCGGTGAGGAACAGCGTGCGCCGGTCCTCGCCACCGAAGGCCGCGTTTGTGATGTTCGCATCCACGCGGATGGTCGCAAGAACCTGACCGGTCGGCGAAAACACGCGCACGCGCCGTTCGCCGTGTTCGGTCACGTAGATGTTCCCCAGGCAGTCGATGGCCAGGCCATCGCCGCCGCTGATGCGCGCGAGGTCGCGTCCGTCGCCCGGCACGCCGTTGCGCAGGGGATAGGCGCGCAACACATCGCCGTCGTCGGTGCCGCCGGCCACGTACAGGGTGCCGCCCTCCGGCGACAGTGCGATCCCGTTGGGGTTGCGCAGTGTGTCGTCGACCACGTTCGTGGTGCCGTCGCGATAGCGGTACACCCGCGTCAGCGGCTGGCCACCGGGCGCGGCCTTGCGCTGGTAGTCCGGGTCGGTGAAGTACAGCGTGCCGTCGGCGGCCATCACCAGATCGTTCGGCGAATTGAACGGCGCGCCCTCGAAGGTCGAGACCAGTGCCGTCCGCGTGCCGTCGTCCAGATCGACGCGCGCAACCTGTTTGCGGTCGTGCGTGGCGGCGATCAGGTGGCCTTCCGTATCCAGCGCAAGCCCGTTGCTGCCACTGTCCTCCACCGCGGTCTCCCAGCGGTCCGGCGGCGTGAAGCGGCGGATGCGCGAGGGAAAGCGGCCGCTGTGCACGAAATCCGACAGGTACAGCGCGCCGTCCTTCCACACCGCGCCCTCGTACAGGCGGTCCTGGCCGTCGTCGGCCTTCGCGGCGGCCACGCGCGTGGCCGTCAGTTCGCCCGCGGGTGCACGACCCGGGTCGGCCGGGCAGACCGAACGGTAGGCAGATGCATGAGCGAGCGGCAGGGCGCCGCACAGGACGAGGGCGAGGGCAAGGCGATGGCGTCGCGGCATGGCGGTCTCTTACTCAGGCGGGATGCCAGCGTACCTCGATCCGGTTGCGCCCCTTGTGCTTGGCGTCGTAGAGCGCCTCGTCGGCGAGCCGGATCAGCGTTTCGCAGGGGGCATGGCGGTCGGCGGAGAACGAGATGCCCAGGCTCACGGTGACGCGGATGTTGCGATGGGCGGGCGCGAACTCCAGCATCATCACCTGCCGGCGGATGCGTTCGGCCAGGGCGTGCGCGGTGTCGGCCTGCGTGTTGCGCAAGACCAGCATGAATTCCTCGCCGCCCAGCCGCGCGAACAGATCCTCGCTGCGGATGCAGCCGCGAACCACGTCGGAGAAGCGCTGCAGTACCCGGTCGCCGGTTTCATGGCCATGGTCGTCGTTGACCGCCTTGAAGTGGTCCAGGTCCAGCACGATCACGGCAAGCCCGTGCTCCCCGGCGGCTCGCGTGCCGAGCGCCTGCAGCTCGTTGTCCAGCCCGCGCCGGTTCAAGGCGCCCGTCAGCGGATCGAACAGCGCGCCGCGCCGCAAGGGCTCCGCCGCACGGAAACTGGCCAGCATCAGCATGCAGAAATTGAGCAGGAACCAGATGGACAGGTCCAGGTTCACCCACATCGGGTTGGGGCCGTAACGTCCGGTCAGCGCCGCCAGCAGGTCTCCTCCGTACAGCCACAACAGCACCCCGCAACCCACGATCATCAGGCGCGCCGGGACGTGGTCGGGCGCACCGTGCAGCGCGAACAGATGCCGCACCATGACCAGCAGCACGATCACTTCCGTGGCGCTCATCGCCGCGCCCTGCGCCTCCACGCCGCCCCCCAGGGCCACGCCAGCCAGCGAGAAGCCCAGGCACAGCGGCAGCAATGCGCGTTCCCACAGGGCCAGCGCGCGCTGTTGCACGAACTGGATGATCGACCATGCCAGTCCGACCAGCCCCGCGCACGCGAGCACGCCACCGGCACCGGCGATGCCGTCCGCGAGCGATTCATTGCCGGCGCGCACGAGCGTCTGCGCCGTGCCGTCCAGCATCGCCGCGCCGAGTGAATAGAGGAAATGCGCCACGCCCCAGGTGGCGATGCCGCGCACGCCGCGCGAGACCCTGCCCACGTAGAGGAACAGCACCAGCAGCACGGCGGCCAAGGCGCAGTCGCTGAGCAGCAGGTTGTAGAAGTCGGTCGTCATGCGTCGGTGGAGCCCTGCTGGCCTTTGAACATCCTGTCGCTGCAGGAACGCAGGAAACGGCGCATTCCGGCAGGCTCGCGGCGCGATGCTGGCGCAGTCGCGGCGGAAGTTCAGCGACGGCGACCACGGATCGGCAGGATCGCGGCGACACCGCCGCCCGCATCAGTGCCGTGGGTCATGTCCCACGAAAAAGCCCCGCATCGGCGGGGCTCGGTGTCCGGCATCGGGCGAAAAACGGCGCGTTACGTCATTCGCCCAGCGTCAGCAGCGACGCGTTGCCGCCGGCCGCGGTCGTGTTGACGGTGACGGTCTTCTCGGTGGCGAAGCGCGGCAGGTAGTGCGGTCCACCCGCCTTCGGGCCCGTGCCCGACAGGCCCTGGCCGCCGAACGGCTGAACCCCCACCACGGCGCCGATCTGGTTGCGGTTGACGTACACGTTGCCGACCTTCACGCGCGCCGCGATGCGGTCTACGGTTTCGTCGATGCGCGAGTGCACGCCCAGGGTCAGACCGTAGCCGGTGGCGTTGATCTGGTCGATAACCGCATCCAGCTGGTCGGCCTTCCACCGGATCACGTGCAAGGCGGGTCCGAAGATTTCCTTGTGCAACTGGTCCAGCGACGTCAGCTCCCACGCGCGCGGCGCGAAGAACGTGCCGTGTGCAGTGTCCTCGCCTGCGTTCGCCTGCTTGATCAGGCGCGCTTCCTTCGCCATGCGTGCGGCGTGGTCGTCGAGGATCTTCAGCGCGTCGGCATCGATCACCGGGCCGACGTCGGTCGACAGCAGGCCCGGATCGCCGATCTTCAGTTCATCCATCGCGCCGGCGAGCATGGTCATCACCTTGTCGGCGATGTCGTCCTGCACGAACAGCACGCGTGCCGCCGAGCAGCGCTGGCCCGCCGAGGTGAAGGCCGAGCCCATCGCATCCTTCACCAATTGCTCCGGCAGCGCGGAGGAATCGGCGATGAAAGCGTTCTGGCCGCCGGTCTCGGCGATCAGCGTGGCGATCGGGCCGGCGTCGCGGCTGGCCAGCGCGCGGTTGATCGCGCGCGCGGTCTCGGTGGAGCCGGTGAACGCGACACCGGCGACGCGCGGGTCCTTGGTCAGCGCAGCGCCGACGGTGGCGCCGTCGCCGGGCAGGAACTGCAGCACCGACTCGGGAATGCCGGCCTCGTGCAGCAGCTTCACCGCCGCGTGGCCGATCAGGTTGGTCTGCTCCGCCGGCTTGGCGATCACGCTGTTGCCGGCGGCGAGCGCGGCGCTGACCTGCCCCAGGAAGATCGCCAGCGGGAAGTTCCACGGGCTGATGCAGACGAACACGCCGCGGCCCTGCAGCTGCAGCTGGTTGGATTCTCCGGTCGGGCCGGGCAGGTGTTCCGGCGCGCCGAACTGCGTGCGCGCCTGCGCGGCGTAATAGCGCAGGAAATCGACCGCCTCGCGCACCTCGGCGACGCTGTCGGGGATGGTCTTGCCGGCTTCCTTCACGCACAGCGCGATGTAGTCGGGCAGGCGCTGTTCCAGCAGATTGGCGGCGTGTTCGAGGATGGCGGCGCGACTCGCGGCCGGCGTGCGATCCCAGGCGGGCTGCGCGGCGACGGCATTGGCCAATGCCTTCTCGACGGCGGCGCTGTCGGCGGGCTGCCATTCGCCGACCGTCTGGCGGCGGTCGGCCGGATTGGTCACCGGCAGCGCGTTGCCGGACACGACGGCGCCCGGCACCAGCGGCGCCGCGCGCCACGGCTTGACCGCCGCGTTGATGCGCTCGGCGAGCGCGCGCAGGTCGTTGTCGTTGGCGAGGTTGGCGCCCATGGAGTTGTTCCTGTCAGAAGAGGCGATGGGAGCCGGTTGGCTCCGGAAAAGATCGACCGGCAGCGGGATGCGCGGATGCGGGATGGAATCGAATTCGGACACCGTCTGCACCGGGTCGCGCACGAGGTCCTCGATGGCGACGTTCTCGTCGGTGATACGGTTGACGAAGCTGCTGTTGGCGCCGTTCTCGAGCAGGCGCCGCACGAGGTACGGCAGCAGGTCCTCGTGCGAGCCGACCGGCGCGTAGACGCGGCACGGCGTGTCGAGGCGGTGCTTCGGCACCACTTCGGCGTACAGATCGTCGCCCATGCCGTGCAGCTTCTGGTGCTCGTAGGGGCGACCTGCGGCGATGAAGCGGATCGCGGCGATGGTCTGCGCGTTGTGGGTGGCGAACATCGGGTACAGCGCGTCGCCGTGGTCGAGCATGCGGCGCGCGTTGGCGAGGTACGAAACGTCGGTGTTCGGCTTGCGGGTGAACACCGGGTAGCCCGGATGGCCGTCGATCTGCGCGCGCTTGATCTCGGCATCCCAGTACGCACCCTTCACCAGACGCACCGGCATGCGGCGACCGACGCGCCGGGCCAGGTCGGCCAGGAAGTCGATCACGTACGGCGTGCGCTTCTGGTAAGCCTGCACGGCCAGGCCATAGCCCTCCCAGCCGGCCAGCGAGTCGTCGGAGAACGTCGCCTCGATCAGGTCCAGCGACAGCTCCAGGCGGTCGGCCTCTTCGGCATCGATGGTGAAGCCGATGCCATACGACTTGGCCAGCTGCGCCAGTTCGAGGATCGCCGGCGCGAGCTCGCGCATCACCCGGGCGCGCTTGGCGTGTTCGTAGCGCGGGTGCAGCGCGGACAGCTTGATCGAGATGCTCGGCGCCGCCAGCACGTCCGCGAACGGGCCGGTGCGGCCGATCGCGTGGATCGCCTGGCGATAGGCCTCCAGGTAGCGCGCCGCATCCTTCGTGGTCAGCGCGCCCTCGCCCAGCATGTCGAACGAATAGCGGTAGTCGGCGTTGTCGCCCTTGCGGCTGCGGGCCAGCGCCTCGTCGATGGTGCGGCCCATGACGAACTGGTGCCCCATGATCCGCATGGCCTGGCGTACCGCCAGCCGGATGACCGGCTCGCCCACGCGGCCGACCAGGCGCTTGAAGGCGCCCGGCACGTCGGCGCGGGTCAGGTCGTTCAGGTTGACCAGCTTGCCGGTCAGCATCAGGCCCCAGGTGGAGGCGTTCACCAGCACCGAGTCGCTCTGGCCGAGGTGCTTCTCCCAGTCGGCGTCGCCCAGCTTGTCGCGGATCAGCTTGTCCGCGGTCTCCTGGTCCGGAATGCGCAGCAGGGCCTCGGCCACGCACATCAACAGCACGCCTTCCTCGCTGCCCAGGTCGTACTGGCGCATGAAGGCCTCGATCGCGCCCTGGTCCTGGGCGCGCGCGCGGACCCGTTTCACCAAGTCCACGGCCAGCTTCTGCGCCTGGACCTGTTCGTCGGCCGGCAGGCGGGCCTGTCCGAGCAGTTCGCGGACGTGCTCGGTCTCGTCGCGCAGCCAGGCGGCCGTGATGGCGGCGCGCAGCGCGGCGGGGGGTGCGGGAAGCTCGGGAGAGACGACGGCGCCGACCGGTGGAGCGGCGGATGAGGGGACAGGCGAAGGGGTCGACATGACGGCGGGGCAGTCCAAAGGCAGTCCATTAGTTTAGGACGGCGCGGCCGGGCCGGATATGCCCGCGGCGACCGCGCGCACGGGCCGCGGCAGGGCGGTCGTCCGGGCGGTGACGCCGGTCGCGGAATCGCCGCGCGAACGCGCCGCGCCGCGTTTGCGGAGGATTCGCGCGCCTTGTGCAGGATCAATGAAACTTGCCGCAAAGTGTGCCGGGAGCTACCATTCAGCGGTTTTCCGCAGCCCGGATCGTGTGGCGGACGACATGATCGAAAGGGTGCCGTCATCGTGGGACGGGCGTGGTGCGCAGCTCCGGTTGCGGCCGCCCCGCGCGTTGACGCGCCGCCAGTTCATCCTGTTGTTCGTGGCGCTGTCGGGCGCGATGTGGATCGTCGCCATGCTGGGCTGGTGGGGAGGCAATGCCTTCGCGCCGGCCTTTGCATTGCTCCATTCGGCCATCGTGGCCACGGCGCTAAGGGCGCTGTGGCGCAGCGGCGACAGGGGCGAGGAGATCCGCATCGGTCCCGAGGCGGTGGAGGTGGTCACCTCCGACGCCGGGGTGGTGTTCCGGGCGCACCCGTACTGGGTACGGCTGGGGATCGAGCGGGAAGGCGAAAGGATTTCGCTGGCATCCAGCGGCAGGCGGGTCCGGGTAGGCGACTTCCTGGGGCCGGCCGAACGCCGGGAGCTGGCGGACACGTTGCAGGATTTACTGGCGGCCGCGAGCGGCCGCAACCGATGACGCATTGGGGTCTAGGCAATGACGCAAGTGAATGGGATGTGGAAGCGGTTGGTGACGGCCTGCACGCTGCTGGCGATGCCGGCGCTGGCCTGGGCGCAGTCGGCCGACCCGCACCGGTGGCAGCTGAACATGGGCAAGGGCGTCACCGCGTCCTCGCAGCATGCCTATGACGCGCACATGATCGCGCTGTGGGTCTGCATCGTGATCGGCGTCATCGTGTTCGGCGCGATGGGCTACGCGATGTTCAAGTTCCGCCATTCCAAGGGTGCGGTGCCGGCGCAGTTCAGCCACAACACCACGGCCGAGATCATCTGGACCGTCATCCCGGTGCTGATCCTGGTGGTCATGGCCTGGCCGGCCACCGCCAAGCTGATCGCCATGTACGACACCCGCGATGCCGAGATGACCGTCAAGGTCACCGGCTACCAGTGGATGTGGAAGTACGACTACCTGGGCGAGGACGTCTCCTTCACCAGCCGGCTGGACCGCGAGTCCGACCGCATCCGCCAGAGCGGCGAGAAGCCGGACCTGGCGAAGAACCCGCACTACCTGCTGGACGTCGACAACCAGCTGGTCCTGCCGACCAATACCAAGATCCGTTTCGTCATCACCGCCGACGACGTGATCCACGCCTGGTGGGTACCGGCGCTGGGCTGGAAGCAGGATGCGATCCCGGGCATCGTCAACGAGGCCTGGACCGACATCAAGGAACCCGGTATCTACCGCGGCCAGTGCGCCGAGCTGTGCGGCAAGGACCACGGCTTCATGCCGATCGTCGTGAAGGCGGTGCCGAAGGCCGAGTTCGAGCAGTGGCTGGCGTCGAAGAAGCCCGCTCCGGCCGCCGAACCCGCTCCGGCCGCGCCGGTGGAACCGGCCGCTCCGGCCGACGCCACGACGGCCCCGGCCGTTGAAGCCGCCCCCACCGCCGAGACGCCCGCGCCGACCGCGCAGGGCTGATCGACCGTCCGCACCAGCTGCAAGAGAGTACGAACATGGCCAACACCGCTGTCGATCATCACGACGATCACCACGGTCACCAGCAGAGCTTCATCGAGCGGTGGTTCTTCTCCACGAACCACAAGGACATCGGTACGCTCTACCTGATCTTCAGCTTCATCATGTTCATCATCGGCGCGGGCATGTCGGTGATCATCCGTGCCGAGCTGATGGTGCCGGGCCTGCAGTTCGTCAGCCCCGAGTTCTTCAACCAGATGACCACGGTGCATGCGCTGGTCATGATCTTCGGTGGCGTGATGCCGGCGTTCGTCGGCCTGGCCAACTGGATGATCCCGCTGCAGGTCGGTGCGCCGGACATGGCGCTGCCGCGCATGAACAACTGGTCCTTCTGGATCATGCCGTTCGCCTTCACCCTGCTGCTGATGTCGCTGTTCCTGCCGGGCGGCGCGCCGGCCGGTGGCTGGACGCTGTACCCGCCGCTGTCGCTGCAGGGCGGCTACAACGTCGCCTTCACCATCTTCGCGATCCACATGATGGGCGTCAGCTCGATCATGGGCGCCATCAACATCATCGCCACCGTGCTGAACATGCGCGCGCCGGGCATCGACCTGCTGAAGATGCCGATCTTCTGCTGGACCTGGCTGATCACCGCGTTCCTGCTGATCGCGGTGATGCCGGTGCTGGCGGGCGCGGTGACAATGCTGCTGACCGACAAGTTCTTCGGCACCAGCTTCTTCAACGCCGCCGGCGGCGGCGACCCGGTGATGTACCAGCACATCTTCTGGTTCTTCGGTCACCCCGAGGTCTACATCATGATCCTGCCGGCGTTCGGCGTGGTGTCGGAAATCATCCCGACCTTCAGCCGCAAGCCGCTGTTCGGCTACCAGGCCATGGTGTACGCGACCGCCTCGATCGCCTTCCTGTCGTTCATCGTGTGGGCGCACCACATGTTCACGGTGGGCATGCCGCTGGGCGGCGAGATCTACTTCATGTTCGCCACCATGCTGATCGCCATCCCGACCGGCGTGAAGGTGTTCAACTGGGTCAGCACGATGTGGCGCGGCTCGCTGTCCTTCGAGACGCCGATGCTGTGGGCCGTGGGCTTCGTCATCCTGTTCACCATCGGCGGTTTCTCCGGCCTGATGCTGGCGATCGTGCCGGCGGACTTCCAGTACCACGACACCTACTTCGTGGTGGCGCACTTCCACTACGTGCTGGTGACCGGCGCGCTGTTCTCGATCATCGCCGCCACCTATTACTGGTGGCCGAAGTGGACCGGCCGCATGTACAGCGAGTTCTGGGGCAAGGTCCATTTCTGGTGGACGATCGTGTTCGTCAACCTGCTGTTCTTCCCGCAGCACTTCCTGGGCCTGGCCGGCATGCCGCGCCGCATCCCGGACTACAACCCGGTGTTCGCGGACTGGAACCTGATCAGCTCGATCGGTGCGTTCGGCATGTTCGTCACGCCCTTCATGATGGCCGCCATCCTGTGGTCCTCGCTGCGCAGCGGCAAGAAGGCCGAGGCGCGCGCCTGGGAGAACGCGAAGGGGCTGGAGTGGACCGTGCCGTCGCCGGCGCCGCACCACACGTTCACCACGCCGCCGGTCATCCGGGACGGCGACCTGGCGCACGGCGACGTGACGCACTGAACGCCTGACCGCGACCGCATGAACGTCCCCGCCTTCACCCCCGAAGAACTCGCGCGCCGCCGCAGGGCAGTGCTGCGGACCGCGTGGGTGATCGGCGGCATCGCCTTCGCCATCTTCGTGGCCTTCATCGGCCGCGCGGTGCTGGCCGCATGACGGCGGCGAAGTCCAACTCGGCCGGCCTGTTCAAGCTGGTCGGCGTGGCGATGGCGGTGTTCGTGCTGACGTTCTCGCTGGTGCCGCTGTATCGCATCGCCTGCGAGAAGGTGTTCGGCATACGCCTGGAGCAGGGCCCGGGCCAGGCCGCCGCGGCGGCCGCCGCCAAGGCGAAGCGCACGGTCACCGTGCAGTTCGACGGCGGCGTGAACTCCAAGCTGCCGTGGGCCTTCAAGCCGGAACAGCTGACCATGCAGGTGGTGCCCGGCGAGCTCTACGAAGCGAAGTATTTCGCTCGCAACGACAGCGACAAGGCCGTCGTCGGCAGCGCCGTGCCGTCGGTCGCGCCGGCGCGCGCGTCGGGCTACTTCACCAAGACCGAGTGCTTCTGCTTCACCGCCCAGACGCTGCAACCCGGCGAAAGCCGCGACATGCCGGTCCGCTTCATCGTGGACCAGGACCTGCCGGCGGAAGTGAAGACGATCACCCTGTCGTACACCTTCTTCAAGAACGACGCCCTGACCGCGCAGATCGGCACGGGCAATGCGTCGACTTCGCCGCTCGCGGCCCCCTGACTTCGCCTTAGCAACCGGAAGCATCGCCATGGCAAACGCCCCATCGCCAGACGCCAACATCTACTTCGTGCCGCACAGCTCCAAGTGGCCGTTTGTGGGTTCCATCGCCATGTTCGTCACCATGGTCGGCGTGGCCAGCTGGCTCAACGACCTGTCGTTCGGCATGTGGACGTTCTACGCCGGCGTGGTCGGCCTGTGCGCCACGCTGTTCATGTGGTTCGGCGACGTGATCCGCGAGTCGGTGAGCGGCCACTACAACCGCCAGGTGGACGTGTCGTTCCGCATGGGCATGGTGTGGTTCATCTTCTCGGAAGTGATGTTCTTCGCGGCCTTCTTCGGTGCGCTGTTCTATGCCCGCACGCTCGCGTTGCCGTGGCTGGGCGGCGAAGGCGACGGTGTGATGACCAACAGCCTGCTGTGGGAAGGCTTCTCGGCCGCGTGGCCGAGCGCCGGCCCGGGCCAGGTGGGCGGCCAGTTCCAGACCATCCCGGCGTGGGGCCTGCCGCTGCTCAACACGCTGATCCTGCTGACCTCCGGCGTCACCATCACCATCGCGCACCATGCGCTGAAGGCCGGCAACCGCAGCCAGCTGCTGATCTGGCTGGGCGCCACGGTGCTGCTGGGCTGCGTGTTCCTGTTCTTCCAGGCCGAGGAATACGTCCACGCGTATAAGGAACTGAACCTGACGCTGGGCTCGGGCATCTACGGCTCCACGTTCTTCATGCTGACCGGCTTCCACGGCCTGCATGTGACGCTGGGTACCATCATGCTGGCCATCATCTGGTTCCGTTGCGCCAAGGGCCACTTCACCAAGGACGATCACTTCGGCTTCGAAGCCGTGGCTTGGTACTGGCACTTCGTGGACGTGGTGTGGCTGGGCCTGTTCCTGTTCGTCTACGTGCTGTAAGCGCGGGCGACGCCGCAACGAAGAAAGGGCCGGCAATGCCGGCCCTTTTCTTTTGCCCGGTTGGCGCGCGGTGCCGCGCGCGGGACAATGCGTGCTCAGCCGGGATTGATGCCGTGCGGCTGGATCCAGCCCATCTTGATGGCCAGCACGACCAGCAGGATCAGGCCGACGGAGAGGGCGATGCGGCGCGTCAGCGCGTTGACGGTGCGCTTGCTCTCGCCCTTGTCGACCAGCATGTAGTACAGGCCTGCGCCCAGGTTCCAGACGATGAGGATGAGGAAGGCGATGATCAGCAGGGTTTTCAGCGAATCGTTCATGGCGTCCTCGACGGGACTTCGGCAGTGAGGCGCGCATTATCGCTCTCCCCGGGTGAGCCCGCGGTGGGTGCGACACTCGGACGCAGTCCATGAGCCGCCACATGCCGCTGCCGGTCGGCTGGACCCTGGCGGTGCTGGTCATGTCGCTGTTCGGCAGCCTGGGCGCCTGGCAGTGGGGGCGGGCAGAGCAGAAGGAGGCGATGTTGGCCGAGACCGCCCGCGTGCTGGCGGAGCGTCAGCCGCAGCCGCTGGCGTCGGCCGCGGACAAGGCGCGGTCGCAGGCCTACGACTGGGCGGCCGGCGAGGGCGAATTCCTGCCTGCGCCGGCCATCCTGCTCGACAACCAGACCCGCGACCGCCAGCCCGGCGTGCGCGCGTATCGTGTCTTCCAGCCGGCCGATGCGGGAGCGCCGCTGCTGGTGGAACTGGGCTGGCTGCCGGTGCCGGGCAACCGCGAGATGCCGGCCGTGGCGCCGCTGTCGGGTACCCAGCGCATTACCGGACTGCTGGTACCGCCGCCATCGGAAGGCATCGCCCACGCGCTGCCCAGCGCGCAGCCGGATGGCAGCCTGCTGGTGATCGCGCTGCAGCGGCAGGAGATCGGCCAGGCGCTGGGCCTGCCTTCATTGGCGCCACGTGTGCTGAAGCTGGATCCGGACCTGCCGCTGGGCTATGCGCGCGACCTGGACATCCTGCCCAACACGCTGCCCCCGGAGCGCCACATCGGCTATGCCGTGCAGTGGTTCGGACTGGCGGGCGCCGTGCTGGTGACGGCACTGGTGCTGACCTGGCGCAGCCGGCGTGGTGCACGGAAGGGGCAATGATCCCGCGGGCGTGAGAAAATGCGTCCATGGACCCAAAACCATTCGATCCCGCCCAGCGGCGTCGCGGGCGGTGGATGCTCGTCGGCCTGTTCGCGTTGTTCTTCGGCACCGTGTTCGGCGCCGGCATCCTGCGTTTCTCCGGCTGGCAACCCGCCTCGCACAAGAACCACGGGGTGATGCTGCAGCCGCCGGCGGACGCGCGCGATCTTTCGCTGACGCTGGCCGACGGTGGCCGCTACGACTGGACGCCCGCCGAGCGTCGCTGGCGCATCGTCGCCGCCCCGGCGCCGGACTGCGCGCAGGCCTGCACCCGGCTCGCCCGCGACCTGGACAAGGTCTGGCAACTGTTCGGCCACAACGCCGACGAAGTGGACATCCTCTGGATCGGCGACTATCCCGCCGACGCCCCCCGCCATGCGGCCCTGCGCGAGGTGCGCGCCAACGATCCCCTGCGCGCGCGCCTGCCGCAGGTCGACGACGCGGCGGGTACGCCGGTCTACGTGATCGATCCCCATGGCTTCGTCATCCTGCGCTATGCCCCCGGCTTCGATCCGGGCGGCCTGCGCACGGATGTGTCCAAGCTGATCAAGCTCATCTGAGCCGCTCACAGAACCGCCGATGATGACTACCCCCGCCCGCTCCGTCCTCTCCCGTCCTGCTGTCTACAAGCACTTCCATCGCATCGCCTGGCTCGCGGTCGCACTGACGCTGTGCGTCGTCGTGTTCGGCGCCTTCGTGCGCCTGTCCGATGCCGGGCTGAGCTGCCCCGACTGGCCGACCTGCTACGGCCGTGCCGCGTGGCCGAAAGCGGTCGATGAAGCGGCCTCCCACGTCGCCAGCGAGATCCGGCCGTTCGAAACCCACAAGGCGTGGCGCGAACAGGTGCACCGCCACCTCGCCGCGTCGCTGGGCGTGCTGGTGCTGGTGCTGGCGCTGCTCGCCGCGCGCCGCCGGCGCTGGGGCATCGCGCAGATCCTGATCGCCGCCGGGCTGGTCGGCGCGGCGATCCCGCTGTACATGCACGGCGAGCACGTGGAAGCGTCCGTACTTGCGGTCATCGGCGAAGCGATCCTGCTGTTCGCGGCATTGCGTTGGACGAACATCGACCTGGCGCGCGCCGGTGCACTGACGCTGGCGGTGATCATCTTCCAGGCGCTGCTCGGCATGTGGACGGTCACCTGGCTGCTGAAGCCCATCGTCGTGATGGGGCACCTGCTCGGCGGCCTGACCACGTTCTCGCTGCTCGTCTGGATGGCGTGGCGGGCCACCGGCCGGCCGATCACGCTGGCCGATGCGACCGTGCTGCGCCGCTGGCTGATCGGCGGGCTGGCATTGCTCGGCATCCAGATTGCGCTGGGCGGTTGGGTCAGCGCGAATTACGCGGCCCTGGCCTGCGGCCTGGATTTTCCGAAATGCGTGGGCCAGTGGGCGCCACCGGCGGACTTCCGCGAAGGCTTCGTGCTGTGGCGTGGCATCGGCGTGGACTACGAAGGCGGTGTGCTCGATGGCGCGGCCCGCATTGCGATCCAGCTCGCCCATCGCGCGATGGCGGTGGTGGTGGCGCTGTACGTGCTGGCGCTGGCGCTTCGCCTGTTCCGCACCCCCGGCATGCGCAGCTGGTCGCTGACGCTGGGGGTGCTGATCGCCGCGCAGGTCACGCTGGGCATCCTCAACGTGAAGCTCAACCTGCCGCTGCCGGTGGCCGTTGCGCACAACGCCGGTGCCGTGCTGCTGCTGTTCACCCTGGTCTCGCTGACCGCGCGCCTGCGCAGGCCGGACTGATGGCATCGACGTTCCGCCAGTACTGGGACCTGACCAAGCCGCGCGTGGTGGCGCTGATCGTGTTCACCGCGATCGTCGGCATGTTCCTCGCCATCGACGGCCTGCCCGACGGCGCGGAGCTGCTGCGCGGCGCGCTGGGCTTCCTCGGCATCTGGCTGGCCGCCTCCAGCGCCGCCGCGATCAACCAGCTGCTCGACGCGCGCATCGACGCGAAGATGGCGCGCACCTCGTGGCGCCCGCTGGTGCAGGGCCAGGTGAAGCCGTGGCAAGCGCTGGTGTTCGCGCTTGTCCTGGCGGCGTTGTCGATGACCCTCCTGGTGCTGTGGGTGAACACCATCACGGCGATCCTGACGTTCGCGTCGCTGATCGGCTATGCCGTGGTCTACACGGTGTTCCTGAAGCGCGCCACGCCGCAGAACATCGTCATCGGCGGCATCGCCGGTGCTGCGCCTCCGCTGCTCGGCTGGGCCACCATGACCGGCATGCAGGGCGAGTGGGACTGGCCGCACGCGCTGCTGCTGGTGCTGATCATCTTCGTCTGGACGCCGCCGCATTTCTGGGCGCTGGCGATCTTCCGCCGCGAGGACTACGCCCGCGCACTGGTGCCGATGCTGCCGGTGACGCATGGCGTGACGTACACGCGCTGGCAGATCCTGTTCTACACGGTGCTGCTGGTCGAAGTGACGGTGCTGCCGGTGGTGTTCGGCATGAGCGGCTTCTTCTACCTGGGGGGCGCGCTGGTGCTGGGCGCGGTGTTCCTCTGGTACGCGTGGCGATTGCTGGATCCGCCGGACGACTTCTTTCCGATGCGTGTCTTCAACTACTCGATCGTCTACCTGATGGCGCTGTTCGCGTTCCTGCTGGTCGATCATTGGGCGATGCCGATGCTGCGGCCCGCGGCGGCGGCGTCCGGCATCGAGTTCGTGCCGGCGGGATAAAGTTGAGCTGTTGTGGGAGCGACGTCAGTCGCGAAATGAGCGCCATGAATGCGTCATCGCGACTGACGTCGCTCCCACGGGAAGCATGCTCACCGTGGTGCGTCAGGGTTTTCCCAACTGCTCCACCACCACCGGCTCCAGCGACGTCAATCCCGCCTTGCGACCGAGCTCCAGCGCTTCCTCGCGTGGCACACCCCGCGTCGCCGCATCCAGTGCCAGCAGCGCGCCAGCGCGGTTGCCCGAGGCGCAATGCAGCAGCACGTCGCCATCCTGTGCCCTCAGCAGTTCGCCCAGCGCTTTCGCGTTCGCCGGGGTGACGTCGTCCTTGCCGGCGATCGGCAAAGCGATGTAGTTCAGGCCCAGCCGCTGCGCTCCAGCGGCCTCGTCGTAGCCGCGATCTTCCTGCGCGCCGCGCAGGTCGATCACCGTGCGCACGCCCTGCGACTTCAGGCGGACGAGATCGTCCTGCGATGGCTGGCCACCCGTGTGCAGGCCGGGCTGCGGCTGGGTGAAGTCGCGGGCATGGGCGGCGAGCGACAAGCAGCCCGCCAGGAGGAGGAACAGCAAAGAAGCGAAGCGGATCATCGTGGGCTCCTCAGTGGCGGCCGATACGGGCCTGCAGCAGCGTGCGCAGTTCGTACTTGTCGGTTTCGTCCAGGCCCTGGCTGCGCTGCTTGGCCTGCAGTTCCTCGAGTCGTTGCTGCAGCATCTGTTTTTCCAGTTGCACGGCGGCGTCGAGGAGTTCCTGGCGCCAGCTGTCCTCGTCGCCGGGCAGGTCCTGCATCGCGAGCTTCTGCAGGGCGGCGGCCTCGTCGCGTTCCGCGAAGTGCTCAAGCAGCACACCGGTGGTGATGTCGGGGCGTGCATGCACCAGGTCGATCAGTTCCAGCAACAGGTCCATGCCCGCCAGGCGCAATGCGGAAAAACCGTGCGTCGACTCGATGGACAACGCCAGCGCGGGCTTGTGCAGCAGGCGCACGATGATGCTGCGGACGAGGCTCGGTTTGGTGTGCCCCGCCTGCGTGGGTACCGCGCGACGTGACGTTGGCGGGGCTGAGGCGACCGGCGTACCTGCGCTGCCGGCGCCGACACCGGTGATCTCGGTCAGGCGCTGGCGCATCAGGTCGCCGAACGCGCCGTCGGGAATCTGCGCCAGCAACGGGCGCGCGCGCTCGGCCAGGCGTGCCTTGCCGTCGAGCGTGGACAGTTTGATGTCCTTGGCCAGTTCGTCGAAGAAGAACTGCGACAGCGGCGTCGCCTGCTGCAGGCGCGCATCGAAACCGGCCGCGCCTTCCTGCCGCACGATGGTGTCGGGGTCCTCGCCATCGGGCAGGAACAGGAAGAACGCCTGGCGCCCGTCCTTCATGCGCGGCAGCACCGATTCCAGCGCGCGCCACGCGGCACGCTGGCCCGCGGCGTCGCCGTCGAAACAGAAGTACACATCGGGTGCATTGCGGAACAGCAGCTCGGCGTGTTCCGGCGTGGTCGCGGTGCCCAGGGTGGCGACAGCTTCCTTCACCCCGAACTGGAACAGCGAGACCACGTCCATGTAGCCCTCGACCACCACCAGGCGCGCGATCTTCTGGTTGGCCTGCTTCACCTGCCACAGGCCGTATAGCTCGCGGCCCTTGTGGAACAGCGCGGTCTCGGGTGAGTTGAGGTACTTGGGGCCGTCGTCCTTCTGCAGCACGCGACCGCCAAAGGCGATCACGCGCCCGCGTCGGTCGTGGATCGGGAACATCACCCGGTCGCGGAACTTGTCGTAGACGTGGCCGCGGTCGTTCTTCGAGAACAGGCCGGCGCGATCGAGCAGCTTCATCCGGCGATCGTCGGTGCCCAGCGCGTCCTTCAGCGCCGAATAGCCGTCCGGCGCATAGCCGATCATGAACTGCGTGCGGATCGCCGCATCCACGCCGCGGCCGTCGAGATAGGACCTCGCCTTGTCGCTGCCCTCCAGATTGCGCTGGAAGAAGCGCGCGGCCGCTTCCAGCGCATTGAACAGGTCGCGGGTGTCGTTGTTCTCGTTGCGCTGCTGGGTCTCGCGAGGCACTTCCATGCCGTTGCGGCGCGCCAGCTCCTCCACCGCGTCGAGGAACTCGAGGCGGTCGTAGTTCATCAGGAACGACAGCGCCGTTCCGTGCGCGCCGCAGCCGAAGCAGTGGTAGAACTGCTTCGTCGGCGAGACCGTGAACGACGGCGAGCGCTCATCGTGGAATGGGCAGCAGGCCGAATATTCCTTGCCCTGGCGCTTCAGCGGGACGCGCGCGCCCACCACCTCGACGATATCCGTCCGGGCGAGCAGTTCGTCGATGAAGGCGTCGGGGATGCGGGCCATGCGGGGCATAGGATGCCACGCCGGGCTGGCGAGCCGCCGCGCTACCATGCGCCCATGCCGCTCGAGACGATTCCAGACGACGCCCTGCTGGCGCGATTGCGCGAGGTTGTCGGCCGCAGGCACGTGCTGACGGGCGCCCGCGCGACACGCCGCTACCGCAAGGGCTACCGGTTCGGCGACGGCCCCGTGCTGGCGGTGGCGTGCCCGGGCACGCTGCTGGAGCTGTGGCGGGTACTGCAGGCGACCGTGGATGCGGGACGCATCGTGCTGATGCAGGCGGCGAACACCGGCCTGACCGGCGGTTCGACGCCCGATGGCGAAGGTTACGACCGGAGCATCGTGCTGATCAGCACGCGGCGCCTCACCGGCGTGCAGCTGCTGGAGGGAGGACGCCAGGTCGTCTGCCTGCCGGGCGCTACGCTGGATGTGCTGGAGAAGACGCTGGCGCCGCTCGGGCGGGAGCCGCATTCGGTGATCGGCTCCTCGTGCATCGGTGCCTCCGTGCTCGGTGGCGTCTGCAACAACTCCGGCGGCGCACTGGTGCGGCGCGGACCTGCGTACACCGAGCTGGCGCTGTACGCGCAGCGGGGCGACGACGGAGTGCTGCGGCTGGTGAACCATCTCGGCATCGCGCTGGGCGAGACACCGGAAGAGATCCTGTCGCGGCTGCAGGCCGGGGACTACGGTGCCGATGCCATCGTCCACGATCCGGCGCAGGCCGCATCGGACCCCTGCTATGCCGACCACGTCCGCGAGGTCGACGCACCCACGCCCGCCCGCTACAACGCGGACCCTTCGCGCCTGCACGAGGCCTCGGGCTGTGCGGGGCGGCTGGCGGTGTTTGCGGTGCGGCTGGATACGTTCGAACGGGACGATGCGTCGGTGTTCTACATCGGCAGCAACGACCCGGACGACCTCACCGAGGTGCGCCGTCATCTGCTGACCGCCTTCGAGCGCCTGCCGATCGCCGGCGAATACTTGCACCGCGACGCCTTCGACATCGGCGACCGCTATGGCAAGGACACCTTCCTACTGATCGACCGGTTCGGGACCGGCAAGGTGCCTGCGGCGTTCGCACTGAAGAGCCGCGTGGACGGAGTGTGCGAACGGTTCGGCATGCACGGGCTGGCGGATCGCGCGCTGCAATGGTTCACCGCGAAGCTGCCTGACCACCTGCCACCGCGGCTGCGCGCGTACCGCGACCGCTACGAGCACCACCTGCTGCTGAAGGTGTCGACGCGGGATGCAGAAGCGACACGCGCGTTCCTGCACGGGTTCTTCGGTGGCCGCGAGGGGGATTTCTTCGCCTGCGATGCGGAGGAGGGCCGCAAGGCGTTCCTGCTGCGCTTCGCGGTGGCCGGGGCGGCGGTGCGCTATCGCGCGGTGCATGCGGCCGAGGTCGAGGACATCGTCGCACTGGACATCGCCCTGCGCCGCGACGACCGCGCCTGGGTGGAGACACTGCCGGCGGCGCTGGCCACGACGATGGTCGCGCGGCTCTACTACGGGCACTTCTTCTGCCACGTGTTCCACCAGGACTACATCGTGCGGAAGGGCGTCGATCCGCTGGCGGTGGAACACCGCCTGTGGGACCTGCTCGATGCGCGCGGCGCCGAGTACCCCGCCGAACACAACGTCGGCCACCTGTACCGTGCCAAGCCGGCGTTGGCCGACTTCTACCGCATGCTGGATCCCACGAATACCTTCAATCCCGGCATCGGCCAGACCAGCAGGCAGGCGGACTGGAAGGAGTGAGTGGAGAGGAGTGAGAAGGGAGCGAACGCCGCCTTGCACTCACTTCTCACTCCTTTCCGCTAGCTTCTGCACGCTTCCGCTCATCGATCACTGCCGTGATCAATGCGCCTACGAAGAACACCACGCTGGCGTAGTAGATCCACACCAGCAACAGCACGAGCGCTCCCATCGAACCGTAGGCGCTGCCCGGCGCCGCTTCGGCCAGGTACAGCCCGATCAGGTAGCGGCCGGCGGCGAACAACAGCGCGGTGATGGCGCCACCCAGGAAGGCCTGCTTCCATGCCACGCGCCGGTCCGGCAGGTAGTGGTAGAAGAAGGCGAACGCGAGCGTGTACAGCAGCAGCGTGGTCGTATAGCCCAGTGCAGGCAGCAGCGATGGCAGTCGCGCGAACACCACCTGTAGCGCCGTCGTGGCGACCATCGAGACGACCAGCAGGAAGCCGATGGCCAGCACCACGCCGAGCGAGAAAACGCGTTTCTTGAGCCAGGCTAGCGCGCCGTTGAGCCGTTGCGCATCGGTGCGGAAGATCAGGTTGAGCGCGCCCTGCAACTGCGCGAACACCACGGTGGCGCCGATGAAGAGCAGGGCCGTACTCCACCATCCCGCCAGCGAACCGACATCCGGCCGGTCGCTGGCGTTGCGGATCACCGTTTCGGCCACGGTACCGGCGCTGGGGCCAGCGAGCTGCTGGATCTGGTCGAGCAGCGATTGCTGCGCCGGTGGATACAGCGAAGCGGTCAGCCAAAGCAGCAGGATAAGCAGCGGCGCCAGCGACAGCAGCGCGTAGAACGAAAGCGACGCGGCCTGCGTCATCAGGTCGGCTTCGATGAAGCGCCGCACCAGCGCGGCGGGCAGACTGCGGTTGGCACGTTCACCGACGGTGCGTGCTCGTGCGCGCAGCGTGCGGAAGGGGGCTGGATGTTCCATGTGCCGAGCGTGGCGCGCGGCGTGTCAGCAGTTCGTTATGGCGGCGTGGCCCTGATGTTCACGCGTCGCGGCGTGCGAGTGCCGACAAGGCATCGCCGGTCACCCGCTGCACGGTCCATTCGTCCAGGCCCACCGCGCCGAGGCTGCGATACAGGCGGATGGCGGGCTCGTTCCAGTCCAGCACCGACCATTCGAAACGCCCGCAACCACGCGCCACCGCCAGCTGCGCCAGATGCACCATCAACCGCCTGCCCAGGCCCATCCCGCGGTAGGGCGGCAGCACGAACAGATCCTCGAGGTACAACCCGGGCCGGCCCAGGAAGGTCGAGAACGAGTGGAAGAAGAGGGCGAAGCCCGCAGGCATGCCATCGACCTCGGCGATCACGACTTCCGCGGCGGGGCGTTCGCCGAACAGGTGCGCTTCCAGCAGGGCCGGCGTGGCGACGGCTTCGTGGGCGAGCTTTTCGTACTCGGCGAGGCCGTGGATGAAGTCCAGGATCTGCGGTATGTCCGCCCGGGTCGCGGGTCGCAGGTTGATCTCAGGACTGCTCATGCCGCGATTGTACGGCGTGGTGCGTAGAGCGGAGCTTGCTCCGCTGCTTTCGACCGGCCATGACGTCGTCGGTGACGTGCGGAGCCGAGTCGAGCCGAGCAAGCTCGGCTCTACGAGAACGCCACGATCTGGTGCATAGCGTGCGTCACGCGCGCGAACGCGAACTGCATTCAGCCCGCGAGCTTCTTCTTGATCAGGGCAGACACCTGGCCCATGTCGGCCTGGCCGGCGAGGCGCGGCTTCAGCACGCCCATCAGCTTGCCCATGTCGGCCGGGCCGGTGGCGCCCGTCTCGGCGACGGCGGCATCAATGGCGGCCAGGATCTCGGCTTCACCCAGCTTGGCCGGCAGGTAGGTATCGATCACGGCCAGCTCGGCGCGCTCGATCGCGGCCAGGTCCTCGCGGTTGGCGGCCTCGAACTGGCTGACCGAGTCCTTGCGCTGCTTGACCATCTTTTCCAGCACGGCCAGCACGGCGGCGTCGTCCAGCTCGATCCGCTCGTCCACTTCGCGCTGCTTGATGGCGGCGTTGATCAGGCGGATGACCGCCAGGCGGTCCTTCTCGCCGGCCTTCATGGCGGCCTTCATGTCATCGGTGAGCTGCTGTTTCAGGGACATGGTGTGCTCCGGGGGAACGGGGGAGGGGCGTGGCACGCTGTCGTGAGACGCCAAAAACACAAAAAGCCGGCGACGCTCGCGCGTGCCGGCTTCTTGCGAAGCGACGCGGCTCAGTACAGGCGCTGGCGCTTGGTGACGTCGCGCGAGCTGCGACGCAGCTGACGCTTCACCGCAGCAGCGGCCTTGCGCTTGCGCTCCTGGGTCGGCTTCTCGTAGAACTCGCGCTTGCGGGTTTCAGCCAGGACGCCGGCCTTCTCGCAGGTGCGCTTGAAGCGACGCAGCGCAAACTCAAACGGCTCGTTTTCGCGGACTTTGACGCTGGGCATACGTAATCTCGGTGGTGTAAACGGTCCGGGCACGCCCGGTGAGCCGCGTATTATAGCGGCTGACTCCGGCGCTGCAACCCACCCGGCGTGTCGCCGGCTTGTCCCCGCCCTCCAGCAACCCCAGATCCCCCTCATGAAAGTCCTCGGCATCGAAACCAGCTGCGATGAAACCGGCGTGGCCGTCTACGACACCGGCCTGTCCGGCGCGGCCGGGCTGCGCGCGCATGCGGTCTACAGCCAGATCGCCCTGCACGCCGAATACGGCGGCGTGGTGCCGGAACTGGCCAGTCGCGACCACGTGCGCAAGCTGCTGCCGTTGATCCGCCAGACCTTGGCCGAGGCCGGCCTGGCCACCGGCGATCTGGACGGCGTGGCCTACACGGCCGGCCCGGGGCTGGTCGGCGCCCTGCTGGTCGGGGCCGGCGTGGCCCGTTCCCTGGCGTGGGCGCTGGACGTGCCCGCCGTGGCCGTCCACCACATGGAGGGCCACTTGCTGGCGCCGCTGATGGAAGACGACCCGCCCGATGCGCCCTTCGTGGCCCTGCTGGTGTCCGGCGGTCACACCCAGCTGGTGGCGGTGGACGCCATCGGCCGCTACCGCCTGCTGGGCGAAACCCTCGACGACGCGGCCGGCGAAGCCTTCGACAAGACCGCCAAGATGATGGGCCTGCCGTACCCGGGCGGTCCGCAACTGGCCGCCCTGGCGGAAAAGGGCACGCCGGGCCGCTTCAGGTTCGCGCGTCCGATGACCGACCGGCCGGGGCTGGACTTCAGCTTCTCCGGCCTGAAGACGCAGGTGCTGCTGGCCTGGCGCGACAGCGACCAGGCGGAACAGACCCGGGCCGACATCGCGCGCGGGTTCGAGGATGCCGTGGTCGACACGCTGGCCATCAAGTGCGAGCGCGCACTGGACGAAGCCGGCAGCGACGTCATCGTCATCGCCGGCGGTGTCGGCGCCAACAAGCGGCTGCGCGCCAGGCTGCAGGAGATGGCGGCCAAGCGCGGCGGCCGTGCCTGCTTCCCCCGCCCGTCGCTGTGCACTGACAACGGCGCGATGATCGCCTTCGCCGGTGCGTTGCGACTGGAAGCGGGCCAGCACGAGACGGCAGAGGTGAAGGTCACGCCACGCTGGGACATGGCGACGCTGCCGCAGGTGGCGCGGATCGCGGCGCCCTGAGCAGCCGAGTTCCGTTCAGGTTCAAGGCGGTCCGGGTAGGGTGACCGTTCCGCCAACCGACGCACCCTCCTGCGCAATGCAGTCCCCGGGGTGCGCATGAACCGCCTCAAGGGGTAACGGAATGATCGAACACCTGGACGCCCTGCGCGCGCACCTCGCGCCGTATCCTGGGGCCTACGCCCTCATCGCCGCCGGCGCACTCGTCTCGCTGGCCTGGCTGGCGAACTGGCTGACCAAGCGCGTGCTGCTGCGCGGCCTGCGCCGACTGCTTGCCACGCTGCCGGTGGGACAGGGCGACCAGCAGGTACGCCTGCGCGTCATCCCGAGGCTGGCCAACGTCGTCCCCGCCATCGTGCTCGCGGCCGGCGTCGCCTTCGTTCCCGACTTGCCGCCCTTGCTGGTGGCGGTGGTCCGCAACGTGTGCTTCGCCTTCATCATCCTTACGGTCGCGCTGGCCATCGCGGCGGCGCTCGACCTGGCCAACGAGGTCTACCAGCGTCGACCTGATGCCGCCGACAAACCGATCAAGGGCTACCTGCAACTGCTCAAGATCATCGTGTTCATGGTCGCCGCCGTCCTGATGGTGGCCGCGCTGATCGACCGGTCGCCGGTGATCCTGCTGTCCGGCCTGGGCGCGATGATGGCGGTGCTGATCCTGGTGTTCCAGGACACGTTGCTGTCGCTGGTGGCCAGCGTGACGATCAGTTCCAACGACATGGTCCGCGTGGGTGACTGGATCGAAATGCCCAGCCAGCACGCCGATGGTGATGTCGTCGACATTGCCCTGCACACGGTGAAAGTGCAGAACTGGGACAAGACGATCTCGACCATCCCGACCAAGAAGCTGATCGGCGAGTCGTTCAAGAACTGGCGGGGCATGAGCGAGTCCGGCGGCCGGCGCATCAAGCGTGCGCTGCACCTGGACCAGAACAGCGTGCGGTTCCTCGAGGATGCCGAACAGGCGCGCCTGCGCCGCTTCCGCCTGCTGGAGGACTACCTGCGGCACAAGGACGGCGAACTGCGGGCATGGAACACCTCGCTGGCCGCGCGGGGCAGGGAGACCGTCAACCACCGGCGGATCACCAACGTCGGCACGTTCCGCGCGTACGTCGAAGCCTATCTGCGCGCGCACGATGGCATCCACGATGGAATGACGCTGCTCGTCCGCCAGCTGCCGCCGGGCCCGACAGGACTGCCGCTGGAGATCTACTGCTTCACCCGGACAGTGGCGTGGGGCGCATACGAAGGCATCCAATCGGACATCTTCGACCACCTGCTGGCGATCCTCCCGGAGTTCGGGCTGCAGGTGTTCCAGGAGCCGGGCGGTGCCGACCTGCGGCGACTCGATGGCATGCCGCGTGCCGCCATGGGAGTCGCGGGCTGAGCGGGCGCGACGATTGCGCGTACCATTCCCGCACCCGGATCCAGAGCCCCCCATGGACATCGTTTTCATCGAAGACCTGCGCATCGAGACCGTCATCGGCATCTACGACTGGGAGCGCGGCATCCGCCAGACCGTCGCGCTGGACGTGGAGATGGCATTCGACAACCGTGTTCCCGCCGCGAGCGACGACATCGTGCACACGCTGGACTACAAGGCGGTGTCGAAGCGCTTGATCGCCTTCGTCGAAGGGGCGAACTTCGGCTTGGTCGAGACGCTCGCCGAACGATGCGCGGCGATCGTCCGCGAGGAATTCGGGGTGGCATGGGTACGGCTGAAGCTGAGCAAGCCCGGTGCGGTCACCGGCGCGCGCAACGTCGGCGTGCTGATCGAGCGTGGCGTGCGGCCGGACTGAACCATGGGAAAGGCCTATCTCAGCCTCGGCAGCAATGTGGAACCCGAGCGCCACCTGCGGGTGGCGGTGGATGCGCTTCGCGAGCGCTTCGGCGAGGTGGTGCTGTCGCCCGTCTACCGCACGCGCGCGGTCGGCTTCGACGGTACCGACTTCCTCAATGCGGCGGCCATCATCGACAGCGACCTGGATCCGCTGGCGCTGAACGACTGGCTGCACGCGCTGGAAGACGCGCATGGTCGCGACCGCAGCGGTCCGCGCTTCTCCGACCGCACGCTCGACATCGACATCGTGCTCTACGACGACCGGGTGATGCAGGGGCCGGGCAACCTGCGCCTGCCGCGCGATGAGCTGAAGCATGCCTTCGTGCTGCTGCCCCTGGTCGACATCGCACCCGACGTGGTCGAACCGCGCAGCGGCCATACGCTGGCGGCGCTGTGGCGCGGGCATCCCGACCACGACACGCCTCCGCAGGCGGTCCCGTTCCCGTAGCGCGCGCATGGCGCACGCTACGCCACATGCGCGTCAGGCGATGTGCCGGCCGCCGTCGACGTGGATTACCTGGCCGGTGACGTAGCCGGCGGTGTCGCCGAGCAGCCACGCCACGGTACCGGCGATGTCGTCCGGATCTCCGACGCGCGCCAACGGGGTCTGCGCCAGCAGGCGCGACTGTACGTCGGGATCGATCCCGCCATCGGGCCACAGGATGGCGCCGGGCGACACGGCATTCACCCGCACCTCCGGCGCCAGCGATACCGCCAGTCCGCGCGACACCGCCAGCAGCGCGTCCTTCGAGGCCGCGTAGACCGCCAGGTCCGCACGTGGCCTCTCGGCATAGACATCGGCGATGTTGACGATGGCGCCGCGTGCGGCGCGCAGGTGCGGAGCGGCCGCCTGCGCCAGGAAGAAGGGCGCGCGTCCGTTGACCGCGAACAGTTCCTCCCACTGCGCGGGGGTGGTGGCGCCGGCGGGGGTGGGATAGAAGGCGGAGGCATTGTTGACCAGCGCGTCGAGGCGGCCGAAGTGCCCGACGGTCTTGGCCACCAGTTCCGGCAGCCGGTCGAAGACTGCCAGGTCGGCCTGCAGCATCAGCGTGCTGCCCGCGCGTGCCGCTTCCAGGTCTCCGACCAGCGTGCGCATGTCGGAAGACGACCCGCGATAGTGCAGCGCCAGGTCATGGCCCTCGGCGTGGAGGCGACGTGCGATCGCCGCGCCGATGCGGCGTGCGGCACCGGTGATCAGGACGACGCGACGCGCTGTGGACATGGCAGGCTCCGGAAGCAAGGCCCGCATTGTCCCCTGAGTTGCACCGGAATGGCGCATGGCACCGCCAGCAATGTGAGGAGAACGCGGCATCGCCCGGATGCTTGACGGCGTGCGCATCGACCATGCATGTTGCGATGCATTACTCCTCGCCGGATGTGCCGGCGGGGACAGCAGGAAGGCGAATGGACTGGGCGAAGTACCGCACCACGACCTTTGACGAACTGATCCAGGCCGATGGACGGCCGCGACCGGCCGCGCGTCGCCTGGTGGAATACCTGGCCGGCCTGTCCGGCCGCGAGCTCGCCGAACGCCAGCTCGCCGCCGACGTGGTGGCGCGCGTCCAGGGCATCACCTTCACCGTGTATTCCGACGGCCGCAACGTCGACCGCACGCTGCCGTTCGACCTGATCCCGCGCATCATCCCGCTCAGCGAATGGCAGCGGACCGAGGCCGGCCTGATGCAGCGCATGCGCGCGCTGAACCTGTTCATCGGCGACATCTACGGCAAGCAGCAGATCGTCAAGGACAAGGTGTTCCCGGCGATGCTGCTGAAGGATTCGGTGAACTTCCGCGAGCAGTGCGTCGGCATCACCCCGCCGCTGGGCGTGTGGGCGCACATCTGCGGCTCGGACCTGGTGCGCGACGGCGACGGCACGCTGTACGCGCTGGAGGACAACCTGCGCATTCCGTCCGGCGTGAGCTACATGCTGGAGAACCGCATGGTGGCCAAGCGCGTGTTCCCGGAACTGTTCGAGACCAGCTCGATCCTGCCGGTGGACGAGTACCCCAGCCAGCTCTACGACACACTCGCGGCGCTGTCGCCGCGCCCGGGCGATACCCCGGTGATCGCGTTGCTGACGCCCGGCGTGTTCAACAGCGCCTACTTCGAGCACGCGTACCTGGCCCAGGCGATGGGCATCGAGCTGGTCGAAGGCAGCGACCTGTTCGTCGCCGACGACGACTGCACCTACATGCGGACCGTCTACGGGCCCAAGCGCGTGGACGTCATCTACCGGCGCGTGGACGACCTGTTCATCGATCCGGAAGTCTTCCATCCGGATTCCGTGCTCGGCGTACCGGGGCTGATCCGCAGCTGGCGTGCCGGCAAGGTGGCGCTGGCGAACGCACCGGGTGCGGGCGTGGCCGACGACAAGGTCGTCTTCGCCTATGTGCCAAAGATGATCAAGTATTACCTGGACGAGGATCCCATCCTGCCCAACGTGCCCAGCTACCTCTGCCACAACGCGAAGGAGCGGAAGTACGTGCTGGAGAACATCGAGAAGCTCGTGGTGAAGCCGGCCAACGAATCCGGCGGCTACGGCATGCTGATCGGCCCACGCTCGACCAAGCGCCAGCGGGAGAAATTCAAGGCGCTGATCGAGGCCAACCCGCGCAACTACATGGCCCAGCCCACGCTGGCGCTGTCCACCGCGCCGATCGTCACCAAGCAGGGTCCATCGCCTCGCCACATCGACCTGCGTCCGTTCGTGCTCTCGCGCCAGGACACCTATGTCACCACGGGTGGCCTCACCCGCGTGGCGATGGTGAAGGGGTCGCTGGTGGTGAACTCCTCGCAGGGCGGCGGCGCCAAGGACACCTGGGTCGTCGACCTGTCCGACCATGGCGAGGAGGCCGCCTGATGCTGTCGCGCGTCGCGGACGATCTCTACTGGTTCAGCCGCTATGTGCGGCGCGCGGAAAACACCGCGAGGCTGGTCGGCGTGGGCAGCCAGCTGCAGCTCGACATGCCGCGCTCGGTGCGGTTCGCGTGGCGGCCGATGATCGACACGGTCGGCGCGGGCGAGCGCTTCGAGCAGTGCTTTCCCGAGACCGGCGACGCCGCGGGCGATGTCGACGTGATCCGCTTCCTGTTGCTGGACGAGCGCAATCCGTCATCGCTGCGCGTGTCGGTCGACGCGGCGCGCGAGATCCTGCGCAGCATCCGCGACACGCTGCCGCAGGACGTGTGGGAGGCCATCAACGACCTGCACCTCTACATCGCCGCCTACGGGGAACGCAGCCTGAGCCGCCGCTACCGGCTCGATTTCCTGCAGCGCATCGTCGACGGCTGCCTGAAGGTGTCCGGCCTGCTCAGCGCGAATGTCAGCCGCGACATCGGCTACCAGTTCCTGCGGCTGGGCACGGCGCTGGAACAGGCCGACATGACCACGCGCATCATCGATGCCGGCGCATCCGGCCTGGTCACTCCGCGCAACGAAGACGACCGCGAAGCCTTCCAGAACATGCAGTGGATGAGCGTGCTGCGCTCCCTGGCCGGCTACCAGATGTTCCGTCGCCACGTGCGCCAGCGCGTCACCGCCGAACTGGCGCTGCGCTTCCTGCTGCAGAACAACGAATTCCCGCGCAGCGTGCAGTTCTGCCTGGCGCGCGTGCAGAGCGTGCTGCCCACCATGCCGCCACGTCCGGGCGTGGACCGCCACCTCAACCGCGTGCTGGGCATGACGCGCAACGCCGACCCCGCCGTGCTGGCGGAGCGGAACCCCGCTGCGTTCATGGACGAGATCCAGCGGCATCTCGGCGCGTTGCACGACGCCGTCGCCTCCGGCTACTTCCACGGCTGAGCGGCTCTGAGTCGCCGCGTTCGCGCCAGGCGGCCGCGGACACCGCCGCCAGTTTGCTGGCGACGAGCAGTCCCGCCGCGCCGGCGACGATCCGCCAGGCCGGTGGCATCCAGATCACGAGGATCAGCGCGGTGACGCCGGCGCCCAGCAGGAATGCCAGCAGCGCGACGGCCCAGGGTTTCATCGCAGGCTCGCGGCGTCGGCGGACGGTTACTGCTGCTGGCCTTGCGCGTCGCCCGGATCCTGTCGCGACGGTACTCGCCGGGGCGGCATGGCGGGCAGGCCCGGCGGCGGCGCTTCCTGTGCCTGCTGCGGCTCCCATGGAAAGCGCGGCAGGCTGTGCACGGCGGCTTCCAGCTTGCGCGACCAGGTGTCGTGGATCTCGGCGTACAACGGGGTGTCCGCTTCCAGCCGCATCTGCTGGCTGATCCTCAGGTCGCCGTTCCGCACCAGGGCGATGTCCACCGGCATGCCGACCGAGAGGTTGGAGCGGATGGTGGAATCCAGCGACACCATCGCGCAGCGCGCGGCATCTTCCAGCGGCGTTTCGGGGCGGATGATGCGGTCGAGAATGGGTTTGCCGTACTTCGACTCGCCGATCTGCAGGTAAGGGGTTTCCGGCGACGTGGCGATGCAGTTGCCCAGCGGGTACACCATGTACAGGCCGGGACGCTCGCCGGCGATCTGCCCCCCCAGGATCAGCGTGGACTGCACGTTGACGCCGCTCTGCTGCAGTTCGCCGCTCATCTTCACCTGGCTGGCCACCAGCATCTCGCCGACGTATTCCGCCACCTCGTAGAGATGCGAGAACGTGCGCAGGCTGCGCGTGGCGGTGGGATCGTCGATGTCGCGCTGCAGGCGGGACAGCGTGAGCTGCGTGGTCGCCAGGTTGCCGGCCGACATGATGACGAGCACGCGGTCGCCGGGCCATTCGAACACGTGCATCTTGCGGTACACGCGCACGTCGTCGAAGGAAGCGCTGGTGCGGGTATCCGCGGCGAAGACCAGGCCTTCGTTGACTTCGATGCCGACGCAATAGGTCATGGCGTGTCCGTTGCTGCTGTGCATCACGATTCTATGCGCCGTCCCGGGGGTTGGCTAGGGCCACCGTCGCAGTGTTAGACGGCCCGTACAATGGCCGGGATTTCCGCTCCAGGTGCGCCATGCAGGCCGATCTCCCCCTTCCCGACGATGCGGCGCGCGCCCACAGCGAACGCCTTGCTGATTTCATCCGAAACGAGATCGCCGCCGAGGGCGGCAGCATTCCGTTTTCGCGCTTCATGGAGCGCAGCCTGTATGCGCCCGGACTCGGCTACTACAGCGCCGGCAGCACCAAGTTCGGCGAGGCGGGCGATTTCACGACATCGCCCGAGCTGGGTCCTTTGTTCGCGAGCTGCGTCGCGCAGGCCGTGGCCCCGGTGCTGCAGCAGTTGGGTCCCGAAGCCGAGTTCGTTGAAATCGGCGGCGGCAGCGGCGCCTTCGCCGACATCATGCTCAAGCGCTTGCTGGAACTCGATGCGCTGCCGGCGCGCTACGCGATCCTGGAGCCCAGTGCGGACCTGCGCGAGCGCCAGCGCGAACGGCTGCGCCAGCGCCTGATTCCGCCGGTGTTCGAGCTGGTGGAATGGCTGGACGGCCCACCTTCGGCGACGTGGAGCGGCGTGTTGTTCGCCAATGAAGTGATCGATGCCTTGCCGACGCCGCGCTTCACGCTGCGCGATGGCGAAGTGTTCGAAGAGGGCGTGGCGATGGATGGCGAAGGCCGCTTCGTGCGTGCCGATCGCCCGGCCGATGCCCTGCTGTCCGCGGCGGTGCGCCATGTCGAGCGGTACATCGGGCGGCCGTTTCCCGATGGTTATCGCTCCGAGCTGCTGCCGCAGTTGCCCTACTGGATCCAGGCGGTGATGGGTGGCCTGGACCGGGGCGCCATGCTGTTCGCCGACTACGGCTATACGCGGCGCGAGTTCTACCAGCCCGATCGCGACGACGGCACGCTGCGTGCCTACTACCGCCACCGCGTGCACAACGATCCCTACCTGTGGCCCGGGCTGCAGGACATCACCGCCTCGGTCGACTTCACCGCGCTGGCCGAGGCGGGCACGCAGGCCGGGTTCGACCTGGCCGGCTACACCACGCAGGCGAACTTCCTGCTCGGCAATGGGCTGCAGGAGCGCTTGAACGAAGCCGAGGCGCGCGCGGACGAAACCACGCTGCTGCGCCTGCGCAACGAAGCCAAGCGGCTGACGCTCCCCAGCGAGATGGGCGAGCGTTTCCAGGTGATGGGATTCTCCAGCGACGTCGAGTTCGGCACGGCCTTCCTGTTCAACGACCTGAGCTGGCGCCTGTGAGCCGTGTCTTCGCGCTGAAGCCGTTCCATCGCCCGCGGCTGTGGCTTGGGTTTTGGCTGCTGGCCGTCGCCGCCGTGATCGTGTTGTCGCTGGTGAACCTGAGCGGATTGCCGCCGGTGCCGGAAGGCGGCGACAAGGTCGAGCATTTCCTCGCCTACGGCGTGTTGTCGGCGGCGGCGATGCAGTTGTTCGCCACGCGGCGCGGCTGCCTGATCGTGGCGGCGCTGCTGGTCGCCCTGGGCGTCTGCCTGGAGTTCGCACAGGGCACGCTGACCGCCACGCGCATGGCCGACCCGCGCGATGCGCTTGCGAACACGCTGGGTGTGCTGGCCGGACTGGCGACGTTGCCGACGCCCGTGCACCGCCTGCTGCTCACACTGGACGCGCGCCTGCGTCCCGCACGCGTCTAGGAAAAAGAAAAGCCGGGACATGCCCGGCTCTTCCATGCTGCGATGACGGCCGTCAGCGAGGCTGCAGCGTGATGCGGTCCAGCACCCACATCTGCGGGCGCGTGTCGCCGGTGAAGCGCACGCACAGGTCCTGCTTGCCGGTGGTGCCTGCGGGCAGCGGTGCTTCGAGGTCGAGGAAGCCATCCGCGTTCGGCGCGGCCGGCAGCGCGACCGTCGCCAGCGTGTGGCCCTTGCAGCCGCCACCCAGGATTTCCAGTTCGCCCAGCGGCGACTTCGCTGGTTCGAAGGTGCGGTGCGGCTCGTCGTGCGCGAGCTGGAAATAGTAGGGAATGCGGCCCGCACGTACCCTGATCGAGGCGATGCCTTCCAGGTCGGCCTGGTCCCACTGCCAGCACGGATAGAAGATCGTCGCGTTGAAGATCGCGCGCTCGCCATCGGCCGGGCCATCGTCTTCCAGGCGCAGCAGCAGGCGGCCGGCGTCGGGGCAGACCGACATCGCCTCATCGGTGCGGCTCAGCATCGAAGCGGCGCTCAGTTCGAACGTCGACGCCGGCACCAGGGGGCGACCGTCGGCGAAGGCCGCGGCGCGCAGCGTGGCCGGCAGCTTCACCTCGATCGGCGACGCGAAGGTCGGCGACGCCTGCGTGGGTTCGCTGCCGTCGGTGGTGTAGTGCACCGGGTAGTCGAGCGGGTTGGACAGCGTGACCTTCGCAGTGCCTGCCTTGCGGTTGTCCTCGGTGGCGATCAGCGGCTCGAACGGTGTCTTCGCGTAGCCCAGGCCGATGGCGTCGTAGCGCTTCAGTTGCGCGGGCAGCCGGGCGGTGAAGCTGGCGAAATCCTTCTTGGCCGCGGGCGACCAGCCGGTTTCGGCGACCGCGGCGAGGCGGGGGAATGCGTTGTGCTGCAGGCGCGCGAACGTGCGCGTGTGCTCGGTCCACAGGTTTGCCTGCAGTCCGAGGATGTGGTGGCGCTGGCTTTCCTCGAGATCCGGCGGCACCGGCTCGAAGCCGTAGACATCCTGCAGCGTGATCAGCGCGGGGCGTCCGGGCGGTTCGTTCGGCGAGGCGGTCTGCAGATAGTCGAGGTACGTCTTGTTCGACGGCGACATCACCACGTCGTGCCCCTGGCGCGCCGCCTGCAGGCCGCCTTCGATGCCGCGCCACGACATCACCGTCGCTTCCGCCGGCAACTTGGCTTCGAGGATCTCGTCCCAGCCGATCAGGCGCTTGCCGTGCCCGGCGAGGTACTTCTCGAGGCGTTCCACCAGATAGCCCTGCAGGTCCATCTCGGTCTTCGCGCCGACGGCCTGCATCCGAGCTTGCTCACGCGCGGAGGCTTCCCACTGGTCCTTCACCGCTTCGTCGCCGCCGATGTGCACGTAGGTGCCCGGGAACAGGGCGACGACCTCGCCCAGCACGTTCTCGAAGAAGGCGATCGTCGGCTCCTCCACGTTGACGAGGTTGGGGAACACGCCCCATTCGTTCGACGGAACCAGCGGCGTGTCGATGGAACCCAGTTCGGGATAGGCGGCGATCGCCGCGGTCGCATGGCCCGGCACGTTGATCTCCGGCACCACAGTGATGTGGCGCTCGGCGGCGTACTTCACCACGTCGCGGATCTGGTCCTGCGTGTAGAAGCCGCAGTAGGGGCGCGGCTCGCCGGTTTTCGGATCCTTGCCGCCATCGCCGGCGGGAATGCGGCAGCCGCCGATCCCGGTGAGTTTCGGGTACTGCTTGATCTCGATGCGCCAGCCCTGGTCGTCGGTCAGGTGCCAGTGGAGCGTGTTGAGCTTGTGCAGCGCCATCGCGTCGATGATCTTCTTGACGTCGTCGACCTGCTGGAAGTGGCGGGCCGGGTCCAGCATGAAGCCGCGCCAGCCGAATCGCGGTGCGTCCTCGATGTGCAGCACGGGCAGCGTGGCCCCGCCCTTGTCGCCCTGCGTGACCAGTTGCCACAGCGTCACCGCGCCGTAGAACAGGCCGCGTTCGTCGTGCGCCTGCACGATGATGCCGTCGCGCGTCACGTCGAGCGTATAGGCCTCGGGATTGGCCGAGCCAGCGCCGGCCGGCGCTAGCACGAACTGGATCAGGCCCTTGCCTGTGTCCCCGGTAGTGGCCAGTGCCGGCCCGCCCGCCGACTGCAGGTAGGCGGCGAACTGCCGCGCGACGCGCGTCGCCACGTCACCCCTGGCGGACAGGCGCGTGCCCGTGCCGACAGTGAAGCTGCCGGTGCCGGTTTCCATTACCGCCGGTGCGGGAATCAGCGAAGGCGTGATCGGTGCGGCCGCCACCGTCGTCGTGCCGGCGTCGTCACCCGTTCTGGGCGTGCAGGCAGTGAGCGCGAGCAGCATGAAGGCCAATCCGGCCAGGGCGCGATGGGCGATGCGTCGGTTCATCGGAGTCCTCGATAGCGGCGGGCCTAGCATGCCCAAAAAAAAGCGGGCCAGGACGGATCCGGGCCCGCAGAGGGAGAGTGTTCCCTTACATCGTGAGGCTTAGAACTTGAAGCGGAAATTCAGGTAGTACTGACGGCCGTTGCTGTAGAACGCATGCGGCAGGTAGCCCGGTACCGCGTCGTTCTCGGTGTAGTACTTCAGCTTCGGGTTGTTGAGGTTCAGGCCATCGAGGCTGATGGTCAGCCACTCGGTGGCCTTGAAGCCCAGCGACGCCGAGACCGTGGCGAAGTCGTCCTGGTAGAAGTTGTCGGCGCGGCTGACGCCGGCGTAGAACGAACTGCGGTAGCTGTAGTTGATGCGTGCGTTGAAGCGGTCGTTCTCGTACCAGCCCGACAGGTTGTAGGTGTTCTCGGAGGTACCGTTGAGCGGCTTGCCGCCATCGGCCTCGCCATCCACGTAGGTGTAGTTGGCGTTGAAACCGAAGTTGTCGCCGATCGGCTGCTCGTAGGTCAGTTCGACGCCGCGGGCCTTGCCGTTCGAATTGACCGGGATCGACACCAGGTAGTCGCTGTAGACATCCGTGCCGGCCGCCTGGCTGGCCTGCTGGTCCTTGTACTGCACGATCACGTTGCCGAAGTCGACATAACCGTCCAGGTCCATGGAGAACACGCTGGCGGCCAGCAGTGCGCGCGGAGCGAAGTACCACTCCAGCGACGCGTCGAAGTTGGTCGACACCAGCGGGTCGAGGTTCGGATTGCCGCCGCTGCCTTCGTGCGTGAGGTCGTTCAGCGTAAGCGAACCGGCCAGCGCGGAGAAGTCCGGGCGGGTCATGGTCTTGCTGCCCGACACGCGCGCCACCAGGGAGTCGGTCAGTTCGAACTTGAAGTTCACGCTGGGCAGCAGCTCGTTGTAGTCGTTGTTCACCACGACCGGCAGGTAGTCGCCGAACGCCGACCCGGTGATCGCGCCCGGAATGCCCGAGTTGACCGCCAGCGCCTGGTTGTAGTTCACGTCGGTCTGCGTACGCACGTAGCGCAGGCCGGCGTTGCCGCTCCAGCGGTCGCCGCGGAAGTTCAACTGCGCGTACACCGCGTTGATGTCTTCCTTCACGCCGTAGACGTCGGAGAAGTAGAAGCGCTCCGGGTTGTTGCGGTTGGCGAAGCGGGCATTGATCTCCGCCAGCTGGGCGGGCGTGTAGTACCAGATGCCCGACGGCACGTTGCCGCCCACGCCGAAGTCGCCGGGATACGCGCCGCCGGCCGCCGGGTACGCCGCGATGTCGGTCCAGTTGGTGGCCCAGTTGGGACCCTGCGCGAGCGAGAAGTCGTTGCTGCGCTCGTGCGTGGCGTAGCGGTAGCCGAAGTCCAGCGAGGACAGGGTGTCGTTGTCGAAGAAGAACTGGCCGTCCGCCGAGGCCCAGTCTTCCTTGTCCAGCACGTCGATGCCCTGCGCACCGAAGATCCAGCCGCTCTGCGGCAGGTGGTTCGCCGCGGTGTTGGTGCCGCCCAGCGACCAGTCGATCGGATTGCCGACGCCGTTCATGCTCCAGCTCGCGCCGGCGTTGCCAGCGATGCCCGTCTCCAGCACGTCCTGCGTGGGGCTGCTGCCCCGGCCCTTGGTGGAGCCGAGCTGGAAGACGAACTTCAATGCGTCGCTGGCATTCCACTCGGCATCGAGGGCGATGTACTTGGAGGTGGACTCGGCGCCGGGGCGGGAAATCATGTCGTACACGCCGTAGGGTGTAACGGCTGTGCTGGTGGTATCCGGCGCGTACGTGGCGCTGGTCAGCACGCCGTTCTGGATGCTGTAGCTGCTGGGCGCGCGCGCGTTGACGAACTGGCTGGCCCACATCATGTAGTTGCGGTTGTAGTTATCCGCCTTCAGGCGCGAGTAGAAGGCGTTGACGTTCAGCGTCAGGTCGTCAGTGACCTTGGCTTCGATGTTCGCCACACCGCCCTGGCGCTTTCGGACCTGCTCGAACAGCGCGGCGCCGATCAGGTTGGGATACAGCACGCCCACCAGATCCGGATTGCTGGTTGCGACGGGAGTGCGGGTGACGCCGTCCGCCTCGAACTCCGCGATCGTGCCGTAGCCGCCCACGACCTCCTGGCCGTCACGTCGCAGGCTGCGCTGTTCGTTGAACACCTGCACCAGGAAGCCGGCCGTGCCTTCATCGTTGCGCCAGTTCAGCAGCGCATCGAGCTGCGGCTTGGTGTCGCCCGGCAGGTCGGAATGGACCGCACCGATGGAGCCCTGGATCGTCAGCGGTTCGGCGAACTGCAGCGGACGGCGGGTGATGATGTTGACCGAGCCGGCGGTGCCGCCTTCGACCAGCTTCGCTTCGGAGGTCTTGTGCACCACCACGCGGTCGACGATTTCGGACGGATACAGCGAGTAGCTCACGCTGCGGCCGACATTGCCCACCTGGCTCAGCACGAACCAGTCGCCGGTGCCGATGCCGTGTCCGTTGACGAGGGTCTGGGTGAGGCTTGGATTGGTGCCGCGCAGGCTGACGCGGTCGGCTTCGTCGAAGCCGCCTTCGCTGGCGCTGGACGACGCGATGTTGACGCCGGGCAGCTGGCGCAGGGTGTCTGCCACGTTCTTGGCCGGCAGCTTGCCGATGTCTTCGGCGGTGACGACTTCGACGTGCGTGGCGGCGTCGCGCTTGGCATCGAGGGCCTTCTCGATGCTGCCGCGGATGCCGGTGACCACGACGGTGTCCAGGTCGGTCGCGGCCGTGTCGGCCGGTGCGGCCTCCTGCGCGTGGACCTGCATCGAGAACGCGAGCCCGGCGGCGATCGAGGCCGAAAGGATCGAGGTGCGGTACTTCATGATGTCTCTCCCATCATTGTTTTTAGAGTTCCGGCAGCCATCGCTCGCGCTGTTCCGCCGTGCTTGGTACTTCGATGTCGCCTGGCGTTGCACGTATCCCCTGCACCCCGCCCCTTCCTGCTCCGCGCCTGTGCCGGCGCTTTCCTTCATGTGTCTCCGTCGCGATCCAGGTACCACCGGGCCGCGCCGATGACGCCCAGCTGCCCGTGCTCCACCAGCTTCACGGGGATGCGTTCGAGCGCCTCGCGCATCGATCCCTTGTTGAGGAATCGCGCGACGAAACTGCTCTGGATCAGGAATCCGCGGATCTTCGGCAGGATGCCGCCGGCGAGGTACACGCCGCCCTGCACGCCGTACAGCAGCGCCATGTCGCCGACGACGCTGCCGAGCAGGCCGCAGAACACATCGAGGCTTTCGCGCGCCAGCGGGTCGTCGCCCGACAGCGCGGCGGCCGTGACCTGGCCCGGGTGCGTGTAGGCCGAAGGCGCGGCGCCGCGGACGGCGCACAGCGCGGCATGCAGGTTCAACAGGCCGGGGCCGGACAGCGCCTGTTCCACCGGCACGTGCGTGCGGGTCTTCAGCATCTCGGCCAGCAGCGCCATCTCGAGCGCGTTGCCGGCGGTGAGCGCGGCCTGGCCGGCTTCCGTCGCCAGCACCACGGCGCGCGGGCCGACCGGGATCCACACCGCCGCGCCCAAACCGGTGCCCGGGCCGAGGATCAGCGTGGGGCCGCGGGTCGGTGCGATCGCCGGGCCGGTGAGCTGCAGCACCTGGCTGGCGTCCACCTGCGCGGCGGCATGCGCCACGGCTTCGAAATCGTTGACCAGGCGGACGTCGTCGAAGCCGAGCTGCGTGCGCAGTTCCGCCAGCGAAAGGCGCCAGGGCAGGTTGTTGGTGATGACGGTGCCGTCTTCCAGCGCATAGCCGGCGCTGGCGATCACGCCACGGGTCACGCGCCCGTGGTCGAGGCCCAGGTGGTGCAGGAAATCCTCGACGATGTCGCCCAGGCCGGCGTGGTCGGCGCAGGCGTACTTGCGGTACTCCAGCACGTGGACCGGCATCCCGGCGTCGCCGCTGCCGCGCACCAGGCCGATGCGGACATGGGTGCCACCGACGTCCGCCGCGATGAAGGCGTCGTGCGCCCCGCGGCTGGCATCTGTCGGCAATGGATTGGCAATGGCGACCACACGTCTCCCCACATGTTCGCGGCCGGGACCCCGTCATCCCGATATGGCCGGAGTGTGGAAAGTGTTTGACAACGTTGTCAAGACTCTGTCATGAAATAGCCGTCTGGCGGCCGAGGCGATGCATGGAACCAACAACAATGCTCGTATTCATTATTCAATTGAGCGCATTGGTGTCACCAATTGCGGCATGCAAAGGCGGAAAAGCGCTAAGTCCTACAGGACTTTATGTTGCGGCGCACTATGCCGGTGCACTCACGGAAGGAAGGCCAGGTCGCTTGGGGACCTCCAAGTTCCGGGGGGCTGCCTGATGGCTTTGACAACGTTGTTCCCGATGTCGCGCGCAGGCGCGACCTCCCACATCGAGGGGATTGCATGAGTACCGCCGCTGGAACCACCCCGCTCCGTTCGCTCGCCATAGTCGGCGTGCTGTTCTTCATCATCGGGTTCTTCACCTGGATCAACGGCCCGCTGATCACCTTCGTGCAGCTCGCTTTCGATCTGGACGAGGTGAATGCCTTCCTCGTACTGATGGTGTTCTACCTGTCGTACTTCTTCCTCGCGTTGCCTGCCGCGGCGCTGCTCAAGCACACCGGCATGAAGAAAGGCCTCGCCGCCAGCCTGTTCGTGATGGCGATGGGGGCGGCGATGTTCGGCGAGTTCTCCACCCAGCGCTGGTACCCCGGTGCGTTGGCCGGCCTGTTCGTGATCGGCGGCGGCCTGGCGCTGCTGCAGACGGCGGTGAACCCCTACGTCAGCATCCTCGGCCCCATCGAGAGCGCCGCGCAGCGCATCGCACTGATGGGCATCTGCAACAAGATCGCCGGCATGCTGGCGCCGCTCGTGCTCGGGACGCTGGTCCTGCATGGCGTGGGCGACCTGGCCGCACAGGTCGCCACAGCCGATGCGGCCGGCAAGGTGGCGCTGCTGGACGCGTTCGCAGCGAAGATCCACCTGCCGTACCTGGTGATGGCCGGCCTCCTGGTCGTGGTCGCCATCGGCATCCTGTTCTCGTCGCTGCCCGAGGTGAAGCCGTCCGAGGTCAATGCCGCGCCCGCGGCCGATGCCGCCGATGGCGCACGTGGCCTGTCGCGCTTCCCGCACCTGTGGCTGGGCGTGCTCTGCCTGTTCCTCTACGTGGGGGTGGAGGTGTTGGCGGGCGACGCGATCGGCACCTATGGAAGGGGCTTCGGCCTGCCGCTGGACCAGACCAAGCTGTTCACCACCTACACCCTGTTCGCGATGCTGGCCGGTTACCTGGTCGGCCTGGCCGTGATCCCGCGCTTCGTGTCGCAGGCACGCTACCTGGCCATTTCCGCCACGCTGGGCGTGCTGTTCGCCCTCGGTGCGCTGCTGACGCACGGCTATGTGTCGGTCGGCTTCGTCGCTGCACTGGGCTTCGCCAACGCGATGATGTGGCCGGCGATCTTCCCGTTGGCGATCAAGGGGCTGGGCCGGCATACCGAGACCGGATCGGCCCTGCTGATCATGGGCATCGCCGGCGGAGCGATCCTGCCGCAGCTGTTCGCGGTGCTGAAGCAGCACTACGACTTCCAGGTCGTGTTCGCCGGACTGGCCATTCCCGGCTACCTGTACATCCTCTACTACGCACTGGCCGGGCACCGCGTGGGCAGCGCGAAACGGGCGGCGACGGGCGTCCCGGAACGCGGCATCATGGCGGACTCGCCTCCATGACGGAAACGCCCATGCGCCGACCCACCATCAAGGACGTCGCCGAACGCGCGAAGGTCTCGCTGAAGACCGTGTCCCGGGTCATCAACAACGAGCCGTCGGTGCTGCAGGGCACGCGTGCGCGCGTGCTGCACGCCATCGCTGAACTGGACTACGAACCGGACCAGTCCGCGCGCAACCTGCGCAGCGGCACGCCGTTCGTGATCGGTCTGGTCTACGACAACCCCAACCCGTACCACATCATCGGCGTGCAGAACGGCGTGCTGGCCGCCTGCAAGGAGACCGGCTTCGGCCTGCAGATCCATCCGGTGGATTCCACCTCGCCGTTGCTGGCCGAGGAGCTCGTGGAATTCGTCCAGCGTTCGCGCCTGGCCGGATTGGTTCTGACCGCGCCGATGTCCGAACGCGCCGACCTGGTGACGGCATTGGCTGCGCGCGGGGTGAAGCTGGTGCGCATCATCGCCGCGACCGAAGATCCGGAAGACGGCTTGCCCTGCGTCTATGTCGATGACCGCGATGCCGCCTACGAGATCACCGAACACCTGATCCAGCTCGGCCACCAGCGCATCGGCTTCCTGTGGGGCGGACTGGCGCACCGGTCGAGTACCGAACGCTATGCCGGTTACGAGAAAGCGTTGAAGGACTACGGCATCACCCTCGACAAGCATCTCGTCGTGCCGGGCGATTACACCTTCGACGACGGTTTCCGCGGCGCGCGCCGCCTGCTGGCACTGCGCGAACCGCCCACGGCGATCTTCGGTTCCAACGATGAAATTGCGGCCGGCGTGCTGGCGGCGGCGAAGTCGGCCGGCATGAACGTGCCTTACGACCTGTCCATCGCCGGTTTCGAGGACAGCCCGTTCTCCAAGCAGTCGTGGCCGCCGCTGACCACCGCCAAGCAGGCCACGCAGGACATCGCCAAGCAGGCGGCGCGCCTGCTGATCGCCGGCCTGCGTACCGATGCCTATGACGACAACCCCACCCCCGTGCACAACCAGGGCTTCGTGCCGCAGTTGGTGGTGCGGGGCTCCACGGCGCCGGTCCGTCCGCGCGCCGACCGACCCGAACCCCTCTCGCCATGACCGACACGCTACTGCCTGCGCCTTCCGACACCCTGATGCACCAGGAGGCGGCCCAGACCGCCGACATCGTCGCCGACCAGTACGCGCGCAACGCCGCGACGGTGAAGGCGCTGGCGGAAGACCTGCGCCGTAATCCTCCACCGTTCGTGGTGACCTGCGCGCGCGGCAGTTCCGATCATGCGGCGACGTATGCGAAGTATCTGTTCGAGACGCAGCTCGGCGTGGTCACAGCGTCGGCGTCGCCGTCGGTGGGGTCGGTGTACGAAGCGAAGCAGCGACTGGCCGATGCGCTGTACGTGGTGATCTCGCAGTCGGGCAAGAGCCCGGACCTGCTGCGCAACGCGAGCGCGGCCAAGGAGGCCGGCGCACGCGTGGTCGCACTGGTGAACGTGGAAGACTCGCCGCTGGCGCAACTCGCCGACACCGTGCTGCCGCTGCGCGCCGGTCCCGAGCGCAGCGTGGCGGCAACCAAGAGCTACCTGGGTTCGCTCGCGGCGATCCTGCAGCTGGCCGCGTACTGGAAGGACGAGGCGCCGCTGCATGCCGCCGCCGATGCCCTGCCCGACGCGCTGCGTCGCGCGTGGCAGGCGGACTGGTCGCCGCTGACCGATGGATTGGTGGGTGCGCACAACCTGTTCGTGCTGGGACGAGGCCTGGGCCTGGCCGCCGCGCAGGAAGCCGCATTGAAATTCAAGGAAACCTGCGGCCTGCACGCCGAGGCCTACAGTTCGGCGGAAGTGAAGCACGGGCCGATGGCGCTGGTGGGTCCGGGTTTCCCGGTGCTCTGCTTCGCCCAGCCGGACGAAACCGAAGCCGGCACGCTGGCGCTGGCGCAGGAATTCCGCGGCCGCGGTGCGCAGGTGTGGGTGGCGTCGCGCCAGGGCGATCTGCCACTGGTCGAGGCACCGCATCCGGCGTGCGCCCCGTTGCTGACCATCCAGAGCTTCTACCGGGCGATCAATGCGCTCGCGCTGCGTCGCGGCCACAATCCGGATGTGCCGCCGCACCTCAACAAGGTCACGGAAACGGTATGAACGCGACGAGCGCCGCCATTGCCCTCTGCAACGCCCGCGTGCTGACACCGGACGGCTTCGTCGAAGGCCTGGCGGTACTGATGCAGGACGGCCGCATCGCCGACCTGCTCGCGGACGATGCGATCCCGTCAGATGCGGTGCGGCACGATCTTCGCGGCGCGACGTTGCTGCCCGGCTTCATCGATGCGCAGGTCAACGGTGGCGGTGGCGCGCTGTTCAACAACGATACGAGTGTGGAGGCGATCCGCACGATCGCGAAGGCGCACCGTCGCTTCGGCACGACCGGCCTGTTGCCGACCTTGATCAGCGACGATGCCGACGTGATGGCGCGCGCGATCGCGGCGACACGCGACGCCATCGCGCAGGGCGTGCCGGGCGTGCTCGGCATCCACCTGGAGGGCCCGTACATCGCGCCCGCGCGCAAGGGCACGCACGATGCGGCGAAGTTCCGCGTGCCCGGCGCGGACGAAATCGCGATGGCGACGTCGCTCGACAACGGCGTGACCCTGCTGACCCTTGCGCCCGAACAGGTGCCGACCGGCACCATTCGCACCTTGGTGGCGCGCGGTGCGATCGTCGTCGCCGGCCACACGGCGGGCAGCTACGAACAGATCCGCGCCGGCATCGACGCGGGCGTGTCGGGCTTCACCCATCTCTACAATGCGATGTCGCCGTTGCAGGGCCGCGAACCGGGCGCGGTCGGTGCTGCGCTGGAGGACGACGGCTGCTGGTGCGGCGTGATCGTCGATGGCGTGCACGTGCATCCGGCCAGCCTGCGCGTCGCGTTGGCGGCCAAGCCGCGCGGCAAGGTGGTCCTGGTCACCGATGCGATGCCGATGGTCGGTTCGGACGACCCGTCGTTCGATCTGTATGGCGAAACCATCACCGCCGTCGACGGCGTGGTACGCAACGCAGCCGGCGCGTTGGCGGGTTCGGCGCTGGACATGATCACCGCCGTGCGCAACTGCGTGCGGCTGCTCGGCCTGCCGCTGGACGAGGCGGCGCGCATGGCGTCCACCTATCCTGCCGACGTCCTCGGCCTGGGTGGGACGCACGGCCGCATCGCACCCGGCTACCGCGCCGACCTGGTGGCGCTGGACGCCGACCTGCAGATCGTCGGCACGTGGATCGGCGGCGCCTGATCCCGCGCGCATGAGCGTCGCTCCGGCCCGGTTCGCGTCCGTCGATGCACTGCGCGGCCTGACGGTCGCCGCGATGCTGCTGGTCAACACGCCGGGCGACTGGTCGCATGTCTACGCGCCGCTGCTGCACGCGGAATGGCATGGCGTGACACCGACCGACCTGGTGTTCCCGTTCTTCCTCTTCATCGTCGGCGTATCGATCTCGCTGGGCATCGTGCCGCGTAGCGAAACAGGTGTGGCGCATGGCGTGCTGGTGCGCGCGCTGCTGTGGCGCGCGGCGAAGATCGTCGCGCTCGGCCTGGCGCTGCACCTGCTGGCGTACCTGATGCTGGACCGTCCGCAGTTCCGCCCCTGGGGCGTGCTGCAGCGGATCGGCCTGTGTTTCGCTGCGGCCGGCCTGATCGCGCTTTACGTGAAGCCTCGCCTGCAGTGGGCATTGATCGGCGCGGTCCTGCTCGGCTACTGGGCGCTGCTCGCGTCGTCCGGCTATGCCGGCTACACGAACCTGCCGGCACGCGTGGATACGGTGTTGTTCGCACCGTGGCTGTACCAGTGGGATGCGACGCTCGCGCGCGGGCAGGATCCAGAGGGGTTGCTGAGCACGTTGCCCGCCATCGCCACCACGCTGTTCGGCGTGCGGGCCGGCGCTTGGTTGCGGGGCGGTGCGCTGCGCACGCTGGTGCTGGCCGGCATGGCGGCCGTGGCCCTCGGACTGGCATGGAGCAGTGTGTTTCCATTGAACAAGGCGCTGTGGACGTCGTCGTTTGCGCTGTTCTCCGCCGGCTGCGCATCGCTTGCGCTGGCGCTCGCCCATGCGGCGGTGGACCGGCAGGGGTGGCCGGCGGTGGGGCGGCGCTTCGGTGTGAATGCCATCGCCGCCTATGTCGGCGCCGCCGTGATGACGTACGTACTGCTCGCGCTTGGCTGGATGGAGCCGCTGTACCGGGTCGGATTCGCCAACTGGATGACGCCGCGCTTCGGACCGTACCTGCCGTCGCTGGCGTTCGCGCTGGCCTTCGTCGGTGTCTGGTGGTTGCTTCTGGCGATCATGGACCGGCGCGGGTGGTATCTTAGAATCTGACTCCTGACCAAACGCGGTCCATGGATAAGGACGCTCAATCTGATGTGCGACATCACTAGGAGGAAAGAATGGCGAGTCGGATGCAGGCTTTTGTGATCGCGGGATTTTTGCTGGCAGCGTGCTCAGCTGAGCCTTCGGGTGACGACAAGACTAGGGTGCTGGTCTCAGAGTCAGTTGACGGGACTGTGACGCCCGCCGATCTTGCGTTGCCACTTCCTCGATTCGGTGCAGGCACCACAGCGTCGGCCGAGCAATCGATGTTGGCTGCAGAACATGAGGTCAGAATCACGGGAGGAAACTCACCGGTGATGGCGATGCCGGACTCGCGATTTTCAATGACTGAAAAAGGGCGATTCAGGCAACCGAGGGCGATGGCGTTCCTTAGCGAGGATCTGTTGCTGGTCGCAGAATTTCCGCGGACCCTGAAGCTCATGCGCGTTGCCGATGGAAGTGTGCACAGGGTGACGGGTGTGCCTGACGAATACTTCATCAACTCGCTCGTCGATGTGGTGGCACACCCTGACTTTTCCGAAAACCAGATCGTTTATCTGTGTACGATCGTGCGCGGCGCGAGCGGGCGCGATTCCCTCGGGGTGAAGCGGGCGCAGCTGATTCTCGGCCAGGATGGAATCTACTATTTGGTGGGACTGCAGGACATCGTGGCGAGTCTTGCCGGCTTTTCGTCGCAAGAGTATGGCTGCCGCATGGCGTTTGACGGCGATGGAAAACTGTATGTATCCGGGCCATTCCGAGGCGGAACCCAATCCCTGACATTGGACGATGGCAAGATATTCCGCGTAGGAGATGATGGACAAGTTCCTGCCGACAATCCGTTCGTCGAACTTGATGACTATTACGCGAAATATTTCTGGTCGCTGGGTCACCGTCGGCCCGATGCGATGGCGGCGGACACAGCCGGACGCATCTGGGTACTGGAGCATGGGGGAAATGCTGCAGATGAACTGAATCTCTTGGAGCGCGCAGGAAACTACGGGTATCCGGTGGTTGCGAAAGATAGTCCGACGCTGCCCCAGCATGAGACTCAGCCGTCTTTCATCGCGCCAAAGTTTTGGTGGAAGGACCGGATTGGTCCTGCGAGCATGATTGTCCACTCAGGGGAAATGTTCCCCGAGTTGCAGGGAAATGCGTTGGTGAGCGGTGAGCTGATCTCCAGCATCATTCATGTGAAGCTCAACGGAGAAGACGTGAATGAAGTCTCTCGGATTGGAATGCTCAAACCAATCAAAGAGATCGAGGAAGCGCCGGACGGGTCTATATGGGCCATCGAGTTCGGGGCGGAAGCTCGGCTTTGGAGATTGGCTTCGCCCTTGAATTGAGCGAATGAACGCGCTCCAGCTTTCGCTGATACTTGGATATCACGTCTTCTTCGCGTCGTTGGAGTAAAAAGGCCAGAGCCCCGTCCGGAGTTATCCCGATGAGAAAGTCGTCGCTATTCATCTGCTGCGCGTTGCTGACGGCCTGCCAAAGGGAGACTCCAGACCAGAACGGAGCGTCCGTCATACTGGCATCGCGATCCGTGTCGGAGGAGGTAGTTGTCTCGCAATTTGTGCGATATGACGTCCTGCCGCCACTTGTGGAGGCTGCCGACAATAGTCGGGTAACGGCACGTCTGTCGCGCGCCCTTCAGGTCCCCGACCCGCCGTTCACAAGTACGCCGGTCGCCACGTTCAACGAGCCCTGGGCGATGACGTTCCTGCCGGACGGTCGCCTGCTGTTGACCGAGAAGTCCGGAAAGCTCCGCCTGGTCAACGTCGCGAGCGGCCAGGTCGGCGAGATCATCGGGGTGCCGACGGTCGCCTACGGCGGGCAAGGGGGATTAGGTGACGTGCTGCTGCATCCCCGCTTCGCCGACAACCGGCTGGTCTATGTCAGCTATGCGGAAGCCGGCAGCGGCGGCACGCGCGGCGCTGCCGTGGCGCGCGCCACGCTGCAGCTCGATGCCAGTGGCAATGGCGGAAGCCTGTCCAACCTGCAGGTGATCTGGCGCCAGTTGCCGAAGGTGTCGGGTTCGAACCACTACGGACACCGGCTCGCTTTCGGAGCGGACGGCAAGTTGTGGATCACCTCGAGCGAGCGCGATCAGCAGACGCCTGCACAGGACCTGCAGTCCTCGCTCGGCAAGCTGATCCGGCTCAACGACGATGGCAGCCTGCCGCCGGACAATCCGTTCGCGGCGCAGGGCAGCATTGCGGCGCAGGTGTGGAGCCTGGGCCACCGCAACCTGCTCGGCATCGCCTTCGATCCGTCGGGACAGCTGTGGACGCATGAAATGGGACCGTCGGGCGGCGACGAGCTGAACCTGATCGAACGCGGCGCTAACTATGGCTGGCCCGTCGTGTCCAACGGCGACCAGTACGATGGCACTCCGATCCCGGACCACGTGACGCGACCGGACTTGAACGCGCCCGAGGCCTGGTGGTCGCCGGTCATCGCGCCGGCGGGCTTCGTCATCTACACCGGCAACCTGTTTCCCTGGTTCCGCGGCAAGGGCTTCATCGGCGGCCTGGCCTCGCAGGCGCTGGTCGAGATCGAATTCACCGGCACGCAGGCGCGCGAAGCGCGGCGCTATCCGATGGGGCGGCGCATCCGCGAGGTCGAACAGGGGCCGGACGGCGCGCTGTGGTTGCTGGAGGACGGCGCCGGCGGGCGGTTGCTGAAGCTCACGCCCAACCGCAGCTGATCAGGCCGTGCCGCCGTCCGTGCGCGTCTCGCGGCCGTTGCGGATGTCCAGGTACAGGCTGTAGGCGGCGGTGAACGCCGGCAGCAGGTTCTGCAGCACGCCCACCGCATCCTGCTTGGACGAGAACAGGAAGTAGCTCAGCGCCATCAGGCTGCCGGCCAGGCTCATGTACCAGAACAGGCGCGGGATGACGGGCCGGCGGGCGCGCCGCGAGGCGACGAACTGCACCACCCAGCGCGCGCCGAACATGGCGGCGCCGGTCAGGCCGATCAGCTTCCAGGGCGTCATGTGCAGGCCGGTCCAGCCCAGCCAGACGAGTTCCTGGTCCATCGCGCTCATGGCTTGCGCCCCGCGTTGATCTCGCTGATCGCGGTGACGTGGCTGCGCTGGATCAGCCACGAGACGCCCATGAGATCGCGCACGCCCACGAGGGCGCGCCCGAGGTTGGTGTACTTCGACTGCCCCGACCCACGCGGCCGGTGCGAGACCGGCACGCTGACGGTTTTCCAGCCCGCGCGCTGCATCAGCGCGGGCAGGTAGCGATGCATGTGGTCGAAATAGGGGAGGTCCAGGAAGGCGGCGCGCTCGAACAGTTTGATGCCGCAGCCGGTATCCGGCGTGTCGTCGCGCAGCAGGCGCTGCCGGATGCGGTTGGCCCAGCGCGACGCCCAGCGCTTGCTGGCGGTGTCCTTGCGGTCGACGCGCCAGCCGGCGAACAGCTTGGTCTGTGCATCGGCGGCGTCGCGCGCGGCGAGCAGCTTCGGGATGTCGCCGGGGTCGTTCTGGCCATCGCCGTCCAGCGTCGCGATCCACGGCGACAGGGCCTGCTTCACGCCGGTACGGATCGCCGTGCTCTGCCCGCTGCGGCGATGGTGCACCAGCACCCGCAGCTCGGGGACCTCGGCCTTCAGGGCCGTCAGCACGTCGCGGGTGTCGTCGTCGGACTGGTCGTCCACGCACACGATGTCGAAGGCGACGTGGCCGCGCAGGTGGCGTACCACTTCCTCGACCAGCGGCCCGATGTTGCCGCGCTCGTTGAAGACGGGAATGACGACGGACAGACTCGTCATGGGGCTGCTTGCTGGGGAAGGGAGGGTCATCGTCCACTCCGGCAGGTCAGGAAAATGTCGTGGTCCGGCCGGTAGAGGGCCGTCTTCACGTCGGTCAGCCCCAGCATCGTGTGGAACAGGTCGTCATGGCTGCGCTGGCCGGCCGCCTGGCGGCGCAGGCAAGTGTCGTCCAGACCGGTCGCCTTGCGCCAGCCTTCGGAGAACCAGGCGACCATCGGCACCTGCAACTGCTCGCGGGGGGCGATCGAATACGGCATGCCGTGCAGGTACAGCCCGTTCTCGCCCAGTGACTCGCCATGGTCGGAGACGTACAGCAGGGCTGTGTCGTAATCCTCCATGCCGGCGAGCGCATCGATGGCCCCGGCCAGTACGTGGTCGGTGTAGCGCAGCGCATTGTCGTACGCATTGACGATCTGCGCCCGCGAGCACCGGCCCAGGTCCGAGGTCTCGCAGACGGGCTGGTACACCTTGAAGGCTGGCGGATAGCGTTCGAAATACGTGGGTCCGTGGTTGCCCAGCATGTGCAGCACGATCACCTGATCGCCCGCGTTGCGGCGCGCGGCGTCTGCGAGGCCGGTAAGCAGGATGCCGTCTTCGCAGCGCTTGCCGTCGCACAGCGCGGGGTCGTTGCGTGCGTGCAGGTCCTCCACCGGCAGTCCGTTGCATACGCCCTTGCAGCCGGACTGGTTGTCCCGCCACAGCGTGGCCACGCCCGCACGCTGCAGCACGTGCAGCAGCGACTGGTGCCCGCGGATCTCCTTCTCGTCGTAGTGCTCGCGCCCGTATGGCGAGAACATGCAGGGCAGCGATACCTCGGTGCTGCTGCCGCAGGCGGCGACATGGGGGAAATTGAGTACGCCGCGCCGCGCCAGCTCCGGCGTGGTCTGGCGCGCGTAGCCGTTGAGGCCCCAGTTGGCGGCGCGGGCCGTCTCGCCTACGACCAGCACCACCAGGCGGGGGCGGCGCATGGTGGCGGCCGGCGACTGCATGGCGTCTTCGCCGATCGGCAGCTGCACGCGCGCCTTGCCCGGCGCCTCCTCGCTGACCACCTTGGCCAGCGATACCAGCACGTTGGCGGGCGTGACCAGGTAGCGTACTTCGCGCTGGTTGCGCAGGAAGGCGGTGAGCGGCTGGATCGAGGGCAGCACGCCGAGCGCGCCGACCACCACCATGCCACCGAGGAACAGCACGCGTGCCAGCAACGTGCGCGACCACGTGCGGGGACGCAGGCGCACGCGCCACACCACGAGCAGCGCGGGAACGGATGCCAGCAGCGGCAGCACGGCATCGGCGCCGGCCAGGTCGCTCGCCTCGCGCCAGTCGGTATGCAGCACGTTGCGGACCATGTCGGCATCGATGTAGATGCCGTAACTGGCCATGTAGTGGCCGGCCAGGGCCGCCACCACCACCAGCACCGACAGCACCCAGCGCGCGGTATGTCGCCAGACCAGCAGCGACAGCCACACGCCATGCACGGCGGTGACCAGGAGGAACAGCGACAGCGTCCACATACCGTGCGTCCACGGCTGGGGTGCGGCGGCGCGCCAGAATTCCGCGTTGGCGAACAGGCTGAAGTACAGGCACGCGAACAGGATCAGCGTTTCCGTGTGCAGTCGCGGCCGCACGGCGAGCAGGGCAAGCAGGCGTTGCCCGCGCGAGCCGGCGTGCGCGTGCTCGACGACCGACGCGCTCATGCCTGCTTCTCCCGAGGGGACGGTGCGGACAGGGCGTCCACGCCCCAGGCCACCGTCCAGCACACCGCCAGGCTGGCGATGTCGTGCGAGAGGAAATGCGCCCCGCGCAATTGCTGTGCTGCACCGAACACGGCACCGGCCACCAGGCCGACGGCGAGCCCGGCCCGGCGCCAGCGCGGTGCCACCTGCGACAGGAAGAAATACAGCGCCACCCAGGCATAGCCGCCCGCGGCATGTGCGGCGGGAAAACACGCGGCGGGCGGCATCGTCGCGGGCCGTGCTTCGAACAACGCCACGAACGCCCGGTCGCCTCCCAGGCCTGCCAGGTCCCAGGGGCAGTCCATGTGGGTCAGGGCCTTCAACGCGGCCACGCAGGCCACCGATGCGAAGACCGACAGCAGCAAGCGCGCCGCCGGCCGCGTCCACGCCTGCGAGACCGGCGAACGCCAGTGCAGCAGCGTGGCGACGAGCACGCCGGCCCAGGCCGCCTGGCTCAGGAGCCGGCCGCCACGATGCAGCGCCGCTTCCAGCAGCACGCTGCGCTTGAGCGACCAGGCGTCGCCTTCCCAGTGGAACAGCCCGTGGGCCACCGCCAGGTCCACATGGCGTGCGAGCCACCACGCGAGCAGCAGCACCGCCAACGACCACGGCAACCGCCACGACGGTCGGGCAAGGGAACGCGAGAGGGGGCGGACCGGGAAGGACGACATGCGGCAGGCGGCGAGCGGAACGTGCACGCATGCTGGTGGCGGTTACGTCGTAGCGCGGTCGGACGCGCGTCGGAGCCGCGTTAAGAGACGCACGCAAATGGGCGTGCGTGGTCCCGGGTTGCCGCCGATTCAGTCTTCGCTGACGTCCGCCGACCAGTCGGTCGGGACCTCGCAGCCCGGGATCCATGCCGCGCTCGGGGCCAGAATCCATGCGCGCCGGTTGGACGCACCGATGTCCACCACCTTCGCCGGGTCCAGGCAGGGTCCGATGGCTTCCTTGCGCAGGAACAACCAGCGCTGCGCAGGTGCTTCCAGCAACCACGTATGCGCGTGCTGCCATTGCGCGGCCCAGGGTTGCTTGAAGCCGAAGTCGGTGACCGGGCGGTCGGCCTGCAGCAGGTGCTGTTCGCGCCAGCCCAGCATGGCCAGTTCGGCCTGGGGGCCGATCCGTTCCCCGACGCGCTGCATCAGGGCCTTCGCCGAACTGTCGGGACTGAGCGCCGGCATGAAGCCCATGCCATACGCCGTCCACAGCGCCGCGGTGACCGCGACCAGTGCCACGGCCACCCGTCGTCGCGCCGCGACCATCACCACGACCGCCACGGCCGCGAAACCGGCCAGCCATCGCCCCAGCTGCGCCACTGTATCCATGTCCATGCCGCGGCCATCGACCAGCGCATGCACGCGCGCCGGCGACGCGGTGAGCAGCCACAGCCCCAGTCCACCGGCGACCGCCACGAGCACCGCCAGGTACGACCACAGCACCGTCCGCACGCCGCGACGGCGTAGCAACCCGGCCAGCAACGGCGACGCCGCCACCGCCAATGCCGGCAGCATGGGGAAGACATAGACCTCGCGCTTGCCCGGGCTGGCACTGAAGAACACCAGCACCAGCACCGCCCAGCCCAGCAGCAGCGCATGCCGGGGGTCCACGCGGCGCAGGCGTCGCCACCACGCCGGCACCAGCCAGGGTGCCAGCAGGACGCCCGGCAGCCACAGCGTCAGCATCGTCTGCAGGTAGTACCAGGCCGGCTTCACGTGGTGCCAGGCATTGGCATAGCGCGTGCCGGTCTGCTTGAAGAGCATTTCGCGCGCGTACGCGTGCAGCGCGGGATCGGACGAGGTCAGCGCGACCGACAGCATCGGCACCAGCCACACTCCGGCGCCGGCGACGAAGCCCGCCACGCCCGCCAGCGCGTGCACGCCACGATGCGGCGGCAGCGCGCGGCGCGACCTCCACCGCGCCCACAGCCAGGGCACGAAGACCAGCAGCGGCAGGAAGCCCACGCCCTTGGTCACCGTGCCCAGCCCCGCCGCGAAGGTGCCCAGCGCCAGCAGCCACGCGCGCGGCGTTTCCAGCAGGTAGCGCATCAGCGCCCACAGCGACAGCGTGGTCATGCCCACCAGCACCATGTCGATCTGCGCCCGCTTGGCCTGCAGCGCGAACTGCAGGCACACGAACAGGCCGAACACCGCGTAGGGCACGGCGCGGCGGCCCCACAGCCGGCGCGCCAGATCGCCGGACAGCCACAGCGTCAGCAAGGCCGCCAGCAGCGAGGGCAGCAGGAAGGCCACGTGCCAGTCGCGCACCAGCAGATAGCTGGCCGCCTGCAGCCACATGAAGGTCGGGGGCTTTTCCGCGTACAGCTCGATGCCCCGGTGCGGGAACAGCCATTGCCCGCTCTCGACCATCGTCCGCGCCGCCAGCACGAAGCGCGGCTCGTCGGCCGGCATCGGTTCGCGCAGGCCCAGGCCCGCCAACAGCGCCCACACCACCAGAGCGATCAACAACGGGGTCTGCCAGCGGGGGGCGTGTCGGAGCGGCGTCGGTCGCATCGGCAGGGTCGGCGGTCGGCAGTCGGGCGCATGATCGTGGATCATGCGGCGTAAGAGAACCGTCGGAGTTCCGACGGCGTTTCGACGTCCGGCCTGCGATGCTGCCGGTCCTCCTCCCTTCGCGCGGGCCCTGCCGATGCGGCTGCTGGTGATCGAAGACAACCGGAACCTGGTCGCGAACCTGTTCGACTACTTCGAGGCGCGCGGCCACACCCTGGACGCGGCACCCGACGGCGTGACCGGCCTGCACCTGGCCGCCACGCAGGCGTACGACGCCGTCGTGCTGGACTGGATGCTGCCGCGGCTGGAGGGTCCGGAGGTCCTGCGCCGGTTGCGCGAGGACCATGCCTCCGACGTGCCGGTCATCATGCTGACGGCGCGCGACGAACTGCCGGACAAGATCTCCGGTTTCCGCGCGGGGGCCGACGACTACCTGACCAAGCCGTTCGCGCTGCCGGAACTGGAGGTCCGCCTGGAGGCGTTGCTGGCGCGCGTGCAGGGCCGGCAGCGGCGCAAGCTGCTGCAGGTGCACGATCTGACCCTCGACCTGGCCACGCTGGAGGTCATGCGCGCCGGACAGGCGCTGCACCTGTACCCCGCATGCCGCAAATTGCTGGAAACGCTGATGCAGGCGAGTCCGGCGGCCGTCACCCGCCAGCAACTGGAACATGCCCTGTGGGGCGACGATCCGCCCGACGGCGACATGCTCCGTTCGCACATCTACGAACTCCGGCGCAGCGTGGACGGCCCGTTTCCGGTCAAGCTGATCCATACGCTTCCCCGCACCGGCTACCGGCTCGCCGTGCCCCACGGGACGACGGAGGCATGAAGCGCCACCGCAGCCTGAGCGGGCAGATCCGGCGGCTGCTGGGCGGCTACGCCGTGCTGCTGGCCGCGGTGATCCTGCTGGTCTTCGCGGACGACTTCCTCGAGGACCGGGTCTGGAAGTCGCTGCTCCACCGGGAGATCGCCGAACACCTCGCGCGCCGGCAGGCCGATCCGCACCATCGCTGGCAGGACACGGACGCCGTGCAGCTCTACGGCGTGCCCGGCCGTCCGCCGCCGCCGGGCCTGTCGATGCTGCCTGCGGGCGTCCATGACGACTTCTGGTTCGACGGGCGCGAAAACGTGGTGCTGGTCGAGCGCGTGGACGGCGTGCAGTACTTCGTCGTGCGCGACATCACCGGGATCGAAGCCATCGAGGACGCGCTGATCATCGGCTCGCTGGGGCTGGCGCTGGTCATGCTGGTGGTGATCGGCGTGATGGTGGCGCGCGGCGTCGGCAATTCGTTGCGGCCGCTGTCCGACTTGGCCGACGACATCGATGCACTGTCGCCCGACCACGCGGGCCAGCGCATCGCGGTCGCGCGGGACGCCAGTGCGGAGCTGCATGTCATCACCAACGCGCTCAATGACTATCTGCGCCGCCAGGACGCGTTCGTCGAGCGCGAGCGCGTCTTCATCGACACCGCCAGCCACGAGCTGCGCACGCCCATCGCCGTCATCGCGGGCGCCAGCGAGCTTGCGCTGGACCAGACGGGACTGCCCGCGCCCGCTCGCCAGCAGGTGCAACGCATCCACCGCACCGCGCGCGACGTGGAACGGCTGATCGGCTTGCTGCTGGCCCTGGCGAAGGATCCGGCACGCCTCTCGCGCGCCACGGAAGTCGTGCCGTTGCACGAGTTGCTCCCCGACATCATCGACGACCACCGCCACCTGATGGCAGGCAAGGACCTGTCGGTCGTCATCGACGCGCTCGCGCCATGCAGCGTGACCGCGCCGTTGCACATCGTGCAGGCCGCGATCGGCAATCTGCTGCGCAACGCCATCGAGAACAGCGACAGGGGCCAGATCCACGTGGCGCTGGACGCGGACGCCACCGTCACCGTGCAGGATCCCGGCCATGGCATGACGCCGGAAGAGATCAGCCGCATCTATGCGCACCTGGCGCGGGGCGGCAGCCGCGAGGGCGGCGGCATCGGCCTGGACCTGCTGGCGCGCCTGTGCGAACACTTCGGGTGGACACTGTCCATCCAGTCCGCCCCGGGTCGCGGCACGATCAGCCGCCTGCGGATCGCGCGTTGACGCCGGGCTTCGCCGGCACGCGCTAGCATCGTCCCGCCTTTCCCGGAGGACACTGTCATGAAGCGGCCGTTGTTCTGCCTGTCCCTGGTGCTGCTGTCGGCCTGCCAGCCCTCGGCACCGCCCGCGCCCCCTGTAACGCCGGCCTCCACGCCTCCGGTCTCGGCGGCGCCCGTGGCACCCCCCGCACCCACGCCTGCGGCCGAAGCGCCCGCATTGTCACCGCCATCGTTCGATTGCGCCAAGGCGCAGGCGGTCGCCGAGCGCTTGGTCTGCGGCGACGCCGAACTCGCCGCGCTGGATCGGCAACTGGCCAGGCGTTACGCCGACGCCAGGGACACGGACCCTGCCACGCAGCGCGGCTGGGCCAAGGGGCGCGACGACTGCTGGAAGGCCGATGACCTTCGCCTGTGCGTGCTGGAGTCCTATCGGACGCGGCTGGTCGAGCTGGCCATCGCGGCGCCCGGCGTCGTGGTGCCGAAGACCGTGGAATACCGATGCAGCGACAACCGCCTGCCTTTCACGATGGTGTACTACAACGACATCGATCCGCAGGCGGCGGTGATGACCTGGGGCAACGACCAGGCGATCGTGTTCCCGCAACCGGCCGCCAGCGGTGCGAAGTACGGCCGCGTCGGCATCGAGTACTGGGAGCACCAGGGCGAAGCGTCGGTCGATTTCTTCGGCAACAAGCTGACCTGCAAGCCGGTGGAATGACGAACGCTGACGCGCCCGCCGGCGTGGCGGGCGCGTCCGTGCCGCGTCGGCGCTGTCAGCGCACGCGGCGGTAGCGGACTTCGTTCTGGCGATCGCCGACCTGCGTGGTCACCAGGCCATCGCGCGACGGGTCGATGTCGAACGCGGTATTCCCCACGTTGAGCCGGCCGTCGTTGATCCAGCCGTCGACCGTCTGGTCGCGCGTGCGGGCCGTGGCGCGGCCATCCGCGGTGATCGTGAGGGTGACGTCGCGGTCGTACACTGCGTTGTAACCCTCGAACGTGCCGATCATCCACGACGGCACGTACGAGCTGTGCCGGGCACCCTGGTAGCGGTCGTCGTCGTACTTGTCGTCCGTCTTGTTGGCGTTGTGTGCGATCGCGCCGAGGATCGCCGCACCGATCAGCACGCCCGCCGCAACCTTGGCGTCATGGTCGTCGCCGTGGTGCCCGGACGAGCTGGTGTGCACGCGGAAGGTCGCCCGGCAGCCATCGTCCACCCAGATCTCCCGACGGTTGTAATCCCAGGTGCGGCCTTGCGTGCAGGACGTACTGGACAGCTGCCGGTCGAGCGTCACGTAGCCCGCGGTGGTGATCGAACAGCTCTGGTAGCGATCATTGCGGCTTTCGCAGGTCACGTAGTCGTCGGCGCGTGCATCGGCGCCCCAGAGGCCGGCACCGGCGAGACAGACGGACAGCAGGAGGCGCGTGCGTTCCATGACGGGTCCTTCGTGTGATGGTGGGAGGGCGCGGCTCCCCCGGCCGCGGCGACACGATACCGTGCTCCCCTGCGGACGGGAGACGGAATGGCCGACCGTCCGTCAGCCGTCCGCCGTCCGCCGTCCGCCGTCAGCCGTCAGCCGTCAGCCGTCAGCCGTCAGCCGTCAGCCGTCAGCCGTCAGCCGTCAGCCGTCAGCCGTCCGCCGTCAGCCGTCAGCCGTCAGCCGTCCGCTGCTGCCTGATGGCCAGCACGCGCGCCGCCTGCAGGGCTTCGCCGATCTGCACGCCCGACATGCCCTCGCGCACCACATCGCGCGCGCCGACCCGCAATGCGGCTTGGTGCAGGCGCACCAGTGCACGCCCCTGCGGATAGTCGGCCTGCCGCTGTCCCCCGCGGCCACGCTTGTCCGCTTCGCAGACGGTCGCCAGCCACGGGATGCGTTCGGGTCGCCGGAATGCATCGCAGCGGGTAAGCAGTTCCACCACGGTGGCATCGCGCAGCTCGGCGAGGCGGTGCACGTTGAGGTGCTCGCGGCATGCCATCACGGCCAGTTCGCGGTAGTCCACCGGCACCTTCAGTCGTTCGCACAGTGCCATCACCGGCTTCACCCCGGCATGTTCATGGCCGATGTGCTTCGGCAGTACCGCGGCCGGCGTCAGGGCCTTGCCCAGATCGTGCACCAGCGCGGCGAAGCCGATGCGCGCATCGCCCGGCGCGAGTTCCGCCGCCATGTCGCTGACCATTTCCTGGTGCACGCCGGTATCCACCTCCGGGTGGTATTCCGCGCGCTGCGGCACCCCGTACAGCGCATCCACTTCCGGCAGCACCACCGCCAATGCGTCGCAGGCGCGCAACGTGGACAGGAAGGCGGAGGGCGTCGTGGACGCCAGCGCACGTCGCAGTTCCTGCCACACGCGCTCGGGCACCAGCGCCTCCAGTTCGCCGCTGGCCACCATCGCGCGCATCAGCGCCATCGTCTCAGGCGCGATCGTGAAACCCAGTGATGCAAAGCGCGCCATGAAGCGGGCCGCGCGCAGCACGCGCAACGGATCTTCGGCGAAGGCCGGGCCCACATGCCGCAGCACGCGCGCCGCGATATCGCGCGCGCCGCCGTAGGGATCGACGAGCGCGCCGTCGTCGCCCTGGGCAATGGCGTTGACGGTGAAGTCGCGCCGCAACAGGTCTTCTTCCAGCGTTACCGAAGGGTCGGCATCGACGACGAACCCGCGATAGCCGCGGCCACTCTTGCGCTCCGTGCGCGCAAGCGCATGCTCTTCGCCCGTGTCCGGATGCAGGAATACAGGGAAGTCGCGTCCCACCGCCTTGAAGCCGAGGTCTTCCATCTGCGCCTGCGTCGCACCCACCACCACCCAGTCCCGGTCGCCGGGCGCCAGGCCGAGCAACCGGTCGCGCACCGCGCCGCCGACGAGATAGGTCTTCATGCCGGCATGATGCCGGATCCGGAGCGCGATGCGGAGCTACTGCAGCAGCGACGCGAGTCGCGACCGCGACCTGTGCAGGCGATCAGCCCGACGATCGTGCGCGATGATCCGCTGACAACGCGACTTCCCGATGCGGAACGTGTGCCGTCCTGTTCCGCGGTCGCGACTGACGTCGCTCCTACAGGGGCGCAGCGTCATCAGCTCTTCGGCATCTGTGCTGTCGGGCAGGTGAAGGCCTTGCGCTTGGCCTGCACTCGACCCATCAGGCGGTCGCTGACCGGCAGGGCGCTGCCGTTGAGGCGCCAGTCGTAGATCACGCTGAAGGCCAGCACGCGCGCGACGTACTCGCGCGTTTCCTTGTAGCTGATCGTCTCGATCCAGACGTCGGGATCGAAGCCCGGCCGCTGCGACTGCCAGCGTGCCGTCGGCGCCGGCCCCGCGTTGTAGGCGGCGATGGCGACATAGGGCACGGCGTACTTGTCTTCCATCTCGCGCAGGTAGGCGGTGCCGATGGCGATGTTGGTGTCGGCGTCGTACAGGCTGGCCGCGCCCGCGTAGGGAATGCCCAGGCGCTTGGCGACGCCCGCACCCGTGGAGGGCAACACCTGCATCAGGCCCATGGCGTTGGCGCCCGAGCGTGCCTTCGGGTTGAAGATGCTCTCGGCACGGATCTCCGCGGCGACCCAGGCCGGATCGATGCCGTGCTTCGCGGCTTCGCGCTTTATGGTGTCTGCATGGTGCAGCGGGAAGCGCAGCCGGTACAGGCGCTGCTCGTCGGGCTGTTTGCCCAGCGAGAACACGGCACGGTCGAACCAGCCATTGTCCTGCGCCACCTGCACCGCGATGCGGCGCTGGGTATCGTCGAAGCGGGACAGCGCCTCGTTCCATTCGGCCGTCGCCCAGCCCGGACGCTCCAACTGCCAGAGTTCCATCGCCCGAACGACGGCGGGGTCGCGCGCCACGGCTTGCACGGCGGTGGCGGGGTCGTTCGGGATCCAGGCGCACAACGCGTAGGGCTGCTCCAACCGATCAGCGGCGAGGAAGCCATGGAAGGTCGGGCTGCCCGCAGTCTCCCGGTAAAGACGCTGTGCGGCGGCGCGGTCGCCGGTCTTCTCGCTCATGCGGGCTTCGAAATACCGCCAGCGCGAATCGCTGCGCTGCGCCGGTGGCATCTTCTTCAGCGCCACGAGCGCCGAGGGCCAGTCGCCGCGCGACAGTGCCTCGCGTACACGCCATTCGTGGAGACGCTCGTCGTAGGAAGACTCGGGTACGTTGCCCAAGCGGCGCGCGGAATCCGGTCCGTAGGATGCGACCGTCCACAAGGCGATCTGGTACAGCACCTGCCCGCGCTCGTCGGGGCCCATGCCCAGCGCGTCGGCGTATTGCGGCAGCATGCGCTCGGCCGTGTCGGGATCGTTCTGTGCGAGTCTCGACAGGCCGTGGGCCGCCATGCGGCGGCTGCGGTCGGTCTTCGGCCAGTTCATCGCGCGAGGATGGACGGCATCGATGAAGGCGGCATAGTCGTTGGCGAGTGCGGCCTCGTCGCCGGGCAGGCCACGCGCCGCGCTGCGCATCACGCCGGTCTGGCGCTCGGCCGCGGCCGCATCGATGCGCTCCCAGCGCAGCGCCGGCGCCAGCGCGCCCTGGCTAGCCAGCACATTGAAGACGGGGTCGCACCCATCCGGAAGCGACTTCGCGCCTTTCCGCCAGAGCGCCTGCGCCTGTTCGGTCCACGCGGCATCGATGCGTCCGGTGGCCTGGCGCGCCTGCAGGTGGGCGCACTGCAGGGCGACGCTGTCGGTCGGTTTCCATGCGGCCAGGAACGTCGGCCAGTCCTGGCGGCGCGCCAGGGCCGCCAGCCACAGGCTGCGGAGTTGCGAGGCGACGGCCTGGCCTTCGTAGCGCGCGAGGAAGGCCTGTGCCTGCGACGTGGATATCGCATCGGGGTCGCGGCGCAGGGCCGCGAACTCGAGCCATCCGTAGAGGGGATGGCGGGTAAGCGACGACGCGGTGCCGGCATCGAAGCGACCGGCCTCGGCCGCGGCGAGCGCATCGCGCATCACGTGACGTTGTGCGTCGAGCGACTGCGCGCGCGAGAAGGGTGCGTTGCACAGCCCGGCGAGGGCAACGAGTACGATGAAAGGCGTGGATCGGATCATGCCGGGACTATACCCAAGCCTGCTGAACGTCCACGTAGACAACGCGTGACAGCGAGGTGCTGATTGGAAGGTGTCTGGATTTTTCCGTTGCTCGGCGTGCTGGCCGGCATTCTCGCGGGCCTGCTCGGCATCGGGGGCGGCCTGGTCCTGGTCGCCGCACTCGCGTGGATCCTGCCCCTGCACGGGATTCCGAAAGACGCGGCGATGCATGCCGCGCTCGCGAGCTCACTGGCGAGCATCGTGTTGACCGCATCGTCGTCGGCGTACTCGCATCATCGTCGTGGCAGCGTGCTGTGGCCGACGGTGGCGTGGATGGTGCCCGGCCTGTTGCTGGGTGGTTGGGTCGGCAGTGGCCTGGCGGTCCACCTGGACGACGACGTGCTGCGCTGGATCGTCGCCGGCTACTGCTTCATCGCCGGCGCGCAGATGATGTTCGGCGGCAACGCGCATCCGGAAGGACGTGGCGTGGCTGCGCCGCGCGGCCCGGTGATGAGCGCGGCCGGATCCCTGATCGGCGCGGTATCGGCGGTCGTCGGGATCGGCGGCGGCAGCATGACGGTACCGCTGCTGGTCTGGCGTGGCGTGCAGCCCGTGCGGGCAGTGGGCACCTCCAGCGCGTGCGGCGTCGCCATCGGCATCGCCAGCGCGGTGGGGTATGCGGCGCATGCGCCCGCAGGCGCATTGCCCGCGCACGCGGTCGGCTACATCTACCTTCCCGCCGCCATCGGGGTCGCCATCGCGTCCGTACTCGCCGCGCCGTACGGCACGCGCCTTGCGCATCGCATCGGCGGCAAGGCCTTGAAGCGGGTGTTCGCGGTTTTCATGGTGGTGATGGGGATCGCGATCATCGCGAGTGGGTGAGTCGGCGGATCCACGCCAAGGCTGTCCCGCCCCTTCCTCAAGCAACCGGGATGCAATGGAAGAGGCCGGCGCAACGCCGACCTTTCCGTGTCGTGGCCAGGGCCTCGATCCACACCCGGGCGGGCGGCTCTGCACCGGCTGCAACGATGGGTCGCGGCCTCAGCCGATGCCTGCGGCTTGAAAAATAAGACTCATTCGCATTTAATGACCGCAGAGCCTTCGGGCCCTTGCGACCCGATGCGTCGGCAAGGGCTCGGGCAGCCACGGCGGTGAGATTTGGCCCCGTGCTGTTCCCCGGCGCTGCCCTCCCCCTCCCCCAGGCCCCTCCATGCGTCGTCCGATTTCGTCCCATCCCCTGGTTCGCCCTGCACGGCGTTCCGGCCCCGCACCCCGAAGCGCGCGCTTGCCGGCGGCACTCGCGGCCGCGCTGTTGAGCGCATCCGGCGTTGTCATGGGTTCGCCGCAAGCGGCGACGCCGTCCACCGCCAGCAGCAGCGCCACCGACCTGGACGCGGTGCTGGTGGTCGGCCAGCGTGCCAACCGCGTCAGCAACGGCGCGACCAACCTGGATCTGGCCATCAAGGAGACCCCGCAGTCGATCAGCGTGGTCAGCAGCGAACAGATGGCGCAGTTCGGCGCCGACAGCCTCAACGATGCGCTGCGCCTGGCCACCGGCATCCAGGTCGAGGAATGGGAAACCAACCGCACCAACTATCTGGCGCGTGGCTTCGAGATCAAGAGCACGCAGATCGACGGCGTCGGCATGCCCAACGACTGGGGCATCGCCACCGGTGCGATGGACGCCTTCGGCTACGAGAAGCTGGAAGTCATCCGTGGCGCGAACGGCCTGCTCACCGGCGTCGGCAATTCGGCCGGCACCCTCAACTACGTGCGCAAGCGTCCGACCAACGAGGCTGAAGGCCAGGTCGGCGTGAAGGTCGGTTCGTGGGGCGAGCGCCGTGTCGAGTTCGATTATTCGATGCCGTTCAACGAGAACGGTACCTGGGCCGGTCGCGTGGTGTTCGCGCGGGAGGAAGGCGACTCCTACCTGCGCGACCTGGAGAACGAGCGCACCTTCGGTTACGCGGTGATCGATGGCCAGGTGGGCGAAAACGGCACGCTGGCGTTCGGCTATTCGTGGCAGCAGGCCGATACCACCGGCAACATGTGGGGCGCGCTGCCGTTCGTGAACACCGATGGCACGCAGCCCTCGTGGGACGTGGGCGCCTCGACCACGGTGGACTGGGCCTACTGGGACACCAACACCCAGACCGCCTTCGTCGAATACACGCACCAGCTGGGCGAAGACTGGCGACTGAAGGCGACCTACAACCGGCGCAAGGGCGAGAACGACGACGAGCTGTTCTTCGCGTACTCCCTTACGGGTCTCGATCCGGTCACCGGCACGGGTCTGCTGGGCTGGGCCTACAAGGGCCAGGACGAGCTGACGTCGGATCTGGCGGACCTGAGCGTCAACGGCCGCTTCCAGCTGTTCGGTCGCGAGCACGAGGCGATGTTCGGCCTCAGTCAGGCGGAGAGCGAGCAGGCATACTGGATCAATCCGGCGCCATCGGATTCGCCGGCGTTCGGGGCGCTTCCCGGGTTCCCGTACGCGGGCGACGCCGTACCGGAACCCCTCTGGGGTGCCCGCCAACGTTCGAGCTTCTTCAACCAGCGCCTGCGCCGTGCGTTCGGCGCGACGCGCCTGTCGCTGACCGAAGACGTCAAGGCGGTGCTGGGCGTCAACTACGCCGAATACCACCGCGACGGCGCCAACGGCCCCGATCCGTTCGATGAGACGGAGAGCAACACCAGCCCGTACGCCGGCCTGACCTACGACTTCAGCGACGACCTGCTGGGCTACGTCAGCTACTCGGACATCTACCAGCCGCAGGACCAGCGAGATTTCGCGGGCTTCTATCTTGCGCCGTCCAAGGGCGTGAACTACGAAGTGGGCGTCAAGGCCGAGTGGTTCGACAAGCGCCTGCTGACCACGCTGGCGTACTTCTCTGCCGAGCAGGAAGGCCTGGCAACCTTCGCCGGTTACAGCAGCGAGACCCTGATGAACTACTACGTGCCCAAGGACGTGGAGTCGAAGGGCTGGGAGTTCGAGGCCACGGGCAGGCTCGGCGATCACACCGACCTGGTCTTCGGCTACACCCACCTGAAAATGGACGGTGAAGAGGGCACGCTGACCTACAACTGGGTGCCGCGCCGTACTGCCAACCTGATGCTCAGCACGCGCCTGCCTGCGTACGAGGCGGTGTCGTTCGGCATCGGCGGTCGCTGGCAGAGCGCCATCTCCAACGTGGAAAGCTACAGCGGCCAGACCGTGCGACAGGGCAGCTACACGGTGCTCAATGCATTCGCGGCGTGGGACTTCCTGGAGAACGCCACCGTGCGTGCCAACGTAGGCAACCTGACCGACGAGAAGTACATCAATACGCTGTACCAGATCGGCTACTACGGTGCGCCGCGGCACTGGTCGCTGAGCCTGGAATACCGCTTCTGATGACGTCCCGCCCCGACCATCCCTGGTAGCCGCCGCCACCATGTCCACGATCCCGCGTTCCATCGCTCCCCGTTCGCCACGCCTGCATCTGGCGGCGCGCATCGTGGTCGCCATCTTCGGCGGCTACGGCTTCGCCTGGGGCATCGTCGCCGCCGGCGCCAGCCTGATGTTCGCCGCCGGCATGGACTTCCACGATGCCGAGTTCCTCGCCAGCCTGTTCGGCGTGCTGGCGTTGCTGGCGGTGTTCCTGTGGACCTTCGCGGCGCGCCGGTTGTGGGTGGTGTGGACGGTGCTCGTGGGCGGTGGCGCCTTGCTGGCCGCCGTCGGTTCGTTCGTGCAATCGCGGCTGGTCTGAGGCCGGGGACGTCATCATGATGCAGAGCTTCCGCCAGGCGATGGCTTGGCTGCATACCTGGTTCGGGCTGGTCCTCGGCTTCGTGCTGGTGGCCGCGTTCTTCTTCGGCGCGCTGTCGGTGTTCGACCGCGAGATCGACCGCTGGGCGATCCCGTCCACGCGCTTCGAACCGCAGCCGATGCCGTCGTACGAAAAGATCCTGCGCCCGGCGTTCGAGCGCATGCAGCCGCTGCCGGCCGCCGTGGATGCGATGCGCCCGCGCGTGGACGGCCCGATGCCCGAGCGCTTCGACACCGTGGTCAGCTGGAGTGCGTACACCACCCACCGCGATCCGGTGCTGCAGCTGTTCGCCGGCTACGAGGTGCCGAACGCGAAGGATCCGGAGGAAGCCATCTGGGCCGACGCCACCATCGACCCGCGCGACGGCACGCCGCTGCCGAACGACCGACTGAAGGTCGGCAGCGGCTTCTTCTATCCGATGCACTACGGCCTGACCCTGGACTGGAAGAACCTGGGCATCTGGATCGTCGGCTTCTCCGCCCTGATGATGCTGGTGGCGCTGGTCACCGGCGTGGTCATGCACCGCAAGATCTTCCGCGAGTTCTTCACCTTCCGGCCCGGCAAGGGCGGTCTGCGCAGCGTGCTGGACCTGCACAATCTGACCGGCGTGGTGGCGTTGCCGTTCCACTTCTTCTTCGCCTTCACGGGCCTGCTGATCTTCGCGGCGACGTACTACTTCCCGGTCGGTCACACGCAGCTGCACGACCTGCACGACCTGCATGCGGCGGTGGAAGCGCGCGAGACCGGCCTGCCGCACCTGCGTGCGGGCGTACCCGCCGGGCTCGCCGATGTCGATGCGATGGTGGCGGACGCGCAGCGGCGCTGGCAGGCGCAGGACAAGGCCGGCGATGTCGGCTTCCTGGTGCTGCAGCATGTCGGCGATGCGAACGGCTATGTCAGCGTGTACCGCGCAGGCACCGACCGCATCGCGCTGGTCGGCGATGGCATCCACTACAAGGCGTCCACCGGCGAACTTATCCGCGAGGATCCGCCGCCGAGCGCGGCGGGCCGCGTCGCCGAATTCCTCACCGGCCTGCACCTGCAGCACTTCCGCCACTGGCTGCTGCGCTGGATGTACGTGCTGGGCGGCCTGCTTGGCGCGGTATGCATCGCCACCGGCTTCCTGTTCTTCGTCGAAAAACGCAAGCGGCAGCATGCGCGGCAGGGACAGCAGGGCGCGCGGGTGGTGGATGCGCTGGCGGTGACCACCGTCACCGGCATGGTGCTGGCGGCGCTGGGCATCCTGGTCGCCAACCGCCTGTTGCCCGAAGGGCTGCCCGCACGCGGCGACTGGGAGCGCTACGCCTTCTGGGGCACGTGGTCACTGGCGATGCTGCACGCGGCCTGGCGCAGTGCGCCGGTGGCCCGTGGCCTGCCGAACCCGGCGTGGCGCGAGCAGTGCGGCATGATCGCGCTGCTCGCGCTGGCGGCCATGCTGTTGAACTGGGCTACCACGGGCGACCATCTGGTGCGCACGATTCTCGCGGGCTACTGGCCGGTAGCGGGCGTCGACCTGGCACTGCTGTCGACCGCCGTGATCGCGGCGTTCACCGCGCGCCTGCTGAAGCAGCGTGCGTCGCTGCCTGCAGCGCATCGGGACATGGAGACGACGCATGCCTGAACCCGTGACCGCGGCCCTGCTCCTGCTGGCGGCGCTGGTGGCCAGCGCGGCCGGCATGGGATGGCTCGCCCTGTCCATGCCGGTGCATGCGCAGCAGGTCTGGAGCGCGGTGCCTGCCGGGTCGACGCGGCGCGCGCTGAAGATCGCCGGCGCGGTCGCCGTGGCCGTGGCGCTGGGGCTCTGCCTGGCGGTCGACCATGCCACCATGGCCAGTCTGGTGTGGGTGATGGGGCTCACCGTCGCCGCCGCGGGCGTGGCGATGACGCTCGCATGGCGGCCGCGCTGGCTGCGCGCGCTGGCGCCCTGGGTGCGGCGTCCCCACGCATAAGGCCGGGGCGCACCCCCAGCAACGGCGGAAGACTCCGCCCGTCCGCTCGCCGTGCTGTCCGCCGCCGCAGGAGTAGGATGGCGACAGGCGGGGGTACTGATCGAATGGATGCGCCGGTCGACAATGCACGTGCCGTGGCGTGGCCGGCGAGGATGGATCACCGGCGGCGTCGCCGCGCTTTCCATCTTCTGCTCGCGACCGGCTCCATCATGGTGCTGGTGGGACTGGGTTGGGGGGTGTTCTTCGCCTGGCGCGGGGAATGGGCGGTGGCGGCGATGGAGCTGGCGATGGCAGCACTGGGTGCCGGCGTGATCGTCATGGCGCGCCTGCATCGCCCGCGTGCGGCGTCGTGGGTGGCGTTCGTCGGCCTCACAGGCGTGCTGTGCTTCTTCTCCGCGTACCTTGACGTGCCCACCGCGCAGGCGCCCAGGACCAGCCATGTGTTCCTGCTGGTACTGGCGTTGTGCGGCCACCATGTGTTCCGCGACGAAAAGCCCTGGCTGCGTTACGGACTGGTGGTGGCGCTGCTGGTGCTGTTCGTCGTCTTCGCGGCCGCGCCCGTGACGACGCCTTCGTCGCTCGCGATTGCCGAGGACGTGCGGCGCGTCGGCATCTGGATCAATCTCGCCACCGCTGTGGCCAGCCTGCTGATCGTGGTGCGCCTGGCCGATTCGGACATCGCCGAGCACCGCGCGCTCCACCGCGCGCTGCGCGATGCACTGTCGCAGCGTCGCTTCGTGCTGCTCTACCAGCCACAGGTGGACGCGGCGGGGCGCATCGTCGGCGCCGAGGCCTTGCTGCGCTGGCACGATCCGCGGCGCGGCCTGATCCGTCCGGCCGACTTCATGCAGGCCGCCGAGGACAGCGGCTTCATCCTGCCGCTCGGGCACTGGGTGCTGCAGGAGGCATGCCAGCAGTTGGCGGTCTGGCAGGCGACACCCGCCCTGCGCCACGTGCGATTGTCCGTGAACATCAGTGCGTTGCAGTTGCGTCAGCCGGACTTCGTGCAGCACGTGGACGACGTGATGGCGCGCAGCGGCATCCAGGCGGATGCGCTGACGCTGGAACTGACCGAGAGCGTGCTGGTGCACGACATGGAAGACGCAGTGGGAAAGATGCGCGCGCTGCACGCGATGGGCGTGCGCCTGTCGCTCGACGACTTCGGCGCGGGTTACGCATCCCTGTCGTACCTGCGGGACCTGCCGTTCGCCGAAATGAAGATCGACCGCGCCTTCACCCGCGACGTCGTGCGCGACGCCCACGCGGCCACGATCACCCGCAACCTGCTGCAGCTGGGCCGCGACCTTGGCATCGACGTGATCGCCGAAGGCATCGAGCACGACGACCAGTTCGCCCTGCTGGGCGGGCAGGGCTGCGTGCTGTTCCAGGGCTACCTGTTCGGGCGGCCGATGGACGTGGCCGCCTTCACCGAGCGCATCGCATCGTCGTGAGGGGAGGGGATGCGCTCAGCGCAACGCGCTGTCCGGCACGTGGATATCCATCGCCAGCGCCAGGTGGTCCGAGTTGGCGGCAGGCATGGCGCGTGCGTTGTCGCCGCGCAGGCCTTCGCTGAGCAGGATATGGTCGATCGCGCGCAGCGGGCGCCAGCTGGGGAACGTGGGAACGCAGAACGCCGGCGGACGCAGGCGCGTGCGCTTGTACAGCAGCTCCATCTCCGGCGCGTCGGGAACGCAGTTGAAGTCGCCCATCAGCACGGCGTGCGGGTGGTCCGACAGCAGCTCGCCGATGAAGGCCAGCTGCGACCTGCGCGAATTGGCGCCCAGCGACAGGTGCGCCACCGCCACGGTCAGGCCTTCGTCGCCGTCGCCGAAACGCGCCATCAGCACGCCGCGGCCGCCGATGCGGCCGGGCAGGCTGTGGTCGGTCACTTCCACCGGCTCCAGCTTGCTGAGCAGGCCGTTCGCGCTGCCGGCCACGCGCGCGACATTGCGGTTGGGCTGGTGCGTCCAGAAGTCGAAGCCGGCGCGCTCGGCGAGGTAATGCGTCTGGTTGGTGAAGCCCGAGCGCAGGCTGCCCGGGTCGGCTTCCTGCAGGCCGACGATGTCGTGTTCGCCGGCCAGCTGGGCGATGGCATCCAGGCTGCCGCGCTTGTTGCCCGCCGGCAGCGCATGCGACCAGCTGCGGGTGACGTAGTCGCTGTAGCGGCGCGTGCTGGAGCCTGCCTGGATGTTGGCGCTCAGCACGCGAAGCCGCCGCGTGGAAGAAGAGTCGGTCATGGAAGTGGGGGCTTCCGCGCCACTCAGCGCCGCGCGCGCTCCATCGCGACCAGGTGATCGGCGATGCGCAGCACGTCGGCGTAGGTCTGGCCGCCGGTGATGCGGTACTTGCCGTTGACGATGATGGTCGGCGTGCCTTCCACGCCGCTGTTCTTGGCGAACTGCATGCCGCGGCCGACCTGGGCATTGGTCCCGAAGCTGTTCATCAGCGACACGAACTCCTTCGCGTCGACGCCGTACTGGGCGTACCACTGCGCGATCTGGGCCGGATCCGCCGGCGGCTTGCCTTCGCCCGGCAGCGTGCGCTGCAGGTGGATGGCGCTGAACACCGCATCGTGGGTCTTGTCGACCAGGCCCTTCGCCTGGGCTGCGTAGAACGCCTTGCCATAGGGAGCCCAGACCGGGCCGAACACCACCGGCACGTAGGTCACGCGCACGTCGGCCGGCTGCTTCTTCTTCCATGCCGACACTTCCGGCGCAAAGCGCGCGCAGGCCGGGCAGACGTAGCCGAATACCTCGACCACCTCGACCTGGCCGTTGAGCGGGGCGTAGGGCTGGCCGTTCGGGATCTCGACGTAATCCTTGCCTGCGACCGGCGCCGGACCCTGCGGCGGAACGATCGGGTTGGCACTGGCGGCAGTCGCGGCAGCGGTGCCGTCGGCGGGGGTGGTGGTCGCATCGGCCGGCGTCGCCGGTGCTTCGGCGGCGGGCGCCGTCACCGTCGCATCGGTCGCGGCGGCGGTTGCCTCGGGCGTCGGTGTCGTATCAGTGGAGGGCTTCGGACCACAGGCCGCCAGCACGGGCAGCAGCAGGGACAGCATCAGGGCGTGGCGGGATTTCATCGCGCGAACTCCAAGGGATCACAGGAAAGAAGGTGCCGGCCGGGCCGGGGACATCGCATTCTGCATGGCGCCCGCAGCGGTCGCCATGACGGAATCATCACTTGCGCGCGCGCTCGCGGGCCACCAGGCGGTCGGCGATCTGCAGCATGTCGCTGTAAGTGCGTCCGCCGGTCACGCGGTACCTGCCGTTGACGATGAGCGTCGGCGTGCCCTCCACGCCGGCGCCGGCCACCCAGTCGCGGGCCTTGGCCAACTGCGCGTCGACGGCCGGTCCTCGCAGGGCGGCGACGAACTTCGCGCGATCGACGCCCTGGCTGGCATAGAAGTTGGCGATCTCGTCGACGGAGGCATTCTGGATCGGCAGCGCGCCGGTCTTGTGCAGGGCGTCGAACACCGCCTGATGGGTCCGCGGCTGCACGCCCAGTTGCTGGGCGGCGAAGAAGGCGCGGGCGTAGGGAATCCAGTAGCCACCGAAGGCGGCTGGAACGGGGGTCAGCTGCACATCGCGCGGCAGGGTCTTCTTCCAAGCCACCAGCGTGGGTTCCAGATGGGCGCAATGGATGCAGGTGTAGCCGAAGACTTCGGCCACCTCGATCTTGCCCTTCACCGGCGCGAACGGCTGGCCCTCGGCGATCACCTCGTAGTCCTGGCCTTCGACCAGCGGCGCGGGGGCCGCGGGGGCGGCGAGCGCGGTGACCGGCAACAGGGCCAGCAGGGTGATCAGCACGGGCAGCAGGCGCGACGCCATCGGACTCTTCCTCTAGGGGCGGCGCCCGGTCGACGGGTCCGCGAAAAAAGAAACGCCGGCCATGGTGGGGCCGGCGCGATGAACAGGAGCTTGAACCGGCAGCCGCGCGTAGCGGCGTGCGGCCGTGTCGTTACTTGCCGCCGGCTTTCGCGGCCGCCATGTCGTCGGCGCGGGCATGCAGGCCCTGCAGGTAGCTGGCGAGCGCCTGGATTTCCTGCTCGGTCAACGGGCCGGCGACCTGCGCCATGATGTTGAAGTGGGCGGCGTCCTTCAGCGTGGTCGTGCCCGCCTTGTATTCGGTCAGGCGACGCACGGTGTAGTCCTGCATCTGGCCGCCGATGTGCGGATAGGCCGGGCCCGGGTTGCCGGCGCCGGTCGGGCCATGGCACGCCATGCAGGCCGGCACGCCGCGCTTGGCGTCACCGCTGCGGTACAGCTGCTGGCCCACTTCGTAGAACTTCATGCCCTTGTAGGCTCCGTCGGCGACGACGCTGTCGTCGGCCAGGCCGGCGCCGGACTTCTGGGTGGCGAAGTACGCGCCCACGTCGCGCATGTCCTGCGCACTCAGGGCCTGGGCGAACGGGGCCATCACCGCCGCCATGCCCGTGTTGCGCTCGCCCGAGGCGAACAGCGCCAGTTGCTGGGCGACGTAGCGCTCGCTCTGGCCCGCGATGCGCGGGTACTGCGGGTCGCTGGGGTTGCCGTCGACGCCGTGGCAGGCGGCGCAGGCGGCGGCCTTGGTCTGGCCGGCCTTGGCATCGCCCCAGGTGGTCTTGGCGAGATTGACCTCCAGCGGGGCGGTCTCGACCGGCGCATTGTCGGGCACGGGAACGACCGTGGTCTGTGCAAAAGCGACTGCGCCCACGGCCAACACGGCCAGTCCGGCAAGTCCCATAACGCGAGCGTGGCGCATGCTGAAGCTCCGAAACCCTTGACTGAGGCGGCGCCCGAAGAGGCCGCGAAACCCCCGAATTATCGTCGCGGCGGCTGCTCGCGGTCAATTCAAACGGTATCCCGCCCGCCACCGTGCGATCCTATCGCCATGTCGAACCCCCTGAATTCCGCCACTTACCTGCTCTCCGCCCATACCCCGCGCCAGTTGCCGGAGGATGGCGGCTTCGAAGTGGCCTTCGCCGGCCGTTCCAATGCCGGCAAGTCCAGCGCCCTCAACGCACTGGTCAACCACAACCGGTTGGCCCGCGTGTCCAAGACGCCCGGCCGCACCCAGCAGCTGGTGTTCTTCCAGGTCCAGCCGGACCGCTATCTGGTCGACTTGCCCGGGTACGGGTATGCGAAGGTGCCGCAGGACCTGCAGGCGCACTGGCAGGCCTTCATCGATCGCTACTTCCGCACCCGCGACGCGCTGAAAGGCCTGGTGGTGGTGATGGACATCCGCCATCCGCTGAAGGAGTACGACCGGCAGATGCTGGGCTACGCCGTCCAGCGCGGCCTGCCGGCGCATGCGTTGCTGACCAAGGCGGACAAGCTCGGTCGCGGCCAGCAGGGCAATGCCCTGCAGGCGGTGAAGAAGGAGCTGTTCTCCGCCTTCGGCGATACGGTCAGCGTGCAGACGTTTTCCGCCGAGTCGAAGCAGGGCGTGGACGAGGCCCGCATGATCGTGGGCAACTGGCTGGAACTGTCCTGAGCCGGAACTCAGACGCTGACGTGGAAGAGGCGGCCCACGGCCGCGGCAGCCGCCATCGCCATCGCGCCCCAGAAGCCGACCCGCCACGCGCCGCGAAGAACCGGGGCACCGCCGACCCTGGCGGCCAATCCGCCTGACACCAGCAAGCCCGCCAGGGTCGCCACGGTGGTGACCAGCGCGACCCTGTCCGGTGGCGCCAGCAGCGTCGTCGCGATCGGCAGCAGGGCACCGACCGTGAAGGCAGCGGCCGACGCCAGCGCCGCCTGCACCGGACGTGCACGCAGCGCCTCGGTGATGCCGAGTTCGTCGCGCATGTGCGACGCCAGCGCGTCATGCGCGGTCAGCTGCTGGGCGACCTGCCGCGCCAGCACCGGATCCAGACCCCGCTTGACGTAGATCTGCGCTAGCTCCGCCAGTTCGCCGTCCGGCATCTCGCGCAGCTCGCGGGTTTCGACGGCGAGCGCGGCGGCTTCTGCGTCGGCCTGCGACTGCACCGAAACATATTCGCCGGCCGCCATCGACATGGCGCCCGCGACCAGGCCGGCCACGCCGGTCACGAGGATGGTCGACGCGCTGGCCCCGCTGGCGGCGACACCGACCACCAGGCCGGCGACCGAGACGATGCCGTCATTGGCGCCCAGCACGGCCGCGCGCAGCCAGCCGACACGGTCGGTGCGATGGCGTTCGCGATGGCGCGGTGCGGTGTCGCGGGCGGGGTGCGTCATGCGCGCAGCGTACGCCCGGCAAGGTCGGGCGTCGATCCGCCCCATCGCGTCCATGGATGGGATGCTGCGGCGTTGTCGTGGCGATGCTGGCGTGCAGGCGGCCACGTTATAGTGCCGGCCCTGCCACGCTGGCACGCCGGCGTCGCGTCCCCCTTGCGAGTCCCGCCCTTGTCCAGTCCCAGCCACGTCGCCGACACGCTGATCACCGACCGCACCCAGTTGGTGGAATACATCGCCTCGGGCGAGAAGCCCGCGCAGGACTGGCGCATCGGCACCGAGCACGAGAAGTTCGGCTTCCGCCTGGACGACCTGCGGCCGCCGACCTTCGATGGCGACCGCGGCATCGAAGCGCTGCTGAAAGGCCTGACCCGCTTCGGCTGGGAAGCCATCGAAGAGAAGGGTCGCGTGATCGCACTGTCGAAGGATGGCGCCTCGGTCACGCTGGAGCCGGCGGGACAGCTGGAACTCTCGGGTGCGGCGCTGGAGACCCTCCATGAAACCTGCGTCGAAGTCGGCACGCACCTGAAGGAAGTGAAGCAGGTCGCCGACGAACTGCAGCTCGGCTTCCTCGGCATGGGCTTCCAGCCCAAGTGGCGCCGCGACGAGATGCCGTGGATGCCGAAGGGCCGCTACCAGATCATGAAGTCGTACATGCCCAAGGTCGGCCAGCTCGGCCTGGACATGATGACGCGCACCTGCACGGTGCAGGTCAACCTGGACTACGCCAGCGAAGCGGACATGGTGAAGAAGTTCCGCGTGTCGCTGGCGCTGCAGCCGGTGGCCACGGCGCTGTTCGCCGACTCGCCGTTCACCGAGGGCAAGCCGAACGGCTACCAGAGCTACCGTTCGCACATCTGGACCGACACCGACGGCGACCGCACCGGCATGCTGGACTTCGTCTTCGAGGACGGCTTCGGTTACGAGCGCTACGTCGACTACCTGCTCGACGTGCCGATGTATTTCTCCTACCGCGACGGCATCTACCACGATGCCAGCGGCAAGTCGTTCCGTAGGTTCCTGCGTGGAGAGCTGGATGTGCTGCCGGGTGCGCTGCCCACGCTGCGCGACTGGTCGGACCACATGACCACCGCCTTCCCGGAAGTGCGGATGAAGAAGTTCCTGGAGATGCGCGGCGCGGACAGCGGTCCCTGGAATCGCATCTGTGCACTGCCCGCGTTCTGGGTGGGCCTGTTGTACGACGATGCCGCACTCGATGCGGCCTGGGACCTGGTCAAGGATTTCTCGCTGGCCGAGCGCCACGCGTTGCGCGACGGCGTGCCGAAGCACGCGTTGAAGCTGCCCTTCCGCGACGGCACCGTCCGCGACCTGGCCCGCGAGGCCGTGAAGATCGCCATCGGCGGCCTGCAGCGCCGCGCGCGCCTCAACAGCAAGGGCGTGGACGAAGCCGGCTTCCTCGATGCGCTGGTCGAGATCGTCGAGGCCAACGAGACCCCGGCCGAGCGCAAGCTCGCCCTCTTCCACGGCGAGTGGAACGGCGACATCGACGGCGTGTTCCGCGACTTCGCGTACTAGGCGGGATCCCGGGCGCAGCCTGTCCCGGGTCGCCGTTGTTTTGCGTTGCTCACCCTTGAAGTGGACGTATCCGGCGCATGCCGGATCCGGTCACGCAGGGGGCCGCGGCAGGGTGCCGGGGCGCACATCCGCGAGCGATGCATGGATCAGGTACCGGTCACCCAGTTGCTGAAGCGCGCGCGCGAGGGTGACGTGCGGGCGGCCGATGCGGTGTTCGCCAGCCTCTACGACGAGCTCAAGCGTGCCGCCCACCTCCAGCTGCGCCGGCACCACGACAACCTCGACACCACGGTGCTGGTGCACGAAACCTATCTGAAGATGGCGACGGGCGAACGCCTGGCGGCCAACGATCGCGCGCACCTGCTGGCGATGTCGGCGCGCGCGATGCGGCAGGTGCTGGTGGACCACGCGCGCATCGCGCATGCCCAGAAGCGCGGCGGCGGCGTGGAAGCGCTGACGTTGACCGCGCGGCTGGGCGGCGGCGAACGGGCGGTGGTCGAAGTGCTGGCGCTGGACGAGCTGCTGGATGCCCTGCAGCAGGCCGATGCGCGCGCGGCGCAGATCGTGGAGCTGCGTTATTTCGGTGGCTACGAAGAAGCCGAGATTGCGCAGATGCTCGGCGTCAGCGAGCGTACCGTGCGGCGCGACTGGCGCGCGGCGCGCGCTTTCCTGCTCGCGGAGCTGGGCAAGTGAGCGAGGGCGGGCCCGAACGTCGCCGGCAGGCGCTGGCGCTGTTCCGCGAGGCGGTGGAGATCGCGCCGACCCAGCGCGACGCATGGCTCGCGGGTGCCTGCGGCGGCGACGCCGCGCTGCGGGCCGATGTGGATGCACTGCTGGCCGCGGACGCGAGCGGCACGGAACCGTTCGCCGGCGATGCGCTGGCCTGGGGCCGTGCGTTCCGCGACGAGCACGGCGACGTGGCACGCGATGCGCTGGTCGGCCGCAGCATCGGTCCCTGGCGCCTCACCGGCATCCTCGGCCATGGCGGCATGGGCGCCGTCTACCGCGTCGACCGCGACGACGGCGCCTACGCGCAGCATGCCGCGCTGAAGCTGATCCGCGCCGGCACCGACTCGCAGGCGGCGCGCGAACGCTTCCTGCGCGAGCGGCAGATCCTCGCCCGGCTGCGCCATCCGAACATCGCCACGCTGCTCGACGGGGGCATCAGCAGCGAAGGCGACCCGTGGTTCGTGATGGAACTCGTCGACGGCGAGCCGATCGACCGCTGGTGCGACACGCGGCAGCTAGGCCTGCGCCAGCGCATCGTGCTGTTCCTGCAGGTGGTCGATGCGGTCCGCCATGCGCATCGGAACCTGGTCGTCCATCGCGATCTGAAACCCTCCAACCTGCTGGTGGATGCCGACGGGCGGGTGAAGCTGCTCGACTTCGGCATCGCCAAGGAACTCGCCGATACGCGCGCAGTGACGGTCGACCGCGCGCTGACCTTCGAATACGCCTCGCCCGAGCAACTGCTCGACGCACCCATCACCACCGCCACCGACCTGTGGCAACTGGGCGTGGTGCTGCACCGCCTGCTGGCGGGCGCGCATCCGTTCGGGGTGACGCGCGAAACGCCGGTGGCGCACCAGCTGCAGCAGCTCGATCGCGATCCGGAGCCACTGACGCGGGCGGCGTCGCACGCCAGCAGCGAGCAGGCCGCGCAGCGCGGAGGCCACACCCCGGCATCGCTCGCACGCGCGTTGCGGGGAAGCCTGGCGCAGATCGTGCAGGCCTGCCTGCGCCGTGATCCGGAAGCGCGCTATGCCTCGGCGGACGTATTGGCGAACGATCTGCGCGCCTGGCTCGACGACCGGCCGATCAGCGCGGTGCCTTTGTCGCGGGTCGACCGCGCGTTGCTGTGGCTGCGACGCAACCGCGCCCTGGCGGCGGCGTCGGGCATCGTCGCGGTGGCGTTGCTGGCCGGTACGGGCGTCGCCGTGTGGCAGGCCCGCGAAGCACGCGCGCAGGCGCGTATCGCCGAGCATGAGGCTGCGAACGCACGGGCCACGCTGGCGTTCCTCTCCGATACGCTGGCGGCCGCCTCGCCCGAACAGGCCGGCAGCAGGGAAGTCAGCGTGCGCCAACTGCTCGACCAGGCGCAGGCCAAGCTCGAACAGCGCACCCTGGATCCCCAGGTCAGGCAACCGGTCCAGCGGATGCTCGGCCGTTTGTACCTGGCGATCGGGGAGCAGCAGGCCGCCGTCGACGTGTTCGCGGCGGGGCTCGAGGGCGTCGAGCCGCAGCAGCGGGACGAAGCGCTCGCGCTGGCCGATGACCTGGTGGCCTATTCGGATGCACTGGCCGATCTGGAGCACAACGCCGAGGCGTTCGCGGCAGCCGAGCAGGCCGTGGCGTTGCGAAGACGTTTCGCGCCCGACGATCCCGAGCAGCAACTGCGCGCGATGGCGCATCTCACGCTGGGCCATGTCGAGAAGTTCGGCCTGGACGCCTGCCGGAAGCGGGCCGAGGCGTCGCTCGCGTTCGCCAAGCAGATGTACGATCCGCCGGTCGACATCGTGCTCGATATCTACTCCGACATCAGCACCGCCGCCAACTTCCAGAACGATCGGCGCCGCCTGCTTTCGGTCAGCCGCGAGGGACTGGCGTATGCCGATCAGCATGGCATCGCCGCCCATTCACCGGTGCGGCAGTCCCTGACCCGCGGCCTGGTCGCCGGGCTGGTGCTGGAGGGCCGGTCCGGGGAAGCGGAACAGGTGATCCGCAAGGCGATCGCCGACGGCGAGAAGACCGGCGGGTACGGCGGTGCCAGCGAAACCGTGCTCTACCAGACGCTCGCGGAAACCCTGATCGGTCAAGGACGCTACCGCGAGGCGCTGCTTGCGCTGGACAGGAGTTACGCCCTGTCCAGCCAGGCCGGCGAGGGGCCGCGCAACCTGGCCATGGCGCTCACCAACATCGCCACGCTCAACCTCATGTACGGCGACTACGCGACTGCCCTGGCACGCTCCACGCAGGGCATGGCACGACTGCTGGAGGCGGAGGTTCCGCCTGACGATACGTTCCGCCGCAGCGCGGAGCGCACGCACGCGCGCGTGCTGATCGCCAACGACCGGTTCGATGACGCGGCCCGCCAGCTCGACAGCCTGCTGGAACGCGCGCGGCGCCTGGATGGCGAGGACTCCGAGGAGTACGCACTGGTGCTTGGCGACCAGCTCGGCCTGTATCGCCGGATCGGCGATGTGGCGCGCGGGGTCCCGTTGCTGGCCGACCTGCGCCTCCGCATGACACGGCGTGGCGTGCCCCAGACGCACGAACAGTTCGGTCACTTCTTCGGTTACGAGGCAGCCTTCGACCGCATGCGCGGCGACGCGGGACGGGCGGAGCAGCACCAGCGCGAAGCGGTCCGCCGGCTCGCGTCCAGCGCAAGCGCCGTCGACGCGGCGATCGCGCGCGCCACCCTGGCCGGCGACGTCGCGGTGCGCGGCGACAGGGCGCAGGCGAAGGAGCTCCTGGCCATCGCCCTGCCGGTATTGCGCGCTGCGTTGCTGCCGGGCGAGCGTAATCTCGCCGCGGCGGAACGGCTGGCCACCACGCTGTGAACCCGCGAGCGCGCTACTGCTCGCAGGGCGCGATCGGCGTCAGCGTGTAGCGCTCCGTCCCGCTGTTGCAGCGCGTGCCCATCGGCGTCTTCACGCACCCGTTGCCTGATCCGGTCAGCGTGCCTCCGCGCTCGTCGGCCGAGACGGAATACGTGCCATTGCCGTAGACGCCGACGCCGCCCATGTTGCCCTGATAGCGGTAGGTCCCGCCCTCCTCGCTGCTCGGCGTGAAGGTCACCACATTGCCGCCTCCGCTGATCGTGAACGGCTCGCCGAGGTTGCAGACGGTGCCGGTCCCGTAGAACGCATCCAGCCCGCCTGCCGCGGTGTAAGCCTGCGGGCGCTTGGTGTCGAAGGCCAGCGTCGCGCGTCCCACGCCGCGCTTGCTGCGCGCTTCGAACGTGATGCTGGCCTCTTCGTTCTTCTTGTCCGGCCCCGCATAGGCGTACTTCGCATCCGCCGGCACCTTGCCGCCCGCGGGCTGCAGGCTCGCGCCGCCGCTGAGCGTCGCGGTCACCGTGCCGCCGGCGGGCGCGCCATCGGACTTCGCGCGCGGAATGGCCTCCAGATCGAACGCGGTGCTCGGGCGGATGCCCTTGCGCTTGCCGGGATTGCTGGTGACCTTGAGCTCCACGCAGCGGCCGCTTTCCCACGGCCCTCCGCCCTGGCCGACACCGCGCAGCATCATCTCGGCGACCATCTGCAGGTAGACGAAGGACTGCTCGGCCAGCTGCGCCGCGTGCTTCACTTCATCCATGCGGAAGATGCTGAAGCCGCTATGGTCGCCGAAATCCTCGTAGCCGCTGCCGGGCGAACGTCCGTAGCCCATCCTGACGTCGAAGGACTGCGGCTTGCCGCCGACCGTGCCGCCTGCGGACATGGTCATGCTCGCCGTCGATCCGGCATTGTCCTGGATCAGGTGCGCATCGTTGTCTAGGAACCGTTCGAGCTTGAATTCACTGCGCACATGTCCGCCCGCACCGGCCTGGCCGACGACGTTCATCTGCGAATCCACGTTCAGCGTCACCGTCAGCTTGCCTTCCGCATCCGGGCAGGCGTCGATGTGGACCTTGATCTTCATCTTGCCCGACAGCCCGTCGGTGGCCTTGCCGTCGAATTCCAGCGTCTGGTCCAGCGAACCGTCGGCACCGAAGTGCAGTTCCGCACCGCCCTTCCCGTCCTTGTCGGCGCCCAGCTTCACCGGTCCGGCCTTGACCAGGTCGGCCAGCTGTTCGTCCGACATGGTCTGCACCGCGCCATTGACCATGCCGCCGGCGATCAGGCCGCCGAAGGCGCCCACCGCGAGGCCGGTGAAGCCGGCATCCAGGCCGCTGCCATCGAAGGCCGCGGGGATCATCCGCGGCACATCGGCCTGCGTGCCGCGCAGGGCGCGCTCGTTCTGCTCGCCCCATGCCCTGAGCGCCGCCACCGCGTTCGCTTCGCCACCCAGCGCATCGACCATGCCGGTGGCTTCCATCACCCGGTAGTGCACCAGGTAATCGAACAGCGCCATCTTTCGAAGCGTGGCGTCGGGCTCCGAGGCGCGGAATGCATCCCTCTGCGCGCGCGTCGGCATCAATTTCGCACGATTGTCGGCGACGCCTGCGTCGCCGGATTCCGCGTCCGGGCGCGAGCACGCGGCGATCATGCAGGCCGTGAGCGTGAGGCAGGCGAGGAGGCGCGTCTTCATGGACATATCCCGGCAGGAGTCAACGGTCGGCGGTCGTGGCGAGCAGCGTGCGGGTGTCGGCTGATCGGAGCTTCAGCAGGGCAGCCCAGTCCTGCCGGTTGAGATTGCAGTGCGCGGGGACATCCGGGCTGCAGGCAGCATCGCCAGCCGCACGCGCCGGCAGGTCGGCGAAACGGCCCTGTGCATCCAGCCGCAGCATCCGCAACGCGACGGTCTGCTGCACGTTGCCGCCGACCAGCCACGCCATGCCGTCCTGTGCGGACACGACGATGTCGCAGTGCATCGGCAAGCTGTCGCCGGCATCGAGGCTGTCGATCAGTCCCGCGTAACCCAGCGCACGCGACCGACCCCGCACGTAGCAGAGCAGGTCACCGGGTTCCGGTGCCGCCTCGTCCGGGGCGACCAGCCGATAGGGCGCCGTCGGCGATGCGTGGCGCGCGGCGCGCACGTAGTCGACATGGCGCGACGAGGTGCCGAAGCCCGGTACGCGCGCCTGCCGCATCACCCAGGACACGAACGCCGCCGACCATGGCATGTCGACCACGAAGCTGCGGCACGCCGCGCCCGCGCCACCGCAACCGCTGCCGAGCCCGCTGCCGTTCCAGTACGCCGCCACCTTGCGCCAGGCCGGCGCACCGTCGGCCAGCACGTCGTTCTCCGCTTCGTAGACCGCCTGCCCACCGACCCGGCCTTCCGCATCGATGAAGGGGCGGAACCACGCGTGGTTCTCCTGGCAGGCGATGGCCGCGATGCGCGTGGCCACGTCGGTCGACGCCGTCCGGGTGCGCAGTTGTGGACAGGGATCGGTCGCACGGGCAGTGGGTGCGTACCAGAGGGTGGCAAGGGCGAACAACAGCAGCAGTGCGGGCTTCATCGGGTGTCATCCATGGCGGAGGGAGGCAGGCGCAAGGCCTGCCGCTGGCGTGATCAGAAGTTGCGCAGCAGGCCGCGCAGCAGCTTCTTCGCGCCGCCCTCTTCCTTCTTTTCGGGGTCTTGCTTGCCGTCGCCGTCGTCATCGCCGGTCGGCATGCCGCCCATCTCGCTGAAGTCCATGCCCAGCATCGCCACCGTGGTCGCCTTGGTGCGCACGCGGACGTTCCATTCGGGATCCCATGGCTGTTTCGGGTCCGCAGGCTTGGGGGGCCACGTGATGTTGGTCTCGGGACCGTAGGCGATCATGTTCAGCGAGGCGAAGCCGCCCGGTTGTCCGCCCTTGCCGCTGGCCTTGAAGATGCCCTGCGGCACCGCGCAGCTGGTCGCGCCTGGTGCCAGCAGTACTTTCTGCTTCAACCATTTGTCGATGTACGAACCGGTCAGGTAGTTCACCAGTTCGTGGCCGGCGCCGGGTACCTCTGCGCTGCTCCACACGGTGAAGTTGCGTTCGTCCTGCATGGCGATCGCGTTGAGGAAATAAGCCCTGGCGCGATCCACAGGCTGCCAGCTCAGGGCGATGCTGTCCGTCAGTTCGCCACGCGTCTGCAGCGCGATCTTCGGCATGAAGTCAGCGTTCTGTCCCAGCTCGAACTGCAGCGAGGCCGGCACGCCCTCACCGCTCATGCGGTGCGGGCCGACCAGCGACGAGCGTTCGCCGACGCGTCGGTTGTTCTTCAGGTTGGGCCACAGCGCGTAGCCGGGAGTGACGTCGACGTCGCGATCGGGAACGAACAGGCCGGGTGCCAGCGCGCCGTCCTGCTGGAACTGGCCGTTCTTTACCTTCAGCGTCATCACCTTCGGCTGGCCCGGGCGCACCGTCGCGCCGCACCCCCAGTACTGGCGGATGGTCACTTCGATGTCGTGCATCTCGGGATTCTTCGGGTCTTCGACGTCCCTGCCGGGCGGGGGCGGCAGCAGCGACAGCGACTTGCCGACGCCCAGCCCCGCCGGCACCGCCTGCTCGGCAGGTACGCCGGGCTTGAGGCGGTTGTACAGCGCGATGTCGAGCACGTGGCCCTGGGTGGCCGGGATGTTCCGCGACTGCGGATAGGCCTGCGGACCCTTCTCGCCCCCCATCATGCGGCCGGCCAGTCCGCCCAGTGCGCCGAGATCGGGCATGCCCGCCATGGAGTGGGTGGCGACATCGATCCAGACCTGCGTTTCAGGGCCGGCGGGCGGTGCGCTGCTGGCAGGCAGGGCGATGGCCAGTACCGTGGCGAGGGCGAGTGTCAGCGGGGGGCGGCGCATGGGGCGGCTCCTGGAGTGGGCGATGGGGAGGTATGCGAAGGAAGGCCTCCCCAGCGGACACGCGCCGGCCGGACCGGATCGGCCGTGATCAGAAGTCCAAAGTTGGGCCCGTTTGGTTAGGCATAGTTAGGCCATAGCAGCGCTCAAGGGCACCGACTATGCTTCTGGGCACGGCCATAGTTGGTTCCTATAGGGCTTCCGACGGCTAGAGAAGGGGTGCAGCCACCGTTTGCTGAGCTAGAGTACGAGGGCGCGATAGGAGTCAGCGATGAACTCTTCGATCAACAGATCTTTGTACGCGTTAGCCCGCGAAGTGATTTCAGGGCGTATGGCAGTTCTATCGGGCCAACTTTCTCGTGAGCGGAGTAGGCCAGATCGGGATGACGCTTTATGCGCTGAGATCCGGGAGAGCATGGCTCAACTGTTCTTGGAGCGAGAAGCCCTGTCGTCTATCGACCGAGCCCCACTAGAAACAGCGATCCGCAAACATGCGAGGTCTATTACAGGGGCAGAAGCAGCTATCGCCGCGATCTCTGACTTTCATCGGGGATCAGAGAATGAACTGCACTAAATCGCTTTCCTTTGGCAGTGCGTGTTGATGGCTATAGATGGCACCATACTGGCATGGCCACTTCCGACCCGAAGCAGACATCTGAGGGGCCTACTCGGCCGCAGAACGGGCGGGTCTAGCTCGCCCGATATAGGGCGAGCCCGTCGTGACAAGCCCACGTAACGCTCCTTTATGCATAGCCTCTGTGGGTCCGGCTATACGTCAGCTTGTTAGCCGCATCCGGCAGCCGTAAGATCAAGCGATATCAAGGGATAGCCCGCCATACGGTGCGCTTTGGGTGATATATGACCGGACCCAGGGATCCTGCTATTAGGTAGTTAGGTGGGTTTGGAGGCAGCGGTGGAGCACAACCTCGAAAGGCTAAAAGCGCACATCCTTCCGCTTTCGCAGTCGGATCGATTTGATGTGGCGCGTACCGAGTGGGATCTAGTTGCGTCGAGATCACTGAGGACTTCGATCACTGCCCTTGTGGGCAAGAGATCAAAGAGCACTGCTACATCACAAATCGCATCACAGGCGAATCAACTTATGTTGGCAACGTCTGCATCAACCGGTTCCTGGGTATCTCTACAGGCACGCTGTTCGACGGTCTCAAACGGATAGCCAAAGACCCTCACGCCAATGCAAACCTTGATGTAATTCGTCACGGATTGAAGCTTGGCTTCATCTACGAATCTGAGTACGACTTCTTAGTATCAACCCGCCTAAAACGAAATCTCTCGCTTAAGCAGCTCGAATGGAAACGCAAGATTAATCGTCGCATCACGCAGCAGATTGTGGTGCGTCGTCGCACACGCCCCTAACATTTCACTCAAGCCGGCGCCGTTTCGCGGCACGGCCTAATTCAAGCGTTAGGCATCACTGCCAAGCGTCCCCCCTGTTACACAAGGAGAAGTCATGAAAGGCATGTCAGTTGTACTGTTTGTTCTGTTCTCTACCACCATTGTGAGCGGCTGTGCTTCTCTAAAGAATCATACCGTCCAGTCCAGCGATCCCAACCTCATCTTCATAGGCGAGGAAGCTCCTGCTGGCTACCCCAGAACGTATGCCGCAAAAAATGGTCCGAGCTGTGAGAATGTCTCGGAATATTGGGTCAAAGATAAGGGGGCTGGCTCTCGGAAAACCATGTGGCGCAAAGTAGTTGAGCGCACAACCGTCACTTGTGAGTGATGCCTAACAGTTCATTCAAGTCGATGCCACTTCGTGGCACGGCTTAGTTCAGGAGTTTGAGGCGAGGAAACGCACATGGCGACTCGAAAGCGCACGGTTGGATCGCTCTCACTAGAGTTGCTGGCAAAGTCTAGGGAGGCGGCACTCTGTGCGATCCGTGTCTTCAACGATCCCGGCGTTACCTTTAAGTCTGAGACGTTCATCGTCCTGATGATCATCGCTTGGACTTACATGCTACACGCGCACTACCGACGCAAATCAGTCGAGTATCGATACTTTACTAAGACCGGCAAGCGCAGAAGCTTCGATCGAACAAAGACGGGGGCGTTTAAATACTGGGAACTCGAGCGATGCCTGAACGATAAGGCATCCCCCATAGACAAGGATGCTGCGAACAACCTCAGATTCCTCATTAGGTTGCGTCACGAGATCGAGCATCAGATGACCCGATCACTAGATGGCTACCTAAGCGGCAGGTATCAAGCTTGCGCGTTGAATTACAACGATTACATCAAGAAGCTCTTCGGAAAGCGCTTCGGACTCGATAGCCATTTGACGTACAGCATTCAATTCGTCGAGCTTACAGGCGAACAACTCAACGGCCCGAAGCCAGAGGCTTCGGTCCCAGAGAGACTGCGCGCATACATAGCCGAGTTCGACGCGGCGCTCACGCACGACGAGTACAACAGCCCTCGATTCTCGTACCGCCTTCTCTTTAAGAAGAAACTCGTTAACCGTCCCGGCCAAGCGGACCGTGTCGTCGAGTTCATCGATCCCAACTCGGAGCTTGCGAAGACCATTGACAAGGAATACTGGGTCAAGAAGGAAGTAGAGCGGCCTAAGTTCAACGCGTCGAGCGTGGTCGCGGAGGTCAGGAAGGCCGGCTTTCCGAAGTTCAGGGTCCACCATGACCACACCAACATGTGGAAGCGAGAGAACGCCAGAGATCCGGGCAAAGGCTTCGGAGTCGAGGTCGAAGGCGCTTGGTTGTGGTACGACACCTGGATCAAGCGTTGTATTGAGATGTGTGAAGCCGAAGGCGACAAGTACGTGTGAGATCGCGTCTAACTATGCGTTCAAGCAGACTGCGGGGAGAGGCTATCGTGTTCCTGATAATGTATTCCCCGGTCGCTTAACGCGGCGTTTTTGGTCACACCGACTCTCATGGCCAGTCCACAGCAAATGCCAGCGCAACTATTCGTCGACGATAGTGGCGGGAAAGGCCACAGCAAACACTTTGTTCTCGCCGGACTCGTTTCCGACTCAGTGCGCTGGAGAGGGTTCTGCGCAGAATGGCGCGAATGCCTGAGCGAGCAGCCAGAGATTCCTCTATTCAAGATGAGAGAGGCTGCGACGCTTACAGGCGCATTCCACAAGTTCACAAAACAGCAACGAGATGATCGCCTTAGAAAGCTGGCTGCAATCATCAATCGTTATGTTGAGTTCGCAATCTGGACCGCAATTGATCTAGACGCCCACGCAAACACTTGGTCAAAGTTGGGAAAGCCAAGTTCGGAGCCATACTTCTGGTGCTTGCACACGCTGGTACTGGGTACTTGCTTTGACTTGTGGGAGGAGTGCGGCTGGAGAGAGAGGTTTGAAGCCTACTTCGACGAACAACTGATCTTCGGTGAGCGAGCTAGAAAGTGGCTACCGTTTATCTCCGAGCTAATGCGGCACGCCCATCCAGTTGAGTCGGCCCTACTGCCTGACGATCTGATCTTCTGCAAAGACGATGATTTTCCTCAGATCCAAGCAGCTGATCTCTGGGCTTGGTGCATCCGCAGGAACACCGACAACCCCGAAGAAGAGTCATTCAACTGGCTGGTCGGTGAGATGAGCAATGTTAGCCAGTCAAACTACTGCAACTATTACGACCTTGAGCGAATGACCGCGGTAGTCAATGAGTCCTACCGAATCGCACAATCTGGTGGTGTACCCAATCATCTAGTTCCGCTCTATAAGCAAACCTTATCCAGCAAAGGTAGAGGAAAGTGAGCCCTAACAATTCGTCCGCGCGGACGCAGCTTCGCGGCGCGGCTTAGCTCAGGCGTTGACATCAGCCATGGACACTCAGCTTGTTGTTGCAGTCATAGGTGTTTCGGCCGCTCTTCTCGGTTCAATTGTCGGCGGCGTCTCCTCGTACCTCTCTACCCGATCTATGCGCAAGTTGGAATGGAAACTCGCGCGCATAGACCGAGAGATTGACAAGAGAGAGACGCTTTACGCCGATTTTCTTTCAAGCGCGAATCTTGGAATGCTGTCATCCTTCGACAAGGATCCAGATTCAACTGAGGTCATCAAGCCCATAATGAATCTGGAGGCCAGGATTCGCTTGGTGTCTCCTGAGTTAGGAGGGCTGGCTAGGAAGGTGGTTTCCTGCGTGATAGATCATCATCAGAAAGAAAAGAATGACAAAGCTAGCTATCCGCCGCTCAGGGATGAGTTCATCTCTCGATGCAAATCTTCACTCGATGCACTGCGAGCTGATGTCTAAAAATTTTTTCAAACGGGACCAGCTTCGCGGATCGACTCATTTCAGGCATTAGGTGCTTATGGCAGGTTTGGGAGGCTTCAGCGATTTTCTGGCGGCGGTCGCACTTCTTGTAGCCGTCGTGTCTGCGGTTTACGCCCGTACCTCTGCGAAAGCTGCACAAGCGTCGAACAAGATTGGGTTACACCAGCCCCGCAAGGAAATCTATGACGGCCTGCTTGCCTTCAGAGCGCTCTTCATGGGAATGGATATACATCCAACTGAAGAAGAGATTGATGCTTTCTACATCAAATCGGTGGCTCCCTCCGCCATCTACCTTCCACCGGATGTGGCTCAGCGAATCCATAAACTCCACAAGCGCGCTTGGCACCTCTACACCATGATCGAGGTCGCAGAAAGCGGCGATGATCCTCAAATGTCCAAGTGGGACTACATCAACCCTCTTCAGGAGCTTGGAAGGACAGAGGTGGAGGAGGTTATAAGGGCGGTGACGGACCTCATCCATGTGGGTCGCACCTAATAGTTAAATCAAGCCGAACCCGCTTCGCGCAGGTAGTCCTTTCTATCGTCACGTCATGAGGGTCGCCAGCCACGCATGAACCCGGAAGCGAGCTTCTGAGGAGCATTAGGCTACGAAACCGTCCGCTTCCCGCGCTTGGGTCTTTCATCGTCCCAGAACCAGCTACGAGCGGGGTGCACTAATCCTCCAGGTCGTGGTCAGCGAATCCGCGCGTGGCCAGCATCTCCGAAAGTTCACGGCATTGGACATCGGTCAGGATGGGGAACAATCGCGAAGACATCCTCTGGCTCACGGTACATGTGTTATTACCGTTCCAGATGGCGGACGTGATCCCCAGCGCATCCCAGAAGCGCGCCAGCCTACGGTCTCCGGTGCACAGTCCCAGCGTCTCCGGTCCTAGGGGCACGCCCGCTGCAAGCATCTCGACGGCGCGCACATCCGATACTGCATTGTGAGCGGCCTTGGCGTCATATTTCAGTTTGGGCTTGATGACGCCTCTGGCCGCCGACGCGGTTGCCTCATTCGCACCCTCGTACAAGCAGGACAGGGTTGCAATGAGCACAAGCGAGGCGCCTAGGCCATTGCGTTGAGCCGCGTCGAGGATTCGATCTCGGATGGCGGGAAGTTCGCGCCGTGGACGTCTCTCGGCGATCTCGGGCGAAATTTCGCATAGGAAATCCGCCTCTGCACGATGCCGCGCATGTAGGTCAACGACATTCTGATAGAGCTGAAGGAAGTCATCGTCCCCGTGTCGAACTATCCTGGCGCTGCGGAAATAGGCACCGATCTTCTCAAGGGATCGCCGGTACTCGTCCTTGAAATCGTCCAGAGTTGGTATCTGACTCTTGTTGCCCTCGAACGCACACAGCACTGGATTGATAGCCTGCGTAGGCGTGTCTAGGAATTGCAGCCACCAATGCATGGCAGCGTCGCGCGCGCTTTCCGGTTCGTCGTGAGGCCTGCGGCCGATCCAGCTGACGACGTTGCGATCGAGCAGGTGGATGACCGCACTGGTCATGGCCAATGGCGAGACGCCGCCGGGCACCAGCGAATAGACCGTGATGGGATGCCTGAACTTCAGGGTCATCGACAGCTGCAAGGAGGGTTCGACGTTCACGCGTCTAGCGTCCGCAAGGGAGATTGCTTGGATGCAGGAGGGTCTACAGCGCTCAGGTGTCGCGACGCGATACGGGACCGCGACCTTTCAGCAATCCGGAATCACAAGTGTTGCTTGGTCGGGTGTGCACGCACGAAGGGAGTAATGGACAAGAGGGTCAAGAATAGAGTCGGCACTGTAGCTCGATCTGCGGCGCACGAGTGCGAGGGTTTGATGACGATCAATCCTTACGGGGACGCAAGCATGGGGAAGGAGACTGAGCAGTCGCATAGTGAGAGAAATCAACGTCCGCGCGTTCCGAACAATGGCGGGATGTTGACATGCGCCGGGGATAGAGCGAGCCAGATACCTCGCCGTTGTCCATTGCGTTGCCACGTCGCCATTCAACTCCGACAACCGAAACTGCGTAAGCAGCGCTAGGTACCCATACAAATCGCCCCTCCAAAGCAGTGATGCAGGGTCTCTTGCCGGGAAGAAAATTACTTGTCCGTCGCTACAGGCGGGCAGTTCGATGCGCCGATGCGAAAGTAGGTATGACGGCTCACATTCGTAGGTCTCTATGAGCTCGCGAAGCCTAGATGGTGTATAGCTCCTCGACTCCAGCAAGTGAAACGGCCATCGGCTTGCTTCGGCAAAGACTGGGAAGTGATCGGCGATTCGGGCCTCGCGCTTTCGAGTAAGGACGCCACCGCGAAGCGCAGCCCTCGTGTCAGATTGACACTGCGACGCCTCACTGGGCAGCTGTGCGAGCACGGTCAGAAGCACGCGCTCCCTAAATAGATCGACCTTTGACTTGGGTGGACGCCCTCGCCGAGCAGGGGCCAAATCGGTGAGTTCCGAATGCACCGTATTCATCGAATAAATGCACCTCAAAAGGCGAATTAATTCTGGGTGCGGGAGATGAACCTTTGCAACTAGGCTGGGCTCGACGGCGGGCAACAAGAAATGCCTGGTGCTCGCGGCTGCTCGCTAGGCATGGAGCCGCACTATCCAGTGGACGCGGTCGAACTAGCTAGCGCTCTGGAAAGCTTAGGAAAAACAGGAGGATAGCGTGGATACGAGCTGAGACACCCCGTCGGCGGGGAAAAAGAAAGCCCGCAAGGCTGGCACCGAGCAGGCTCTCCGATTTCGCAAACAATCGCTAAGTCCGAAATCTCCCCCTTATTAAACGCCCTGTCAAGCGCTTCCGGCGCCTGGCACGGGCGCCCTATGCCCTAAGCCGGCTAGCCCGGTGGGAGGTCGTTGTGGACAAGATGGAGATTGGTGGACCAGATGAGCAGACGCGCCGCGGCATCTACGCCGCTGCGGGGCTGTCGTACGAGAACATCCGACGCGTGGAGGAAGCAATCAAAGGGTCGGGCCAGAGACGCGTAGGCGCTGGCGCGTTGACCAACGTCGTAACGAGATTTGACTCCTTAAAGAACGGTAGTCCGAGAACGCTCGAAAGCCACACGTGTGAGCTCCCGTGTGCGTATGAACTCGAGCTAGACCCAGAGGTCCTTGGCTACTACGCACAGGTGCTATGTGTCGAGGTAATCAGGGAGAGGTCCGATGGACGATTGCACGTAAGCTCGGCTCACATCGACTTCCTAGTGCTCAGAAGGTCGTCAGTCGAGCTCGTTGAGTGCAAGCAGGAAGAATGGCTTCATAAGAAGATCGGCGAGGGGCATCCCGACTGGTCCGAAGTAGAGGGAGCATGGACGTGCAAACCCTACGAAGAGTGGGCGAAAGCACGAGGTATCGCGTTCAAAGTCTGGGTGGGGCCGAAACATCCGGCTATCTATCTGAAGAACTTGACCGCAATCTACGATGCCAAACGCTTGCCATACACGGACTATGAGGCCCGGGCCTGTGAGACGGCGGCCCATCTCATTGAGAGGCGGCCTCAAAGTATCGCTGACCTTCAGAATGCTTCAGCTGGCTTCACTGGCAGGGTCGCGCTCCTGATGCTGGCGCAGGGCTACGCATTCGGGCCGTGCAGGTCAGTCTCTATTAGCAATCAGTCGAAATTCTATCTTTTTCCGACGTTGAGCCAAGCTGAGATTTATGCAAACGCAGTTGCCGCTGAAGTATCGGACCGACTCAAGCCGCTTGGCGAGCTTGGCGATGAAACACTGACTGCATCAAGGACTGATCTGGAGAAAGCTAGGCTCCGCCTGGAGAGGGTTGATCGGTACATCAATGGGCTGGATCTTGCGCCGACCAAGCTTGTGAAGCGGCTTGCGAAGGTTGTTCGGCAGGCGAGGAGCGCGGGAAAGTCAGCCCTTGCTGTATGTCTAACCAGGTATCACGCCTCTGGCAATAAGACTCCGAGGCTGCCCGACCAGTACGTCGTGCTCAGGGTGAAGATTGTCGAAGAGTATTGGAACAGAGGGCGGGTCAGTTGCCAAAGAGACGCATGCCACATCTACGCCAGCGAGTGTGAGCGGCTTGGTATTCCAGTTGCCGGCCTCACGGCGCTGGTGAAAGCAATAAGGGAGCAGAACCCACAGCGACATGCACTCACGTCTGGGGGTATGCGCTCATTTCAGCGTGTCCGAAGGAACACGGACCCTAGGTACACGTCCGCAGCCCCACTGGGCTACGGTGAGATCGCCCATATCGATTCCACGCCGATCGATATGAGAATGGTCGACGGGTCGACCGGCGAAATACTGCTTCTCTGCGCTACCTTCTACATCGCGATAGATGGCTCATCTGGCTACCCTCTCGCATTCGTCTTGATCTTTGGTCCTTCCAGAACGGAGGGCTTAGCGATTCTGATGCGGCAGATCGTACGCCGGCATGGCTTCCTTCCGAGAACTATCCACGTCGATCGCGGCCCGGAGAATACGTCGAAGTGGATGGAAAGGTTCTGCGAGGGAACGATCTCCGTACGCTATTCGCCAACCGCTGGCAGCGCATGGAACCAGTTCGCCGAGTCGGCCAACAACTATGCAAACACTCAGGTGTCGCACCGTCTATTCGGAAGCACTCTTCCTGACAGAAGAGGTAGAGCGGTGGACGGGAAGCACAAGAGCCATAAGACGGCGAGGATGACCTTTATTGAGGTGAACGAGCTCATCGAGAAATTTGTTTATGAGGATATGCCTCACTCTCCAGGCGGGGACAACCTTTCACCCATTGAGCGGCGGCAAGCGATCCTGGACCAATTCGGCTGCATGGGTGCAAAGCGAGAGCTCGATGATGCATTCCTGCTCGCTACCGCTATTCCCTTGGGAAGGGCAATCAAGCTGACTGACCGGGGCTCGGTCAGAATCGAAGAGGGGGTCTATACAAGTATGGAGCTCCAAGCCGAGATAAAGGGGCGTCGCAAAGTTGAGGAGGCTCGTATCGACTGCGAGGACCCGGCAATTCTCTACGTTAGGATCGGTGGCCGCTGGTTAAAAGCCTTCCATCGACGCGTCCAGAGTGTGGCGAGCGAGGATCGCTTAGAGAGGATCTTTGATATGTGCTACGCACCGACCGCGCGTAGGCTAAGCCGGGAGGTTAAGAGGCTACTTCGGAAGCAGCTCCACGACAGAATCGAGCAAGCCAAGACGAACAGTTTGGCTAAGGTTGATGATGCGATCCGTCCGAAGAAGACAAAAACGGAAAAGAAGGAAAAGACACGTAAGCCCGATTTGGAAGGCCCTCTGTTTGACAGTGAGGGCTGAGACATGGCGCTTACACTCCATCCGCACTATGTTGGCCCAAGAAGGCGGCTTGTCGCGGCGATGGACGGTCTTAGGCCGGGCCGTATGATATTCATCGTCGGTCCCAGTGGTGTCGGCAAGACCACGCTTCGCCATTCTGTTATGCGGGAAGTCTATGGACACCCAAGGAACTGGCCGAAAGGCAAGATCCCCGCTATCGAATGTAACGCACGACTTCAAACGGAATCCTATTTCAGCTCTTTCTCCCTTGCGAAGTCCTTGCTTAGGCAATTGCGTGTTCCCACAGTGCGGTGGTTTGAAATTGACGGAAAGTCGACCCTTCCGCCGGATGTGCTGAAAGGGCTGGAGGCGGCAGGAGACTGGTGGAGTGCCAGGGAAGGTCGAAAGCTAACCGAGTCGGACACATGGGATTGTGTCGAACAGATGCTTCGAGCAAGAGCATGCAACGTAATATCAATTGACCAAGCGAACTCTTTTCTGAAGAATCGGGCGAACAAGCGGCCGACTGATCACACGCTGCATCTGATGGCGTTTGCAGAGGATGCCAACGTAAGCTTCGTCATGACCGGCGTCCCGGAAGTAGTGAAGATGTGGTCTATTCACTCTGAGCTGCGGCGCCGAGTAGATATCATCTGGGTGCCGCCATACAGTGAGAGAAGGCCAGAGGACAGACAAGCCTTCGCGACGCTGATCCGCTCGAGAGCCTCTCACTACAAGGGCTGCGACGTGCGAGCGTTGCTGCGCTCCGATGCGGAAGTGCTTGCAGCGACCGGGGGCGTTATCGGAGAACTAGACAAGCTTCTAGAGCGTGCGGCGATGCTCGCTTCGGAAGAGGGTGGCGGAGGAATAGGGTGGTCCCATGTAGAGCGCTCGATTTGCTCGCAGAGCGACCTCGAAACCATTTGGAACGACATCCACATGTTTGAGAAGGCTATGGCCGCTGGTTCGGTTGCTGCCCGGTCATCTCAGATCAAGGAGCTATGGGAGTGAAGAGTCCAGTGCTAGGAAACTCTTGGACGCCACTACCTCCCATTGAGCTTCATGGCCTCGGCACGAGTGCCGTTGAGTCGCTCGATCATTACTTGGCGAGGCTCGTATGGACTGTCGGGACTCGGGCGTGCGATATCTTGGAGGGCTGGCATGTCAGCGGCATGCCCCCTGTCTCGGCGATATGTGGCCCAGGGTATGTGTACTTGTCATCCATAGCTGATCTCAAGAGAGTCACCGGCGTCGAGAGTTTGCATTGCGGCACCGTATACAACCTGGGGAGGGTCACTGAGCGGGGACTAAGGGGCTTAGCTCAAAGAGAAAGACGCTGGTGTCCTTTGTGTTTGAACGACTGGAATCACGAAACCTCTTATGAAATGTTGGCATGGCATTTTCATCTTGTGACCCGCTGTCCGTTGCATGACTGCATTCTCCGTGGAAGGTGCCAGAGGTGCGGCCGCCCGCAGCGTAGAAGGACCTCGTACGCACTGAGACGACACTGTTTTCACTGCGGAGCGTCGCTAGGCGGGAAAGGAGAATGGTCAAAGATGTCGTCAGAACAAGCCTGGGCGAATTCGCAAATGCTCGACATCTTGGAGTTTTGCGGCGACCCGAACTCAGCGAGATTGGACGATTCGTCATTCACGATGCTGGCATCGACAGTCCTGACGGGAGTTCTTTTGGCCGATGATGCATCTGAGAAAGCTCGGCAAGTGGTTGCCAAGGTGGCAACTTCAACAAACGCGCCATCGCTCGACTTCGAGCTCCTACTTAATCTGTGTGCGCTGCAGGGTGTCGGGCTACGTGAAGCTCTCCATGATCCGCTAGGAGGCTCATCTAAACCTTTTCTGTCGATGTGGGAGACCTTCCGGCCTATTGATCTAAGGATTGATAGCAGGAAGATTCGCTCGCAGGTCTTCGAAACCCTCCTCAGCGAGCTTATAGAGTCCCCAAACAGTCGGCCGTTGCCCTCCCTGTGGCTTCTAGCCCAGGAGCTAGGGTTGAGCGAACATGCTGAAGCTCGCTATCGAACTGTCAACTGGCGGCGCTATGGTCTTTCCTGCCTTGCAAGGTCTGGGAGCAAGGAGGTACAGCAGCGTGTCGATGCGGCCTTTGCAAAGGTCTCACGGCTGGCCATCGTGGAAGTGCGCTTGACGGCCAACTTGCGGACACGCCAAAGATTTGTGCGCGAAGCCATTGACGATAAGAAGCTCAGTCGGGACCTGAAGCTCGCGATCGTGGATTCCTACTGGGAGATTAGGAAGCGATGCCATGCAATGTTGGGTATGGATATTCCTCCTGCTCGCGGTAAAGCCTAGGCAGCGCAGCGGAGTGGATGGCGCCCGTCCGTGTGCAGGCTCATGCAGCGGCGCTGAGCTCATAAGGAGCATGGCGGCTTCCGACCCGGATCCGCTTGCTGTAGCGGATACGGACGCAACAGAGCTAGGCCCTTCGGCTACTCGCGTGTCGACATGACGCCTGTCTCGAGTAGTCAAAGGGGGATTTCCCCCGAGCCCATGTCCTCGTCTGAAACTGATGGCATCCAGTGTGATGCAACGGTCTGATGTCGAGCCCAGCGATAGTCTCACGTTGCCATGAGACCACGTAGATATGAAGCCTCCCACCGTGATCACGATGATTGATATGGTTCTACCTCCAGGGAGGATTAGTTGGTGGCTGGGGGTCACCAGTCCTCAAGGCCTGGGCCGGGGACGATATGAATTCAACGCGTGATGTACTCGACTCGCTTGAGATCGACGAAGTCGCTACTGCGCTCGGGATGCATCTCCAAAGGAGCAAAAGGGGAGAAAGCAAAGCAATTTGCCCCTTTCATGCTGACAAGGAGCCCTCCCTAGTCATCTATTCCGATCGCTCCGCCGGCAAGCAGCACTTTCATTGTTACGCGTGCGGCGAGCACGGAGACGCTATCGATCTAGTCAAAGGCGTTCTGAAGATCGACTTCAAAGCGGCCCTTGAATGGCTCGGTTCGCGATACAAGCTGCCTGCTTCGCAGCCGGCCAAGTCGAGCATCAAGGCTCCAAGTTCGAATGGCCTCGCGTTGGCTCTCGACATATACAGAAGAAATGCGAACGGGATCGGACTCGCAGAGTGGCTAGCGGCTAGGGGCATAGATTCGGCAACAGCCGCAAGCGCGGAGCTCGTTCTCGCGCCAAACAACACTCTTTCTAATTTTGTCGGCGAACTCGCTGGGGACGAAGCGCGCGAAGTCTCTAGCAACCTTGCCGACCATAATCTGATCAGGCGTCTCCTGCCCACTCTCGGTTCCTCTTACAACCTGCGTTTAGAAAGAGGATATCGCTACTCTGACTACTTCCCCGGTGAAAGAGTAGTGATACCTATCAGAGATCTTGGCGGCACCCTAGTAGGACTCGCAGCAAGAGCAGCTGATGCAACGCCGGCGAAGGAAAGCCCTAAGTACATGCTTAATAAGGGGCTGCAGAAGGCCTCACATCTTTACAACGGCCATCTCGCCTTCGCTCGACTGCGGAGCAAAGCATCAGATACTGACGAGAATCTTCACCTCTTTGTTTGTGAAGGCTTTTTCGATTCGTTGAGACTAAGCACCTTCGGCATCCCGGCGGTTGCGGTGATGGGGAGCTCGCTCAGTTACGAGCAGGCAAAAATAATCCGGTCGCTCGCATCAGAAGTTGGTGCGGAGAGGCTCGTAGTTAACGTCCTGATGGATGATGACGAGTCCGGTCTAAGGGGGGCATCCCAGTCGATCAAACAACTTCTCGAGCTGGGGTTGCGAACAGAATTCTCCTTTCCTTATGAAATTGAGGGAGGCAACCCTTCCTGCAAGGATCCGGACTGTCTACTCAGAGGGCAAGATCAAGATGTTGCGCAGTCTCTGCTTAGGGAGGCGGCGCTACCACCGGCCACCGCAGTTCTTGCCGCAGAGTACGGCGCCAATGCGAGGGCCCTAATCGACAATGGCTCTTGGAGTAGCGCGCCTCTTTCAAGGAGGATTCTTGCACTAGAACGCGCCACGGGCGCTTTGCGCAGGCTGGTGGCCGGAGCCGATCGAGCGCTCCCTGATTGGATTAGCCAACCACATCCTCAGCGGGGCAGAGCAACTGATGCTTTGGGCGACTGGTTGGCCTACGTTGAGAGCACGAGGAAGCCTGCCGAAGCTAGCTCAGGTCCCTTCAGTTCGAATGAGGACGCCAAACTAAATCACGCACGCCTGTTGGCATACAAAGGGTCGCGGCGCGGTGAGCTGCCCTGCGACGAACCGCGCTGGGAGCGACTAGACCAAGCAGCAACGATGTTCAATATCGCGTTGAAGGAACGTCTTGCTTCGCCCTTCTTGGGTGATATGCCTCCTTACGATGCGGTGTGGGTGCCGCGATCATTTGGGAAAGAAGAGCCCCGTCTGAAGGTAATGCCGCCATGCGAGGTCCTCACAATTCAGCAGTACATCCTCAATGAAATTCTGTCCGAGCGACTCGACGCGCTTAGTGCCGGCAGCAAGCCATTCAGTCACTGCGTGCCAGCCGTACGCTACTACCGTGAAAGTGACAAGGTCTGTACGACAGGCTTAGGGGCCGGCCCTGACTCTGACAGTCTAGAGGTTCCACTGAGTTACGCTTATCAGATTGATATGGAGGTCGTGGAAGGAAGGCAGCCGGCGACTGATCAGGGCATGTTCCGTCCCTTCAGTGATTGCTGGAAACATTTCGTTCGATCGATCAACGAGCAATCTGAGAAGATTGGGTTTGTGTATACGGAGCGGCTTGACGCCGTTCGATACTACGACAGGATAAGGCGATACGTTGCTCGCGACGCGCTTCTCCCTAAGCTGTCGCAAGCGCTCGGTACCATTCCTAACGGTTCGTCAAACTTCTGCCAACTGTTGAGCTATGGAAGAGGGTGCGGAGGAAGGGATGACGCGTCGACTGTGCTTGACTATCTGACGTCTTCGCTATTTGGCTACACGTACCAGCGGCCCGACAACGGAGAGGCGGAGTCGGCTTCGGACAACATGGGTATTCCCCAGGGACCGGTAACATCGGCATGGTTCGGTTCCATAGCGTTGTTCCCGGTTGATGAGGTCGCGTTAGAGCTAAAGCAGCGCTACAACGTCGAAGGAAACACGAGAATTGGTTACGCGCGATATGTAGACGACATAGTGCTGCTCGCAGACTCGGCGCAGCTCCTCGAAGAGTTCAAGCGCCAAGTAGTTCTGGCTGCCGGAAGGCTTGACTTGATTCTTGTTGCGAAAGCTCAAGCAATTCCACCAATGTCTTCCAGCCAGTTCGCACAGTTCATCACATCAGGGCGAGCAATGGCTGTGTCGGGGCCGGCATGGGAGCCCACACTAGTCGGTGATGGCGATTCAGGCTGGGAGCCATGGGTTGCACTGCCTGACACCGATAGGCAGTCGGCGCTCCAGATCCTCTCCGATTGGACTCTCTACAGTTCAGATGTCCCGACGATTCTCCGTGCTGTACGCACGGCGTTTCTTGCGCCAGACATTCGCGCAAGCGAGCTCGCAAAAGGGGCACGTCTAATTTGGTACGCCGTAGCAATGTCTCTAACCGAGACTGAAAGAGAGGCCACGGCTACGTTCGGCGAAGCCCTCGATCTCTTCGACGGTTATTGGGAGCAGTGTTGCAGCGGCGCAACATGGATCTTGGATCCAAATAGGAATCCATGGGAGCTGCCCTTGGCATTCGCTGTCGAGGGTCTAGACAAGGTTCTCGACACTAGCTCTTATCCTCTCTCGATGTTGAACGCGCAGGAGAACTATGAGCGACGAGCCAGGCTTGCAGTTCTAGCGGAAATAGCGAGAAAACCCGACTTCCCGCAAGTAGTAAGTAGTAGATCGCGTTCGCTGGCTCATCAGGTGGGTAGGCGACTTGAACTAATACTGTGGAAGGCTAAAAAAGGAGCGAAAAGCACTTCTAATGTGGTGAGCCAAGCAGAGCTGGCAAGGACACCGGGCACATGGAATTCATTCGAATGGATGCATCTAGCTGTCGATCAACTTCAGAGGCCGAGGCTTGATGGACGCGATCCGCTGGAGCCTCTGCGCGAACCTATCAATGTAGCTGAGAAGCGAGCTGCCGATCGTGGAGAGGCTGGCTCCTTCAGCGTGGTTCGACAGTTGCTCCCAGATCTCACCTCATCCCAGGCGTCGGATTCAGAATACTCGTCTATAGCATTGCAGACGATAGTCTCAGTCGTGCCCCGCTCGGAGTTGGTGAGGATTCTATCTCGACGGGCCCACCTGCTTGGGGATGCGGAGGATGGTCTACTTCTGCTGCCACCTCTCCCCGGCATTGATCAACAGCGTCTGATTGCTTGCACTAGCGCAGATGCTGTGGTGCACATGGCACTGGTCGATGAAATTAGGGCTTACGAGCCTGTGGAGTTAGGAGATCAATCAGATCCACTGTTGCTTGGTGCTCAGGAAGGTCATCCCGGTAAGTGGGATCTGCCGTGGGTAAAGAGTTCCAGAGGCAGCTTAGACGTGAGAGTGGCAGCGGTCTCGGACATGAAGTTTCGTGCGCTGAGGACGCCGCGTTACTCAATGAGGGGCACGCCAAAGGAGGTTGCGCGTCTGTTCAGAGCGATAGTTCGTGTGGCCAATAAGAGAAGCTAACGAATCCCAAGAACTCGTGCCATCGTGGGCATTCATCGCAACCAGTGAAGATGACAAGCTGATCATCCTTAACGAAGGGGTGCCGGCGGCTCAGCTTACGAACAAAGCTTTCGTTCGAAACGGAGAACGAGGCCTGAGAACCGTCGAGGTTCCAATATACGAAGCTCGTCTTTGGCGGGCTGGTATTGCTGTCTCCGACTACTATGGCTACATCGAAGACCTTGGGAAGTACGGCGAAACCGATGACCCTCCCTTGGACGGCGCAGCTCTTTCTGACATCAGCGCCTATGTGATTCGCTGTCAACTTCGAAAGCTCAGGGGTGAATACGCCAACTCCACGACTAGTCGCAGAATCGAAGGGGCGGACCAACTTCCTGTATCTGTTGAGCGATCGCTTAAGTTCCTTGAGTCCTTCCCCGAAGGAGGAGGCGACGAACAGAATCGACAGCAGATCTCAGCGCTTCTAGCAAACGAGGCGGATCTTGCGGCGATGCGGATCCGGTACACCTACCAACCTGCTGAGTTGTTACCAACCGAATTTCTCCGGCGTCTTGCCGATAGAGTGGTTGGTCGATTGCCCGGTGAAGTAGGTCAGATGCTCGGACTCGGGAGTAGGCGGACTGGCTTGCGCTCTGACCTTAGTGCTTTGCTTCCGCTTGTTGAGGTAATACATGACATGTCGCCTGGTGGCGACGATCTTGGCGCAAGCTACGCTTGGCGAATGCTTCAGGCGGGCATGGTGAGCTCTGCCATCGCGGTTGCATTTCAAGGCATCGCCATTTCTCTCAGGGCTCAAGGTGAGTTCTTCATCCCTGGGATGGAGGTTCCGAGCGTGGAGGTGGACCTTGGAGGGCCCGAATTCACCCCTAGCACAGCCGCTGCACCGCCTGCCGCCGAGGTCGGGCGTGGCCTGTCCTCTATCGTTCGAGGTGTCTACTTAAGATCCGTCGTGGCGGCGCAGAGCGAAGATCCAAGAATCTGTGTTGAGACGGATACGATTGGGCGCTTATCTGAACTGATCACAGTTCTCGAAAGGGCGGATCAATGCGAGGAAGAAGGGGATTGGCCGTTCCTCGACATTGGTTTGGGAACCGTTGAACTGTTGACTATGGATCTTCTTGAGAGAGCCATCGAGCTGGTCTCTACTCTCGATTCGCAACTGCAGTTCGCTAACATTCGGGTCGTCAGTCCGACTTACGGATATGACGCGCAAGGAAAGAGATTTCGCGACCACAGGGATCAAGAATGGGAGATCCAAACGTGGATGATTGGACAGTATCCACCCGATAGGAAAATTGAAGAGATTGTCAGCGGTGGCAAGGTGCTTAAGGCTTGGACAGAGACCGTCGATCTTAGGTCTAGGCGACTGGTGTCTATTTCCGTTGCGGGTCGAGCCTTAGCAAAACTTAGTCAACCGCAAGATGCTGGGCAGGCTACTTCGAGTTCGCCTAGCACTGAGATCAAGCAAGTTAGAGAGAGTAGATATTCTGTGGATGAGGTCCATGAGGATCTTAATCGGGATTCTATTGATGATGGAGCTTCTGACGGTAGGGGGATACATCATGAGGCTCCAAAGTCTGATGACGACCCTGGAGTGCGTCGCTCGGTTCGTGAAGGCCAGCGCGACAACTGGCAGCAACGAAAGGATCTCAAGAATCCTGCTCACGTTCGAGTAGCCATTTTGCAGTCCGAGCAGGAGCTGTCCTATTTTCATCCGATGATGGAGGTTCACGCGCGCAGCTGGCCGCTCAATGAAGGTGCGGCAGAAGCGATTACGGAAGCTTGCAAGAGGGAGCTTCCGAAATGGAACGAGCTTGATCTAGCAAGCTCAGCGCGTGGCCTTGAGCACAAATGGAATCGTGAGGGCGAGCTGTTCCCAAGCTGGCACGAGCACCGTCGACAGCGAATGCTGAAGCGTGCCATCGAAGCGTGCGAGGCACTTGGTGTTGATATTCTGATGTTGCCAGAGTACTCGGTGCGTCAGAAGACGGTGGAATGGATCCAGGATGAGCTCAAAGGAAAGAACTTGTCAGTTCTCGCGGGAACCTACAAGAACTTCGAACATTTCCCACAGGAGAAGGCGCTCCAGGCTATTCTCACTTTACTGTGGCCGGTGGTAGACATTCCTTCGAGTGCAAGCACACACAAGGATACTTCTAGGTCCGATGTATCCGGCCAGGTGTTGGTCCTCTCTCGGCCGAAGAAGTACAGATCTGTGGGTCTTAGCGAACACATTCGGCCCAGCAATGATGCTCTTTCACCATTGTTTAAGCCGGGCCAGCTGGTTTCGCGCATCGCTGAGCATGGAAATGTACTTACGGTGGAGCAGGTCAATGCACTCCTTACCGACAAGCCGCTCCCTCTAAAGCATTTCGCGGAGCTAGTCTGCTCAGAAATCTTTGCGCTGACGAGTCCGTTGAACTTTAGGCACATCCAAGATGACTACGGCGCCTTCTGTAAGAAGTTTGGCTTTGCTGCTAGTGAAACTGCAGTTCGCGATGATGTCTTCAATTTAGGTGAATTGCTGGCTGCTGGCGCACGTGGAGCTTCATCTGATAGGCGTTCTGTCTTGATGGTTCCAGCGGCGACCACACGTACCGCCGACTATTGGTTGGCAGGCCAGGCAAGTCTCTTGGCAGGAGGAACGACAACGGTCTTCTGCAATGGAACGGGCGCGCACCTACTCAAAGGTGGCAGCTGCTTTATCGGCCGTGCGAGCTGGTCGCGCGAACACAGCGAGGCAGGGTACATACCGACATGCACTCCCTATCACGGCTGGTCAAAGGGAATCTTCTACAACAACAGCTCGGACGCTTTGAGTGAAAAGGACCAGGCTGTGGTGGTGGCCGATATTGATCCATACAACATGATAGAGGGCAAGCCGCGACCTCAAATGCTTCCGGTGCCGTTACAGCTCGTCGCGTACTTGCCCATTGTGGAGGTAGTGGACAGTCATGACATAAAGACGCCGGTGTGTTCGTCCTTGGGTGTTGCTACGACAAAGGTCAAGGGGGGTGTCAATCTTGAGTCGCGCCGCGTCCACGAGTCCAAGAAATTCTGGAGCTTGGTCATGGATGTGTCGAAAGGAAGTCGTTACAAAGACTTTGCGAAGTGCTTCTCTGATCCGGCCGCCGTGACTGCGAGAATCGAAGCGTTCAAGAGTGATGCCGATCAGTTACCTCATGCAGGTACGCTCGCCAGTGGTTTATGGGCGTCGCCGGCTCTCTACGACTGGTTAGATGTGGATCTGACCTTAAGGCACGATGAACAGTTGCCAGAAATTAGTGTGCCGTCATGGATAAGGTGAGGCCTCCGGTGAGGTTGGTTGATCACGTCGCTGATGCTCTTTCGGCCAGAAGCGGTCGCCTGGCGTACGCCTGAATCGATCCGGCCCAAGAAGTAGACTTCTTGACTGAACGTTTGGGCGGTGTTCTTGCGATGACTGCTCGCCCTCATCTAGGCAAAACGTAGAGCGTCCCGGCCGTGGTGGTCACCACACCACGGCCAGTCCCTAAAGCTGACTCGGTGATGACGTGCGAGAGGTTGCCGCAGAGCTTCGCCACAAGTTCGCCCTTCCTGCCGTTTTTCGTTGAGCGCTGCTCAACGATTGGTGGACCGTATTTCAAGGGTAACTCCACCATCGGTAGTCAGCCTCAACCGTCCCGTAGCTGCCAGCCCCCTGCTATGCCGGCTCTAGAGCCACACCTGCCAATGGTCGTGGACCATAGGTTGGCCGCCCCGGATTGACCATAGTTGGGCCCTCTGGTCGCAACTATGGTCTTCCGTTCAGCCGGCTTGCCACCTTGGCCCGACGGACGGCCCGGCTTATACTCCCCCCCACTATAGGCTGCCATCGCCATGCCGCATTCGCCCGCCGACAAGAAGAAAGCGCTCACGCGCGTCAAGCGCATCCGCGGCCAGCTGGATGCGCTGGAGCGCGCGCTGGAGGAGGGTGCCGACTGCGCGCCGGTCCTGCAGCAGCTCGCGGCGGTGCGCGGTGCGGTCAACGGACTGATGTCCGAAATCCTGGAAAGCCACCTGCGCGAGGAATTCGCGCATCCCGCGTCGACGCCCGAACAGCGCGGGGCCGGCATCGATGCCGCCGTCGCGCTGGTGCGGTCCTATCTGAAGTAGGAGCGGGACATGCCCGCGATGCTCCTCGGCCAAGGTCGGGAAACGCATCGCGGGCATGGCCCGCTCCTGTAAAAAATCCCCCCTCTCGCAGGAGACTGACCATGAAATCCCGTGCCGCCGTCGCCTTCGCCGCAGGCGAACCGCTGAAGATCGTCGAGATCGACGTCGCCCCGCCGCAGAAGGGCGAAGTGCTGGTGAAGATCACCCACACCGGCGTCTGCCACACCGATGCGTTCACGCTGTCGGGCGAGGATCCGGAGGGACTGTTTCCCGTCGTGCTGGGCCATGAAGGTGCCGGCATCGTGGTCGAGGTCGGCGAAGGCGTCACCAGCGTCAAGCCGGGCGACCACGTCATCCCGCTCTACACCGCCGAGTGCGGCGAGTGCCTGTTCTGCAAGAGCGGCAAGACCAACCTGTGCACGTCGGTGCGGGCGACGCAGGGCAAGGGCGTGATGCCGGACGGCACCTCACGCTTCTCCTATGAAGGCCAGCCGCTGTACCACTACATGGGCTGCTCGACCTTCAGCGAATACACGGTCGTCGCCGAGGTTTCGCTGGCCAAGATCAATCCCGACGCGAACCCGGAGCACGTCTGCCTGCTCGGCTGCGGCGTCACCACCGGCATCGGCGCCGTGCACAACACGGCCAAGGTGCAGGAAGGCGATTCGGTGGCCGTGTTCGGCCTGGGCGGCATCGGCCTCGCCGTGATCCAGGGCGCGCGCCAGGCCAAGGCCGGCCGCATCATCGCCATCGACACCAACCCTTCCAAGTTCGAGATGGCGACGCAGTTCGGTGCTACCGATTGCATCAACCCGAAGGACTTCGACAAGCCGATCCAACAGGTCGTCGTCGAGATGACGGGCTGGGGCGTCGACCATTCGTTCGAGTGCATCGGCAACGTCAACGTCATGCGCGCCGCGCTGGAGTGCGCGCACCGCGGCTGGGGCCAGAGCGTCATCATCGGCGTGGCAGGTGCAGGTCAGGAAATCAGCACGCGCCCGTTCCAGCTGGTGACCGGCCGCAAGTGGATGGGCACCGCCTTCGGCGGCGTGAAGGGTCGTTCGCAGTTGCCCGGCATGGTCGAGGATGCGATGAAGGGCGATATCGAACTCGCGCCATTCGTGACCCACACCATGCCGCTGGACGGGATCAACGAGGCCTTCGACCTGATGCATGAGGGCAAGTCCATCCGCAGCGTGGTGCACTACTGAGATGACGATGTCCTTGCAGAAGACGACCCTGGACGCCATGCCGGACGCGACGATGGACGACTCCTTCGATCATGATGCGCGCGATGCGATCGCGCGCCTCGGCGAGCACGACCTGCAGAACATCGACCGGGCGATCCTTTCGTCGCTGGGTCGGGACTGGAAGAAAGCGGGGTTCATCACCGCAGGCGTCATGATCGCGGCTCCGGACGAGTACGAGGATCTGCCGGAGATGTTCTACGCATCCAGGATCCGCGCACTCGCCGAGGCATCGCGCATCGAGACGAAAGGCGATGCGCTTGCATTGAAGACCTTCGAGATCCGTCTCGCACCCGCAAAGGACGTGGCCTGACATGACGATCCAGCGCATTGAGCACCGCGCCTGCTTCGGCGGCTGGCAGGACGTCTACGAACACGCATCCCGCACCCTCGGTTGCACGATGCGCTTCGCCGTCTACCTGCCCCCGCAGGCGGGAACGCAGAAGCTGCCGGTGCTGTACTGGCTGTCCGGCCTGACCTGCACCGAGCAGAACTTCATCACCAAGGCCGGTGCGCAGCGCTACGCCGCCGAGCACGGCGTGATCCTGGTCGCGCCGGATACCAGTCCACGGGGCGACGACGTCGCCGATGCCGACGGCTATGACCTCGGCAAGGGCGCTGGCTTCTACGTCAATGCCACGCAGGCCCCGTGGGCAGCGCACTACCGCATGTACGACTACGTGGTCCACGAGGTGCCAGCGCTCATCGAAGCGAATTTCCCGGCCACCGATGCGCGCGCGATCAGCGGACACTCGATGGGCGGGCACGGTGCGTTGACCGTCGCACTGAAGAATCCCGGCCGCTACCGCAGCGTGTCCGCATTCTCGCCGATCGTCGCGCCGTCGCAGGTACCGTGGGGCGAAAAGGCGTTCGGCGCCTATCTCGGCAGCGACCGCGATGCGTGGAAGCACTACGATGCCGTCGCACTGATCCGCGATGCCTCCGAACGCTTGCCGCTGCTGGTCGACCAGGGCGATGCGGACGAATTCCTGAATGTCCAGTTGAAGCCCGAGCTGCTGCAGGCCGCCGCCGACGCCGCAGGCCATCCGCTGACGCTGCGCCTGCAACCCGGCTACGACCACAGCTATTACTTCATCGCCAGCTTCATCGGCGACCACGTCGCGCACCACGCCAAGGCCCTGCACCGATGAGCCTCGATCACGCTGCCACCCCCTCCGCGCCGCTGGTGTTCTACGTCCGCCTGCGCGTGAAGCCGGAGCGCGTCGACGAGTGGCTGCACGCGGTGCACGCCATCGTCGATGCGATGTCCAAGGAAGACACCTTCCTGTCGTGCGATCTGCATCGCGATGCGAACGACCCGACACTGTTCACCCTGTACGAGCGCTGGGCCGAGCCCGACGTGGCCACGTTCCTCGCGCGCCAGGACAGGCCCTACCGTCGCGACTACGAGGCCCGCTTGCCCGAGTTGCTGCAGGGTCCGCGGGAACCGCAGGTGCTGGTGCCGCTGGCTCGCTGGCCATCGACCGCCCGGAGTGAAAGCGCGTAGCCGGTGGGACAGGACATCGCATCGGCGCGGATGCGATGCGTGTAAGCCGCGGGGCGGAACCAGGCTCACCGTCCCATGGTCCCTCGGTCACCGTGATGGTGAAGACGTGCCCACGCCGTGACGGACCGTAGCGTGCGCCGTGCGCGAGAATGCCTGGGCATCATCGACCGGCATGCGGGTGGCGCACGCTACAGGTGGTAGTCGGTGAAGGCGAAGCGCCCGTCACGCAGTTCGGTATCGCCCTGGGCCAGGAGGAGCGGCGCGTCGAACATCGGACCGGCCGAGACGCAGGTGTGGAATTCGCCGTTCTCCCCGCAGGGATCGATGCCGGTCGGCAGCGCGTCAAGCAATGCACGGTCGAAGGCATGGCCGGCGAAGCGTGAATCCAGTTGCTGCGTGTCCACGCAGCACAGGTCGGCGCGCATACCGCCGTCGATCATCTGCCTCGCCAGCGCGCCGGTATCCGCACCGAACAGCGGCGTCAGCACGTCCCAGCCGATCTTGCCCAGCATCTGCACGCGGTACGCGCGGATGTCGTCCAGGAACAGGTCGCCGAACGCCATCGTGCGCAGGCCGGGCCAGCGTTGCGCAGCGTCCGCCAGCGCAGCGGCCATCGCGCGCGCGTAGTCTTCGTTCGTGCACCGTGCGGGAATCATCGCTTCGATCAGCGGCAGGCCGCTCGCCCGCGCCTGCGCGTGCAGGACGGTGCGACGGATCCCTTGCATGGAGACTCGCTGGTCATGGTCCGTCAGCGTGGTCAGCAGCCCGACGACGTCCACGTCATCGCGCTGGCGCAGGACGTGCAGGGTCCAGGCTGCATCCTTGCCGCCACTCCAGGCGAGCAGTATCGGGAGGCGTTCGGCCATCAGGCCGCGGATACGTCGCGCAACTCCCAGGCGCTTCCCGCCAGCAGGCGCAGGCGGTGCTTCAGCACCTGTCCGGGAATGGACGAGGTGGCGACCAGCAGGATGCTCAGGTCGTCCTGTTGGCCACGGACGGTCGCGCCGTCGTCGACCACGCCCAGGCCGGGATCGACTTCATCGGGCTCTTCCTGGCGCGCGCGCCAGCGCTCGAACAGGCTGCTGGTACGCAGCGCGTGCTGCAGTTGCGCGGCGAATTCGTCCGCACCGTGCGCATCGAAACTGAAAGCCGGATCGCCGCCGCGTGCGCGGCCGGGATCGGGCAGGCTGATGTAGTAACGAACGGCCATGGCACCCCCGGTAGAAACCTGGGGCATAGCGTTATCCACGGCGCGTTAGCCGGCCGTTACGCGACCTTGAACGGCGCCGGCGGCGCGGCGAAGGCGGCGACGACGGCGCCCTTGCCCACGTTGACCATGCCGGTGAGGCTCATGACGCTCTCGAACACCTCGACCTTGTTGTTCTCGCAGATGTCGCGCAGGCGCTGGTAGCCCGGCAGCGCGCGCAGTTCGGACAGCTCGCCGCCGTAGCTCAGGCATACGGTGGGCGTCATCAGGCCGGCCATGACGCGGTTGCCGGTGAACTTGAACATCTGTTCGACCGCATTCTCGAAGCCCTTGATCTTGGCGACCGGCTCGGTGTTGCCGGCATGGCCGTACAGCACCGGCTTGATGTCCAGCGCGCTGCCCAGCGCCGCGCTGAGCAGGCCCACGCTGCGGTCGCCCTTGGTGCGCGCGCGGTTGCGCAGGTAGTACAGGTCGCGCGGGATCATGTAACCGTGCGTGTGGTTGGCCAGTTCCTCCAGGCGCACGCGGATCTGCTGCACGCTGGCGCCGGCGTCGCGCATGCGCACGGCTTCGACGGCGGTGATGCCCTGGGCGGCGAACAGGTTCTGGGTGTCGATCACGCGCAGCGCGAACGGCGAATTGTGGCCCGCGGCCTGCCGCACCGGCTTGTAGTCGTTGAGGATGGCGAAACTGGCCTGCATCGCGTTCTCGTGGATCGGCGACCGTGTCTTGGTGATCGTCATGCAGAAGACGTGGTCGTAGTCGATCACCAGCCGGCCCAGGAACAGGTCGCGGATCTGGTTGACGGTGAACGGCGTGGTCTCCGCTTCGTGGCCGCGCTCGGCCACGTGCGCGTGCAGGAAGCTCAGCGTGGCCTGCTCGTCGCGATGGTCGGCGAGCACGGCTTCGCCAATGCGCACCGTGATCGGCAGGATCACGATGTTGTGTTGTTCCAGATACTCCAGCGGCAGGTCGCACGCCGAATCGACGACTATCCCAATGCGCATTAGCCCCTCCCGGCATCGTCGCATTTGTACTTATCTCCGGAAAACTAGCGGAGAACGGCGGGCAAGTCGCCGGATAAACGCATGAAGTGTGCGGTGCGTCACCTTTTTGTGAGGTGAGGGGCGCGGTAAAACGGGTCCCGCGTCAGGTTCATGGCGAGGCCCTCGACGCACAAAGAGTGTGAGCAAAGTCACATAAACACGCGAGATGGGCTTGTCCCGGGTCAGGCCCCGCCCGACACTCGGCACGTAGGGAAGGGGCAACATGACTCAGCAGGGGTGGTTACTGCTGCTGCTCGCCCTGCTGCCGGTGGGCGCGCACGGGGAGAACATCGCGCGCATCGATCGCCTCCAGCCATCCACGCTGGAGCAGCAGGCCGGACAGCGCGCCGGATTGTTTTCGGAACGTCGCTTCGACAGCGGCGATGCGTCCGTGCGCGTGATCGGCAACGGACACTGGCGCGTATATCCGCGCGACGGCATCGCCGAGCCGCTGCTGGTGATCTACCACCCCTACAACGCGCGCGTGACGGTGCGCGCACCGGGCGACGCGACGCCCCGCACGCAGGACCTCTTCCAGCCCGGGCTCGATCCGGAGTACAGCCGGCGCGCGCTGGTATTCCCGCTGGCGCGCGAAGGTCCGGTCGAGGTGACGGTGGAGGGGGCGCGTTATCCGATGCAGGTGGCGGTCGAGGCCCGCTCCGACTACGCCGCCGCCGATCTCTGGCACGTGCGCCTGCTGCTGCCGGCGGTCGGCATGACCCTGGGCGTCGCGCTGGCGGTGCTGCTGTTCTGGCTGGTGCTGCGCGAGCGCGTCTACCTGCTCTATGCCGGCGCCATGCTGCTGCAGTTGCTGTACGTGTTGTGTTCGTATGGCGAAGCCTATGCCTGGCCGGGCCTGTCGCTGCTGCGCCATTTCGGTGCGCAGGGCATCTGGACCATCGGTACGCTCGCCACCATCCTGATGGTGTACCTGTGGCAGGACTACGCCAACCTGCGGCGCGCGGCACCGCGGCTGGCCTGGCTGATGCGGCTGGTCGGCGTGTACGGCTGCACGCTGACGCTGGTGCTGCTCGCGTCGCCGTGGCCGGCCGACGACCGCTGGTTCCCGAACGTGGCCAATGCCCTGTTCCTGCTGACCAACCTGGTCACGCTCGCCACGCTGCTGGTGGCATGGTGGCGGGGCGAGCGCCATGCGAGCATCGTGCTGCTGTCGTGGTTGCCGTTGCTCGCGTTCACCATGGTGCGGGCCCTGCGCTTCAGCGCCGGCGAGCGCGCGGGGCCGTGGCTGGAATACGGCATTCCCTGGTGGCTGGCATTCACCGCGGTGGCGCTGGGCCTGGGCCTGGCGCACCGCATGCTGACCGTCCGCCGTGAGCGCGACAGCGCCAAGGCGCACGCCGAGCGCGACGGCCTGACCGGCGTGCTCAACCGGGGCGCCATCGAGCACCGTCTCGACTGGGCTTTGATCGCACGGCAGCGCGAACAGATCCCCGTATCGCTGCTCTTCATCGACCTGGACCATTTCAAGCAGGTCAACGACCGCCACGGCCATGCGCTGGGCGACGCGTGCCTGCGTGCCGTGGCGCGTGCGGTCAGCGAACAGTTCCAGTACGGCGACCAGCTCGGTCGACTCGGCGGCGAGGAGTTCGTGCTGGTGCTGTCGGGCGCAGGCCTGCAGGCCGCGACGCGCATCGGCGAACAGGTCGCGACGCGCATCCGCCACGACTGCGCCACGGTGGAAGGCGTCGACGTCGCGCTGACGGCGAGCCTGGGCGTCGCGCAGGCCCGCGATGGCGATACCGTGGCATCGCTTATCGCCCGTGCCGATCACGCCATGTATGTCGCGAAGCGGGCCGGCGGCGACCAGGTGATGGACGAACGCGCCGTGGGCCTGCCCGCACACGGCACGCGGGCACCCGAAGGCGCCCGCGTGGAGTGATCTCGCCCGCGGCGCGCTACTTCGCGTAGGCGCGCGGCAGCGGACCCGGTTGCTGCAGGTAACGGTCGCGCAGGTCGGTCTGGCGCGACCGCATCGGCATCGCGCGTCCGCCCAGCCATACCTGGGTCGCCGTGCTCGACACATCCAGCGGATCGCCGCTCCACAGCACCAGGTCCGCCAGCTTGCCGGGTGCGATGCTGCCCAGGCGGTCGCCCACCCCGAAGCTTTCCGCCGGTACGCGCGTCAGGCCCGCCAGGCCCTCTTCCCACGGCAGGCCATTGGCCACCGCGTTGCCGGCGAGCTGGCGGTTCTTGCGCGCGTTATGGGATTCGCCCACCTGGGAGAACCCCACCTCGACGCCCGCTGCCGACAGTCGCGCTGCATTCTCCAGCGATGCACCGATCTGGTCGAAGTCCGCCGGCAGGTCGGCCAGTGCATCCACGAACACCGGCACCTTCGCCTGCGCCAGCGGCTGCGCCAGCTTCCACGCTTCGGCACCGCCCGCGATGGCCAGGCGCACGTTCTCGCGCTGCGCCCAGCGCAGCAGCTGGCGGATATCCGCCGCGCGGTTCACCTGCACCACGATGCGGCCGTTGCCGGCGAGGTAACGCGCCAGCGTCGCGCGGCCGGCGGGCGTGAGCAGCGCGTGCGGCGAATCCACCGGCACGCGGCCGCGCGCCTCGGCCACCATCTGGTCGAGCAGCATCCACTGCGCCGCGCGCGACTTGCCGCTCAGGTCGGCGGCGCCGCCTCCGCCCAGCCGGATGAACAACGCACGCGGGCCGACCGGGTCCGCGCTGCCATCCAGCCGCATCACGCCGCCCTGGCCTGCGATGAACGAGCCACCGGTCGATGCACCCAGCAGGGTGAAGCCGATGCCTTCCACGCGCGCCACCGGAATCACCACCGATGCCGGGTTGTACGCCAGCGTGACGTCGAACTCGGGACGCATCGGCTGGTCTTCCAGCGTCACCGCCGAATCCGCAGTCGCCGATTCTCCCGACACTTCCTCCACACCGATCTCGGTAATGCCGCCGAACAACGCCGGCGTCAGCGGCCGGCCATTCGCCTCCACCACCGTCGCGTCGGCCGGCGTCGCAAGCCCGCTGCCGACTGCCTGTACCACGCCGTTGCGGACCAGCACGTCCGCGTTCTTCAGCGTGCCCTGCGCACCGGCGGTATGCACGGTGGCGTTGCGGATGAGGACATCCTGGGCGAGCGCTGCGAAGGACGTGGACGCCAGCGCTATCGCGACGACAAGCGATTTCACCGTCATCCCGGCGAAGGCCGGGACCCAGCGTCTCTTGCTGCAAGTGTCGCGGAGCCCATCGAACGTTGCTGGGTCCCGGCCTGCGCCGGGATGACGGGAGGAGAGATCGTTGATGCGCTTCATGGCAGCACCTCCTGGCCCAGCATGAAGTCGGACACCGGTTGCCGGCTGCGGTCGTTGCGGTCGTAGATGCGGGCGCCGTCGATGTAGACCTGCTCGGCTTTCGCGTACACGCTGAAGGGATTCTGGTTCCACACCACCACGTCGGCCATCTTGCCGGTCTCCAGCGTGCCGGTGCGCTCGGCGATGCCCAGCGACTTCGCCGCGTTGCTGGTGACCCAGCGGATCGCACGCTCTGGCGCGATATCGCCCATGCCGGCACGGCGCGCGTTCGCCATCACCTTCGCCGCTTCCTGGTTGAGGCGCTCGATGCCTTCGTCCGAATCCGAATGCACGATCGCGCAACCGTTCGCCGGGCGATCGACGAGTGCGATGTTCTCCTGGATGCCGTCGAAGGCCTCCATCTTGAAGCCCCACCAGTCGGCCCACAGCGCGCCGCAGACGTTCTCCTGCGCCAGCCGGTCGGCGATCTTGTACGCCTCCACGCCATGATGGAAGGCAGCGACCTTGAAGCCGAATTCCTTGGCCAGGTCGAGCATCGTGGTCATCTCGTCGGCGCGGTAGCAGTGGATGTGCACCAGGATCTCGCCGTTGATCGCGCCGGCCAGCGTGTCCAGCTTCAGGTCGCGCTTGCCGCCGGCGTCGCCACCGCTGTCGGTGCCGTCGCCGCCGCTGGCGCGCTCCCACCAGCGTTTCTTCTTGGGCTGCTGCGGCTTGGGCGCACTCTTCTTCAGGTACTCGCTGGCATCGATGAACGCGGCGCGATAGCCGGCCACGTTGCCCATGCGCGTGGACGGGCCGGCCTTGCCGCCATAGACGCGCTTGGGGTTCTCGCCGCAGGCCATCTTCAGGCCCCACGGGGCACCCGGGAATTTCATGCCCTGGTAGCTGGTGGACGGCACGTTCTTCAGCGTCACGCCGCGGCCCCCGACCAGGTTGGCCGAGCCGGGCAGGATCTGCAGCGAGGTGATGCCGCCGGCCAGGGCGGTGTGGAACCCCGGGTCCTGTGCCCAGATCGAATGCTCCGCCCACACGTTCGCGGTCACCGGCGCGGTCGCCTCGTTGCCGTCGCTGTGCGCCTTCACCCCCGGACTGGGATACACGCCCAGGTGCGAGTGCACATCGATCAGTCCCGGCGTCACCCACTTGCCGGTCGCGTCAACGCGCGTGGCGCCTTCGGGCACGGAGAGGCCGCGGCCCACCGCCGCCACCTTGCCGTCGGCCAGCAGCACGTCGGCGCCGTCCAGGCGCTCGCCGGTGCCGGTCAGCACGGTGGCGTTGGCCAACAGCACCGGCCCGGACGCGAGGGCACGGTAGGTACTGGGATAAGGGTCCTGCGTGAAGCGGGACGCGGGCGTGGCGGCGTGCGCGCCGGCGCCCAGCGCAGCCAGGACCAGCCCGGCCAACAAGGTCATTCGCATCGTGTATCCCCCGGATGAGACCCGAAACCTAACCGGCCGCGCCGCGCCTTGCCAAGTGCGTGTGTCGCAGTCGTGCCAGAATCGCGCCACAACAACAAGAAAAAGAGGTTTCCATGAAGGACAAGAGCGAGATCGTCGACAACTGGTTGCCGCGCTACACCGGCGTGCCGCTGGACCAGTTCGGCGAGCATGTGCTGCTGACCAATTTCGGCGGCTACCTCAATGTGTTTTCGCAGTTGACCGGTGCGCCCATCGTCGGCCTGGACCGTCCGATGGCCAGCGCCACCGCCGACGGCATCACCATGATCAACTTCGGCATGGGCAGCCCCAACGCCGCGACGATGATGGACCTGTTGTCGGCCATCATGCCCAAGGCGGTGCTGTTCCTCGGCAAGTGCGGCGGCCTGAAGCGCAAGAACCAGCTGGGCGACCTGGTGCTGCCCATCGCGGCCATCCGCGGTGAAGGCACCAGCAACGACTACCTGCTGCCGGAAGTGCCGGCGCTGCCCGCGTTCGCCCTGCAGCGCGCGGTGTCGACGATGATCCGCGACCTGGGCCACGACTACTGGACCGGCACCGTCTACACCACCAACCGCCGTGTGTGGGAACACGACACGGCGTTCAAGGAGCGCCTGCGCGCGATGCGCTGCATGGCCATCGACATGGAGACCGCCACCGTCTTCGCCGCCGGCTTCGCCAACCGCATTCCCGTGGGCGCGTTGCTGCTGGTCAGCGACCAGCCGATGATCCCGGAAGGTGTGAAGACCGAGGCAAGCGACGCCAAGGTCAGCTCGTCGTTCGTGGAGAACCACATCACCGTGGGGATCGAGGCGTTGAAGCTGATCCGGCGGAATGGGAAGTCGGTTCGGCATCTTCGGTTTGACGAATAACGGGATGGCCATGCTGGTGTGCAGGCCGTCGGCTCTGCAAACAATGCTGCTTGCCGGCAGCATGGTGCTGGCAGGCTGTGTATCGATACGACACGACGACACGATGCCACCCGACATCGAGGTAAGTGCGATCAAGGTCGATGCAGTGGCCGGAAGCGGAACAGTGGTCGTCACCAATCATTCCCGCAGACGGGTGTTGATACGGACCAACGACCTGGTTTGGCAACAGGATGCGACTACCCGGCGCGTCCCGCGGCCTGACCTCGATTTTGGCGACAACGCTGTCGTGCTGACGCATGATGCGCGTCTGGACGCGGGTGAATCACGTGAGTACATGGTTACCCCCGCGATGGGGGCGTCCCGCTGCGAGCATCCCGCCATCCATGTGTGCTGGGACAACCGGAGCTGGACATGCGAGCAGTACTGGCTTGTTCCTGCGAGCCAGTCATGGAGCGAGTTGATGCGGACGCCGGGCTAGGATCGCACTTGACCCGCCGTTTGGTTCCCTCGAGGGCGCCTCTGCAGGATAGACCGCATGAACCTTGAAACGATCGAAATGAAGGCCTTCGTTCCCGCACGTGATCTGGCTGAGTCCATCGCGTTCTACGAGGCGCTGGGTTTCAAGGCATCGATGGAGTCGGACGACCTGGCCTATGTCCATCACGGCAGGACGTCGTTCTTGCTGTCGCAGTTCTACCTGCGCGAGCACGCGGAGAATTTCGTCATGCACCTGCTGGTCGAGAACGCGGACGACTGGCACCGGAATATCGAGGCGTCAGGTGTCGTCGAACGGTTCTCCGTCCGTCTGAGCTCACCGGATGACCGGCCATGGGGCCTCAGGGACTTCACCCTGATCGATCCGACCGGTGTGCTGTGGCGCATCGGGCATGTCATTCCGGATCGATGAACGTATCCAGCGACGCGCCGAGGTGGCGCATGAGGCTGGTCATCGCCCTGCGCGTCATCGGATGGATGACTGTGTCGGCGGCGCTGCTTGTCTCCGCCCTGTGCGCCATCCTGTTCTTCGGTCGCCGGCCGGAGGACTTCGAAGGCACCGCCCAGATGGCGGCGGTCTATGTTGGCCTTGTTTACGGTCTTCCGTTGCTGGTGGTCGGTAGCTTCATTCTGTGGTTTGCCGGCCGAGCACGCAGGCCGCAGCAGCCTGATACTTCATACGAGCCGGAGATAACGCCATGAACGAATCCAACGACATCATCACCTTCTGGAAGAACGCCGGCCGCGAAAAGTGGTTCGCCAACGACGACGCCTTCGATGCCGAGTTCGACCAGCGCTTTCGCGGATTGCACTTCCGCGCGGCGCGACGCGAGTTGGAAGGCTGGATGGGTGATGCCGAGGGCGCGCTGGCGTTGATCCTGTTGCTGGACCAGTTTCCGCGCAACTGCTTCCGCGAGAGCGCGCACTCCTACGCGACCGATGGTTTGGCGCGGCACTACGCCGATCGCGCCATCGAGGCCGGTTTTGATGCGCAGGTCGATCCGGCGCTGAAGATCTTCTTCTACATGCCTTACGAGCATTCCGAGGCGCTGGAGGACCAGCAACGTTCGCTGGATCTGTTCCATGCGGTCGGCAATGAGGAGTACATGAAGTACGCCCAGCTGCATTACGACCTCATCGCACGTTTCGGGCGCTTCCCGCATCGCAATGAGGCGATGGGGCGCTCCTCCACGCAGGAAGAGCGCGACTACCTGGCCAGTGGCGGCTTCCACGGTTAGCGGGCTGGACATGCATCTGTGGGAGCGACGTCAGTCGCGATGGGAAAGCACAGGTATTCGGTCGCGACTGACGTCGCTCCCACGGCTTTCGAAACAGAAAAGGCGGGCCGAGGCCCGCCTTTTCATGATTGCCGCGAGCGCGGCTCAGTACTTGCTGATCGTGCCGTCCACATCGTCGGCCCAGGCGTTGATGCCGCCGGTGATGTTGTAGGCGTTCGAGAAGCCGAGCGCGCGGAACTCTTCCGCCGCCTGCTGGCTACGGCCGCCGCTGCGGCACAGGAAGGCGAGGGCCGTGTCCTTCGGCAGCGCTTCCAGCTCGGCACGGCCGTTGCCGTCGAAGGTCTTGAACGGCAGCTTCACCGAGGCGATGGCGCGTTCATCGGCCGGACGCACGTCGACCAGCAGTACTTCGCTGGCGCGGACCTTCGCATCGGCGTCCATCGGCGACAGCGCCTGCACCGGCTTCGGCGCGTTCGGGTTGTCGATGGCCAGGCCCTTACCGCGGATGTCGTCCACCCAGTCGATGGTGATGCCGTCGGCGCGGCGCGCGCTGGCAAGGTCGAACTGCACGCGCACGCCGTTGGATTCGCTGGCAATGGCGTTCGCGTCGAACTGCCCAAGCTGGAAGTTCGGCTGGAACTGCGCGTTGATCGACAGCGCCAGCGCGGCGCCCGGGCCGGCGTCGGCCACGGCGTTCTGCAGCATCTCGGCGGCGGCCGGGGTGATGGTGATCGCCGGCGGCGTACGGTCCGGGGCCTGCAGGCCGAGCAGCGAGGCCAGTTCGCCGGAGTTGGTCATCTGCTCGATGATGTCGCTGCCGCCGACCAGTTCGCCGTCGATGTACAGCTGCGGGATGGTCGGCCAGTCGCCGTAGGCCTTGATGCCTTCGCGGATCTCCTGGTCGGCCAGCACGTTGACGTGGGCGTAGTCCACGCCCAGCGCCGACAGCGCGCCCACCGCCTTGGCCGAGAAGCCGCACTGCGGCATGGTCGGCTGGCCCTTCATGAAGAGGACCACGCGGTTGGACTGCAGGAGGGATTCGATGCGCGAGCGCAGGGCGGGGTCGAGGGACATGTCGGATACCGGAAGGCAGGAGGACGTGGAAGCGGGGATTTTACGCCCCGTGGCATCATGGGGCATGAGCACGACAGGAACACTGCATCGTCCGCCGCGCCGTCCCGGACTGATATTGGGCCTGCTGGCGCTGTCGCAAGTGGGCGTGGCCTGGCTGTGGTGGCGCGACGGCTGGACGATCGGCCTGCCTGCGATGATGGCCACCCATCTGTCGGTGGTGTGGTCCACGCTGTACCCGCGTGCCACGCTCTTCTGTCCCGCGCTGTCACGCCTGCCCACCGCCGAGCGCGTGGTCTGGCTGACCATAGACGACGGTCCCTCCGCCGACACCCCTGCCATGCTCGACCTGCTGGACCGTCACCGCGCGCAGGCGACCTTCTTCCTCGTCGGCGAGCGCGCCGCGGCGCACCCTGCAGTGGTCCAGGGCATCCGCGATCGCGGGCACGGTATCGGCAACCACAGTGCCACGCATCCGGATACGCGCTTCTGGCGGCTGGGGCCGGGAGCGCTGGAAGACGAGATCGGCCGCAACCAGTCCATCCTGACCGCGATCACCGGCCACACGCCGCGCTGGTACCGCAGCGTGGTGGGCATGACCAACCCCTTCGTCGGCCTGGCGCTGAAGCGGCATGGCCTGGCGCGTGTGGCATGGAGTGCACGCGGCTTCGATGGTGTGAACTGCCGACCCGACCAGGTGCTGGCGCGGATCACCCGCGACATCCATCCGGGCGCCATCGTGCTGCTGCACGAAGGCGCGGCGCACGGCCACAACGTGGCCATCCTGGCGCAGCTGCTGGCATGGTTGGATGCGCAGGGCTATCGCACCGTGTTGCCGGAACCGAATCCGGTACCCATGACGGACATCGCGGCCGCGTAGCGTGCGCGGTGCGCACGACCCGCGATGACGGGTTCACGCGCGGCGGTCATGGCACGGTGAAAGTCTATGCGTTAGCGGTGGATCCCCGCGCCCTGCGCATGGCGCACGCTACGTGGGCGATCGCGCAGCCTGCGGTCCCTAAACCCTTCTCCCTCCGGGAGAAGGTGGCGCGCAGCGCCGGATGAGGGTCTGCGTGCCGCCGACCCATCACCACTCCGCCAACCCTCACCCCAACCCCTCTCTCCCGCAGGGACTTCCTACGGTCGCCGGTGGGAGAGGGGGCTCAAGCGCGACGCGAATGTAGCGTGCGCCGCGCGCACGAAGCAGGGATCTTTCAGAGCTGCGCGTGGAGCAATCACCACGCGTCGTGAGCATGGCGCACGCTACACGAGCGAATGATGTGCGATCGGAAACGCGAGCCGCGTCCATTCGGTGTACATCGCGGCGGACGGGTGCAGGCCGTCATCGGCGAGCATCGCCGGCTCCGCGCCGCGTGCACGGCTGACGGGGGTGATGTCGACGAAGGCGACGCCGCGCGGCGCGCAGACCTCGCGCGCGGCGAGGTTGTAGGCATCCAGTTCGCGCGCGATCTGCGCGACATCTCGGCCGGATTGCGTGGCGAACGGGGTGACGCCCCAGTCGGGGATGGACAGTACCAGCACCCGTTCCGGACGATTGCGGGCGAAGCCGATCGCGCGCCACAGTAGGGCGGCGAATTGGGTGCGGTATTCCTCCACGCCGCGGCCCCGGTACTGGTTGTTCACTCCGATCAGCAGGCTGACGAAGTCGTGTTCGCCGAGCGGCTCGGCGGCGGTGATCGCGGCATCGAGCTCGTCGGTGGTCCAGCCCGTGGTGGCGATGATGCGCGGGTCGCCGATCAGCACGCCTTCCTGCCGCAGCAGGCGCGCCAGCTGCATCGGCCAGCGGCCTGCCTCATCCACGGCTTCGCCGATCGTGTAGGAATCGCCGAGCGCGAGGTAACGCAGCTCGGTGGTGAGGGCGGTGGTATGGGAGCCGGAGGTCGTCGTCATGGGCGCATGATGCGCCATCCGGTCCGCGACGTGTCGTCCGATTTCATCTCTTCCCCGAACAGCGCCCGCCGCCAGCGCACGAGGCCATCGGCATCAACGCATTCGAGTTCTTCGGCGGTTGGCTCGCCAGGGGCGCTCAGCGCCGGACACCGTTAGTGCTCACACCGGATCGGCAGAAGCGCATCAGTGAATGAAAAGGTCCGGCAGGACGCCTGGGTCCTGCGACCGAAGCCAAAGCTGTCGTGTTGCAGCAGCAGTCTTCGACCCGAGGGTAATTGGATCGCCGCCTGCCAGACCACGGAGTCGACTCCATCGATGCGAACCTGGGCCACGAATGGCAGATTGTTCCGCAAAGCGGCATCGGCACACCGCAGCGCGGCTTCAATCTCGCCCGGCGTGACGGCGATACCGCAATCGGGCAGCGTGACGCCTGAGGTCGCGGCAATGTCTGAGCCAAGCGGCGACAGAGGTCGACCGACGTCCGCAGCCACAGGGGACGCCAACAAGAGCAGCGGCAGCCACCTGGCGGGGAACACGGGTCCGCTCGCTTACGAGCGTCTACGCCGCCGCGGGCCGCGACTTGCCCTTGATCGGCACCACCTTGGTGGCGGCCTCGGCGCGGCGCGACAGGGCGCGGTCGATGCGGGCGAAGACTTCGCGCATCGTGGCCGCTTCCGGCAGCAGGGTGACACGGAAGTGGTGGCGGTACGGCACGTTGAAACTGGAGCCCGGCACGACCAGCACGCCTTCGGTTTCCATCAGTTCCAGCGCGAACGCATGGTCGTCGAAACCTTTGGCGGCATCGCCGACCACCGCCGGGAACGCGTACAGCGCACCGGCCGGGTTGACCAGCTCCAGGTGCGGGCTGGCGTCGCAGGCGTCGATCACCGCGCGACGGGTTTCGTACAGGCGGCCGCCGGGTGCGCACAGCGCACTGATGGTGTCGGGGCCGTTGACCGCGGCGTCGATGGCGTACTGGCCGGGCACGTTCGCGCACAGGCGCAGCGCGCTGAGCAGGTCCATCGCATGCAGGAAGTCGCGCACCACATCGCCATGGCCGGAGACCACGCCCCAGCCCACGCGCCAGCCGCAGGCACGATGCACCTTGCTCAGGCCGCTGAAGGTGATGCACGGCACGTCGCCCGCCATCGGTGCGACCGGCACGAAGGTCGCACCGTCGTACAGCACCTGGTCGTAGATCTCGTCGACCATCAGCAGCAGGCGGTGCTTCGCGGCGATCGCCACGATGCGCTCCAGCAGTTCGCGCGAGTAGGTGGCGCCGGTGGGATTGTTCGGATTGATCAGCACGATGGCGCGGGTGCGCGAGCTGATCAGCTGCTCGATCTCGTTCGGATCGGGCTGGAAGTCGTTCTCCGGATCGCAGCGGTAGTACACCGGGCGTCCGTCGTTGAGGATGGTGGCGGCCGACCACAGCGGATAGTCGGGCGAGGGCACCAGCACTTCGTCGCCGGGGTTCAGCAGCGCACGCAGCGACAGGTCGATCAGTTCCGACACGCCGTTGCCCACGAACACGCGGTCCGGGTGCGCATCCGGCGTACCGCGCTTGGCGTAGGCCGCGGCGATCGCATCGCGCGCCGAGGGCAGGCCCTGCTGGTGCGTGTACGGATCGGTGCGGCCCATGTCGTCGGCGATCGCGCGCTGCAGATGCTCCGGCGCACGGAAACCGAAGGCGCCCGGGTTGCCGATGTTGAGCTTGATCAGCTTCTGCCCCTGGGCCTCCAGCTCGCGGGCTCGCCGTGCCAGTTCGCCCCGGATTTCGTAGCGGACTTCGGACAGGCGTTCGCGCGTGGCGAGCGGTTTGACGGGCGGGGTGGACATGGCGGGACCGCAGGGTGCACGAAGTGGAAGGAGGGCCAGCTTAACGGATATTTAGCCTGCCCGGCCCCGCCGGCTTCAGCCCCCGTCTAGAATGCGCGCCATGCCCGAAACCCCCGTCCCCAGCGTGTCCGACGTCACCCTTCTGCGCGCCATCGGCTGGCCGTACACGGGGGAACCGACGGATGCCGCATGGCGGGACGCCATGGCCGCGCACCCGACCGCGACCCCGGCACGGGTGAGCGAGCAGCACCGCTCCGGCTACGTGGTCGCCATGGCGCCCGGCGACGGCGTGAAGGCCGAGTCGCTGCCGGAGTGGCAGCGCCCGCGGTTTCCCGCCCACGAGCGTCCTGCCGTCGGCGACTGGGTGTTGCTGGAAGACGCGACGTCGAAGCGCCCGCGCATCGTCGCGCTGCTGCCGCGGCATACCGGCATCAAGCGTGGTGCGGCCGGCGAGCACTACCACCAGCAGGTGATCGCGGCGAACATCGATACGGTGTTCATCGTCTGCGGCCTGGATGCCGACTTCAATCCACGCCGCATCGAGCGCTACCTGCTGCTGGTCGGCGGCGGCGGTGCGCAGCCGGTCGTCGTACTGACCAAGGCCGACCGCACCGAGTACGCCGATGACGCGGTCGAGGTGCTGGCCGATCTCACCGCGCAGGGCGTGCCGGTGTTCACCGTCAACGCCAAGGATCCGGCCAGCGTGGGGCAGCTGGCGCCTTGGCTGGCGCCGGGCCACACGGTGGTGCTGGTCGGCTCGTCCGGCGCGGGCAAGTCCACGATCACCAATACGCTGATCGGCGACGAGCGCATGAAGACCGGCGAAGTGCGCGAAAGCGATTCGCGCGGCCGCCACACCACCACTTACCGCGCGCTGATTCCGCTGCCGGCAGGCGCCTGCCTGATCGACACGCCCGGCATGCGCGAGCTCAAGCCCACCGGCGAGGAAGACCTGGCCGACGGCGGCTTCGCCGACATCGAGGCGCTGGCCGAGCAGTGCAGGTTCCGCGACTGTTCGCATGACCGCGAGCCGGGCTGCGCGGTGCGCGCGGCCATTGAGCGCGAAGAGCTGGACGAGGGCCGCTTCCTCAACTACCTCAAGCTGCGCGACGAAGTCGCCGCCGCGGCCGACAAGCTCGCTTCGCGGCTGGCCGACAAGGCCAACGCCAAGGTGCAGAACAAGGCGCTGAACAAGCGGCTCAGCGACAAGTACGGCAAGCGTTAGGTTTTCGCGTGACGCGAGCGGAACGTTCGATGTGGTGACGCGCCCTTGTCGTCATCCCGGCGGCATTCAACAGCCGAATGGCTGGTCAAGCCGGGACCCAGCGCCTTGCTGCGAATCTACCGTCATCCAAACACCAGAATCACTGGGTCCCGGCCTGCGCCGGGATGACGGCGGATGGATCTCGACGGTCGATCACCTTGAGATCGATCAGCTTCAGGAATCGATCAACTCCAGAGGTTTATGAACCCGGTGATGATCAGCGCATTGGTGAAGTCGATGAAGAACGCACCCACCAGCGGCGCCACCAGGAACGCGCGCGGCGCCATGCCGTAGCGTTCGACCAGGGTGCGCATCACCGCCATCGCATTGGCCGTGGTGCCGAGCATGAAACCGATGAAGCCGCCGCCCATCACGGCCGCGTCGTAGTCGCGGCCCATCACCCGGAACACCACGCCGCAGAACAGCGCGACCAGTGCCACCTGCAGGCCGAGGTTCACCAGCAGCGGCGCCGCCAAGCCGGCCAGCTCCCACAGCTTGAGGTTCATCAGCGCCACCGCAAGGAACAGCGCCAGGCAGACGTTGCCGATCAGGTCGGTCGTCGCCACCGGCAATCCGATCCAGCCGGTTCGATCGTCGATGTAGCGGATCAACGCACCGACCATCATCGCGCCGACGTAGGCGGGCAGCGTGAGCCCGGCGGCGGACAGGGCGGCGCTGACGCCGGCACCGGCCCACATGGCCACCAGGATCACCACGATGCTCTTCAGCGCCGCGGATTCGCGCGTGGCGAAATCCGGCGTATCGCGCGCACCGGTGGGTTCGGCCGCGGATTCGTCGGGTTTGCCCAGGCGCACGCCGCCGTAGAGTTTGTGGCGCCGGATCAGTACCGTGGACACCGGTCCGCCCAGCAAGCCGCCGCAGACGATGCCCGCCATCGCCGAGGCGACCGCGATCGATTCGGCGCCGGTGACACCGGCCTGTTCGAACAGCGGGGCGAACGCCAGACCGGTCGCCGGTCCGCCGGTCAACGTGGTGGAACCCGCCAGCACGCCGAACAGCGGATGCAGGCCGAAGCCCATCGCTACCGCCATACCCAGCAGGTTCTGCACGATGGCGAAGCCACTGGCCAGCAGCAGGAAGATCACCACTTGGCGGCCGCTGAGTTTCAGCAGCGCCACGCTGGCATTGACGCCGATGGTGGTGAAGAACGCGATCATCAGCGGCGCCTGCAGGCTGGTGTCCAGCGTGAACAGGGTGACCTCGCGGCTGCGGGCGGCCAGCACCACCAGCGCCACCGCCAGGCCGCCGATCACCGGCGCAGGCAGGTTGTACTTCGAGAACAGCGGGACGACGCGGCAGAGTGCGTAGCCGAGGAAAAGCGCCAGGCCAGCGAAGGCCAGCGTCTGTACTGCATCGAGTTCCAGCATGCTGCCCCCGCAACCGATGGAAGAAGGTCGAGCATAGTCCAGCCACGGGCGCTTGTGCCGGCCGCGGTGTGCGCTGGGCTAAAGTGTGAGCCAGGGAGGGATGCATGCACGCCGATATCGCCCATCACGCCGCGCTGGACGCACGCCTGGTCAGGGCCGTGCGGGGCATCAAGCTGCTCAGCCTGGCCAGCTGGCCCGCGGACGTGCAGGCGCCGTTCCTCGACAGCGTTGCGCGTGGGCAGCCACGGCGGCCGGTGATCGACTATCCCCGTCTCGACTTCGGCGATGCGCGCCGCGAACTGGCCGCGATCGCGGTGGCCGCCGACGCAGCGCATCCGCTCGGTCGCTACCTGCGCGATTCCGTGCACAGCTGGGACATCGCCGCGCAGTTGCTGGAAGCCTTGGGCACGCCGGCGGTGACCACGCACTCGATCGCACTGTTCGGCACGCCGGAAGCCTGCCTGCCCGGCGACGGACCGACCACGCGCGATGCGGCGGGCCATTTCATCGCCATCGCCAACGAGCTCGACCACGAGCTGCTGTCGCCGGAGGAGCAGATCCCGGTCTCGGCCACGGCCCTGCAGTTGCAGCTGCAGGCCGACCTGGACGATTTCTTCGACGGCCGCGTCATCACCGTGGAGCTGGACCGCAACCTGATCGCGAAGGCCGCCGCCGGCGCCACCCGCATCCGCCTGCGCCACGGGGCCGCCTTCAGCGACTACGACCGCCGCCAGCTGCTGCAGCACGAAGCGCTGGTGCATTCGCTCACCGCCCTGAACGGCCGCGAGCAGGCCGTGCTGCCCAGCCTGGCGCTGGCATCTCCGCGCGTCACCGCCACGCAGGAAGGACTGGCGACCTTCGCAGAGCAGATCACCGGCAGCATCGACATCGAACGCATGAAGCGGATCAGCCTGCGCATCGAGGCGGTCGCGATGGCACTGGCGGGCGCGGACTTCGTCGAGGTATTCCGCTACTTCACCGATGCGGGGCAGAACCCCGCGGAAAGCTTTTCGTCCGCACAGCGCGTGTTCCGGGGCGTGCCGACCTCCGGCGGCGCGGCCTTCACCAAGGACACCGTCTACCTGCGTGGCCTGATCGGCGTGCACACGTTCTTCCGCCGCTCGCTGCAGCAGGACCGGCTGCGGGTCTGCCGCCGCCTGTTCGCCGGGAAGATGACGCTGGAGGACGTGACGCTGTTCGAGCCGATGTTCGATGACGGCGTGCTGGCGCCACCGCGCTGGCTGCCGAGCTGGGTCAGCCGTGCCAACGGCCTGGCGGGCATGCTGGCGTTTTCGCTGTTCGCCAACCGGATCCGCCTGGACAAGCTGTCGACGGACGCCTAGCCGGAAAGTGGTACGCGCGGCCCGCGATGCTGGTGGCACACTGGCGGCATGAGCACGACGATCCTGGTCGCCGACGACCATCCGCTGTTCCGCGCGGCGGTGATCCACGCACTGCGCGAGGCGCTGCCCGGCGCCACCGTGGTCGAAGCCGCGAGTGCCACGGGCCTGGGACAGGCGCTGGACGCGCACCCCGAGGCGGACCTGGTGCTGCTGGACCTGACGATGCCCGGCGCGCACGGGTTCTCCGCCCTGTTGCATGTCCGTGGCGAACATCCGGAGGTGCCGGTGGTCGTCATCTCGTCGAACGAACACCCGCGGGTGATCCGTCGTGCGCAGCAGTTCGGTGCGGCCGGTTTCATTCCCAAGTCGTCGCCGGCCGACACCATCGGCGCCGCAGTCGCGGCGGTGCTCGATGGCGGGGCGTGGTTCCCGCCGCTCACCGTCGAGCGGTCCGAGCAGGACGCCGCACTCGCGGCCCGCCTGGCGCAGCTGACGCCGCAGCAGTTCCGCGTTCTGCTGTGCCTGGCGGACGGTCTGCTCAACAAGCAGATCGCGCACGAACTCGGCCTGGCCGAGAACACCGTGAAAGTGCACGTCACCGCGATCCTGAAGAAGCTGGAATGCCACAGCCGCACACAGGCGGCGGTGCTGGTGAAGTCGCTGGAACCGGAGGGTCCGCCGATCGCCTGAGTTCAGCGCGCGCGGCGCACGTGCAACTGGGTCATCAGTGCGCGCAGCGCCGCCGGCTTCACGGGCTTGGCGAGGAAGCCCCAACCACGTTGCAGCGCCAGCGAGCGCCAGGCGTCGTCGTGCTCGGCGGTGACCAGGATCACCGGCGGCACGGCGCGCCAGCGTTCGCACAGGCGCGCGTACACCGTCGGGCCGTCCGTGTCGCCCAGTCGCACGTCGAGCAGCAGCAGGTCCGGTACGGCATGCGGTGCCGCGGCGGCCAGCGCGTCGTCGGGCCCTGCCGCCAGGCCGACGTCGCATTCCCAGCGATCCAGCAGCGCGCGCGTGGCTTCGCAGACGCGGGGATCGTCGTCGATGCACCAGACCAGGCGACCGCGCAGTGGCGAGGCATCGTCGCTGTCGGCCGCGACCGGGGGTGGGTCGACGGTCACCGCATCGTCGACGCCGCGTGGCAGCGCCACCCAGAACACGCTGCCGCGCCCCAACTGCGAGCGCAGGCCGATGCGGTGCCCCAGCAGGCGGCCGATGCGTTCGACGATGGCCAGGCCGAGCCCGGCGCCACGGTCGTTGGCGACGCCGTCGTTGAGCCGGCGGAACTCTTCGAAGATCTCGGCCTGGAGACTCTCGGGAATGCCAGGTCCCTGGTCGTGCACCTCGATGCGCACCAGCTCGCCGGCGCGGCGCACGCCAAGCAGCACGCGGCCGCGTGGCGTGTAGCGGATCGCGTTCGACAGGAAGTTCTGCAGGATGCGGCGCAGCAGGGCTTCGTCGCTGCGGACCACGGCGCGCGTGGCGACGCCGTCCAGCGCCAGCCCGCGGCCTTCGGCGACCATGCCGAATTCCCGCAGCAGCGTCTCCAGCAGGGGCGCCAGCGCGAAGTCGCGGACGCGGGTAGGCAGCGCACCGGATTCCAGGCGCGCGATGTCGAGCAGGCTGTTGAGGATCGCGTCCTGCGCGGCAAGCGCATTGTCGACATGGTCGGCGATGCGCCGCGCCTCGTCGTCGTGCAGGCGGCCGCGCAGGGCGGAGACGAACATGCGCGCGGCGTTCAACGGCTGCAGCAGGTCGTGCACCGCCGAGGCGACGAAGCGCGTCTTGTAGCGGTTGGCGTTCTCGGCGGCGCGGGTGGCGTCGGCGAGGGCGCGCGTGCGTTCCTCGACGCGGTGCTCCAGCGCATCCGCCAGCGAGCGCAACTCACGCGCGGCGTTCTTGTAGCTGGTGATGTCGGCGTAGCTGGTGACGAAGCCGCCGTCGGGCAACGGATTGCCGCGGATCTCCAGCACCACGCCATCGTCCTTCTCGCTCTCGCGCATGTGCGGCTTGCCGCTGCGCAGGTGGTCCAGGCGGCGCTGGATCGCCTCTTCGATGGGCCCCGGTCCCAACAGGCCGCGGCGGGCGTTGTGGCGGAACACGTCCTCGATCGGGCGGCCGACGTGGATCAGGTCCGGCGGGAAGCGGAACAGGTCCATGTAGCGCGAGTTCCAGGCCACCAGCCGCAGGTCGGCGTCGATGATGACCACGCCCTGCGGCAGGTGCTCGAGGCTGCGGCTCAGGCCGGCATCGGCGGAGCGTGCCGCCTCGACGATGCCATCCTGCGCGGTGCGCAGTTCCTGCGCGTGCTGCTGCAGCACGACCTCCAGTTCCTGCCGGCTGCGGCGCTGCAGCAGCGCGGTGCGGCGGCGCTGCTGCACGAACAGGGCCAGGAACGCCAGCGCCAGCCAGCCGCCACCGGCGGCAACGGCGGCGGCGCGTCCTGCCGCAGCGATGGCCGAGGCGTCGTGCAGCAGGTGCAGCTGCCAGCCTTCCTCGGGCAGGGCCTTCGATTGCCACAGCACGGCGCCCGTCCATGGCGGGTCGCGCATCTGCACGCGACGCGCGCCGTCCCCGGCCGCCGACAGGTCCTGCCAGCGAAGCGGCGTGAGCCTCTGCCGCGCGTATTGCCGCGTCGCGGCCAGCTCGCGCCGGTCGGCCTCGCTCAGGGGGCGCAGCGTGCGGTAGCGCCAGTCGTCCTGGCTGGCGAGGAAGACCACGCCGTGCGCGTCGCTGACGAGCACCACGTCGGGCGTCTGCAGCCACTCCTGTTCCAGCGCATCCAGGTCGATCTTGATGACGACCAGGCCGATGGTTCCGCCGTCGCCGTCCACGATCGCCTGCGACAGGAAATAGCCGGGCTCGCCCGTGGTCAGGCCGATGCCGTAGAACTGGCCCTGGCCGTCGCGCAGCGCCTGCTTCACGTAGGGACGGAAGCTGTAGTCCTCGCCGACATTGCTGGTCGGTTCGCGCCAGTTGCTCGCCGCCAGCGCGATGCCGCGGCGGTCGATCAGCGTGAGCGTCGATGAGCGGGTAACGCTGTTGGCGTCTTCCAGGCGCTGGTTGAGCGCATTGCGGCGCGCGTCGTCCACCGGCGACACCAGCGCGTCGCGCAGGTCGGGGTCCTGGGCCAGCATCTGCGGCAGCGTGCGGTAGCGGTCGATGCGTTGCTGCAACGCTTGCGCGTGCAGGTCGAGCTGGCGTTCCAGCTGCGCCGTCTCGGCCCGCTGCGCGCGCACGCCGGCCCCGTGGTAAGCCAGCGCCATGACCAGGGCGGCACCGCCCAGGATCGCCAGCACGACGAGCAGGATCCGGTGGAGGCGGCGGGTACGCAGCATGGCCGCAGTCTACGGGCGTGGCGCCGGCTGCGGACAGGCGCGGGAGCGGGCTAGTACCAATAGGTTATCGGTGCGGCGGCGGGGCAGGGGTACAACATGCCGGCCCCGGTTCCGTGGGCGACGCCATCCGTCCCGGAGTTCTCCCATGCATCTGGCCGATACCCCGTTCGCAACGCCGCCGAAGCAGCCGCTGTACAAGCAGCTGTACTTCCAGGTGATCGTGGCCATCGTGCTGGGCGCGACGCTGGGGCACTTCGAGCCCGCGCTGGCCGAATCGATGAAACCCCTGGGCGATGCCTTCATCAAGCTGGTGAAGATGATCATCGCGCCGGTGATCTTCCTGACCATCGTCACCGGCATCGCCGGCATGACCCACCTGCGCACGGTGGGCCGGGTGTTTGCCAAGGCGATGGCGTACTTCCTGTTCTTCTCCACGCTGGCGCTGGTGATCGGCATGATCGTCGCGCACGTGGTGCAGCCGGGCGCCGGCATGAACATCAACCCGGCCGACCTGGACCAGTCGGCGGTCAACGACTACGTGCAGAAATCGCACGAGCTTTCGCTGGTCGGCTTCCTGATGGACATCATCCCGAAGACGCTGGTCAGCCCGCTGGTGGGCGACAACATCCTGCAGGTGCTGTTCGTGGCGGTGCTGTTCGGCCTGTCGCTGGCGCTGGTCGGCGAGAAGGGCCGCCCGGTACTGAACCTGCTGGAGGCGCTGACCGCCCCGGTATTCCGCCTGGTGCACATCCTGATGCGCGCCGCGCCGATCGGTGCGTTCGGCGCCATCGCCTTCACCATCGGCAAGTACGGCGTCGGCATGCTGGTCAACCTCGCGTGGCTGGTCGGGTCGTTCTATCTCACCTCGCTGCTGTTCGTGATCGTGATCCTCGGGCTGGTGTCATGGTGGTGCGGCTTCTCGATCTTCCGCCTGATCCGCTACCTCAAGGCCGAACTGCTGCTGGTGCTCGGCACTTCGTCGTCCGAGTCCGCACTGCCGTCGCTGATGGAGAAGATGGAGCGCGCCGGTGCGTCGAAGTCCGTCGTCGGCCTGGTCGTGCCCACCGGATACTCGTTCAACCTGGACGGCACCAATATCTACATGACGCTGGCCGCGTTGTTCATCGCGCAGGCCACCAACACCGAGCTGAGCCTCGGCCACCAGATCATGCTGCTGCTGGTGGCGATGCTGAGTTCGAAGGGCGCCGCGGGCGTCACCGGCGCCGGCTTCATCACGCTGGCCGCGACGCTGGCGGTGGTGCCGGAAGTGCCCGTCGCCGGCATGGCGCTGATCCTGGGCATCGACCGTTTCATGAGCGAGTGCCGCTCGCTGACGAATTTCACCGGCAACGCCGTGGCCACGCTGGTGGTCGCGCGCTGGGAGAACGCGCTCGACCGCGACGCGCTGGCGCGCGCGCTGGGCGGGCCATCTGCACCGATCGCCGCCGCGCCCGATCCGGCCGCAGGCCCGGGCGATCCGACACGACTCACGGCCGACTGACGCCGGCCACACCACGTCTTCAGAGGAGGGACTGAACGATGCATGCCTTGAACCCACGCCGTGCTCCGCTGCGCAGCAGCCTGACGCTGGCCTTGCTGGCGGTGATCCATGCCGCGGCCGCGCAGGACGCCACCCCGCCCGCCGAACCGGCGGCGCAGTCCGCGCCCGCCGACGACGCGACCACGCTCGACAAGGTCGTGGTGGTCGGTTCGCACATCCAGGGCGCGGCCACCACCGATGCGCTGCCGGTGCTGGTGGTCGGCGCGGAGCAGATCGATGCTGCCGGTGCGATCTCCGGCGACGAGCTGATGCGCACCATCCCGCAGATGGGCGACGTGCTGTTCGACGCCTCGAACAACCCGCAGACCAGCAACGCGGCGCGCGGTGACGTCAATTCGGTGAACCTGCGTTCGCTCGGCGTCGGCAACACGCTGGTGCTGCTCAACGGGCGCCGCCTGGTGCAGCACCCTACCAGCCAGGGCACGTCCGATACCGGTACGGTGCCGGTGCAGAGCTTCAATTCGAACGCGATCCCCGTCTCCGGCCTGGACCGCATGGAGATCCTGCTGGATGGTGCGGCGGCCATCTACGGCGCCGACGCGGTAGCAGGCGTGGTCAACACCGTGCTGCAGGCCGACTTCGATGGCGTCAGCGCGAGCACGCGCTATGGCGGCGCCGAGGGCACCGGCATGAACGAGTTCGAAGTGAACCTGTTCGCTGGCCGCAATTACGATCGCGGCAATGTCTCGCTGTTCCTCAACTACGTCGACCGCTCCGAACTGATGGCGGACGACCAGGACTTCACCGCGACCGACGACCTGCGTGCGCTGTTTGCGGACTATCCGGATTTCGCCGGCCTGTCCGCGCTCGATGGCCGGTCGTCGCACACGCCGTGGGCGCGCCTCACGGTGGGCCCGCGCGCGGTGATCCGGTCCAACGGCACGGCGGTGACGAACACCGCGGGCGCGTTCCGCATCCAGCCCTCCAGCTTCGGCTGCGGCGTCAGCCTCGGCAATGATCTCTGCCTGGCCAGCGGCAACCACAATTTCAACACCACCAACCGCGAGATGCGCTACGACACGCGTTACGGCACCAGCGTGCGGCCGTCGGTGGAGCGCATCAACGTGTTCCTGACCGGCCATTACGACGTCACCGACACCGTCGAGGCGTTCGGCGAGGTCGGCTTCTACCATGCCGTCAGCGAAGCCACGCAGCCACCGGTGGTGAACCTCAACAGCCTGTGGATCCCGGCGACCAACTACTGGAATCCGTTCGGCGCGGCCACGCTGCCCGATGGCTCGCCGAATCCGAACCGCCTGCCGGGCCTGACCAACGTGCCCGCCGCCGGCCTGCCCGTGCAGATGAGCAACTACCGCTACGTCGACACCGGCTTCCAGCGCGTGCGCGTGGAGAACTACCAGGCGCGTTTCCTCGCCGGCCTGCGTGGCGAGTGGAACGGCTGGAACTGGGAGACGGCGCTGCTGTACTCCGAAGCCGAGGCCGAGGACCGTTCGCCCAACATCAACATGACCCTGTTGCAGCAGCAGCTGGCACTGGCCACGCCGGATGCCTACAACCCGTTCAGTGGCGGCTGCGTGTCCACGCCGACCTACGGCGACTGTTCGCCGAGTTCGCAGGCGGCGATCGACGGCATCGTGTTCGACCTGGTGCGCGAGTCGCGCACCACGCTGACGATGGCCGACTTCAAGATGAGCCGTGGCGACCTGTTCTCGCTGCCGGCCGGCGATGTCGGCATCGCCTTCGGTGCGGAAGCACGCCGCGAGACGCAGCGCGACGATCGCGATGCGAATCTCGATGGCACCTACACGTTCACCGACATGGTCACCGGCGAGACCAACCTGAGCAACGTGGCGGCGGTCAGTCCTAATCCGGACACGCGCGGCTCGCGCAATGTCGGCTCGGCCTACGTCGAGTTCGCGGTCCCGCTGGTGTCCGAGGACATGGACATCCCGCTGGTGCATCGCCTGGACATGCAGCTGGCCGGCCGTTACGAGCACTACTCCGACTTCGGCTCCGTCGCCAAGCCCAAGGTGGCGCTGGCTTGGGACCTGGTGGAGGGCGTGCGCCTGCGCGGTTCGTACTCGGAAGGCTTCCGCGCGCCGAACCTGGAGCAGACCAACGCCACCCAGTACGCGCGCCTGGCCAGCGGCGTGGACCACATCCGCTGCGAAGCCGACCTGCGCGCCGGCCGCATCGCCTCCTTCAGTGCCTGTGGTCAGAACACCGCCGGTGCGTCGCTGCTGGTCGCCGGCAATCCGGACCTGGAGCCGGAAGAGAGCACCAACACCTCCTTCGGTGTGGTGTTCCAGCCGACCTTCATCCCCGACCGTTTCGGCAACTTCACCTTCACCGTCGACCGCTGGAAGATCAAGCAGGAGCAGATCGTCGGCCTGCTCGGCGCGCAGACCGCGCTGACGGTGGACTACCTGGCACGCGTCGGCGGCGGCAGCAACCCGCTCGTCGTGCGCGAAGCCCCGACGCAGGAGGACATCGACGCGTTCGCCGGCACCGGGATCGATCCCGTGGGCCGCGTCATCGCCATCAACGACCGCTTCATCAACCTGCAGCCGCAGACGGCGGGCGGCCTGGACTTCGGCGTGGACTGGTCGCTGCGGCGCACCCGCTTCGGTTCGTTCTCGGTCAACCTCAACGCCACCCGCCTGCTGGAATTCACGCGTGATCCGGGCGACATCGTCAATGCACTGTACGCCGCGCGTGCGGCCGGCACCATCGATCCGCTGACGCCGCTGCCGGACCCATCGCAGCTGATCGGCCAGAACGGCCGGCCGGAATGGCGCGCCAGCGGTTCGCTGACATGGAACAAGGCGGCGTGGCGTGTGGGCTATTCGGCGCAGTACATGAGCTCGTTCGAGCAGCCGCAGCTGCTGGGCCTCTCGGGCGATCCGTGGGTGGTCGACCAGCGCCTGACGCACAACCTGTATGGTCAGTACCGCTTCGCCGATGGCACCGCCGTGCGCCTGGGCGTGCGCGACCTGACCGACGAGGGCCCGTCGCTGGCCGATGGCGGTTATCGCGGGTCGCTGCACAATCCGTGGGGTCGCTACTGGTACGTCAACATCAGCCGTTCGTTCTGAGGAGCCTGCAGCCGCGATGCGAAGCACGAGCCGCCGCTGGATCGCCGCCACGCTCGCCGCGTTGGCCGCCTTCGTGCCGCCTCTCGGCGCGGCGGCCGCCGACACCGACACCGACACCGACGTCGCATTCGCCCCCGTGGCGTGTCCGGCGTCGGTCGGCGCGCAGGTCGACTGTCTCGAAGGGCAGGACGTGAATGGGGCCTGGCTGCTGGTCGCCATGCCGCGCCGCTGGAACCGCACGCTCATCGTGCATGCGCACGGCGGGCCGCGGCTCGGCGAGCCCAAGGCCGGGGATTCGGCGGAGGACCTCGACCGTTTCGCGGTCATGGTGCGGGAAGGCCATGCCTGGATCGGCACCACGTATCGCCGCGGCGGTTACGGCGTGCGGATGGCGGCGGCCGACGTGGAGCACAGCCGGCGCGTGTTCTGGTCGCGCTGGGGCCGTCCGGAACGCACGCTGTTGCACGGTCAGTCGTGGGGCGGCAACGTCGCGGCGAAGGCGGCGGAACTGTATGCGCTCGACATCGATGGCGGGCCGAACTTCGATGGGGTACTGACCACCAACGGCCTGTTGTTCGGGGGCACGCGGGCATACGGCTTCCGCGCCGACCTGCGTGCGGTCTACCAGTATTACTGCCGCAACCATCCGGCCGTCGGGGAAGCGCAGTATCCGGTGTGGCAAGGGCTACCTGCCGGCGCGAAGATGACCCGCGACGACCTGCGCAAGCGCGTGGACGCCTGCACCGGTGTCGACCAGCCGGCGTCGAAGCGCACGCCCGCGCAGGCGGCGAACCTGCGCGACATCCTCGCCGTCACCGGCGTGGCCGAGCAGCAGCTGGTCGCGCACTTGGCGTGGGGCACGTTCCACTTCCAGGACGTGGTGCAGAAGCGGCTGGGTGGCCGGAACCCCTTCGACAATCGCACCACCGTCTATCGTGGTTCGCGCGATGACACCGCACTCAACGCCGGCGTCGAGCGCTTCGCCGCCGATCCCGCCGCCGTCGCCCGGTTGGCCTACGACGCCGACCTGTCCGGCCTGATCGTGCTGCCCACCGTCACCGTGCATGCGCGCCACGATCCGACCGTGTCGTACGACGCGGACGCGGCCTACAGGGCGACCGTCGCCGCGGCCGGCCGTGGCCACCTGCTGTTGCAGGCGCTGACCGATGAGCGCGACCACAGCCGCCTGCAGGACGCGACGTACGCGACCGCACTGCGGGTGCTCGAGCGCTGGCTCGACACCGGCACGCGACCGCCGGCCACGACCTTCGCCGAGACCTGCGCGCGCACGTCGCGGACACGCGCAGCATGCCGTTTCATCGCGCCCTGAGTGCGTCCTGCATGACCACGGCGTGACGCAGCGCCGCAACGGCCCAAGTCCGGGCCCGGCGGGGAAGGGGTAGAATTGCCGCTCCCCCGCCTTCACCACAGGCACCGTTTCCGCAATGACGAACGACGATTTCAAGCAGGCCGCGCTGGAATACCACCGCCTGTCCCCGCCCGGCAAGATCAAGGTGGCACCGACCAAGCCGATGCTCACCCAGCGCGACCTGGCGCTGGCCTACTCGCCGGGCGTCGCGTTTGCCTGCGAGGCGATCGTCGAAGACCCGAACGCGGCCAGCGAGCTCACGGCGCGCGGCAACCTGGTGGCGGTGGTCACCAACGGCACCGCGGTGCTCGGCCTGGGCAACATCGGCGCGCTGGCCGGCAAGCCGGTGATGGAAGGCAAGGGCGTGCTGTTCCAGAAATTCGCCGGCATCGACGTGTTCGACATCGAGATCAACGAGCACGACCCCGACAAGCTGGTCGACATCATCGCTTCGCTGGAGCCGACCTTCGGCGGCATCAACCTGGAAGACATCAAGGCGCCGGAGTGCTTCATCGTCGAGCGCAAGCTGCGCGAACGCATGAAGATCCCGGTATTCCACGACGACCAGCATGGCACCGCGATCATCGTGGGCGCCGCGGTGGTCAATGCGCTGGAAGTGATCGGCAAGAAGATCGAGGACGTGAAGCTGGCCACCAGCGGCGCCGGCGCGGCCGGCATCGCCTGCCTGGACATGCTGGTGGCGCTGGGCCTGAAGCCGGAGAACATCCTGGCCTTCGACCGTGACGGCGTCATCTACACCGGTCGCCCGCACCTGGACCCGGACAAGGCGCGGTATGCCCGCGATACCGACAAGCGTTCGCTGGCGGAGATCGTCGACGGCGCGGACATCTTCCTGGGCCTGTCGGCCGGCGGCATCCTGAAGCCGGAGATGGTCGCAACGATGGCGGACAGGCCCGTCATCCTGGCGCTGGCCAACCCGAACCCGGAAATCTCGCCGGCCGACGCCAAGGCCGTGCGCCCGGACGTCATCATCGGCACCGGCCGCAGCGACTATCCGAACCAGGTCAACAACGCGCTCTGCTTCCCGTACATCTTCCGCGGCGCGCTCGATGTCGGCGCCACCGTCATCAACGAGGACATGAAGGTCGCCTGCGTGCACGCCATCGCCAAGCTGGCGCGGCGCGAGGCATCCGACCTGGGTTCGGCCTACGGCGACGACGTGCCGTGCTTCGGCCCCGAATACCTGATCCCGCGCCCGTTCGATCCGCGCCTGCTGGTGGAAGTGGCCGCGGCGGTCGCGCAGGCGGCCATGGACAGCGGTGTCGCGCTGCGTCCGATCACCGACATGTGGGCCTACCGCGAGAAGCTGGGCCAGTTCGTCTACCGCACCAGCCTGATGATGAAGCCGGTATACGACCGCGCGCGCGCCGATATGAAGCGCGTGGTCTATGCCGAAGGCGAGGAAGAGACCGTGCTGCGCGCCGTGCAGACGGTGATCGACGAAGGCCTGGCGTTCCCGATCCTGATCGGCCGCCCGGACGTGATTGATGCGCGCATCCAGCGCCTCAGCCTGCGCATGCGCGCCGGCGTCGACTTCGAGATCACCAACCAGGATGACGATCCGCGCTTCAACGACTACTGGCAGCACTACCACGCGCTGACCTCGCGCCGCGGCGTGACGCCGGCGGCGGCGAAGAACCTGATGCGTTCGCGGCCCACGCTGATCGCCGCGGTGATGGTGGCGCGCGGCGAAGCCGACGCGATGATCACCGGCCTGGTCGGCCGCTTCCACAAGAAGCTGGGCTACGTACGCAGCGTGATCCCGCTGGACCCGGGCGTGCAGTCGACCTCGGCGATGACCGGCGTGATCAACAACCAGGGCGCGTACTTCTTCCTGGACACGCACGTGCAGGACGACCCGACCGCCGAGCAGATCGCCGAGGCCACGCTGCAGGCGGCGTACCGCCTGAAGCTGTTCGGCATCGAGCCGCGCATCGCGCTGCTGTCGCACTCCAACTTCGGCAGCCACGAGACGCCGGGTTCGATCAAGATGCGCCGCGTGCGCGAGCTGTTGTTGAAGCGCAAGCCCGACCTCAACGTCGATGGCGAGATGCAGGGCGACACCGCATGGGACGAGGTGCTGCGCAGCCGCATGATGCCAGGCAGCACGCTCTCGGGCCGCGCGAACCTGTTCGTCATGCCCAACCTGGACGCGGCGAACATCGCCTACAACATGGTGCGCGTGGTCACCGACGGCGTGGCGATCGGCCCGATCCTGATGGGCATCTCCAGGCCGGTCCACATCCTGACCACCAGCGCCACCCCACGCCGCGTCATCAACATGACCGCCATCGCCGCGGTCGATGCGCAGATCCGCCTGCAACGTGAGGCCGAGCGCAACGGACCGGGTTGATGGGTCCGAGCCCTGGAGAGAAAAAGCCCCGCATGCGGGGCTTTTTCTTGGTCGGTGTCCAGGACTTCAGGTGTGGGAGCGACGTGAGTCGCGATGGGCTACCGGTAAAGCCTCATCGCGACTTACGTCGCTCCCACAACCTTGCTTTGCGGCTAGTCCTCTTCCTCCCCATCCAGGATCCGCCGCTGCAACGCATCCAGGTAGGCATCGGCATCGGCGCTGGATTCGAAGATCTCGTCCATCGGCACCGCCTGCACGATCTCGATGACCTTACGGATCTGTTCCTGCGGATGCACCACCAGCAGGCGGCCTTCGTGCGGCGCGAGCGCCTTGCGCGCCTTCAGGATGCTGCGCACGCCGGCGCTGCTGATGTAGTCCAGGTGCGCCAGGTCCAGCACCAGTGCCTGCGGGCGCGCCGCCAGCATCGGCGCCAGTGCGTCGTCGAGCTGGCCGTGGCTGGCGGTGTCCAGCCGGCCGCCCAGCACCACGTACTGGTTGCCGTTGACGGGCGGGTAGACCTCAATCTCCAAAGTCATCGGGCATCTCGGTGAAGCGGATCTGCCGGGTGGGGGAAGCCCGGGGAGGCAGGGAGGCAGCGCTGGATCGTAAAACAAATGCGGGCCGAGGGTGCGGCGGCTCAGTCGTCGTCCTCGGCGGCATCCAGCACCTTGCGCTGCATCACGTCGAGATAGGCATCGGCCTCCGCCGTGGACGAGAAGATCTCGTTCAACGGCACGGCCTTCACCATGTCCAGCACCTTCTGGATCTGCGGCTGCGGATTGACCAGCAACACCTTGCCGCCGTGCGGGGCCAGCGTCTTGCGCGCCTTGAAGATGGAACGGATGCCGGCGCTGCTGATGTACTCCAGCCCGGACAGGTCCAGCACCAGCGAGTGCAGCTGGCGGGTCAGCAACGGCGCCAGCGCTTCGTCGAGGTCTTCGTACGTGTGGGTGTCCAGCCGGCCACGCAGCAGCGCGCGCTGGCTGCCCTTGCCCGGGGGATGGAACTCGATTTCCAGGCTCATGCGGACGTCTCCTCGGTGGGAATGCGCAGCGCCAGGCGCAGCACGTTGTAGTTACCCATTCGCTGATAGGTGGCCATTTCGGCCACCTGCCGGACCAGGTGCAGGCCCAGCCCGCCGGTGGGCCGGTCGAGGATGTCCGCATCCAGGTCGGGGGCAGGTTGCTCCAGCGGATTGAACGGCGCGCCGCTCTCGCGGAATTCCAGGGTCAGCACATGGTCGCGGATCGCGATGTCCACGCACAGTTCGTGTTCTTCGGCGTCCACCCGCGCCAGGTCGCCGTGCTCGATGGCGTTGCTGGCCAGTTCCTCGACGATCAGCCTGACGTCGCCCTGGATGGCACGGCTGACGCCATTGTTGGCCAATACGGCTTCCAGCGAGGCGTTGAGGTCGTCCACGCGGGCGTGCTCACGCGGGATGAACAGTCGCATCTGCATGTGCGTTCTCCTGGGTTGGCGGAGCTTCGGAGGAAGCGGCGGCCCTGTCCAGCCGACGCCGGATCGCGAGCACGGTGATGTCGTCGGATTGCGGTGCGGGATCGGTAAATGCGTGAACCCGCGCGATCAGCGCCTCGCACTGCTCGCGCGCGGTCGCGCCGGACCGCAGCGCACCCGGGATGCGTTCGGGGCCGAAGGCGACGTCGCGGCTGTCAAACGCTTCGGTGATGCCGTCGGTCCAGGCCAGCAGCGTGGCCCCGGCCGGCAATTGCCCGGACCACAGCGGGAACGCATCGCCCACCTCGAAACCCAGTGGCGGCCCCGGCTGCACCGGCAAGGCCTCGTGGCGGCCATCGGCATGCAGCAGCAACGGCGCATCGTGGCCGGCACTGGCCAGCACGCAGGCGCCGCTGCGCACGTCCACGCGCCCGCACAGCACCGTGGCGAACATGCACGCATCGTTGCCCTGCACCAGTCGCCGCGACGCTTCCGCCAGCACGCGCTCCGGCGACGGATGGGTACTGGCGGCCACCTCCAGCACGGTGACGGTGCGCGCCATGAAGAGCGCGGCGGGCACGCCCTTGTCCGACACGTCGCCGATGGCGAACCACAGGCCGTCGGGATCGGTCTGGATGAAGCAGTAGAAGTCGCCGCCCACGGCCTTGGCCGGTTCCAGCCGTGCATACGCTTCCAGATGCGCGTCCTCGCGATCGATGACGCGCCCTGGCGGCAGCATCGCCTGCTGGATCTCGCGTGCGATCGACAGCTCGCTCTCCAGCTTCTGCCGCGCGGCGGTCATGTCCTCGATCTCGTGCAGCTGCTGGCGGATGGAAACGCGCGCGTGTTCCAGCGTGCGCGCCATCTGGCCGACTTCGTCGCGACGCTGCACGAACGGCACCGGCATGTCGTAGTCGCCCTGGGCCAGGCGTGCCGCGGAGGAGGAGAGGTCTTCGACGGGCTGGCTGACGTGGCGCGCCAGCTTGCTCACCACCAGCATGCACACCAGCGCCAGCAGGGTGCCGATGGCAACCAGCAACCACAGCGCCTGCGTCAGGCGGGCAGTGACCAGGTCGTAGGACTGCGCCACCAGCAGGGTCCAGCCGCTGTCGCCCACCGGCTCCACCACGGTGTAGCGCCGCTCGCCGCTGACCGCATCCACGTGGAGATGCTGCAGCGGGCGCCGTACGCGGACGGCCTGGGCGATCTCGCCGAGATCCACGCGCCCGCTGCGCGCGATGTAGTCCTCCAGTGTTTCCTCGCGTTCGACGCCGACCTCGGGATTCAGCGCCAGCGTGCCGGCCGGTGCCACCAGCGAGACGCGCCAGCCCGGCAGGTGGGCCAGGGCATCGACCATGTCGGTCAGGCTGGTCAGCGGCAGGTCCAGGCTGACCATGCCGCGTGTGCGGGCGCCGCGCCCGGGTTCGCGCAGTGGCATGTTGTAGGTGACCATCCACACGTCGCCGGCGGTCTGGTTGAGGTACGGCTCCGACCACCAGCCCGCGGGTGCGGCCACGGTGCGCTGGTACCAGCCCTGTTCGCGGAAGGCATATCCGTCGGCGATGAAATCGCGGTCGCTGCCGTTCGCGGCCACGTAACGCGCGAACGGTGCGTCCTCCTTCGCGCGCGCCTCCAGGATCAGCAGGCCGCCCACGCAACCGGGCGTGGCCTTCACCATCGCGCGCAGGGTGGTGGTCAATTCGTCGGGCGAAAGCTGCGCGTTGCCCACCAGCTCCGACATGCCCTGCGTGGTGATGGTCACCACGTGCAATGCGCCGTCGATCCGCTGCGCGGCTTCCTGCGCCGTCGCCTGCGTGTCACGGCGCGCGTCGTCCAGGATCATGCGGCGCGCGTACCACGCGGTCGCCACCACCAGCAGCACCAGCAGCACCACGTTGACCAAGCCGGCCCACAGGGCGATGCGCGTGCGCAGGCTGCTGCGCCAGTGCGCGGCACCGGCGACATCGCGTTCTGGCACGACACTGCTGGGCACTGCGTTGCGCATGCCGACCCTGTTCGTCGCGTTCCCCCCGGACGCCGATCATACGCCCGCACCGCGTGCTGCATCGCAATAACCCAAAGGTCTGATTTTGGTGTGGTGGTTGTCCCGGGACAGGCACGCAATGTCCTCTCCATACGCCTGCGTAGCCAGGCTTGGCGCGGGGTGCGTGCGTTACACTTCAAGGCTCTACAAGTAACGGCGACGCCACGCCCCACGCGCGGCGCAACAGGAGTGGGAATGAACTGGTTGAACGAGATGTTGCAGAGCGATCCGGACCCGCAGGAATCCCGCGAATGGATCGATTCCATGCAGGCGGTGATCGAGAAGAACGGCGCCCTGCGTGCTCACCAGTTGCTCGAAGGCATGGTCGAAGTCACCCGCCGCGCCGGTGCCTACCTGCCGTTCTCGCCGACCACCGAATACGTCAACACCATCGCGCCGCAGAACGAGGCCAAGAGCCCCGGTGACGCCGCGCTGGAATGGCGCATCCGTTCGATCATCCGCTGGAACGCGATGGCCACCGTCGTGCGCGCCAACCGCAAGCCCGGCGACCTCGGCGGCCACATCGCCAGTTTCGCCTCCGGCGCCACGCTGTACGACGTCGGCTTCAACCACTTCTGGCGCGCGCCCAGCGACAGCCATCCGGGCGACCTGCTGTTCATCCAGGGCCACAGCGCGCCGGGCATCTACGCGCGTTCGTTCCTGGAAGGCCGCATCAGCGAGCAGCAGCTCGACAACTTCCGCATGGAAGTCGACGGCCAGGGCATCTCGTCCTATCCGCATCCCTGGCTGATGCCGGACTACTGGCAGACCCCGACCGTCTCGATGGGCCTGGGCCCGCTGGCGGCGATCTACCAGGCGCAGTTCATGAAGTACCTGGAGCACCGCGGCCTGATCGAGAAGTCTGACCGCAAGGTGTGGTGCTTCATCGGCGACGGCGAGAGCGACGAGCCGGAAACCCTCGGCGCGATCGCGCTGGCCGGCCGCGAAGGCCTCGACAACCTGATCTTCGTCGTCAACTGCAACCTGCAGCGCCTCGATGGCCCGGTGCGCGGCAACGGCAAGATCATCCAGGAACTCGAAGGCGTGTTCCGCGGCGGCGGCTGGAACGTCATCAAGCTGCTGTGGGGCAGCTACTGGGATCCGCTCATCGCGCGCGACACCAGCGGCGTGCTGAAGAAGCTGATGATGGAAACCGTCGACGGCGAGTACCAGAACTGCAAGGCGTTCGGCGGCAAGTACACGCGCGACAACTTCTTCGGCAAGTACCCGGAGACGGCGGCCATGGTCGCCAACCTGTCCGACGACGACATCTGGCGCCTCAACCGCGGCGGCCACGATCCGCACAAGGTTTACGCGGCCTACCACGAGGCGGTGAACACCAAGGGCATGCCCACTGTGATCCTGGCCAAGACGGTGAAGGGCTACGGCATGGGCTCGGCGGGCGAATCGCTCAACCCGACCCACCAGACCAAGAAGCTGGACGACGAAGCCATCCGCACGTTCCGCGACCGCTTCAACATCCCGGTCAGCGACAAGCAGTTGGAAGAATCGGCGCAGGTGCCGTTCTACCACCCGGGCGAGGACTCGCCGGAAATCCAGTACCTGAAGTCGCGCCGCGCCGCGCTCGGCGGTTACCTGCCGCAGCGTCGTCGCAAGGCCAGCGAGTCGTTCGAGACGCCGAAGCTGGAAGCCTTCGACCGCCTGCTGAAGAGCACCGGCGACCGCGAGATCTCCACCACGATGGCGTTCGTGCAGGGCCTGAACATCGCGCTGCGCGACAAGCAGGTCGGTCCGCGCCTGGTGCCGATCGTCGCCGACGAGGCGCGCACGTTCGGCATGGAAGGCATGTTCCGCCAGATCGGCATCTACGCGCCGTTCGGCCAGAAGTACAAGCCGGTCGACGCCGACCAGCTGATGTACTACCGCGAGGACCAGTCCGGCCAGGTGCTGCAGCAGGGCATCAGTGAGCCGGGCGCGATGTCGTCGTGGATGGCGGCGGGCACCAGCTATTCGGTCAGCAACGTGCCGATGCTGCCGTTCTACATCTACTACTCGATGTTCGGCTTCCAGCGCATCGGCGACATCGCGTGGCAGGCGGCGGACATGCGTACGCGCGGCTTCCTGCTGGGCGGCACCGCCGGCCGCACCACGCTCAACGGCGAGGGCCTGCAGCACGAGGACGGCTTCAGCCACGTCATCGCCGGCAGCATCCCCAACGTGCGCAGCTACGACCCGACCTTCGGTTTCGAGGTCGCGGTGGTCCTGCAGCACGGCATGCAGAAGATGCTGCAGGAGCAGGTGGACGAGTACTACTACGTCACCCTGATGAACGAGAACTACAGCCATCCGGAAATGCCGGCAGGCGCGGCCGAGGGCATCATCAAGGGTATGTACCTGCTCACCGACGCCGGCAAGCCGAAGAAGGGCGAGCTGCGCGTGCAGCTGCTGGGCAGCGGCACCATCCTGCGCGAGGCGATTGCGGCGGCCGAGCTGCTGGACAAGGATTTCGGCGTCACCGCCGACATCTGGTCCTGCCCGAGCTTCAACGAGCTGCGTCGCGACGGTTTCGACGCCGAGCGCTGGAACCGCCTGAACCCGGAAGCGAAGTCGCCGCGCAAGGCGTACGTGACCGAACTGCTGGAAGGCCGCCAGGGTCCTGCCATCGCTGCCACCGATTACGTGCGCGCCTACAGCGACCAGATCCGCGCGTTCGTGCCGATGGCGTACACGGCCCTGGGCACGGACGGCTTCGGCCGCAGCGACACCCGCGCCAACCTGCGTCGCCACTTCGAAGTGGACCGCTATTACATTGCCCACGCCGCCATCGCCGCCCTGGCGAAGGAAGGCAAGATGACCGGCAAGGACGTCGCCCGCGCGATCAAGCAGTACAAGATCGACGTGGACAAGGCGAACCCGGTTACGGTCTGACCCCGGTCACGGGTGACGGCATGGCGCTGACAGGGGATCACCTGCGCCGCTACGCCGTCGCCCGCAGCCTGTTCAAACCGACCACCCTGCCGCGGGCGATCCAGCGGCTGGGCTTCGTGCAGGCGGACCCGATCCGGGCGCCGGCACGCGCGCAGGATCTCACCCTGCGCCACCGCGTCGCCGGCTATCGCGCCGGCGACCTGGAGCGGCGGTATCCACGCCTGCCGCTGGAAGAAGACTTCTTCGTCAACTACGGTTTCCTGCCGCGCGCGCATCACCAGCTGATGCATCCGCGCACGGCACGCGAGGCGTGGACGCCCGCGCGATGGAAGCAGGCGCGCGCGGTACTGGAGTTCGTCAGTGAGCGCGGCACGGCGCATCCACGCGAAGTGGATGCACACTTCGGGCATGGCAAGACGACCAACTGGTTCGGCGGTTCGTCCAATGCCAGTACGCAGTTGCTGGACGGCATGCACTACCGCGGGCTGCTGCGGGTGGCGCGTCGCGAGGGCGGCACGCGGGTCTATGCGCCGCGCATCGGCGACGCGACGCCGGTCGCGGCAGCCGATGCGGAGGCGCGGCTGGGTGCGTTGCTCGACATCATCGTCAACAAGTACGCGCCGTTGCCGGCGGCCAGCCTGGGCCAGTTGCTGGGTTATCTGCGCAGCGGCGTGCCGCAGTGGACGGGCCTGCGTGCGGCAGCGTTGAAGCGTGCGCGCCAGCGATTGGGCACGGCGCGGGTCGACGGGGTGGACTGGTACTGGCCGGCGGACGAGGATCCGCGCTCGCGACGCTGGAAACCGGACGACCAAGTGCGCCTGCTGACCCCGTTCGATCCGGTGGTGTGGGACCGGCGGCGGTTCGAGTTGTTCTGGGGATGGACGTACCGCTTCGAGGCGTACACGCCGGCCCCGAAGCGGAAGCTGGGGTATTACGCGCTACCGGTGCTGTGGGGCGATCGCGTGATCGGGTGGGCGAATCTCAGTGTGGTCGATGGGGAGCTAAGGTCGACGTTCGGGTATGTGGAAGGAAATTGGGTGCGAGATGTCGCGTTTAACACTGCGCTTAAGGCGGAGCTAGAGCATGTCCGTGTCTTTCTTGGATTGAGTGTTAAGCGTTGAGGCTATGCGGATTCGCAGAAGCAGCATGAATGAAGCGGTTGGCACTCAGGGTCGCGATTTGGCACAACAGCATTGTGTTAGGTCTGTCAGAAGACGTGCAGTTGTGACCGTAAAAGAGGGATTATCTTATTGGCAGGGATGAGATCTTGTGCTGGAGTTCTTAGCCAGCAGGCAAGAGATGATCTCGAGAGGTGAGTAAGGAAGTAGCCTTATTGCCTGTTTTCTAAAAAAAGGAAAAAAAATGGCAACGATGGAGCAGCTTGCTGCGGACCCTGTAACTCTTCACCAGCTTTTCTCCGCTGATAACGTACTGCGGTGCCCTTTGTTTCAACGGCCCTACGTATGGAAGAAGGACAACATACTTAGGCTCTGGGATGATATTGACTCCGTACTAGAAGGTCAGTGCGATCTTCGATTCCTTGGTGCTCTGGTGTTCGATAATGAGACAGCTTCAACATCAAGCTCTCCGGGCCTCTACTGGGTAATCGATGGCCAGCAGCGCCTCACAACTCTTTATTTGAGCTTATGTGCTTTAGCTCTAGTGGCGAGAGAGGCTGGCGCATCGGAGTTCTCGGAAGCGTTGGCGGAGGAGTACTTACTTTCTAGGAAGTCAACTTCTCGTCATCAGCCAAAATTCGCCCCCACTCTTCGCGACACGAGGCAGTTTAATCAGGTCGTCCTCGGGTCAATTGGCGATAGAGCAAAGGTGTCTCAAGCGAAAGAGGCAGGTGAAATATCTGGGGCGTTATCGGAAGCGTATGAGTTGATCAAGAAGGAAGTCCGATCCAAGTGCCTCGATGCTGATGGGAGAGTCTCTGGAGAGTTGGTCGGAAAGCTCAGAGAAGTTCTTCTGGAAAAGCTTGAGTTTGTCGAAATTAGGTTGGGCCAGAAGCATGATGCGAACGAAGTATTCGATCGACTCAACAAGGAGGGCGCAAGGCTTGGGATCGTTGATCTAGTTAGGAACGAAGTTCTTAAGCGTCTCAAGGATGATGCCGCGGAGGCGGAAGATATCTATGCCAGGCGCTGGCGTCCCTTTGAAGAAAGCTTCGAGTCTGCCGAGTCCATGGAGGGTTACTTCTTTCCTCACGCCTTGACACGGGACAGTGGAATAACGAAATCCAGAACTTTCATATCTTTGGCAAAAAGATGGTCGGAATCTTACGGTGAGGCTGCGACGCCTGCTGATCAGGTTGCATCCATAATGGAGGATCTGAGGGAGCATGTTGATATCTATCGCTTGCTCAGAGAAGGGATGGATCTCAAGGTGTCTGATCCAGCGTACGGGGAATCACTGGCTTCCATCGCCAGAATGCGGCCGCCATCGGTCGTCTTTCCCTATTTAATGTCGCTCCACTCTTCAGTAGTGAAGGGCGAGACCAGTGGCCATCTCGCAGCTAGGTTGGTGAGGCTTGTAGAAACCTTTCTAGTCAGGCGGGCTGTTGTCGGATTGGAGCCTACTGGTCTCCATGCTGTGTTCAAAGGTCTTTGGGGCCAAGTTGGCGCAGACCTTGGGTTGTTGCGAGGTGCAATCCAGACCAAGACCATAAAGTTCCCCAGTGATGAAGAGTTTCGAATCGCCGTCGAGTCTGCGCCTATGTATATGCGTAGAATCCGTAACTTCGTTATGCTGGAATTGGAGCGGTCGTTCACCAAAGGCGACGTCCTTAAGGTGTTTCCCGACATGACGGCCGATCATGTTCTTCCGCAAGCGGCATCAGGCGACTGGTTGGATAAGTTCACAACAGCCGAGATGGACAGTCTCAGGGATACTTGGGCAAATCTTGTTCCTTTGTCCGGGAAAGCTAACTCCGAAAAGGGCCGGAGATCATGGGTCGAAACGAGGGCGCACCTGAAGACGGAAGCTGTCTTCTCGACCACAAAGCAACTTTTGGATCGTTGCGAGGACTGGAATGCGGAAGCTTTGCGGGCACGAGCTAGAGAGCTGGCGAACTGGGCTCTCAAGCGCTGGCCTGATCTACAGAGCTGATCTTTATCTGCTGACTGAGATTTGATGTGGTCGCCAGTTTGTAACGGACCGGCGCTTCATTTGGCGTCAGATTGCGGCCATAGAAGTGATCTCAGAAGAACTGAAGTCGATCCGAAGTCGCTTCTTTTAAAGGGCTTGGAGTGGATATTGGTCCGCTCCAAGCCACAGAGGTGGTCTCGGGCAAAGTTCAGTCGCTAGAATTCCAACGCCAGCGAGCGCCGCAGCCGCCATCGCATCCGGCATCCCTCACTGGAGTCCTGCATGTCCCGACCCCTAGCGCCCGCCGGGCGCCTGTTCGCTGTCGCCGCCTTTCTTGAAGGCTTCACCTGGGCCGGTCTGCTGATCGGCATGGCGTTCAAGTACAGCGCCGTCGGCAACGACCTGGGTGTGAAGATCTTCGGGCCGCTGCATGGCGGCGCGTTCCTGTTCTATGTGGTGGTCACCGCGCTGTCGGCATTGCGCCTGCGCTGGCCGTGGTGGGCGGCGTTGCTGGCGCTGGTCGCCGCCGTGCCGCCGCTGGTGACCGTGCCGCTGGAGATGTGGTTCCGGCGGATCGGCTTGCTGGGTCTGCGCGGCTGACGTGTGAGCATGGCGGGCCAGGGCCCGCCCTACGTGCGGCGTGTCCTTCGCATAGACTGCGGCGCCTGCCCTCTCGCTGCCGCCTATGAGCCCCCATTCCCGCCTGACCGAGTTGCGCCTGCTACTGGGCATCGAACGCAACACCACCCGCCATGGCGAGAAGTGGATATCGGGCATCGGCGCGTTGCTGGGCATCCTGGCGGTGTACGGGTTGACCCGCTGGACCTTCCCGAGCGACACCGCGTCCGCCGTCGGCGGCGCGCTGATGGTCACCTCGATGGGTGCGTCTGCGGTGCTGCTGTTCGCCGTGCCGCAGGGCGCGCTGTCGCAGCCGTGGGCCGTGGTAGGCGGGCACCTGCTGTCCGCCTTCATCGGCGTGAGCTGCCAGAAACTGTTTCCTGGCCATGCTTGGACCGCCGCCCTCGCCGTGGGCCTCGCGGTGCTGGGCATGTACTACCTGCGCTGCATCCATCCGCCGGGCGGTGCGACTGCCCTCGCCGCGGTGATCGGCGGCTCCGACGTGCATGCCCTGGGCTACGGCTACCTGCTGATGCCGATACTCATCAACGTCGTGGCCATCCTGTCCATGGCCATCGCCTTCAACGCGCTGTTCCCTTGGCGCCGCTACCCGGCGCACCTGCATCGCCGCCGCCAGGCCTCGCGCATCACCCAGCCCGCGCAGCGCCAGTTCGAACTCACCCAGGAAGATTTCTCCGCGGCGATGGAGCAACTCAACTCCTACGTCGACATCACCACCGAGAACCTCACCGAACTGCTGGAACTCGCCAAGCAACACGCCGAACGCAACATCACCCACCCCGACGCGATCCTCCGCGGCCGCTTCTACAGCAACGGCAAACTCGGTCGCCTGTGGAGCGTACGGCATGTGCTGGAAGGCGAAGGCGCGGGGTTGCAGTACCGCGTCGTTGCCGGCGAGCAGACGGGCAGCACGGGCATGAGCAGCCCCGACGAGTTCCGGCAGTGGGCGCGCTTCGAAGTGGTGCTGCAGGACAATGGGCGGTGGGTGATTGCGGGCTGATCGTCCCCAGGGGCGCTGACCGCCGGACGGTGTCCGGCACCTGCGCGTGGCAGCGTTGTCGTCGGTTGAGCGGTCGCAACCCGGACCGTGTCACGTGTGCATGGACGGCATCGCGATGGCCGGGGTTCCTGCACATGCGCCCTTCCCAGTGGCGGCGCGATGGGCCGGTCGCAGCGCGCATGCCGGAGCAGACCGATGCACCGAAACGTCTTCCTCGCCGTTGGCGCGCTTGCGATCGCCGCCTGTATGAGCTCTTCCGCGCAGGACCTGGTGAAGACCGCCGGGCCCGGGGCGAAAGTGATCCTGGAGAACGATCAGGTCCGCGTGATCGAACTGACCGTCGCACCCGGCAAGCGCACCGGTGTGCACTCGCATGGCGACCACATCATCTACTTCCTGACGCCCGGCGAGGCTCTGCTCACCGGGCCGGACAAGAAACCTGTTCGGCGCAGCATTCCGCAAGGCCACATCGAATGGGCCTCACCGGTGACGCATGACACGGTGAACGCGGGTAGCGCCGAGACGCGTACCCTCATCATCGAGTTGAAGTAGCGGAGATTCCGATACGGGCGGGCTAGGCGAACTGGCGCGAGAAATTCCCGACCGCATTGATGTTGGCGCGTGCGAGCGCGCGCATGTCGTCCGATCCGATCCACTCGCTGTCTGCCACACGCTGCCAGAAGACGATGGCAGCGTCCGCCGCCCAGCGGATATGACCGACCTGCCCGGTGCGATCCGGTGCGGTCGGTCGCACGGCCTCCGGGGGGCGCACGGCGCCGGTGCGCGAAGGCGCCAGTGCCATCGGCAGCATGTCGTAGGCCGGCGCCAGCGCAAGCGGACGATCATCCCCGAGATGGAACCCGAGATTGCCCGCATGCATGTCGCTGTTGTCGATGAAGCGCCCGAACCAATGCAGGCGCGCCATCTGCGTCGCGTCCTGCGTGGTGATCCAGCCGTCGGCCGCCAGCCGTTCGCCGAATCGCCCCCAGTCGCGCGCGCCGTCGCCGTAGAACGCGGCGTCCAGCGCTTGCAGGGAGACGAAACCGCGACGGCCCAGCGTGTCGGCAACGCGATCGAAGCGACGGACTTCCAGGAACGTGTAGCCGTCGGCATGCAGGCACTGCGACAAGGCCGCAGGCAGGCCTGCCTCGCGCAGCGTGGTGGCGGCCACGTGCTCGCAACCCAGCAGGTCGGCCCAGCGGCGGACCGCGTGGCCTTCGTCCGGCACCGCGAACTTCACCAGTGCGGCGTAGCGCGTGCCGTCCTGCGGGTGCACGGTGGCGGTGAACTTCGGTTGCTCGCCGCCGGGCGAGGAGCCGATCTCCTCGCCGGCCAGCGCGGCCTGCGCCCAGGCGGGGTATTGCCGCGCGCGATCGGAAGAAGCGACGGCGTCGGTCGGCGTGTCGCGCTCGGCCATCGCCGTGGCCAGGGCTTCCTGACCGAGGATCAGGTCGCCGATGCCGGTGCCGCCGGTCCGCGTGATCGCCAGCAATGTGTCGCGGACCTGCCATCGGTTCAGGTCGTCGGGTACGCCTAGCGCGCGTCCCTGGCGGTGCGCCAGCGTGCGGCCCAGGAATCCTTGGGGCCGCAGGTCGTCGAGGAACCAAGGCAGCCCGGGATGGAAGCCGGCGACCCGATCGACGGTGCGTGTCAGCAGGGGCCTGTCACCGGAGGCCTCGAAGAAGAAGCGGTCTCCACGCAGCGCGTGCAGGGTGCCCAGTTCTTCCAGCGTCGCATCCGGCCGCATCCGCCACAGCGGCCAAGCTTCGCCTGCATCAGTGCGCGCGCGCGCCGCGTAGGCGGTGGCGCGTGCCTTGCCGATCCGCAGCACCGCCGCCCCGGCCTCGGCGACCAGCCGGGCCAGGATGGGGCGGCTCACGCCCAGCGCCTGTGCCAGCGCCGCCGCCGGCACGGGGTCGCCACCCGCCAGCAACGACAGAAGATCTGGTACATCGGCAGTGCGCGCGCGAGGCATCCGGAAGCCTTGATTCTTTACGATTTAAGAACGATATATCAGAAATACGTTCACGTAAAGAATTGATATAAAAGAATTTATTCAGAGCATCGCGCGATGTTTGTTTACGATTTTCGGTGCGATACCGACGACATTGCCCAGGACGACTACCAGCTCGCCTCCAACCGGCTGAAGGGGTGGGCGATCCGTACTCCCTGATCGTCGTAGTCGCTCACCGCCTTGCCATCCACCATCACCCGCGACGGCTTCGTGCGGGTCGGCCAACTGACCTTCAATGCGGTGTCCTTGCGCAGGCCCGGGCCCAGCGTGATGCGCAGCGTCTGGTTCTGCTGGCGCGCGGCCATCGCCAGCGTGCCGTAGGCCGTCGGCAAACCATCCACACGCAGGCCGTCGCCGGCGACCCAGGCCGGTGGCGTGCCGGGCAGCAGCGACAGCGCGTCGTCGCCTTCGTGCATCAGCATGCCGAAGATCGAGCGCGCGTATTCCGAGCCGATCCACGTATGCGGCATGTCGCCAAGGTAGATCGCGTGGCGCGCATCCGAGTACACCACTTCCGCCAGCACCTGCCACGGTGCGGGGCGGCGGTGGCCGAGGAAGCGCATCAGCAGCTCGTGCGCTTCCTGCGGACGGTTGAGGTGCACGTAGGTCAGCACGTTGCGGATTTCGTACGGCGTGTAGGCATACAGCGCCCCGGGCGTGTCGCGCTTGCGCACGTCGTCGAGGTAGCGATCGAACGTGACCTTCAGTGCGTCGGCCGGCATCACGTCCTGCTGGCCGGCCGGGTCCAGGCCGATCGACAGGCTGGTCGGATCGCTGCCGCCCATGTCGGCGTCGGCGGGGATGGTGTCGATGCCCTTCCATTCCATAGTCGCGCGAATCGAGGCGGCCATCGATGCGCGCAGCGCGGCGTACTGTTCGCGCGCCCAGGCGGCGGTCTTCGCATCGCCCCACTGTTCGGCCAGCCATGCGCCGTCGTGCCAGCCCTTCAACGCCCAGTAGTCGTCCCAGTAGCTGTGCGTGGGGACGGGATAGCCCTCGTGGCTGATCGACGGCGCGAGGATGCCGTGGAAGCGCTCCGGCGCCGGCTGGTCGGCGAGATAGCCGGGCACCATCGTGCGTTCGCGCAGGTCCTGCATGAACTTCATCGCGCGCGTCACCTTGTCCTGGTAGTCGCGCACGCTGCGCGCACCGCCATCGAGACGCGCGAGTTCGGCGACCAGCCAGATGAACTGCCCTTGGCTGTCGTACTCGATGTCGGAGCCGAACCCCGTGTTGACCGAGCCGTCGTCGTTGAGGATCGGCGACACCAGGCCGTTCTCATGCACCGCGTGTCCCGCGTACCACTGCAGGTAGTCGCGCGCCGTCTTCGGCATGCCCATGCGCACCAGCGTGGCGGCGGTGGCGGCGCCGTCGCGGATGAAGGAGCGGTTGTAGTTGCGCGGGCCCGGCTGCATGGCGTGGCCGCTCTGGTTGATCAGCATGTACGCCGCCTGCGCGCGGAGCATGTCGACCAGGGACGCGTCCGGCAGCGACAGGCCGATGCGGCCCAGGCGCTTCTGCCACTGTGCGGCCACCTCGTCGGCACGCGCGTCGAACGCGCCTTCGCCGGTCAGTCCGGCGAGATCGAGCGCCGGTGCGGCGGGTAGCGGCTTTGCGGGATCGATGCGCGCGTCGCCGAGGGCGAACGCGATGACGATGTCCTGCGTCGCGCCCGGCGCCAGTGCCACGTCGTAGCCGAGCTGGCCGGCCGCCAGACCCGTGTCGTCGTGCGCCTGCTGCGCATCGGGCAACGCGTCGGCCATCAGCAGGCCGGTGATCTCGCCTTCGCCATGCGCACCGAAAGCCGACGCGGACGCGCGCGCCACCGGCGTCAGCGACTGGAACAGCGTGCGACCGTTGACCGCCACCTGCGCCGCATTGCCGCTACCGACGGTGATGTCGCGGATCGGCGAGGGTCCGCCGTTCTGCCATGGCGGGCTGACCTGCATCGGCCGCGTCAGCAGGTTGAAGCTGCCGGCGACCGGCATGGTGCCGGTGTTGCGCAGGCGGTAGCGGACCAGCGTGACTGGCGCGCTGCGCTGCTCGAGCGCGATCGCGGCCGTCGTCAGTTCCAGGCCCGGCTGTGGCGACCACTGCACGGTCGGCATCGGCATCCAGCCGTCACGCAGCGCATGGGTGATGGATGTATCGGCGTTCGCTGCGCTCGCACGACCGCCGGCGTCGCGCCACACCGGCTGCACCAGCGGCGCGCCCTTGAAGGCTTCGACATGGCCGAATTCGTCGAGCACGGACTTCTGCCGGCCCGCGGGAATGCCGACCGCCGTCCAGTACACCTGCTGCTGGTGCAGCGACGACGGGAACAGCGCACGGTGCTCGCGCGAGGCCGCGAGTTCGTAGCGCTTCATCGCCGTCATCACCCGCTTCGGCCCGATCAGGCGCAGGCGCTGCAGCGTGGGCGCCTGCTCGCCCTGGCCGCGCACGCTCAAGCGCAGCGCGGACAGCGTGCGGGCCTGGCTGTCGGCGAGGAAGGCGGTGCTGCCGTAGGCGTTGGGGTCTTCCGCCAGCACGATCCAGCGGTCCGAGCCAGACTCGCGGCCTTCCAGCTTCGCCGCACGCGGCGTGTGCTTCCACGCCACTTCCAGGCCGGCCACGGACAGCGGCCTGGGCAGGTCGATCTGCAGCTGCCGCATGCCGTCGGCCGCGGGCTTCGCATTCATCGCATGCGCCTCGCCGGCATCAGACCACAGCGCGGCGGGGTCGCCGCTCACGCCGGTGATGCGCGGCGTCTCGCCACCGGCGTACGGCTGGAATTCGAACACCGACACGCCCCAGTCCGCCGAGCGGTCCGGCGCGGTCAGGCGCAGGTAGCGCGCCTGCACGGTGGGGAATACGTCGTACTCGATGCCGCCCACGCCATCGCGCGTCTCGAACGCGGTGCGCCAATGCTTGCCGTCATCGGAGGCCTGGATGGAGTACGCGCGCGCGCCGCCCCATTCCCAATGCAGTTCCACCGCGCCGACGGAGACGCGCTTGCCGAAATCCACCTGGTACCAATGGCCGGGCGAAAACGCGCCGCCCCACTTGGTCGCCGGGTCGCCATCGATGCCCTTGGCCGGGGCCATCTCCACCGTGGTGCTGGCCGAGCTCGTCGCCTTCCAGTCAGTGCGCGGGGGCAGGGCGTCGGCCGAACGGGCGGCGGGGCTCACACCCAACCCGATCGCCAGGGCGCAGGCGGTGGTGGTGGCGCACAGCAGGCGGCGCGTCGGCGTGGGGATCATCAGGCGGTTCCAGGCAACGCGGGCCACCCCGCGAGCGCCGGACACTAGCCATGAAAACGGTTACATGCGAGCTGCGCTGCACCATCCCGACCTGCCGCACGTCCCTTCCGGTGCCGTGCGCCGATCGCGTCGGCAGCCGCGGTCACGGGGGCTGGGCGTGATCGCTCAGGGTGTTCTGCGCAGGCCGTGTTCGGCTTGCTCGCAGACCACCAGCGCGCCGTCGTCGGTGACGGTGCCGGTGGCCCGCACGCGGTCGCCGGCCTTCAGCCCCTGTACGTCCTCCGGCAGCGGCGCCTTGCAGAGGTTCCAGCGGGCGGGCAGATGCACGTCGACCTGCCCGTTGGGGGCTGCGACCTTCACCACGGCGCTGCCATCGTAGGTCCAGGGCGTGGTGTCGACGCTGACGACGGTGCCATCGACGGTGGCCTGCTGGCCCGCGGCCAGCGTAGGGCTGGCGGCCGGAGGCGGGGTGGCGCAGGCGGCCAGCATCAGGGCGGCGGCGATGGGCGCCAGGCGTACGGCAGGGAGGCGGGACGGGATCATCGTTGCGTATCCGGGGTGGTGGGCGGGGTCGCGTCCGCGGGGCACCTTGGCACACCGGATCCGACGACGCAGTGAATGCAGCATTCCGCCTTCTCGGTCGCTTCGACGCCTGGCGCATCCTGCACCGGGGGCAGGGCGCCGGGAAGTCTCGCCAGCTGTTCCGGTGACTTCAGTCGCAGGATCGCCGCCCAGTCCTGGCGGTTCATGTTGCAGGCCGCTTCGTTGTCGGGCGCGCACAGCGTGCCGTCGCCGATGCGGAGCGGCAGCCCGCCCCAGAACTCGCCGCTGCGGTTGAGCGGCAGCATCCGCATCGTCACGCTCTGCTGCACGTTGCCGCCGATGGCGTACGCGGTGCTGTCGTTGTTCGGGTTCACCGCCACCACGATGTCGCAATGCATGTCCAGCGAACTGCCGCTGCGCAGCAAAGGCACCAGCCCTTCGTGGCCGAACAGGCGGCCGGACTGGCGCACGTAGCAGATCAGGTCGCCGACCACCGGCTTGGCCTTCGCCACGTCGATGACGTCGAAGGCGTTGGTCGACGGGTTCTGGAACGCCGCCTGCACATAGGTGAAGTGGCGGCTGGAACCGCGGAAGCCGGGCACCCGGGCCTCACGCATCACCCACGAGATGAAGGCGGCCGACCATGGCGTGTCCACCACGAAGCCGCGGCAGGCCTCGGCCTGAGGGCCCGTCGACGAGGCGTACAGGCACTCGGTCGCGCCGCGACGGTGACCGATCGCGGCGAGCAGCCCGCTGTCGCGCCAGTAGCGCGCGACGCGCTGCCAGGCGCGGTCGTCGCCGAGCGACAACAGCGACGACTCCGCCTCGGTCATCGGTGCGTTCGCCAGCTTGCCCTCGCGGTCGATGAAGGGGCGGTACCACATCAGGTGCTCGCGGCAGGCGACAGCGGCGATGCGGGTGGCGACATCCGTCGGCGTCTGTTGCGACAACTGCGGACAGGCATCGGCCGCGTACGCGGCACCGGAGGTCAGCAGCAACAGGGGCAGCAACAGCCATGCACGCATCGGATGATCCTGGGGGTGGGTGATCTCTACCTACGCATGATGCCGCATCGGCAGGACACGACATCATCACGCGGCATGAAGGTATGGGAAGGGTCGGCGATGGAGGCGATGGAGCATGCGTCCTGCGAGGCGTCTTGACCTCAATCGCGCTTTAGGTCCTACCGTGATGGCCCGCCCAACGAGGGAATCTTCCGTGGCCGACACGCTCGCCGACATCGCGCTATACCTGCAACGCCTGGGTCACGACCGACCGCCGCCGCCCACTCTGGACACCTTGCGCGCGCTGCAGCTGCGGCATACCGCCACGTTTCCGTTCGAAACCCTGTCCACCCTGCTGCGCGCGCCCGTACCGATCGACCTGCCAGCCATCCAGCACAAGCTGCTGCATGCGGGGCGCGGCGGCTACTGCTACGAACTCAATCGCGTTTTCCTGGCGCTGCTCCGGCAGCTGCACTTCGATGCGCGCGGCCTGACGGCGCGCGTGGTGATGGGAGGACCGGAGGACGAACCCACCGCGCGCACGCACCTGCTGGTACTGGCCATTGTGGAGGGGCAGCGTTACATCGTCGATGTCGGCTTCGGCGGCATGGTGCCCACCGCACCACTGCGACTGGATACCGAAGACGTGCAGGCCACGCCGCACGAGCCTTACCGCATCACCCGGCGCGATGGCGTTTATACGCTGTGCTCGAGGGTGGCGGGCGAGTGGCGGGCGCTGTACGTGTTCGACCTGCAGCCGCAGGCCGACATCGATCACATCGTCGGCAACTGGTACGTCAGCACGCATCCGGACTCGCCGTTCGTGGGCCAGCTGCGCGCCGCCCTCACCGGGCCGGGCTGGCGCCGGACGCTCAACGACGGCAGCGTCGCGCTGCATCGCCCCGGTCATGCCAGCGAGCGGCGCAGCCTGCCCAATGCCGAGGCGGTGATCACGGTGTTGCAGGAGGCATTCGGCATCCGCGTACCGGACGTTCCCGGCCTGCACGCGGCCATCGAAGCGCGACTGCGCGCTGCGCCCCACAGCACGTCCTGAGTCGGCTGGCGGCCGGGCCATGCCGGACGATAAGCTCGCCGCTCCGCCCCCCTGTCCCGGACTGCGCGTGCGCTTCCTCCTGCAAGTACTGTTGCTGTCCGCATGGGCGTTGAGTGCGCATGCCGCCGGGCCCGACCGCCGCATCGCCGTCACCATCGATGACCTGCCGTGGCAGCGCATGGACAAGACGCCGCCGGACGCGCTCGCAGGACGCCACGCGCAGCTCATGGCGCAACTGGAGCAGGCCGGCGTGCCGGTGGTCGGCTTCGTCAACGAGGGCAAGCTGGAAGTCGATGGCCAAGTGCGGCCCGAGCGCGTGGCGATGCTGCGCGACTGGCGGGATGCGGGCTTCGGGCTGGGCAACCACACCCATGGCCATCTCGATCTGCATGCGGTCGGTCTGCCTGCGTTCCAGCAGGACATCCTGCGCGGCGAACGCGTGCTGCGCCCGCTGTTGGCGGAACGCGGCCAGGCGCCGCGCTGGTTTCGCCACCCGTACCTGCGCGCCGGCCGCACGCCGGAGGAACGTGCGGCGCTGTCCGCGTTCCTGGGCGGACACGGTTACCGCATCGCACCGGTGACGGTCGACAACGGCGAATGGGTATGGGCGTTCGCCTACGCCAACGTGCTCGACGGCCAGCCCGACACGCCCGTGCGCGCGGCGACGCTGGAGCGGCTGCGGCGCGGCTATGTGCCCTACATGCTCAACAAGGTCGACTACTTCGAACGGCAGTCGCAGGCGTTGCTCGGCTACGCGCTGCCGCAGGTCTGGCTGCTGCACGCCAACGAGCTCAACGCCGTCGCCTACGCGGATCTCGTGGCCGGCGTGCAGCGACGCGGCTACCGCGTGGTGACGCTGGACGAGGCGATGCGCGACCCTGCCTACGCGCGCGGCGAGGACGGCTACAACGGCCGCTACGGCCCCAGCTGGCTGCACCGCTGGGCGATGGCGGAGAAGAGGCCGAAGGAGTTCTACGCCGGCGAGCCGGTGGTGCCGGGCTGGGTGCTGGCGCTGGCGGGCGTGGATTCGGAATGAGGGCGGCGCGGCACGGGCCGCGTCAGTCCCCGTGCCGCAGGGTCGCCAGCTTCAGGAAGGCATCGTGCTGGTAGCGGCTCATCCGGAGTTGCTGGCCGGTATCCATCGTGACCACGTGGTAGCCGTTGAACCATGGATGGATGTCCCTGACCCGCCGGATGTTGATGATGGCCGAGCGGTGCACGCGGGCGAAGCGGCGCGGGTCGAGGCGTGCCGCCAGCGCGGCCATGGTCTCGCGGACTTCGTGCACGCGGTCGGCCAGGTGCAGGCGCACGGTGTTGCCACTGGCCTTTATCCAGACGATGTCGTCCACGTCGACCAGGACGACGCGCTCGTCCTCGCGCACCGGGATCCGTTCCAGGTAGGCATCGCGCTGTTGCAGCGCTGCCAGCGCCTGCATGATCCGGGCGGTGGTGTCGGCATCGGCGCCCTGTCCGATCGCCAGGCGCTGCTTCGCACGGCGCAGGGTTTCGGCGAAGCGTTCGCGGCTGAACGGCTTGACGAGGTAATCGACGGCATTCGCCTCGAACGCGCGCACCGCGAACTGTTCGTAGGCGGTGACGAAGATGGTCGCCGGCATGCGCGCCGGGCCGAGGGTGGCCACCACGTCCAGGCCGGTGATGGCCGGCATCTGGATGTCGAGGAACACCAGGTCGGGCGAGCGCTCGCGGATGGCCGCCACCGCCGACACGCCGTCGCCGCATTCGCCCACCACCTCGATGTCCGCGTCGTCGCGCAGCAGGCGCGCCACGGCGTGGCGGGCGATCGGTTCGTCGTCCACCACCAGCGCGGTCAGGCGCATGCGGGCACGTGCTCCGGCAGGGCGTCCTCGTCGAGGTCGCGGTAGGGCAGGCGCAACCGGCACGCAACGCCGCGCGGCACGATCAGGTCCAGCCGCAGGCTCGCGTGGTCCCCATACAGCTCGCGCATGCGCAGTCGCGTGTTGGACAGGCCGATGCCGTGGCCGCCCGCCTGGCCGCCCTCGTCCAGCGTGCTGTTGTAGTTGCGCACGTCGATGCAGAGCATGTCGCCCTCGCGGCGGCAGTCGATCTCCACGCAGTCCTCGCCCACGTGCTGGCCGATGCCGTAGCGGATCGCGTTCTCCACGATCGGCTGCAGCACCAGGCTCGGCACCGCGGCATCCATCACGTCGGGTGCGACATGGATGCGCGTGGTCAGGCGGTCCTTGAAGCGCCGCCGCTGGATGCCGAGGTACAGCTCGAGCAGCTCCAGCTCGCGGCGCAGCGGGATCTCCTGGCCGTCGTAGTCCTCCAGGAACGCGCGCAGCAGTTCGCTCAGGCGCAGCAGCATGTCCTCGGCCGACAGCTTGTCCTCGTCGAGCAGGGTGACGATGGCGTGCAGCGTGTTGAACAGGAAGTGCGGCTGCAGCTGGGTCTTCAGTACCTGCAGGCGCGACTGGGCCAGTTCGGTGGCCAGCCGGCTGGCCTCCAGTTCGCGTCGCGCCTTCTCGGCGTGGAACTGGATGGCCTGCTGGATGGCGAACAGCGTCCAGTAGGTCAGCACGCCGATGGCGAAGTGCTGCTCCAGGAAGTAGCCGAGCTGCTCGAAGAAGCCGCTGGGTTCGAACAGCGTCGAGACCAGGGCGCCGAGCACCATCGCGAGGAACGTCGTGCACAGGCTCGCCACGAGCTGCTGCGCCAACCCGCGGAAGCGCAACGTGCCGCGTACCGGATAGCGCTCGGCCAGGCGGAACACGAGCGGCGCTAGGGCTGCCCAGCTGTACCACTGGATCAACGACCACCGGATGAGGTCCGACAGTGGCCAGCTGGGGCGCTCCAGGCCGTTGTTGAGCGTGTTCTGCAAGGTGAACAGCAGTGCGATCGCGGTCCACAGCCCCAGGTAGCGGAACAGGCCGATCTCGGTGCTGCCCAGACGGATCTTCATGGGGGCCTCCTGTGCGAACGCATCCTAGGCGGCCGCGCCGGCGACGGAAAGCCGCGATCGCTGCCCACGACGATTCGTCACGGCCGCACGACGATTCGTCCCGGATCCGTTGCCGCCTTCCCGCAGCGGGCGCGAGATGCGCTCGCCCCGCACGCGACCCGCGCTGCCGGTGGCGCCCTCATCACCGGAGATTCCGCCATGCCTCGCGCGTCCATCGTCGTGCTGCTCGCCGCCGCCATCCCGTTCGCCGCCGCCCACGCCGGCGAGCGCACCCACTACCTCTACCTCGTCAACCGTGCCCACGATGCCATCGTGTCGGTCTCCGCGGCGCGGGCCGGCGCGGACCAGCCGCGCGAACTGCTCGTCGGCGGGCGGCTGGCCGGTGGCGGCGATGCGGCCACCCTCCAGATCCGCAGCGACGACTGCGTGCACGACCTGCAGGTGGCGTTCGCGAATGGACGCCGCGCGGTGTATCCGGCCTTCGATCTGTGTCGCCAGCGGGGACTGCGGGTGATGCCGCTGCCGGCGCGGGGTGCGCAGTCACGGCTCGCCGCAGCGGGCGGAGACGAGGCGCGGCCGGCGGCGAGCGCGGACTGAGTCGCGCGATCAGGCAGAGAAATCCAGCACCACGCGCCCCTCGATCGTGCCGGCGTGCATGCGTGCGAACACGGCGTTGATGTTCTCCAGGCGGTCGGTCGCCACGGTCGCGGCGACCTTGCCCATCGCGGCGAAATCGAGCGCCTCCTGCAGGTCCAGTCGGGTGCCGACGATGGAGCCGCGCACGGTGATGCCGTTGAGCACCATGCCGAAGATGTCGAGCGGGAACTGGCCCGGCGGCAGGCCGTTGAGCGACACCGTGCCGCCCCGGCGCACCATGCCGATCGCCTGCTCGAAGGCCTTGGGCGATACCGCCGTCACCAGCGCACCGTGCGCGCCGCCGATTTCCTTCTTCAGATACGCGGCCGGGTCGTCGGTGGCGGCGTTGACGGTGACCGTCGCGCCCAGGCGGCGCGCCAGGTCCAGCTTGGCGTCGTCCACGTCGACGGCCGCCACGTTCAGGCCCATCGCCTTCGCGTACTGCACGGCCAGGTGGCCCAGCCCGCCGATGCCGGAGATCACCACCCAGTCGCCGGGTCGGGTATCGGTGACCTTCAAGCCCTTGTAGACGGTCACGCCGGCGCACAGGATGGGCGCGATCTCGACGAAACCGATGCCCGCCGGCAGGTGGCCGACGTAGCCCGCGTCGGCCAGCGCGTACTCGGCGAAACCGCCGTTGACCGAATAGCCGGTGTTCCGCTGGGTTTCGCACAGCGTCTCCCACCCGCCGAGGCAGTGCGCGCAGTAGCCGCATGCGGAGTACAGCCACGGAACGCCGACGCGGTCGCCTTCCTTCACGTGGGTCACGCCATTGCCCACCGCGACGACGTGGCCGACGCCCTCGTGCCCGGGAATGAAAGGCGGGCTGGGCTTCACCGGCCAGTCGCCTTCGGCGGCGTGCAGGTCGGTGTGGCAGACGCCGCACGCCTCGATCTTGACCAGCAGTTCGCCGGCGGCCGGGCGCGGCACAGGGACATCCTCGATGACCAGCGGGGCGCCGAACTGCCGGACGACGGCGGCTTTCATGGTGCGGTCCATGGCGTGCTCCTGGCGTGGCGTTAGGAGTCGCCAACGTACGCCGCCCGTGCGACGGCCGCGTTGATTCCGATCAACCTGCGCCGCGCAGGCGCGACCGCCGGTCGGACGCTCCGTGCGCTGGCCGGCGGCCCCTGCCCACGCTACCGTTCGCGATCAGTCGACAGGCGGAGTGCACGACACCATGGGGACACAGGCAGCGCGCGACGATGTCGAGGCTTTCCTGGCCACCCTCGCGCATGCGCAGGACGCCGCCATCCGCCTGCTGCGCACGACGATCCTGGCGACGGATCCGCGCATCGGCGAAAGCATCAAGTGGAACGCACCGAGCTTCCACGTGGAGGGCCGCCATTTCGCGACGATGCAGCTGCGCCGGCCGGACCGCATGATGCTGGTGCTGCACCTGGGCGCGGGCAAGCAGGCGATGCCCGCGGGCGCGATCGCCGATCCGCGGCAGCTGCTCGCATGGCTGGGCGCCGACCGCGCGACCTGGACTTTCGCCGGCGTGGACGACGTGGAAGCCCAGCGCACCGCGTTGCAGGCGCTGGTGCGCCAATGGATGGCGCACGCCTGACACCGCGTCCGGTCAGAGGCCGCCGATGGCGAAGATCGGCTGGCGTTCGATGCGGCCGACGGCGTCCACGGCGCGACGGACCTCGTCGCGCGCCATCAGTGCACGCCAGCGCGCCTGCACGGGCACGAAGGCAGGCAGCGGGGCCGGCTCCCGCCATTCCTGCACGGCCGCGAGCAGGTCGCCACGCGTCGCCGGATCGGCCAGGGCCGCGATGAGGGCGTCGGCTGCGTCGTCCATGCGACCGGCTTCGACCAGGGCCCAGATCCAGAGCTCCAGGGCGTCGTCGCGGTGGTCGCGCAGGTAGTCGAGCGCGCGCCGTGCAGAGGCGGCATCCTGCTGCTGGACAGCGGCGCAGTGTTCGATGGAGACCTGCACCATGCGGCCGTAACCGCTCATGTCGCCGACCCGGCCGATGGCAGCGAGCGCTTCCTCAGGGCGCCCGCGCTGGCACAGGAACTGGCCCAGGTTGAGCACCTGGCTGACGTTGGCGCCGCCCGATTCGTCCATCAGCGTGCCGCGGAACAGGTCGGCCTGCGCGTCGTACAGCTTGCCCAGCCTCCGCTGCGCGACCGCGCGGTGGTTGACGATCCACGCGGCGACCTCGGGATCGTCGAACGCCGGCGCATCCGCCGATGCCGCCGACAGCGCGGCGAGCGTCTCGTTCGCCAGCGTGACCACCTCCGCGTGCTGGCCCGTCGCCAGCAGCGCGTAGCCGAGTTCCATGCGGGTCTCGAGGCTTCGAGGGCGCCTGTCGGCCAGCACGCGCAGGGATGCCACGCGCCGGCGTGCGGCTTCCGCGATGTCGAGTGCTCCGCTGTCGAGGTCGACGATGCCATCGAAGCGCCGGTCCACGCGGAATTTCACCAGCGCCTCGGGCGAGGTGGTCAAGCTGACCGCACGACGGACGCCGGCGTGGTCGCCGCGTGCCTGGTAGAGCAGGGCGAGCTGGTACCACAGGTCGCCGACCCCCAGCCCCGCACCGTCCCAGCCGGCCTGCATCAAGGCCTCCATCACCTGCAGCCGGGTCGCCGATGCGGGCGGCGCCTGCCGGGCCACGCGCAGCACGAACGCAGTGTCGAGGTGGTCGACCATGCGCGGCCAGCGCATCGCCAGATCGCGAACGTGGCGCGCGGCCGCGTCATGCGCTCCCTCGCGTTCGTCCAGCTGCGCGAGCAGGTAGATGTCGTCGGGATCGTCGGATCCGGCCTCGACGGCTCGCGTGGCCCAGCGGCGTGCACGCACATGGTCGCCCAGGCGTGTCGCCATCCACGCCGCGCGCGACCACGTCATGCGCTGGTCGGCGAGCGGCAGCGTCGCGAACTCGCGGTGCGCCATCGCCTGCGCGAGTGTGCGGTCCGCCTCGGCGGCGTCGCCCTGCTCGCCAAGCGCCAGAGCGTCCCGCCATTGCCGCTCGTAAGACGGCGATACGCCCTGCTTGCGCTTGTCGCGCAGCGCAGGACCGCCCTTGCGCAGCGAGGGCGCGGCAGGGGGTTCCTGGTGGTACATGTCGTGCGCGGCGCCCGGCGTCGTGCTCTGTGCCCACGCGCCCTGGCTCGCGACCGTCAGGCAGGCCGCCACGATCCCTGCTTTCATCCTGCCCCTCGCGTGTCTCCCAGCCGCATTAGAACCCAAGCCGCGGCCCGCACGCATCCGCCGCGAGCGTGGACCGAGGCGTCGCGCAAGCATCGGTCCTGGATGTGGAAGCGTGACTGACGACGCATGCGCCACGACCATCGACCCGGGGCAGGCGGACGGAACGTCGTCGACAATGCGGCCGACTGCCCTGCCGAGAGGAACGCCCATGCGCGCCATCGCGTTCGCATCCCTGTTGTTCGCCGCCACGCTTGCATCGCCGACGACGGCCGCCGCCCAGCCGGCGTGCCCCGACCGGTCCGCCTATGCGCCCGCGCGCGAGATCATCGGGGACCTGGGGCGCATCGTCGCTCCCACCGGCGTGCAGGAGGACTACGCGGTGGACATCGGCGGCGTCCGGCAATGGGTGAACGTACGCGGCCAGGACCGCAGCAATCCGATGATCCTGTTCGTGCATGGCGGCCCGGCATCGCCGGTCATTCCCACGTTGTGGCAGTTCCAGCGTCCCCTGGAGGAGTACTTCACGGTCGTCAACTACGACCAGCGCGGCGCAGGCAGGACGCTGACCCTGAATCCCCAGGACGCCGTCGCGGACACGCTGCACGTGCAGCGCTACGTGGACGACGCGATCGCGCTGGCCGAGCACCTGCGCGGCCGCTACCACAAGCGCAAGCTGGTGCTGATGGCGCACAGCTGGGGCACGGTGGTGGCCATGCACGCGGCGCTGCAGCGTCCCGATCTGTTCCATGCCTACGTCGGCATCGGCCAGGTGATCAACGTTCGGACCAACGAGCAGGTCAGCTTCGACTACGGCCTGCGCATGGCGCGCGAGCGCGGCAATGCCGACGCGGTGCGCGAGATGGAATCGATCGCGCCGTATCCCGGCGACCAGCCGATCACCCGCGAGCGCATCGTGATCGCGCGCAAGTGGCCGCAGTTCTACGGCGGCCTGAGCGCCTATCGCGACGATTCGGCCTATTACTTCCAGGGCCCGCGCCTGTCGCCGGACTACGACGATGCGGCGCGCTGCGCGATCAATGCGGGCAGCGTGTTCACGCTGGGCCGGTTGCTGGACGAATTCCTGCAGGTCGACTTCACCGGCGTGGTGGACTTCCCCATCCCGGTGGTGATGTTCATGGGCCGGCACGACTACACCACGCCCTCGGCGCCCACCGCCGCCTGGCTGGCGCAGGTGCGTGCGCCCTACAAGCAGGGCGTGTGGTTCGAGCATGCCGCCCACATGATTCCGTGGGAGGAGCCGGGCAAGACGCTGGTGAGCCTGCTGGAGCACGTGCGGCCGCGGGCCATCGACACGCCCGCGGAGCAGGCGGTGCGGTAGGTCAGCGCACCACCGCCAGGCGCCGCGGCGGCGGCTCTTCGCGCTGGAACAGCACGCGTTCGGGACGGTGCAGGGCGTAGCCCTGGCCATAGTCCACGCCGAGCGAGCGCAGCGCGTCGCCGATCTTCGGGCTGGCGACCCACTCGGCCACGACCTTCAAGCCCCGCTGGTGGCCGATCTGCGCGATGGCGCTGACGATGGTGCGGCTCATCGGGTCGGTTTCGAGATCGCGGATGAAGCTGCCGTCGATCTTGATGAGGTCGGCGGGCAGGTTCTTCAGGTAGCCGAACGAGGACATGCCGGCGCCGAAGTCGTCCAGGGCGATGCGGCAGCCGGCGCGGCGCAGGCGTTCGATCACCGCGACGACCTTCAGCAGGTTGCGCACGGCGACCGTCTCGGTGATCTCGAAGCACAAGGCCTGGGCCGGCACCGCGAATTCAGTGATGCGCGCCAGGATGAAGTCGGCCAGCCCCTCGTCCTCGATGCTGGCGCCGGACAGGTTGATCGCGCACGTGCCCAGCCGCATGCCCGAATGGTGCAGCTCGCCGAAATGCGCAAGCGCGTTGCGGATCACCCAGCGGTCTATGGCCGGCATCAGCCCGTAGCGTTCGGCGGCGGGAAGGAACGCGCCGGGCAGCACCACGCCGCCGTCCTCGTCGCGCAGCCTGAGCAGCAGTTCGATGCTGGGCGCGGTGTCGCGGCCGTCGAGCGGCACGATCTCCTGGTAGTCGAGCAGCAGGCGGTCCTGTTCCACCGCCCAGCGCAGGCGGTTGGCCCATTCCATTTCGCCCTGGCGGCGCGTGGTCTCGTTGTCTTCGCGGTACAGGTGCACGCGGTTGCGGCCGTTCTCCTTCGCCAGGTAGCACGCCGTGTCGGCCCAGGCCAGCAGGTCCTTCAGGGTCGGTTCCTGCTGGTCGATCGCCACCACGCCGATGCTGGCGCTGACCGTGTAGGTGCGGTCCTGCCAGACGAACATCAGCGCTTCGATGCATTCGCGCAGGCGTTCGGCGAGTGCGCGCGCGCCCTCCGCGTCCACGTGGAACGCCATCAGGCCGAATTCGTCGCCGCCCAGCCGCGCCAGCACATCGCCGCCGCGCAGCTGCTGGCGCATCGCCAGCGCGAGCTGCGCGAGCAGCTGGTCGCCTGCCATGTGTCCAGAGACATCGTTGATCAGCTTGAACTGGTCCAGGTCGATGTACAGCAGCGCGCACGGGTCGCACGCCGCGCGACCCTTGCGTTCGTTCAGGGCCTCCTCGATGCGGCGCTCGAACTCGCGGCGGTTGCACAGTTCGGTCAACGCATCGTGGGTAGCCTGGTAGCTCAGGCGTTCGGTCAGTTCGCGCTGCTCCGAAATGTCGGTGGCGACCATCAGCAGGTGCGCCTCGCCGTCCATGTCGACCTGCGCAATGGAGGCGCTGGCCCAGAACGCGCCGCCGCCAGGGCTCAGCAGTACCGCTTCCAGGTTGCCCCAGTCGTTGCCGATGGCCGCGGCATCGCGCGCGCGCGCCTGCAGCTGCGGATCGGAGAACAGCGCCGACAGCGGCAGGCCGGTGGGATCTCCCAAGCGCATCCGCGCCGCCTGGTTGGCGTAGACGATGCGGCCATCGCGCACGTCGGCCAGCAGCACCAGCGCCGGCAGCAGTTCGTTGAGCGCGCGGAAGCGCAGTTCGCTCTCGCGGTAGCGCCGGCTCATCTGTTCGCCCAGCGCGACCGCGCGCCGCCGCGTGGTGGCCAGCGACCACGCCAGCGCCGCCAGCAGCAGGCTGATCACGCCGCCGCCGGCCAGGATGGCCTGCAGGCGGCCGGCGTCGAGGGGTTGCGGGCGCGGCTGCAGTTCGAGCCGCCACTGGCGGCCACCGAAATCCATGCGCCGTACCTGCGCGGGCAGGCCGGTGGCGATGGGCGTGGCGGAGTCGTAGAACGGATGCGCATCCGCGGTGGCGTCGTAGAGGCGCACGCGGAAGCCGTCCAGGACCGGTCCGGCCATCGCGGTTTCCACCAGCGGCTGCAGCCGGATGCCGATGGCCAGCGCCCCGATTTCGCGCGCGCGCCGCTGGTTGGGCGTGGTCGGCGTCGGGCCGTCGGAGTACACGGGCAGGCGCAGCGTCACGCCGAGCGGGTTCTGGCCCGCCGGCGTGGTCTGGCGCAGCGGGAACGGCGCCGAGATCACTACCGTGTCGGTGTCGCGCGCGCGCAACAGGGCGGCCAGGTTGGCTTTCTGCGTGACCATGTCGAAGCCGATCAACGACGTGTTCGGCTGGTACGGAGCAACGAATTCGTAGCGGTACGAGACCTGGTCAGCCAGCGGCTGGTCGGCGGGCGAGCGGCGTGCGAACGCCACCGAGGTGTAGGCGCTGGGTGCGAGCGGGCTGCGCAGGCTGGCGTGGTACTGGCTGAAGCGTGCCTGGTCCATCTGGTCGTTGGCCAGGTACACGGTCTGCATGGCGCGCAGCATCGACGCCGCCTGCTCCAGCGGTACGCGCAGTTGCGAGACCCCGGCATCGGCCAGCGCCCGGCGGTCGTCCTCCGCCCGCTGCTGCAGGTCGTCCCATTCCCGGTGGGCCACGATCGACGTGCACACGATGCCCAGCAACAGCACAGCCGTCGCCCACACCAGCGGCGGCAGGCCGCCTCGGCGGGGGGGCGGTGCGGGCGTCGCCGGAGCGGCGCCGCGAGGGGCAAGGGTGGAATCCACCAGCGGGCCTTGATCCTGCGTGAAGGGAGGGCGGTAGGTCCCGGCCTGTTCCCGGGAGAAGCAGGCTTTGTGCCAAACCGTCCCGTTGCCGGAACACCGGATCTTCTGGCCTTCCGGCGGTGCGCGGCGGTCCGTGCGCCGTCGGGAGAGACCGTATGGGTCACTATCGGCCCTGCCGGGGCGTACTTGACGTGAATGCGCACGTCGAAAGCGGGTAAATGCGTTTAGCCGAGGGGATGGATGGGCAAGGGTTTCGGACGCCGCAGCGCGGCCGGCGTCGTCGGTACCTGCCTCCGCGCAAGTTCGTCCAGCGCCTGCTGCAGCAATGCCAGGTCCTGCAGCACGCCCAGCTGGTCGACCAGTTGGGCGACGTGTCGCAGGGTCGCGGCATCGGCGCGCCCCGGCTGCGCGTGGACCCGCAGTTTGCGCAGGGCCGACAGCTGCATCCGCAACCGGCGTGACCGTCGCCGCCAGGCATGCAGATGCTCCAGCCTGCCCGATGCCAGCGCCGCCGCCTGCGCGTTCGCCTGCCGTCGCATCGAGCGAAGCACGGCACGGCGCAGGTCGGCGGCACCCAACTGGTGCCACGGCAACACCCGCAGCCGGTCGGCGTGGCGATGCGCCTGCGCCTGGCGCTGCATGAAACCGGGATCGTCGCGCAGTGCCGCGGCAAGGACGTGCTGCTGGCGTTCGGCCAGCAGCGGCAGCAGTGCCTCCCAGCTGTGTGCCTCGGCCTTGCCCTCCGCGTCGCGCGCGCATGCCCGTGCGGTGTCCTGCACGACCTGCGCGTCACGCAGGGCGGACAGGCCCTTGGCCAGTGCGCGCAGTTCGACATCGATCGGATCGATCGCGTCCTTGCCCAGCGCACGCCGCGCGAGCGCGAGCAACGAGCGCAGGCGACGGATGGCCTTGCGCGCTTCGTGCACGCCCGACGGATCGACCGGCGCGATGGCCAGCGCGGCGGCAAGGGCGCGGGCCTCCGCGACCGCCAGCAAGGCGGCGCGTTCACCCGCGCGCAGGGAGGCGGTTCGAGGAGGCATGGCATGCCGTAGCGGTGGAACACCGACAGTCTAGGTCCGCATGCCACCCCCGCTGCGTGCCGTCCCGCCTGAATGCCTGCCGCTCGTCGGCAGACGCCGGGCTTGGCAGGGCGGGGATGAAACGGTATAAATCGTTTATACGATTTACGGGTGAGCCATGGTCAAGTCCCGCAAGACGCGCGACGCCGGCATGGCGGCGCAGGCGCCGCCGGCCAAGCTGGTGCGCGACAGCTTCACGATGCCGGCGGACGACTTCGCGCTGGTGGCCGTGCTCAAGCAGCGTGCGCTGCAGATGCAGCGGCCGGCGAAGAAGAGCGAGTTGCTGCGCGCGGGCCTGCAGGCGCTGTCCGCACTGTCGCCGCAGGCGCTGGCGAAGGCCCTGGACGCGCTGGCGCCGGTGAAGGCTGGCCGCCCGAAGAAGAAGTAGCGCGCCGCGAAGTCGGCGTTCTGTCCCTGTCGCATGCGGGTGCGCGCCGCGTGCGCTGTCCCTGTACTGGATGTGTTGCCGATGAACGTGTTCTCCCTGTTCCGCCGCCATCGGTTGGCGGTACTGCTGTCCCTGCTGTTGCTGGCGCCGATGCTCGTCGCCTCGTCGCACGCGCCCGTGCGGGCGGGCGATCATGTTGAGCAACGCGCGGGCTATCGCGTGCAGGACCTGGACTGGGTGGATCCCGTGCGCGGACGCGCGGTGCCGGTAAAGCTGTTCTGGCCCGACAACGCACGCCGCGGCAAGGTGCCGCTGGTGGTGTTCTCGCACGGCATCGGCAGCGCGCGCGACGGCTACACCTACCTCGGGCGCTACTGGGCGAAGCACGGCATCGCCAGCCTCCACGTGCAGCATGTCGGCAGCGACCGCACGCTGTGGGAAGGCAATCCCTTCACGCTGGTATCCCGCTTCCAGCACGCGGCGGGCGATGCCGAAGCCATCGATCGCGTCCGCGACCAGCGCTTCGCACTCGATCGCGTGCTCGCGGGCGAATGGGGAGCGAGCATCGATCCCGCGCGCATCATCGCGGCCGGGCATTCATACGGCGCCAACACCACGCTGATGTCCGCCGGCGCGCGGGTGGTGCGCCATGGGCAGACGATCCAGCTACGCGATCCGCGCATCCGTGCGGCGATCGTGATCTCCGCGCCGCCGTTCTATGGCGACCAGGATTTCCGCCCGATCCTGTCGGGCATCACCGTCCCCACGCTGCACGTCACCACGGCCGACGACATCATCCGCATTCCCAGCTTCGGATCCGGCGTGGACGACCGGCTCAAGGTGTTCGACGCGATCGGCGGCGCGCACAAGGTGCTGGCGGTCTACCGGCATGGCACCCACAACGTGTTCACCGATCACCGTTACTTCGATTCGCGCGAGGTCAGCGAGGACGTGAAGCGGGCCACCGAATCGCTGTCGCTGGCCTTCATCGACGGCACGTTCGAGGATTCGCCCGTCGAGCTCGCGCAGTGGCGGGCCAGCCACCGCGCGCTGCTGGCGCGCTACGAGACCCGTTGACTCAGGTCGCCGACCACACGGCCAGTTCGTAGCCGTCGGGATCGGTGAACTGGAAGCGCCGTCCGCCGGGGAAGGCGAAGATCGGCTTCGTGATGCGCCCGCCGGCGGCCTGGACCTTCGCCAGGCTGTCTTCCAGCGCCGTCGAATACAGCACGACCAGCGCGCCGCCCGGCTGCGCCGTGTCGTGGGCGAAGCCACCGGTCAGCCGACCATCGCGGAACTCGCAATAGTCCGGCCCGTAGTCCTGGAACGTCCAGCCGAACGCGTCGCCATAGAACGCCTTCGAGGCGGCGATGGAGGCGACGTTGAACTCGATGTAATCGATGCGATGGTGCTGGTCGGCGGTGCTCATGGCGGGTGTCCGTGGAGGAGGCCGTCAGTCTGGCCGAGTCCGTGCGCCCTGTCTTGGCGAAATCGGACAGTCAGTCCGCGACCTGCGCGATCAACTGGGTGGGCGTGAGGCCGGTGAGCCGGCGCGCATCGCCCGCCAGCTGCGCGGCGTCGTAGTAGCCCGCGTCGAGCGCGGCGTCCAGCAGGTTGGCGTGGTGGTGCCGGTGCTGCAGGAAGCGTTGCAGTCGCAGGATGCGCGCCAGCAGCTTCGGTCCGTAGCCGAACGCTTCGTCGCACCGTCGCAGCAGGGTGCGTTCGGTGAGGCCGAGATCGCGCGCAAGCTGCGCGACCGACTCGGGCTGCGGGCACGAGAGTCGCGCATGCACGGCCTGCATCGCGCGGTCGCGGGGCGGCGTGTCGACCAGGATGCGCTCGGCGAGCCAGGCCATCGCATCGCCCTCGCGCTCCGCCATGCGGTCGGCCAGTGCGCTCAGGCGCGGACGGCGGAGGTCGCGCAGGTCCACGCGCTGGTCGGCGAGGGCATGCAAGGGAACACCCATCCAGCGTGCGGCGGCGGCCGGCGCGAATCGCAGGCCCTGCAACCGTCGACCCGGCGCGACATGCGCGTACTGCGCCTGCGTATCCGGTCCGGCGATGCTCAGGCGCGCGCCATCCCACAGCAGGTCCACGCAGGCATCGGGCAGGACCAGCGCGGGCGCGGCGTGCGCGCCCTGCACGTAGTCCCAGCGGCAGAGCAGGGGCAGGCCGGGGGCAAGGTCGTGTTGTCGGTAACGGCCGCTCATGGAGGCAGGGCGTCAGCGTTCGGAATGGCCGCTCTCATCGTAATCGCGGCGCTCGAACAGGTGGGGCTGGATCAGTTCGATGAAGGCACGCGCCTGCGGCGACAGGAACTTGCCCTTGCGCACCACCACGCCATAGCTGCGCGACGGAAACCATTGCGCCAGCGAGCGCGCGGCGAGCCGGTCGCGGTCGGCGTCGGTCAGGCAGATCGACGCGATGATCGAAATGCCCATGCCCATGCTGACGTACTGCTTGATCACCTCCCAGCCGCCCACTTCCAGCGCGACGGTGTAGGGCACGCGCGCCTGCTGGAACACCAGGTCCACCAGCCGGTAGGTGATCAGCCGTTTCGGCGGCAGGATCAGGCCATGGGGCGAGAGATCCTCCAGCCGCAGGTCGCGCTTCTTCGCGAGCGGATGGTCGGGCGGCGTGATCAGCATCGGCTCGAAGCGGTAGACCGGCGCGTAGCTGAGATCGGCGGGCACATCGAGCACGGAGCCCACCGCCAGGTCCACGGCATCCGAGCGCAGCAGGTCGGTGCCGTCAGCGGTGGCGGCGTTGTGGAGGGTCAGCTTCACGTCCGGGTGTTCCTGGCGGAAGTGCTCCACGATCTTCGGCAGCAGGTAGAGGATGGTCGAGCTGTTGGCCGCCACGTTCAGTTCGCCGGCTTCCAGCCCGCTGACCTTTTCCCGGAACGTCGCGTCCAGCCCGTCCAGCCCCGCCACCAGCGGCTGCGCCAGTTCGTACAGCACCTGGCCCTCCCGGCTGGGGGTCAGCCGGCGCCCGCTGCGCTCGAACAGGGTGATCCCCAGGTCCCGTTCCAGTGCCTGCAGTTGCAGGGTGATGGCGGGCTGGCTGACGAAAAGCGCCTCCGCGGCCCGCGACACCGACCCCAGCCGGACCGTCTGGCAGAAGGCGCGCAGCGGCTTCAACCGGTCGGATTTGTAGGGAAATCGGGGGGTTGGCGCTTCTTTAGAGCTCACGTTCTAGTCAACTATAAGGCGAGCTTATTTAGTGCATTGACAAAACTGTTTTGTCAAATAATTCGACACGGGAGCACTGTGCGTCTCCAGCAAGACGCCAGGAGACGCCCATGTCCGCCACCGCTTTCGCCCTGCCGCCGCGCGACCCGCGCGCCGACCGCCCCACCCCCGGCATCGCCCTGACCGCCAACGTGGCGGGCCAGGACGCCCTGCTTCCGCCCGGCGCGCTGGCCCTGCTCGTCTCGCTGCACCGTGCGATCGAACCGGAGCGTCAGGCCCGGTTGGCGGCCCGTCGGTCGCGACAGGCCTTCTTCGACGCGGGCGGCCTGCCCGATTTCCGTGAGGACACCCGCGGCATCCGCGAGGGCGACTGGGCCGTCGCCCCGGTCCCGGCCGCGCTGCAGGACCGTCGGGTGGAGATCACCGGTCCGGTCGACCCGAAGATGGTCATCAACGCGCTGAACTCGGGCGCGAAGGTGTTCATGGCCGACTTCGAGGATTCCACCTCGCCGACCTGGCAGAATCTGCTGACCGGCCAGCGCGCGCTGGTCGGCGCCGTGCAGGGCGATCTCGAGTTCACCTCCGACGCCGGCAAGCACTACACGCTGAAGCCGCAGAACGAGCAGGCCGTGCTGCTGGTGCGCCCGCGTGGCTGGCATCTGGACGAAAAGCACGTGCTGATCGATGGCGCGCCGATCGCGGGTGGGTTGTTCGACATCGCCGTGTTCGCCTGGCACAACGCCCGCGCGCTGCAGGCCCGCGACCGTGGCCCGTACTTCTACCTGCCCAAGCTGCAGAGCATGGAAGAGGCCGCGCTGTGGGAAACCGCGCTGTCGCACATCGAAGCCGCGCTGGGCCTGCCGCACGGGCAGATGAAGGTCACGGTGCTGATCGAGACGCTGCCGGCCGTGTTCGAGATGCATGAGATCCTGCATGCGCTGCGCGACCGTATCGTCGGCCTGAACTGCGGCCGCTGGGACTACATCTTTTCCTACCTGAAGACCTTCCGCCGCCACGCCGACAAGGTGCTGCCCGAGCGCGGCCAGGTGACGATGACGCAGCCGTTCCTGAAGGCGTATTCGGAACTGCTGATCCAGACCTGCCATCGCCGCGGTGCCCATGCGATGGGGGGCATGGCGGCGCAGATCCCGATCAGCAACGACGAGGCCGCGAACGAACAGGCGCTTGCCCGCGTGCGCGCCGACAAGCTGCGCGAAGTCACCGCCGGCCACGACGGCACGTGGGTGGCGCACCCGGCGCTGATTCCGGTCGCGAAGACGATCTTCGACGAACACATGCCGCAGCCGAACCAGCGCAGCGTGCAACGCGAGGACGTGGCGGTCACGCGCGACGACCTGATCCGTCCGTCCACCGGCACCATCACGCGTGCCGGCTTCGAGGGCAACGTGGAAGTCTGCGTGCGCTACCTGGCCGCGTGGCTCGATGGCAACGGCTGCGTGCCGATCCATTGGCTGATGGAAGACGCCGCCACCGCCGAGATCTCGCGCACGCAGATCTGGCAGTGGCTGCACACCGCCGACGTGCACCTGTGCGACGGCACCCAGATCGATTACGCGCTGCTGCAGCGCACGCTGGCCGCCTTGCCCGCGAAGCTGGGCGACCACTCGCGGCTGCCCGGTGGCGAGCGCATCTCCGAAGCCATCGCCCTGCTCGACCACCTGAGCCGCGCCGACGAGCTGGCCGATTTCCTGACCTTGCCCGCGTACGACCGCATCGACTGACGCATCGACCGACCACCCCCACCACGACGCCCCACGACGAAAGAGAGCCCGCCATGAGCACCAAGCAACAGCAGATCGACGCCATCCAGAAAGACTGGGACAGCAATCCGCGCTGGACCGGCGTGAAGCGCGACTACGCCGCCGCCGACGTCGTCCGCCTGCGCGGCAGCCTGCAGCCGGAATACACCCTGGCCCGCCGCGGCGCCGAGAAGCTGTGGAAGCTCGTCAACGGCGAAGCCAAGAAGGGCTACGTCAACGCGTTCGGCGCGATCAGCGCGGGCCAGGCGATGCAGCAGGCCAAGGCCGGCCTGGAGGCCGTCTACCTGTCCGGCTGGCAGGTGGCCGCCGACGGCAACACCTCCGAGACCATGTACCCCGACCAGTCGCTGTATGCGTACGACTCGGTGCCGACGATGGTCCGCCGCATCAACAACACGTTCCAGCGCGCCGACGAGATCCAGTGGAAGAACATCTGCGACGGCAAGGCGAACGAAGCCGACGCGATCGATTTCTTCCTGCCGATCGTCGCCGACGGCGAGGCCGGCTTCGGTGGCGTGCTGAACGCCTACGAGCTGATGAAGAACATGATCGTCGCCGGTGCTGCGGGCGTGCACTTCGAAGACCAGCTGGCCGCGGTGAAGAAGTGCGGGCACATGGGCGGCAAGGTGCTGGTTCCCACGCAGGAAGCCGTGCAGAAGCTGCAGGCCGCGCGCCTGGCGGCCGACGTGCTGGGCGTGCCGGCCATCGTGCTGGCGCGCACCGATGCCGAAGCCGCCAACCTGCTGACTTCGGATTTCGATGCCAACGACCAGCCCTTCGTCACCGGCCAGCGCACCGCGGAAGGCTTCTACCGGGTGAAGAACGGCCTGGAGCAGGCGATCAGCCGCGGCATCGCCTACGCGCCGTACGCCGACCTGGTGTGGTGCGAAACCGGCACGCCGGACATCGGCTTCGCCCGCGAATTCGCCCAGGCGGTGCACGCCAAGCATCCTGGCAAGCTGCTGTCGTACAACTGCTCGCCCAGCTTCAACTGGAAGAAGAACCTAGACGATGCGCAGATCGCCCGCTTCCAGGACGAGCTGTCGGCGCTGGGCTACAAGTACCAGTTCATCACCCTGGCTGGTATCCACATCAACTGGTTCAACACCTTCAAGTTTGCGCACGACTATGCGCGCGGCGAGGGCATGAAGCATTACGTCGAGCAGGTGCAGGAAGCCGAATTCGCCGCGCGCGAGAAGGGCTACACCTTCGTGTCCCACCAGCAGGAAGTGGGCGCGGGCTACTTCGATGACGTCACCACCGTCATCCAGGGTGGCAGCTCCAGCGTCACCGCGCTGAAGGGCTCCACCGAGGAAGAGCAGTTCTACGAAAAGGAAAAGGCGGCCTGATCGCCGCCCGCAGGGATGCAGACGAAGAAACGCCGGCTTTCGCCGGCGTTTCCCGTTTCTGTCATGGACGCAAGAGGGAGCAGGCTTACTTCTTTACTTCCTGCGTGTGGCCCTTCAGCGCATCGGCCAGGCCCGGCACGCCGGTGGCGCCCGTCGGCACGCTGATGCTCGAGCCGGTGAAGTCCTTGCCGATCGGTTCGGCGCGACCACCCAGGCACTGGGCGAGGAAGCCTTCGGTCACGGCATTGAACGCCTTGTTGTTCTCCGGCCGCGCGAAGCCATGGCCTTCGTCGGGGAACAGCACGTAGGTCACCGGAATGTTCTTGGCCTGCATCGCCTTGACGATCTGGTCGCTCTCGGCCTGCTTCACGCGCGGGTCGTTCGCGCCCTGGCCGATCAGCAGCGGCTTCTTGATCTGGTCGGCACGGGTCAGCGGCGAACGTTCGGTCAGCCACTTCTTGCCGGCGTCGGTGCGCGGGTCGCCCATGCGCTTGGCGAGCTGTTCGAAGAAGCTGGCCCAATACGGCGGAACGGTGCTGAGCAGGGTGTTGAGGTTGGACGGGCCGACGATGTCCACGCCGCAGGCGAACGCATCCGGCGTGAACGTCAGGCCGGCCAGCGTGGCGTAGCCGCCGTAGCTGCCGCCCATGATCGCGACCTGGTCCTGCGTGGTCACGCCCTGCTTGACCGCCCATTGCACGGCATCGATCAGGTCGTCGTGCATCTTGCCGGCCCACTCGCCGTTACCCGCGTTGGTGAAGTCCTTGCCGAAGCCGGTGGAGCCGCGGAAGTTGACTGACAGCACCGCGTAACCGCGGTTGGCCAGCCACTGGTTGTAGCCGCCGTAGCCATATGAATCGCGTGCCCACGGACCGCCATGGACCAGCAGTACCAGCGGCACCGGCGCATCGGCCTTGCCGTCGTTGTTCGCATCGGCACTGCGCGGCAGGGTCAGGTAACTGACCAGCGTCTTGTTGTCGCGCGAGGCGATTTCCACCGGCCACTGCGGCACCAGCGGCTTGCCCTCCAGCTTCGGGCGCGCGGAGAACAGCTTGGTCAACGTGCCAGCCGGGCGGTCGTAGCGGTAGTAGACCAGCGGGGCTTCGGCGGCGGAGTACGCGACGATCCAGGTCTTGTCGTCCAGCGTGCGGGTGTTGACGGACACATCACCCGGGCCGATCGCTTCCAGCTTCTCCAGGTCGGCGCGGATCGAGGGATCGACGATCTTCCACTCATCGCGCAGGTAGTCCACCGACACCGCCTGTACCTTGCCCGTCGCCGGATCCGCGAGGGTGCCGCCGACGTCGGCGCGTGCGTCTTCCAGCACCAGCGAGCGCTTGCCGCTTGCCACGTCCACCGCGAACAGCGCGGCGGTGTTGCGGCCGCGGGAATCGGTGAAGTACAGCGTCTTGCCGTCCAGCGTCAGGCCGCCGGGGCTGGTGGTCAGGACGTCTTCGAACGGGATGTCGTCGAACTTCTCCCACGCTCCGTTGGCGCCGCGCTTCAGCACGTCGGCGCCGCCGTCCGGGCGCGAGCGCTGTGCGTACCTGAGCGTGTAATCGGCATCGGCGATGTAGCCGGCGATCTTGGCGTCGTTCTTCTCCAGCAGCGTGCGCGTACCGGTGGCGAGGTCGACCTTGTAGAGGTCGTGCCACTGCGCGTCGCGATCGTTCATGCCGACCAGGATCGTGCCGGGATGCCTGGGGCTGACGCCGGCCACCTGCGCGGTGGTCTTCGGGAAGGGCGTCAGGTCCTTCGCCTGGCCCGTCTTCAGGTCGACGGCGTACAGGTGGAAGTCCTCGTCGCCGCCACTGTCGCGGAGGTACAGCAGCGTGTCGGGGTGGTACGACCAGAAATAACTGCGGATGCCGCGCGCCTTGTCCTGGGTGACGGCCTTGGCCTGCGCCGGATTGTCGGCCGGGGCGACCCAGACGTTGAGCACGCCATCGACGGCGGCGACCCAGCTGAGGTACTTGCCATCGGGGCTGATCTGCACGTTCGCGCGCTCGGGATTGCCGAACAGAGCATCGCGCGCGATCAGTTCGGTACCGGCGATGCGGTCGGCGGCGGATGGCGCCGCCTGTGCGGCAAGGGCGAACGCGACGGTCGAGGCCAGCAGCGTGAGGCGGAATGCGGTGTGGCGCATGGGCGGACTCCAGGGTGGCAAGGAAGGAACAGCAGACGGGACGTCCGCCGGCGACAGGTGTGACCCGAGTAGACCACACCCCATCTTCCATCGCCGTGGCCGGAGGTCATGCTGCGTTGCCGCGGTCCAGTCCCCGATAGCCCAGGGCTTCTGTCAGGTGCGCGGTGCCGATGGATCCGCTTTCCGCCAGGTCGGCGATGGTGCGCGCCACGCGCAGGATGCGGTGCAGGCTGCGTGCCGAGAGCTGCAGGCGTTCGACCGCGCGCTCCAGCAGCGCCTGGTCGCGCGCCGACAGGCGGCAGTGCGCCATCGTCTCCGCCTGGCCCATCCGCGCATTCGGCTTGCCGCAGCGCGCGTGCTGGCGAATGCGCGCTGCCACCACCCGGGACTGCACCGCGGCCGTGGTTTCGCCGTCCGGCGCATCCGGCCGCAAGTCCTGCGGCGGCAGCCGGGGGACGTGGACGTGGAGGTCGATGCGGTCCAACAGCGGACCGGAAACGCGGCTGCGGTAGCGACGGACGAGATCAGGCCCGCAGCGGCAACGGCCGCTGGCGTCGCCGGCCCAGCCGCACGGGCAAGGGTTCATGGCGGCCACGAGCTGGAAGCGCGCCGGGAATTCCGCCGTGCGCGCGGCCCGGGAGACGGTGACGGTGCCGGACTCCAGCGGTTCACGCAGTACCTCCAGCGCGGCGCGGTTCCATTCGGGCAGTTCGTCGAGGAAGAGCACGCCATGGTGCGCCAGCGAAATCTCGCCGGGACGCGGCTGTGCACCGCCCCCGACGAGCGCCACCGCGCTGGCGGTGTGGTGGGGGGCGCGATAAGGACGTTGCCGCCAGCGCGCCGGGTCCAGTCCGCGACCGCTGACCGAGGCAATGGCGGCGCTTTCCATGGCTTCGCTGTCGCTCGCCTCGGGCAGCAGGCCGGGCAGGCGTGACGCCAGCAGCGTCTTGCCGCATCCGGGAGACCCGATCAGCAGCAGGTGGTGTCCCCCTGCGGCAGCGACCTCGAGCGCACGCCGCGCGTGGGCCTGGCCGCGCACATCCGCCATGTCCGGAATCGTCGGAGGCAGCGTCGGGGGTGCCACGGCGCTCGGCAGCGTCTTGCGGCCTTCGAGCAGGGCGCAGACTTCGAGCAAGGTTCGGCCCGTGAGCGCGCGTCCGTCCTGGACCAGGGCGGCTTCGGCGCCACTGGGTTCCGGTACTACCAGCGTGCGCCCGCTGGCGGCTACCGCCAGGGCTGCCGGCAGGACGCCATCCACCGCGCGCAGTTCGCCGGTCAGGCTCAACTCGCCGAGGAATTCGTAGTCCGCCAGCGCCTCGCGCCGGATCTGTCCGCTTGCGGCGAGGATGCCCAGGGCGATCGGGAGATCGAATCGTCCGCCGTCCTTCGGCAGGTCGGCCGGTGCCAGGTTCACCGTGATCCGCCGCGTCGGGAATTCGAACTGCGCACAGAGGATCGCCGCGCGCACGCGGTCGCGCGACTCGCGCACGGCGGCTTCCGGCAGGCCGACGATCTGCGTGGACGGCAATCCGCCGGACAGGTGGACTTCCACGCGCACGGGTGGCGCGGACACGCCCGCCCGTGCCCGGCTGTGCACCAGGGCCAGACTCATCGCGGCGGGGTCAGGACTGGGCGGGCTTGTCGGCCAGCTGGGCTTCCAGCGTGGCGACGGTGCGCTCGAGCGTTTCCAGCTTCTCGCGGGTGCGCAGCAGCACGGCCTGCTGCACGTCGAATTCCTCGCGCGTCACCAGGTCCAGCTTCGCCAGCCCTGCCTGCAGGGTGGCCTTGAAGGTCTGCTGCAACTCTTCCTGCGATTCCCGCAGTCCGGGCGGCACCAGTTGGCTGAGGCGGCGGGCGAGGTCGTCGATGTGGTTGAAGTCGATCATGTGCGGTCTCCGGCAGTGCATCGAGCATGCGAGGCGGGCGGGTCGGTGCGCCATCGGGGTTCGCTGCGCAGCGCTGTCGGAAATGTCCGGGCGGCGAGGCGGTCATTGAACCGCGAGAGGGGCCACCGCCGCAACCGCGCGCGGCGCCGGCACGCTATCCTGAGGCCAGCATCCTAGGGAGAATCCTGCATGAAAATGGTCATGGCCATCATCAAGCCGTTCAAGCTGGACGACGTGCGCGAAGCACTGGCCGACGCCGGCATCGCCGGCATCACGGTCACCGAGGTGAAGGGCTTCGGGCGCCAGAAGGGCCATACCGAGCTCTATCGCGGCGCCGAGTACGTGGTCGATTTCCTGCCGAAGGTGAAGCTGGAAGTCGCCGTCACCGACGAGCAGGCCGAGCAGGTGGTCGAAGCCATCGTGAAGGCCGCCGGCACCGGCAAGATCGGCGACGGCAAGGTGTTCGTCTACGACCTGGAGCGGGTGGTGCGGATCCGCACCGGCGAACTCGACGCCGACGCGCTGTGACGCCTCATGGCTGATCCCGCATTCGACACCCGCCTGCAGCAGGCGCTGTCGTTCATCGAGTCGAAGGGCGTGCGGCGCAGCACGGCGGCGCCGCCGCTGTACCGCCTGCTCTGGAAGATGGGACTGAAGGTGCCGCCACCGCTGATGGCCGGTTTCCTTTCCATCGCGCTGCTGATGGGAAGTTTCTTCGGCGTGTTCTGGGGCCTCGTGATGTGGCTGCTGATCTGGAACCGCACCCACATGCCGTCGGCCATTGCCGCGCTGCTGGCGCTGATGGCGGGCGTCCTGTTCGGTCTGATCATGGCGGCTGTGCTGCGCATGCAGGCACGTGGCAAGCGGATTCCGGTGTGGAAGGAGTTTTCCCCGTAGCGAAGCCCTTCGATCCGTACAGCCAAGAAAAAGGCCCCGCACGAGCGGGGCCTTTCTGTTTGCCTCGTATGGTGCGCCTTACTCGCCGAGCGCCTTCGCCACGAACGGCGGCGCCACCAGCACGCCCGTATGCAGGTGCGCGGTGTAGTACAGCGTGTCGAACGGCTTGGCGGCGGCATCTGCTTCACGGAACGCAAAGTCGAAGCCGGCCTGCTTGCTGGCGAGGGTCACGCTCCACCAGCCGGTCGGGTAGCACGGCTGCGGGAACGGCAGCGTCTTGAACGACTGGAAGCCGGCCTTGCCCATCTCCGCGCGCATGTCCTTGATCAGGTCCAGCAGCGCCAGCGGAGACTCCGACTGCTGCACCAGCAGGCCGTCCGGCTTCAGTGCGCGGTAGCAGCTTTCGAAGAACGCCTTGTTGAACAGGCCTTCGGCCGGGCCGACGGGATCGGTCGAGTCGACGATGACCACGTCCACGCTGCCGGGTTCGCAGTTGGCCATGTAGGCCACGCCGTCGTCGAACAGCAGTTCGGCGCGCGGATCGTTGTTGGACTCGCACAGCTCGGGGAAATACTTCTCCGCCATGCGCGTGACCTGCTCATCGATGTCGCACTGCGTGGCCTTTTCCACGCCCGGGTGCTTAAGCACCTCGCGCAGCGTGCCGCAGTCGCCGCCGCCGATGATCACCACGCGCCTGGGTGCGGCGTGGGTGAACAGCACCGGGTGGCTGATCATCTCGTGGTAGAAGAAGTTGTCGCGCGTGGTCAGCATCATCGCGCCGTCGATCACCATCAACTTGCCCCAGTCGGTGCTGTCGTAGATCTCGATCTTCTGGAACGGCGACTGCACTTCATCCAGCTTGCCCGTTGTGCGGAAGCCGATGGCGGAGCCGGTGTGCGAGAAGTGTTCGATGAACCAGGTGTCGTTGGCGGTCATGGGGCTGTCCTGCATGAAGGGAATGGCAACGGCGATGGGGCCTGCCGCTGCGGCGGCGCATTGTAACGGACCCATGTGACCGCAGCCTGTAGAATGCGCGTCCGCTAGCCCCACACTGGAAGACGCCATGTCCTGGTCCACCGACCACGCCCGCAAGACCTACTCCGTCCCGCACTGGGCCGAAGGGTATTTCGACGTGGACGCCGCCGGCCGCATCGTGGTGTCGCCCAAGGGCGCGCAGGGTCCGGTGATCCCGCTGCCCGAAGTGGTGGACGCCGCGCGCGCGCAGGGTGCGCAGTTGCCGTTGCTGGTGCGCTTCCCCGACATCCTCGGCGACCGCCTGGGCAAGCTGCAGGCCGCGTTCGCGCAGGCGCAGGCCGACTGGGACTACAAGGGCGGCTACACGGCGGTCTACCCGATCAAGGTCAACCAGCATCGTGGCGTCGCCGGCACGCTCGCCTCGCACGCGGGCGAAGGCTTCGGCCTGGAAGCAGGCAGCAAGCCCGAGCTGATGGCCGTATTGGCGCTGTCGCGCCCGGGCGGGCTGATCGTCTGCAATGGCTACAAGGACCGCGAGTACATCCGCCTGGCGCTGATCGGCCGCAAGCTGGGCCTGCAGACGTTCATCGTCATCGAGAAACCGTCCGAGCTGGCGCTGGTCATCGAAGAGTCGCGCGCGCTGGGCGTGAAGCCCGGCCTGGGCGTGCGCATGCGACTGGCCACGCTGGGCGCCGGCAAGTGGCAGAACAGCGGTGGCGACAAGGCCAAGTTCGGTCTGTCGCCGCGCCAGGTGCTCGACCTGTGGAAGCAGTTGCGCGAGGCCGGCCTGCAGGACACGCTGGGCCTGCTGCATTTCCACATGGGTTCGCAGATCAGCAACGTGCGCGACATCGCCAACGGTATGCGCGAGGCGACCCGCTATTTCGTCGAGCTGTCGAAGCTGGGCGCGACCATCAGCCATGTCGATGTCGGTGGTGGCCTCGGCATCGACTACGAAGGCACGCGTTCGCGCAGCTACTGCTCGATCAACTACGGCATCGGCCAGTACGCCAGCAACATCGTGCAGCCGCTGGCGGAAGCCTGCGAACAGCATGGCCTGGTGCCGCCGCGCATCGTCACCGAGTGCGGGCGCGCGATGACCGCGCACCACGCGGTGCTGGTGGTCAACGTGTCGGAAGTGGAGCAGGCGCCGGAAGGCCGCGTGCCGCCGTCGCACGACGACGAGCCGTCGGTGATCCGCCACCTGCGCGAGATCCATGGCGAACTGGATACGCGCCCGGCCGTCGAGCTGTTCCACGAAGCACAGCACCACCACAGCGAAGGCCTGTCGCTGTACGCGCTGGGCCAGATCGACCTGGTGCACCGGGCGCGCATCGATGACCTGTTCTACGCCATCGCGCATGCCGTGCGCGCGCGCCTGAGCAGCGACGAGCGCAGCCATCGCGACCTGCTGGATGAATTGAACGAGCGGCTGGTCGACAAGTATTTCGTAAATTTCAGCGTGTTCGAATCGATTCCCGACGTATGGGCGATCGACCAGGTCTTCCCGATCGTGCCGATTGAGCGCCTGGACGAAGCGCCGGCGCGGCGCGGCATCATCGCCGACATGACCTGCGACTCGGACGGCATGGTCAAGACCTACGTCGAGAACGAGGGCCTGGATTCCTCGCTGCCGCTGCACGCGATGAAGCCCGGTGAGAGTTACCGGCTGGGCATCTTCCTGGTTGGCGCGTACCAGGAAATCCTCGGCGACATCCACAACCTGTTCGGCGACACCGACGCGGTGGAAGTCAGTGCCGACGCGGGCACCGGCTACCTGATCACCCAGCAGCGTCGCGGCGACACCACCGACGTGATGCTCGACTACGTGGGGTACAGGCTGGACGACCTGCGTGCGGTCTACCGTCAGCGCGTGGAAGAAGCTGGCCTGCCCGCCGCCGAATCCAGGCTGCTGTCCGACGCGCTGGAGGCGGGTCTCACCGGCTACACCTATCTGTCCGACGAACCGCTGGCGTAGCGTGCGCCGTGCGCACGACCGCGCGATGCCTGATCGCACGTGACGCATGAAAGCTGCACGCGCCTGCAACTACATACCGGCTTTGTCTTGCCTGAGCAGCGCCAGTTGCAACTCCATGCGCTTGAGCTCCCGCAGCATGCGGTTGGCTTCCATGTGGCTGCCCAGGAACGACTTCATGATCATCGTGAACTGGAACAGCACGATCGCCAGCACGCCCCATTGCACGGCCGCCAGGACTTCGGTGGCATGCCAGCTCCGCCATAGCGAAACACCGAAGCCCGCGAAGGCGGCGATGCCGCAGAGGTAGGCCACCCACACCACCCAACCCAGCGTGCCGCGGAACAGCCCGAACGCCTGGGAGAAATAGCCGGGTTCGCCATGCCGCGACAACAGGTCGCGATCCTCGGCCGAGAGGGTCTGCTTGATCAGGTCATCAGTCTTGTTCATCGGTGCTTCCTTCCAGTCGCGCGCGGATCTTGCGCCGCGCATGCATCAGCCGGGTCTTGACCGTTCCCGGGGGCACGTCGAGCGCGACGGCGATCTCCGCCACGCTCAGGTCTTCCAGATAGAAAAGTGACAGCGCCGCGCGCTGGGGCGCGGGCAGGGCCTGCATCTCCGCCCTGACGATGGCCAGCTCCGCCGCGCGTTCGCCCGCCGCGTCCTGTTCGCCAGGCATCACCGCTTCAGGCTCGATCTCGACGAGGTGGGTGCGCTCGAATTGCCGTCCGCGGAGCGCACGTGTGCAACGGCGGGTGACGATGCGAAAGGCCCAGGCCGGGAACGCCGCCACATCGTCCAGCCGGCGGAGTCCGCGCAGGATCTCGACCCAGGCTTCCTGGACCATGTCGCGCGCAAGGTCGGGATGGCCCGTCAATCGCCATGCGTGCCGCAGCAGGCGCGGCTGCCAGCGCGCGACCAGACGCTCCCACGCGGGGCGATCGCCGGTGCGGGCCGCCGCGGCGAGGTACTCGTCCAGTATCCGTTCCGTGTCCCGCTGCACGCGCCTGCCCCCGTCTCTGTCTGTCGGGAATCAAGGTGCCGGATTCGAGGAAAACGGTTCAATCCGGTGGAAAGACATTGCCGAACGACCGGCGCCGACGTCCGCCCTAGACGCCCCGATGGACCTGGAACCCCGCGAACGACTGCGTCACCGGCATGATCTCCAGCCGGTTGATGTTGAGGTGCGGTGGCAGGGTGGCGACGTAGAAGATCTGTTCGGCGATGTCATCGGCCGTCATCGGCTGCGCCCCCGCGTAGAGCTTGTCCGACGCGGCCTGGTCGCCGTGCGTGCGGACGAGGGTGAACTCGGTTTCGGCCATGCCGGGTTCGATGTCGGTCACCCGCACGCCGGTGCCGTGCAGGTCGCTGCGCAGTCCCAGCGAAAACTGGCGAACGAAAGCCTTGGTGCCGCCATACGTGTTGCCGCCCGGATACGGGTAGCTGCCGGCGATCGAGCCGATGTTGATGATGGCGCCCTTGCGCTCCACCAGCAGCGGCAGCAACCGGCGGGTGACGGTGACCAGCGCCAGCACGTTGGTTTCGATCATCGTGCGCCAATCGTCCAGCGACGCCTGCTGCGCAGGTGCCGTGCCCAGCGCCAGTCCGGCGTTGTTGACCAGCAGGTCGATGTCGCGGAAGGCCGCGGGCAACGCGTCGAGGGCTGCGTCCAGGGCCGTTTCGTCGCGGATGTCGAATGCGGCGGCGTGCACTTTGTCCGCCCCGAGCTCGTCCACCAGTGCCTGCAAGCGATCGGCGCGGCGTCCGGTGGCGATGACGCGCCAGCCGGCGGCCACGAAGCGGCCGACGGCAGCGGCACCGAAGCCTGACGTGGCGCCGGTGATGAGGGCGGTGCGGGTCATGGGGATTCCTTCGCGGGGGGAAAGCGGTTCGCAGTCAGCGACGTGCACGCCAGACGGCGCCCAGCCACGTACCGAGCGCAGCGGCGGCGACGGACAGGAGTGCGCTGAGGGCGTTGGTGCGCAGCAGGAAGCCGAGCGGGTAGGCGACGTCCGACGCTGCGCCGGCGATGCCGGCCAGCACCGCCAGGGTCGCGATCCACACCGCCAGCGTCAGGCCGATGGCGACGATCAGGAAGCGATGGCCGGCCAGCGCGCCGCCCAGCCCCATGCAGACGGCCGTCACGACGTAGCTGAGCGGCGCCAGGAATCCCCAGCGCGTCTGCACGACCTCCTGCCAGTGCGCGGGCACGACGATGCCGACCAGCCACGAGGCGACCAGCAGCGCCCCCATCGCTGCGGCCGTCGCCGCGAGCAGGCGACGCAGCGTCGGCCGCGCGGCGCTCACTGCGCCTTGACCGCCATCGCGGGCAACCCGCTGCCGGCGAGCTTCTGCTTGGCTTCGGCCAGCTCGCTGGCGGTGCCGTACGGCCCCATGCGCACGCGGTACACGGTCTTGCCGTTGATCTGCGCCGACTCCACCCGCGCGCTCAGGCCCAGCATCGCGATCTTGGCCTTCGTCGCCTCGGCATCGCCTGATGCGCCGAATGCACCCGCCTGCAGGATGTAACGGGCGCCCGTGTCGGCGCTGGCCACGGTCGCCGGCCTGGGCGTCGGTGCGGGCGCGGTCTCCGCCGTGCGCGGTACGTCGGCGACGCGCGCAGGCGCGGTTTCGTTGATCGGGGTGGGCTGGGCGGGCACAGCAGCCTCGGCCGGCGTGGTGGCGACCGGCGTGGGCGCCTGTCCGTTGAGTGCGGCGCGCGCCTTGCGGGCGTCTTCCTCGCGCGCGCTGGCCGCCAGTTCCGCGTCGGACATCTGCACTTCCTTCCCGGGCAGCAGGGTGTAGAAGTCGTACTGCGTTTCCTTCGCCGCGCTTTCGTCGGTCGCCGCGGCCGTGGCCGGCGTATCAGTGACGGGCGCATCTGGCACCACCGACTCCACGTCGGCACTGTCGATGGGCGCCGGCTGCGCATCCGGGTTGGGCTGCGGGCGGAAGAAACCGTCGCCGTCCTTCTTGCCGAGGCCGGGCACGATGAAATACACCGCCAGGCCGATCAGCAGGCCGAGCACCAGCCACACCCAGGCGGGCGTCGCGTGGCTTGAGTTACGGGTGGCCTGGTTCTTGCCGCGCCTTGCTGCCATCTACTGCTCTCCGCTCACATCTTCTCGGGCGAGTTGACGCCCAACAGGTCAAGTCCGTTCGCCAGCGCCTGGCGAACCGCCACCGCCAGCGCAAGCCGCGCGTTCCGCTGGGTGGCATCGTCGACGAGGATCGGCTCGCCGTCGTACCAGGCCTGGAAAGCATAGGCGAGTTCGCGCAGGTATTGCGCGATGGCGTGGGGCTCCAGCGATGCGCCGGCCGCTTCCACGACTTCCGGATAACGCGACAGTTCCACCATCAAGGCCAGCGAGCCTTCGTCGGTGAGTGCGGGCAACCCGGCGATGCCGGCCGCCTCGTCGTACGCCGCGAAGCCCTTCTCCGTCACGCGGCGCAGCAGGCTGCAGACGCGGGCATGGGCGTACTGCACGTAGAAGACGGGATTGTCCTTGCTCTGCTCGCGCGCCAGGTCGATGTCGAACGTGAGTTGCGAATCCGGCTTGCGCGCGATCAGGAACCAGCGCGTCGCGTCGGCGCCCGCTTCTTCGATGAGGTCGCGCAGCGTCAGGTAGCTGCCGGCGCGCTTGGACAGCTTCACCTCTTCGCCGCCGCGCATCACGGTGACCATCTGGTGCAGCACGTATTCCGGATAGCCCGGCGGAATGCCTTCGCCCAGCGCCTGCAGGCCGGCCTTCACCCGGGCCAGCGACCCATGATGGTCGGCGCCCAGCTCTGTGATCGCGCGCTCGTAGCCGCGCTGCCACTTGCTCAGGTGATAGGCCACGTCCGGCACGAAGTAGGTGTAGGTGCCGTCGGACTTGCGCATCACGCGGTCCTTGTCGTCGCCGAAGTCGGTCGACCTCAGCCACAGCGCGCCGCCTTCCTCGTAGGTATGGCCCGAGGCGACCAGCTTGCGCACGGTTTCCTCGACCTTCTGGTCGGCGTACAGCGAACTCTCGAGGAAGTAGCGGTCGAACGACACGCCGAACGCGGCCAGGTCCAGATTCTGTTCGCGGCGCAGGTAGGCCACGGCGAAGCGGCGGATGGCGTCGAGGTCCTGCGGATCCCCGGCACCGGTGACCACATGGCCTTCGACCTCGACCGAATCGCCATTGAGGTAGGCCTGCGCCACGTCGGCGATGTAATCACCGCGGTAGCCGTCTTCCGGCCAGCCGTCGCTGTCCGGCCCCAGGCCGAGGGCGCGGGCCTGCGTGGACTTGGCCAGGTTGTCGATCTGCACGCCGGCATCGTTGTAATAGAACTCGCGCCTGGCGTCCCAGCCGTTGGCGGCAAGCACCCGCGCGATGCAGTCGCCGATCACGCCTGCGCGCCCGTGGCCGACGTGGAGCGGGCCGGTCGGATTGGCCGATACGTATTCCACGCCCACCGTCTTGCCCCGACCACTGTCGTTGCGGCCATAGGCGGCGCCCTGGGCGAGCGCGGTGGTGACTTCGCGCTGGTAGGCACCGGGGCTCAGGTGGAAATTGATGAAGCCCGGGCCGGCGATTTCGACCTTGGCGACGTCGTCGCTGGCCGGCAGCGCGGCGACCAGGGCGGTGGCGATCGCACGCGGGTTGCTGCGCGCCGCCTTGGCCAGCAGCATGGCGGCGTTGGTGGCGAAGTCGCCGTGCTCGCGGGTCTTGGGTCGCTCGACCACGAACTCGGGCGTGGCGGTGTCGGCGGGCAGGGTGCCGGCGGAGCGCAGGGCATCGATGCCCTGGGCGATCAAGGCGCGGAGGGAAGCTTTCACGGAGGACCGTCGTGTTGCGTGGGAACCCCCTATTCTAGTTTTTCCCGCTCCCTGCGGGGGATCGGCGCGGTTCAGCCAGCGCGCCCTCAGACCCAGCCGCGAGCCGCCATCGATTGTGGTGGTCCGTCGCCGATGACGAAATGGTCCAGCAGGCGCACGTCGACCAGCGCCAGCGCCTGTTTCAGGCGCTGCGTCACCGCACGGTCGGCGGCCGAGGGCTCGGCGCATCCGGACGGATGGTTGTGGCCGACGATGAGGGCCGTGGCATTGAGCGCCAACGCGCGCCGCGCGACCTCGCGCGGATGGACCTCGGCGCTGTCCACCGAGCCCTGGAACAGCTCCTCGAAGGCCAGCACCCGGTGGCGCGTGTCCAAGAACAGCGCGGCGAAGACCTCGTGCGGGCGGCCGCGCAGCCGGTGCGCGAAGTACCGCCCGGCGGCGTCCGGATCGCCGATGGCGTCGCCCCGCGCCAGCGACGCGTGCAGCAGGCGGGTGCCGAGTTCCAGCGCGGCACCCAGCGCACAGGCGCGGGCCGGTCCCAGGCCGGGCAGGTCGACCAGCTCGGCGGGCGAACGCTCCAGCAGCGTGCGCAGCGGGCCGTGGTGGGCGAGCAGCTCGCGCGCGGTGGCCACGGCATCGCGGCCGCGCAGGCCGGAGCCCAGGAAGATGGCGAGCAGTTCCGCATCGCTGAGGCTGGTGGGTCCGCGCGCGAGCAGCTTCTCGCGGGGTCGTTCGTCGTGGGGCCAGTCGCGGATGTGCATGCGGTCATCGTCGACGGACGGCGGCGGGGCCGGGATCGGGGCGTGCGGGGCGTTCGGGTAAGCTAATCGCCTGAATCGACGTAGGAATGGGCCGACGTGAGTGGACCGGACAAGATGCAGGGCCTCGCAGGGCAGCGGCTGCTGCTGTGCGTGGGGGGCGGCATCGCTGCCTACAAGGCGCTGGAACTGGTGCGCCGGCTGCGCGACGGCGGGGCGGAGGTGCAGGTCGCCATGACCGCAGGTGCCCAGCACTTCGTCACCCCGCTGAGCTTCCAGGCCCTGTCCGGCCAGCCCACGCGCACCACCCTGTGGGACAGCGCCGCCGAGCAGGCGATGGGCCATATCGAACTCGCGCGCTGGGCCGACCGCGTGATCGTCGCGCCGGCGACCGCCGACCTGATGGCCCGATTGGCGCACGGCCTGGCCGACGACCTGGTGACCACGCTGTGCCTGGCCACCACCGCGCCCATCATGCTCGCGCCGGCGATGAACCACCGCATGTGGCAGCACCCGGCCACCCAGGCCAACTTGGCGACGCTGCGCGCCCGTGGCGTACAGGTGGTCGGTCCCAACGACGGTCCGCTGGCCGAGGGCGAGTCCGGCCCCGGTCGCCTGGCCGAGCCCCATGAGATCGTCGCTGCCCTGGCGGGGCAGGCGGCGGCGCAGGTGCCGCAGGACCTGGCCGGCCTGAAGGTTGTGGTCAGTGCCGGCCCGACCTATGAGGACCTGGATCCGGTCCGCTACCTGGGCAACCGCAGCAGCGGCAAGATGGGCTTCGCCGTCGCCGCGAGCGCGGCCAGGCGGGGCGCCCGCGTCACCCTGGTCGCCGGGCCCGTGCAGTTGCCGACCCCGGCGGGCGTCGATCGCGTCGATGTGCGCTCGGCCGCCCAGATGCACGCGGCCGTCTTCGCCGCGCTGCCCGCCGACATCTATATCGGTGCCGCCGCCGTGGCCGACTACACGCCGCGCGAGCCGGCGGCCAACAAGATCAAGAAGTCCAGTGAATCGCTGGCGCTGGATCTAGTGCGTACGCCCGACATCCTGGCCGAGGTCGCGGCGCAGACGCAGGCGCTGAAGCTGGTGGTGGGCTTCGCCGCCGAAACCAACAACGTGGCCGAGTACGCGCGCAGGAAGCTGGAGGCCAAGCGGCTGGACATGATCGTGGCCAACCGGGTCGGCATCGCCGACGGCGGCTTCGAGAGCGACCAGAACGCGATGACGGCGTACTGGAAGGATGGCGAACGCAGCTTCGCGTCGGCGCCGAAGACACGGCTGGCCGACGACCTGATGGACCTGATCGTGGAGCGACTGGACGCATGACCGCTGAGCGCACCGTGGAAGTGAAGCTGCTGGATCCGCGCTTCGGCGACGAATGGCCGCTGCCGGCCTATGCCACCGAAGCCAGCGCCGGCATGGACCTGCGCGCCGCGCTGGAAGCCCCGCTGGTGCTGGAGCCCGGCGATGCGGCGCTGGTGCCCAGCGGCATCGCGCTGCACCTGGGCGATCCGGGCCTGTGCGCGGTGGTGCTGCCGCGGTCGGGACTCGGGCACCGGCACGGCATTGTGCTGGGCAATGGCACCGGGTTGATCGATGCCGATTACCAGGGGCCGCTGCTGATCAGCGTGTGGAACCGCGGCCACGAGGCCTTCACCATCCAGCCCGGCGATCGCATCGCCCAGGTGGTGGTGCTGCCGATCGTGCGCGTGGGCCTGCAAGTGGTGGATACTTTCGCCGACAGCGCACGGGGGACGGGTGGTTTCGGCCACACCGGCGTGCGGTGACAGGGGACAAGCCGATGAATACGACGACCGAGAGCCGCAAGCGGATTCCCGTGGGCGACCTGCGTGGCGCCTTGCCGAAGCTGGCGGTGCTGCTGGCGCTGCTGGCCGCGCTGCTTGCCTGGAGCGGCATCCGGCAGTGGCGCGACGCCCGCTTGCTGGAAGACGTCGAGCGCGCGCGCGACCGGGCGGTGGAGGCGGTGCAGGCCAGCCACGCGGCGCAGGTGAAACAGTTGCAGCAGCGCCTGGCGTCCGCGCCGGTCAAGGCGGCGCTGGCCGCCAACGACACTGCGGCTGCGGTGGCCGCCGTCCGCGAAGGATGGGCCGGCGTGGAGCACGTCGAGATCCTGGAGGGCGGGCTGCAGGCCGCCTATGACGACGCCGCGGCATTCGGCTTCAGCAAGCTGGCCTTGCTGGAAGCCGGGATGCAGGGCGATGCCGTCGCGACGCGCGTGGTGAAGGACGGCAAGAAGACCGCTTTCGGCATGGCGGCCGCCGTGCCGCAGGGCGTGCTGTACGTGAGCGTGCCACTGGCGCGCCTGACTGCCGGCTTCGATGGCGTGGCGCTGCCCGCCGGCGGCTACCTGGCCTTGCGACAGGGCGGCTACTCCATCCAGCAGCGCGGCGACAGTCAGTTGTCCGACGGCGCCGAACGCATGGCGCACGCGGTGGGCAAGACTGGCCTGCGCGTGGCCACGGCGGCGCCGGACAGCGAATCCGGCCCGTTGGGCCTGGGCGCCATCCCGGCGCTGGTGGTGGCGGCCCTGCTGGCCGGCCTGGCCATCGCGTCGGTCGTGGTCGCGCGTGGCGGTGTCCGGGTGGGACGGTTTGGAAAGAAAGGAGCAGAGATGCACGACATGGACGAACCCACCCTGGGCGAGGCGCTGCTGCGCGATCCCCCGCCCGCGCCGACGGCGCGCGCTGGCTCCGCCGACGAGGAGGCAGACGCGTACCGGCAGGCGGACGCAAAGACCGTGGAGGTCGACCCGGGCATCTTCCGCGCCTACGACATCCGCGGCATCGTCGGCGCCTCGCTGAGCATCGAGGTGGCCGAACTGATCGGCCTGGCCATCGGCTCGGTGATGCGCGACGAGGACCTGATGGACATCGTCGTCGGGCGCGACGGCCGCCTGTCGGGGCCGGACCTGGCCGGTGGATTGATCGAAGGCCTGCGCAAGGCCGGCCGCAACGTGATCGATATCGGCCTGGCGCCCACGCCGGTGGCGTACTTTGGTGCGTACCACCTGCGCGCCGGCAGTTGCGTGGCCGTCACCGGCAGCCACAACCCGCCGGACTACAACGGGTTCAAGATCGTGGTCGGCGGCCAGACGCTGTCGGGCGATGCCATCACCGATCTGTACGAACGCATCCGCGACAACCGCCTGTACTTGGCCGGCGTGCCGGGCGACCTGCAGCAACGGGACGTCTCGGCCGACTACATACAGCGCATCGCCGACGACGTGCAGCTGGAGCGTCCGCTGAAGATCGTGGTGGATGCTGGCAATGGCGTGGCCGGCGACATCGCGCCGCAGCTGCTCGAAGCCATCGGCGCCGACGTCATTCCGCTGTACTGCGAGGTGGACGGCACGTTCCCCAACCATCATCCCGACCCCAGCGAACCGCACAACCTGGAAGACCTGATCCAGACGGTGAAGCGCTTCGATGCCGACCTCGGCCTGGCCTTCGACGGCGATGGCGACCGCCTGGGGGTGGTGACGAAGGAAGGCGCGGTGATCTTCCCCGACCGCCTGTTGATGCTGTTCGCCGCCGATGTGCTGGAGCGCAATCCCGGCGCGCTGATCATCTACGACGTGAAGTGCACCGGGAAGCTGCAGGGCTGGGTGCTGCGCCATGGCGGCACGCCCATGATGTGGAAGACCGGGCACTCGCTGATCAAGGCCAAGATGCGCGAGAGCGGTGCGGAACTGGCCGGCGAGATGAGCGGCCACTTCTTCTTCCAGGAGCGCTGGTACGGCTTCGACGACGGCCTGTATTCGGCCGCCCGCCTGCTGGAGATCCTGGCCAACCGCGCGGAAACGCCCTCCGAGGTCCTGGCGGAGTTGCCGGACGGGGTATCCACGCCGGAGATCAAGGTCGACGTGCGGGAGGGTACGCCGCACGCCATCGTCGAGCGCTTCGTCGAAGGTGCGGAGTTCGAGGGTGCACGCCTGTCCACGATCGATGGCCTGCGCGCGGACTGGGACGACGGCTGGGGCCTGGTGCGCGCGTCCAACACCACGCCGATCCTGGTGCTGCGGTTCGAAGCCGACACGACGGCGGCGCTCGAGCGGATCAAGACCGAGTTCCGGACCCGACTGCAGGCGCTGGCGCCGGAACTGAAGATGACGTTCTGACCTTCCGCGCAGGGAGGGCCAGTGCGCGAACGCCGGGCAATGCCCGGCGTTCTTTCATGGTGCAGCGGGCAATGCCGATCGCGCCTGACGCATCATCTCGGCGCAGGCGCCGTCCCTGCCGGTGGCGTGGCGTTGAGCATCGCGTCTTCCGCCTGTTCCGGGGTAACGCCCCTCATGACGCGGAAGCGCTGCAGGATGTCGGCGATCTCCACGTCCAGTTCCGCGCGCTGCTTCTCGAAGCTCTGCTGCAGGTGGCGGGTGCGCACCAGCTCGGCGTGCCGCTGGCGGATGGAAGCGACCATCTCCTTGGGCACCGGCTGCCCCGCCAGCTCGCGGTCGCCCGCGGTCTGCAGCAGGCTGATGAGGCCGTCGCGCAGGCTGACGGCGTTGTAGCCGGCGGTGCGGACATTGTTGTCAACGATCGCCGTGCGCTCGTTGAAGACGCGGCGCAGTTCCTCTTCGCTGCGGTATGACAGCAGCATGGCGGCATCGGTGCGCCGGCGCATGTCGGCGGCGGCATCATCGATCAACTGCTGCTGGGCCGCGATGGCGGCCAACGCGCGCTCCTCGTCCGTCATGGCGCGGTCCACGCCGCCCGTGCGCAGTCCACTGGCGGCGCTGATCTCGTCGCGAGCGACATTGACGGCATCGGCCGGCAGCGCATCGCTGCAGACGCGCTGGCCCTTCTCTTCCCAGCAGAAGAGTTTCTTGTTGACCGCGGGCTTGGCCGCGCCCTTGTTGCCCTGGGCGAACGCCAGCGGCGTGGCCAGGAGTGCGGCAGCCAGCAGGTAGGAAGTGCGGACGGTCATGGCAGCCCCCTGCTGCTTCAGTCCTGGGTCGCGCTGCCGTAGCGGGCCCGATAGGCCAGCAGGTCGTCGCGATGGCGGACAAGGTCGGCGCTTTCGCCGGCAAATGCAAGCAGGTCGTGCAGGCTGGCCACGGCCACCACGGGAACGCCGGTTTCCTCGGCCACCGACTGCGCGGCCGAGCGGCGTGGACCGCCGGTACCGGGATCGCCCAGCACTTCCTGCCGGTCCAGCGCCACCACGATGCCGGCCGGCGTGCCGCCGCCGGCACGGATCAGGCCCAGGGCTTCACGGATGGCGGTGCCAGCGGTGATCACGTCGTCCACGATCAACACGCGGCGGTCTTCCAGCGGCGCGCCGATCAGCAGGCCGCCCTCGCCATGGTCCTTGGCTTCCTTGCGATTGAACGCCACCGGCAGGTCGCGGCCGCGGCGGGCGAACTCGCAGGCCACCGCGGTCGCCAGCGGGATGCCCTTGTAGGCCGGGCCGAACAGCAGATCGAACGACAGGCCGGCGTCTTCCACCGCATCCGCATAGCAGCTGGCCAGCCCGGCCAGCCGCGCACCGCTGTCGAAACGGCCAGCGTTGAAGAAGTACGGACTCTGCCGCCCCGACTTCAGCGTGAACTGGCCGAAGCGCAGGGCCTGTGCGTGCAACGCGAGCTGGAGGAAGCGGGAGCGGTGGTCGGACATGGGCGGCGGGAATGAACAGGTGAGACGACAGGATACCCGCCCTGCGGCGTGCATCGCGCGATGGCCGCGTGGGTTCGGGTACGCTTGCCCGGTTTCCGACGAACGACGTGCACATGCGCATCATCAGCTTCAACGCCAACGGGCTGCGATCGGCAGCCACCAAGGGTTTCTTCGACTGGTTCACGGCGCAGCAGGCCGACGTCCTGTGCGTGCAGGAGACCAAGGCCCAGGAACACCAGCTGGCCGGGCCGGAATTCCTGCCCGCCGGCTACAAGGCCTGGTTCCGCGATGCGAGCACCAAGAAGGGCTACAGCGGCGTGGCGATCTACGCCAAGCGCGAGCCGGACGAGATCCGTACGGCGCTGGGCTGGCCGGACTTCGATGAAGAAGGCCGCTACATCGAGGCGCGCTTCGGCGACCTGAGCGTGGTCTCGTTCTACATCCCGTCCGGCTCCTCGGGCGACGAGCGGCAGGGCTTCAAGTTCAAGGTCATGGACTGGCTGGCGCCGGTGCTGGACGAATGGCGCCGCAGTGGTCGCCATTACGTGCTGTGCGGCGACTGGAACATCGTGCGCAGCCGGCTGGACATCAAGAACTGGACCAGCAACCAGAAGAATTCCGGCTGCCTGCCGCCGGAGCGCGACTGGTTGAACGGTATGTGCGTGGACGACGGGGGCTGGGTCGATGCTTACCGCGCGCTGCACCCGGAAGGGCAGGACTACACCTGGTGGAGCAACCGTGGCGCCGCGCGCGCCAACAACGTGGGGTGGCGCATCGATTATCAGTTCGTCACGCCCTCGCTGCGCGACCGCCTGAAGGCCTGTTCGATCTACCGCGACCAGCGCTTCTCCGACCATGCCCCCTTCACGGTGGACTACACCTGATGACGACCTCCGCCGGCGAACGTCCCGCCAAGCCTTCCGTCTGGCGTGCGTTCGCGCAGCCTTCGGCGTGGACGATGTTCTTCTTCGGCTTCGCCTCGGGCATGCCATTCCTGCTCGTGGCCGGAACGCTGGCGTACTGGCTGACCGAGAACGGGCTGGAACTGAAGAACATCACCCTGATCGCCAGCGCGGGGCTCACCTACACGTTGAAGTTCCTGTGGGCGCCACTGGTGGATCGCTGGCGCCTGCCATTGCTGGGCGGGCTGGGCCAGCGGCGCGGCTGGCTGTTGCTGGCGCTGGGAGTGGTCATCGTCGGTCTGCTGCTGATGGCGCACCTGACACCGGGGACGCTGGCGCCCTTCATCTGGGTCACGCTGCTGACGGCCTTTGCCGGCGCCACGCTGGACATCGCCGTGGACGCTTACCGCATCGAGATCGCACCGCAGGAGTCGCAGGGCGCGCTGCTGGCCACGTATTCGCTCGGCTACCGCATCGCGCTGATCATCACGGGCATGCTCGCCCTGGTGCTGGCCGACCACGTGCCCTGGCCGCAGGTGTATGTCGCCATGGCGGCCTTCATGCTGATTCCGGTCGTCGCCGTATTGCTGGCATCGGAACCGGATGTCGTGCGGGTGCGGATGACGACGTGGGCCGAAGGCCTGCAGGAAGGCGTGGTGGAGCCGTTCCTCGATTTCTTCCGCCGGTTCGGCCCGGCGCTGGCGCTGGCGCTACTGTCGTTCATCCTGCTGGCGAAGATCTCCGACCAGTCGTTGGGCGGCGGCATCATGGCGCCGTTCTACCTCGGCGAGGGTTTCACCAAGACCGAGATCGCGACGGTCACCAAGTTCTATGGCATCTGGGTGGGCCTGGCCGGCGTGTTCCTGGCCGGCATCGCCATCGCCCGCTGGGGCGTGAAATGGCCGCTGCTGGTGGGGATCGTGCTGGGCGCGATCAGCAACCTGCTGTATGTCTGGCTGGTCGGCGCCGATGGCGACGTGTGGAAGCTGACGCTGGTGATCTCGGGCGAGAATCTCGCCCAGGGGTTCCAGGGCACGACCTTGGTGGCGTTCCTGTCCGCGCTGGTCAACCAGCGTTTCACCGCCACGCAGTACGCGCTGTTCTCCTCGCTGGTGATGCTGCCGGGCAAACTGTTGAGCGCGGTGTCCGGCGGCATCGTCGAGCAGACCGGATATGCGGTGTATTTCTGGATCACTGCGCTGGTGGCCGTCCCGGCGGTGATCCTGTTCTTCTGGCTGGCGCCGCGCATCCGGTTCGGCAGCGGCCATGAGGCCGCCACCGGCGTTGACGCGCGCGCGCCGGATACGCCGGCTTGAATGACTGCGCTACAGTTTCCCGCCGGGGCAGGCCAGGGGAGGAGGGGATGACCGACATCGTGCTGAAGGACGTGGACCCGATCCTCGCCGAGCGCATCCGGCGTGTCTCGCAGGCGCGGGGTTGGCCGATCCACGACACCATCTTCAACCTGCTGGAGCAGGGCCTGTTCGTCTGCGAGGCGGAAGTCCGTGGCGGCTTCGACGACCGCGAGGTCAATGCGCTGGCCGAGGCGATCAGCGCGTTGAAGGACGTTCCGTCCGGCAAGGGGTTCTAGGCCGGGTACACCGTGCCGAGCACGCGGCGGCCCGATGCGCCGGTGACGGCGGGCAGGTTGCCGGGGCGACCCGCCAGCGTCTCGCGGGCCAACCACGCGAACCCCATCGCTTCCACATAGTCCGGGTCCAGGCCGTGGGTGGCCGTCGACTCCACCACGGCCTGCGGCATGTAGGCCGCCAGCCGCGCCATCAGCACCGGGTTCCGCACGCCGCCGCCGCAGACCAGGACGCGTCGCGTGTCGGGCTGCGTCATCTGCAGGGCATCGGCCACGGTGCGCGCGGTGAGATCCAGCAGGGTGGCCTGTACATCCTCATTCGATACGGAATTCCCGTCCAGACGGGCCTGCAGCCAGTCCAGATGGAAGTGTTCGCGCCCCGTGCTTTTCGGCGGCGGTGCGGCGAACCAGGGTTCGGCCAGCAAGCGCGCGAGCAACGCCGCATCGACCTGGCCGCTGGCGGCAAAGGCACCGTCGGCGTCGTAGGCGTGCCCGGTATGGCGCTCGCACCAGGCATCCATCAAGGCATTCGCTGGCCCGGTATCGAAGCCGCGGACATCCCCCGCACCCGGCAACAACGTGAAGTTGGCGATGCCGCCCAGGTTGAGCACCGCGCGGTCTTCGTGCGTCGATCCCAGCAGCGCGGCATGGAACGCCGGCATCAGCGGCGCGCCCTGGCCGCCCGCCGCCACATCGCGGCGACGGAAGTCGGCGACCGTTGTCATGCCGCTGCGTTCGGCGATGACGTTGCCATCGCCGAGTTGCCAGGTGAACGGCGGCTCCGCATGCGGCCGGTGGCGCACCGTCTGGCCGTGGGAGCCGATCGCACGGACGCGGCCGCGCGGCACGCCAGCGGCCTGCAGCAGCGACAGCGCGGCATCGGCGAATGCGATGGCGATGCGGGCATCGAGCAGGCCCACCGTATCCAGCGACACGCTGTCCGCACCCTGGCCGAGCGCAACGAGCGTCGTGCGCAAGGCGGGATCCCAAGCGAACGTGTGGCCCCGCACCAAGTCGCACCGCAGGGCGCGGCCCTCACCCTCGAAGCGCACCAGGGCGGCGTCGATGCCGTCGGCGCTGGTGCCCGACATCAGGCCCAGGTAGAGCTCGGAAACGGTGGCGTCGATGGCGTCGGTCATGCGGGAACGTCACGCAAAGAAAAGGCGGGACAGTGTCCCGCCTTTTCTTGTTCACCGCCATGCGCCGGGCTCAGCCTTTGCCGCCCTTCTTGCTGTTGGCAGGCTTGGCGGCGGCGACGGTGGTTGCCTTCGCCTCGTCGGCGGGGCCGACATCGGCATAGATGATGTCTTCCACCGTGCGGATACGTGCCAGCGCGTTGGCCGTGTACGTGCGATACGCCGCCAGCTGCGCGCCGGACAGCGGCTCCGGCGGCGGCATCGTCACCGACAGCGGATTGCGATGCACGCCGTTGATGCGGAATTCGTAATGCAGGTGCGGGCCGGTCGACAGCCCAGTGGTGCCGACATAACCGATCACCGTGCCCTGCGCGACGCGCTGGCCCGGCTTGATCTTGCCCAGGCGCGACATGTGCGCGTACAGCGTGGTATGGCCGCGGCCGTGGTCGAGGATCACGGTACGGCCGTAGCCGCCCTGCCACCCTGCGAACTGCACGCGGCCATCGCCGGCCGCCATGATCGGCGTACCCGTCGAGGCGGCATAGTCCACGCCCTTGTGCATGCGCATCGTGCCCAGCACCGGATGGCGGCGCGCACCGAACTTCGAGCTCATGCGCGCATACGCAATCGGCATGCGGATGAAGTTCTTCTTCAGCGGCCGGCCTGCGGCGGTGAAGTACTCCGGTTTGCCGCCCGGACGCGTGAATCGGAAGCCCGAATGCAGTTTCCCGTCGACGGTGAACGTGGCGGCCTGCACGGGGCCGGTGCTGATCAGCTCGCCCTCGCGCCACGTCTGTTCGACCACCACGCTGAAACGGTCTTCCGGTCCCAGGTCGGAATTGAAGTCGATGTCGTACTTGAAGATCTCGTCCGTCATCGAATTGATGTTGGCGGACGTCAGCCCCGCCTTGCGGGCCGACCGGTTGAGCGAACGCCCCACCTTGCCGCTCAGCACGACGGTACGGGTCGTGGTCTCGCGCGCGATCACGCGCTCGGTGACCTTGTCCTCGCCGACCACGAGTTCGACGCGATGGCTGGGATCGCGGTCGTAGCGCAGGGTGCGCAGGCCGCCGGTCACCGGCAGGTCGAAGGCGATCTCGGTGCCGGGCTTCAGGCGGGTCAGCGCCTTCTTGGCATCCGCGTTGTCCAGGATGCGGTGCAGCGTCGCGGCCGGGATGCCCAGCTCCTCGAAGATCGCGCCCAGCGTCTGGCCGCGCTTCACCCGCACCACTTGCCAGCTGTCGCCGGCGATACCGGCCTGGCGCTCTGCGGACAGTTCGGGCAGATCAAGCAGCAAGGTGTTGCGCGGTTCGGAGACCGGCGCCTGGATCGCACTCGAGAAGCCCGGCACGATCGTCGCCATCAGCACGCCGATGGTGGTGAACAGGGTGGCGTGGATCCAGTGGCGTCGCGTCCATCGCCCCTCCGGCAGATGACGCTTCACGGCGCTATCGCGGAGCACCCCCAGGCGCTCGCGGAACAGTTGCTTGCGGCTGTTGCCGCCCCCATGAGTTTGCATCAAGGTTGCACCCCGGGGCCAAGGCAAAGCCCCAATCGGCGTACCATAGACACGCGAAGACTTCGCGTCAAACCATTGAGTCAAATAGCTTTTTTGATTGGTATCACTGTTTACTTTCTTTTAACGGTAACTTCACGTCACTGACTTGGCCTTCACGTGGCCCCTCTATCTGGAACCGCTATCCCGTGTCCTCCGCAGAAGCGCTTGCCCTGATCGGCCGTGGTGCCGACGAAATACTGAAGATCGAAGACCTGCAGGCGCGCCTCGCCTCCGGCCGTCCGCTGCGCGTGAAGGCGGGGTTCGACCCCACGGCGCCCGACCTGCATATGGGTCATACAGTGCTGCTGAACAAGATGCGCCAGTTCCAGGACCTGGGCCACCAAGTGATTTTCCTGATCGGCGACTTCACCGGAATGATCGGCGACCCGTCGGGCAAGAACGCGACCCGCAAGCCGCTGACCCGCGAGGATGTGTTGGCCAATGCCCGCACCTATGAGGAGCAGGTATTCAAGGTATTGGACCGCGAGAAGACCGAAGTCCGCTTCAACTCCGAATGGTTCGGCAGGATGGGCGCGGCGGACATGATTCGCCTCGCCGGCCAGCACACTGTCGCGCGGATGCTGGAGCGCGACGATTTCGCCAAGCGTTACGCGGCGCAGCAGTCGATCGCGATCCACGAGTTCCTTTACCCGCTGGTGCAGGGCTACGACTCCGTGGCGCTGCAGGCGGATGTCGAACTTGGCGGCACGGACCAGAAGTTCAACCTGCTGATGGGGCGCGGCCTGCAGGAGCACCACGGCCAGGCACCCCAGGTCGTGCTGACCATGCCGCTGCTGGAAGGCCTGGATGGCGTCAACAAGATGTCGAAGTCGCTGGGCAACTACATCGGGGTCAGCGAGCCGGCCATCGACATCGTCACCAAGACCATGAAGATCGGCGACGCGTTGATGTGGCGCTGGATAGAGTTGCTGAGCTTCGAGATCGGCGGCGCGGAAGCCGCCACGCTGAAAGCGTCCGTCGACGGCGGCGAGCTGAACCCGCGCGATGTGAAGCTCCGGCTGGCGCGCGAGTTGGCGGCCCGTTTCCACGATGCCGCCGAAGCGGAGAAGGCCATCACCGGCTGGCATGCCGTCGTCACGGGCCAGGGCGACACCTCGCTGCTCGAGCTGAAGGATGTCGTGGTGCCTGCAGAGGGCATCCGCATCGCGGCGCTGCTGACGGCCGCCGGCATCACGCCCAGCAATTCGGAGGCGAACCGCAAGCTCAAGGAGCGTGCGGTAAAGCTGGAAGGCGACGTGGTGGAGGATGCCGGACTGCACCTTGCGCCCGGTTTCGAGGGCGTTCTCCAGGTGGGCAAGCGCAACTTCGCGCGCGTTCGCCTGGTGACCGGCTGAGCAGCGGAAGGGATTGCAGGAATGCCGGTCGACGCAGTGTGAATTTTTCTTCTCCGACCCCTTCCCAAAGCCGGGAGAACCGGCCATACTTTCCCTCCCCCGACGCACGGGGCCTTGCCGGAACGGGAAGGCGCCATGGGAAGGGAA
>NZ_CAXUQR020000001.1:1905000-1907500 GCF_964253495.1 Pseudoxanthomonas sp. LjRoot127
GCTGCTGGAAGCAAACCCGGTGAACTGAAATATCTAAGTAACCGGAGGAAAAGAAATCAACCGAGATTCCCTGAGTAGTGACGAGCGAACGGGGACCAGCCCTTAAGCTGGATTGGTTTTAGAAGAACAGTCTGGAAAGACTGGCCATAGACGGTGACAGCCCGGTATTCGAAAAGACCATTTCAGTGAAGACGAGTAAGGCGGGGCACGAGAAACCCTGTCTGAACATGGGGGGACCATCCTCCAAGGCTAAATACTCCTGACCGACCGATAGTGAACCAGTACCGTGAGGGAAAGGCGAAAAGAACCCCGGAGAGGGGAGTGAAATAGATCCTGAAACCGTGTGCGTACAAGCAGTAGGAGCCCGCAAGGGTGACTGCGTACCTTTTGTATAATGGGTCAGCGACTTACTGTTCGTGGCAAGCTTAACCGTATAGGGGAGGCGAAGGGAAACCGAGTCTGATAAGGGCGCATAGTCGCGGGCAGTAGACCCGAAACCGGGTGATCTAGTCATGCCCAGGGTGAAGGTGCCGTAACAGGTACTGGAGGCCCGAACCCACTCCCGTTGCAAAGGTAGGGGATGAGGTGTGATTAGGAGTGAAAAGCTAATCGAACCCGGAGATAGCTGGTTCTCCTCGAAAGCTATTTAGGTAGCGCCTCGTATGAATCTTCTTGGGGGTAGAGCACTGTTATGGCTAGCGGGACATCGCGTCTTAGCAAACCATGGCAAACTCCGAATACCAAGACAGAATGTACGGGAGACACACGGCGGGTGCTAACGTCCGTCGTGAAAAGGGAAACAACCCAGACCCACAGCTAAGGTCCCAAATTTCGTGCTAAGTGGAAAACGATGTGGAAAGGCACAGACAGCCAGGAGGTTGGCTTAGAAGCAGCCACCCTTTAAAGAAAGCGTAATAGCTCACTGGTCGAGTCGGTCTGCGCGGAAGATTTAACGGGGCTAAGCACGAAACCGAAGCTTGGGGTGCATAACTTTGTTATGCGCGGTAGAGGAGCGTTCCGTAAGCCTGCGAAGGTGGCTTGAGAAGGCTGCTGGAGGTATCGGAAGTGCGAATGCTGACATGAGTAACGATAATGCGGGTGAAAAGCCCGCACGCCGAAAGCCCAAGGTTTCCTTGCGCAACGTTAATCGACGCAGGGTTAGTCGGTCCCTAAGGCGAGGGCGAAAGCCGTAGTCGATGGGAAGCAGGTTAATATTCCTGCACCTCGCGTGAGTGCGATGGAGGGACGGAGAAGGTTAGGTGTACCGGGCGTTGGTTGTCCCGGGGAAAGGCGGTAGGTTTGGATCTTTGGCAAATCCGGGATCCTTTAAGACCGAGCACCGAGACGAGTCCTTTAGGACGAAGTCACTGATACCACGCTTCCAGGAAAAGCTCCTAAGCTTCAGCTCACGCAGACCGTACCGTAAACCGACACAGGTGGGTAGGATGAGAATTCTCAGGCGCTTGAGAGAACTCGGGTGAAGGAACTAGGCAACATGGCACCGTAACTTCGGGAGAAGGTGCACCCTCTTTGGTGGCCCATGCGGGCTATAGCTGAGGGGGGTCGCAGAAACCAGGCCGCTGCGACTGTTTATCAAAAACACAGCACTCTGCAAACACGAAAGTGGACGTATAGGGTGTGACGCCTGCCCGGTGCTGGAAGGTTAATTGATGGGGTCAGCCGCAAGGCGAAGCTCTTGATCGAAGCCCCAGTAAACGGCGGCCGTAACTATAACGGTCCTAAGGTAGCGAAATTCCTTGTCGGGTAAGTTCCGACCTGCACGAATGGCGTAACGACAGCGGCGCTGTCTCCACCCGAGACTCAGTGAAATTGAAATCGCTGTGAAGATGCAGCGTTCCCGTGGCAAGACGGAAAGACCCCGTGAACCTTTACTATAGCTTTACATTGAACGTTGAGTTCGTCTGTGTAGGATAGGTGGGAGGCTATGAAACCGAGGCGCTAGCTTCGGTGGAGCCAACCTTGAAATACCACCCTGATGTGCTTGACGTTCTAACCTAGGTCCGTAATCCGGATCGGGGACCATGTATGGTGGGTAGTTTGACTGGGGCGGTCTCCTCCCAAAGAGTAACGGAGGAGCTCGAAGGTACGCTCAGCGCGGTCGGACATCGCGCACTGTGTGCAAAGGCATAAGCGTGCTTGACTGCGAGATCGACGGATCAAGCAGGTACGAAAGTAGGACTTAGTGATCCGGTGGTTCTGTATGGAAGGGCCATCGCTCAACGGATAAAAGGTACTCCGGGGATAACAGGCTGATACCGCCCAAGAGTTCATATCGACGGCGGTGTTTGGCACCTCGATGTCGGCTCATCACATCCTGGGGCTGTAGTCGGTCCCAAGGGTATGGCTGTTCGCCATTTAAAGTGGTACGCGAGCTGGGTTCAGAACGTCGTGAGACAGTTCGGTCCCTATCTGCCATGGGCGTTGGAAGTTTGAGAGGGGCTGCTCCTAGTACGAGAGGACCGGAGTGGACGAACCTCTG